>NZ_CAXBBV010000005.1:0-305960 GCF_963973945.1 uncultured Roseivirga sp.
ATTGAAGGCCTAAAAACAAAAAAGCCTCTGATTTCTCAGAAGCTTTTGTTGTCGGGGTGGCAGCTCCGAGATTTCGGAGCGCACCTACGACCTCTTAATTAGAATATTGAAAGCCTAAAACAACAAAAGCCTCTGATTTCTCAGAAGCTTTTGTTGTCGGTGTGGCAGCTCCGAGATTTCGGAGCGCACCTACGACCTCTTAATTAGAATATTGAAAGCCTAAAACAACAAAAGCCTCTGATTTCTCAGAAGCTTTTGTTGTCGGTGTGGCAGCTCCGAGACTTCGGAGCGCACCTATGACCTCTTAACTAGAATATTGAAGGCCTAAAAACAAAAAAGCCTCTGATTTCTCAGAAGCTTTTGTTGTCGGGGTGGCAGGATTCGCATAGGGCTTTAAACCCTAGTTAAATGGATGTTTTTGGTACTGAAAATCATGTTCAACATGATTTCTGTATTAAAATGAGAGACATTAAAATCATCATTATCCCAAGGCAAAAGAACAAGGAAGGTTATTGTTCTATCTATTTTGAGCTTACTACTTATGATGGAGGTAAAAGAGTTAGAAGAAGAGTTTCTTCTGCTGTAAAGGTAAAACCATCAAATTGGTCAAAGGTAAAGTCTAAGGTTTTAAAATCTGACCCCAGCGCAACCTTGAAAAATAAATTATTAGATAATAAATATCAAGAGTTGCTTCTCGTACCTTCTTCAACTAAAGAGAAAGAAGTTAAAGAGTACTCTGAATTACTGGATTACTTGGATAGGTTTATTCAGCTTAGGGTGATGCTGGGGTGTAAAAGAACCTCCTACAAAGAGTTTATTACCATAAAGAATAGGATGGAGAGGTTTGAGGAGTTTAGACTCTCTCAAGGGTTTAAAAGACTACGTTTTAATGATTTGACTCTTAGGTTTTCCGATGATTTGATATTATGGATGTCAAGCTGCAAGTATGACCCTAATACTATAAAGAAGCATTTCATTACTCTTAAAACCTTTGTCAATCATTATTATAACAGAGCTTCTGAATACCCTGAAATTGAGTTCACAAATGACTACTTGAAATCTGAATTTGGTAAAGTAAGTACTCATTCATCACCCCCATTGCCTCTTAGTGATAAGGAGTTTGTGGTACTATGTAATTGTGAACATCTATTGATAGCTAAACCATCATTAACGAAGGTAAAAGATGCCTTTCTTTTTGCCTGTGTAACGGGTTTGAGGTATTCTGACTTATTTAATGTTAGCGAAGCTAATATTAGAGAAAATCTAATTATTGTAAGCCCCTCAAAGACTGAGAACACTAAAAGAGATAATCTTTGTAGAATTCCACTCAATCATATTAGCAAGGAAATATTGAATAAGTATGGAGGGTCAACAGCGTCATTGAAATTGAGTAATCAAGTCTATAATAGAAGACTTAAGGAGTTGTTTAACCTTCTTAAGTTTAATCAAATAACAGAAGTTAAAGAATATTCGGGCTTGGGTTCTCCTTTAGTTAAAAACCTACCGAAGCATCAATTACTATCTTCTCATAATGCCAGAGATACCTTTATCACAATGTGTATTAAAAGAGGGGTAAGCATTCCTGTTATAATGGAAATGACAGGGCATACTAAATATGAGACGATGAAGAAGTATATTAAACTAGATGACAATCATTTGTTTGAGTCTATGAGTAGGTTTTAGTTAAAGTAAAATAATGCTCTACTTCTGAAGTAAATATCTCTAAAAAAGCTCCTATTGGAGCTTGAATTGTATTGATATACTGAAGTCAGATATTTGGGGTATTCATATCCTCAATTACTTTAACAGCTATTTGCTCTATCATTTTCATTTCAGAGGCAATCCATGTTTGTGTTTCTTCATCTTTCCACAAAGAGTCAGATTGAAATTGAGGGTGTAGTTCATTTTCCTCAGGAAGATTTTTACAAGCTTCACTTGTGTGCTTTATTAGGTATTCAGTGAGTAAACTGAATAGATGATTTCTGTAATCAAAACCATCATCCTCTATTGGTAATTCTCTTTCAATAGTTATTCTCCCCATTTCTAAATTATTTACTTTTATAGTGTTATTAATGTTTTATAAAATATTATTGATTTCATCACTCATTACATGATAGAACCTTTGGATCATAAAGAATAGAGAAGTGAGAAATCTAGCTAAGAAAAACAAAGCCAGCATTGTGAAAATCCTTTCTACTATTGGGTACTCATCAGTTTTGAAAAGTGAATTTAACAATAGAATAATGAAAATGAGAACTCCGATTTCTATTACGTATAAGGTAATATTAGCTATCTGTTTCATGTTATTCTTGAACTTCATGAAGTTATTATCATCCTTGTCAGGATTGTTTTTTTCATCTCTAATTTTAGCTCCTATACTCAATAAGAGAGAAAAGAATAGTCCAGTGAAAATAGCTATTCCAGACCCAATGTAATTTTCTAATGTAGTTAGTTTTAGCTCCTGAGTCCAAGCAATAACACAAATCATTACTGGGACTAAGTGGAATACAGATATAAAAATAAATCTCTTCCAGTGTGATGAAATTTTGACGTCATCACTATCACACTTCATGCTTTTTAGGGCATCTTTTCTAATATCGAGAATGACACGGAAATCTAACATTATCAACCTATAGTTTGGCCTCTAACTTTACTTGTAACATTTCTTGATCCACAAAAGCCTTCATTTTCTGAAAGTCTGGATAGTTATCTTTGTCAATGCAATCCTTTGGTATTCTGATGTTAGGAATGACATTGATTGTTTCATCACTAGAATCTAGTATAACGGTTCTTTCTTCTTTGAAATCTTCAGACTTATTCTCGTAGGTTGCTTTAATTTGATAATGCCTGTTGCCCATTGAGAAGCCATGTTCCTGCATAGCAGCATTTATTGTTGCTCTATCAATTTGTTTATTCCCAATTGATTGGAAATTATTTAGCCTTAAAACTGCACTAGAAGCTTTTGCTGGCCCTGTAGAGTTACTACTTTGATTACTTACAACTATAACATCTCGTAGAGTTGAGTATTTGTAGAACTTTTTCATTCTAGCTTTTGTCGTTGTGGGCTGAATGGATGAATTAATTAGGTTAAAGTTATGTCGCTTTAATACTTTCTTCAAAATATCATCAAAAATAGGTTTGATGCTTAATGAACCATATTTTTGAATAAAGAGGTATCCATTATATGATTTAGCAGGAAGCCATATGCGGCAATAGAATTTAGGACCAATTATGTCACTGTCTGACAAGGGTTCGCTATTACCTGATTCATCAATTATAAATTGCTTTATACCTGTTAATCCACCATCTATTAAGAGATCAAGTATTCTAGACTCATTATTTAGGCTCTTGTCAGCAAGAGTAGCACCGTGAGTATTCCTCGTGTTCTTGAAAGCCTTTTCTTCAAGTAAGTTGATTATATCTTGAACAAAACCCTTAGAGAATTTTGGCTCCTTATTAGGGTAGGCCTCACTTAAAAACTGATTTACTTCTACTTTATCAGAATTAGAAGTATTGAATTGTTTAATGGCAAAAGTATACATGCCTAAAAAAAGATTATGACTCATAAGGTTCGAAGTTATTTCTAAATATAAATTATTTTTGATAAAAAATTATAATAGTTCTCATTATTCCAATGAGTCAATGTCCCATTCTAAATGGGATAGCCATTATGTAATGGCTCCAAAACATTGGCAATGAATATTATTCATTCTAGCGTTGGCCTTGAGCCTTTTGGAGTCTAATGGAATTTCTAGTGGAAATCTTAAATACTAGCACGCGAAGCCACTGCGAGTGTGAAAATACTCCTTCAAGAGGAAGATTGCGTGAGCAAGATGATTGAAGGTTGGATTTGAGCCAGCAGGCGAGCAAAAATTATGAGCTACGGTTTTTTCTTTATCCCATCTGCCGGAGGCAATAAATTAAACTAAAGAGAAAAGGGAGTAGCTATAAAAAAGTCCCCACAAGACAGCAAATGGAATAAAAAGCAAATGGACTTTGTGTGTGGGCTAAATAGTGAAGAAAATAAAATGGTACTGTGACACCAATTCCGCTCTAATACTTCATGAGTGCAAAAGGAGATAAAAATACTTCACTGTACTATTTTATTTTATGAAATGGTTTAAGGTGTGGGATTTGTCTTTTTATGAATGTAGCCTGTCTGAGGACACTTTTTTATGCCATATTACCTGCTAAAGTGTCTTAACGATTGAAGTCTACTTGTGACCAACAGGAACAACATAAAGGTCTAATTGGTGTACCTCCAAAGTTCATTCTCATCCCAAAACTCTTTAGCTTTTAAATATCCTTCCTCATATGATTGCTTTATTAAGCTTGCTGCCTTAGACTTACTTTCATTAGTGCCGTGGCCATAGAAAGTCATTACTCCTAGCATGTACTTTGCATCAGGGAAGGAGTCAGAACTTTTTTGAAACCATTCTAAAGCAGAAGAGTAACTCTTATTGCCTAACAAGCCTCGATAATAGTAGATCCCGACATTATAGGCTGCTTTATCATATCCCATTTTGGCTGCTACTAGAAAGTTTTCAAAAGCTTTATTGGGATTGATTAAAGTTCCTTCTCCCAGTTGATAGCAAATACCTAATTGATAGTGCCCCTCTACAGAACCGTATTCTGAAGACTTCTTAAACCAATCAAAGGCTTGATAATAATCTTGAGTAACAATATCTCCTTTACTATAAAACCTTCCTAATTCAAGACAGGCTTCTGAATAACCACTATTGGCAGATTCTTTTATCCAGTAAAGGGCTTTCTGTTTATTTACATCTAGGCCATACCTTCCATGATAAAAGCTAAGTCCTAATGAGTATTGGTATTCCTTACTTTCCTTTTTTGCTGATTTTTCAATTTCAAGCTCTTGAGCAAATACTACTTGACTCATTATTAAAATACAAAAACATGCTGAGAGGCTCAGTTTTTTCGTATAGCTAATTTTAATTTTTTTCATATCTGTTTTAGATTTTCTGTGAGTGAACTCGCGGGGGGCTTTCCCCATCTAAATGTTAGGAGGGGTATGATTAAGAATAAGTCCATGCTCTCAAATATTATAGAAAGTGCTATACCTAATAGTAGGCTCTGCTTAATCTGAATACTGAATTGGTCTATTAATAAGGTGTTTAACCACTTCTACGTTCAAATATAGCATAAATGCGATAACATTATAAACTCTGATTATCCAGTTTCGCTGGGTGAGAAGTAATGTAGACCAAGAGAGATTAATAAGGTTTGGAAAGCAACTTGCAGGGGTACGTAAAAGTCTAGGCATCACTCAAGAGGAGCTTTCTCATAAATCAGGGCTGTCACTTTCTCAGATTGCCAGAATAGAAACTGGGGCAATCAATACAACATTAAACACCATTTTTATTATTAGTGATGCTCTAGAGATTAAAGTGGTGGAGCTTTTCAATCGGGATAATGATTGAA
Source organism: uncultured Roseivirga sp. (assembly GCF_963973945.1). Classification (GTDB taxonomy): domain Bacteria; phylum Bacteroidota; class Bacteroidia; order Cytophagales; family Cyclobacteriaceae; genus Roseivirga. Next base: position 5,443 of record NZ_CAXBBV010000005.1, read on the forward strand.
AATAGAGGGGGGGGTGGTTTTCATTAAGTTATAAATTCACCCCTCTCTTAACTTTTTGAAAGTTCGATTATAACATCTAATCCTAATTTATCCATAAGTATACCTTCTTCCACCTCACCAATAAAACGGGAGATAAATCTAGTTCCAAAGTAAACAGTTGGTTTTAAGTCTCTATCTTTTTCTAAACGATGGTTGATTACCTCATACTTATGGAAGAAGGGAAAAAAACCACCTTTTACGATATATTTTTTTGATTTAATTTCATGAGTAAAAGCAATCTTAAAAAGGCATAATACTTCATTGTATTTCGGACTGGAGTTTGTGCCAAAACTTAATTCATTCGTTTCAATAACTTCTGAAAAAACTAACCAAATATCCTTTGCAGATAAAGGCTTTTTCAAACCTTGAAGCTTAGATAAAATAGATTTTAATTTCCCCGTCTTATTCAATGAGAAAGCTAAACCTATTATCTCAATGAATCTTAAGAAGCTAACATTGGCATGATTGTCATTATATTCTTTAATTAAATTTTTGAGGAATTGAATTATCATTCGCCCATTGATTCCATACTCATGAAAACCAATAAAAAATGATAAACAAATACCTCTCAGTTTGCTGTCATAGTTATTTGCCCTAGCTATTGAGTATAGAGTGTGAGGCTGGCTTGGAATTAACTCAGTAATATGAGTTAAGTATTCATTAAGGGTTAAGGACTTTGATAAATTCAGATATGGCCCAATTTCTTTATCTCTGATTTTTTTAGTTATAGTAAATCTACTGGCTAGCTTTATTTCTAATTCACGATAATCATCTTTGAATGCTAGATCCTTTCCCTTTTCATGTTTGAGCAAGTCATAAATTAGATGGTTACTGGCTAGTAAACTTCCTTCTTTCAAGTAATAAAGTCCATCAATGTCGAGTTCTGCTTTGACTATGGCTTCAGCTATTGCTTTTCTATCTAATGAACCTTCGATTTTGTTAACACTGTCAACCACATTATTTAAGCTTTTGAATTTTTCATTCAATTGTTCCTTTGTAGGGATTGATTCAAAACAAGAGTGGTCAAATGGAGACTTTACAACGAGAGCCCTACTTATTATAGAGTCCGTTCTTTCTCTTCCTTCAAACTGAACAAATGATTCAACAGAGAAACTTTGGTGAATCTCTTCATCTAAGCTCACACCAACTAAATGGAATTTGTCTTTAATATCAAGTCCACTATAATATGCCGAAGTACAGATGGTCACCTGAGCAGGTAATTTGAAGTTTTTAAGCTCTCCACTATACTTTGGTTTAAGTTTTTTTAGTGTGTAATCGGAAGCCAATACTTTAACTTTATCAAAACCTGATGTACTTAAATATTCAATAATATTTTTAATGCCTTTTGTACTGTTACAGCCAATCAAGAATTTCTCATTCTTATTGTTATTAGTGGATGTTATTATTTTTTTTGATACAAAGTGACATGGGTCTACTGCCTTGATAAGAATTAGATTCTTCTTAGCCTCATTTTCCCTCTGAACCTCAATCTTAGGAAGACTATCAAGGTTGGTGTCTGTAAAATAAATAGGTGTTGCTGAGACTAAAGTCTTTTTCGAATATTTCAAAAATTCATCTATGCATCTTGGTAGTACATTTCGAAACCCTGACTGTGTTTGTAGAATTTCACATTCATCAATTACCACTTGGTACTTATCGTAGATGTCTTCCCCAAGAACTTCAGGAAGCTTATGTAGATTATCCGCTACAATTATTAGTCTTTTGGGCTCAATATCTGACTCAATATATTTCTGAATGTTTTTTTCAAAGCCATATCCAGCTTTGCAATAATGAGCATTGAAGTCGGGGTTGTTTGCTTTCTCTTCAGCAAGTCTCACAAAGGGAAGGACAAGGATTGTATTTGTATTAGAGGTTAATTGTAGGGTAGTAGCTCCAATGCCAGTGTATCTTTTATCTATTATGCCATGAGGCAGGCCATCACCTTTTTTGAAGAAGGGGTGTTTGAGTTCATCTAATGCCGCTATTAGATATTCTTCACCTTTAGGGATTATTAATTTCTTAACCATAGTATCTAATGTACTATATCAAATTTTATTTCAAATGATAAATAGGTTAAGTATTGGTGGTGAATCTTCCTTTGTACCCAACATAGTTTTGCCTAACTTAGAGGAGTGCCACGTAAAAAGTGGTACTACTTAAGATTTTTAGTACCAAGTGACTTCATGGAAAAGGAGAGAAAAGCACTTTCAGGGAACTGAAAGGTCTAAAAACAAAAGAGCCTTGCAATTTGCAAGGCTCTTAATGTCGGGGTGGCAGGATTCGAACCTACGACCTCCTCGTCCCAAACGAGGCGCGATACCGGGCTACGCTACACCCCGAACTTTTGTTTTAAGGGAGTTCGAACCCCAATTTCTTTTAGTCTTTTTTAGTAAATCAAGACCTTTTTTAGCTGCTTTTTGAGGCCGTTGTCTCAATTGCGAGTGCAAATATAGAGATAATTTTTATTAGGCAATACGTCTGGTTACTTTTTTTATAGAGTTGTAAAGAAATGTTGGTAAGTGCCTCTGGCCCCTTAAAAATAAGGTCAATAGCTATCTTCAGAAGTAGTGCTGCATTGGGCTTAGAGCTTTGAATTGATAATTAGACTGAAAGCCAATCAGATAGCTGAATCAGCGAATAGAATGAATAGTGGAGGTTTATTAGTATAAATAATAGCTTAGTTAAATCTTTAGATATTGCTTGTAAAAACCGTTTTGTCTACAGGGTTACGTTAATTTTCTTCATTGAAGCTATTTATAATAGTTCTAAATAAATGGATGCCATTCGTTATGCACGTAAATAACTGTTAATGAATGAAGTAAGTGTGCTGTTAATTGGTTTTAACCACTTGTGCGGTATCTAAACTTTAGTTTGAAATAAGGCATTCCGATACTACCTTTGTCTCGATTTTACGTGATGAGACAATCTGTGACTCTAACTATTGATTACATGTTATCCAAAAAACTACTAGTCCGCTTCACTACAGCATGCTTGTTTGTATGTTGTTTTGTTTTTTCTGGCCAAGAAACCCTTGCCCAGAGAGATAAAATTCCAACCGATGAAGCAATCATCAAAAATGGAGAAGGTCTCTTTAAAGAATACGCCTGTAATTCATGCCATGCCGTAGACAAGAAGGTTGTCGGTCCTGCATTGGCTGGTGTTTATGATAGAAGAGAACTTGACTGGATTTATTCGTGGGTAAGAAATTCTCAAGCTTTAGCTGAAAGTGGGGATGCCCAAGCCGTATCACTTATTAAAGAGTATAATGGTGCTGTAATGCAGTCCTTCGATCTTGCTGATGATCAGATATTAGCTATTCTGTCTTATGTAAGACATACCGAAGAAAATCCTCCTGTCGAGGTCGTTGAGAATCCGACAAATGGTGAGGTGCCTGCTCAATCAGGTGGTGTTCCTTCTGAATACCTTAATGTAATCATGGCTACTTTGATTGTGGTGTTGGTACTATTATTAATAGTATTGGTCATCATCATCAATTTTGTTGGTCGTTATTTAAGAGATAAAAAAGAGCTTAGCAGTGACGATGAAGAAATCGTAAACGAAAAATTTAGTGTTACCGCTTTTTTAAAGAGCCCAACCGTTATTGGTATTATTACCTTCCTTGTGGTAGCCTTGGCTGCTAAGAATGTAATTGATGGTCTTTATACAGTAGGAGTACAGCAAGGCTACGCACCAACACAACCAATTCCTTTTTCACATGAGCTGCACGCTGGTGTTTATGAAATTGACTGTCAGTATTGTCATACAGGAGTTGAAATCGCAAAGAATGCAAACATCCCTTCTGTGAACATCTGTATGAACTGCCACAGTGAGATTAAAACAGATTCTCCTCAGATTCAAAAATTATATGCTGCTCAAGAGAGCGGAAGGCCGATAGAATGGGTACGTGTTCACAACCTACCTGATTTGGCTTATTTCAACCACTCACAACACGTAACAGTAGGAGAAATAGAGTGTCAAACATGTCATGGTGAGGTTCAAGAAATGGAGGTTGTTAAACAGTTTGCTCCATTAACAATGGGCTGGTGTATTGACTGCCATAGAAATACAGATGTAAATACGCAGGGTAACGGATACTATGATAAGTTGGTAGAGATGCACAATGCAACCTCAAAAACACCAATGAAAGTAGCCGATATCGGTGGTTTGGAATGTGCTAAATGTCACTATTAATTTATTGAATAGAATTTCGATTTCTGATTGATATACAATGAAAGAAAATCAAAAAACATACTGGAAAGGGATAGAGCAGTTAACTAACGAACCTTCGTTTGTTAAGAATGCCGAGAAGGAATTTCCAGAATACCTTCCTATCAACGAAAATGGTGAAGGAAGCAGTAACAGAAGGGACTTCTTAAAATTAATGGGTTTTGGTATCGCAGCAGCTTCTTTAGCAGCTTGTGAGGCTCCAGTAAGGAAGGCAATTCCTTACTTGAACAAGCCTGTTGATGTAGATCCGTCTATTCCTAATTATTATGCATCTACCTATGTAAATGGCGGTGACGCTGTGAGTGTAGTAGTAAAAACAAGAGAAGGTCGTCCTATTAAAATTGAAGGAAATAAGTTTTCTTCAATGACCAAAGGAGGAACCAATGCTCAGGTAGAAGCTTCTGTACTTTCATTGTACGATAAAGAAAGACTTGTAGGGCCTAAAAAGGCTGGATCGAAAACGGATTGGGATACTTTGGACAAAGAAGTAATTGCCAAATTGAATGAAATTTCTGCCAAAGGTGGTCAGATTAGAATTGTTAGTAATTCTGTTTTGAGTCCTACTACAAAAAGAGCTATTGGCGAATTTTCGACTACCTATCCTACAGCACAGCATGTAAGCTATGATTCATCTTCAGCTTATGGTATTTCTGAAGGAAATAGAAGATCATTCGGAACTTCAATGGTTCCTTCATATGATTTTAGCAAAGCGAAAACAATTGTAAGTGTAGGTGCTGACTTCTTAGGTACTTGGATTTCACCAATTGAATTCACGAAGCAATATTCACAAACAAGAAAAATTAGCGCGGAGCACCGTGAAATGTCTAGACACTACCAATTTGAGTCTAACCTTTCATTAACAGGAGCAAACGCAGATTATAGAACAGGCATTAGACCTTCACAAGTAGGGCCGTTAGTAGCAGCCATATATAATGGTATTGCAGCTAAAGCCGGACAAGAAAAAGTGAATGGTGGAAACGCTGGTGATGTAGCTCACTTAAATTCAGTGATCAACGAACTTTGGACAAACAGAGGAGCAGGACTTTTAGTTTCTGGTTCTAATGATCCTGTTGTTCAGGTATTAGTAAATGGTATCAATACCATGCTTGGTAACTATGGTGCTACAATTAATGTGAATGCACCACTACACTTCCGTCAAGGAGATGATCAAGCAATGAGCTCTTTTGTAAAAGACGTTAATGCTGGTTTAGTAAGTGCTGTAGTTTTCTTTAACTGTAACCCGGTTTACGATTCTGTTGAAGGTAAAGCATTACAAGCTGGTTTATCTAAAGTAGGGCTGAAGGTTTCTACATCAGATAGAATGGACGAAACAGCTGCTTTGGTAGATTATATTGCTCCTGATCACCATTACTTAGAACAGTGGAATGATGTAGAGATAAGAACTGGTCATTTCAGCTTAGTTCAACCAACAATAGCACCGATTTTCGATACTCGTCAGGCTCCAGAAACTTTCTTAAAGTGGTCTGGTAAAACCGTTGAGTATTATACATATCTACAAGATAACTGGAGAGAGAACTTCTTTACAAAACAATCAGATACTTCTAATTTCCAGACTTTCTGGGACAAGACTTTATTTGATGGTGTACTTGAAACAGGAGGAGACTCTCAAGCATATACTTTTGACTTTAGTGCTGTTCCTGCTGCAGGAACTAGTATAGCTCAAAATTATAAGAGAAACGGAGAAGGCCTTGAATTGGCGCTTTACGAGAAAATTACAATTGGAAATGGATCGATGGCCAACAACCCTTGGTTGCAAGAGGCTTCAGACCCAATTACAAAAACAACTTGGGATAACTATTTAACAGTATCTCAGGCACAAGCCGAAGAGTGGGGCATCAAAATGGATGATGGCACTACTGAAAAAGTGAATCTTACAGTTGGAAATACTTCAGTAACCTTACCTGTGTTGATTCAACCAGGACAAGCTGCTGGAACTGTAGGTTTAGCCTTAGGTTACGGAAGAACTAGTGCAGGTAGAGTAGGGAACGAAGTGGGTGTAAATGCCTATCCTTTCATTACCAAATTGAATGGTGCTAATGTTTATGAAGTATTTGCGGGAGTTTCTGTTGAGAAAACTGGCGAATCATATAGAATCGCACAAACGCAAACACACCAGACTTACATGGGTAGAACTAATGTAATTCAGGAATCTACATTAAGTGCTTATAAAAAAGACACTAAGGCAGGTAGAGAGTATCCAAAGATTTACAAAGAAGGAGAGTACATTCAACCTTCAAAAATCACCCTTTGGAAAGGACATGAATATAATAATCACCACTGGGGATTAGCTATTGACATGAACTCTTGTACAGGTTGTTCAGCATGTACCGTTGCTTGTCAGGCAGAGAATAATATTCCTGTAGTTGGAAAAGAAGAAGTATTGAACAGAAGAGAAATGGCTTGGATCAGAATTGATCGATACTATAGCTCTGATGCTCCAGTTGATGATTTGATTGCTTTGGAAAAAGCTTCTGAGAATCCTGAAGTTACTTTCCAACCAATGATGTGTCAGCATTGTAATAATGCTCCATGTGAGACTGTATGTCCGGTAGCAGCTACCACGCATAGTACAGAAGGTCTTAACCAAATGACTTATAACAGATGTATCGGTACAAGATATTGTGCTAACAACTGTCCTTATAAAGTAAGACGATTTAACTGGTTCAAATATCACGACAATACGAAGTTTGATAAGAACCTTTCAATGAACAACGATTTGGGTAAAATGGTATTGAACCCAGATGTAACTGTTCGTGCAAGAGGTGTGATGGAGAAATGCTCAATGTGTGTGCAGAGAATCCAAGCTGGCAAACTTGCTGCTAAACGCGAAGATAGAAGACCTAAAGATGGAGAAATCAACATGGCTTGTGCTTCGGCATGTCCTGCAGATGCAATAATCTTTGGCGACTTGAACGACAAAAACTCTAGAATTTCTAAAGCTTTGAAAATTCAAGAGAAAAAAGATGGTCAAGGAGCAACTGAGCGTGTAGTGGAAGAAGACAGAGCTTATCACGTGTTGGAAGAGATCAACGTTAACCCTAACGTTTGGTATTTCACCAAAATCAGGAATAAGGAAAAACAATCAACTGAAGCTTAATTTTTAAAAGAGATACACTATGCAGGTTACTTCATCAGTAAGAACACCTTTGATAACAGGCGGTAAGACTGTCCATGACGTTACCGAGGATATCTGCAGGCAGGTAGAAGGCAAACCAACCAAATCGTGGTTATTGGGTATGGGTATGGCGCTAACTGCTTTTGGCATTGGTTTCATCGCTGTAGCCGCTACCGTTTGGGAAGGAATTGGAATGTGGGGACTGAACAAAACCGTAGGTTGGGCTTGGGATATTACCAACTTCGTATGGTGGGTAGGTATTGGTCACGCTGGAACTTTGATTTCCGCAGTACTTTTACTCTTCCGTCAGAAGTGGAGAATGGCAATTAACAGAGCTGCCGAGGCCATGACAATTTTTGCCGTAATATGTGCCGCAATGTTCCCTGTACTTCACATGGGAAGACCATGGTTAGGTGCTTATTGGGCTTTACCTCTACCAAACACATTTGGTTCGCTTTGGGTAAACTTTAACTCTCCTCTACTTTGGGACGTTTTCGCAATCTCTACATACTTCTCTGTATCTCTTGTGTTCTGGTATATAGGTCTTGTACCTGATTTTGCTACCATTAGAGATAGAGCTACAGGAGTAAGAAAGAAAATTTACGGAGCACTAAGCCTTGGTTGGAATGGCGCTGCTAAAGCTTGGAGCCGATACGAAAGTGTATCTTTGATTTTGGCTGGTTTGGCAACACCACTCGTACTTTCAGTACATACAATTGTATCATTTGACTTTGCAACCTCAGTAATACCAGGATGGCACACTACGATTTTCCCTCCATACTTTGTGGCTGGAGCGATTTTCTCTGGATTTGCAATGGTATTGACCTTGATGCTAGTAACCAGACGACTATTTAAGTTAGAAGACTACATTACTATTGAGCACATTGGCTTGATGAATATTGTAATTACCATTACAGGTTCAATTGTAGGTATCGCGTACATTACTGAGTTCTTTGTGGCTTGGTACTCTGGCGTTCCTGCAGAACAATATGCATTCTTTAACAGAATGCAAGGGCCTTACTGGTGGGCATACTGGTCTATGATGACTTGTAATGTGATTTCTCCACAACTGTTCTGGTCTAAGAGAATTAGAACAAGCATAACAGCTACATTCATTATTTCCATTATTGTAAATATTGGGATGTGGTTCGAACGATTTGTAATTATTGTAACCTCATTACATAGAGATTACTTACCATCTTCATGGGCTATGTTCTACCCAACGATTTATGATATGGGAGTGTACTTGTTTACATTCGGGCTATTCTTTACAGCCTTCTTGTTATTTGCTAAGTTCTTCCCAGTGGTGAACATGGCTGAAATTAAAAGTATTGTGAAATCTTCATCAGAAAAACAGACTGCATAATTATGAGCGATTCTAGAAACTTTGTTCTCGGGGTTTTTGATGACGAGGACGTATTATTAAGTGCAGTACGAAAGGTGAGAGGTGCTGGTGTCAAGATTGACGAAGTATATTCTCCATTCCCTGTGCATGGTCTTGATGAAGAGTTAGGTTATAAAAGATCTAGACTTCCTATTGCGGCCTTTATGTTTGGTATACTAGGAACCAGTTTGGCACTAACCATGCAATTTTGGATGCTAGGTGTAGATTGGCCAATGATTATTGGTGGTAAAGACTTTACTCCACTACCAGATTTTATCCCTGTAACTTTTGAGCTAACGGTTTTACTGGCTGCTTTTGGTATGGTAGGTACATTCTTCGTAAGTAGTGATTTAAAACCATGGAAAGACCCTAAAATGCTTGATTTGAGAATTACAGATGATAAGCATGTAATGGCAATTGATTTAGGTCAAAACAAATCTGTGGATGCTCAAACAATCAATAGCGTATTGAAAGATTCAGGAGCTGTTGAAGTGAACGATAAAGAAGTTGAAGACTAAGCTAAAGATGATCATGTTGAATAGATTGAAAGCATTTTTACCACTCATAGCGATCTTTGCTCTGGCTTCTTGTAATGCTAGTGGCGATAACCCAGGTACAGAATATGCACCTCAAATGTATCATTCAATACCTTACGAGCCATTGACGCAAATCAAGGATAAAGATAGAGGCGAATGGTTGAGTAATAGAGAAGATGGATTGGGAGAGTTTTATAACTCTAACCCAAACAACGCTTACGAGCAGAATGTCAAGTTACCAGTAGCTGGAACAGTAAGACGTACTGCTGACGGAGTTCTTCCTTATCGTTTAGGAAAAGACGACATCGAAGCAGCTAGTCTAATTGAAAATCCACTTCCTGAAACAGAAGAAATATTAGCGGAAGGTAAAAGACTATACGAACTGTACTGTGACCATTGTCATGGCCCAAGCGGCCAGGCCGATGGGAAGGTATCACCTATTTTTCAAGGTGTTCCACCTTACACAGCACCAGCTCAGAGAGGTCTTTCAGAAGGGCATGTATTCCATGTAATTACTTATGGGATAAGAAGAATGGGAGCTCATGGTTCTCAGATTAGCCCTGAAAAAAGATGGAAGATTGTGAAGTATGTTAAACAATTGCAAAAGCAGTAACCCCCAAATTTTTTAAAAAATGGCAAAAGAAAGATTTGAATTTACGACAGGCTTAAAAAAGAAGCTATATATCGTAGCCATCATTGGGTTTGTATTGCTGCTTGTTGGTGCAATATTTCCGGGTGGTGGTCATGAGGCTGAAGCCGGAGACCATGAAGGAACAGAGCAGCATGATGCTCCATCTTCTGGAGATCACGAGACAAACGCTAGCGAAGATCATAATGGTGATAACAATGACGCTCATGGCGGAATGATATCAGACGATTCTGGTGATGGGCACGAAGCAGGAGAGGCAGATCACGGTGGTGGTTGGTTGAAAAGGCTTGGTGTTAACCTTTGGATCAACAATGTTTACTTCGCTGGATTAGCGATTATAGGAATATTCTTCTTTACCCTTCAATATGCCTCACAGGCGGGATGGTCGGCCTTTTTATTAAGAGTTCCGTTGGCCATGGGAAGCTGGTTACCTTATGCTTTTTTATTGATGATAGGTACATTCATGATTTTTGGTCATGATATATTCCACTGGACGCATAGCGACTTGTACAATGAGTTTCTACCAAGTGGAGAGTTGAATCCTCATTACGATGCCTTGATTGCTGGAAAGAGCAGTTATTTCTTCCTTCCATTAGAAGGAGGTTCTTTCCCTCTTTTCTTTATCCTTAGAATGGTGTTGTTCTTCGGAGTTTGGTTTTGGTTGTTCAAAAAAATTAAGTCTTTGGCTTTGGCCGAAGATGAATTGGGTGGAGATAGCTACTGGTTTAAAATCAGAAAATTCTCAGCAATTTTCTTAGTATTCTTTGCCGTGAGTTCATCAGTATCAGCTTGGGACTGGATCATGTCAATCGATGTTCACTGGTTCTCAACCATGTTTGGATGGTATGTGTTTGCTAGCTGGTGGGTAACAGGCTTGGCCTTTATTACACTAGTAACCATTCTATTGAAAGAGGCAGGTTACTTGTCGCAAGTAACAGCTAATCACTTACACGATCTGGGTAAATTTATTTTTGCCTTCAGTATCTTCTGGACCTACGTATGGTTCTCTCAATTCCTATTGATTTACTATGCAAACATTCCTGAAGAATCAGTATACTTTGTAGAAAGATTATTAAGCGATAAATACGCACCATTCTTCTTCATTAATCTAGGATTGAACTTTATTTTCCCTCTCCTTACGTTTATGACAAGGGATGCAAAACGATTGAATGTATTCTTGAAAATCGTTTGTATTGTAATACTAGGTGGCCACTGGATCGATTTCTACTTAATGGTAACACCAGGTACTTTAGGTGAAAATGGAGCATTTGGTCTTACAGAGATTGGCTTGTTCTTAGTATTCGGAGTAGCGTTTGTTTTTGTCACCTTAACAGCCTTATCAAAGTCTGCGTTGGTGGCTAAAAATCATCCAATGCTTGAAGAGGCAAAACATCATCATATTTAATAAGAGTAAATTAAAGATATGTTCGGGTTTTATATAGTTTTAGCGATTTTCTTAGTACTGGCGATCCTGTTGTTGATCTTCAGAGTAAGTAGATTGATCAGTGTTGTTAAAGGTTCTGAGGAGAAATCAATAACTGCGAGTAATAATGTAAACGCCATTCTTATGGTGGTGTTCATGGTGTTATTCTTTGGGTTAATGGCATGGTATTCATATGCATATTTTGATTCTTATGATCCTCCTGTAGCATCTGATCACGGTATCATTACCGATAAGTTGTTTTGGAGAACAATGTGGATTACGGGAATTGTATTTGTAATCACACACATTTTACTTTTTGTATTTGCTTATAAGTATAGATATAGAGAAAGTAATAGAGCTGAATTCTATCCGCATAACAATAAGTTAGAGCTTTTGTGGACTGGCGTACCAGCCATTGTTTTGACATGGTTAGTAATTTCTGGTTTTGCAGCTTGGTCTGACATTACAAGTAATGCACCTGAGGATGCAGAGCAAATTGAAATCACAGGACAACAATTTACATGGTTAATTCGCTACGGTGGAATGGACAATGAAGTTGGAGCTTATGATTACCGTTTAATCGATGCTACGAATCAATTGGGGGTTGACTTTACAGATAAAAACAACTTTGACGATTTCGAAAACAATTCAATTGTACTTCCTAAAGGAAGACCTGTATTATTGAAAATTAGAGCAAAGGACGTATTACATAGTGTTTATATGCCACATATGAGGTTGAAAATGGATGCTGTTCCTGGTATGCCTACTCAGTTCTGGTTTGTTCCGAATAAAACAACGGAAGAAATGCGAATTGAGGAAAACAATCCTGAATTCAACTTTGAACTGGCTTGTGCCGAAATTTGTGGTACCTCTCATTTTGCAATGAGAAAAGTTGTGACGGTTCTAGAACCTGAAGAATACGATAAATGGAAAGCTGAACAGAAATCTTGGTTGTCAAAACATCCAGATTACATGTCTCAGGTACCTGAGAATTTGAAAGAGTTGGCCGTAGTTACAGCGGGCATTAACGAGTAATTAATAAGACCAATATATTAAGATGGCAACAGCAACACATATTGATGCACACGCGCATGATGATCACGATCACGAGCATCATGAAACGTTCATCACAAAGTATATTTTCTCACTTGACCATAAAACAATTGCCAAGCAATTCCTGATTACGGGTATTATTTGGGCAATAATTGGAGCAGGTTTTTCTGCGATTTTTAGATTGCAATTGGGATTCCCTGAAGCAGACTTATCTTGGTTAAGACCGCTTTTAGGTAAATGGATTCAACCAGAAGGTAGTTTAGATCCTCAATTCTATTTGGCCTTGGTAACAATGCACGGTACCATTATGGTATTCTTTGTACTAACGGCTGGTTTGAGTGGTACCTTTAGTAACTTCCTTATTCCATTACAAATTGGAGCGAGAGATATGGCCTCAGGCTTTATGAACATGCTTTCTTACTGGTTCTTTTTCTTATCCAGTGTAATCATGTTTATTTCTTTGTTCCTAGAAACAGGACCTGCTTCTGGTGGTTGGGTAGTTTATCCTCCACTGAGTGCATTGCCTCAAGCAATGGACGGTTCTGGACTTGGAATGACTTTGTGGCTTACTGCAATTGTGTTCTTTATCGTTTCTTCATTGTTGGGTGGTATTAACTACATCACTACAATTATCAACTTAAGAACTAAAGGGATGACCTTCTCAAGGTTACCTCTTACAATATGGAGTTTCTTCCTTACAGCCGTAATTGGCGTTTTATCGTTCCCAGTACTATTTGCTGCAGCTTTATTATTGGTGTTCGATAGAAGTTTCGGTACATCTTTTTACTTATCAGAAATTTATATTGGAGGTGAGGCACTTCCAAATGTAGGTGGTAGCCCAATCCTTTATCAGCATTTATTCTGGTTCTTGGGTCACCCAGAAGTATATATTGTATTGTTGCCTGCTTTAGGTATTACATCTGAAATTATTGCAACCAATTCTAGAAAACCAATCTTCGGTTATAAGGCCATGATTATTTCTATGTTGGGAATTACAGTATTATCATTCGTAGTTTGGGCACACCATATGTTCGTGTCTGGATTGAGCCCTTTCTTAGGGTCAATCTTTATGTTCCTAACATTGATCATCGCGATTCCTTCTGCGGTAAAAGTATTTAACTACTTGACAACACTTTGGAAAGGAAACATAGTATTTACACCTGCAATGCTATTCTCTATTGGCTTGGTGTCGGTATTTATTTCGGGTGGTATTACAGGTATTTTCTTAGGTAACTCGGCAATTGATATTCAATTACACGATACTTATTTTGTCGTAGCTCACTTCCACTTGGTAATGGGAGCGGCATCTTCTTTCGGACTACTAGCTGGGGTTTACCATTGGTTCCCAAAAATGTTTGGTAGAATGTTGGATAGAAAACTGGGTTACATTCACTTCTGGCTTACGTTTATTGGTATTTACTCTGTATTCTTCCCTATGCACTATATTGGAATTGCAGGTTTCCCAAGAAGATACTATTCGTTCACCAACTTTGAGGCTTTCAGCGGGTTTACAGACTTGAATGCTTTCATTAGTGTGGCCGCTATATTGACATTCTTTGGTCAGTTTGTATTCCTTTTCAACTTCTTCTACAGCATATTTAGAGGTAAGAAAGCTCCACTTAACCCGTGGAAGTCTAACACATTGGAATGGACAACACCGAGAGTTCCAGGGCATGGCAACTGGCCAGGAGAAATCCCAACAGTATACAGATGGCCTTACGATTACTCTAAGCCAGGTGCAGCTGAAGATTTCATTCTTCAAACCGTACCTTTCTCAGAAACTATGGATTCAAATCTTCCGCATGAGAATGATATGATCGCAATTGAGAAAGAGGAGATGGCTAGTGAGATCGTAATTGATGAATCAAAAGGTCACTAACGGACGAGCTTTTAGACGGTTTTCAGCCGTTACGGTAATTGCGGTTTATCTCTTGATTTTAATTGGAGGAATTGTAAGAACCACTGGGTCGGGAATGGGATGTCCGGACTGGCCCAAATGTTTTGGAAGTTGGGTGCCACCAACGGATGTTAGCCAACTTCCAACTGATTACAAAGAAGTTTATGCCCAACAAAGGGCAGATAAGAATAAGAGGTTTGTAAGTTACCTCACGGCATTTGGTTTTGACGAGTTGGCTGATCAGATTTTAAATGATCCTGATATTCTGACTGAAGAGGAATTTAATGCTACAAAAACATTAACAGAATACATTAACCGCTTAGTTGGTGCGGTTATCGGCCTTTTGGTTTTCGGAACATTTGTAATGTCAATCCGATACTGGAAATCTGATAAAACCATTACCGTTCTTTCTTTTATTGCATTTGTATTGGTAGGGTTTCAAGGATGGATCGGCTCTATTGTGGTAAGTACAAACTTGCTACACTGGATGATCACGGTTCATATGTTACTCGCTTTATTGATCGTATGTCTTTTGATCTATGTTTATTTCAGATCGAAGAGAGAAATCCTTAATCTAAACCTAGTAGGAACTGGTAAGCTTAGAGCTGTTTTAATGATTTGTCTTATAGCTACATTGCCTCAAATAGTAATGGGCACGCAGGTAAGAGAAAGCATAGATCTTTTATCAGATCATTTTGCTAGGTCAGAATGGATATCGAAACTTGGAATGGAGTTCTTAGTTCATAGGTCATATTCTATTTTACTGTTGGGTTTGCACCTTTATTTGATATGGTTATTGAAGTTGAAAAAGGATGCTCCTAAAAAATTAAAACTCTATGGAGCGATTATCCTTTGGATAGTGGGCGCAGAAGTTTTAAGTGGAGTGATCATGGCATACTTTGGAATGCCAGCGGCTATTCAGCCAATACATTTGTTGTTAGGAACATTAATTATCGGAGTACAGTACTATGTGCTGTTGCTGCTAGGAAATAAAAGAGTACAAACTAGTTAACTGAATGATATCAGGTAATTCTGCAAATATTGGAATAGGAGAGTTAATCGCTCAAAAAGCCAAGGCTTATTTAGAGTTGGTTAAAATGAGACTATCGCTTTTGGTAGCTTTCTCTTCTGCCTTTGGCTATGCTTTGGCCATGGGCGGCAATGTAGACTGGACTCAGTTGACAATGTTGTTTATTGGGGGCTGGTTAGTTTCTGGAGCATCTTGCACAATCAATCAAGTAATTGAAAAGGATTATGATGCAATGATGAAACGTACGCAGAATCGTCCTTTACCTACTAATCGACTTTCGAATAATGAAGCCTTGTGGTTTGCTGCGATAGTGGCTGTAGCTGGCGTCTTTGTGCTTTACATATCTACTAACTTGTTAACTACAGGTCTGGCTGTTTTATCTATGGTGTTATACAGCTTTGTGTACACACCGTTGAAAAGAGTTGGCCCAATTGCTGTTTTTGTGGGAGCTTTCCCTGGTGCATTACCTCCGTTATTGGGTTGGGTAGCCGCTACGGGAGTGATTAGCCATGAAGCAATGATAATTTTCGGTATTCAATTTATTTGGCAGTTCCCGCATTTCTGGGCGATTGCTTGGGTGGCCGATGAAGACTATAAAAAAGCAGGCTTTAAGCTTCTTCCTGTAAAAGGAGAGAAGGACATGAAGACGGCTTTTCAAATAATGACATACACGCTATTTCTGATTCCGTTGGGCTTATTACCAACCTATTTTGGAATTACCGGAATTAATTCAGGAGTAGTGGCTACCATTTGTGGGGTTTTGTTTTTGGCGCAGACGATTAAGTTGATGCGCGATCCATCGAGAAAATCAGCATTGAGAATTATGTTTGGTTCATTTCTCTATTTACCGATCGTGCAAATTGCTTATCTATTGGACATGGTGAAATAATGACAGAGAATTATCAATTTGTAGATAGCCAAGTGGAACAACCGCTTTCAATGCATCCAAAGAAATTTGCGATGTGGTTGTTCATCGTAACCGTGGTAATGATATTTGCTGCTTTTACTAGCGCTCATATTGTAAGGCAGGCCAGTGGAAACTGGTTAGAGTATGACTTGCCTTCTCTCTTTTGGTCTACTTCAGTAATTATAATTGTAAGCAGTGGTTTTATGCATTGGGCATATCTCTCTGCTAAAAAGAACGATTTTGTAAAAGTACGAATAGCTTTGAGTATCACTTTTGTTCTGGGTATGGCTTTCCTTATTGGGCAGTTTATGGCTTGGGGACAAATGGTTGATGCAGGTGTATTCTTCGTGGGTAATCCTGCTGGAAGTTTCTTGTACATCTTTACAGGTTTGCACGGTCTACATTTAGTAGCTGCTGTGATTTATCTTTTATATCTATTAATTTCGTCTTTCAAGTTAAAGGTGAATTCTGAGAATATGTTGAACATGGAAATGTGTTCAACGTTTTGGCACTTCTTAGGCGGACTTTGGATATACTTGTTTATATTTTTATTACTTAACCATTAACTAGAACCTATTAACTATGGCTACTACAGCTACAGTCGGCAACAAAAGCTTATGGGCAGGTGGGGTTGCGCCTCTTAAGGCGAGCTATGGAAAACTCATGATGTGGTTTTTCCTGCTTTCAGATGCCTTTACTTTCTCTGGCCTTTTGATCACATACGCATTTCTAAGATGGAGTGCTCCTGCTTATAAAGGAGACCCTAGCGATTTTGTGTTCTCAACTGAATATTGGCCAATTCCTGAAAAGGTGTATGATGCTTTCCCTGGCTTGCATGGGGTTGAAGCTCCACTTTTCTTCGTGGGTTTAATGACCTTTATTCTAATTCTGAGTTCTGTAACTATGGTTTTGGCTGTAGAGGCAGGTCAGAGAATGGATAAAAAAGGTGTGGTTAAGTGGATGCTTTGGACTATTATTGGTGGTATCGCATTCTTGAGCTGTCAAGCTTGGGAGTGGTCTCACTTTATTAGCGGAAGTGGTGTAGCTACTATCGGTGACGTTTTCATAAATGGCAGATGGGTAGAGAACTATGAAATTATGGGAGCAGGACTTAGCTTCAACCAATATGGACCTCCCGCATTTGCCGCATTATTCTTCTTTATTACTGGTTTCCACGGTTTCCACGTATTCTCAGGAGTAGTAATTAATATCATTACTTTCTTTAACGCTGCCAATGGTATGTATGAAAAGAGAGGCCATTATGAAATGATTGAAAAAGTTGGTTTGTATTGGCACTTTGTAGATCTAGTTTGGGTCTTCGTTTTCACTTTCTTCTATTTGATCTAAGGACATTTATATACTATGGAACAAACATCAAACGTGGTTGTACAACCAGTAGACAAGAATAAAATCAGAGGTATTTGGAAGATTGCAGGTATACTTGCGATCATTACCCTAATTGAATATGCATTTGCCTTTATGATGGATGCAGGTACACTTAGAAATGTGATCTTCGTAGGCTTAACCATTGTGAAAGCATTTTATATTGTAAGTGAGTTTATGCACTTAGGTCATGAAGTGAAAGGCTTAATATATTCTGTTTTACTTCCTATGATTTTTATCGTGTGGCTGATTGTAGCTCTAGTTGAGTTAGAAGGTGGTGCGGTAAAAAGTAGTAGAGGAACTGTAGACTACCACCCTACTGGGTCTGAGCAAGTCGATGACAGTCATTAGCAATAGAAACTATATTTGAGAATATGATAGAATCAGACTGAGCAATTGGTCTGATTTTTTATTGAACAAAGTATTATGAAGAACAAGAAGGGCTTTTACTTATTCTTATTGATTCTACTGCCAGTGTTAATCTTTCTGTTTTTGAAAGGCTTTGGAAAGAATGAATTCCAGATACCAATTTACTATACCGATGGAATAGGAGGAGATACTTTGCGTCAAGTAACTTGTTTAGAGAGGAACACCGAACAATACATTGTGAAAAGCCCTGAACTTAAAGTAGGTGTAACCAAGGTAATTCATTTTGAAAGGATGGATGGCCCTGTACTCAAAACAAGGCTTGAAGAATTAGAAAAGGTTCAGGATGTTTTCTACAGTCATCCAAACGTACAAATGACTTCGTACTTGAATAGTGCTTCTATTCAAACCGATGCGATTACAGGCTATAATCAAAGGGTTACGTTTATGGATCAGTTTTGGCATTTTAAGGAACTAGACTCTGCAAGTTGGGGCAATTTGAAGTACTGCGGTATGGTCATGTCAGACCTCGATAACAGAGTAATTTTAGTAGATGCTGAAAATAGAATCAGAGGCTACTACAACATTATGGAAAGAGAAGAGACCGACAGGTTAATCCTTGAAATAAGGATTTTACAAACAATAGATTTAGATAATGAATGAAGTTGACTTGAAGCAGAAAAAGTCTATGCTATGGATCAGAATTCTTTCTGTAGCAATTCCATTGGCTGTAGCAGTATTATTGGGGCTGCCACAGAAGCTTGACTTGGGAGACTGGGTATATAACCTTCCTCATGTAATTGGAGTGATAAACACATTAACTTCGCTCTGCTTAATTTTTGCTTTTATTGCTATTAAAGCAAAGAAGAACATCGCCTTACACAGGAAATTGAACACCGCGGCCCTCGTTTTAGGAGCGCTGTTTTTACTTTGTTATGTAACTTATCATGCTTCTGCACCTTCAACTACATTTGGGGGAGAAGGAGCAATAAAGTCAGTTTATTACTTCTTCCTTATTAGTCATATTTTATTGTCGATTGGGGTAGTTCCCCTAGTGCTTTTGGCTTTTTTCTATGCTTGGAGTAATATGATAGACAAGCATAAAAAAATAGTGAAGTACACTTATCCCATTTGGTTGTACGTGTCAGTAACCGGAGTTATCGTTTACCTAATGATCAGTCCTTATTATCAGTTTTAGTATAAAAGCATTAACTTTGATGCATCATGAGAAGAGTTAAACAAATTATCTTATCGGCAATTTTACTAACTATTTTTAATGTTACCGCTCACGCACAGTGTGCCATGTGTAGAGGAACCTTAGAGTCATCTGTGGCTGGCGGTGATACCACAACTGCTTCTAATTTAAACATAGGGATACTTTACCTTTTTGTTGCTCCTTATATTCTTTTTGGGGTGTTAGGCTACTTTTGGTACAGAACTAGCAAACGAAATGGCGAAAAGAACAAAGCTCTCAGCAGTATTGCAGGGTAGATGTCCACAATGCCGAGAAGGCAGACTATTTATATCAAAAGCTTATAACCTCAAGAAATTCCTTTTAATGAAAAAGGAATGCGATGCTTGTGGTGCCAGATTTGAAAAAGAACCTCGTTTTTTTGATGGTGCCATGTACATTAGTTACGCCATGTCCGTTGGCCTTTTCTTAGTAAGTGCATTTATTATTAATTACACAATAGAAGAGGCAAACGAGAACACCTACCTAATTGCTATTATCACCGAGGTGATTTTGCTTTACCCTCTAATGTATCGCTACAGTCGTGTTTTTTTCCTTTACTCCTTTGGGGGATTTAAGTACACTCCTAAGCAAAATAATTAGTACTTTAAGCCTGTTCTAAAAGAATAGGAAAGGATTGTTGGTAAAAGAAAAAAGATTTGAGTTTCGTAAGCACAAGTATCTACTCTTGTGTATTGGTTTATTGGCAATAACGCTGATAATAGACGAAGTGATTTTTTCGGATAGAAAGAGAAGGGTTGAGCCCCAAGAAACCATTTCTGCCAATATCAAGGAGCAACTTTCGGTTCTAGACCAAGAAGTAAAATCTGTAGAGAGTAAGGCCATAGTTGACTTAAGCAGGTTGTTTAACCGCCTAGAAGTAAGTGAAGCGTTTCCTGTTTTTATTTATGAAAACGGAGAGATCATTTATTGGTCCACTAACCGCTTTGTACCCAAGTATGGAACTCTTGAAGGCCTATTTCAATACCGCTACCTAGAAATTGGAAACGATAAATTTATCGTTAAAAAGACAACAATTAACAGCGCGCAAAATAGAATTGTAGAAATCTATGGTTTCCTTCCGCTAAAATCTAATGTGCCAATATCAGAAAACTTTGCTGGTACGGGCCTCAATCAAAAGATTTTTGGTAAATCTAACTATGTACTAAGTTCTGACGAGAGTCTACCGAGCAAGAATCAGATTACATCTCAACAAGGTGTTTATCTGTTTTCATTTACCGGTACTGATTTAATGAAAATAGACTACCCTGTCTATTCTTCTATTATTATTCTCATGTTTGCGCTCAGCATATTTTTCTATGTGCGCTCGGCCTTCTTTTATTCGGCTTTGCTCAATAATAGGGGCAAACCCATGTACGCCCTAGGCTTACTTACCTTAATGCTGTTCATTCTAAGAGCACTTATGATTCGGTTTCAGCTACCATACAGCGTGCGCTCCTATGGCTTGTTCGATCCTTCCAATTTTGCAGCAAACTACATAGAACCATCTTTGGGAGATTTGCTCTTGAACCAAATCAGTCTTTTGGTGGTGGTAGTGTACGGCTTTTTACATTTTCATAACCGAGAAAGCAATACTAAGTACGACTGGAAGTTTTTTGGCATACTCCTGTTGTCAATCTTCTCATTTTATTACCTCACTTATGAGTTGCAGTCTATGCTCAGTAACTCACAATGGAAGCTTGATATAGCCAAGGACAATAGCCTAACCATTTATAAGCTGATCAACTATTTTGTGATTTTTGTGCAAGGTGTAATGTTCTTTTTGCTAACTCAACTGACTGCTACGAGGCTTATCAACCTAAAAAACAAGTTACCATTCTACATAAGTTTAGCCTTAGTTTTTGTGGCTGCTTTTGTGTTGGGCTGGATTTTTACAGAGAGCCTATTTGCTTATTTGCTCATCTATATTATTTACTTGGTACTGATTGTTCGCCTGAAATTCCCTTCCGAAATAAAAAGGCTAAGCTACAATACCTTCCTTTACTTCTTCACGGCCTCATTTGCTGTAGCCTTGGTAAGTACCTTGGTTTTAGGTGAAGACATTAAGAAAGTAGACCGTCAAGACAAAGTGAGTATTGCTACAGAATTGCTCACAAGCAAAGATGCCACGGCTGAGTACTTGCTTTCTGAAGCCAAAAAGAAAATTGAAAAGGACATCTTAATTCAGACTAATATTTCAAACCTATTTTCGCCCAAACAGCTAATACGGCAAAGAATTAGAAGAACCTATTTGGGTGAATATTTCGATAAGTATGACATTGAAATCATGCTTTTTAATGGTAATGGTCGCCCTATTAACAACACGCTACCGAATGACTATTCTTCTTTCAGTTTGTATAGCCAAGACCAGTACGCAACTGACCAAGAGGGTGTTTACTTTTTGAGTTTTCGCTTCCCTACTATTTCGAACCACTATTATGTGTTCATGGATATTAAGCGCTATAATACTGTGGTAGGGCATATTATCATTCAACTCGTTAAAAAGGAACAGCTCAATAACAGCATTCTGCCGCGTTTACTTTTTGACGAAAGCAGCAGTGTTACAGACAATGGCCACTTTGATTATGCGCTCTTTCAAAACGGTGATATGGTGAGTAATGTAGGCGATTTTAACTATGCTAAAGACTTCCCTAACGAGTGGAAGGATGACCCAAGATTGTTTGATAAGGGCCTTTTTGGGAATGGTTATATGCATTTGGGTGTGCAAGGCCGAGACGCCACTGAGTATTTTATCATCAGTAGCCCCCGTTACCCAAACCGATTCATGATCACCAATTTCTCTCTCTTTTTCCTCTTTATTGTCGGAATGATCATCTTGGTGTTTTTGGTGAGCGCTTTGTTTTATAACCTTAGAAAACGAACCGTTACTATAGCAGCTAAAGTCCAGATTCTACTCAATTTCGCCTTCTTCCTTCCGCTTATAATTGTAAGTATAGTGGTACTTAGGCTGGTGAATGAAACCGTTAGAAAGAACATTGAAGAAAACTACTTAGATGTAGCCGAAAGTGCAGGTTCAAACCTGACCATTACTTTAAAGGAGTTTTTAGATAGCCAAAGTGAAAATAACGAGACTCTGGAAAATAGAGTAGGTGAGATCAGTCAATATTCTAGGGCAGACATTAATTTATACAATGAAAGTGGGGTGCTTATTGCCACCAACCAACGAATGATTTTCGAGAATCAAGTGCTTTCACCCTTTGTAAACCCTAAGGCCATGGCCGAAATTATTGAGAATAAATCAAGTGAAAAGTTATATAGCGAAAGGGTGGGAGAGCTTGAATACCAATCAACTTATGTCGGAATCAGGTCGCAAAACAATGAACTGCTTGGCATTTTGAGCATGCCGTTTTTTGAATCGCAAACTCAGCTCAAGCGCCAACAAACATCAATAGTTTCCAATATCCTTAATTCATTTACGTTCATCTTTATCGTATTTGTATTGCTGTCATTTATGGCATCGAAAATCATTACTTATCCATTTACCTACCTTACCAAAAGAATTAAGGCTACCACTTTTTCAAATATTAATGAGCCTTTAGAGTGGAGTGCCGAAGACGAAATTGGCCTCATGGTACGCGAGTATAATCGTATGTTGGTGAATTTAGAACGAAGTAAAAAGGAATTGGCCATGAGCGAAAAGGAAAGCGCTTGGCGTGAAATGGCCCAACAAGTAGCCCATGAAATTAAGAACCCGCTCACACCTATGAAGCTTAAGCTTCAACACCTTAAAAGGGTATTGACTGAAGGAAAGGGGCTAGAGCAGGACTTCAATAAGCCAATTGATAGTATCTTAAATCAGGTTGAATCTTTAAGCGATATTGCCACTTCATTCTCTTCTTTTGCAAAAATGCCAGTTCCGAGAAACGAACGACTTGATTTGGCAGATTCGCTCCGTAAAGTGGTTCGTTTGTTTAAGGCCGATGATGAAGTGAAAATTACTCCGAACATTCCCCGAAATCCAGTGTGGGTAGAAGGAGATGCCAATCTTTTAGGTAGAATTTTCAACAACCTAATTTTGAATGCGCTTCAAGCCATGCCAGAAGGACGTATTCCTGCCTTGGAGATTAGTTTAGAAGAAACCCAAACCAAAGCCATTATTAGTGTGAAAGACAACGGTTTCGGAATCCCTGAGGAGATTCAAGACAAAATCTTCATTCCTAAATTTAGTACAAAAGTAGAAGGCTCTGGAATTGGCTTGGCCATTGCCAAACGTGGGGTAGAACATGCAGGTGGGAGTATATGGTTCGAAACCGTGGCAAACGAAGGCACCACATTCTTCTTAGAGTTTCCATTAACCGATTAATTGTGCTGCGTGGTTTACTTATTTCTACTTGCTTAATTTTTCTGAGTCAGACAGTTTTGGCTCAAACCGAAGAGCGGTGTAAATGGGTGAAAACTGATGGAAAACCCACCATACTAGATTCCCTTACTGCCATTCCCGAATCTATAAAAGTAGCACAACTAGAGGGGCAGAATATTCAATTCGATTTTCAATTAAATACCAATACGATCAGTATCTCATATCCTGCATTGGATTCTGTTATCGTATGTTATCGCACGCTGCCTTATGATTTACATACCAAACGTGCGAATAAAACATTGGCCATTTACGATTCTACCGCGCTGTTCAAAGATGCCATTCGCTACCAACAAACGCTGGCAATGCCCAAACGTGAAGAAGCCTTTTCAACCCAAAACATTTCGAAAACAGGAAGTATAACTAGGGGTATTTCCTTCGGGAATAAGCAGGATGTTTTTGTAAACTCTTCCCTAAACCTCCAAATGGAAGGGCAACTGACAGAAAATGTAAATTTACGCGCGGTAATTACGGATAGAAATGTGCCCTTTCAACCAGAAGGAAACACGCAGCAATTACAAGATTTCGACAATATTTTCATTCAACTTTATAACGATAACTGGTCATTAACGGCTGGTGACGTTGTACTCAAAAATGGCGCATCCAACTTTTTGCGCTATTACAAGAATGTGCAAGGAGCCCAATTCAAAACAACTTATGAAATGGCGAATGGCTTTAAAGCAGAAACAACTTTTGCGGCCTCTGTAGCCAAAGGCCGATTTGCCTCGATCAATGTCGATCCTATAGAAGGAGTGCTCGGCCCTTATCGGGTTCGAGGGCCAAATAATGAACGATTCATTATTGTAATTGCAGGTTCTGAAAAAGTGTTTGTTGATGGAGAAGAACTGACGCGTGGTTTCGATAACGATTATGTGATTGATTATAATTTGGGTGAAGTTACTTTCACCAACAAAGTGCTCATCACGAAATTCAGCAGAATCAGGATTGATTTTGAGTTTTCAGACCAAAACTATTCACGTTCTATTTTACAGGCCAGTCATTATCAGTCAAACGATAAACTCGATTTCTCCTTCAACTATTATGGAGAGAAGGACAATCGAAATCAGCCCTTGGCTTTTGATTTAAGCTTAGAAGAAAAACGAATTTTGGCCGATGCTGGCGATGACCTAGATCAGGCCTTTACATCGCGAGTGGATAGTATAGAGTATAGGCCTGATTTTGTGCTTTATAGAAAAACCATTGGCACGGATAACTTGGGGAATGAATTCGATATTTTTCAATACTCTACAAATCCCGACAGTGCTTTCTTCAATGTTCAGTTTACTTTGGTGGGTCAAGGTAGCGGAAATTATGTGTTGACAAACTCCACTACTAACGGACGAATTTATAAATGGACAGCTCCAGTCAATGGCCAATTACAAGGTAATTATGAGCCTCTTTCCTTGTTGAATGCTCCTAACCAAAAGCAAATGGTTACGCTAGGTGCTGGCGCCAAGTTAAATCAATACGATAAGCTCAGTGGCGAAGTAGCTTTCTCTAAAAACGACCTCAATTTATTCTCAGATTTAGATGCCGATGATGATCGAGGAATGGCTTATAAGCTCATCTATGAATCTGTAAACCGACCAGTAAAAGGGCTAGAAGATTACAAGTTCAATGCAGGTGCTTCATACGAATTTAACAATGATGCCTTCTCATTTATAGACCGTGTACGTTACATAGAATTTGATCGCGATTGGAGTTTTAACTCAAACGATTTTGAAGAGCAGTTTGCAGAGAATATTCTGGAAGCCAAAGTTGGGTTACAGAAAGATGCCCACAATAATATAGATTATCGTTTGGTGAGAAGGAAAAGAGGAGAGGCTGTAGATGGGGTTCAGCAGTATTTTAAAGGAATAAAAGAACTCAGTGTTTTTAGGTTGAAAGTAGATGCTTTTAACATGACTAATGATCAGCAAGTCTTATATTCAGAATGGCAGAGATTAGCTGCTGATTTATCAATCCGCTCCAAATGGCTAATTCCCGGCTATCGCTATAATGTAGATCGAAATGAGGTTTTCAATACCACTACCGATGAAATTGTACGGTCTGCCATGAATTTTGAAGCCCACACTTTCTACTTAAAGAATGATGAAAGCCTTACCACAAACTATGGAATTGAATATCAAGTTCGAGAAGACAGAACACCATTTAACGGGGAGTTGATTAACAGCAATAGGTCAGAAACATGGTCTGCGTTTTTCAATACCGAAATTGATGAAACACAAACCCTACGGACCCTTTTTACTTACCGAGATTTAGAAAATTTAAACCAAACAGGAGAAGACAGGAATGACCGCACTATTATGGGGCGAGTAGATTGGTTGGGGAACTTCTTTGATCGCTCCATCCAGTCAGAGCTATCGTATAATCTGGCCAATAGCCGCGAACTGCGCAGAGAGTTTATCTTTATTCAAGTACCTACTGGGGAAGGAACACATACTTGGCGTGATGATAATGGTGACGGAGTGCAAGACCTGAATGAATTTTACATTGCTGTAAACCCCGATGAAAAGAATTACGCCAAGATTTTCGTTCCTACCGACAACTATGAAGAGGCTTTTAATACCAATATCAGCTATCGCCTAAGAATGAAAACACCCAATACTTGGTTTGAAGATGGAGGACTGAAAAAACTACTCGCGCGTTTCACCAATACAACGGCCTATACGCTGAACTCTAAAATTACAGACGATGATCTTGCTGCCAGACTTTGGCCTATAAGCGTGGCAGATGATATGATTTTATCTTCCAGACAAACCCTTCGTTCAACCCTCTTTTTCAATCAGTCTAGAGCCGCCTTTGCTGCCGATTTAGGCTTTGCCCAGCAAGAGAATCGACAACTATTGTTGAATGGTTTTGAACGTATTGATAATGACGAACTAAGAGCGCATGTCCGTTGGAATGTGAATCACCAAACTAACCTAGATCTGACTTTTATCTCTGGCGAAAGAGCAAGTAGTTCGGATGTACTGACCCAAAGAAATTACCTGATACAGAGTAAGGTTTACCAACCAGCTGTTTCATGGCAGCCAACCAACTATTTCAGGCTTACGGCAACTTATGCCAACAAAGAGAAGAAAAATGTTTTTGCTGAAAGCAGTAATGAAAGCTCTTCCATTAACGAATTCTCAATCGACACTCGTTTTTCAAAAGCAGCCAAAACTACCTTGAGTGCTAATTTCAAGTACATTAATATTGATTTTAATGGGCAAGAAAACTCACCCACTGGTTACGAATTACTAGAAGCGCTTCGGCCAGGCCGCAACCTTACTTGGAACCTCAATTGGCAACAAAAAATTGGCAATGGACTACAATTACTTCTCCGCTATGATGCCCGTAAATCAGAAGGCAATCCAGTAGTACATTTAGGTAGGGTGCAGGTGTCGGCTTTGTTTTAGTGCTTAGTTTTCAAAACAAAATACCCTATTTTTAATGTTATAGGCCTAAAAACAAATCAACATGTCAACTATCAAACCCCTTTTCGCACTAGCCCTGTTCTTTACATTTTCATGTGATGCTCAAACTACAAGTGGCCCAATTGAAATTACTGAGCCTACACAAACCAGTGATTTAGTGCCTCGGTTAGTCACTGACGAATTAAGTAACCCTTGGGGAATGGTATTTCTTCCTGATGGTAAAATCTTGGTTACTGAAAAGGCAGGAACTATTGTTCTGATTGAAAATGATAGGGTAGTGAATAAGGAAGTTTCAGGTGGCCCCCAGAGCACGACAAGAGGACAAGGTGGTTTACTAGACATTGAACTGCATCCAGATTTTGACTCGAATAAATGGGTGTACTTTACTTTTGCCAGTGCTGAAGGAGAGGGGGACGGAGCAATGACAGCCCTTTCAAGAGCAAAATGGAATGGATCATCTTTTGATGGTCATGAGGTACTTTACAAGGGTTCGCCCAATACTAGAGCAGGTCAGCATTTCGGAAGTAGAATAGCCTTTGATGCCCAAAATCATGTTTACTTTTCGATTGGCGACCGTGGCAACCGCGATGTAAACCCTCAAGACATTACGCGTGATGGTGGTAAGGTTTATCGATTAAATGATGATGGTTCAATTCCTTCAGACAACCCATTTGTAAACACCGCTAATGCCAAAACCGCCATTTATTCTTACGGACATAGAAATCCCCAAGGCTTGGCTACCAATCCGGAAACAGGTGACATTTGGGAACATGAACATGGCCCACAAGGAGGAGACGAAGTAAATATTATTGGAAAAGGAAAGAATTACGGCTGGCCAGTGATTACCTATGGCGAAAATTATGGAGGTGGCGCTATTACAGACA
The DNA here is from genome assembly GCF_963973945.1 of uncultured Roseivirga sp. Classification (GTDB taxonomy): domain Bacteria; phylum Bacteroidota; class Bacteroidia; order Cytophagales; family Cyclobacteriaceae; genus Roseivirga. The sequence goes on from NZ_CAXBBV010000005.1 coordinate 33,385, forward strand.
AAACGGCCATGGAAGGAATGGAGCAGCCCGTTACTTATTGGGTGCCGTCAATTGCTCCCTGTGGAATGGCTTTTGTTCAGGATGCTAAATACACTGGATGGGACGGTGACCTGATTGTTGGCTCATTGAAGTTTAGCTACTTGGTACGTTGTGTAATTGAAAATGACAAAGTAGTAAGACAAGAAAAGATTGCGGAAGGCATTGGCCGTGTGCGTAATGTAGAAATGGGCAACGATGGCTATTTGTATGTTGGCGTAGAAGGAAAAGGGCTTTATAGATTGGTACAGAAGTAAGTCTATTCGTAATACCTTATATCTCTTTCATATATCAAATACGGTTTTTCATCCTTATATTCAATCTGTTTGATCCAATTACTCTGATCATCATAAAAATATTTGTATTCTGACTTCTCATGTATAGCGCCATCATATTCATAAGTAATATATTGGATGCTGTTTCCATTGGCATCGTACTTATAGGTCGCTTTATAATCGTAGATGTCTCCTTCCTCATAGTAGGTATAGTTTTCTACAGGCAGACCCTTATCATTAAACTTATAGTGTTCACGTGTGCCATCTCTTAAATATTCCCATTTTTCAATTAAGGTATTCCGTTCGTTATACTTCATTACTGTCCTGAATTCAACATTACCTTTATAATCGAAAGTTATCTCTTCAATTGGAAGGTTATTTTCATTATAAGAGTAAACGGTTTTGGTATTTAATGTAGCTTTAGTTTGAGTGTTAACTATTTCTAAAAGGTTTCCGCTTTGATCATATTGATAGGCCTTTTTATAAGAGTAACCATCAGCTTCTGTAATCCGATTATTTTCTACGATCTGGCCTTTAGAATTGTATTTAAAATCCTCTTTGTAACCTATTTTACCTCCTGGCAAATAGTTAATGTTTTCAATCAACTCTGATTTGTCATTATAGGAAAGGGTTCTAATGAAATTTAGGGCTCCACCAACTTCTGCCCTATGGCTTCTAACTTCTTTTAGGTATCCATTTTCTGTATACATTTCATAAAGGTTAGTTCTAGTTCTTCTCCCTTTTTGAACTTCACCATTGCTTTCAATAGCGTAATAAGTCAAGCTATGAACGGATTTTACTTTTCCTTTCAAGTTTTCTTTACAAAGATCCGTTTTATTCTCTTTGACCTCTGAAGAAAGGAATAGACTCCCCAAAAAAATAGATAACAAAATTGTTATGTGTTTCATAGCTTTCAGAGTTTAAGCATAATGCCTTAATAACTTATCGCTAGTTAGATGTAAATAGTAGCATGTGCTTCAATTTAGTAAAAATAAAAAATCAATCTTGCTGGTGGTCAGTTATTTATTAAAAAAAATGAGGTTGATGAGTGGCTATTCGTTCGGAGCTAATATGATTAACTCATTTTGAATAATCTCTAAAAGCAAATCAACCTCTCTTTTATGGGTTCTAAATGAAAGCACAGCTACACGCATGTAAAATTGGCCATTGAGCGTGGTGGAAGAAATGAAAATTCTTCCGTCTTGATGAATGGCTTTGACTATTGCTGCATTGAATTCATTGGCTTCTTTGTCCTTGGGCAGAAACCTGAAAATGACGGTTGAAAGTACTGGTGCTGGCCCAACCTCAAAGCCCATTGCTTTAATCTTGGTATAGAAATACTGCGCCAATTCCATTTTCTCTTCCAAACAAGCTTTAAATGGGGCGATACCATGAAGCTTAAGTGGTAACCACATGCGCATACCTCTGAAATGCTTGCTCAATTCTGGAGAAAGCTCGGCTGGCGACATTTCATCCTGATGCATTTTAGTGTCTTGCATGTAATTGGCTTCATAGCTGTTGGCCACAGCCAAATGCTCGATATTTTTAATCAGCACAATGCCTGAGCCATAAGGAAGAAACAAACCTTTATGTGGGTCGAGAATCACGGAGTCGGCTTTTTCAATGCCGCTCATTACTTCCTTGCCTTGCGTTGTCAATTGGAAGAAACCGCCATAGGCAGCATCCACATGAAACCACAGTTGATGTTCTTCGGCAATACTGGCAATGGCGTTCAGTGGATCAACGGCACCAACATCCGTAGAGCCTGCATTGGCAATGACCAGAAAGGGCTGAAGGCCTTGCCCTCTATCTTCAAGCACTTGAGCTTTTAATTTTTCTGGAATAATCCGATAGTCTTCATCCAAATCAATGATGCGCAAAATGCACTCGCCCAAACCACAAAGCTTAATGGCTTTTTGCAAACTGTGATGCGTTTGTTGGGTGGTATAGATCACCGTTGACTCAAGGTCTTTCCCTTTTAGCTTTTTAGCCTCTCTCGCTGTCGAAATAGCAATGAGGTTGGCAATGCTCCCGCCCGAAGTTAAATTACCTCCAAACCTCCCTGTATAGCCAATAAGCTTTCCTGCCCAATCGATCAGTGCATTCTCCATACGCACCGCTCCCGGAGAAGCGTAAAACACGCCTGCGTAACGGTTAGAAACTGCGGCTAGATAATCGCCCAAAGCGGACTCGTAAATTCCGCCCCCGGGGATATAGCCCAAGTGACCTCCAGAAGCTGGGTTCAGGCCCGGTTTATTTACTCTTTCGCCAATAAAAGGGAGAATATCTTCAATAGGGTGGTTCTGCTCGTCAATATTAAAGAAGCTGTCTTGACTCTCTTTTTTGTAGCTATCGTATTCGTAAGCCTTTCGATTTTCAAGGCTATTCAGAAAACCTTCGGCATATTCAATTACCGATTTTTGTAAAGAAAGTCTTTGGGCTGCGTTGGTCTCTAAAGAAGTTAAATTCATTGCCGATGGTTCTCTTAGTATTGCTGGCGCTAAAGTAAGGCTATAATGGTAGACTTAGAAGCTTTTTGAGTGACCTTAATACAACGCAGTTTAAACCAACTTACAACCAAAAAGGATCTTCACTGTTCTCCTTGAATAAAACTGAATCATGCATTTCGGTCATTTGCTCCATTTGTTCAGGAGTTGCTATGTCTTGAATTTCAGGAAATAGGACTCGTTCTTCAAAACGGATGTGCCTTTCCAGTTCTTCTTCAATTCTGTTAAGGTTGCGGGCAATGTCTTCTTGGTCGTCAAAAAGTCGAGCAAGCCTTCTGTGTTCCGCCATGGCCTTTTTGATGTGCTCATGCTCTTCTCCCAAAATTGGGAAGATGTATTTCTCTTCGTCCGAAAAATGAGGAATGAGGTGAGTTTCATAAAACCAGTCAGAATAGGCCTTAATCCTTTCTGGGTCAACTTTAGAAAGAAATCCCTTCCGTATTTTCCAACAGAGCAATAAGCCATGATGGTGTTCGCGGCTGAATGGTTGAAGTGCTTTGTGTCGTTTCAGAGGTTTTCTTTCTTCCATAGTTTTGGGGCTAGTGTGAAAAGAAGCCTTTATTTCTCAGTAATAGTGGAGAAATAAAGGCCATTATTAAATCAGTTGTTTATTGAGCCAATCAGCAATACACATTCACTATCGCCTTTGTTTACAATTTTGTGCTTTGTATGGGTTGGGAAAACATAGAATTCTCCGGGCTGACATTGATAAGTGTTGCCGTCAATTTCAAATTCAGGTGTTCCTTCCACTACAAAAGCATATTCTGTTTTTTGCGGATGTACATGTTCAGGGTATTCAGAATGAGCTGCCACTTTCACCATTTTTACAGCGCCATTTTCTAAGGCTAATAATGGCGATCCAGCAAAGCCTTTGACTTTCCCTTCGGTATATTCAAGCGCATTGATTTTGAATTGGTGATTCATGACTTAGGCTGTTAGTTTCTTCTCTAAGGCTACGGCTTTAGGGAAGAGAATGTTGTTTTCTAAGTGAATATGAAGGTGTAAATCATCCTCAAACTCCTTCAAAAGAGAAAAGGCTACTTTATAAGTATTACAAGCATCGGCTGGTGGTGTGTATTGGTTGCTTAATTCACTGATCTGACGAAAGCGTTCTCCTTCAGTATCGTGCTCGTGCATCATGGCCTGTACAGGGTTACTTACGGTGCCGAAATGTGGAGGGTGTACTTTTACATCTTCACTTTGGGCACTCATCATTTTTCTTACAAAAGGGAAGAGCATGAGTTCTTCTTTTTTCATGTGCATGGCCAATTCACCAGCAGAAGCATTGAAAAGGGCTTCTATTTCTAATAATTCAGGATGGTGTTTGCCATGTACTTCACTGATCTTATTGAGGTACTGCTTTATCACAGGCATTTTTTCTTCTACATAGCGATGGTGCTTTTTCTCAATATAGTCTGCCAGCAAATCAATTGGCCAGAATTTATAGTCGCTTCCACCGGGATGCGTTTTAGTGATTGAAGAATTAAGCTTCTCCATGAGTTCGCTTTGATTAATGTTTTTTGCTTCGCAGGCTACGTTTATACTGCGGTTGCCATTGCAGCAGAAATCAATGCCATAGGATTCGAACACTGCAGCGGTACGGTAATCTTCGGCTACAATTTCCCCGATCGTTTTTTCAATTAGATTTTCCATGATCTGTCTTTTTAAATTGGGTAATACCATAAATGAGTAAGCATATCACCTTGATAACTTCCCCTCCAGCATAATAGAAATGAAGGTTTGAAGCAGGTGGTATAGTGTCTTGAATGTACATTTCTGCCCGAGCGTCAAGCGCAGGGAGTAACCAAACTGTTTGAATAAATAGAAGTAAGAGTGGGAGTAAGAAGGCTACGGTTTTTGTACTCAATAGGGGTGCTTTGTGAATGACAAGCTGAATGCCTATTGCGATGGCGAATATCCATTCTATTTTATTCAGAGTACCGAAAACTAATCGTCCGATACCTAAGCCTAAAGACAGCGTAATGCCTGGAGCTTGAAATTTCAACCAAGCTTCCATAAAGCTAATGGCGCATATAAAGCCGATCCATAGGAAAACGGAAACTACTGTGATTGGCGATTTTACTTGTGCTGTCATAACAAAGGTTTTGAGTCTCTATCTTTATAATATTCGATTTTGAGTAAGAACATTTCTGCCATTTTTTGAGCACGCCATTTGGCTTCATCAGCCTTCTCACCTTCAAAAAGTTCATCTATGGTGGCATAGAATAACTCAATCCATCGCTCGAAGTGCTTTGCCTCTACAGGCAAATGAGCATGAGGAGCAAATGGACTTCCGTAATAAGTGTGTTCACCTAAAAGTATGGTTTGCCAGAAACGGTACATTTTCTCTAAATGCTGTGGCCATTTATTTTTGATCACACCATTGAAAATATCGACCAAGAGTTCGTCCTCCCTCACCTTTTTATAAAAGGAGTCGACCAATAGTTTGATGTCCGTGATGCTTAAGATTTGCTTCATTAAAAGAATGATTTATATAAGTCTGGATTCCAGTTCATTATTAAATAGAAGAGGCCAAAAGCCACAAAAGAGATCACCAAAGCCCAAACCCAAGCTGGAATTGCTTTTGGAGTTTCCGAGCCTTTAATGATAAACTGGTCTTCTATTTCGCTACCATAAGCGTTTATGGTGATGGACACTTGAGTGTCGACCACCTCGTTTTTTCGCAAGCCAACCACGGCTATTTCAGGGCCATTCCTTACTTCAAAAGGAATGGTTTTTACTCCTTCAACACCATTGCTGGATTTGGCTACTATTTTTAGCTTATGTTGACCATCGGGTATTTTGGTCGTGTCCATGGTAAACTTCACTGGAGGTTTAAATTCTCCGAATGGAACCGTTTCTTCATCCAGAAATACCTTTATAATTCGTTGGTCTTCCATTTTATCCGAAGTATTCATGGGTTACAATATTTTTAATGTGATGAGGGTCCTTTTTTTCTGGCCTAACCAAGTACTTAATGCTGTAAAACAGCGTCAAGCTTACAATGATTACAGCAGACCATATGATGATATAATCAAGTGTACCATTTGGGCCAGCACCATGGGTAATTCCGGTCAGTGCCTTAGGTTGTTTTTCCTTGCACAGCTCACAGGCATTCGCCATTTGTTGAGCGATGAAGGTTAACATGAAAATGAAACTTAGCTTTCTCATTTCTTATGGGTTTTGTTGGTTGACCATGTCTCTTATTTTCTTCACGTCTTCAGCCGAAAGGGTAGAGGCATCATTGCCCCAGCTGGTTCGCTCATGGTTGGCGATAGCCGCTATTTCTTCGTTGCTCAATTGATCAGTAAATGGTGGCATTTGAGCAAACTCACTGCGTGCATCATAACCCATAAGAATCACCTTGATCATCATTTCTGGGCTGGGGTCAGTTACAATTGGGCTTCCCACCAAAGAAGGGAAAGCACCTTGAATTCCTTCACCGTTGGCTTGATGGCAGGCTGCGCAAACATTTGCATACAGTTTAGCACCATCAGGAAGCAATGCTTGGTTAGGGTCGGTAGCGCTTGTGGTCACCACTTCTTTTTTGTTTTGGGGAATAAAGGTAGGGCTGCTGCCAGGCATTTCTGTTTGTTTTAGAGACTGTAGATAGGCTACCAGTTGCAGAGCTTTGGTGGAGGCCACAATCTTTGTGTTGGGCTTATTAAGGAAAGGACTGCCCACAGGAACAATCACATCTTCTGGTGTGACTTTATCGGTAGCTTTTTCTTCGAATAACCATGGATATGACGGCATGATGGATTCTTTTACCACAGAACGTGGGTTATAAAGGTGCATCAGGTGCCAATCTTTAACAGGTTGTCGTTTCCCGATATTGGTGAGGTCGGGGCCAGTTCGTTCACTTCCCAATAGTGAGGGTGATTGCCGCCACACATCCAGGCGTTGTTTACTGAAATAGTAATCAGAGGGCATTGAGGGACGATCGCCCCAAACGTTGTCCATTTCAATGCTTCTCACTTGCTGGGTATGGCAGGCAACACAACCTTCAGCAATATAGAGCCTGAGTCCTTCTTGCTCCATTTCCGTAAAGACCATTTGATTGGATAGCGGTGCCGTTTTCTGCATTTGCGATGCGGGCATAACAGCAATCAATAAACTGAGTATCAAAAAGCCAGCGATGGCCATATTGACTAATATTCTATGATTTTTATGAAAGTCGAACATCTTGGTTGTTTTTATGCAGTTAATGTTTCGTTTTGCTTTAATCTTACAACTTGTGCAACAGGGTCTTTTTTCGCCATATAATAGAAGTTATAAGCAAAAATGATGTGCGATAAGAACATGAGCGAACCGCCTACTGCGCGCCAAACCCAGTAAGGCTGCATTAGAATAACAGAGTCGATAAAGGCATTTCCTTCTAACCAACTCAGTCCTCTTAAAGTACCGCCAGCCATCAATGAAATGGTGTAAGCGAAAAGGCCAATGAATGCCATCCAGAAATGTGCTCCCACAAAAATCTGAGGAGGTTCTTTTCCTGTCAACTTTGGGAGAAGCGTATAAATACAAGCCCAAAGAATGAATGAAATAATACCGTACATGGTCATGTGTGAATGCGCCACATTGAAATCAGTAAAGTGCCAGATGTAATTTGTGAACCTAAAGGCCTGAAAGCTTCCTTGTGTAGACCCAACGAAGTAGTAAATAACCCCTACGAGAAAGAAAGGCAGTACATAACTTTTAGAAATATGGCTCCAACTGCCTTTCATGGTCATCAGAAAGTTAGTAGTACCAGAAACTACGGGAATGAACATGCCTGCGCTGAATACAATCGCTACGGTTTGTAGCCACCAAGGCAAAGGGCTAAACACAAAGTGGTGAGTGCCAATTAGTGTATAAAACAGCATTTGCGTCCAAAATGCGAGCACCCCTAGGGAGTATGAGTAAATGGGTTTGTTAAGGGCTGAAGGAAGGTAGTAATAAATAAGCCCCAAGGTAAAAGTCATGAACCACATACCTACGCCTTGATGCATGTAATAACCTTGAATAATGGTTTCTCCCAAACCATTTTGATAGCTAGGAATGTAAGCGATAATAGATAGAATGATGGTCCATGCCAAAGAGGCAAGAATAAACCAGTTGGAAATGTAGATTTCCGAAATCTTTCTTTGCGCTACCGTTTTATAAAAATTACGAAAGGTAACGATCAAGCCAATGGCGAAAAGTGCCATCACTGGCCAGATGTATTCTCGGTATTCGCCACCTCCATTGTTAATGCCCGCCATGAGACAGATATTACCTAAGAGCACAGAAAGGTTAATAAGCACCCAGGCACGCCATGCATATTTATAACTGTAGATAATGGTGTTAGAAGTACGGGCAATTACAAAGTAGCCCAAGCCAATCATGGACAAAGAAGCCCATCCCCAAAACACAGTGTTGGTGTGCACTGGTCTCAAGCGACCAAAGGATAGCCATGAAATACTATCCAGTTCTGGCCAAATGAACTTCATTCCCAAATATTGACCTATGAATGTTCCGAATATGAGCCAGAAAACGGAGGCGCCAACATACCAAAGAACAATCTTTTTGAGAGGAGCTGGGGTGTCAAAGCCTAGCGTTGTCTTTTTTTTTTCGTCAAAGAAAGGGTTGTTGGTCTCGTGACTAATCTCTCTGAGCAGCCCTTTATTATCTGTAGCCGTTGCGCCACTTCCTAGTTCATCACCTTTGAGTTTGTAGGCTAAGGCTGCTTTTCGTTTGGCTAGAATGTCATCAATTTCATCATCATCTAACTTGATAAGGTCTTCATTAAAGGCCAAGTCCTTTTTTACTATCTGTTGGTGTCGGTAGTTTCCAATAATGCCTGAAAGCTTGGCCATTAAAATAACAATAGCAACGACCAACACGATAACGATAAGTACGATGGTGCCAATTACACCAGGGCTACTGAGCCAGTTAACTGTGTCGGTTGGTTCAGTTTGCGCATTTAGTGCAAAAGGGAGAAGCAAGAGTAATGCTGTGATAAATGTAGAAGTTAGTTTCATTATAAGATATTAATACCTTTATATCCTTTAATAGAGTAAATTTTAACGCTTCAAATAAGTCAAACCAGTTTCTAAACTCGTGGCCAACTCAAAAAGACTTGTGTTTTCAAGCATTTTTCTCAATTCACTTCTTATGGCAGTGAACTTATCGTGAACAGGGCAGGGTTCGTTGGCATTGCATACTTTTAAACCAAGACCACAGCCTTTATAAATACTGTCTCCATCTAGGGCGTTCACAATTTCGCTAAGTTTTATAGAGTCGATTTCATCTTTATCAATTTCAAAACCACCATTTGGGCCTTTTATTGAATTGATGATTTTTGCTTTGGCCAACTGTTGTAAAACTTTGGCAGTGAAAGCTTCGGGAGAGTCGATTTCCGCAGTAATGTCTTTCAAACTCGCACGCTCTTCATTAAGAGATTTTTGTGCGATGTAAATCACTGCTCGAATTCCGTATTCACATGCTTTTGAGAACATACTTGACTTATTTTCTGTCCAAAGATAAGTCAGGTTTTTAATTCGGACAAATTTATCCGAATTAAAAATGAAACTTTCTTTCAACTTTTTTTCATGAAGGTTTCAGAATGAATATGTATCAGTCAGTCTTCATTAGGGTAATAGTATACCTAATGAAGACTGAAGCATTTTACTGAGCAGACTGGCCTTTTACTGTGCCGCTAGCCTGTATAATTCGGGTGATTCTCGCCAATGAAAACACACTAATGGCCATTACAATATCGCGTACGGCCACGTCCAGATGACTGCCAGTGAGCAATAGGCTTAACGCAATTAGAACAAGCCAAGCAGCGACTACATAACTGCCCATTTCTGTTTTGGTCAATACCAAAATACCAGCACCTATTTCTACTATGCCCACAATCATCATAAAAGTGGAAGCGCTAAAAGGTAGCATGTCAACCATATCAGTAGATAGGTATTGGGTCCAATCTGTTAGTAGATTTAGAAACTTGTCTACTCCAGCAGCAATGGGTACTAAGCCAAAAGTGAACTTAAGTAACTGTTGTACTTTTGATAATGAAATAAGGTTTTCTTGATTTGTCATGATTCTAGGATTTGTTTTCTCGTTAGATCATGAAGTCGCATTTTGGTTACAGATTTTGTAACCAAACGCTTAACAATGTATCTAATGCCCAAACTCTCTTAGAATGGAAGCAATTAAACTAAATGAAATTACAGTAGGGAAGATGTCTGATACGGAGGTAATCAGGAGGATATTAAGCGGTGAAAAGGAGCTCTTTGAAATCTTAATGCGCAGGTATAACCAAACACTTTATCGGGTGATTCGGAGCTATATGACTGTTGAAAGTGACGTGGAAGATGCAATGCAAGAGGCCTACCTTAAAGCCTATGAAAAATTAGATCAATTTAGGGGCAATGCCGCTTTTTCAACTTGGTTGGTAAGAATTGGGATGAATGAGGCATTGCAGAGAATTAGAAAGAACAAACGGATTTTTTTTATTGACGAGCAGGTGGAGGCGTCTGGTCGAATTATTCAACTCCCAGATAACGGACAAATGAATCCTGAGAAGAATGTAATTAAGCACGAAACCCGATTAATGGTGGAGAAGTCCATTGACCAATTGTCAGAGAAATACAGGGTGATTTTCATGTTACATCAAGTGGAGGGTATGAGCAATACCGAAATTGCAGCCGCGCTTGATTTAACAGAAAGCAATGTGAAAGTGCGGCTACACAGAGCCAAGAAGATGCTGAAAGAGGAATTATTTAAGCAATCCGTAGATGTATCAGCTTTTGAATTCGGGAACAGCCGTTGCGATAGAATCGTACAGTTTGTGATGGATCGTATTTAGTCTAGGCTGTAGGCCAACCAAGACTATTGATCCCTAAACTTGCGCATCATTTTGTTGGCAAATACAAACTCGTCAAGTTCTTGAACACCAGAATGCATAATTTCATCACTGTTACCTTCCCAGAGTTTACGACTATTGCTTAGAAACATAATGTACTCTCCGATTTCCATTACTGAGTTCATGTCATGAGTTACGATCACCGTAGTGATTTGATATTCCTCAGTAATTTCCGCTAGTAAACGATCTATTTTGATCGAAGTAATTGGGTCTAATCCAGAGTTGGGTTCATCACAAAAGAGATACTGTGAACTGTTCACAATCGCCCGAGCAATCCCCACTCTTTTTTGCATTCCACCACTAATTTCTGAGGGCATTCGCTTATTGGTATCTTCTAATTTTACCCGTTTTAAGCAGAAGTTAACCCTGTCGAGCTTTTCGTCTTCAGGCATATCTGTAAGAATATCCAATGGGAATTTGACATTCTGCTCTACAGTCATTGAATCGAAAAGTGCGCCTCCTTGAAAAAGCATTCCTATTTCTCTCCTTATTTCCGTTTTCAAGTCTCGATGAGCATTGATGAAATCACGTCCGTTATAAAGAATTTCACCAGAATCAGGTTTAAAAAGGCCTACAATGTTTTTAAGCATTACACTTTTTCCAGATCCACTAGCTCCTATGATCAGGTTTGTTTTTCCTTTATTAAACGTAGTACTAATACCATCTAAGACAACCTTGTCATCAAACGACTTTACTAAATTCTTAACTTCTATCATCTTACTAAAAGCAATTGTGCGAGGATGAAATCACTGAACAAAATGGCAATACAACTTACGGTTACAGCCCGAGTACTGGCTTGACCTACTTCTAAGGCTCCTCCTTTGGTGAAAAAACCCATGTAAGAAGATATGGAAGAAACTAGAAAGCCAAAAACGACAGATTTTATTAATGCGAAAGAAACCGTGAACTGATTGAAGTCCATTTTTAACCCCATGAAGTAATTGGCTGTGGAAACTACTCCTCCAAATTTTGCCGCTAAATAACCTCCAAAAATGGCTAAAACGCCTGCCAGAATTACTAGTAGTGGATACATGATAAGCGTGCCTACTATTTTGGGTAGCACTAGGTAAGAGGCTGAGTTGATGCCCATAACCTCAAGCGCGTCAATTTGCTCTGTAATTCGCATGGTACCAAGGTTTCCTGCAATGCTAGACCCAACTTTACCAGCGAAAATGATAGCGGTAATTGTTGGAGCTAATTCTAAAATAGTGAGGTCTCTAACCACGAGCCCTACAACACTATCAGGAATTAGTGGGTTGACAAGATTATATGCCGTTTGAAGGGTAGATACCGCTCCAATAAAGAGCGAAACCAATCCCACTAGCACTATACTGTTAATACCAACAAGCATACATTCTTCAAACGTAAGCTTAACATAGGTTTTGAACGACTCACGATTTTTGAAAAGAGAGTTTATAAATATTAAATATCTGCCGAGATTCTTCATTAAAAAACCATTTCAAACGGGGTGACTAAATTCATAGGGTGGTAAAATAACAAAACTTGAGACAAAAGATTCGGCTTGCCCATCTTAATTGAACAAATTCATCTAATTTCAAGCCATTGGTACAACGTAAATTTTTGAAACAATTATTCAAACATGAAAAAACTAGCGGTAATTACTGGAGGGACAAAGGGAATAGGGAGAGCGACCATTGAGCGATTTGCCAAAGAGGGTTTCGATATAATCACTTGCGCACGTAACCATAAAGATATTGAACAACTGATAGAAGACATAAATGAGAGATTCCCTTTTATTGAAATATATGCTGTTCAGGCCGATTTATCTAATAAAAATGAGGTAGCTAAGTTTGCAGAAGTGGTTAAATCTCTTGACCGCCCTGTAGATATGTTGCTAAATAATACTGGTACATTTATTCCTGGATCTGTACACAACGAGGAGGATGGGAATTTGGAAATGATGATTGAGACAAACCTGTACAGCGCGTATCACTTAACACGCGTTTTGATTTCTGGAATGATGGAACGTAAATCTGGGCATGTTTTTACTACAGGCTCAATTGCTGGAATTCAAGCTTATGCCAATGGAGGAAGTTACTCTATTTCAAAGTTTGCCTTACTGGGTTTTACAAAAGCTTTGCGTGAAGAAATGAAGCCTCATGGGGTTCGTGTTACTTCTATTTTAGCAGGAGCAACTTACACATCAAGCTGGGAAGGAGTAGAGCTTCCTGTAGAACGGTTTATGAAAGCTGAAGACATTGCTGATGCTATTTATGCCGCTCATGCCTTGTCGCCAAATACCGTGGTGGAAGAGATAATTTTACGCCCGCAATTGGGAGATATTTAATACTTCGCACTTTTTAATAATATATAATGAACGCCATAGATGTGATTTTGCTTAATTTTTCTGAAATAAGAAGAAGGAGCACAAAGGTTTGGATGGGCATTCCGCAAGAGCATTTAAACTGGAGGCCTGATAATGAAGCTTTTTCAATTATTGAAATGATCCGTCATGTTTTGGAAGGAGAACATCTTTTTCATAGAATTATTGAGAACAGAGGAAACCTTGGCGATTACAAGTCTCCATGGGAAGGGTTGGAATACATTGACGTTAAGCATGAATTGGATATCGCTGCTGAATATCACGATCGATTTATAGCCATGGTTAAAGGCTTGGGTGAGTCGGACTTGTCGGAGATAAAAATTGAGCGAAAGGAAGTGGGCCAAAGCAAAATACTTGGAGATTACTTGAACAGAATTGCCTACCACGAGTCTGTTCATACAGGTCAAATGCTAAACTATTTACGACAACTAAAAGTCGATAGACCTCAGGTTTGGGATTAGGGTTTTAAGCTTGCTACTGCTGCTCTTGTTGGTGTTCTAACTAAAAAGGGTGCTACGTTGCTTATTCACAGTGGTAAATTATAGATGGTGACAAATGATTGTTAATTATAGTCTAAGCGACTCTAAGCGCAAAAAATATTTTATTGTACCACTGGCGAAGCTATTAACTGCCATTGTGATATTCACATTAATAGCTATTTATTGGTTTAATACTGATCACAAAGATTTACTTTTTGTTGTAGGAGTCACATGGTCTTGGGTGGGCTTGATCCATGTATTACCCCTACTAATTTTAGCAATACGCCATCTGCAAGCAAGTAAGGGTACATCATTTGTAATAGATACTACAAATTGGGAGTACCAATATAAAGAATGTGATTTTGACCTGACTTTTAATACAAGCCAAATCAAACGAGTTGTTAAAGTTATGTCACCACCAAAGTATGACAGAAGAAGAGATTTTCTTGGTTTTGGATACTTCTATTATTGGGAAGTTACGTTGGTAGATGAGACTTTACTATCACTGTCTTGTATGCTTTTAGATAGTGATGAATTTTTTGGTTATGAAAATGAAAGGAGAAAGCAGATGTTTCCAATCCCTAAAAGGGTAATCAAACCTTAAAAGTATTTAAGTCTGCCACTGTAAAGTTTGTGGCTTGATTGGGTTTTCGAAAGGGGTTTTATCCTCTTGGCATTTTTCGTAGCGGGTTCGAATGGCATTGTACCATTTCGCCTGCATGTCTGGGTCGCCCATGAGCATTAGTGGAGGATTGTTCTGAAGGCCTTCCTTTAGTTTTTCAAACACATCTACATCCTGCTGAATAAAGGTATTCGCAAAACGATAAAAAATGGGCTTTAAGTATTTGAACCAGCTTATGTCAGTATAGATGAACTGAATGAGTTCTGTCTGTTTTTCATTCACAGGAGTCAGGGCTGTCATAATGACGATGTCATTTTCGCCCACTTTAATATGCTCAATTCTGATGCCTGGTAACTGAAAACTGATTTCTGTCGTCTGCTCTTTCTTTAGGATTTTATAAGCCGCTGAGTTTTTAGAAGGTTCATGTCGCACCATCTTAAAACCCAGGTGTGAAGGCGCAAAATTCTTTGTCTTGAGCTTTAGATTGGTCTTTTTTCTAAAGAACCAAGATTGATGCACAAAAGGAACATGTGCCGGATCAATCAAACCAATTACCGAATGATCTAGACTGCAAGACATAGGTTTTGCGGTAACAAAATCGAAACTCGCCTCTTCTTTTAAAGGGAATTGAGGGAAAAGACTTTCGTCCATATCCTCAGGTTTGCGCATGTCTTTGGGTAAGTAAATCAGTACAATCCCATGCACTTCGCGCAGCGGATAATAAGGCGCTCTTACTTTGGTTACATCTAATTTAGAAGAAGGAGGGAGCGTAGGTATTTTTGAGCAAGTGCCGTCTGTTTTAAACCTCCATCCATGATAACAGCATTCAATTTCGCAGCCGTCAAAATTGCCATAGGTTAATGGAATACCACGGTGCGGACATTGGTTGCGAAGCGCGAAAACCTTCCCTTGTTTATCTCTGCCCAAAAGAATTTTTTCACTGTCTATTTCCTTCTCAATGGTCTTTCCTTTTTTCAAAAGGCTACCATGGCAGGCTACATACCAGATGTTCTGTAAGTTTTTTGACTTTGCTGTACTCATTGAATCAGATCTGCACCCACAAACATAATGATTATCAACCGCATCTATTTTTAGAGTGGGCAGAAATTTTAAGAAGGCCGCTAAAGGTCGTTATATACTGGTGCTGCTATTTCTTTATAGGGAACAGCACTCACCAATAAACCGCCACTCATATGATAACTGAGGTTTACGAGATCATTTGAAACTGGGTCGATGTTGAAATCTACGCAGGCAATTTGCAGTTGACTTCTGTTAGAAAAGCTTAGAACCATTTCTTGAGGTACATAGAGTTTCTCTTCTAGGATTTCGAAATTCTCATCAAGTTTCTGGAAGTAAGTCCAGTTGATGGTTACTTCACTCACTACATCGCCTTCCATACCTTTGAAGGTGTCGATGTTGGTGATTTCAATATCATCCCAATCTTCATCTACTTCTACCTGAGCTAGAGAGAAATTAAAAATACTGTCTTCAAGATGCCAATAGAAAGTAATCGGTTCATCTTCAAAAACGAAGGCTACAGCAGCAGAAACCACCACTGCCTCATTTTCTTCTACAAAAGGGTAGGGCTGGTGGTGATTGTATACTTTAATACTGGTCAGTTTTTTATTAAGAATCTTACTTGTGAGGAGTTCGTTGGCTTCTTGTTCCGTCATTACGTACTTGGTGTCTGATTAAAAAGCCAAATATACATTTCTTACTTTATGTATGCACTCTTCAATACTTCCAACTTTCCGTCAATCTTAGGCAACTCATTAATACCTAAAATATGGGCTACAAATGGGTAAACATGAATATTTTCGAATTTTGGTAATTTGGTATTAGGCTTAATATTTGGGCCTTTAGCGTAGAAAATGGTAGCCATGTCCTCGGTTACATAAGGGTCGAAGCCATGCTCCCCGTGTACTCCGCCTCTGGCAATCATTCTTTCTCTGTTGCTTTTCGAGCTCAAAGAGTGACCTGCATTGGCCACTAAAATCATTTCGCCACTTCGCGAATTTTGATAATTCCAATTTTTAGGGAAGTCTTCTTTTTTGAAGACATTGAAGTTCTTTTCTTTCTCTTTAATAGCCTTATATATTTGGTCAATTTTCGAGTGGTCGTTGATATAAATGTGAGCGAGAGTTCCGCTATTAACAAACCTATAATCAGCTTTATTTATTCCTTCCAGTACTTTATCAACGTTAATCAAACTTTCTTCTGTATTGGCTACTTCGTTCATTCCGTGATCGGAAGTGACAATCACGTTTACTGGTAAGTCTATTTGTTTGAGTTGCTGCATGATTAAACCCAAAAGTCGATCAGCTTCTAAAACAGATTCTTTAGCGCCATTTGGACCATTGGCATGACCCTGATCGTCCACTATAGAAAAGTATAATGAAATGTAATTTGGGCGTTCAACTTTAGGTAATTTTAGCCATTCCATAACAGTTGAAATTCGGTCTTCATTTTTTACTTTTCCATCATAGATTTCATAATAGTCAGGAAAACTACCCGCGATAGGGGCTTCTGAGCCCACCCAAAAATAAGAAGCCGATTTCATTCCGTTTTTTTGCACCAATTGCCACAGGGGTAGACCCCCATAGAAAGCTGGGTTTTCTACTACTTTACGGTTACCAATGCTGTATTGCAAATCAAGTTGCCGATCGTAAAAGTTATTATCTACCAAACCGTGGTTTCCAGGGTAAAGTCCAGTGACCAGACTGTAATGGTTTGGGAAGGTTTTACTAGGGAATGAGGGAAGCATAGCTTCGGCAGAAACGCCTGATTCTATAAACTTCTTAAAATTAGGGGCATCATACTTTTCTACGTAATCATGTCTAAAGCCATCAAAGGAAATCATGATAACATAAGGCGGCTCCTCACTGGTTTGATTCACCTTAGCGATGGATACAAAAGTAAGGACTACAATTAATAGAATGAGTTCGAAATACTTCTTCATAACACCAGTTATTGGGTGTAAAGCTAGCAACTCTCTTTTAGAGTTGTAGAAAGAAACTGTTACTTTTTGATTAATATTTTGGACTGGCTGCGATACTATTTAATCGGTTTTTTGATTACGCAAAGTATAGTAAGCTATCTAATTTAATGGTTGAACTAGAGAATCAACTTTGTACTATTTACACGCTTTTGGTGTTTACCACAGCAATTTAGCCTTTGCTGCTTTCTTTTGACTTTTAAGTGTTTAGATAAGGCATTTGCACTTTATAGAGAGGTTAGTCAAAAGTAACAGCAAATCATGTTATTGAGTTGATATGAGTTCTTTTCTGTATAAAAACCAGTTGCTGTTTTTTTTCTTTAGCCAAATTTTAAGGCGTTCACCTTGACGACTACCATACGAGTATCCGTAGCAGAAAAAGGCGTCTGTCTGATTAATTGAGATTTTTGGACGTGTAATCTCTAAGTACCCAGCTTTTTCAAAAGTTTTATTAAATAATTCCCAAAAACCGCTTCCCCCTGACGTTACGTCTGCAATTGAGTCTATTGAAGAAGGTGTAATCATTTTTACTTGACTGGCTTCTGGTAGCATCAACTTTTTTTTATTCATGAATCGATTATGTTCAAAATATTGGGCTTCAATTTTTTCAGAGAATTTAATAGTGTCTTTGAGGTACCAATGGATATCGTCAAACTCATCTAGCAGATAGAAATCTTGAACAGACATTCTCTCTTTTGAGTTAGGGTGAAGAGGTAAAGTTTCATTGATCCCATACCTCAAAACATGCCACTCTAAGTCTGAAACTTGGTAAGGGTTGCTCGAACTGCTTAATGTAAGTGAGCTAATACATAATATGTAGGGTATTATCTTTTTCATTATTATGTAATATATGGATATAGTGCATGTATAATTACAACTATAATCAGAATATTAATTTAATAAAAATGGCTTTTTATGTAGTCAAGTGTTTTTTTAAGTTGTTGTATTTTGCTTATAGGGGGGGTAGTTGAGCCTTTAGTCAAAGTAACTTAGTTTCATATCAACAGTCAAGGCCAGTTCATTCATAATGGTTTTTGAGAGGCCTTTACAGCGGCTCATTTCATATTTATAGAAAAATTGGAGCGTATGGAGTTTACTTTCGTAAAAATCAGTGGCGTAAGTGCTATCGTTTGTATCTAAAGCGATTTGTGCAGAAACTCCAATTTTAAGCCATTGCCAACCCATCACTACAGTTCCGAATATATCCATAAAAGCTGTGGCATCGGCCAAATAACGTTCGAAGTTACCACTTTGGGCATGAGGCATCAAAACTCCTAAAACTTGTTGAACTGAATTAAGACTTTCGCCCAAAACCCTAATATTGGATTGAAGCGAATCATGTGCGCTGGCTTCTTTAATTGTGGATTGAATTTCTTGGGCTAGCCATCCGAGTACTTTCCCATTTTTCAGTCCCACTTTTCGACCTAGTAAATCAAGAGACTGAATGCCTGTTGTTCCTTCGTAAATGGAGATAATTCGGATGTCTCGGTAGTATTGCTGAAGAATGAAGTCCATGCAAAAACCATAACCGCCAAGTACTTGCAATCCTGTACTTACTGCTTCAAGCCCTTTTTCTGAAGGATAGGTTTTAGCAATAGGCGTAAGTAGTTCCAGTAGTAAATTATAGCGTTCCTTTTCTTCTCCTTCAGAAATATGTTCCAAATCCACATAATGCGCAGCCTGCATTACTAGGCTTAAAGAGCCTTCAACAATTGCCTTTTGAAAGAGCAACATCCGTTTTACATCTGGATGATTGATGATTAAGGTTTGTTCTTCGTCTAAATCTTTTTTGCCAGAAGAAGTTAATCTTCTACCTTGAGGCCTTTCTTTGGCATATTGAAGTGAAGCGTAATACGCTGCAGAAGCAATTCCTGCTCCCATTCTGCCTGTTGCAATTCGGGCTTCATTCATCATTTGAAACATGTAAATTAAGCCTTGATTTTCTTCTCCAATCATATGGCCAATGCTGTCTTCAAAAACTAAATGCGAGGTACAATAGCCCCGTTGCCCCAGTTTCTCAAATTCTCCGGCCACAATCACCTGCTGATCACCAAAACTACCATCAGCGGCTACCCTTTTCTTTGGCACTACAAAAAGAGAAACACCTTTTGTGCCCGAAGGAGATCCTTCAGTTCTGGCCAATACCAAATGAATAATGTTTTCTGCAAACTGATGGTCGCCCGATGAAATGAAGATTTTTTGACCGTTGATTTTATAGGTGCCATCTTCCTGAAGGCTGGCGGTTGTTTTTACATCGGATAATGAGGATCCCGCTTGCGGTTCGGTCAGACACATGGTGCCTGTCCATTCTAGCGACATCATTTTTGGCACATAGGTTTCTTTCAACAGGTCGCTTCCGAAAGAAGCAATAAGATTGGCAGCACCCACAGTTAAACCTAAGTAACCCGTAACATGGTTATTGGCGGCCTCCATCATAAAATAGAGCGTATGAAAAACGATATTCGGCAGTTGTAAACCGCCATCCTTTTCTTCGAACATGGCAGCGACCAATCCCATTTCTCCAGATTCTTTTAAAATATTTCCGAACTGTGGATGAATCGTTATTGCTCCATTTGCGAATGAGGAAGGCTTTTCATCCATTTCTTTAATAAAAGGATGGAGGCTTTTATCACAGAAGGTTTTTATCGAATCTAACAGAAGATCTATAGATGACTTGTCGTAAGCAGCATAACGGTTGGTTTCAAGAAGCTTTTCTGCTTGATGTACATTGTACATTAAAAACTTGATGGTGTTCAGGTTAGTATACTGTGATGGATTAGGCATGGTATATTGATTTGTTCTTCAATATAACCAAAACGAACAAAGGGGGCGTAACAAAAGCTCTCTGGATAGAGTGGATTTGAGATTGTTAAAAATATCTTAATTTTTGCTTGACTCTTACCTTAGGTCATAGCCTTTATTTGAAATCATAATGGTAAAGTATTCAGTCAAACAACTTTCTAAGCTAGCAGGTGTAACTGCTAAAACCTTGCATTATTACGATGCAATAGGGATTCTGAAACCAGCAGAGCGTTCAGAATCAGGGTATCGCTACTATGGAAAAGCAGAACTTTATAGACTACAACAAATTCTGTTTTATAAAGAACTCGATTTTCCTTTAGAGGAGATAAAGCAAATTTTAGATCGACCAGATTTTGATTTGATGGAGTCTCTGGAACAGCATCGTGAGGCACTTTTAAGGCGATCTGAAAGGTTTGTGAAACTGTTGGAAACCATTGATAAAACTATTCAAACACTTAAAAGTAAGAATGACATGATTTCAGATGAAGAAATGTACGCTGGGTTTTCTAAAGAGGAAGTTCCGCAAATTAGACAAGAGGTAGTTGATCGATGGGGGAAGAGCAAGTTGGAAGAATCCGAGAGCAATATTCGTAAAATGAGTAAGACGGAATGGGCTGATACCAAACAAGAGGCGGATGAAATCAATCGTTGGTTGGCCAACCTAATGCATTTGAACCCCGCATCAAGTGAAGTTCAAAAGGTAGTTGGAGAACATTTTAAGCACTTAAATAAATTTTACAAAGTTGAAGCAGACCTTTATAGGTGTTTAGGACAAATGTATGTAGAAGATGAGCGATTTAGGGTTTATTACGAGTCTTGTAAGGATGGCTTAGCTGTTTTCCTCAATAGCGCGATTCAAGTTTTCTGCGACAATGGGATAAAAACTGAGGATTAAAGCAGAGGAGCAAGTAATCTACATATCGATTCAAGTAGTTTTTGTTTAATGCTACGTTCTCGCCAATCTTGAGCATTCAATAAAATGCAATCAGCTTTGTCTGCATCAAAATTCTCATTCAGCTGACGGGCTATTGCTGGGTCGTAAATGTAGGTGTTTACTTCGTGATTTAAATCAAAGCTACGGTGGTCCATATTGGCCGACCCTACAACTGAGATGGAGTTGTCTACCGTTAGCGTTTTTGAATGAAGAAAGCCTTTTTTATAGAGGTAAACCTTTATGCCAGCCCGTAAAAGTTGTTTCATAAAAGACATAGAGGCTGCTTGAACAATCCATGAGTCGGAAGTATAGGGAATCATTATTTCTACCGAAACCCCACTTTTGGCAGAGGTAGTGATTCCATTCATTATACTTTCATTCGGTATAAAGTACGGAGTGGCAATTTTGAGGCTATTCCTAGCAGAGTTTATTGCCAAACAGAATGAGTCCATAATACTGGCCAAATCCCAATCGGGGCCGCTCGCATTTACTTGAACGTAGCTAGAGCCAAATGAAGGCTCTGTTTTAGGGAAGTGTTTTTCAGTAGGGCGCCATGGCTGCTTGGAAACGAATTGCCAATTGAGAATAAAAAGAAATTGAAGCGTTTTTACAGCTGTGCCTTCAAGTTTAATATGAGTGTCGCGCCAGTAAGTTGGGTACTTACCATTGTTTACGTAGCGATCATCAACATTTATTCCTCCGGTGAAACTGGTGATTCCATCAATAATAACCACTTTTCTATGGTTACGGTAATTGATTTTACTAGTGAAGGAGGGAAAAAGCACTGGCATAAACTCATATATTTCTACCCCTGCGGCCTTCATGTTTTCAAAGTAAAGTTTGCGCAATGCCAGACTTCCAACACCATCTACTATCATTCTTACCTGAACACCTTGCTTTGCTTTAGCCATTAAAGCCTCACTGATCTGTATTCCAATTTCGTCATCAGTGAAAATATAATACTCAATATGAATGTGGTTTTCTGCTTTGTTTAAAGCTTCCAATAAGGCAGGAAACTTCTCTTCTCCGTTTTTTAATAAGGTGACTTTGTTGTTTTGAGAAAGAGGTGAAAGATCGCGGCTTAGAAAGCGAATTAGCTTATCAAATTGCTCACTGACTAAAGCTTTATGAATAGGGGTTACATTTTCAAGTGTAAGGTATTCATCGATATATTTTTGGCCAAACGCAGAGTTGATCAGCTGGTTTTTAGAGAAAATTCTTCGTTTTCTGATGTGCTGCCCAAAAAAGAGATAGATGATTAAACCTAAAACAGGTAGCAATAATAGCAGTAAAAGGTAAGAGTGGGTTTTTAGCGGATTTCGGTTTTCAAGCAGGATATTAATAACTACAATGAAAATAGCCAGATAATATAAGCCTAAGAGAAAAGGTGAAAGCGTGAACCAAAAATCAAGCATGATTAAAATTAGTGATTTAACCCTTTGCTAGTTAATAATGTTCAGAATTGATTTCAAACAGTTTTTAAAGGATTGTTTGATGAAGTTAAAAACTCAAAAGATGCTTGTATAATTTATGCAGAGGCAAGCCCATTACATTATAAAAGTCACCTTCAATTTTCTCAATCCCTACCATTCCAATCCATTCTTGTATGCCATAGGCTCCAGCTTTGTCAAAAGGCTTGTAGTTTTGGATGTAATGCTCGATTTCTGCCTTTTCTAATTTTCGGAAAGTGACTTTAGTAGTTTCTGAAAAGCTCACTTTTTTATTGGAAGAACGAAGACAGACGCCAGTAATAACTTGGTGGGTTTTGCCAGAAAGCGACTGAATCATTTCAAATGCCTCTTGAGCATTTTCGGCTTTGTTTAAGATTTGGCCATCGTTTAGTACTGTGGTATCGGAAGTAATGACCAATTCGCTACCTTTCAAATCTTCAAAAGCCTGTGATTTCTTAACTGCTAAGTACTCAGCTACTCCGTTTACAGGTATTGTTGCAGGAAAAGACTCATCTACCTCTTTCGTTCTGATTTCAAAATCCACTTCCAAAGATCGAAGCAGTTCTTGTCTTCGGGGTGATTTAGAAGCCAATATCAAATGGTAAGGTAAATTCATCTTCCTTAATTGATCCGAATAAATAGCCACTAATTACTTTGGGGTAGAAATAGGTTGATTTCTGCGGTAATGTGTAACCAGAATGACAGACATTTTTCACGTCTTCCATACTGATGTCTTGTGTAATAATGGCAAAATCAACTTCCCCAGTAATGGTTTTTTCTAAACAGTTTGAGAAGTTTCTCTCAAAGGAAATATGTTCTGAACTGCGTTGGTTTTTACCTAGAATTCCTAATGCTTTTTCTATAATGAAGTAGTGCATTACTGTAAGGTCTAGGTCTTTAACTACTTGGGGAAAGTTCCATTTGAGTTCAACAATCCTTTCAGGATTCAGCCTTACTTTCACGGCTTCTTTTCCAAACAACAAACCAAAGGCCCATTTTTTACCCAATATGATTTCATTTACATCATTAGGGTTATCAAGTGGCTTAATGATAAAGTCTTCAGAAAGTTTGTTGAGTAGCTCTTCCTTGTTGAAATTTTTTAAGCCAGAGAGTAACCTATGGGTAGGTAGAATTCTCAAATCATCAGCCTCAGCATTGGTGAGATACATTAAATGAAAGTTATATGCCTCATTGCCCGTATGGTTTGGGTTTGCAGCTTGCATTCGCTGCTTGTAAAGCAAAGAGCCTTCATATCTGTGATGACCATCAGCCAAAATTACTTGCTGATCTTTCAGTTTAGCTACAAACTTTTTAATGACTTCAAAATCATGGATAACGCTTAATACATCACGAACGCCTTGGTAATCTTCCCTATCGTAAATAGGGTTTTTCATACTCTCATCCATGTATTGTTCCAAAGTGAATTCTGGATCAAAGTAAAGCCCATGTGTAGGACTTATATTCATTTGACTTTGCGCTAAAATTTCTATTCTATCGTTCACAGAATGAGGCATAGTGTTTTCATGTCTCAATATATCAGAGTCAACACTGTTCCAGTCGGTAGCATCAATAAAACATACAAAGCCCTTTCTAGTGTATTGGCGTTTGCTTCCTGGTAATGTGAAATGTTGATAGTAAACATAAATACCAGGTATTTGATCTTGTTCAATAATACCTTCTACTTTCCATTTGTCAACCGTTTTTTTCTGTTCATCAATGTTTCGAGGCACACTGATATGGATGCTATTATAAGGGTTGGTGTAGAGTGATTCCCTTTGCTGTTTTGAAACAACATCGAATAGAGGAGAGGCTAAATCTTCAATTTTCGTTGATAAATCACGGTTATATCGCCAAGCGCGAAAAGGTTTGATTCTTGCCATAATGATTAATCGCGTACTCTGAGTTTCCAGTTACTTGAAGTGCCATTGCTTCTTACTTTGAGGTTGCTGTCGCTTTTTTCTTCAACAACTAAGGCTGCTAAAACCAATGCAATGTCATGGTGCTCTGGATTTACTTCTTGAAGCAACTCAGGCTTATAGTACCTCTCCACAAACTTGGTGTCGAACTTCCCTGAAGTAAATGCTTCATGTTTTATGGCAAATTCACAGAAATTCAATGTGGTTTTAAACCCTGTTATTTCATACTCCTGTATGGCCTTCACCATTCGTTCAATGGCTTCGTTACGATCTTTTCCGGAAGTAATGAGTTTGGAGATCATTGGGTCATAATAGATAGGTATGTCCATTCCTTCCTCAAAACCATCGTCTACTCTAACACCTGGGCCTTCGGGTCTTTTGTATGTACTTAGATACCCAATGTCTGGAAGGAAATTATTGGTGGGGTCTTCAGCATAAACCCTTACTTCTAATGAATGTCCTTTTATTTTGAGATCTTCTTGTTTGAAGCTTAATGGGTGGCCTTCTGCAATTAGAATTTGTTCTTTTACCAGATCTACACCTGTGATTTCTTCGGTAACAGGGTGCTCTACCTGTAAACGTGTATTCATTTCTAGGAAGAAGAAATCTAGGTTTTCATCTACAATAAATTCCACCGTACCCGCACTGTAATAGTCACATGATCGAGCAACGCCCAATGCTGCTTCTCCCATGGCTTTTCTCTTTTCTGGGGTAAGAACAGCTGAGGGGGCTTCTTCAATTACCTTTTGATGTCTTCTCTGAATAGAGCATTCGCGTTCAAAAAGATAAACCAAGTTTCCGTGCTTATCGCCCAAAACCTGTATTTCGATATGACGGGGCGAAGTAATAAACTTTTCAACGAAAACAGCGCCATTACCAAAAGCAGACTGTGCTTCGCTGATGGCTCTTTTCATCTGCTCTTCCAGTTCTTCTGGGTTTTCAACAACCCGCATACCTTTACCGCCACCACCTGCGCTGGCTTTAATTAAAACAGGGTAACCTACTTGTTCTGCAATTTTTCTGGCCTCTTCTGGGTCAGTTACGGCATGGTTAACACCAGGTACCATGGGAACATCGTACTCTGCCACCGCTTCTTTTGCAGAGAGTTTGTCACCCATTACCTCTATGGCTTTTACAGACGGGCCAATAAATAATATGCCATTTTCTTCAATGGTTTTGGCAAATGAGGCGTTTTCAGAAAGGAAACCATAACCTGGGTGTACGGCATCTACAGACAGTTCTTTACAGGTTTTAATGATCTTATCTGCCATTAAATAAGACTGAGCAGAAGGAGGGGGGCCTACATTTACGGCTTCATCCGCATAACTTACATGCGGAGAGAGACTGTCTGCATCGCTATATATGGCTACGGTTTTAATTCCCATTTCGCGGGCAGTTTTCATTACCCTAATGGCAATTTCACCGCGATTGGCTACTAGAATTTTCTGTATTTTCCTGATTTCCATTCCCTTCAAAATTTTCCGTACAATGCTAATTAATAATCTGCTAAAATCTAAGTTTGCTCTTGTGATATATACATGTGGTTTTTTGATAAATGGCGTTTATAGTATTACATTTGCACCTTCGTTTATTACCTAGGTTAATCAACTTAAAGTCTAAAGGAATTGGATCTATTTGAAAAATTACTTGCTGACAACGGCCCATTAGGGAAGCACTCAGAGATATCAGAAGGGTACTTTACGTTCCCAAAATTGGAAGGTGAAATTGCTCCGCGAATGAAGTTTATGGGCAAGGAAGTCCTTACATGGAGTTTGAATAACTATTTAGGCCTAGGAAACTTACCTGAAGTTAGAGAAGCAGATGCTAAAGCTGCTGCAGATTGGGGATTAGCCTATCCAATGGGCGCAAGAATGATGTCTGGTAATACAGATTATCATGAAGAACTAGAGCAGAGTTTGGCCAGTTTTGTGGGCAAAGAGTCTGGTTATTTACTGAATTATGGATATCAAGGTGTATTGTCAATTATAGATGCGCTTGTAGACCGTAAGGATGTTATAGTTTATGATGGTGAATCTCATGCCTGTATTATTGATGGTGTAAGATTACATATGGGAAAGCGATTTGTATTTCCTCATAACGACATCCAAAATCTTGAAAAACAACTTGAAAGAGCTACACGCTTGACTAAAGAAACCGGTGGTGGAATTTTAGTAATCACTGAAGGTGTGTTTGGGATGACTGGTAATCTTGGTTCATTGAACGAGATTGCTGCCTTAAAATCTAAGTTTGATTTTAGACTGTTTGTGGATGATGCGCATGGTTTTGGTACTATGGGAGCTACAGGAGCAGGAACTCACGAACATTTGAACTGTGTAGATGAGGTAGATTTGTACTTCTCAACTTTTGCCAAATCAATGGCTGCAGTTGGTGCATTTGTAGCAGGAGATAAGCAAATCATCCATTACCTTAAGTATAATATGAGGTCTCAGATTTTTGCAAAGGCATTACCTATGCCATTTGTGATTGGTGGTCTGAAAAGATTGGAGATCATAAAAAATGAGCCTCAACATAAAGAAAAGCTTTGGAAAATAGTTAATGCACTTCAGGGTGGGTTGCAAGAAAAAGGCTTTAGCATTGGTACTACTAAATCATGTGTTACGCCAGTGGTTTTGAATGGAACTGTTGGTGAGGCGGCATCGCTCAGTAAAGACTTAAGGGAGAATTTTAATATCTTCTGTTCGGTAGTTATATATCCAGTTGTGCCTAAAGGAATGATCATTTTAAGATTAATTCCAACCGCATCACACAGTATGGAAGATGTAAACGAAACTATTGCTGCATTTGAGGCAATTAAGGGTAAGTTAACTAGCGGTGAGTATAAAAATGCCGAGTTGGCCGCAGCCTTTGGTGAGTAATGTTAAAAAAAAGTGCCCTGACTGTTGCAAATAGAGTATTTTGATTTAAATTGCTATCCAAACAAACATTTTTCAACAACCTTAAAAGCACAAATAATATGAGCAGATTTAGCGAAGTAAAAAACTTAATTGACTCTTTAGAGGGTGATTTCGAAAAGTTCTACGACAAAAAAAATCAAGCTGCGGGTACTAGAGTTAGAAAAGGGATGCAAGACCTTAAGAACTTAGCTCAAGAAATTCGTATTGATGTTCAAAACATTAAGAACCAAGGATAATAATTATATCTTTTGAGAAATAAAAATAAAGGCCAGTCATTCGACTGGCCTTTATTTTTGCAAGTAAGGTTGGTTACAATAACGCCTGAATCTTTGTTTTAAGCTCATCAGAGGCGGGTAATAGAGGCATTCGCACGTAATTTTTGCAAACACCAAAGACCTCAAGTACATGCTTTACTCCTACAGGATTGCTTTCAGCATACATCAGTGGATTAATGTCAATCAGTTCAAAAGTAGCTTGAGATGAAGCCTCAAAATCATTCGAAAGCGCTGCTTTTGTTAGGCGTTTAAAGGTTTCTGGAAAGGCATTTGCCAATACAGAAATAACTCCAACCGCACCAAATGACATCATCGGAGTTGTCAATAAATCGTCACCAGAAATTAATAAAAAGTCTTCCGGAGCATCTTTTGAAATGGCCATACACTGAGTTAAATCGCCAGAAGCTTCCTTGATTGCAACAATATTTTTATGTTCAGCCAAACGTAATGTAGTGTTTGCTGATATATTCGACTGCGTTCTTCCAGGTACATTATATAAAATTACAGGAACGGGTGAAGCGTCTGCAATCATTTTAAAATGCTGATAAATTCCTTCTTGACTTGGCTTGTTATAATAAGGGCTTACCGAAAGAATAGCACATACACCTTCTAAATCGGTGGATTTAATATTCTCTAAAACTGACTGCGTATTGTTTCCACCAATGCCATAAACAATAGGGAGTTTCGCTTTATTATTTTGCTTTATAAATGAGAGTATCTCAGCTTTTTCTGCTGAAGTTGTAGTAGCAGATTCACCAGTGGTGCCCTGAACAACATAATAATCTACTCCTTTGGCTGTATGTTCTAAGAGCTTCAAAAGCCCATCAAAATCAATACTTAAGTCTTCGTTAAACGGTGTGACAAGAGCCACCCCCGTACCTTTTAATGCTTTCATATTCTTTACTTCAATGCGTTTACATAAATAAGCATTTGGTCTGATAAGTTCTTCAAACCTGCACTTTTATTGATTTTTATCATTAAGTCGTATATCCCTTCTCCATCGTCAGAATGGCAACCTACTTTCCAGTTGGCTTTTGATTTTGTAAGTATGGGTTTGATCAAAGGGTTGATTTCAAAATCGAGATGAAATAAGTAATCGAAAGGCTCTTCTATAAATGAAAGAGCAGCCTGCGATTGCATTTTCCCAAAAAAATTGAAATCAGCTTTACTGAATGTAGGATTTTCTGTGGCCGGCTGAATTTTCTTTATTGGGTTGAAACATAAAAAGCTGACTGATTTTTCATTACCTATTGATGCTACAAATTCACGAATAGACTTCTCTTTCTGGTTGTCTTCCCAAGAGTATAGTATTCCTATTTTTACTGATTCTGAAAACAACTTGAAACTACCTCGAGAGTTTCTATTGTGGGTTGATGATTTTTCGAATAACGACATCAATTATTGATCATTTGAATAAATTCTTCTTCCGAAATTATTTTAATTCCAAGGGTGGTAGCCTTCTCAAGTTTGGATGGTCCCATTTTGTCTCCTGCAACTAAATAATCCAACTTTTTACTAATAGAAGAAACTAATTTCCCTCCATTTGCTTTAATTTTCTCTTGAAGTTCATCTCTAGAAAACTGAGTGAAAACTCCCGAAATAACAAAAGTCTTTTCCTCAAAAATATTGCTTTCTGGCGCTAGTATTTGCGACTGATCCGTTTCTAACTGAACTCCAGCTTGCTTTAATTTCTCAATGGTTTTTATATGTTCTTCGTTCTGAAAAAACTCAATTACACTATAGGCAATTCGGTCGCCAATTTCGTCTACTGCGATTAGGTTTTCAAAACTTGCTTGCGCTAAAGCGTCAATATTTTGAAAATGAGAGGCTAATTTTTCCGCAACCGTTTTGCCTACAAAGCGAATTCCTAAACCAAATAGAACGCGTTCAAAAGGTACTTGTTTAGATGCTTCTATTGCCTTAATTATGTTTCCAGCAGACTTATCTCGAAGGCTTCTAACGGTATAATCTCCTTTTTTATCTGAGAAAGTACGGAATTCTAAACCGTTTAGTTGATCAAATGTCAGACTATACAAATCGGCATAGTTTTCAATTAAATTATTTTGGAGTAGGCCCCTTATAGTTTCTGGTCCAAGCGAATCAATATCTACTGCTTTTCGCTGAATAAAGTGTTCAATTCTACCTAAAACTTGTGGAGGACAGGCCACTGTATTTGGGCAGTAATGGTTCGCTTCGCCCTCTTGCCTCACTAAAGGAGTGTCACATTCGGGGCAATTGGTAATATAGGTAATAGGTTGACTGTCAGCTTTTCTTAAAGGGAGGTTAACAGCGGTTACTTTAGGTATTATTTCACCACCTTTTTCTACGAAAACTGTATCTCCAATACGTAAATCAAGTTTTTCAATCTGATCTGCATTGTGAAGCGAAGCTCTTTTAACGGTGGTTCCAGCTAAAAGTACAGGCTTTAGGTTTGCTACTGGAGTAACGGAGCCAGTTCGGCCTACTTGATAAGAAATGCTTTCTAGAACTGTAGCAGCACTTTCAGCTTTGTATTTATATGATATTGCCCAACGTGGACTTTTAGCGGTAAAGCCTAATTGATCTTGCTGATTTAAATCATTGACTTTTATGACAATACCATCCGTTTCTACTGGTAATGAATGCCTTTTTTCTTCCCATTCGTGAATATAAGCCAGTACATCTTGAATAGAACCACATTTTCGATAGGTAGGAGAGACATTAAATCCCCAGCTTTCAACAGCATTCATGCATTCTGAATGTGTGCTATAGCCGAGGTTTTCACCCAGTAGATAATATAGGAAACAATCGAGCCTACGCTGAGCCACCACTGAAGAGTCTTGCATTTTGAGCGTTCCAGAGGCTGCATTTCTTGGGTTAGCCAATAAGTCTAAACCAATACTTTCCCGTTCGGAATTTACCCGTTGAAATTCTTTGATAGGGAAGAAGGCTTCTCCTCTTACTTCAAACTCTGCTGGTACATTACCCTTTAGTTTTAAAGGGATGGAACGTATGGTTTTCGCATTTGTAGTGATGTCATCGCCTTGAGTACCATCACCTCTGGTAACAGCTCTTTTCAAGACTCCGTTTTCATAGGTTAAGCTAAGCGCGACACCGTCAAACTTGAGTTCACAGAAATATTCGTACTCTTGACCTTCCAAGCCTTTAGCTACTCGTTTATCGAACTCAATAAGGTCTTCTTCTGAGTAAGTATTGCCCAAAGAAAGCATTGGGTATTTATGGATCACAGTATCAAACTCTTTGGTAATGGTGCCGCCAACCCTTTGAGTAGGAGAATCTTCTGATTTTAGTTCGGGGAATTCAGCCTCTAGCGCGGCTAGCTTTACCAAAAGTTGATCAAAATCGAAATCTGAAATTTCAGAAGTGCTTTTTTGATAGTACAAATCACTGTGGTAATTGATTTGATCGGTCAGTTGTTTGATTTGTTCTTGAGCTTGATCGGTAGTCATAGGTGTGTTATTAAAGATCATTCAAGGTTTTCTAATGAGCTGGTGAGTGTCTCTTCTGTGTTTTTTAAACGTAGTTTACAGTCTTTTATCAGTAGAGTGGCTTCTTTTACCAAATTAGATAAATCATCGATATCAGGTTGCTGATTTTCAATGATATCCACAATTGTTTCAATTCTATCTAACGACTCTTTGTAGGTCAATTTCTTCTTACTCATTGTTGACTGATTTTACTGTACTTTTGATTCTGTAGTGAGCAGTTAAGGTTTCCAATTCTTCGCCTGCTTCAATTTTTTGTTCCTCCGAAATAAATTTACCATTGATAAGTGAGATGGAATAACCTCTTTTTAGAACCGACTTTGGGTCTAGTAAATTGAGTTGTTTTTCTAAACCTTCCAATTTTTTTTCTGCAACTTTTAATCGCTGATTTATAGCCCTGTTCAATGGGTTTTTAAAGTGATCTACTTTTCTATTTTCTGACTTTAGAAATTCATTGGTAGCGTATTTTAACCTGAGCTTTTCTTGCGTCAACCTATTTTCTGATCGGTGAACAATGCCTTTTGTAGCTGACTGTAAATTATACACTAAGTGAGTCATTTCATGAGTAGAGCTTTGAATAGCCTGCTTGCCTGCTTTTTCTAACCGGTAAATGATTTCATTGAGGCTATCGTCAAAACGTTCTATTCCTGAAATAAGAAATTCAGCCACGGCAGTGGGTGTTTTCATTTGAGTATTGGCTACTAAGTCGGCAATCGTTTCATCACGTTCGTGGCCAATTCCTGTAATAATAGGGAGCGGGAATTGAGCAATATGAGAGGCAAGCTCATAATCGTCAAAACAATCTAAATCTACCTGAGACCCTCCACCACGAATGATTACCACCAAGTCGAACTCATCGATCTGATCATTGATTTGATGTAAGGCCGAAATGATAGTTTTGGGTGCTTGATCGCCCTGCATTAGCGATTGGAATAGTTTTACTTTGAAAGAGTAGCCACTGGTGTTTTGCTCAATTTGATTTTTGAAATCTCCATAACCAGCAGCCGTTTCGGAACTGATGATGGCTATGCGCTGAGGAACTGAAGGCAGAGCAAGTTCTTTATT
Organism: uncultured Roseivirga sp.; assembly: GCF_963973945.1. Classification (GTDB taxonomy): domain Bacteria; phylum Bacteroidota; class Bacteroidia; order Cytophagales; family Cyclobacteriaceae; genus Roseivirga. The sequence goes on from NZ_CAXBBV010000005.1 coordinate 65,377, forward strand.
GATGTCAAAAACGCCTTCGTCTTGAAGCTTCTGAATTACCTCTTGCCGTTTTCTGGCGCGTTCTCCAAGAGTGAAATTAGGGTCTAAATCTTTTATGTTCAGGCTCATTCCGTACAGTTCATGGTACTGTACTTGAACATTGAGCAGTACTTTTATGCCTGCTTGAAGCGGTGTTTTAGTAATGGATTCGAACCAAGCACTAAGATTACGGTAAGTGTAGGCCCAAATGTTTGCTCTGATTTTAGAAGTTACATACTGGCCTTCTTTATCAACCAGTTCCATATAGCAATGACCTTTTGGGTTTAGTCTCATTTCGCTGATTTCAGCAATAACCCAGTAGGAGGGTTCGAGATTTTTCTCGAGTTCTGATTTGATGAGGCTGGTTAACTCAAAAAGAGAGAGGTGAGTCATAGCGCAAATTACATCAATGCCATTCTTGATCAAATGGGTTTAAATAAAAAATCCTGCATGAGCAGGATTTAAATTTTTATGAATGTATTGAGTACTAATGGCGATTACCACCTCGTTTCGGTTCTTCTTTGTCTTCACGACTCATTTGTCTATATAAAGACCTTCTAAAGTCGCTTTCGAAAGAAACCATTCTCCATACTTGTCTTGAGTTCAGTACCTCATTAAATTTTTTCATGTAGGTTTTTTCTACATCTAACTCTGCTTGTTTTTGATCCAAGTAAATAAAAAGTAGCTCATCTGCGTCCTCTTCTTTCATGTTTCTTGAATCTTCGTACTTTTCATAAATGGCCTTCTTTTTCTTACTGTATTCTTTAGATAGCTCTATTTTCTTAGAGTCATATTCATTGAATAAGGGCCAAAATAATTTAGCTTGGTCCACACTAAGTTCTAAGCGATTGGTCAAGAAAGCAATTTTGGCTTTCTGGATTTTATCCCTCTCATCCTGTGAGGATCGTCCACTTTGGGCAGAAACTGAAAGGCAGCTGGCTAAAATGAAAAGTGAGAAAATAATTTTTTTCATAATTCTTGTACTAATGATCGAAGTATTCAAAGTCGTAATCTAATTCAGGGTTTTCGTTTAATGCGAAACTATAGCTTGAAGTTTCCTCGAAGATCATATTATCAAGCATGGCATCTAAACCTTCTACTGAAGATAGAAGCTCGTACTCAATGGCTTGACGTTCTTCTAAATAATTAATAATTGCCTCGTCTGATATTTCACTTAATAGATCAGTTTCATTAACCTGCTTTGTTGGTATGGCTAACCAAGCAACTATAATAAGAGCAATTGCAGCAGCCACCGACTTAAACCAAGTAGTTTGATATAGAGGAATGACCTTTGTTTCTGTATTAACTTTTGAAAGAATTTCTGAACTGAGTGTTTCAAAATAATTTTCTGGAGTTGAGAATATATTTTCCTTAAGCTCTAGATTTTTATGAAGAAACCCTTCATTTTCATTACTCGTTTCTCGGATCAATTTTTCTGTCAGATCGCTAAAATAGCCCTCTGGTACTTCAAAAATGTTCTTTTTGAGGTGATGTTCCTTAAGTTTATTATATGGAGTTTTATCCGACATCGATGCTTTGATTATCAAAGGGTTATAAGGTTTAATCTTCGCTTAAATACTCTTCTATTTTTTTAACAGCCAAATGGTAATTTGCTTTGAGTCCCCCCACGCTTGTACCTATAATTTCTGAAATGTCTTCATATTTCATGTCATCAAAGTATTTCATATTAAACACTAGTTTTTGCTTTTCGGGCAGCGTTAAAATTGCCTTCTGAAGCTTAACTTGTATTTGATCACCGTCAATGTAAGAGCTACTGGTAAGTTTGTTTTCCAGATCATAACTAGCTTCATCAATTGACCAAGCTTGCTTGCGCTGCCTTTTCTTTAAAAAAGTAAGGGCTTCATTAGTCGCTATTCTATAAATCCAGGTATAAAGCTGAGAGGCTTCTCTAAATCCATCAAGGTTTTTAAAAACTTTAATGAATACTTCTTGAACTACATCATCGGTGTCATCATGGTCGATGAGAATTTTTCGAATGTGCCAATAAATACGCTGCTGATACTTTTCCAGAAGGACGCCAAAAGCCTTGTTTTTAGTTACTGGCTTTTTAAACTCTTCTATGATTTGATGATCTTCCAAAAAAAAATGATTACAGCTAGTTAGATATTGGCAGCACCAATAAGTTTAATTGAAAGTTAAGCGGTTTTGGTTGATTAAAAAATTTTTGAAAGCAGAAGCATTTTATGGCGTTTGATTTTCGTTCTCTATCTTTATTGTAAATAAACAACGAAGACACCGTGGGCCTAGAAGAGGATATAAAACAAGGAAGGAAGTTTTCAAATCAGTACGAGAAACTCATCGTAAATCTGATTTATACTAACAGTTGGATTTCGGAGCAGCAGTTGAATATTTTTAAGCCGTTTGGCATCTCGTCTGCTCAATATAATGTACTGAGAATTCTTCGAGGGCATTACCCTAAGCCTTGTACTATTAACACTATAATAGATAGAATGATTGATAGGATGTCCAATGCTTCTCGAATTGTAGATAGACTTGAAGCAAAGGAGCTTGTAGTGCGAGAAGTTTGCCCTGTGGACAGAAGGGCTAAAGATGTACTCATTACCCAGAAAGGACTTGAATTGTTGGATGAGATAGAGGTGAATTCCAAGGTGTGGATGGAGAAGTTTACAGAAATTGCAGAGCATAGGGTTAAAGAGGCCAATGACTTGCTAGATGAGTTAAGGTCTTTACAGGATTAGGCCTAGTTTGAAGGTTGAATTGGTTACCGCTGAAGTATATTATTTCGCTGTCTAACAACTTAATGTTTAAACCTTTGTGTGTTTTTTTCATCTTACTCGGGTAAAACTATTTTGACTATGAAGAAAAATCTTAAATCGAGCGCTGTACTTTTTGCTCTTCTAACCATTTCTATGTCTTTTGTAAGTAAACCAAAAGCTTCTGAAGATACTCCTTTAGCAGTTCAACAAGACGGAATTACCATCCCTGAGAATGTTAAAACAATTATTGACATTAAGTGCATGAACTGCCACAAGCCTGACGCAAGAAATGAAAAGGCCAAAGAAAAGCTTCAATGGGAAAAGGTAGTTAAAATGAATAAAGAGGAACAAGCTGATTTTATTGCAGAGATGTTTGAAGTACTAGAAGAAGGTAAAATGCCTCCTCCAAGAATGGTAGAACGAAATCCTAAGATTAAATTGACAGAAGACGAAACGAAAGCTTTGTTAGCTTGGATGGAAGTTGAAGAAAAAAGAGTTAAAGGGAAATAACTATATTTCTGAGAGCATAAAAAAGCCTTTCACTCGTAAGAATGAAAGGCTTTTTTATGAAAGTGTAATTGACTTAAATCTCTCGAATTAAGTCCATAAGGCCAGCATTTTTTCCTTTAGGCCTTACTATCATCATAGGTATGTTATTATTGATTTGGATGAGCTGCTCGGCCCTGCTTCCAATAAATAAAGCAGTTGTAGCGGTTCTCCCTTTAACTCCAATAATGATTGTAGTAGGCTTGTGTTCGTTCGCAAAGTCAATGATGTCATTTACAGGGTTATCGTTGGTGTCAAGCGAATAAACTACTTCGATATCACAGCCTTCATGATCAATCTCAGACATAAATTTGTTATAGTCTTTTTCAGCGTTTGCTCTCATTACTTCAGCAAACTCTTCATAAGTTTTTCCAGAATAATGGTAGCCTCCAGGTACAGTGAATACATTTTGACAAATGATTTTTATATCACTATCGTATTTTCTAGAAATACCGATAGCCTCTTCCATAGCAATTTTAGAATGCACAGAGAAATCGCAAGGCACATGAATCAAGTTTAAATTTGATCCTGAATTTTCTGGTATAATGAAAATAGCACAGTCGGCTCTTCGCGCTAATCGATTTGAAAGTATGCCACCACCAACAAAATCTTTGTGGCGTCCCATCATGATTAGATCGATATCGTGTTTTTCTACAAACTTTAGGATGGCCTTGGCAGGAGATCCTTCTTTGATATGAACCTCACTAATGGCGACTAACTTCTCAGGCAAAGTAGATGATACCAAATTTTGGATCATCTTTCTCCTTTCCTCAATAGACTTGTCTTTGATTTCAGGGAAGTTTTTAAGAACAGCCTCTGGAATCTTCATTTCGCTAATGCTATTGAAGAAATGGATTTCCTTGGTTTCATGCGCAGTGGCAATTATCTCAATAAACCTGAGAAGTGTTTTGTCAACATCGCTGGTGTCCATTAACACCAAAATTTTTTCTCTTTTGGGCATAATTCTAATATAAAACTAGGGCAAAATTAAAGATTTAAAAGGTAGATGTACCCATGAATATAGGCAAAATTTAAACGGATTCTAACACGTTTTTTTTGAAGGTATTAAAGTTTCATTCCATTGATGGTATCGTAGAGTAATTCTATTAGTTCTTTTGAATGAGTTGGGAATGACGCGATTCTAATTTGTTTGCCCTTGTACTCACTATAGCCATTTCCGAGGATAAATCCTTTAGATGAAAGTTCATCGATCCATTCTTGAGAAGGGGTTAATGTATTTGCTACTACAACTGTTTTAGACCTGAGCTTTTCGTCTCCAACAAAGTGATTAAAAGAAGGGTGGTCGGTAATCAACTTTTGAAGGAGCAAACCTTTATAATTGGCTTCTCTTCTAATCACATCAATGCCTTTATTGAGCATATCTGTGGTTACTTTCATCAGTAGAAAGATATTGAGTACGTTAACGGTGTAAGTGGTCTGAAACTTACTTGCATTTTTAAGCAAGTTGGGCAGCGTTTGATAAGTGCCTATTGAATAACCATTGGCTTCTTTTTTTAAGGATTTTTCAATACAACGATTGTTCACTATCCATACTCCTAAACCAGCTGGCAGTCCAAAGCATTTTTGTACCGAAAAATAAGCACTGTCGATCTTCGTGAAGTCAATATCTATTACTGGAAATGCGGAAACACCATCAATGGCAATAAGGGCTTCGGGATGCGATTCCCGTACTTTATAAATTTCTTCCACGGGAAAAGTAACGCCTGTGCTGGTTTCGTTCAGTGCAAAGCTTATCAATTCGGTGTCTTGAGGAATGTCTTGCTGATTTACCTCTGGAATAGCTCCGAACTTAGACTCACTCTTTAGGGCTTGTTTGCCCAAGCTTTTAGCGAATTCATAAAATCGGTTAGAGAAAGCACCATAGCAGAAATGGTAAGATTTTTCCACTACCAAATTCTGGATTTGTCTTTCCCAAATTTCTGTAGCTGAACTAAGAAAGAAGATGTGGTAATCTTCAGGAATGTTCATTAACACTTTTAGGTTTTCTGCCGCATGCTGATAGTATGCCGCGGCTTGCTTACTCCTGTGGTTAACCTCCATTACTTGGTCTTTAACCGCTTGTTTTAGATGTTCTTCTACTGTGAAATAGAGAGCAGATGGACCTGGAGTAAAGAAAATTTTTCTAGCCATTGTGTTCTTCCTTTTTTAGCAATTCCAACTGTCGGTAATAATGATTACGTACAAAAAGAAAATAAAATGCTAACGGAAGCAAAAGTATTAAGCCGCAGATGAAAAACATCGTGTCGATGCCATAATATTCTGCGACATAGCCTAAGGCGATAGACCCAGCACCAATACCTAAGTCAACAGCTGAGAAGAAAGTGGCATTTGCAGCGCCTCGTCTTTCAATAGGAACAATGTTTAGGGCCATGGTTTGAACTGTAGGCATAATTAACCCGTTGCCCATTCCTACCAATACGCCACACATCATAAATGGCCAAAAGCTGTCGGTATATTTAAGCCAAATCAATCCAATAATGGTAACGAGTAGGCCAATTACAACAATGCCCGTAGGGCCTTTTCTATCCATTACCTTGCCTACCAATAGCCTGGCTACGGCTACCCCTATGGCCATAAAAATGAAGAACAGTGCACCTTGATTCAGGCCGAGCTCATCGCTATAAATTCGAATAAAAGATATGATGGCAGCATAAGGGAAAGCACCCATAAACATTACTGCTGCAATGCGATTCACGCGACCATCAAACATTTTTTTAAGACTGATTTTGGTTTCGCCTGTTTTAATGTTGGGTACTTTAATTATTAAGGCGAGTACAAGTGATGCAAAACAAACTGCAAAGGCAATATTAAAAAGATTCGTAAAATTGCCTTGCCCCATAATTTGGTCACCAGCATAGGGTGCAAAAGCAATAGAAAAAGTCATTGCAAGCCCAAAGTAGCCAATTCCTTCACCTCTTTTATTTTCGGGAATAAGGTCAGCGGCTATTGTGCTTCCGCTGGTTGTTATTGTGCCCCAAGTAAAACCATGAAATACTCGAAGTATTAAAAGAATAAAGAAGGTGGAAGAGAAGTGATATAGCCCAAATAGTATTGTGAAAATGGCTAAAGCCCAGAGGTAAACGGAGCGTCTTCCGTAGGCATCTAGCGCATAACCGCAAAAAGGACGGATGATTAATGCAGAAAGGGCATACACTCCAATGATATAACCTACTTGATTTTTATTTGCTCCTAAAACATCTACAGCGTATACGGGAAGGGTAGGCAGCAGAAAATAGAAAGCTGTTGCCATTAAAAAATAGGAAATGAAGTGAAGGACGAAATCCCTTGTTAAAATCTTATCAGTCTGCAAAAGCTAAATCTCTAAATGGGTAATTGCCTCAATGGCATTTGACAAAACAATGAATAAATTATCACGAATGAAAACAGAAACGCGTGCAAACGCATTTTTTGTTGATCATTATAGATGAGACGTAACATTTTAAGTTTAGGTAACAACCAATAAAAAGGGCTGGTTTTAGTTTTTATGGAACAATTGGCTTCGTAGCTTTGTATGTATATTCCCTAAGGGGCTCGGACACATTTTTGAACTTTACAAGTTAAACTAAAATTCCGGGTGATTCTCGCACAAAACAAGGCCTCACCTTGTTCCGTTTTTCGGCACAGGGCCTCGTTCGAAAGAGCAGGATAACAGTGGACTGTTGCGGGCAAAGGGATAGCCCAAATCCTGTCTATTAAGGAGGTTCAAAAACCTCCGAGTTCTAAAGGGTTTATGAAAAGCTCCGATTTATCGGGGCTTTTTGCTTTTCACCTAGGTTGGTTTGTTGAAGTCGCCTTGGCCTAAAAAGAAATAAGTGGTGTGAAATTCTATCACACCACTTATTTACTGACCTTGACCTTCTTATGTATTAAATCTAATTTTTGCCTTCTGCTTGTCCTTTAATAATTGTTCTGGCCTTATCGTAAATTATTCCTGTACCAACGGCACTAGGCTCGTGAAAATAAAGACCGTTAGAAGAAGAGTTAATGCTTGAAGTGAGCTTCTTTACATCAATATCTTTCTTTAGTTGGTCTATGCTAATACTGCCTTTCGAGAATTGATCGATCTGGCTTTTGTTGACTGAGATACGAACAGACTTTGGAAGGGTGCTTTTGCTGAAAAACGTATTGAAATTTAAGTTCAGAATAATTACTTCATCACTTTTTACGCTACGTAAAGTACGCCCGTAAGTAATAAGGCTTTCTTTTGCCATTTCAATTAAGTCATCAAAGGACTCTTCAATTTTATTGAGCTCCTCCTCATCTTTCTTTTTCTCTTCAGTATCTGCTTTTACAACGTCTACACGCTGACCACTATAAAAAGCAACTCTGGCATTATTTCCTCCTGAATTGTATGACAAACCTATGTTGTACATTAAGCCAAAGCCTTCAAAATAGGTCCAGCTTGTGTTACTTGTTTTTCTATAAACCCCATCAAAAGTAGATCTAAAAAGGTCGTCTAAAATGCCTGCCATGATTTTAGTGTCGGAAGACTCTTTGGTATCGTCATCTATTACTTTGGTAGTTATTTTGCCTTTGGCGGCTTCGAAAGAAAGTTTACCACTTAATAAATCCTTCAAATCTTTAAATTGAATAGAAGAAGAAATTCTTTTAGTACCTTTTGTTCCTATTGCATAGCGAGCAAGGTTTACATCCATAGAGCCTTTTGACTCAATATTGCCAGTCAAGCCATACTTTACGTTGAGCATAATTTGCTCACTGTCTTTTAGATCAGAAAGAATGCTGCCATAGTTTAGTAAGAATTCCTTAGAGAGTTCTTTGAGTTCATTCTCTCTTTCCTTATTCGATTGATCTGTATCGATTTCTTTTTTGTCACTTTCTTTTTTTTCATCAGTTGATTTAATAACGCTTAAGTTAAAGCTCTCTGAAAAGATAATTCTTCCGTGTAGACTGTTATCAGCTACATTGAAAATCACACCTTTTCCAGGGATGTGAATTCCCTTAATGTCGTCTGAAGATGATGTGTAAAATGGGCTGTCTGAATTTCGAAACATATCGCTCAGCACGTTTTGAAGAATGATGATGTCACGCTCCATTTTAGGGAGTTTAGATAAGTCTTGCTCTCCTGAAGGAAATCCACCAACTACTGCTGCACCAGTTGTACTAACGAATTGTTGTGCGTTTAATAAGCCGCCAAACATCATAAGCGATGCTAAGGCGAGTACTTTGATTGTTGTTTTCATTTTCATGATTTTGATATTTTGATTGTTATTTCTTTTCAATTTTGATTCTGTCTGATAATTGGCTTTCGTTGATTTCTCCTTTATTAAAAGCATCTAAGTCACTCATTTTCCAAATGGCTTCAAGCTTATAGGTTCGTTTTGCTGATTTGGGAGATGGAGGGAGTTCTTTTCCGTCTACTTTTATTTTGCTGTCTTTAATGTTGAACACAAACCTGAATTCTTCATTTGATTTAAGATGAGGTAGGTAGGAGTGAAAATCCCTGATGAACTTCTTAGTGGCCTCTTCTAATCTTTTTTGTTGAAGACTGATGACCTCATCGGTGTAGAAGGTGTCAAGTACTTCATAGTCGTGATTACCGAACCTTGCTGATGCTGTATTGATATAGATGTTTGCATTTGTGGCTTCAAAACTAATTTCAAGACCTTTTCCGCTTTTATAATCACCTTTACTTTCTCGTATGTTGTTTAGTAGCACTGCATCGTCATAATTCTTGATGAAGTTTTCAAAAGTAACTCGGGTAATTTCCGTGTCTCTTTTGATCGGGCTCATACCTTCTTGTTGAAGTTGGGCTTGAGCATTTACACTTACCACCAGACCAAGGAGGTAAATCAGATATTTTGAGTTTTTGACCATTTTATTTTTTGTTTGGGTTGTTTGCGGCAACGATGTCTACTTTTTCAGAAAGTGTCAGTATTGCATCTTCTAAATCCAGTTGCTTGTTGATGGTTGCATCTTCAAGGTTGGTAAATGCGGCTTGAATGTTTCTTAAGTCTTCGATGCGTTGGGTATCCCAATTGTTTGAAAAATTCAGAATAATTTCTCTCAGCATTTCTCTATAGTTATCTCCCAACTTGTCATTCAGCGAAGCCATTTGATACATGAGAGTGTTCTTTTCTTGCTCAAATACTTTTCGGATGATCTCTTCGGAACTCATGCTAGCCTGAAGAATTTGTATTTCGTTTCCAATACTATCTTGCACAGACTTTAAGCTAGCTTGCATGTAATTCAGCATCAGTTGACGATCATTGTTTACAATATCAGCTACTTGCTGTTCTGTGAGTCCGTTTTGAATATCGCCAAACGCCATTTGTAGCCCATCATCGTTATACTGAATTGAAAAACCAGAAGCCCAACCTGCTGTAATGATGAGCAAGATTGTAGCGGCTATGGCTACATATTTCCTCCAGTAGAGCCATTCGCTATTCGTTTGTGGCATTATAAAAGGAATAGACTCTGGTTCTTCATCATTCAAATCGGCCATCACGATTCTTGTGGCTTCAAGCGCTTGCAGTTCTTCTTTTACCTCAGGATGAGATTTTATATAATCATCAATCTGAGCTTTTTTCTCAGGACTGATCTCATCGTAGAGATAGTCCATAAGATCTTCGTTTGTTGGTTTATAGCTCATAATGAATTGTTTCTTGGTTAATATTCCATTGGGCCAGTAGCTTTTTTAAGGAGCCTAGGGCATAATACAAGCGAGACTTGACTGTGTTTTCTGAAATGTCCATCGCCTCGGCAATCTCTCTTATTTTCAGTCCTTCATATTCTTTCATAATCACTACCAGTCGTTGTTCTTCTGGTAGTTCGGCCAATGCCTTTTTCAATAACTGCTTTAACTCCATACTACCAAATTCCTTTTCAGGGTCGCTGTTTCTATCTGTCGATTCAGTGTTCTGAATAAAGTCTTGGTCGGTTTTCGACTGTACTTTCATAAAAGGGAAAACCCATTTTGCCTTTTGTCTTCGGGCTTCTTCATGACAGTAGTTTGAAGCAATCCTGTAGAGCCAGGGTTTGAATCTAGCCTCATCTTGTAAGGATTTCAGGTTCTTGTTCATCGAAATAAAGGTTTTCTGAGTCACCTCCATCGCTTGATCATGGTCGCCAAAATACTTTAGGGCGAAATTGTATATACGTTTATACCATTGCTTTACAAGTTGGTTCAGCGCAATGGCGTCCCCCTGTTTTGCAGCGGTAATCAAGAAGTTGGTTTGTGGCATCAGGTTGATTTCCTTCATTGGATTATCGTGTTCCCGAACTTATGATGAACTAAGCTTTTAAAAAGTTTGAAGGAAGTTAAGAAGATTTGAGGTTTGAAGTGAGTTGGATTACCTGTGCATGTTCACTAGTGAATAAAAAAAGCCTTTAGTGGGTTGCTAAAGGCTTTTTTGAAGAATAGAGGTGATTTTATTTTAATCTAAAATCGTCTACAGTAAATCCATTGTTAAAAGAAATGTCTTCGGACCATTCCTTTGTCCACTGATCTTGAACTATGTCTCCATCCCAATTAGAAAGGGCATACTCTCTATAGGTAGTAAGTTTTACACCTTCTATTTCTTCATACTTAACTCGCATCATAAAGGGTTGCTCTAGCCCATAATCTTTTACTGTGAACAAAAACTGATCAATCAATTTAGTGTTGGGGTTTATATATAGCAGATATTTATCTTGAACATCGCCAGTTTGTTCATCAAAGTTGACTTCAACCATTTCGTAGTTAATGCCATTATAAAGTCTAACTCCATTGTATTTTAGGTTTACACCTGGATCGAGTAGCTTGAAGTTCATCACAAACCAATAAAAATTGGTTTTCCTTAAAAAATCAGATCGCTTGTTTATTTCTGGTGTGTCTACTTGTTTACCGTCTACAGTAGTTACCGTAGAGTCACCGTTGTAACTTTGAATAATGGTTCCTTGATAATTGGGCATCATCTTATCACTCCGCTCAAGATATTCGGCCCAAGAAAGTTCACCATCAAAAATGTATCTTTCTTTTGATACGTCTCTATGGCCCTCTGGCGATTCATAGATATAAGTGTATTCTACATCAAATAAATCTTTTAAAGCATTTTGCCCACCAATTTCATCGACCATTTCGGTGATGATTTTTTCAGCCTTAGCCATTGGTGCTTTACTTTGGGTATTGTTTGCTGTTTGTGTATTCTCTTCTTGATTTTTTCCGTTCGAACAACCAAAAATCAAGATAGTACTCAATAATATTACAAGTGTCTTTTTCATCTTTCATTCTGTTGATTGCATAAAGTCAACCAGCTTGAAAACAGAATGTTATGGTTTTTCGGGACTAAATACGGGTTTCTGCAGAATCTATAAATAGGACTACGAATTATGAAATTTTTGAAGGGGAGGTAAGTCAAGTCTATCGACTTCCTCTTACTACTTTTCTTTCAGCCATATCATATTTTCTGCCTGAGCGGAGCACATGGAATTTCTGTTCTCCCTCGGCATTGGCTTCATATTTACCAGTAGTTTGGTTCCAATGTGTGCCATCATAAATCATTACATAGCTTTGGCCAATTACCTCGAATTCGTTTCCAGAAACTAACATGGCGGTATCTTCATCTAAAGCGACACCCAGTAGTTTTGGGTACTTGGCTAAAATTTCAAACATATCGAACTGACGGTTTCTGGCCAAAGTGTGTTGGTCTATTGCAATGTTTGAAATAAAGCCTAAACCTACTTCATGATCACCGATCATAATATTACTGCCTTTAGTGTCGCCACGGGCTAAGTATGAGCCTTGGATTGTAGCGCCAGCAGAGCTTCCGGCAATAACACCCCCTCTTTTGAGTAGGGCGAAAAGTTTTTCGTGCACTTTGGTATTGAGGTAAGAATCTGCCAAACGCCATTGGCGACCGCCCAGAAAATAAACACCACCTGCTTCGTCTAATACTTTAGAAAAAGCTTCCGTATTAGCTTCTTTGGGGTCAGTAGTATGAAGTACAGAAACTTTTGCCGCACCAAAGCCTTTCCATTGTTTCTCTAAGTTTTCTATTATTTCTGGAGTTATCTCATTTCCTCCTGCTGTAGGAATCACCACCATATGTGCTTTTCCTTCACCGCCTGCCAATTCAATAATTTTGGCATATACGCTCGGGTCTTTTAAAGCACCTCCGGCAATAATTAGATGTCCGTTTTTAGGGCCTTCTGTGGTTTGAGCAAACAATGAAGCTGAGATGAATGCACAAAGTAGAACTATGATTAGTCTTCTCATTTCTTCAACATTTTTTCAATTTTTTTCTCCATCAATTCAACCCATTTGGTATACATTTTACCAGAAGGGTGGAGGTCATCGTTTGCTATTAGCTCTGGGTGAAATTTAGCGGTTCGCGAAATTGGGGTAATGTTAAAATATTCTACGCCATACTTTTTAGCTATACTTTTGCTCACTTTGTTATAGGCGTCTAACTCCTTTTTTATTTGCTCTTCTTTTGCCGCACCAAAAGGTGTTTTGCCATAATCGGGAATAGAGACTACAAATACGTTTTCTTTTTTGCCCCCCGCATACTTAATCGCGATTTGAAGCAACTCTTCAAACTCAGGAGCGAAACTCTCCACTGATTTCCCTTGGTATTGGTTGTTGACACCTATTAATAACGATACTAAATCATAAGTTTCTAGAAGTTCAGTGTCTGCTTCAATAGCAGCTTTTAGATCATCAGTTCTCCAACCTGTTTTAGCAATGATTTTAGGGTCCCTCATAGGGATTCCTTCATGAACCATACGTGCTGCAAGCTGGATGGGCCAACGTTGAGATTCGGCTACACTTTCACCAATGGTGTATGAATCTCCAAGGGCTAAGTAGGTTTTCGACTGCTCTTGAGGTTCTGTTTTTTGCTCGGATGAAATGTTCATGCTTGAAAAGGAAATGAAAATGAGTAACAATGCTAAGAATGGGAGCCTTTGTTTCATAATATCTATTTTTCAATAAAATTAAGAAAACTAGTGACTACACCAACTCTCTTAAGTCTACAGGTACAACTCTAGAAACGCCTTGCTCAATCATAGTAATACCGTAAATAACATCGGTGCTGAGCATGGTTCTTTTATTGTGGGTTACGATAATGAACTGAGAATCAGTGGAAAATTTCTTAATGATCTCGTTGAATTTATCAATATTGGCGTCATCCAACGGAGCGTCTACTTCATCAAAAATACAGAATGGAGCTGGTTTGAGCAGGTAAATGGAAAATAATAGCGCTGTTGCTGTTAGTGTTTTTTCGCCACCCGAAAGCTGATTAATACTCAGCGGACGTTTACCTTTTGGCTTGGCCATAATCTCAATGGCAGATTCTAGCGGATTGCTTGGGTCGACCAGTTTTAGCTCACAATCATCTTCATCGGTAAATAATGATCTAAAAACTTTGATGAAATTATCTCTGATTTGGCCAAACGCGGAGAGGAAGGTTTCTTTAGCTACTGTATCAATTTCATCGATGGTTTGCAGTAGTGAGCCTTTGGCTTCAATTAAATCATTTTTCTGAACGGTGATAAAATCATAGCGTTCTTTGATTTCTTCGTAGGCTTCCATGGCCATTGGGTTAATTGGCCCAATTCGTTCTATTTTGTCTTTTATTTTTTGAACTAAGGCCTGAAGTTCTTCAACAGGTGTATGGTCTTCCTCTTCAACTTCTTCTTTAAGAAGAGCATTCAAATCTATATTGAACTCTACAGACAATCGCTCTTTTACAGCACTAAGTTCAAGTTTGGTTTCATTCAGTTTAGATTGAAACTCCATTAAAACTGTATCGGCTTGGTCGCGCTTTTGGCGCAATTCACGTAAGGTTTTATCCGACACATCAATGTTGCCGCGCTGGGCATAATATTCCTTTTCCGATTCGTTTACACCTTTTTCGATGCTCTCTTTTTCATCGTAAAGCCCAATGAGTTCATCATCATTGCTTTCGGTGGTATCGATCAAACGCTTGATTTCTGTTTCGTTTCTCTCTAATTCTACCTGATTCTTTTCAATTCTTGACTTACTTCCGTCATAGGCAGTTTGCTTGTAGTCAATCTCTTGGGTAACAGACTGAAGCTTATTCTGTTTTTGATGGAATTGGATGTTTATTTCGTTGTATTTCTGCGATTTTTCAGAAAGTAGTTCATTTTCTTTTTTGGCCGTAACCTCTAGTTCACCAATGCCTTGTTGTAGCTCTATGTAACTTCTTTCAGCATCTTTTACTTCTGGTCTTAACTCAAGTAAATCAGCAGAAATATTATCAATGTTTCTGGTGATGTCTTCTCTTCGGTTGGCGTTACTGCTCAACATCTGGCCAAGCTGTTCCTTTCTGGTTTTTACAGAAATGAACTCTTCGTTTACCTGGCTATATTCTTTTTGTAGGCTGTCTATTTCAGTTCTGTAACTGCTCGACTTTAAATGGGCCAGTTCTTTCTGTTTCTCATCAAGCCTTTCTTTGACCTCGGCAATTTGAGTTTCTAGCTCTTTAATCGTCTTTTGAAGCTTTTCTAAGTTCTTAGCACGTCCAATTCTCTTGCCCTCAAAAAGGCCTACTGAACCTCCCGAAATACTGAATTTACGCTTAGTGTATTTGCCACTTTCGGTAATGAAAACTGCATCTTCATCAATAGGAATTTCACCTGGACCGCCCGCTATTACAAACACGTTTTCTAAAATATGGCTGATTAGGCGCTTGTATCTTGGCTCGTATTCTACGATTTCGGTAGCTGGTATTGCGTTTTGATAGAGCTTGGCTTGAGGAGCTTCGTATCTGTCAAAAGCATCGAGAATAAAGAAGTTCGCTTTGCCTTTTGCGGCATCGCTAAGAATATTCACGGCTTCAAAAGCCTGCCTTTCATTGTCTACAATGTAGTAGTTCATGTAAGGCTCTAAGTAATTCTCTATGGTAATTCGGTAGCGATCGTCACAGGTAAGAATATCGGAGAGGAGTGGGGCGTTTTTGCTCCAACTGGCTTTCTTTTTTAAGAATTTTATAGCTTCCGGAAAACCTTCAAGATTTTCAACCAAGCTTTTGGTCAGGTTGTATTCGTTGCGCTGCGAATCGAGTTTACGGCTCAATTTCGTTAATTTCTCGCGAACTACATTGATTGTTTCTTCAGTACTTTCAATGGACGTGCGCTGCTTTTCCTCCTGATTTTTCTTCGCTTCAAGGTCTTTTTTCTTTTGCTCAAGAATTACCCCGATTTCCTCTAGTTTGGAATCAAAAGATTCAAGATTAGCAGATTGTTCAGAAGTATCGGAAGTCGTTTTTTCTAATTCTCTATTTAAGGTTTGGAGCTGAATCTCCTTGATTTCTATTTCCTTTTTAAGGTTATAAAGTGTCTCACGCTTTTCGTTAAAGGCCTTACTCTTTTGGTCAAAACTGGCTTGTGCTTCTTGAGCTGCAGTGCGTTGTGCTTCAAAAGCAGCTTTTAAGCTTTCAATTTGAGTTGTAGCAGCTTTTAAATCCTTCTCGGCTATTTCTTTTTCGTTTTTTAAGCTTTCTAAACTGAAAGCCGCACGCTCGTTACTTTTTTTATCGGCTTCGAGCTGTTCGCGAAGGTTGTCACTTTTATCTTGAAGAAAGGTGAGCCTTTCATTTTTGATTTTCCTGTCGCTTTCAAACTGACGGATTTTATTTACGTGTTCGTTCAGGGTTCGTTGGCGGGTAGAAAGTAACTTTTCTTTCACAATAAGGTCGGCTTTTCCTTTTTCGATGGCCGCCTCTTGTGTTGACATCATTTGATTGATCTCAACTTTTTTGTCGTTCAGTTGCTGAATTTCTTTTTCTAGAACTTTAAGCTTATTGTTCTGTGTTTCAACAGTTTTTCTTGTTAGTCGTACGCTTAATGCTTTGTACTCTTCTTTATACTCGTAGTATTTTATGGCTTGTTTGGCCTGCTTTTCTAAAGATTTTAAGTTCTTTTCGATCTCAAAAAGCAAGTCTTCTACACGATCTAAATCGTCATCGGTGTCTTTAAGCTTTTTAAGTGTTTCCCTTTTTCTCTTTTTGAATTTTGAAATCCCAGCCGCTTCCTCGAAAAGGTCTCTTCGAGAGTTTTCCTTATCATTCAAAAGGTCATCGACCATTTTAAGCTCGATAATTGCATAGCTGTTTGATGCGATGCCAGTATCCATGAATAATTCATTGATGTCCTTGAGTCGGCAGCTAACCCCATTTAAAAGGTACTCACTTTCGCCAGACCTGTAGTAACGTCTGGTGATGGTTACTTCTGTATATTCTGTAGGAAGGAGGTTCTTAGTGTTTTTGAAGCTCAATGAAACTTCGGCCAGCTGAGTTGGTTTTCTTTTCTTGGTTCCGTTGAAGATAATATTCTCCATTTTTTCGGAACGTAACATCCTTGTTTTTTGCTCGCCCAACACCCAGCGAATGGCATCTACCACATTGGACTTGCCACAACCGTTAGGGCCTACAATACCAGTAATACCCTCATCGAAATTGATGACTATTCTATCACCAAAACTTTTAAAGCCCTTGATTTCTAATTTTGTAAGCTGCATTAAGTGGGGATTGCGAAAAATCGACCTTAGTAAGCAAAATTAGAATTAATTCTTAGATTTGCTAATAGCATGGATTTTGACATCAGTAACTTACTCTATATCGCTTTTGCTATTCTTTACTTTGTTTTTACAGCAAAAAAGAAAGGGCAAAGTAAAAAACCGGGTACACCATCCGCATCGCCAGATAGGAGGGGAGGTACCGTGGGGCCAGTTCCGACTAATCAGCAGCCCACTTTTGAGGAGCTACTTGAGCAGTTTACCGGACAAAGGAAAGCGAAGGAGGAGCCAAAGCCATTTGTTATTGAAGACGCTGCTCCCGAAGTAATAGAGGAAGTTAAATCTATCAACCCAAGGAAATCCATTTACAGCGAGGCCAACAAAATTTACGGAACTAAAAAACGTACCGAAACCCCAGCAGTGGTATTTCACGAGCCTGAAGAGGAAGAAGTAGAAAAAACTAACTACGCTGCACTTGTGAGTGATACAGATGGAGCTAGAAAAGCTTTTGTAATGGGTGAGATTTTTAACCGAAAGTATTAAGAAGCACTAAACGTTACAGGAATCTCAATCTTGGTAGGAATTGCAAATCCACCTTTTACTCCTGGATCCCATTTAGGTGATTTTTTTATAGCACTCAATACTTGATCATCAAAGTCTCTTCCAATTCCTTCAACCAATTTAACGTCTTTGATCTCTCCTGACTCATTGACCATAAAAGATACGGTTACATTACCTTCTAACTTTCCAAAAATGGTTTTTTCAGGGTATTTGATGTTGTCGAGTAAGTATTTTTTCCATTCCGAAAAACCACTTTGAGGTGTAGGTTTTACATCTTTCTCACCAAAGCTGGCATATATATAAGCCGTTTCCGCAATGCTTACAGCATCGGTTTTTACTTTGGCATCGCATGAAAAGATAAAGAAGAGCAGTGCTACCACTGGAATTGGTACAAGTAGCTTGATCCAATTGATTCTCTTCTGAGAAGTGATCATATTAACCCTTTTCAAGGTTTTACTTTTGGCAAAGAAACTTCCTTGAGGGATACCCATTTTTTGGAATACAAGTTTTACGAGAAGCTTAGTATAAGCCACTTGTCCATTGGCTTTTACAGCAGTTCTGTCTGCTTCATACTCATGGATTTCTTCTAGTAGGTTTCTATATAAATAAATGAACGGATTGAACCAGAAAAACACTTTCAAAACCTCCATCAGCATAATGTCATAAGAGTGTTTCTGCTGAATATGCACTTTCTCGTGATCGAGTATTTGCTTTTGTTCTCCTTCAGAAAGATTCAAGCTATCGTCCCACATTAGGTATTTAAAGAAGGCAAAGGTGGGCATTGAACCTTCAGTTTTCACCATAAAATAGCCGTCTTTAAATCGAGTATTGTGCCTTTTGTACCAGAGAAAATCCTTGAACGACCTCATCTGGATAAATAATCTTAAGGCTAAGGCGATCATCCCAATCATGTATGCAAGAATGACGGCTTCCCACCATCTTATGAAGGGTTTTTCAGAATTGGCTGTTACTGTTACAGAATAATAACCTTTAGGTTCTATAATGGGCTCTTTACTTACTTCATTGCTCACGTTGTGCAATGAATTTAATACACTGGGTGTGTTTTCAGGGTTATAGCCCACTTTGAGTAATGGAAATGATAAAGAGATTAATATGGCTGCCAATAGGTAGAACCTATTATATTGAAAGCTACTCTCTTTTCTCAAAACAAAATGATATAGCAAGTAAAATACAGCCAAACATGTGGCAGTTTCTAATGCATATAGAAGCGCATTATTTAGCGAATCTAACAATACTAAAGCGGGGTGTTTCGACATAACCTATAGCTTTTAGTCTTCTTTTAAATCATCTCCAACATGCTTCGCTAGTGACTCGAATTCTTTAATATCCATGTCATTTTCTTGTGCGAAAAATGATACCAACTTTTGGAATGAGCCTCCAAAGTAGCCTCCAATAAAGTTTTTAAGGTAGAAGTTACTGTAGCTGGTTTTGTCTACTAATGGAAAATATTCATGTGTTTTCCCATAGGCTTTATACCCTACAAAACCCTTCTTTTCCAGAATTCTAATGATTGTTGATACTGTATTGTATGCAGGTTTAGGTTCTGGCATTTTTGAAAGCACATCTTTTACGAAGCCTTTTTCAATCTGCCATAAAATTTGCATCACCTGCTCTTCTGCTTTCGTTAATTCTTTCATATCTGTAAATTAAAACACTCGGGTTATTCTAATATCAATAATAAAACTATTGCACTAGTTTTCCAACTAATGCAATAGTTTTTTGATTCTAAAATATGGTCTTAATTAATTATTGAGTGAAAGCGTATGAAATCAAGTTGGCCCCCATTCTTAAAGCCTGAAGCCTAACAGATTCTGGGTCATTGTAGATGCGCTGATCTTCCCATCCATTACCCAAGTCGCTTTCGTAGGAGTAATAGCAAACTAGACGACCTTCGAATATTAAACCAAAACCTTGAGGAGATTTCCCGTCATGTTCATGGATTTTTGGAATGCCTTCTGCGAATTTAAATTTTTGATTGTAAACGGGGTGGTCATGGGGTAATTCGATAAACTCTAATTCAGGAAACACTTTTTTCATTTCTAACCGAATGAATTGATCTAGTCCGTAATTATCATCAATGTGTAAAAAGCCACCAGCTGTAAGGTAGTTTCTTAGGTTTTCAGCTTCTTGATTCGAAAATACGACATTGCCATGGCCTGTCATATAAACGAAAGAATACTCGAACAAACTGGGGTTTCCAATTTCTACCACAGCATCTTGGGTGTCGATATTCGTTTTAAGGTTTTCATTGCAGAAAGTAGCCAAGTTGGGCAGTGCTGTTTTGTTCGCATACCAGTCGCCACCTCCATTGTATTTTAGCTTTGCTATTTTCAGTTTGCTTTGTTGGCCCGAAACTAAAACAGCTATAAATAAAAAGGTAAATGAAAAAAGAATTCGACTGGCTTTCATGAGTTGAGCTATGCTTGTTTTCTTTAAAGGAACATATTAGGGAAAATTCTATATGAAATGAAGAAAGCGGCTTATAATTGAACCAACTTTTATACAAGTACGCTATATTTTCAACGAAGTTCATTCAAAAGCAATTAAATGAGGTTTTCTAACATTGAAGCAGTAGCAGATCGTTTAACTGAAAGGTTGAAGTTGACTTTGCCTGGTAGAGACGCTCAGATAAAAATGGCTCCAACCCCAGTAGATGAGAACCGCTTTACTGAAATGGAAAATAGACCTGCCAGACCTGGGGGTGTTATGGTGCTGCTTTATCCTAAAAATGGAGAGTTGTACTTGCCATTGATGAAGCGACCTGGGTATAATGGAGCGCACGGTGGACAGGTTAGCTTTCCGGGTGGTAAAGCAGAAAAGGAAGATCTTAATTTAATTGAAACGGCATTAAGAGAAACAGAAGAAGAAATTGGGGTAAAGTCGAAGGAAGTATCAGTTTTGGGGCAATTATCTGACCTGTTTATTATTGCAAGCAATTTCAAGGTTTCACCTACTGTGGGTATACTCTATCATACCCCTCAATTTGTTCCTGATCCTTACGAGGTAGAAGCCATTTTAGAAGTACCTATTTCTCAATTCTATGATTTGGAAAAAAGAGGAGTGGAAGAAATGAGGTTTGGGAAATATGTAATTCAGTCGCCCTATTTTAATGTAGAAGGGCATTTAGTTTGGGGGGCAACAGCCATGATGCTCAGTGAGCTACTGGCGGTGATGGATGATATAGGAACTGATGTATGATCTGCTGAAGGTATGTTGATTAAGCCTCTTAGGCAGTTTCATTTTTTAGGTATAGCACCAGTTTATTAAGTAGCTCTTTTGGGTCGAAAGGTTTAGAAATAAATTCATCCAATACATTGCGCATTGGGTTTTCTTGAAGATCGTTTTTAGAAAAGGCAGTCATGCCAATAATATTGGTTTTCTTATTAAATACAGACTTTTCTCGAATTAAAGAAGTGCATTCAAATCCATCCATTTCATCCATATGGATGTCCATTAGGATAAGGTCGAACTGCTCTTCATTACTTTTTTGGAATGCTTTGTTGCCACTTGACGCTTCATGAAATTCAGCATTCCACTTCTGAAACAATCGATTAAGTACCATCCTGTTCATGTAATTATCATCCACCACAAGTATTTTGGCTTGTTTTAGGTCGTAGATGGTGTCTGCTTTATTTGCAGCCAATAAATCAAAAGTCTCTGGAAGTTTAAATTGTATTACAAACTTAAAGGAGGTGCCTTCCCCAACTTTACTCGAAACAGATACTTTACTATCGTGTAGACCCAATAGTTTTTGAGTTATCGATAATCCAAGCCCCGTACCACCATATTTCCTCGTAGTATCACTACTGGCTTGTTCGTAGTCATTAAAAATTTCGTTGATTTTATCTTCCGGGATTCCAATACCACTATCCGTTACGGTAAATTCAATACTTACTTTCTCATTTTCAATACCCAATAAAACAGCGCTTACTTCAATGCTTCCCTCTTCCGTGAATTTCAGAGCATTACTCATCAGGTTATTGAAGATCTGAGTCAGTCGGGTGGGGTCTCCAATCAGTCTGTTAGGGGTGTTTTCAGAAAGGTGAAAGTCTAATGATATATTTTTGCTTTGTGCTTTAAATTTGAAACTCTCTCTGATGTTTCTTAGTAAGTCAATTAATGAAAAATCAATAACCTCAAGTTTAAGCTTGCCTGCTTCAATTTTATTGTAATCTAATATATCGTTAATTAGAGAGCTGAGGTTTTCGGCTGAAAACTTTAAGGCATCGATGTATTCTTGAGTTTCTTCATTCTCGTTATCAATATCCATTAAATGGCTTAAGCTTATAATAGCATTTAATGGTGTTCTAATTTCATGGCTCATTACAGAAAGAAAGTCTGATTTGGACTTTGTTGCTCTTTCGGCTTCTTTTCTTGCTTTTTTTAACTCAATGTTCTGGACATTGATTTGATGGGTGCGTTCAGCTACCTTTTCCTTTAATTCAGAATTGGTCTTTTCTTGCAACTTCTCATTTTCAACCAATTGAATAATCAATGATTCTTGAGTAATGGCATGGTTTTCAACCAGCTTTCTCATTTTATGACCAAGCCCTAAGGCAAAAAATATAATTTCAATTCCTACTCCAAGTTGAACGTAAGGGACAATTTTTGCGTCCAGATTTAGCACATATTGAGCTGAAGCAAATAAGGCAATGGTTACTAAGAATACGGATGCAATCGCAAAATATCTTAATTCTAGGCTGTTCAGTCTTCTAAGCGTTAGTATGAAAACTACTACGCTTGCAGAAATACCTATATTAAAGAGGTTGTGCACAATCAGCCCATTGTATACATCTTTCGTAATGGTGATGTAGATAGAGTTGACCACAAAGGCAGTCAACATAATGCCTATAAATAGCTTAAAATAATTGTCCCATTTAGGGTAGTGCTCTTTAGTGTTAAGGAAATGGCGAGCGAACGAAAAATAGAATACAGCCGAAAGATTGGGTAATAGCCAAAGTAGCGATAGTCTTTCTGGGTGTTCAGGGAAAATATAGGGGTCTAAAAACCCATGAAAGAATAAGAAATAAATGGTGTTAGAAATTGCATAGAATGCATAAAACAGAAAGACGATTCTTTTTATATATAGGTAAAGCGAAATTCCTAGAATGGATAGAATAATCAGTAAGCCTGTGAAAACCCCTTCAAGAAGAGCTCTTTTTTCAACCTGTCTACTCCATTTTTCAAGTTGAATTGTTCTGAAATCGAAGCGTGGAGGGTAGTTATCTAATGATTTTGTTTTGATTAAGAGTGAGGCACTTTCGCTTTCCTTTAAATCTAGTTTAAACTGAGACTGGAACCCTTTTTTGATATTTCGCTCACTAACAGGGACAAAGTAGCCTGTTTTAAGAGAATCCAGAACACCGTTCTTTTCAATGTAAATAGTAGAGTAAGCGTTGTCGCCTGTATATACTACTAGGTTTTGGTAGCGCTCTGAGTAGTTTGAAAGTACAAGTTTAACCCAATAAGTTTTGTTCTTTTCAAATAGATCAATTTCATCTAAGCCAATAAAGTAACTAGCGCCAAAGTCTTTAACTTGATCATAACTAAGACTGTTACTATCGTCTCTGAATACCATAACCTGCGAGGAAGGTATATACTGAGTTTCATTATTATATATTCTATGCTGATACCAATAATCGGCAATGCTATCGGGGTTTGCTAGTAGAGGTTGCCCACTAACAATTAGAATTATGAGAATAAAAACCCTAAGCATAAAGTCTTAAACAAGGGAATGGTTCGGTAAATTGGTATTCAAAAATGCTAATAATTTCCTGCTTTGTTAAATATCAATATGCTTAAAATTGAATAATATGATAACAAGCGTAATACTGTATTTCAATGGGGGAATTGTGTTTTTGAATTACGAATGTTTCAGAGCGTCTTTGCTCCAAGGCTTAGATTGATGTATGGCTTCAAGTACTTTTTCAGGGTCTTCAAACGCATTCCATATATCGTTATGCATGGGTTTCATGAAGTTTTCTTCAATGGAGAACTCTAGCATTTTGATTAGGTGATCATAGTAACCGAAGGCATTTAGAATTACAATTGGTTTTGTAAAAATGCCTAACCTTTTTAAGGTCATAGCCTCCAACAATTCTTCCATTGTACCGCACCCACCAGGTAAGGTAATTAAGGCATCTACCCCCACCATAAATTGCTTCTTTCTTTCGTGCATGTCGGCCGTAAAGATGAACTCATTAACATCTTTATGATGGAACTCTACCTCCTTCATAAAATGAGGCATAATTCCTACAATACGTCCTTTTTCAGAAAGAATGGTATCTGCAAGCTTGCCCATTAAACCTCTGCTGCCACCACCATATACTACTGTAATGTTGTTCTTTGCTAGAACGCGGGCTAGCTTTTCGGTTGCTTCAAAATATTTTGAGTCAATATTTTCACTAGAGGCACAGTAGACACAAACCTTTTTGATTTTTTGCATTATTGGCAGTTTAATGGTTAGGCAATTTGGAGAAGATAAATCGTAACTCAAAGAATGTAGGTGTAATTGAAAATTTGACTTGAACAATGCTTAAGTGATCAACCAGTTTTGAATGGGCGTTGAAAGGAAGGGACTCTCAATAGATGTTGTTTTGTCAAAACCACCCTAAAGGGGTAGATCATATCACTGTTTTTATTCAGAGATTTAGACAAGCGAAATGGGGTGTTGATTATTATGGAACTGACTTCAAGGGGTTTGCAAAGAATGATCTGTCATAAACATATTGGCTTTCAGTTTTAATGAAACCATAAAGTTCACATTTCAATAACTGTATTTTTTATCTAAATCAGCAGACGACTGCTACTTTTACTCAGTAAATGATTCCATCTTTAATAGTTGTTTTTGCGGTTTTTTTGGGACTTCTTAATGTTAAGAAGTCTCGAAGTCAGTTCACTAAACTTGTTATTGTTTTGCTGGGCTTCAGTGCAATAGCTACTGCGGTTAATTACTACGAAATTTCTACTTATGCCCCAGTGGCAATAGGCTTTTTTTCGCTGTTAGCTAGTTTTGAATCTACGAGTTCATTTTCAATGAAAAGACCTCAGATAATATTCTTTGTGCTTAGTGGTTTTGGCTTTTTTGTATTCTCATTGGCTTCTGTACTTCCATTAGATGTGTACATAATTGACTGGCCCTTTCTGATTCTTTTCTTTATTGGCTTTGGTTATCATTGGTATAACCATAGAAAGAAACTAAAATCTAGAATAGGGGTGTTAATCATATGGTCAGGGTTGGCTTTGTCTTGGCTCTTTAATCAAGCTGCTTCAATGTTTTAATATCGGTAATCAAACGATTCATTTCTAGAGGAATAGTGCCATTATACACGCCTCGAATTCTACCCAAACCATCCACTAGAATAAAATTTTCAGTATGAAGAAATTCGTCAGAATCTCGATCCAAACCAATTTCTTTTTCTGCAAAGTAAGACTGACGTGCTAGTTGGTAAATCTTCTCCATGTCCCCTGTAAGTAAATGCCATTTGCTGTTGTCAATCCCATGCATTTCTGCATAAGTCTTTAGAACAGAAACTGAATCTACCCAAGGCATTACTGTATGAGATACCAACATTACCGATTCGTCATTGATAAATTCAGCTTGAATTTTCTCTAAGTTCGAAGTCATTTTTGGGCATATACTAGGGCAAATGGTAAAGAAGAAGTCAGCCACGTATATTTTTCCAGCGAGGCTTTCATTGTTAATCATATTTCCACTTTGGTTCTCAAAATTGAAGTCGGCAATGGTGTGAATTTGCGAAAACTGCTCATCTTCTTTATTTACCCATTCGGGAGTAAAGTCTGCTGAATTGTAAAAGGGGAGTGGGGTTTCTTTAGTTTCCTTGTTTTGGTTCGCGCAGCCAAAAAGAAACAAAAAACCGAAACTAATAAGGTAAAGCGCTAAATGTTCCTGTTTCATTATTCACTGATTTACAATTTTTCAATCCAATAAGACCATAGCGATGGCCGTCTTTTACTACATAGTTGGCCCGAATGCTGCCGTCCGACTCCCACATTTTTTGAGATCCGTCTTCCTTTCCCATAGTATAGTTGAAGAATTTATAGGGCTGCCCGTCTGCTTGCCATTCTTTCGCCTCTCCATGATGAAGTCCGTCAACAAAATGGAATTCAAATTTCAGATTTCCATTGGGCCACCAGCCGTAATGGCTGCCTGTTTTCTGATTTTTACTATACCATCTTTCCTCTTTAAGGCTTCCGTCACTATAAAACTGGCTGGACTTTCCTTCACGGAAACCTTTGAAATAAGTGTTTTCCGACTCCAATTGGCCATTAGAATAGTAGCTAACTAAGTGACCCGAAAACGGCTTGTCATCTAAAAGCATGAGCGCACCGTTTCTTTTCAGATTTGCTTTATTGGTGTTAATAGTAATATCTGGAATTACCGGACTGTCTTTAAAGTCCGTCACGGTAGCCTCATAAGTACAGAGCAAGAGCCCCATATAAAGGATAAGCTTTTTCATCTCGACTAGTTAGAGACTGTTCCTGCTACACCAAAAAAGCCACTTCCGTTAATGTAAGGGTCGGCATCTGTAATGTGGTAGTGATAAATTCCATTTGGATATTCAGTTGTTGCATGGCTATGTCCATGATAATCATCTACATCTGCATTGGTTACTCTTGCTCCATTTTCTACTGGGCCATATACTGGAAAACCGTCTAGCAGCCAACCTAAAAGCTTATCGCTGCCAAGTGTAGCAGTTAGATAAACGGGCTCTTGGTGATAATGATAAGCACCAGATTGCTGCGGATGGCCAAGGTATTGATCGAAAGAGTCAATCTCGTTGGTAAGTGGTTGGTTTGGTCCTGCATACTGATTAAAGAAAACCACGCCATTCAAGGAAACTCCAATAGCTCCCAAAGGGGTAGCTTGCTTGTTGCTCGCTTCTGTTGGGTTTAACGGAATGCGTATTGTTATGCTTTGCGCAACAATACTGTTTGGATTTATTTTGAAATTACTGTTGCTACCATTGTAAGCCTCGTATCTAGCATCTGATTGCGCAAAGTAAGGACTCGGGTGATTTGGTATATCATCTGTTTCAATAACTACAAATGAGCCGTCAACATATACCGTTACATTATCAGTAAAGTTTTCGAAAACTGCGGGCAATTCTTGGTCTAGTTCTTCTTCCTCTTGAGGTGAGTCGTCTCCGCCACAACTAAAACTGAGAAGAAGGAAAAGCGCCATTCCAGATTTAAGGATCATCGATTTCATGAGTCTTTGTTTATTAGTGTAATAGCTTTGATGCCAGCTTGCGAAATAACTTGCGCTTGGGGCAAGTTTTTTTCTATCACGTTTTCACCCTTCTGAATGAACCGATTAACACTAATTCATTCAGTTTTGTGTTTGGAATGGAGTATCATCGTTTACGTAACCCATACAATTACAATGGCGTATTGCCTTTATATCTAAATATGGACTAATGATTTTAGAAGTAGCTGGTTTTTTATCGAATGCTCTGTTGTTAAAAAAAGATTTGCACAAAGAAGATGCAACTGCCGTTCGAAACCTTAAAGAAGAAAGGCAAATGGCTTTAATATCAGGTTTTGGTACTTTTAGTTTGACTGAGTTTAACTTAGAGCAACCTAATTTTATGTTATTACAACCTGGTGAATCAGTGGAGTTATACCTTGATACAGAGTCTGACCGAATTTCAATTGAGCTTAATAACAACAAAATAGGTTACGTTTCCGAAACGTATTATCGCTTGAATGAATTAAAAGAAGCACTAAAAGCTAATAAAGAGATTGATGCAAAGTGTATTCGTAAAGATGTGGCTGTTTCTGAAGAGGTAAGCTTCTCTTATGAGATTAATTAACCTCGTTTTATTTCTTCTTTAACAATACATCCATCTTTTCACGCATTTTAATTAAATTCAGAAGTGTAAACCAACACTACTGAACCCATGCCTAAAATTGAGTTAAATCGTAGCATTGAAATCAATGCATCTCCCGATAAGGTTTTTAAAGTCTTAAATGATTTCAATCATTGGTCGGCATGGTCGCCTTGGCTTATTCTAGAACCCGAAACCGTGGTGAAAGTCGCTCCGGATGCTAAATACTATGAATGGGAAGGCAACAGGATTGGCTCTGGAAATATGCGTATTACCAGCGAAGTAGAAAACAAATCTCTAAACCTTGACTTAACCTTTCTTAAACCTTGGAAATCCAGAGCTAAAGTGCGTTTTGAGTTAATCCCCACTTCAGATGGAACCAAACTGACTTGGTTTATGGACAGCAGCTTGCCTTTCTTTATGTTTTGGATGAAGAAAATGATGCTTGGCTTTATAGGTATGGATTATGAGCGAGGTTTAAACCTATTAAAAGATTATGTTGAAGATGGTGAGGTACACTCTAAACTCGAATTTGTAGGAGAACAATCGTTGTCAAAGATTCAATATATAGGTATACATTCCCACTCGACAATCACCGACATCGATCAAGATATGAAACGCGATTTTGGTAAATTAGGTGAGTTCATTTCAGGAAAGGAAGATATCATTGCTGGAAAGATGTTCTCGATTTATCATAAATGGGATTTTGCAAACGGTAAAGTCGAATATACTTCTGGACTTGCCGTAAAGTCAGTTCCAAATGATTTACCTTCTGAATTTAAAGTAGGGGAGATACCCGCAACCAAGGTGTATACACTTCGCCATACAGGACCTTATAAACATTTAGGCAATGCTTGGTCGGCCATGTATAATATGCACAGGGCCAAAGCTATTAATATAGTTAAGGGTATTCATCCCTTTGAAGAATATGTTAATGTGCCAGGTCAAGTTCCAGAAAATGAATTGATTACCGATATTAAGTTTGCGGTGAAGTAACCGTTCTTAAGTGACAAAAAAGCCAAATCGATGAAATGTTGATTTGGCTTTTTTGTTTTCATGGAGTAAAAATGCCTATCAGGTTTGGCCTTTTTAAGTGAATGCGTTAACCTTGCATGATTTTTTAAGTCAGGTAACTGACTTGCCTTATTTATAGACCTCCCACTTAGTTTTCGTTTTTACATAATTTTCAAAAAGAACCATGAAGAAAGTATTTTTTGCAATGATGCTATTGTGTAATTGGGCTGTTGCTCAAAATAGTATTGAAGAAGAGCCTAAAGGAACAATTGGAATCAATTCCCAATTTTCCTACAAAATGCTCGATCCGAGCCAGAATTTAAGGAAAGTAAATATTCTATTGGAAGAAAGACAAAAAGGGGCTTTAAAGGACAGAAGCTTAACAATAGGCACTTCTCTCATTTCAATATTTGATTACCAAAGATCGAATGAAGATTCGAAGTTTGCTTACCTCATGCGTCATCCAACTTCATCTAATCAGATTGGAAAAACCGTTACTGAGGCGGTAATACATTCATTTCAAATTTCGTCTACAGGAGCCATTAACAATTGGATTACGGTACATGCTGAACTATTGTACAATCCAGAACAAAGCTTCGGTGCCGGAACTATTACTACACTAACAAGGAATCAGATTCAACTTTACAAAGCATTTTTAGTATTGGGCGACTTAAACAAGTCTCCGGTGTATGGTGCTATTGGTAAAATGGATGCGCCTTTTGGACAGGTGGGAAGTGTTAGTCCATTTTCTAATTCTACCACATGGCATGCCTTCGGAGGTTTAGGTTATGGTTTGCAGGTAGGCTATAGAAAAGGCGGACTTCATGCCAAATTCATGGCTGTACAAGGCGGTAGCCAATTTCGTGCCTTGGCCACTCCAGTGGGAAATGGCTCTAATGTACCTTCTAAAATCAACAACTTTGTGTCGGACGTTAATTACACAATGAATTTGACCGAAGAAACCAAGCTCAATGTAGGAGGATCTTTTGTATTTGGCAGTGCTTACTGTCATGCTTACCCTGTAACGCACTTCAACCCATGTCAGGATAATAACCCAGCGTATGCTGCCTATGGTAACCTAAAAGTGAGCGATAAATTTGTAGTACAAGGTAGTTTTGCTAAAACTCTGAAAGTTTGGCCAGGTACTTTCAACCCAAACCCTCCGTTAGATGCATTTCCAGCATCTAAAGTTTCTGCGTTTGACATTGGCGCAAAATATAATTTCAATCCAGAGAGCAATGTGGTTTACACAGTTTCTGGTGAGTTTTCTAAATATATTGCTGGGCCTGAACGAGCCTCTTGGGAAAGACAGAATCAATTTGTTCTTGGTTTTGCTGGTATGATCAATCGTTCTTGCAAACTATTTTTCGAAGCATTCAGAACGGATGGTTATGTGCCTTTGAATTTTGTGAGTGGCGGAAATTTAGCGCCAGGGGAAACACATAGTGTAAGAGGCTCATTTAGTCACGGAGTTGTACTTGGTGGTCAGGTGATTTTATAAAAGTAAAATCTATTAAAAAAAGCGCATTCAGAGTGATCTGAATGCGCTTTTTTGCTTTTAAGGGTATAAGAATATACCCGCAGCATGGTATAGTGTTTTGGGTGTAGTTTCAAGAAATTGAACCCCAAAAAAGAACGTATGGCTTATACAGAAGTGGAAGTGGACTTACTTCCAGCAGAACTAAAGAAAGCTAAAACCAACTTAATAGGGGTTTTAATTTTTATGCTCATTTTTTTCGCGTTCATTAAGTTCTTTTTTTGGGATAAGCTGCTTTCTGATATTGATGAAATGATCCCGATAATTATGTTTGGGGTGTTCTTCCTCTTGTTTTTGGCGGTATTAGGCTATATAATGAGAGGCTTCATTTTGGATTTTATTAAAAAGAAGAAGCAAATTCTTACTGGTACGATTACAGACAAGCAAATAGACATTACCACATCGCACAGTTCTAGCGGAGGGAGCAGAGGCAGCAATGGGAGTAAGACCACTACGCGGAGAACGTATTACCTTTATTTTGATGATAAAAAGTTACCAGTTGATGCAATTATATATGGTCGTATGTCGGTGGGTATGGAGGTAGAAATTCATTACTCTAAGTATTCTAAATCTATTTTTCATAGTGAGATAATTGCCGAAGCGGAAATCAGCGAAGATAAAATCAAGGCCATTGTTCCTGATGTTGACAAGAACCAAAATTTCATACCGAAGGAACGAGAACTACAAATGACCAAAGATGATTTTGAACTGCTTAAGAAAGCCAGGAATCGTGCTATAAAGAATCGTATTTGGGTACTTGTTATTTTAGGGTGGGTGGTTATAGGCCCTTTATTTTCGGGACTTTGGTTTTTGCCAATCATGCTCTTTCCTTTTACCATATGGTGGTTTGCGGTGTTGAGAAAAATGATAAAATATTTGCTAGCCTATAGAAAGGAAGTTAACTCTGGGCTGAAAGTGGTTTATTCTGAATTGGTATTAGATAAGTTTAGACAAACTGGGAATACCAGAGGTTTTATGATTCGTACGAATAATCAATTGATCAGCATAAGAGAAGATAGCTATGAACAAATGAAGATTGGTGATTTAATTATGGTGTTTAAGGGTAAAGCTACGGGGTGGGTGTTTGGTTTTATGACTTCCGATAATCAGCTTTATGAGGTAAAGAGTGAAGCGAAACTGAATAAAAAATAAAGCTTGGGAGGTTACAAAATTGCGATTGCAAACATTTTAAGATACTTTGAGGTTATTCTTGAAACATTAAATTTTAAGCAATGAAGAAGTTATCTGTCTATATCACTTTTGGGATAATACTGTTAATGTTTGTTCCAAGCCAAATGAATGCAGCACCAGTAAATGATCCAGTTACTACGGATTCAGCCGAAAAACTCACACATGAAGAAATGCAAGCCATGGTGGTTAGGTTGAATGAAATCAAGGACATGGATAAGTCCAGCCTGACAAGAGAAGAAAGAAAAGAATTGCGTAAAGAAGTGCGCACCATGAAAAGAGATATTCGTGATAGTGGAGGAGGAGGTCTTTACATCTCTTCTGGAGCAATTATTATCATTCTCCTACTGATTATTATACTTTAAGCAATAGCTATAAAACAGAAAAGCAATCCAAACGGATTGCTTTTCTGTTTTATATTCATTTAGCTGCGCTAATTTAGTTTACTATAATTTCTGCACTCAAATTATTGTTGTTTCCTGCTGGCGGAGTATGGTAGCCTCTCAGAATAATGGTGTAATAATACCCATTCTGGAATTTGATGTCAGGCACATTGAGTTGGATACTATTGTCATCAGGAGAAGTAACAATTAGATCATACTCAGTAGCTGTAAGCTCCATAAAATCAGAAGCATCCATAAAGTTTGAGTCACTAAATAATGGGTCGTTTTGACCGCTGGCCGAAACTTCTAAAGTAGGCGCGTCAGGAGATAAGTTAACCAACCTCACCATTGCCTTTCCATCGCTTGGAGCATCTGCGTTGTCTTCTAGCTTGAGTACCTTTAGGTCACTATAATCACCTACGGTAAATATGGAGTAAGTTCTACCAGCGCCCAGGGCTAAAGTAGTATCAGCAACTACATTGTTAGCATTGTCAGGAGTGAATTTAAAGTTACGACTCCCTGTAAAGAATCTTAAATACCCTGTGTAATCAGTATAGTCAAAAGGGTAGATGTTCAATTGTCTATTGTCAATTTGAATGTCCATGGCTGGAGCATTTGGAGATGCTTGATAGAGCGATACATATGCCACGTTTTCAGGAAGGCTGTCCCCGTCATCCATATTACAGCTTGAAAGTATAAATACTGTGGCAACCAACATCATCATACTCCTCATCCAACTCAATGGAATCCTTTGCTTTGCATTTAATTTCATAATTCTGAATTTTAGTTTATTTATAAAGTTGAGCTCAATGGTGTATTGAGCTGAATTTCAGTGTTAAATCCCACAAGTTTAATGCCACCTGACTTTTGATGTTTTTGCAGGTCAATACATTTAGAGCCCACTTCCTTTGTAGAAGAAGACATCAACTCGTGTAGGTTTTTCTACAGTGTTTATAGACATTATTCAACAACCAAAAGTTGGAATAGAACAGGAGTATTTATGTCGCAGGCATTCACCATACCCTCTAGAGGGTATGGTGAATGCCCTTGGGCTGGTATTGAAGTGCATGGGTATGGACTGTAGGTTTGTCTATCATAAAACAATGGTCATTGCGATTAAGGAGTGGCTATTTATTAAGTAGATAAGATGAGAAGAACACTGAATTCTATAGTAGTAATTTTAGTAATAGCTGCTAATCCTACTTTTGCTCAATTTTCAAAATCCATAGCAGACCTTTCTCTGAATGGTCAAGTGGTGGAAAGCCAAATTCACTGGTATAGGTACGACAAGGAGACTAAAACCATCACGAAAATAAGAGAAACTTATGCACTTTTTGATGAGGCGGGGAGGCAACTGCAAGACAAGACTTTTGAGGTGTCGGATGATAGAAAGACTGAACATAGTTACTCATGGAATGTGGATGGCTCGCCAAGTGAGATGCTCAATGATGTCAGTTTTGAAGGGGAGAAGAATAGTCGGTTCACTAAATTCAATCATGTACGAAGGGCTGGTAAGTGGATTACTTATGAAGTATCAGGTACCGATACTGCTCAGGTATATCAGTATGTAACGGGATCGCCAGAAACCCCAAAGATGCTGATGGTGTTGGATTCAAAAGGGGTAAGAAAGAGGGTAGAAAACCATAAGTACTATCTTAACAGTACTGTTCTGAGTAGTATTAATATTACTCATTTCGAAGGCGACCGAAAGCTTGGTGCTGAAGCGATAGAGTTTGATGAAGATGGATATAGAAAGAGCTATGAACTAATTGGAGAGCGGAAGGAAACATTATTTCGAGATGAGCATAATGCTGTTGTTAAATCAGTGATGGAAGTTGGTGAAAACCAATACACCAACTCCGAGAGTATTTATGAATATGATGAGCAAGACAATTGGGTCAAAGTATATCGTAAAAGGTTAGATAAAGAAGGGAGTGTGATTGAAGAGCTTTATGGCTTTAAGAAAACTAAAATATGGCGAAAGGAACCTACGGGTTCTTTAGAACCAGACTATACATTTATCAAGAAGACAAACCTTATTAATCAATAAGATATGTCTGGTATACTCTCTTGGGTATTGATTTTAGTTGGGCTTTCAGTACTACTGTTGCTGGTTTATTATTTTCGAGCACCAGAAAAGGCTACTAACAAAATTCATCGAGCAATTCCTTTTGTTATAGCTGTATTGGCCATTTGGTCATTGATTACTAGCTGGATGTGGTTTTATCTTTTTAATCTAGTGCTTAGTATGCCTACACTGTTACTTGCTATAGTGCTTAACTTTTGGGCGAAACATAAAAAATTAGACATAAGACTGACGAAGTTTAACTGGTACTTAATTGCAGGGGCGCTTTTGTTGAGTTTTATTAGTTTTCTGTTTTTCATGCGTTGAGTTGCTGAATGAATCCTCTCGTTGTAACACACATAAAACCTATATTTATAGGTTTTATGTGTGTTTTTTACGTTTAAAACCTTTTATAATAGGTTTTGTTAAAATGAACCTTATCTTTGTTTAGATTGTTTAACCTATGTATTTAGGTTTTATTGGTTATTTGATAGCTTAAAACCTATAAATTAAGGTGTATGAACTGGAAAAGAATGACAGATCAGGCCATTGTCGATGAGATGGGCAGGCGGGTCAAACAGTTAAGGTTGCAGAAAAGGTATACTCAGAAAGAGCTTGCTCAAAATGCTGGGGTAAATATTAATACGATTCAAAATTTGGAATATGGCCGTTCGGTAACACTTTCTATTTTAATTCAAGTACTCCGTGCGCTCAAGTCTCTCGATCAGCTCGATTACCTTATTCCTGAAGTAGAAGAAAGCCCAATGATGGTAATGGAGCGTGAACTCAAACCTATGCAACGGGTACGTAAGTCCAAAAACAAATAACCATGTTAGTGTTAAGAGTAAAGATTTGGGGTGAACTGGTAGGGGCTGTACTTTGGAATGAACAAAGGCAGTTGGCTTCTTTTGAATTTGCTCCTGAATTCGCAGAAAGCACTACCGACTTAGCTCCATTGACCATGCCTTTGGAAGATATTAAGCGAGGAGAGCGTATTTTTTCATTCCCTAATTTAGGTAAAGCCACCTACAATGGTTTACCGGGTCTACTTTCTGATTCTCTACCTGATGCTTTTGGTAATCAAATCATCCGTTCATGGCTGGCTTCTCAGGGTCGAGCGGTTAATTCAATCAACCCCATTGAAAAATTAGGTTATGTAGGTATTCGCGGTATGGGCGCGTTGGAGTTTGAACCCGCTACTACGCCTTTCGGAACGCAGGTAAAGGATATTGAAGTAGAATCTTTGCTTTCGCTAACCAATAAAGTGCTCGAAGAAAGGCAAGCCGTAAATCTCAACCTGACCGTAGATGAGGAGCAGGCCATGACTGACCTGATTCGGGTAGGTACTTCGGCTGGTGGACAGCGACCTAAGGCAATTATTGGTTTCAATCCCAAAACGAAAGCGATTAAATCGGGGCAGTTTACTTTGCCGAAGGGTTTTGAATATTACATGCTGAAGTTTGATGGGGTAAATGAAGGAAGTTTGGGTGACCCAGCTGGTTATGGGCGCATAGAAATGGCCTATCATTTAATGGCGAAAGATTGCGGAATTGATATGATGCCTTGTCGGCTTTTGGAAGAGAATGGCCGGGCACACTTTATGACGCAGCGTTTTGATCGGGGAGAAGAAGGAGAGAAGCTGCACATGCAGACTTTGTGCGCCATGGCGCATTACGATTTTATGATGCCGGGACTATATGGTTATGAAGATGCTTTTGCTGATATGCGTGAACTCAGGTTGCCATATCAAGATTTTGAGCAACAGTATTTGCGTATGGTGTTCAACGTAATCGCCAGAAATCAAGATGATCATACCAAGAACATTGCTTTTTTATTGCCTCAAGGGGGTGAGTGGAGGCTTTCTCCTGCTTATGATGTCAATTGGGCGTATA
The DNA here is from genome assembly GCF_963973945.1 of uncultured Roseivirga sp. GTDB lineage: Bacteria > Bacteroidota > Bacteroidia > Cytophagales > Cyclobacteriaceae > Roseivirga. The sequence continues at coordinate 100,689 of NZ_CAXBBV010000005.1, forward strand.
ACCCACAGGGCGACTGGACTAGTCAACATCAAATGTCGATTAGAGGAAAGCGTGATAATTTTACGATGGATGATCTACTGGCTTTCGCTAAAGAAAACTCCATCAAGAAACCTCAGGAGATGATAGGTCAAGTGACTTCCATCGTGATGGATTGGCCAAAATATGCTGCCCAAACTGGGGTAGATAAAAATAGGATTTCAATAATTGGCAAAACCCACCGAAAGCTGAAATAGGATTTAGATTTGTTCTAGCTTAATATGCACAGCTAATAAAGTTTTGTTGCCCACCACTTTGGCACAATGGCCATGCTTTTTCGTGTCGAAAGGAAGATGCTTTGGTAGATAGTCTTTCGCAATAAACATGCTGCCAGCACCAAAGTCTTTACGTTCTCCATTCCTAAGTGTAACCCTTAAAATACCACTTTGCACTACAATTAACGTAGGGTCTTCTGCCACATGCCAATCGCTTTCATAGCCGACCTCACTGGTTCGGATTCTTAGGTTTAAGGCATCAATTCTTTCAGTTAAATTCATTCCGCCTCGAACATGCTGTGGAAAATCTTCTTCAGAAAAAACGGTAACAAAATCTTCGTTCACTGTGAGGATAGGGATATTGATCATAAGGGTGAATAGTGCCTATGAATTGAGTTTTTATTGTTTTGGAAGAAATTTAATTTGATTTAAAGCTAAATCCGGAATCCCCGATTTGCTTTGTGTGATGCCATCAATTAAATACAAAGAGGAGATTACATTTTCGTTGCCTTTTGGGTAAGAGTACCCAATTAGGTGAATCTGGTCATTGATAACGGCTATGTCAGAGAATACATAACTACTAGATGGATTTGTTACCTTAACAACTTCATTATTTTTAATATAGAACCCATAACTGTCTCCATTATAAGACTTAAATGCACCACAAATATATAAGTCGTTTCCTTCAACTGTGACATTATTTAGAGAAAGAGCCCCGTCAGAAAAGGAAGTTTCCATTAAGATATTTGTTATCCCATTAACTATATCGAAAATAATTCTCTTTTCATTATCGTGATCATATGCAATTCCAATAATATGAATTTCATCATTAATGTTCTCGATTCTGACAAACTCTCCATTTAATGGGTAGTCAAAATTTAGAGACTGTGGGATCATATTTATCCAATAAATTGGCTCCCAAACACTGCCCTCACTTTTAAATATACCTTTTGCTCCTATAACATGTGTGTTTCCAATATTATCGATAGTTAAATCAGTAGCGTAATTATTGTCTTGAGTTGCTAAATATTCTATTTCATTACCGCTCCAATAGAAAGATTGAAATGGGGTGCCAAATCGAAAAGAGAAAATATAATCTTTGTTATCTATTTGACGATAGCCAGTTAATATACTTCCTTTTAAGTCTTCTATCTCAGTCTGCTTTCCATCTTTGTAGAACGCATAGCGAAAGGGATTTCCCTCGATGGTTTTATCCACTAGTTGTAAATGAAGTTGATTAGAACTGTAGCTTTTGGCAACAATATTATTAACATACCCATTGCTGAGAATAACTTCTTCCAAATAATCATTTCTCCAATAGTATGAGTGCATTGGAGAAACTGTTGACCTTCCCAGAATTAAGATTTGGTCAACATTTTTAGGTTGCTTATCCTCATCAGAGCAACTAAAAGTAAAAATGATGGCGATTAATATTGCTATAAGTCTTTTCATTGCTGTTGCTCTTAATGATGGTCTATCTCTATTTGTGAAATAAGGATTATTTAAGTGAATAAAGTTATAAATATTTTATTGAAAGTTATCTGTTAGTTATAGCGTTTTTATGATCAAGAACCACTGTGTTCTGAATAAGTATCCACGACTTGATAGAGTTAGTGACTGTTTAATATTAATTTTCTCAACCCTTAGGTTGTGAATAAAAATTTGAGTAAATTTTTTTACTAGTGGATTAAATCAAAGCGGTAAGAATATGATGGAGGTAGCTTAACTGTGAGTATCACAGGTTGAATAGTTAAGGATTCTCGGGTTTTTATATCGAAACACTGCCGTTGTTGTGTGTTATTTACCAACCAAGTGAAAACCGAACTGGTAGATTTGCCCCCCTTAATAAAAACTCATGAATCCTTTTCTGCTTGGAGGTGGAGCCCTACATTTGCTCTTCAATGGGGTGCTTGCTAAGTGGCAGGCTGAGATGATACCCAGGAGTTTTGCTCCGCACCTGATCCAGATAATGCTGGCGTAGGGATTTAAGGTTATTACGGTCTGTAATAACCCGGTTCATCTCCTCATTTCATTGAAAATAAAGAACAATGATAGAGGAATTTCTAACAGAACTTACTTGGCTTGAAGGCCTAGGAACACTTTTTGGCATTGTGCAGGTGATACTTGCTCGCCAGAATAACATCAATACCTATTTGTTTGGGATAGTAGCCATACTAATGAGTATGTGGGTACTCTACCAGAGCGCACTGTATGCCGATATTTTGCTGCATATGTATTATTTGGTTATGAGTATTTATGGCTGGCTGTACTGGAAATATGGCAAACAGAAAGCAGAAGCCCCAATTAGTAATTCTTCTCAGCAAGAACATTTAAAAGCAATTTTAATAGTGTTAGGATGTTTTGCCCTCATGAGTTATTGGCTGAATTTTCATACGGATTCTGATGTGCCGATTTGGGATGCAACTGTAAGTGCTTTTGCTTGGGCGGGTATGTGGCTGATGGCCAAACGCAAGATTGAAAACTGGATTTATTTGAATATCAGCAACATTATTTCAATTCCCCTTTTGATTTATAAAGACCTCTATATCTATGCAGGTATGTCGGTGTTTCTGTTTATCATGGGTACATCGGGTTATTTGAAATGGCGCAAACTAATGAATGAAGAAAATGGGAATGCATATGCAACAGCTTAAAGAATGGTGTAGCGATGCACCTGTTTTCAGACAAGAAGTGCTTGACTGGATTGCCAAAGAAAACCTATGGAATATTTGGGTGCCGAAGGCATTTGGGGGAAGAGAAATGTCTTTAACCGAAGGACTAAAGCAACTTCAATCATTGGCCAGAACTGATGGTAGTTTAGGTTGGACCGTTACACTTTGCAGCGGAGCAAATTTCTTTATTGGAAACCTTCAACCCGAAGTAGCAAAAGAGTTCTTTGCTCAGCCTGCAATTTTTGGCGGAAGTGGAGGCATGTTTGGTACTGCAGAAAAGGAGGGGAGCAGCTACCGACTGAACGGTACCTGGCGATATGCAACTGGCGCTCCGTATTTAACGCACTTTACCTTAAATGCTAAAATTGTAGAAAATGGCGTTGAGCAGAAGAATGAAGATGGTTCGCCTAAATTTCTCTCCTTTGTAATACCAGCAAGTGAAGTGCGCATTATCAATGACTGGAACACCATGGGGCTAAAAGCTTCAGCTACGCATTCTTTCGAAGTGAAGGATGTATTAGTCAGAGAAGAATACGGCTTTGTTTATAATCAGTTTCATCTTCCGCAACCCATTTTTAAAACGCACTTTTCAGTATTTGCCGACCTCACCCTTTGGGTAAACTACATTGGTATGGCAGAGCATTTTTTAGAGGAGGCACAAGTAAAAGATGAATCTCGGTTAGCGGAGTTAAAATCAGTGACCAGTTCTGCAAATGATCAGCTTTATGAAATCGCCAATCAGGTGGAAAGTAAGACGGAGAATGATGCAGAGTTTGCAGAATCCTTTATTCAGGAAGTGCACCAAGCCGCTTCAGCTTCAGTTAAAGGCTTATCCGCAGTCATTATTGGTTTACATCCCTATTTAGGGGTGAATGCAAGCAGAGAGGATGCGGTACTCAACCAGATCTTCCGAGATTACTTTACTGCTACCCAGCACCATATATTTACGAGGTGATTTTTTTGTGGGTATCACAGATTGAATGGATTTAGGGATTGCGCTGATTTGGATACTAAGCCCGTCTTTGTTGTGTGTTTTGAGGCTGACCGAGAATGATTTTGATTGGTTTATTACAAGAGGCTATTTTACCTGTTATTATTAAACCCCTTTTAGGTCTATGGCGTAATGGTAGCTGATTAAAGATCTAGAATCTTGGTTATCAAGCCAGCCAAGTTCTTTGTGACTTTCAATTACAATCTGTTTAGTATTAAACTCTTGAAACTTATCTGCTACTCGTTCTAATATTTCCAGTTCTTTTTCAGAAAACAATTCCTTTTTAAAGGGTCTATCAGTTCTGGCTGTTAGGAAAGCAATTTGTCCTCCGTCTGGCAATTCATCATAATATTTGTCTAGTGCGTCCCTCTCTGCAAGATGTTCAAAGAGGGTCTCAAATTTATTGTGTACCGGGCCATAGGATATTGCTCTATATTTCGAACCGCTTATTGACATTCCAGTCTCCTTGAAGGAGCAAAAATCACCATAAAATAAAAGCTTATTCATTTTGGTTTTATAGCTCGGTGTCTTGTGAGCAAAATAGACCACCATTTCTGTGAGTTTCTCGAGGCTGGGTTTTTTATAACCAGTAAATTCATCTGCTTCTGAGCCGCCCATTAAGTAGTTGTCAAAGTTGATAAAGCCGTCTTCTTGCTCTTCAGTTAGTCTTTCTATTTTCTTTATAAGTGTTTCTTTTGCTTTAACAAACTTTGTATTCCAATCTTTGGCTAAATCCATAAACTTAGCAGGATCACTTGCCATTTTTAGCAAATTGGCATTGGGTAAGCTCGGTAAATCTCCTTTTTCGTAGAGGCCATAGGTGTTGGGCCCAAAGCCTAATATTTCGCCCATTCGTACTGCGGACAAATCATATTGATCTCTTATTTCTTTAATCTCATCAGGCTGGGGGATATGATGTTTTACGCGGTATTGGTTATACACCATCCGCATGTTTAACTCATCTAATGCTGTGGTGGTGAATTGCTCCCCACTATCTTCACATAGGTAAAACTGAAATTTGATTTCAAACTCCTCCTTGCGAAACGGAACAGTTCTCCATTCGTTAGAAAGTTTCATCTCTTTTCCGGTGATAGGGCTTTTCATAGTGCTAATCTTTGAAAGGGTATTGCATAGGGTGTTCGGCAGTGTGGAATGAAATGCAGATGGTTTGAGTGCCAAGTGCACCCAATGTAATTTTAATATAGATTTCTGTGTCTTTCATTTTTGTACCGAAAACCCACATTTCTTTGCCACCATGCCAATCTTCATCTAAAGGACCTTGACTGTAATCTTTAACAGTAAGTGTATCTAAAACCTGCTCTCTATCGACAGGTCGTATATCCAGGGCTAATAAGGTATTGAAGTTTTTCGCCCTGCTATCTAAAAACAAGATTCCCCAAATCTGTTTCTTCTCTTTAAAGCTTTTGAGGAAAGCTTCAACATCTTCTCTTTGTGTAACGGATTGCAAAGTTAATTGTTTTTATAATCAAACTATATAGTTGTGTTAATTTATTTTAAATGATCAATCTTAAACTATACAGTGCTGTGTTTAAATCGTAACACTAACTACATAGTCACTTTCATTCATCCAAAAACTAATAGACAAATCATCTGAGGCAATTCCAAAAAGTTGAAAAATAGAAACCAACGTTTTAAGATGGTGTTCTGTATTTCCATGTCCTTCGATATAAAGTTTGCCATGTTGTACCTGAGAGGTAAAATGCTTACCCTCTGCATGGGTAGGACTATTGCTTACAGCATACTTAGTACGTCCATAATGATCATGAATTGGTGCTTTTAGCTCTGCGATATTTCTATCATCTAAAACCCAAATGATAACAGTAGTATAAAGATCTTTCCATGATTTGACCTCACACTGGTGCTTACCCAATGATACCTTTTCTGGATTTGTGTCTTTTACATCATATTGAAGTATCTCAGAAAGGCTGACTTGAACAAGCCTCTTGTGTGACGTTTTTTTCTTGATTTGATGTTGGAGATTTAAAAGTAAATCCTTGTCCTTAATATTGAGAATATCCGCTATTAGCTCATTCTTTAATTCGTGTATGTTCATAACTAATTATTTAGAGAAGCCCTCAGGTTCCCATTTAATGGCTCTTTTGGGATTCGAATCGTGAATATCGAAAGTCAAAGGGAGTTCTAATTGTTTATTTAGGTTATACTCAAAAACAAGCTTCCAGTCATTAGGATGAAACTCTTCAAAACCATCCATATATCTTTCAGCAGTGATAAGTAGTAGTAAACTGAACTTGAATACCTTGTCTTGACTGATTTCGAGAGCAGAAGCATTAAATCTTTCTCTATCTTTTTCCTTTTTGATGAAAGTCCCAAGATCGACTGTCAATTGGTCAGTTAATTCGGGATATACCACATTAACTTTTTGACCTTTCTTTGAGTATGGATCTATATCATTACCACTAAAGAAACTTCCATTCTTTTTCAAGTATATAGAATGGATAGTTGAACTATGGTTATGAGAGACAATCCAGATGTTTATCTGAGCCATGTAATCAGCTCGTGATTCAGAATATTTGATTTGAGCCGATTTTAATTCAAGGTTTAGATTGGCTTTTTCTATTGGTTTTTCAATTCCATCTAAACTGCCTTTAAACATGTAAACCAAAGGAACAGCAACTGCATTTAGCAAAGTTGCCCAAGGTTCCCAATTTTGTTCTGGAGATTTCAGCCAAAGAAATATGAAAGCCGCAGTGGTTGATGTAAGTATGAGTATAATGATGTTCGATCTCTTCATGTCTAACTTAATTATTTACCATATCCCACCTCCGCCTCCGCAGCCATACTAAACTGCTCCTCAGCCTCTTTTATAGTTACCTGACCATTCATTAGCATGGGCAATAACCAATCGCGCAATGAGCTGAGTTCTTGGTTTTGTTTTAGGTTCTTTTGAATTTGCGCTTGCATAGGTTCTGCAAACTCTTGAAAACTTATAATTAGTTCGCTATTAGGCTTTTCGATAGTATGGTTCGTAACGAATGAATCGAAAAGCAGGTTTTTAATGCCACTTGTTTTACCTTCCCATCCAAAAAGAATTCCGTTATCGTAAATTCTACGCCAAGTATAGGCGAAGAAAAAGAGATCTTCATTTGATTTTAGCGTAGCTGCCTTACAGAAGTTGGAGCAAATTAAAGGCGTTTCGAAGCGCTCTAATGTCTCTTTCGTAATAAACGCCATTCGGCCAGTTGATTGAGTTGGGCTTCCTCCTGAAATTTCAACCACAATATCTCCTTCACTTAAAATTTTGTGCTCATTTTTTTCCAAAATATAGCGTGTTGGGCATTTAAGGTCACCTGTACCATTCAATCCATTTAAATCTGCACCTCTAACACATGCAACTTTAGTTTGATAGTTTCCTTCAGCAGATTCCTTTCCCCAATCCCCATTTTTATCATGATCAAACCAAGAAGATATTGTGTCGACCTCCCAACCCTCAGGAATCTCCCTCTTTAATTCTTGATTATAAACCATTGGCCCACCAGAAGATTTATAAGGTTTACCTGCTAACTCGGGTTTGCCTATCGAAGCTGCGGTAGCAGGGGAGATAGGGAAATCAAACTGCACAAACCAATAGTCATAAATCAGTTTGGCCATGGCCTCTAACTCCGCATTGATTTTATTATTCAGCTCGATTTTGGAGTCTATTTTTAATAGAACATTGGCCACCTTATTCTGATAAGAAAGCTCTGGTAAGTTTATCTTTATTTTGGAGAACTCCGTCTTGTTTAAAATCGGAGTTCGTGTGACGTTAGCTTTTTGAAAGAGTAGCTCCTTCTTTCCCTTTAGCCAATAGTAAACGTAGAATGGGTTTACTCCCTTCTTGAAATTTGTAATAGAATTAATCTGTTGATTTGTTGCGCAGTTGGCTTCAACCAGTCCAACGTTGCCCATATCCCAACCTATACAACCGACTAAAATGCTCAATCCATTTAACATGCTTCCTTTAATAGATTTTAGACCTGATTCAGTAATCATTTTTTCTGATTCAGTAATCTTAAAGTGTTTATGAAGATCTTTAGGTCCTAGAAACATATAATCACTACCATAGTAATTTTCATTACTAGTACTTGGAGTTTTCCCAGTCACAACGTCCCCTAATTCACTAATTGGAACAGATCTATAAATCATAGGAAAGAGTAGTAATGTTATTTAAGATTTCAGAATCAAGTTCCTTAGATTTTTCGAATAGTTTATTCAATTCTTTCTTCGCAGAATCAAGCCTAACATTAAACTCTTCCGGTGATATGTCTTCATATTTAATTTTCACCTCAAAATATTGACCAGCGCTAAGGCTATGGTTCTTGGCTTCTATCTCATCATAACTTACTACAACAGAGAAATCCTCGATTGCTATTCTATTGTTAAAAGTGTTAATGATTTTGTCTTCTTCCTCGGAAGAAAGCAAGGTTTTCTGGTTTTTATCATCCACCTTAACTTTGGTGCCTAGGTTGGAGGCATCTACTAGTATTATCTCTTCCTTGTTATCTTTATCAATAAAAAGGATTGACACATTGGTAGTGGTAGCAGCGAAAATATTTCCTGGCATACTTACCACTCCGGCCAACCATTTGTTCTTCACCATTTTCTCCCTGATTTTTTTTTCAATACCTGTTTGGGCAGTAATAAAGCCCGTGGGCACTACAATGGCTGCCTTGCCTTTATCATTGAGCGAGAACATAATGTGCTGCAAAAAGAGCAGATAAATGGCCATTGATTCCTTCTTCTTCTTGGGCACATTGGGTATGCCTGCAAAGTAACGCTCATGGTTGGCCTTGCTGTCCAGGTCATCTCTGTAGTCAGAAAAATCTAGTTTAAAAGGCGGGTTGGAAACGATATAGTCGAACTGCTTTAGTTTGCCATTACTCTCTTTATGGAAAGGGTCGGAAATGGTATTGCCCTTCACAATATTGGGGATGGAATGCACTAGATTATTCAAAATTAAGTTCAACCTGAGCAGGTTAGAAGATTTCTGCGAAATATCTTGAGAGTAAATGGTGCATTTGTCTTCGCCAATCTGGTGGGCCAAATTCATGAGCAGCGTTCCCGATCCTGCGGAAGGGTCGTAACAAGTCGCGTTACTCACTTCGCCTTGTACAAGGCAGCGCGCCATAATTTTAGAAACGGCATGGGGTGTAAAGTACTCTGCATACTTACCGCCACTGTTGGTATTATAGTCTTTAATCAGGTATTCAAAAATGGTAGCGAAGAAATCGAACTTCTCATTGAAGATGCGCTCAAAACTAAAGCCTACCAGTTTGTTGATGATGGCGCGGCAAAAATCGTCACGCTTATCGGTTACATATTTGCTGATGTTTTCAAAGAGCACAATCTTTTGTCCGCCTTCTGTAATTACCGAAAATATATCGCTGTTCTCTCTGGCAATTTCTATGAGGGTATTATCAAATAAATCTGCAAAGTTGGGCTCATTCTGCCTAGCAAATAGGGAAGAGATAAATTGATCTGGCTTTATCTGGGCTGTGCTTTCGCTCAGCTGTAGCATCAACAACTCATATTCGTCTGCATCATAATTGCGAATGGCTTCTTCCCAGTCTTTCGCATCGGCAATGGAATTATCGAGCTGTTTTACCTCATAAATGAACTTGTCGTTTAAGAATTTATATAAGAAAGTCTGTGTAATGATTTTGAATTCATTGCCATCGTTGCCCAAGCCATAATTGGCGCAAACGCTTTTTAAATTATCTATTAATGCCTTTGTCTTGCTTTCAAAAGCGATAGTTTCTGTCATGCTGCTCTTCCGTTAAACTCATTGAGGTATTCTTTGGCGATCATGTGATAAATGCGTTTTGATTGTTCTGCATTGATCTCCATATTAAACTTATTTCTGATTTGATTGACAACAATACGCGCCATCATTCTCTCTGCAAAGCTTTCGTTGCTTAAAATATTGGCGTTTTGCATAATGTGATTGTCAACCTCTGATTTTATGCTTTGCAAAACCTCTAAAAGTTTTGCTTCCTTATCAGTTAAAGGGTCTTTTTCCATAAGCCGTTTATGAATGCGCGCGTATTTAGCGTCATTGGCATATTTGGCCCGTAAAAGCTGGTTCTTACGCTCCATTTCTTTGGCGGAGTCATAAATGGCATTCAAGGCTTTAATGTTTTGTTCCATTTCTTCCTTGGTTACCTCGCTCAGGTTTTTCTTTTTAAAGAGTCGTTCCAATTCCTCTTTCAAGCTGATAAAGTTAGGGTCTTTTGGGTCGAAGTTGCCACCCAACATTTCACGTGTGCGCTGTAATGTGTTTTTCAACTTATCCGCCAAAACCATTTCTTCCTCCTTAATTTTAGTAAAGGCGAAGATTACATCTTCTAAGGCTACATTCAGCAGGTTGGTGGTTTCCTCGTTAGCATCTAGGTTCTGCTTCAGGTTAATCAACTGTAGTCGATTGTTGGCCTCTGTAGCAAGCTTGTGCAACAGTTTAAAGTCGAGCTTTCCCAAAAGCTCATAATTGCCTGTGAGGCGAATGAGGTTATAGAGACTCTTGGCCGTATTCAATGCTTTGGCAATATTCAGCATTTCCTGCCGATCGTTGATCTGGTTGATTTGCCTTGAGAAAGCCTCTGCATTGTTGGTGTCAAAATAAAAGAGCGTGTCCTTGATCTCTTCTATGTCAGACTCAATCTCTTCCTTCGATTTAAACAGGTTACTGTAATGCTCAATTTCATCGCCCAGTTCGCTCTGTAGTTCATTAAAGTAATCTCTATTGGTCTTGTCGAACTCTTTTTGAATATCGGCAAAGTCTACCACATAGCCATAGCGGAAGTCTTTGTAGGTTCTATTTACCCGGGTGAGGGCTTGCAAAAGGTTGTGCGATTTAATTACTCGGCAGATGTAAAGCTTTTTTAGTCGCTTGGCATCGAAGCCAGTCAAAAGCATATTGTAAACGAACAGAAAATCAATTTTACCTTCTTTGAACTCTTCAACTCTCGCTTTTCTATCGTCTTTAGTACCCACATCGTGAAGTATAAGCGCAGCGGTTTTTACTTTTCGCTCGTGGGCTTTTTTCTTGCCATAGCTTTCAGGGTCATCAGCAGCTAGGTTTAACTGTTCCGTGACTTCATACTTTTCCTGAAAAATTCTGAAAAGCTCCTTGGCTTGATCTGAAGAGTCGCAAATCACCATTCCTCCAATGGAATTCTCATCAAAGCGAAGCCTAGAATTTTGAAAGTCTTCAATGATGTAATCAAGCATTGGCTCCACAAACTTCGGGTGTGCATAAACGAACTTGCGTTTACCTTCACCTTCCAAAATTTTAATGTCTTCCAATGCCTTTTGTAAAGCCAATTGATAAGAAGTCTCAATCTCTTCCCTAATCAATCTTAAGGTGTAGCCATCAGCGATAGAGGAGTTGTAGTAGTATTTATGAATGTAGCCCCCGAAGAGCGAGCGAGAGTTGTAATCGTCACCCAAAAGTGGCGTACCAGTAAGCCCAATTTTAATGGCATTTGCATCTGATTGATTAAGGTTTGCTAAAAAGCTGCCTTTAGGGTTATAACTTCTGTGTACTTCATCCAAAAAGTAAACCCGTTGTACATTCAGTTGATAATCTTTATTGGAGACTACCGATGGGTCATCTTTGAACTTTTGAATGTTTACAACGGTAATTTCTGCTCTGCCGGTGTCATTGTGTAAGGCAATGTTTGCCTTAATGTCTTGAACAAACTCTTCTTTTGAGTCAATTGTATGAACAATTAATCCTCTGCTTTTAAATTCTCGGCCTGCCTGAATTAAGAGGTCAATTCTATCCACAATGAAGTAGAATTTTGGAATAATGTTTCTCTTGCCGAAATAATGCTTTAGATATTTAACATTGTAGAAAGTGAGTGCTGTTTTTCCGCTTCCTTGTGTGTGCCAAATAATGCCTTTCTTACCACCATTTTCGAGCGTGCGCTCAATTGCTTGAGTCGCAAATAGCTGCGGATAACGCATAATATGCTTTTGAATTCCTGTTGACTCTTTCACATAAGCCAAAGCGAATTCAAGAATAAAAGCAAGTCGCTCTTTGGAGTATAAAGAGCTAATGATTCTGTTGGTAGGCGTATTAGTATCCTTGTTCAGCGCAAATTCAGATGAATCCTTTATGCTTAAGAGGTTATTGTCTTTTAAGATGAAAAGCTCTTGCTCATTACTTAGCTCTCGGAAGTCAGGAGTTACTTTATATCCTTCATCTTCACGAAAGTAATTGAACACTGACTCTTGATAGGAAGGGCTGGCATAAAATGCTCCTTCAATTGGAATAGGATTTTCATCGTCATATTCCATGTTATTGGAAAAGACCATGAACTGCGTAAGGTTGACAAACTTTCGAAATTTTTTATTCTGAAAGCGCGTCTTCATTCGTTTGTGCTCTGCTTGTATGCCGTCAAGGTTATTGGGCTTTTTCACCTCAATAAATGAAAGCGGCATACCATTGATCAGTATGATGATGTCGGGTCTAAAACTGTCGTCATCTTTCTCGTAAGGTAATTCGGTTACTACATGAAGGCTGTTGTTCTCGAAATTATCAAAATCAATGAGCCTAACCCCAGAACGGTCAATCAGTCTTTCATAAAAGGCTTTCCCTAAGTCTTCGTTTTCAAGGTCTAGTGCTATTTGATTATATAAGCCCTCAAGGTCTAGTTCTGAATTATTAGCGTTAATTCGGCTGATGCTTTCATCAAAAATACTTTTAAAAATATTGGTTGCATGATCCCAACTGTTAGTTTTTAGGGATAAGTAATTATAGCCTAATCTCATCAAATGGAGAATGGCTGGTATTTTTACTCTGCTGTCTTCGTTGAATTTCATCAAGAGCACCTATATCAAAAAATAATATTTTGGTAGTTTCTTCAACAATATAAGTGAATGTATTTATAATTGGCTTATTGAAGTATGTGAATTATATAAGAATGCTTTAGCGCTGTTGAGTGGTTTTTGAAATGGAGCGTTAAACGGTCGGCACCGCAGTTCATTCCGTCTGTATCGCAGATTAGTTGGATTTCGGGATTACTCAGAGTGTTCTACCCAAAGCCTGCCTTTGTTGTGTGTTTGCACCAATAAATTGATGGTGCTTGCCATTCCATGTTTTTATCTTGAATGTAGTAAAAATGTATTTAGACCCTTCGTGCCTCAGGGAAGGAAAACAGCATTTGTAGCCTTAAAGAGAGGCTAGGCTGTTCTTTCCATCCAAAGCTCGCATTTGCTGTGCGTTTTTCACCAATAAACGGAAGGTTCTTGCTATAACGACCTTTTTATCCTGAGTGTAGCGAAGGAACTATACTTAGAACCTTCTTCGCAGCTAAAGGAAGAGAAAGAAGAGGTTACTTTCCGATACAAAATATTTTAAATGCTTTTAAATTACTGTAAATCAGTATGTTGCTAAAAGTGTAGAAACGCATTAGCAACAAAAAACGCTTAGGAATGTCAAACTAAGCGATAATAAAGGAAAAATCGAGGGGTACGGGCATAAAAAAACCGCTCCACAAAGGAAGCGGTTTTCAAGGAAAATACCAATCGCTTTACGCAACTGTTACAGAGCCTAAATAAACGCTGTTAGCGACTTTAGTTCCGTCTTCTGATACAAACCCTAAGAATACCTCAACGTCTTCTCCTGAGTACTCAGAAGGCACTGGAATGGCCGCTGATCCAGCAGACCTTGCTGGTCCCGCAGTGGTGAACACTGCTTCTCCTCGGGTAGTGTTCAAAAGAACAATCAGAGCTTTGTCTGTTGCTTGAGCACTTCCGCTTCCTGAGTTGTCTGTCCAGGTTGCTTCTACGTTTCCAGCACTTGGAGAAGTAGCTGCACCGTTGGCCGCACCTGTCAAGTTACCACGAGTAACCAATGAACTTGCATAGTCAATCATGAAGTTTGGATAAGCTCCAGTAACTGCATTGTTCAGGTTGTAGGACATAGCCGCATTGAATTGGGTCATACGGTTTGCATACAACTTGAAACCGACTCTCAGGAAGTCTGTCATTGGCTGCAAGAACCTTAGGACAGTTGAGAATTTCGAACGCTGGTCAACCTGACCTTCCGTTCTTGGATTCGCTACACTGGAAGGTTTGATGCGCAGGTAATCGATGCCCTTCCAAGTTCCACCGATTACATTCCCTACTTGGCCTGATACGCCACCGAGAATACCTTGATTAATTTTTCCCATCTCTTTACGATTTTTAAGGAGTTAAACATTTGCTTGGACTTGACACGGACTTACCATGGATTTGCCCTTCGCCAACTAAATTACTTCAAGAATTAGGCAGTAGTTCTCTCTTGGGTGCTGTTGCGGTAGTGTACTTTATTTTGCTTTTGTTGCCCTGTTTTTTTGGCAGGGCAGGATTCTATCCTGCTCCTGTTTCTTTCATCAAGTCATAAAATATGGCTTGTCTGGCAGTATCAATCATCTTTAGTGTGACCTTGATTTTTTGCTCGTTGGTATCGAGTAGTTGAAGGGCTTGAATTGCCTTCTGAAATGCCTGGTCTTTGCAGCTTGCTTTGGTGGAGCTTTCCCGAATCAGCTTTCGGATTTCATCAATAGTCACAAATGGAATCACGGAGCCTTTCAGGAGATAGTGAAATGATTTTGACCTCCACAATCCAAAGCATAGCCAAAAGAGAAATTCCCTGTCCTCTTGGTTGTCGGTGAGGCAAACAAAGCAATTCGGGCAAGCTTGGTTGAGCGGTTTTCCGCTGTTCAATCCCTTGTTCAGGATAAAGAAGTGCGGTTGTTGGTAGCTGGTTTCCAGTCGGTGTGTTTTGATACGAAACGATTTCATACAGTGAGCCATTAAAGTTTAGCTCGCTGCGCTTCGCATAGATTTTTTCCAAAGAGAAAAGAAAAAAGGGAAAAAAAGAAAAGAGAAAGCTGTCTTTCAGGCGGGTGAGGCTCGGCTGTCAAGGTTTTTGGAAAAAATACTACCCGAAGGGTGGAGATTTTTTTCAAAACCCGTAGGGCTTGACCTTGACTGTCCGAAAGTGCGGTGGGCATGTGCGAACCCGCCTATCTTTGCTTTTCTCTTTTTAAAATTTTCCCTTAACGAGTAAAAAAAAGAGCCCCCTAAAAAGGAAGCTCTGAAAGGCACAACTCGAACCAAAAGACACGCAGCGTATAATCTGTGATGCCACAACGCTGAATGCCTGCATGAAACGGAAGACCTGAGGTGCGAACGCCCGCCAACAACCACCGGCTGCCGAAACGGACTCTGAATAATAACTTAAACATAATGCCCTCGCTCTACAGGACGGTGCGATTGCAGCAAGGGCTGTGGGAAAAAAATACTACCCGTAGGGTGGAGATTTTTTTCCCTAACAGGCGAAGCGAACCCTTGCAGCTCTCGCATCCGCACGCCTGTAACTTTGCTTTATGTTTGAGTGATTATTGACTATTTATGGCTGTTAAATGCCAATACTTTGCACCAATAATATTCGACTTATAAGTCAATACATCAATAGGAATCAGAAAAAGAGAATTGAAGGATTTTAATTCAGCTTGCACAGCAACTCAATTTCGATACGTCTTTTCCGAAAGTTATTGCTGCTAATTTTATGCCTTCTCCCAGAGTCAAATAAGGGTAGAAACTGTCTGCTAAGTCTTTCACTGTTATTCTGTATTTGATTGCCATACTTAATTGTTGGATGAGTTCTCCACCTTCGGGTGCGACTACTCTTGCGCCTATAAGTTTGTCAGTTTCCGAGTTACGAATGAGTTTGATGAAACCCCTTGTGTCGTTGGCTGCTATGGCTCTCGGTACGTCTTTCAATTCCAATTTTGACACTTCAAACGGAATGCCTTTTGATTCTGCCTGTGCTTCATCTAAACCTGCCCCTGCAATTTGTGGGTCAGTAAACACCACCCAAGGTAAAGAAGAATAATCGGCTTTATTATCTGTTCCTGAGAACGCATTTTCAACGGCAATTTTACCTTCAAAAGCGGCTGTATAAACAAATGCAGGGGTGTTGGTTACGTCACCTGCTGCGTAAATGTTAGGTAGATTGGTTTCCATTTTTTCATTTACAGCGATATGTCCGCTTTTGGTGAGTTCCAAACCAATGTTATCTAACCCTAATTGGCTTGTATTGGCTTTTGTGCCTGTGGCAATTACTACCTTGCCTTTTTCTATAATTTGCGTAAATGAACCGTCAGGACATTTACAGTGAATGATGGTTTCATTCCCTTGTTTCTCGAATTTCACGGCTCTGAAATTAGGTAAGATTTCAATGCCTTCTTTTCGCATTTGGGTTTCCAATGCTTCACTGATGTCTGGGGTTTGTGTCCGTAGAACACGGTCGGTAAATTCAATGATTCGGACTTTAACGCCTAAACGATTGTACGCCATTGCAATTTCCAAACCTATGTAACCTGCTCCCATAATGGTCAAGCTTTCGGGTTTTTCTTCCAAGTCGAAAAGGGAAACGTTGGTCAAGTAGTCAATTTTGTCCAATCCTTCAATAGTCGGAATGTTGGTCGTAGCTCCCGCAGCAATTAAAAATTTGAGGGCTTTGTATTCCTTGCCGTCAACCAAAATGGTTTTGTTGTCTTTGAATTTTGCCCAACCTTTTAGCATAGTCAGGTTTTCAAAATCGCTTACCACATCCATATATTTTTTCTCTTGAAGTGTGGCTACTAATTTTTTCTTGTCTTTGATGATTTGAGCAAAATCAATATCAACGCCTTTTGGTCGGATGCCTTCAAAGTTGGAATGTGTAGCGTGATAAGCCGACTCGCCTGCACGAATAAGATTTTTAGAAGGCACACAACCCACGTTGACACAAGTACCACCAAAGTCCAAACCACCGTTTACCATTAAGGTCGTTAAACCTAAACTTTCGGCTTTTATAGCTGCCGAAAATGCAGCCGAACCGCCACCGATAATGATTAAATCAAATTGATTATTCCTACTATTTCCATTTTCAGAAATTTCACTTTTTACACGATAGTTTTTTGTGCCGTTAATGGTATTGATGATTTCTTCTTTACTTGTTTTGGTAGGGTCAAAAGAACATTCACAAGTAGCTTTTGGATAGCTCACATTTGCTTCTTTTACACCTTCGTTTTTGGAAAGTAGTTTTTCAATGCCTGTGGCACAATGGTCGCAGGTCATACCTGTGATGTCAAGTTTTATGGTTTCTTTGTTCATAATGATTTCTCTTTTTGATTTTCCTTGAGGATTTCGGCTTTATAACCTGTCTGCTCAATAACTTCGATGATAGCATCAGGATTCGTTTTCTTTGGGTCGTGATGGATAGTTGCCAAATCACCCGGATATTTCACTTTGTGTTCAATAATGCCGTCCACTTCTTTGAGGGCATTTGAAATATGGTTGGAGCAACCTGCACAAGTCATTCCCGTTATTTTCAATTTCAGGGTTTTACCTTCTTGCTGGTTTGTATTTGCTGTTTGTGCTTTACTGTCATTCGGTTTGCAACATTGAGCATTAAGCTGAGCAATTCCAATTAGGAACAAAGCACTCAATAGAATTAAATTCTTTTTCATAGTATAATTATTTAATTAAGTTCTTAAATACGAGGGGCAAAAAAATACTATTTCTTGCCAACCACTTTGTAACCTGTACCGTTGATGGCTTCTTCAATTTGAGCAAGACTCACTTTGGTTTGGTCAAATTCTACTTTGGCAGTCGCTTCTTCATAAATCGCATCTACCTTAACAATGCCTGGTAATTTGTTCACATCATTTTCTACGTGTGAAGCACAACCATTGCAAGTCATTCCTTTTACATCAAAAGTTACCGTTTGGATGTCAGAAGCATTGACGATTACAACTTCCTTGTTGTCGTTTGAAGGATAGAAAATGTGTGCATAGTTTGGAAAAGCGAGCATTAAGGCTGCAAACACGGTTACAATTCCCAAGAATGTTTTGGTCTGCATAAAGGGTTTCTTTTCGTCTTCTTCGCAATCGCATTGGATTTCTTCAGCTGTTCGTGGTTTAAGTTTCTGATACCAAGCAAAGCCCAACACCAAAACGGTGATGCCTATAAGATAAGGTCTTGCTGGTTCCATCCACGAAAATGTAGATGCCACTCCCGATGCTCCTGAAATAAGTGCCAATACTGGTGTAATGCAGCAAAGTGATGCTGCTACTGCCGAAAGCACTCCCGCTCCGACAAGTCTGTTGTTTTTCTTGTTCATACTGTTTCCTTTTTTGAATTGTTTATGATGTGTTTAAAAAATGGACGAAGTAAAGTCAGTTGCTCTTGTTTCAAAGAGTAGAAAATGGTTTGTCCTTCTCTTCTCCCTTCAATGACGTTTCCGTCTTTTAGTTTTCTGAGGTGTTGCGAAACGGCAGGAATGCTCATTCCGAGAATGTCTGAAAGGTCGCAAGGGCAGAGTTCGTTTTCTTCTTCTAAGAGAAATAAGATTTTCAACCTTACTTCGTTTCCTGCCAATGCTAAAAGTCCACTCAGTTGGCTGAATGCCTTGTCGTTGGTTTGAAGTATTACTCTACAATTGTCTATTTGAACCTTGTCGGCAAACACTCTGATACACGATTGATTGTTTTCCATAAACTTCCTATTTAGGATTTAATAACGTAGCAAAGATACAAATAGTTTTCTTATTTAAGCAAATACTTAATAATTAAACCAAGAGACTCAGTTTGTATGGGGTGGAGTGGAAACGCAGGTAAACCAAGGCGAAGCCATTTCTGCGAGCCGCCTGCGAGCGGAGCAAGGGTGGTGGCTGCAAAAGCCCGAAGAATGAGGGCGGCAGACGCCTACCGTTTACGGCAGGGCTGGCGTGTTTTTTTGCTTTCGGGTCGGCAAAGGCAAGGGTAGCGACTGAACGGAACGAAACGATTTAGGGGAAGGAATGGAGCAATAACTGACTGCAATGGTGTTGGCTGTATTTGTTATCTTTTATCGCACAACAAATACATTGAGGAAGGATTGCAGGCAGATTGCGGAATGACGGTGGGTTGGTTCGTGGAGTGAAGAGAAGGAGCTACTCTTGTGTGCGGTGCTGAAAGTGGCTGAGTTGAAGGAGTGAGGAACGAATGACTGAAACGAAGCGACTGTAGGCACAGGGGAAATTGCAAAAAACATGACAGCCCGATCAGCCCGCAGCGACCCGCAGGCGAGCAAAAACAATAAGCAGCGACAGACCCCCAATAAAAAATATTGTGAGTGTAGCGAACACCTTAGATGGGGTTTGGGGGGATGAAGTAGCTGCGAGTGAGGAAGGAGAGAGTGTGTGAAGCAAAACAAGTGAACGGCAGGTGGCGAGCACCCACTGGAGCGCAAGACACCTGGCAAGTGAACGGTATATGCAAGGGCGACCGAAGGGAGTTCATTTTACCCTTGCAGATATGTTTTTGCGGAACAAAACGGAACGACTGACGAACACCGCTTTACCTGCGTTGGGGAGTGCGTTGGAAAAGCAAGTGTGGCACGGTATGGAATGTAGCGTAGCGGAATGGAATAACGGGCTACTCTTGCTATGCGGTGCTGGAAGTGGGCGAATGAAGAGAGTGAGGTACGAACGAACGGAATGAACCTACTGGAGGCACATGGGGGAAGAGATGGCCCAACTGGAACTAAACTAAACTACCCTTATAAGATTATTTTCTATTGTTGGTTGATTAAAAATCTCCATTTTAGTGTACCTAATTGCCGGGATTGGAAAATCCCGGCTGCTTCTTATCAAATTAAGATCATTTCCTTTTTTGTGTATGGTCAAGTGCAGCTCTGAGCCCTCTCGCAAGTTTTTCCACCTGGCCTGTACCCCAATAGTGCAAGAAGAAGATTCGTGGTTCCTCATGCACCATGTGGTTGTGAACCGCAACTACTTCAATGCCGTTTTCTACCAAAGCTTTGATAACAGGGGCTACTTCATCGGCAAGCATCGTGAAATCCCCTGCCACAGCTGCTTTTTCAGGAGTTCCCTGCCAGCTTGCCCAGGTATTGAAGCCCATGAATGTACTCACCGGAGCGCCATGCTCGGTCAAATTGACATCCGGTCGGCCGATCACTACCTTGTACACACCCCTGTTCATGCTTCCATTATAGCCTAATATATCTGCAATCATTGCAGTGTCCAGGGTATTCTCCACATCCGTCTTGGGACCATCAGCCGGGTTGTTTCCGCGCACTTCCTGCACCTTATCAAATACCGCTTTTACACTGGCAGCCAAATCTGCTTCATCACCCATACCTCCGATGTGCATATACATCACATTGGGACGGTTTCTGACAAAATGGTTGTGAATAGCGGTAATAGTGAGGCCCTGCCGGATCACCTCCTGCTGAACGGGCCAGAGGTCAGTTTCCGTAACCACAACATCACCCATCAGCATGGCCCCCTGTGCTGCCGGGGCAAAGGCCGCCCAGCTTCCCAGTCCCATAGGAGGGATGATCTGAAAGCCATCTACAATGATCTTAAGATCATTTTGCGGGATGGTGACTTTGTATTCGCCATTGTTTTCGGTGCCTTTCAAACCTCCCAAGGCGTTCTCAATGACCTGAATATCCAGAGACTCCAGTTCTATTTTCTCAGCATTGCGAGCAGCTGAGGGAGCGTGCATTTCCTTGTCATTCTCACGCTCTTGCTTTGGAGCACAAGAAAACAGCAATAAGCAAACTGTGATGGCAACCAGGGTGCTTCTTTGAATTTTGGTGATCAATATCATAATATTATGTTTTTTATAATGTTAAAAATTAGTAGTCTATTTAAATTTCTGTATTTCAAAATCATCAAAGTAGGTCACGGCATCTGCTTTTGTCCAGAAACCCACTTTACCGGCTTTTGTGAAGGTTTTGTCCTGCACTTTGAAAAGTTCTTTATCCTCAAGAAGTACCGTGAACACATCGTCTTTTACAATTAATTTGAGCGTATGCCACCGGTTTCCCATTGGCGGAACATCAACTCCATACGTTCTTCCTTTGCCCACCAGCTGCAAGTCTGTGCGTTTACCGTTTTCCACCTTGTATAATACCACATTATCTTCGAGCGGATTGGCCCGCACTACATAATAGTTGTTCTTATCCGTAAACCGCCAGACAAAACCGCCTCCCTGATCATGGTTGCCGGTAACGCCTTTCAGCCGGACGGTAAGTACCATGTCTTTTGCCGTAATCCGGTTATTGACCACTACATTAAAATGATTGTTGGGATTGTCGCTGTAAAATTGTGCCAGCACTTTATTTCCATTATCCTCTGTCACTTTCCATTCCGTGCCGCCCGATCCGGTATAGTATTCCGACCAGTCGTCCGGCAGGTGACCGGCAGTGTAATTCTCAAAATCAAACCGGGTTGTTTCAGTGGGTTTTACGGAATCAGGAAATTGCGCCTGTTCATTGATTTCCTGGATTTGTTCTTCCGAGTGCCTTGATGTCGAATTACCACATGCAACCGTTATCAAAACGGATGCGATTATGGGCATTAAATAATTTACTGTTGTTTTCATAATTCCTCTCTTCAAGTTTTTAGAAATGATTTTACAAATTCAGATGACGAACGGCTGACTTCTTCCTTTGATCCGGCAGCCGCTATTTTTCCGGCATTCATGACCACTATGTAATCACCTGTGTTCATGGCTTCTTTCTGGTCATGTGTAACATACAGCATAGTGAACTGTTGCTGTCGCTGAATGTCTTTCAAATGCCCAAGTATGCGCTCTTTTAAATGAGCATCAATATTGGCTAGTGGCTCATCCATCAGGAGTATCTTGGGTTGCAGTACCAGCGAGCGGGCAATGGCCACCATTTGTTTTTGTCCACCCGAAAGCTGATGCGGGTATTTCCTGGCTTTATCGCTTATCCCGAATAATTCGAGCCATTCAAATATTTTTTCTTTGATGTTTGCTTCTTTGCTTTCCTTCAAGGCAAAAGCAATGTTTTTGTACACCGAAAAATGCGGCCAAAGCGCCAGATCCTGAAAGACAAAACCAACCTGACGTTGATGAGGTGGGATAAGGATGACACCCTTTTCGCTTACTTTAACTCCGTCTATTTTTATCACCCCGCTGGAAGGCCTCTCCAAACCGGCAATTAATCGCAGCACAGTGGTTTTACCACAACCGGAAGGACCCAGCAGACAGGTTGTTCCCCCTTGCTCAAAAGAATAGGAGAAATTGTTCAACACTTCTTTATCTCCATAGCAATGGGTGATATGTTGCAGGATGATCTCAGGCATATTGATATCTTTTGAACAACCATTTTCCAGCCACAAAAAACAGCGCGATTAATGCTATGGTCACGCCAAGATTGATCAGGGTCATGCTGCTGGTAAGGGCTTCCGGTGCATTGGCGCTGATGGTGAATGTTTTGACCGGCATCAGCTCCATACCGGGAGGATAAACCAGCATGGTAACCCCCAGCTCTCCCAGGCTTAAAATGAAGGATAGAACAAATGCGGCAAATAATGATGGTACCAATAAAGGCAGATTGATCTTCACAAATATTTTCCAGGAAGGTATGCCCATCACAAGGGCTGATTCCTCCAAAGAAACCGGTATTTGCCTGATACCATTGCCGATGATCCGGGAAGCGATAAAACCAAACTTGCCGAGATAGGCAAGCAGCAGAATTGCGGTAGTGCCATATATAAAATTCATGGCAGACAGATTATAATACCTTATCAGGGCGATGCCCAGCACGGTAGAAGGAACAATAAAAGTCAGTAAAAGCAATACATTGGGCAGCCGGTTTCCCATACGGTCTTTAGCGTAGGCCGTCCAGAGGCCAACAGATGTCAGCAATAAGGTGCCCGACAGGGCAAGTTTTACCGATTGCAGGGCAGCCGGACGCATCAGTATCCATGCTTCCCTGAAGAATAAGGTTCTTCCGCTCAAAGACTGGATTCCCAGCATAAAGACAGGCATCAGCAAAACCATTATCAACAATAACCAAAGCAAAGCGTGAAACAAGGCTTGCCGCTTCTGGATATTGTATTTTTTGGACACGCCTCCCTTTACCGACACGGAAAAGAATGGAGCATCTGAAAGGTAGCGGGCTTCTGCCAGCATAAGCAACAGGCATATAAACAGCAATAAAACAGATTGCCCGATAGCCAAGGGGAAATTATACAGGGCAGAAAACTGGGTAAATATCTCAGTGGTAAAGGTGCGCACGCCAAAGAAAGCAGGAACTGAAAAGTCACTGAGACTGAATATCAGGATGAGCAGGAACGAGATTGTTAAGGCAGGACGGATCAAGGGGAGGACAATTTTCACCACCATTTTCCTGAAAGGCATCAGCATTAATCCGGCTTCTTCATAACCGGCATCAACTTGGGATAGTGCGCTACCGGTAATGAGCATCGCCAAGGGGAAAAAGACTATGGTATGTACCAGGATCACACCTGCATCTGAATAGATGGCAGCATTATTTCCAAATAGCCAGAAAAAACCATCTTTCCAGGCCACCGCAAAAATATAAGGGGAAATGAGTAAAGGCAGTAGCAGCGCCACCTTGTAAATGCCGATGAAAGCAAACCGCAGTTTGTAGAGAATAAATCCACAGACCGTTCCTGTGAAGGTGGCAAGCAAAGCCACTATACCAGATATCAGCAGGCTTTTGCCAACAAGAACCAATGTCTCCCTGCTAATGGAAGACAAAAGCGCTGACTTATCTTCACCACTAAGCCATTGCAGAAGCAGTAATACCAGTGGCAACCCCAGCAGCAGAAACAGCAGCAGTGAAGGAACCATCCGTATAATATGCCTGACTATTGCTCTGTCCATGCTTTTAGCCAAGATTGTATTGCTTCCAGTTTATCAGAAGTCTCTTTGTAATCGATTTTCATCGGTTGAATGTTATCCAATGAAGGAACATTTTGCGGCACTTCCGTTCCTTTGATCAGCGGCATCTGTGCACAGGATTTGGCCAGTTTCGTTTCTGTTTCCCGTGTCAGCAGGTAGTTAATCAGCTTTTTCCCGTTTTCATTTTGAGGCGAACCTTTAATAAGACTAAGGGCATTGGGCATGATGAGTGTCCCTATGCCATTTTCCTGTTGATCCAGAAAAATGTAATCTACCTTATCACTTTCTTTTTTGGCTTCAAAAGCATCATCCGTATCGGTAAGGCCAAAGGCGAGTTCCCCGTTCATTACTCGCTTTTTAACGTCCCCATTGCTGGCAGCTATCACCACTCCATTGGCTTTCAGATCATTCATCCACTGTTTGGCTTTTTCATCGCCCAATTTCACAAACAGAGCAGCCATGTGGAAAGTGGTGGTGCCGAACAAGGGGTTGGCAATGGCAAACTGGCCTTTGAAGCGGGGTTTTGTGAAGTCGAGAACAGACCGGGGTAATGAATCAGGAGAGATAAGCGTCTTGTTGTAGATCAGCACCCTGGCCCTGGCAGAAAAACCAATCCAATGGTTATCCTTTTCTTTGAACTGGGTAGGGATGAGCCGGGTTTGCTCCGATTGATAAGGTTCAGTTATGCCTCTTGACTGCAACACTCCATTACGTACCGGGTCACCGCTCCAAAATACATCGCACCGGGGATTGTCCCTTTCGGCTATTAGCCGGTTCATCACTCCGGTGGATTTGGTTTCTTCGGTATCGTACACCGCTTTTACTTTAATGCCGGTTTCTCGTTCAAAATCCTTCAACACCGGTTCCGAAAAGACCTGGTCAACGGTACAGTAAACGGTTACT
Organism: uncultured Roseivirga sp.; assembly: GCF_963973945.1. Classification (GTDB taxonomy): domain Bacteria; phylum Bacteroidota; class Bacteroidia; order Cytophagales; family Cyclobacteriaceae; genus Roseivirga. The sequence goes on from NZ_CAXBBV010000005.1 coordinate 125,248, forward strand.
TCATTACTGGGTGGGCTACATGCGGTAAGCATTAGCATGAATAGTATGATCGAATTAAACAGGTGTCTCATAGCTTTTCTTTTTAAATTACAAATCTCCAAATCAATTTCCCCAGGATGGTTGTCCTTTCAAGTTTCCAATCATTCCCTGATGTATCATAGGCCTGGTTGACAATGAAAAAGAAATCAGCCCCGATAATCGGTATCCATTGCAAACGAAAATTGAGGATGGCCTCCTCATCTTCGCTGTTCCACTGTGAAAACAATGATCCAAACAAATTCGGGTTGACTGCATATTCCATCCGGCTTCCGATCAGGTCGGTATCAAAGCTTCCTTCCGGTAAGTCAATCCAGTTTTTCTCATAGTTAGCGCCTATTTTAAGATAGCGGCTGGCTCGCCAGGAAAGTTCGTATGTACTTTCGGTACTTTTGCCTGTAAAGAAATCTCCCCAGTTTATTCTGGAATACACCGACCAAGTGCGACCACTGAATGTAGCGGCTTGTATTTCCATCCGGTTGTACCAGTAATCGCCTTCAGGTATGGTAATGCCTTCTTTGATCTCAAAAGGTTCACGCAAACCTTCTGCCTTCCTTTGCAGGTTAAACTCAAAAAATTCCCCGCTGCGTGTTTCAAAGCCTAATGGCCGGATTTCATAAGAGAACGATTGCAGTTCCCCTGTATCATCAAAGACAAAGTAGTTCATATCAAGCCCCTTAAAGCTGAACTGCCGTATCCATTTCAGAAAGTTTTTAGGCCGGGGCTTCCATTCGAGTTCTGCATAAAACTCCTGGAAATTGTCCCTGCGCAGGAAACCCACCTCCGGGTTGAAAGCGGGAGCGCTTCGTTGCCAGGCCATATCAAATTCCACTTTGTCGTTGGGATAGCTCAGATAGATGCGGTGAGCATTGGCTTTAGAATCATAATTATCAGAATTAATATTTTGAGTAAAAGAAGCTCCAATATTCAAATTTTTATCACCGAATAGCTTGGATGTACTGTAAAGCCCGTAGCCACCGGTAGTGCTGTGCCAGCGTCCATTTTCGTATTTATTGGCAGACAGAATGCCTATGGAGGATTGTTTCATCACATCCTGACGCCAGCTTACCACTGAGTAGTTGGTGGACGGAATGCTGTCCCGGCTTGCTGTCTGCATAGACAATGCTCCCAGGGTGGAATTTTTTACTTTACCCAGAATCCTTGCCCCGGCAATAATGGGTACGGTGGAACGGTCTTCGGCCAACCCAATCTTCCTGCTATAAAATGGGATAGTGCTATTTCCCATTCCCATATCAAAATAGTCCTGTCCTTCCAGGAAAAACTCCCTGCGCTCCGGGAAGAACAGGGGAAATCGAGTCAGGTTGATCTGTTGCCGGTCGGCTTCCACCTGCGCAAAGTCAGTGTTTAGGGTAAGGTTCATTCGGAGGGTGGGTGTAATGAGGTAGTTAATATCGCCTCCGGCATTCCATTGCCCTTCTTCCTGACCCGGTGTAAATTCACCCCCGCCAATGGTATAAGGTTTTATCTCAATAAAATCCTTGCTGACGATACTATCCAGGCCAGCCAGGGTACCTGCCCTGTTCAACAGTTCCAGTTCGGAATCCCGTGACCAGCCCTGCCAAAGCAGTTGCTCACGCTTTCTGCGAATATTCCGCTCAAAGTTGATGCCCCATATCTGCTCCTGTGCATCACTGGGGAATTTTAAAGTGGAAAAAGGGATGGCTATTTCTGCAAACCAGCCTTCATCGGTAATAGTGGTTTTGGCATCCCAAACGCCATTCCAGAATTTATTAAAAGATTCACCGTTATTGAGAACCTGCGCATCCGCTCTTGCCGCATTGGGATTGATAGCAAACAGGAATCCGTTGCGGTCGTCATTGTAGGTATCAATGATCACCTCAAAATTGTCTTCTCCTCCCCAGTCAAAGTCTCTTTTCATCTCGCGGGCTATTATCTTTTGAGGATTCCTGTCATATCCCCAAAACCCGATGTACAGGGTTTTGGCAGTATATAGAATCGCAACTTCTGTTCTTTCGGTAGCCGGTTCACCAATGTTCAATTCCCGCTGTGTGAAATTTTTGATATGTACGGCTCGCTTCCATACTGCTTCATCCGGCTTGCCATCAAGCTGAATTTCTTCCTGAACGTACTCTGCGTAAATCGTATCCGGTTTACTTGTTTGGGCTTTGCAAGTAGCATAGCAAATGGCCCAAACCAGAAACGTGATAAAGAAACGGCCCATACAAACGGAAGTTAGTTGATAGGCATTCCCTCTGTCATTTCTTCATTGGGCTGCAAGAGGATGTGATCCCCGGCATCAAGCGCGCCAAACACCTCAACCGTACTTTCGTTTTTCATGCCTGTTTTTACTTCTACCCATTTCAGCTTACCCTCTACCACCTTTCCCACAGCTTTTCTACGGAGGGTGGTCAATACAGCACTTTGAGGTACCCACATACTTCCACCAGTTCGCTGAATATGTAATTGTATTTCTGCAAAAAGCCCTGCATTCAACTCACCTTTTTGATTGTGCACGATAAATTCCCACATCTCTGTGCGGGTGTCCGGATCGATGCTTCTGGCTCTCCGGTAAAAATCTGCATTGAACAATGTCGCGGGAAATGGCTCTACTTTAAATGTCACAGCGTTCTCCGCCACAGAACTTCCGGTCAAGGCTTCCGGCACCGGTACCTTTAACCGCAATTTTTGATTGTTTTCGATCACCAACAAAGGGACACCATTATTTCCTCCGACAAGATTTCCCGGATCGGTATTCCTTTGGGTGATCACTCCGTTGAAAGGTGCCCGGATGGTAAGATAATCCAGCAATTGTTGCTTTGCCCTGGCGGTATAATCTGCTGCCACCAGCCGGGTGCTGTCAGCCATAGCTTTGTTCTTTGCTTTGATCAGGTCGGATTCTGAAACCGTACCAGGCTTTCCGGAGGCTTTCACCAACCGCTCAAAGACATCTTTGCTGCTCAAATAATCTGCTCTGGCAGACTCTACCTCGCTACGGGCTTCAGCATAAGCTGCCTTTACTTCCGGTGCTTCTATTTTTATCAGGACTGCTCCTTTTTTTACTTTATCACCAATATCCACCAGCACCTCGCTTACATATCCCTGCACCCTGGCATTCAGCCCGGCCTTTTCAAAAGCATGCAACTCTGCCGGGAGTGTCAGGGCCTGTGGGGCATTTTCGTAACTCACTGTTATTATTTCCGCTTTTTTTGCCGGCCCACCTTTGCTTTCCATGTTGCTGTTTTCAGCTTTATTCGAACAGCCAGAAACAATGGCCATATATAAAATTGGTAGGATGTATTTTCTCATTATGTTTAAACTTTACTGTTTTTTCTGGTTTCATGTAAATTTTACTACTGTCCAAAATAGGCGCTCTGCTCATCGTCCGGATCGAGTGATATGCTCTTATAGTGTTTTCTTCCCGTAAGTTGCCAGTAAACGGAAGGCAGGATGAACACGGTGGCAAACACGGAAAACAGCAACCCGCCAATCACGGCTATCCCCAGTGGGGCGGTTTGCTCGCCTCCCTCGCCCAGTCCAAGCGCCATAGGAGTCATACCAGCTATCATGGCAATGCTGGTCATGAGTATGGGTCTCAACCGATCCTTTATTCCTTCCAGGTGTGGGTTTTGTCTTTGATCTTTCCGATATTGCTCGGCTATGGTGACAAATAAAATGGCATTGGCCACCGCCACCCCTATGGCCATGATACTGCCCATGAAAGATTGAATATTGAGCGTGTTCCCACTTATCCAGATAAGAAGGAAGGATCCGGCTATGACGGCAGGAACAGTAGATAGCACTGCGAAGGAAAGCCGGAACGACTGAAAGCTGGCTGCCAGTAGCAGAAATATTACAGCTACTGCCAGCAAAAGGCCGGTGCTCAGTTCATCAAAGGTTTGGGTGAGAGGTTCTGCGAGTCCTCTGAATTTAACACTCATCCCGGCAGGTGGTTCACCCATTGCATTCACCTCATTACGTAGGGTTTTAATGGCGCTTCCCAGGTCTTTGTTATGCAGGTTTCCTGTGATGGTGATGAACCGTTGCTGGTTAAGGCGGTCGTATTCCCCAATCACGGTAGCCGGTTTCCATTTGCTCACGTCACCCACATAGACGGTTTTTCCATTTTCCGATTTAAGCGGCACCTTTTCGATATCACCGGGTTGATCTACCATATATTGTGGAAACTCTACCTGTACTTGATAAGCATTACCCGATCCGGCATCCAGCCAGTAATTGGGCTGGGTGAAACGGCTGGAAGAAGTGGAGGCCGTTACCGACCGGCTGATGTCTTCAATGGTAAGGCCCAACTGGCCGGCACGTACACGGTCGTACTCCAGGTCAATGGAAGGATAGTTCAACGGAATGCCAAACTGTACATCCCGCATAAAAGATAACCCTTCTATTCTGTTCTTTATTTCTTCAGCAAATTTTCGTGATTCAACAAGGTTTTTACCCTGCACGGCAATTTCCACCGATGTATTGGCCCCCTGGCTCATCACCTGGTCTACCAGGTCAGCAGGTTCGAAAGAGAGGCGCATTTCAGGTATGGTTTCCGCTATGCTTTTCCTGAGGGTTTCTTTGAGGACGTCCAAGTCTTGTCCTGTTTCTTTCAGCTTGATCTTGACAACTGCCTCATGCGGACCACTTGTCCATAGAAAAATAGTATTGACCGGGTAGCTCGGAGGCTGGATGCCGACAAATGCTGAAGTGATCTCTACATTTTCTCTACCCACCACCTCGTCTACTACCTCCAGGAATTTTTTTGTTTTCTCTTCAGTGTTTTCGATACGGGTGCCATCGGGCATCCTTAACCGGACTTGCAACTGTCCGGAGTTTACTTTTGGAAATATCTCTGTGCCGGTAGACTGCCAAACGGACGCAAGCATAGCAATAATGACTACCAGGTAAATACCGATGGCCCATCCGCCCATGTTTGTGATACCTTTTGTATATCCTGTTACCCGGTTTCTAAACCGTTGAAACTTTCCATCTTCGTTTTTAGGAACATGATCTTTCAAAAACCAATTGGAAAGAATGGGTACCATTGTTTGAGAAAGCAGAAAAGAGGCGATCATGGCAAAACCTACCGCCAGCGTAAGCGGTAAGAACATGGCCCTGGGCGTGCCGCTCATAAAAAAGGACGGGACAAATACGGCAAGGATGCTGATCAGGATGAGGAGTTTGGGCAAGGCAATTTCTTTGCAGGCATCCAGAATGGCCCGGGCCTTCGTCTTGCCCATTTCCTGATGCCGGTGGATATTTTCAATCGTCACAGTCGATTCATCTACGAGAATACCTATCGCCAGTGCCAGTCCGCCTAACGTCATGATATTGATTGTCTGTCCGGTCAGATAGAGGCACACTACTGCCGATAATATGGCAAGCGGTATGGTGAGAACCACAATGAGTGCACTGCGCCTGTCACCCAGGAACAGCAATACCATTAAGCCGGTAAGCACTGCTCCCAATACCCCTTCAAAGGACAGGGTTTTCAGGGAGTTGATCACGTAACCCGACTGATCAAATTCATAACTTACTTTGATGTCATCCGGCACAGCCGCCTGCATTTCCGGCAGGCTTGCCTTTATGCGCTTGACGACATCCCAAGTGGAAGCGCTCGCCCGTTTGGTTACCGGAATATATATGGAGCGGCTTCCATTGATCAGGGCATAGCCTGAAGCCACATCGGATCCGTTTTGCACCTCGGCTACATCCCTTACGTATACAGCGGGTCCGGAACCTTTCTTTAAGGGGATATTGGCCAGCTCCTGAATATCACTTACCACCGTATTCTGATTTGCGATCAAGAGTTTGTCCGCTGTCCGGATGTTGCCGGAGGGAGATATGGTGTTGCCTTTGGCAATGGCCATAACCAGTTCATCCGGGCTGATGTTGTAACTACGCAGCTTGGAAGGGTCTGCCTTGATGAGCACCGTACGCTGGTTTCCGCCAAAGGGAGGAGGAGCTGACACGCCCGGGATAGAAGCAAATTTGGGGCGTACTTTAAAAAGCGCCAGATCTTGTATTTCACCCAAGGACCGGGTTTCACTGCTAAAAACCAATTGGCCTACCGGTGCGCCTCCTCCGTCAAACCGGGTAATAAAAGGGGGTACGGTACCCGGAGGCATAAATGCCCTGGACCGGTTGACCTGGGCCACTACTTCCGCCAGAGCCTGAGACATATCGGTTCCTTCATGAAAGGTGAGCTTCATTAAGGAAACGCCCTGGATCGTTTTGCTTTCTACTTCTTTTATACCATTAATGTACAGGAAATGATATTCGTAGTAGGAGGTCATAAAACCCTCTATTTGGTTGGGAGCCAAACCTCCATACGTTTGAGCCACATATATAGTTGGCGTACCCAGCTTCGGGAATATATCGACCGACATGTTCCGGATAGCCAACACAGCAAAAAACACGATAGCCAAAAGGGCTACCATAACTGTTAAAGGTTTCCTTAAAGCAGATATTATTAGTTTGATCATCTCTATAATTGGTTTAAAAAGATTTCCAGATTACCATTTATAGCGGCTACATACAGTAGTGCTTTCCAGGCTTCCCAATAGGATCTTCGAAGTTCGATTTCTGCTGTTACCAGCTCATTCCGGGCTTCAATCAGCTCCGTAAAGGTTATCAGCCCTGCCTGGTACTGGGATTGTATGGCTTCATACGCATAACGGGCATCCTGGAATTGTACAGGTGTTTCCCCGGCAATGGCCAGTGCAGTGATTAATGTGTTATCAGCAACGGACTTTTGCTTGTTGAGGGCCAGGCGAACTTCTTCCAGTTTCTGTTTATCGGCTTCAGCTTCCAGTTCCTTTGCTTTCCACTGGGTTTGATAGCGGCTGATCTGGGTCAGCGGTATGGCAAGTTGTACACCAATGCCATAATTGAACCGGTTGATATTAAATCCGTCAGACGGGTTATCGACAAAGGTGGTGCCGTTGTTGCTGAGCTGCACACCGGAACCACGACCATAAGCAGTACCCAATACACTTAGGGTGGGCAGCCAGCTTAGTTTCTCCGCTTTATATTGGAATTGTGATGTTTTCCACTCGGCTATAGCCAACTGTTCTCTCGGATGGATCATTTCTGTATCTCCTAATAACTGTGGCAATATTCTAAAAAAGGTCGAATCCACCAGGTTTTCAGGTAAATCAGCCGCAACCAATTCCGACAGTGTTGCTTTATATTCATGAAGGATATTTTGTTGTTGCAGGATCTTAATTTTCGTCTTGGATAGTTCGGTATGAAAACGTGCCGTATCCACCCCCGAAACCAATCCGGAAGTAGCCAGGCTTACGGCTTGTTCGTAATTTGCTTCGGCTCTTTTCCGATCGCTTTCCAGTACATCCAGGATTTGAAGGGCGAGGAGGTAATCCAGGTAGGTGCTAGATAATTGCACGTTATGTTCCAATAGCGTAAGGCTTTTCATGGCCACCCCGGCCTCATAGGTGCTTTCGGCTGCTTTTATCTCATTGCCTCTGCGTCCGAAGGTGTAAGGCTCCCATTTCATGAGCAAACCGGCAGCCGAACCCCAGACCATATTGTTGAGATTCTCAGTAGATGGGGGACCGCTCACCGGTAAAATGTATTCAGGATAGAACATCCCGGTGAGGTTGTTATAAGTCGAATAGTTGGCCTGGGCAGAAGCATTAATATCGGGTATAATTGTACGCCTGGTGGATTTGACCCTTTCTCCGGATGCCTCCTTTTGTGCCTCTGCGGCAAGAATTGCGGGGTAGTTTTTTGTGGCTGTTTCCAGTAGCTGTTTTATAGGAACCTGGGTCTGGGAATGTACATTCGTCCAGGCAAAGGTAATGATGGCTACTAGCAGGGGGATCTTGAATATTCGAACCATTTTTCAATTTTGTCATTAATTATCACAAACCTATAATGCGATTCTGTAGAAATATGGGAATGGAGTTGGAAGCGGGGAAATGGGGAGAAGGAAGTGGGGAGGGACTTATATTATGAAAAGGTGAAATAATACAGGATGCCGCATATTATACTGACCAGGATTGTTTTCAGCATGTCCCATTTCAGGATGAAATAAACAAATGCAGCAATAAGTCCAATCACCAATGAAGGAATGTTAATTGTAGCCCACTCAGGTATCATCCACCTAATCCCCAGGGAATGGCTTTCGTTTACTTCTCCAAAAAGTGTATGGATAGCGAACCACACGCCAAGGTTGAGCACGACTCCTACAACAGCAGCCGTAATTCCGGACAAGGCAGTAGTGACGTTTTTATTGCCTCTTAAATACTCAATATAGGGAGCTCCGGTAAATATAAACAGGAAGCAAGGCACAAAAGTAGTCCAGGTTACCAGTAAGGAAGCTAAGATTCCGGCCAGAAGTGGATCCATCGTACCAGATAAACGATAAGCTCCCATAAACCCGACAAATTGCACAACCTGAATGAGCGGCCCGGGGGTGGATTCTGCCATGCCCAATCCGTCAAGCATTTCCCCACTTTTGAGCCAGCCGTAATCCTCCACAGCTTTCTGGGCTATATAAGCCAACACTGCATAGGCACCACCAAAGGTGACCACAGCCGTTTTGCTGAAAAACAGGCCTTCCGAAAAGAAAATATTTTCTGTTCCTATCCACAGGGCGATCAGTACTAACGGCAGTGCCCATAAGGTTATGAACAGCAAAACTGTTTTGACTGTTTTCTTTATTGAAGGCTTAACGGGCTGAATATAACTGTCAATGAAATAATTATTATCCTGATCCGATTTGGCCTCATGTCCTTTTATTACATGAAATTTTTCTTCCCAAATTCTGCCACCAATAAAACCGGTCAGCCCTGCCACAATAATGATGTAAGGAAAATCCACCTCGAAGAAAAATATGGCCACAAATGCCAGTGCAGCCATTATTATCATCACTTCATTTTTTAGCGCCCTTTTACCTATTTTGATGACCGCACCAATAACGATGGCCAGCACTGCTGGCTTTATACCAAAAAATATGGCTTCAACGATTCCTACGTCCCTGTAGGCTGCATAAAGAATACTCAGGATCAGAATGGAGATGAATCCCGGCAGGATAAACAGTACTCCGGCAACCAATCCTCCTTTGGTCTTGTGCAATAGCCAACCGATGTAAGTGGCCAGTTGTTGTGCTTCAGGGCCCGGCAACAACATGCAATAATTCAATGCATGTAAGAAACGGTTCTCGCTGATCCATTTTTTTTCTTCTACCAATATTTTGTGCATCACGGCAATTTGACCGGCCGGGCCTCCAAAACTGTAGATGGCAACTTTAACCCACACTTTTAGGGCTTCTTTATAGGAGACCTGTTTATCGATCATATATTATCTATATATGCTGAATATACTGGTGGTAACAGAGGAGAGGTCATGTGGTCTTAGTTCTATATTCCAACAAAAGTTATCCGTGTAATTTTTTAGCTGTTACAAACCGTTCTGCCACATTGTCCCAATTGATAATTTCCAATACAGTGTCGACAAATTCTGCCCTCTTGTTTTTGTATTTCAGGTAATAAGCATGTTCCCATACATCAATGACCAACAGGGGAACCACACCCCACTGCGTGAGCTTCTGGTGGTTTTCGCATTGCAGTAAAGTGAGGGATTGTGAGTAGGGCTGATAGCCCAATATTCCCCAGCCACTCCCTTCTACAGATTTGGAAATTTTGGAGATGTATGCTTTCAGGTTATCAAAAGAGCCAAAGTCTTTCTCTATCTGTTTCAGTAATTCCGCTTTGGGCTGTGTTTTTTTATTGGTCAGGTTAGACCAGAATATGGAATGCAGGACATGACTTGAAAAATGATAGGCCAGCTTACGAGTCCACATATCTACTTGATCCATCTCGCCTGATTGAAGGTGTTTTTTGATGTTTTCCAAGTCTTTATTCGCCCCTTTTACTGCTCCTCCATGATGAAATTCATAATGCAGGTGCAGGGTTTCTTCATCCATGTGTGGTTCTAAGAATGTCTTGTTATATGGAAGCGATTTTTGGATGAAATTACCATTGCTGTCCACCAGTTTATCCATGCCATTTTCTGTTACATTCTGTGAAAAAACGTTGTTGATGGGAAGGATGCTCGCTCCACCCAATATTGCCGAATTCCTGAGAAAATCCTTTCTGTTCATCATTGAAGTCATTTTATTTTAGATAATACACGTATTTATAAAGGTAAAGTAAATCATCAAATCTGTAGAAATTTGGGAAGATCGTCTGGTTACCCGAAATCCACCTCAAAAATGTGCAACCCTTTTTCTTCACGGTAATGAAGCTCCCAGCCGCTTGTTTCGGCAATCTTCCGGGCAATGGCCAACCCTAGTCCCCAGGTATCGGGATTACCGGATTGCTTGTAGAAACGGCTGAATAATTTGTCTTTCTCTAATACTCTCCCTTTTCCTTGCTTTTCATCCCCTGTGTTGGCAATCACGAGCTTTCTCTCTTTTGTTTGAATGTTCACCGTGCCATTTTCCCTGTTATGCAGAAATGCATTTTTAAGCAGGTTCTGTACCAGTATCTCGGCAAGCATCGTATTACCTTGCACAATCAAGTTATCTTGTGGTTCCGTTTTCACCGATATATTCAGGGCAGCTTTCTGTTCTTCATAATATTCCATTGATCGGCTGATTATTGTGTTTATATCAACCTGTTCTGAAAGGAGAAACTGCCGGTTTTCAATTTTAGATAAGAGCAGCAGGGTTTTGTTCAATTTTTTTAAGCGCTGTGTGGAGCCGATAATGCCTTCCACAATTTCCGCCTGCTCTTGTGTGAGTTCTGCCTGTCCGATAAGCCCTTCCAACCTTGACTGGATAACAGACAGGGGTGTTTGCATTTCATGGGAAGCATTTTCGATAAATTGCTTCTGGCTTTCAAATACTTCCTTGTTTTTTCGGGTCAGCTCATTCACAGCTTCATTCAGCATCCGGAACTCATCAATATGTGTAGGTGGCAGTGCAGGAAATTCTTGTTTATCAAATCGAAAGAGCCGGAGTTTTTCGAGTATTTCGAAAAACGGGCCCCATATTTTCCGGGAGATAACGCGCTGGGATACATAAAAAGAAAGCAACAGGCCCAGGAACAAAGATCCCAGCGTGATAGCAATGGTTCCGATCATTTCAGCCGCTTCCAGGTGAGGTTTTATGATTTCCAGCCGGTAATGTTTGCCATGTAGCTTCACAAAAGTGTTTAGCATGCGGTATTCATCGAACTCGTCATCAACAGGCTCATAAATGAGGGTATCGGTATAACTTTCGTATCTTTCCTGAAAAGCAGCTTCTTCAACAAGATAAAAGGTGAAATCGTCCAGCGGGTTGTCCTCTTTATACGGTGCTTCAGGGTTTTGTTCAAGGTAAGCCAGCAGGTTGGCTTTGCGGTTGTACAACACTTCATCTACATTTTGAAGTACGTTCCAGCTTAGCACCAGGTAAAACAATATGGAAAAAATCCCAAACAGGATCAGGAAATAAAGCGATTGAATGCGGGAGGTGTAGGTAAGCAGCTTCATAATGCCTGGATTTGATAACCTACCCCATAGATGTTGTTGATTTCTACCTGCGCCCCGGCATCTTTCAGCTTTCTTTTGAGGTTCCTGATCTGAGAAAACAGAAAATCAAAACTTTGGGCCTCATCCACATAATCGCCCCAAATATATTCCGCCAGCGATACTTTGGAGATCACCCGCTTATGGTTATTTATCAGGTGTGTAAGAATAGCATACTCTTTTTTTGTAAATGAAATAAGATTTTCAAGGTCGTTTACCCCGACCAGGTACTGGTCAGGTTCAATAACCAGGTTAGCAAAGCGGACAAGTTTGTTGGTTTTAAATTGTTTTCTGCGGATGATGGCTTTTATCCGGGCATTGAGTTCGGAAAAGTAAAACGGCTTGGTGAGGTAGTCATCAGCCCCAAGTCCCAGGCCCTTTAATTTGTCATCCAGCGAATTGCGTGCTGAAAGAATGATCACCCCGTCAGTTTTGCCTTCTTTATAAAGTCTTTCCAAAAGGTCAAATCCGCTGCCATCAGGAAGATTAATGTCCAGGACGATGCAGTCATAATTATAGAGACCGATGCGTTCCATACCTTCCCGGAAATTGCTTGCGGTATCGTAAAGAAAACCTTCATCATCAGCAAATTCCTCAAGGCTTTTCAGCAATTGCGGCTCGTCTTCTACGATGAGTAATTTCATAAATACAAAATACGGGGTTAATTCTGTAGAAACGTTGGCTTAACTATATCCTTGACAAATTATGGAAATGCGGCATTGGAGGGTCGCATAATGCTTACAGTAATCATCCACGATATTTCCTCTAGGATCGACAATACCATGAAAGCCAATACCTCATTCAAAATCCCGGTCTTTTATGTATTGCATTCATAAAAACCAAAGGTTGTCTTTTCCATAAGGTGGAATATCATCTCCCTTAAAGTGAGGAGCTATTTGAGCTACCATTTCAGGATATTTTATAGTGACCGGAAGATTTTGTTGCCTTATAGACTTCCAATACATTCTACTGAACTGATACACCTGATCTATCAACTCATTGACTGTTTTCATGTCTTTGGTAAGTTCGGGAATGGAGCATTGGATTTTTAGCTTAATGGGGAAGGGAAAGCCATCTGACTTACCCACCGGACTTCCATTGTATCTGGTATTGTTGAATAGCAGGTATCTATCCTTGCCTATTCCAATGAAGGTGCCACTATTTGGCATCAAACCTTTCCACTTTCTATCAAAAGCAACAATGTCTTCCGATTCCGTTTTGTTGATGGTGATAATGAAAACCGGAATTGATAGTCCCAGATCCTCCAATTGTTGCAGGATGGGTTGCATTTCATCTTCATTCATGGTTTTGTAGAAGTGAATAACCAATTTATCCGGGGCAGCATTGACAGTGGCATATTGCTTAACCGCAGCTCCAATTGATCCTGCGAGGATGTCGATTTCATCTTTTAAAAAATACTCAAAGCGATTGAAACGCCCATTATTGGTAAAACTAAAGGCACTTCCAATATATTGAACACCTATATCTACTTGCTTGAATGCTCCAACGCCAACGACTAATTCATTCTTTACCGGTGTATTTAGACGCCAGGGAATACCATCTAATTTAGCCAACATAGCTACAGCAATGTTGGGTAGGCTGTATCTCCAATTGATACCCTGTTCAACCATTTTTTGAGGATCAATGGCTTGAGAAGTGATTCTTCTTTTTAGAAGTACTTCCTTTAACTGATAGTATATTTCTCGTTTAGGCTTTTCTTTTTCGAATTTGCCATAAGGAGTGACATAGATTGCGATGTACTTGATTTCCGGGTCAAAATTTCTTGTGTTCAGAGCCTTTTCAATCTCAGAGATTGGATCTTCCTTGTCTTTAAAGACAACACTAAATCCTTCTGCAGTGTGAAAATACAACCCTACATAGCTCTGCATGCCATTGAATGAATCGAATCCCTTCTCAAAGTGCTCTTTAATTGTGAAGGTGTGCTCCGCATCATCAGCGTGGACTATAAAGAATAAATGAATATTGGGATAGGGACTTTTCTTAAATGGTTTTAATCTTTTGAGCGCATATTTTGGTGTGGTATCTGGCTGATTGTTGCCGAAAAGCAACTGGTTGCTCTCTTCTGACGTGGAGTCAATTCTTGAAGGAACAACGGAAAGAAAACCTGATTTATGTAATGGAATGAGCTTTTTGAATTTGGGCTGGTTCAGATATTTGCAATAGAATCCCTTGATATAGCTTAGATATACCGGATACCGGTTGTCTCTGAGAGGGAGCCCGAACGGAATGCCCAATGCTGCTTCAAGGTCTTTGTTAATAACCGGATAGCAGTTCTCCGGATCAATAAATTCATTTTCCTGACACTTTTCCCATTTGTATAAACTCTTACCGTGTAGGACTCTGTTGAAGCATTTTGGGCTGATTGTCTGAATCAATTCAGCTACACTCTGTTTTGAGATTTTGGATTGACCATCATAGGATAACACCAACTCCGGATAGTCACTAATCAATGAAATTTGAACCTTTAAAGAGAATTTCTCATATACATCATACAAGTCTGTTCCTCCTACACTTGTTTTTAACCATACCTGGTTTTCATTCACAAATCCCGTCCTAACAATTTTCTTGGCAATCTTTCGGAAATAGTAATTGATCTGATGGTTGTAGTATCTCTTAACAAAATCCTGATTCTCATTTTTGAGATCAATGGATAAAGGTTGAAATCCTTCTGCTGGATAACCAAAGGTGGTATGGAGCGTATTTGTGCTATTGCGGACTAATCCGGGGAACAATGACTCGGCTTCATTAGGGAAAAGGCTGAAATAGAGATCCTGGCACCTGTCATTACTTTCGTTTGAAAAATAGAGTGTTACGGGCTCCTTTGGCCAGTCGAATGTGAGTACATTGAAGAATAAGTCCTGATCCATAGCTCTTCGATAGGTTAAAACACCTGAGATAATTTTTTAGCCTTCAACACTTTGTCAATTGAAGTATATCGAGGGGCTTGCGGAGCAAGTCCTTTCTTGTCTTTATCCAGGGGAATAGGGGTTATGGTTTGATCACAAAAAGTCCAACATACCCGGTTTTCGGGAAGCAATTGCACTATTTTAATAATATAGAGCGCAAATGTTTTTGTCCTTTTTTGTAGGTCTGTTTTATTCATCATTTACAAATTATCATTCATAGATTTGAATGGAGTTGGCGTTCTACAAATTTCAATGCTTCTAATGCCTGTGGTTCGTCTTGGATATCGTCCATGATCTTGTCCGCCAGCCATAAGAAAAGCAGTTCATCTTCCTTTACTTTCAAAAAGTCGGCAATCCTGGAAATTTGGTCCCTTTGGGCTTTTCTCTCTCCACGCTCCAACTTACTCACCAGTGCGGTATCCACTTCGATATGGGCCGCCACTTGCCGGAGCAGTAAACCCTTTGTTTCCCGAAGCTCCCTGATCTTATTGCCCAGATAATTCATTGCCGTATTATTGACTTGTCAGAATTTGTCAAATATAAGAAAAGAAAGCGATAGTAAAAGCAAAAAGAAGTGATAAACTGATTTCAGGAATTTGAGGAAATAGAGGAAACTAAGGATTATTTGTCCTTAGGTTGACCAGTGGTGTAAATTTTTAATGGTCTGGTCGAACCTTCGGAAGGAAAGCCCAACGGGCTTATCCTTCCTTGATTTCCTTAGAATCCTGAGATTCCTCAAGTGAGGTGTTTATATAATTGTCGTGTGCCTCACGGTGAATAAGACCTGATTTCACAAAGTGGGCAATGTAGCCTTCTGCTGTCTTTGCCGGAATACTCATTGTGTTGGCTACTTCAAGGTATTTCTGGCGATTGAAGTTGCGGGGTAGGGCATACAGGAACTTCTCTTTCTTATTCATTCGTGTGGGCTTGGGTTCTTCCTGCGGAAGCTCTACAAACACTTTGCTTGAATGCTTGACCAATACCTTCACCATTGAAAGCGCAGCTTGAAAATCCCTTTCCTCACAAATTAGCTTTCGAGAAGTATCGCCCGTTTCCATGATCCGCAAAGCGGAGCATATCATGCAGATGCGGTAGGCAATTAAACCCAATCTCCTAATAGTGGCCATGTAGTCCAAGCCCTGAAGGTTCATGTACTTTTCCTGAATCTGTCCGAAAAACTGATTGAACTGTTCTTGCTGGTCTGCCGTGAGGTAGAACTGCCGGGGCTCATCCTGCATAATGACTTTGTAGAGTTCATAGAACTCATTGCCCAGGGCTTCAAAGTAATCGTCCAGTCCGTTGTCTGTTTGGCTGGCAAATACATTTTTCCATACCGGCCGCACATTCATGAAATAGAAGATGAAACGGCTGAATAGGCCGTTTTCAGCGTTGGGTATCAATGCCGAAACTTGTTTTGGCGTTCCTGAAAGGACAGTAGAAAGACAAGGGCTTTCAATGTCTACAAACTCACGGTCGGTTCTGCGATAGTAGGAAATGGTTTCATGGTGAAAAGCTTTTCTAAAGCCGTCACTGTAGTTTCCGTAATCACTCTTGAAGGCATGTGCTAAGGTATCACCTTCGGTCTCGAAAATCAGCCCTCTGCCATCACTATCACCCAAAAGCTGGTAAGCTCCCGTTGAACTGTTGTTTGCAGGAATGAACAGCATCTTCTCCGGTGGTTTGGCTGGCTTCTCGATACCTTCTTCCTTTCCTTTTTTGGCATTGTATTCGGCCATTTCCAATTCATAGTGTTGCTTATGGAGTTTAGCCTGTTCTCTCAATTCTTTGTGAACCGGATTCACCAACTGGCGGCAATGCACCAAGCGGCCTTTTCCTGCGGATGCTTGGGCTGTAATGAATAGGAACAGATTGGGGAAAACCCGTTTGCCATCATAAATGCCCGATACTTTGGGTAAACATGCACTGATAGCTCCGAGGGAACCGAGGAGTAGAATATCCCTTTCCTCTTTGGAAGTGGCAATCTCCACAACCTTTTGAAGAAATTCAGGAAGTTCAGGAAACATAGAATCGGAAAATGTCGGCATTTCTTCCGGTTCCTGATTTTCCCTCTGCTGTGGATGCTCTTGACTGCCGGTCAGTTTCTCCCTCTTGAAAGTACGCTGATCCTGCCGTTCTGCCCGTGGAGGCGTAATATCAATTCCTGCATCTTTGGTCAGGAAGAAAAAGGTTTTTAGTGAAACGCCATGACCTTTTGATTTCAAGCAATTGTCAAATTGCTTGTCGCACTCCGGAGCGGAATAGTCGGGGTAGAACTGGCTAACTCTATGAAATAGCGGCCGGCCATTCTCTCCAAATTCATCCGCAAAGGTGAAGCCGATATTAACCCAATCGCTGTAAGTGGAGGTAATATCAACCCGGTTAGCTTCAATGCTCTGGATGATGCGTTCTACTTCGTCTATTTGAGAATCTGAATTGAAAGTTGGTTGCTCAGTAACTTTTGGTTGCGGGGTTGGCTGATTAAGCCAATCCTGCGGATTGAATGTCTTTCTTTCCATGTCCTACAAGTATTTAGGATTGATGAATATTTCTGAATCATGCGGAAGGAAACATGCCCTTGAAATGTCCTTTCCGGATTGGTCTATTTCGAGTTGATAGGTGTGGGAAACGTAGTTTGCCACTGCCTTGAAATAGTCCTGGTGTTTTGCTTGCGTCAAGTGGATTGGAATTACCCATTTGAGGCCATCACCTGAAGGGGATATAAACAGTAGCTCTGTTTCAAAGTAATGGTCGTTGAGCAATGCCGCCTTGAGTGAAGGAATGTCTTCAATGTGGTCAAAATCGATTGTGAGCAAACCTGAATGTTTTTGAAGGTTTGCGTCATTGCGTTTGGAGAACGTGCCTGAGAAGGTCACATAATCAAAATTTTGAGCCTTGTACTTTCGGGCTTCCTTCGGGTCGGGAATGTTGCGTAGTGTACTTGTACACGAAGCAAATTCATTCCCTTTGATAAGGCGGTACACCTCAACTAAGGAGGCTTTCCGACTTGGTGTTACGTTGGTAACAGGCTTGGTGAAATAGCTGAAAACTGGCGGAGCCGGTTTGATTATTTCAGGAAGAGCAACCGCAGGTTGCGATTCTGCCTGTCTGTAAAAACCTTGCTGCTTACCGATACGCAAATGCAGTTCCTCATTCAGCTTGTCGAGAAGGGCTTGCCCTTCGAGGCTGAAATGCAATGCTGCAAAATCAAAGACATTGCCTTGTGCAATGACTTCTTCGGAATCGGTGTGCGTAGCGCAACCGTCAACCACTTTTACCAACAATGTAGGCTTGTCCGCATTGAAAGGGTTTTTCGCAGGTTTACAGTCCCTTCCCGAAAGGGAAAGGACTGTTTCACCCGGATAGTACTGTCGCAACACATGGGCATAGATATTCAGGCCGTAGTGCGTTTTGTCGAGAATGGCTTTTCTACTTACCTCCATAGTGCTTTGATTTTGAAGGTGAGTAATTGGATTCCAGCAAGGCTTCTATATCGGAAACCTTGTAGTAGAATTTACCATTGATTCGGCTGTAAGGAAGAACCCCACTATCCCGAAGGGATTGGAGGGTTCTTTTACTGATGTGAAGCGTTTGCATCACTACCTGTCCATCAATCCATTCTTCGCTGAACTGCTCCAAACGTGATTTATGGAAATTGAGGAGATAGGCTTTGACTGTTTTAATGTCTTGAGCGAGGGTCAAGATCATATCCATTAGCTCGTTCATAGCTTCACCCTCCCTTTCTTGATTAGGTAATCCGCTGCCCGTTGGTCTATTTCTTCCTGAGTGGAATTGCGGTTGCGAAGCAACCAGCTTTCCAACTCGCTTCTTTTGAAATAGAGCTTCTTTCCATTGGGCTTGTAGTGTGGAATATTCCCTGCACTTGTCAACTTGTACAAGTGTGACTGTGAAAGTTCCAAGTACTGGCAAGCCTCATTGAAGTTTAAAACTTCTTTCGTATAAATCCCCTGGCTCTCAATTAGGCGTTGGAGATTTTCAAGACGTTCAATTATTTCGTCCATCTTAAATCGTATTAAGAATTAATGAATGGACTCTTGGCCAAAAGTCATATCCGATTGTCGAATACGATGCTAAAGTAGGAGGCTAAAAGGGGCGTTATGAGGCTCTAAAGCATGGTGCAGTGTAGAGTGCAGAGTGCAGAGTGGGCTGTAAAAATTGATAGCCCACTTTTAAGGTAAAAGAGGACTAAACAAAAACAGAAAAAAGATAAAAGGAGTATAGTGCAGAGTGGACTATATCAGGTGCGAAACTGCCTTTTCTATTTTATCTCCTGATAGGTTCGGTCTTTTTAAAGACCTGAACTTTGACCTGTCAAAGGAATTCCCATCAGTATCAACGAAGCATAGGCAAGTCACTTCCCATTGCTTTTGCTTTAGATCCTCCACCAACTTATGCTCAGAGTATATCAGCTTAATGAAATAGAATAGCTCGCTGATATTTCCTGTCCATTCTATAGGCGTTTTGATTTCACCTCCTGAGAATACCTTTTTGAAGTTGAGTAGGGTTGTGGATTTGCTAATGAAATGATTCAGCTTTAGACTATCCCATAAATCGGTCAATTTATCTGGGTTGGTGTTTAGCTGCTTGTAGGTAAATGAATGAAATGAATTTGCCGTTGCTGCGGTTTCCGTTTTGGCTGCTGGTAATGGTTTGGATTCAACTTCAATTACTTGAACTGGTTTCAAGAAATGTTTGTCCGGGACAGGTTCTAAAAGTAGTTGGCTGTAAAAGTCCTCCAGTATGAATTGATCTTCTATCCAAGTGCTGAAAGCATTTTGGATTTCTAAGTAAAGCTGCATGTATGCAAGCTTTAGAAGCTGTAAGATGAATGTGTTTGCCTTGTGAGTTTGGTCTAATTCAAAGGATGTTTTTTTAGGATCTATGTACGTCAGTGCATAGTCCTTTTCTTTAATGAGCTTTCCAAGGTCTTTTAAACGTGTTTTAATCCGCTTGTTAAGTGTGTCTTCAAGCCAATACTTGATTAAGTTTTCGTTGTTGTCCTCCTTGATCAGCTCCACAAGCCTGACACATTCCGCTTTGACATTATTCAATATCAGTTTGGAATAGTACTTTGTTTTGTGATCGAATGGCCTGTGAAAATTGATTTCATATTTGAATTGAAAATCTGTGGAGGCTTCTTTTACGCTGCTGAGTTTGGAAGCATACTTTTGATCAAGGCTGTTTTTCCCTAACCAAGGGCGAAGCTCTTGGTACAGGATGTCGTCAAGTAATTTGGTTTGATTGCTCATAGGTCAAGTTTGATTTTGTTGGCTGCTTCCTGTTTCTTCTCATCTATGATTTTCGCATAGACTTGGGTGGTCTTCAATTCCTTATGGCCTAAGAGCTTTGAGACTGTGTAAATATCAGTTCCTGCCGTAAGCTGCAAAGTGGCATAGGTATGACGGGCACAATGGAAAGTGATGGTTTTGGAGATACCAGCTTTCATCATCCATTGTTGCAATTTCAGGTTATGCCATGCAGAGTATTTTAATCCTTTGAATACTCGCTCTTCTGGAGCTTGCCTTTCACCGAGCAAGCCAAAGGCTTGTTCTGAAATAGGGAGGGTTTCTGCTCCCTTGGTTTTCTTTTGTCTGAATCGGATGTAATACCCGTTATCATTTGAGTGCTGCACCTCTGACCAGAGTAGCTTATTAATGTCTGACCACCTGAGACCTGTAAGGCATGAAAATATGAATGCCGTTTTCATCTGAGGTATTTCACATTCCGTATTGGCTGCTGCTTGCAGTTCCTCCAAGGTCAGAAATTCTCTTTCAGGTTCACCTTGTTTAAAGGCGTCAACTCCTTCACTTGGGTTGGTGGGTAGAATACCGTCTTTCACTGCTTGCTTTAAAGCTGCTCGCAACTTGTTAAAGTAGGAGTATTTAGAATTTTGAGATAGTTTCTGGTCACCATGTGCAATAGCCTTTTTATCAAGGTAGTATTTGAAATCCTGAATAAACTGACGGTCAATATCTGAGAAGGAAACCTCATAGGAACAGAAAGCCTTTAGGTGTTTTAGCATACTTGTCCAGTTGCCATAATTGCCTGGGCTGTCTTGTCTCTGGTTAGCCAGTAGCTCAATGTATGCAAGGAAGCTGCCTTTCAATTTCTCATTGTCTCGGAATCCATAAACACCGTTTTGGATTTCGATTTGTCGCTGTGCTCTAATAGTCTCAGCTAATTGAAGGGTCTTTTTGTTGACTTCCTTTTCCTCTTTGGTCTTTGCATTGGGCGAAAGGTATAATTTGAGGTATTCGGTTTTCCTTTTCCCCTTGTGGTAGTAGTCGAGGTATAGACTGGTCTTTCCACCTTGATTGCGTTTTCTTAGTGTTACTTTCATGCCTGAAACAGTTTTTCGATTTCTTCTCTCTTGATGATGGTACGGCTCCCAATTTTTGCAGCTTGTATTTTCCCGTTTTTGATTTGACGGTACAGGGTCATTCTACTTGCTCCAAGTAGTTTGCAGGTTTCGGCAATACTTAGAAAGTCTTTGTCTTTGACTTGCTCCTGATTGTATTCTTGTTTCTGTACCGCAGTAGGGGCAATCTCCTGCACCTTCTGATCTCTCTTGCGTTTCTTGTAGGCACGCTTGGCACAGTTATCACCACAAAATTTTGTCACAGTAGTCTTGGCGATAAACTCAGTACCGCAATGCTGACAGATTTTGGGAACTCGAATGTTGCTGCTCATGGTGTTTCCTTTTTGGGCTTGTTTCTGTATCAGAGTGTACCCCTTTGTATCAGGATGTATCTGTATGTAACATTATCTCGCCTCTATCTTAAAAATCTGTTGCTAACAACAAATATTGATTGTTAAGCAACAAATTAGAAACGAAAGATAGGAAAAAATAGGAAAATTAGCAACAAGTAAAGGAAGTAAAAACAGCCTAAAAGTAAGTAAAAGAAGGGTTTAGCGTACTATATGAAAAGTAATTACTTTCCAATACAAAACTTACTAAAAATATTCGCCAATAAATCATCCGTTGTGATTTCTCCTGTGATCTCACCAAGGTAGTGGAGGCTTTGGCGTATGTCCATAGCGACAAAGTCATTAGTTACTTGATTGTCTATGCCTTCGATAACAGCAGTTAAAGCGTTTTTGGTTTGAAGCAGAGAGTCGTAATGACGGATGTTGGTCACAACGGTATCACCTTTCTTGAACTTATCGAGGTTGACGAGTTCGAGGATACGTTCTTTCAGTTTTTCTACTTGCTCTGGATCTTTGGCCGAAAGAAACAGCATATCAGGGTGCTGCCCTTGGAGTGTTTCGATAAAAGCAGGATCAGCTTTGTCGAGCTTGTTGGCGAGCTTTAAGAAGGGCACGCCAGCGTTTTCAAGAAGGTTAATTTCTTTGTTCACTTCAACGATGGAAGTGTCTGCCAAATCAAAAAGGTAAATAATCAGCGAGGCGGTTTTCATTTTGGCTTGGGTGCGTTGTACGCCCATCGCTTCAATCACATCGGTTGTCTCTCTCAAACCAGCCGTATCGATAAAGCGAAAAGCAATGCCGCCAATAATGATTTCGTCTTCGATAAAGTCGCGGGTAGTACCAGCAATGTCAGAAACAATGGCTTTTTCCTCATTCAGTAAAGCATTCAGTAGGGTAGACTTGCCTGCGTTGGGTTTGCCTGCAATTACGGTAGGTACACCGTTTTTGATCACATTGCCCAAATCAAAACTTTGGATCAGTGCATTGATCACTTTCAAAAGTCGGTTGACCAAATTCTTTAAATCCTCGCGGCTGGCGAATTCTACATCTTCTTCACCAAAATCGAGTTCAAGCTCAATCATGGAAGCAAAGTGAATCAGCTCTTCGCGCAACCTTTTAATTTCATCAGAAAAACCACCACGCATTTGACTAAGCGCAGTTTGGTGGGCTGCTTCTGAGTCGGCATTGATGAGGTCGGCTACGGCTTCGGCTTGTGCCAAATCGAATTGACCGTGCATAAAGGCGCGCTTGGTAAACTCACCTGGTTTGGCTGGTCGTGCCCCTTTACGGATTAACAACTGAATAATCTGACGTATGATATAACTCGATCCGTGGCATGAAATCTCAATTACGTTCTCTTTGGTGAAGGATTTTGGTGCAATGAAAAGTGAGATAAGCACTTCGTCTAGAATTTTGTCACCATCGCGGATTGTACCAAAATGAATCGTATGCGATTCCTGTTTCGTAAGGTCTTTTCCCTTAAAAACCGCATTGGTGATGCTTATGGCTTCTTTTCCAGATAAACGGATTACGCCAATGGCCCCCACGCCTTGTGGTGTAGCCAATGCAATAATGGTGTCTTCGTTTTGAGCTAATGCGCGCATAGGGCAAAGGTAGTTGGAATTTGATAATTAGGCATCTTCATTTCTAATAAGCTCTATTCGATCAGCTTCAGTATATTTAGAAATGAACTGGATACAAACCCATTACAAGAGTCTCTTGATTGCGCTGGGCTGTTTTATAGCCTTTGTGGTTTTTGAGGCGTTTCAGCAATTGTTTTATGCTGAAAACTTCAATAATGGAGTACCTATGGATGTTACATTTTCGGAGGTGCTCAAAGGCGGCATGCTGCGCTGGGGACTCTGGTTGGCTACTTCGGTGGGTTTGGTGTACTATGTTAGTAAATCGCCAATAAGGTCGGGGTATGAGCTGATTCGGAAGCTTTTGGCTTATGGGGGGCTGCTGCTTTTGATTTTACTGGTGGATATCGCTTTGGCGGCTTTGGTCAATATGCGAGCCGATGAAAAGAGCTGGTCTGTCTTCACCGAATTGTTTCAGTTTTACTTCTTTCATAAGGCACCCATTGTTTTCGTTTTTCTAGTGGTAGTCATTCTCCTAGTTCATTTTTTTCAGTATAAATCCGAAATTGAAGTGTACATTCAAGAACTGGGTGACCTGGAAAACACTAATTCTAAGCTGTATAAGCAGATAAAATCTACGGAGAGTAATGTCATGGATACTGCCAAGGTAATTCAGGTGAGGGTGGGGAATAGATCGCAGATTGTGCCGCTTGAACATATTGTTTGGATTGAAGCGGATGATTATTGTGTTAAAATTCATGACCAGAAAGGAAAGGCTTATACACTTCGGAACTCTCTTAAAAGCTTGGAAGAAAAACTTCCTTCAGATTACTTTCAAAGGATTCACCGCAGATCAATCGTCAATCTAAAGTTTGTAGAGCGGATAGAATGGGGTGCTTCGGCCTCGGTTACTATGCAGAATGGGCCGGAGTTGCCTTTGGCGCAGTCGCGGATTAAGTCCGTAAAGGCGGCAATGAACTAAGGAAAGCCTTGACTTTACTGCATTTGTATTAGGCTTCACTGCAAAAACCTTTGTTCAGTTGGGTTTTGAGGCCATTATTAAGGAAAAAAGGTCATGCAAAAATTATCAATCTCTATTCTGTTCAGTGTTTTGTTGCTCATAGGGCTTTCTCTACACGCACAAAAATTGTCGTTCCCCTTTGAGCCTTCTGCCGAAAACCCATTTGGTTTGCCAAACCCTGAGGCCAATCCCGCTATCAAAGATTTCGCTCCTATGATTGGTTTATGTAATTGCGTTTCTCAAGGCAGAAATGCAGACCAAACTTGGGCTGAATCCGAAGCAATGACTTGGCGCTTTAAATACATTATGAATGGGATGGCGGTTCAGGACGAAACGCTTAAGGCTAATGGAGTTCATTCAGGCAGCATTCGACAGTTCAACAGTGATAGTCTTAAGTGGTACGTCCATTATTATACCTCCAATGCCGCTGTGGCTACTTTACCTGCTTGGGAAGGAAATCTTGCTGTAGAGAAGGATAAGCTGGTATTGTACAGAGAGCAAAAGGCGCCTAATGGAGCAGAGGGTTTTTTCCGATTGACCTTCTATGATATGACTGCTGAAGGTTATAAATGGATTGGGGAATGGGTTGATAAAACCGAATCCATAGTTTTTCCCACTTGGAAAATAGAATGCACAAAAATCAAAGACTAATTAGGCTTCAGAAAGTAAGATGTTCTCTGCCACGGTGGGGGAGATTGTGATCGTTTTCTTACCGTCAATAGTTACATCTACCGAGCCATCAAATTCCATTCTGTCCATAATCTGTAGTCTTGTACCGATGGAAATGCCTACTTTGTCCAGATACTTTAAAAACGAAGCACTGGAGCCATTGACTCCTACCACGATACCAGCTGTCCCTACTGGAAGTTGTGCAATTGGGTCTTTTCGTTTTTCTGTTAGTTGACCATTTTCATCAGGAATCGGGTCTCCGTGCGGATCGAATTTAGGGAAGCCCAAAAACTCATCTAGTCGCTGAAAGAGTAGGGGAGATTTGATGTGCTCTAACTGTTCGGCTACTTCGTCTAATTGATCCCATTGAAAGTTGAGTTTTTCTACTAGAAAAACCTTCCATACTCTATGTTGTCGAATTACGTGAAGGGCCTGAATTTTACCTTTTTCCGAAACATTTACACCTCTATACTTTTGGTAGTCCACCATCTTTTTTTCGGACAGTCGCTTGATCATATCACTTACCGAAGCAGGGGCGGTTTTCATTTCTTCTGCCAAAGTGTTGGTGTTCACGGAACGTTTCCCAGCTTCTGAAAGATGGTAAATGGCCTTTAAATAATTCTCTTCAACAAAGCTTAACATAGGAGTGTATCGGGCTAAAGGTAATGATTGATTACAGCGCAAATATAATATTTAGGTTCATCTAATAAAATATTATATATAAACTAAATTTTGTTGAAACTTGTTTTTTGCGCTTGTTTACAGTGAGTTGGTTGTGTTGAAATTATTATTTCGATTAGTCTAAATATTTTAATCACGAAATTGAGCCATGAAATCGAGTAGCTTAGACTCTTCACTTTCCCATAGACTAGACTTGGTGTCTCCCTGGGTATAGAAGCTAGTGTTCTTCATTAAAGTGAGTGTCTCGTTAGGGTCGAAATGCTTAGGGTTTATTGGTATGGCAGCGTTGAATTCATTGCAGAATTTGATCCAAGTGGGGTTGTTTAAAAGGAGCATAGGGAGCTTATTGGCGGAGTATTCAAATAGGCGTGTCAGTATTTTGTCATCATTTATACCATTGTTTGGTTTTTTGAGCACAAAGCCAAAGTCTGCTTTTTTGATGTCATTGATGATTTCTTGGTGTGGAACTAGAAAATCGCCTCCAATCAATTCTATATAGTCTTTCTCTTTTATTGCTTCCTGAAGCTCTCTAAGGTCCTTTTTAAGCGCACAGTAGCCAATAATACGCAGCTTTATACTTGGGTCAACCCGATGAAGCTGATCAGTGACTTCAATGGCATCGAATACTCCGTTTGAGGCTGAAATAGTACCTGAGTACAGTAAAACAGTGTTTTCTGAACTCAATCTCGGGGCATTTTCAGTTGCTTCAACAGGCATAAACTTGTTTTCAATCACGATGAATTTCCGTGTTGGTACAAAAGATAGTTGTTTGGAATAAACTCTTTCTGCTAGAATAAAACCATCAAAAAACGGTTTTGAGAGTATTTCTTTCATACGTACATATGCGGCTAGTAAAGGCCTGAGTAGGGGGCTGAATACATTTGTATTCCGAATGTTCTTTGCATAGTTTTCTCTAATATCGTAGATAATTTTGCCGCCAAATATTATTTTGTATAAGGATGTAACTATCAGTAATTCATGTGTGTTGCATATGATTATTTTAGGCTTTACTTTAATATAGGTTTTAAGTATTTTGAGTGGGCTTGCGATTCGGTCAATGGACATTCTTCCGAAAGGCCCATGAGGATAAAACTGAATTGAATTGTGGGTTAAGGTATTTTTTGAGGCAAAGCCTATGATATTAACCTCATATTCGTTTGTTTTCGCCAACGAAACGCCAAACTTCTCATACATGCGAGAATCGTCAATGGGCTTCAGGGTAGAAGTAATAAGGAGTTTGGTTTTCGTCATAAACATTCGAATTTATTGAAAATTTCTAATTACTAATGGAGGCATTAAAGAAGATCATTGAGGCGGCTTGGGACAACCGAGAATTATTGAAAGAAAAACAAACGGTTTTGGCTGTGAAAACAGTAATCGAAGACCTTGATTGCGGTAATATTCGTGTAGCAGAACCTACTACAGACGGATGGCAAGTAAACGAGTGGATTAAGAAAGCTGTAATTCTGTATTTCCCTTTGCAGAAAATGCAAACTATAGAAGTAGGCCCATTTGAGTTTCATGATAAAATTCGATTAAAAACTGGCTATGCCAGCAAAGGTATACGCGTTGTTCCGCACGCAATAGCTCGTTATGGTGCTTACATTAGTAGCGGGGTGGTAATGATGCCCTCTTACGTGAACATCGGTGCTTATGTAGATGCCGGTACTATGGTAGATACATGGGCGACTGTAGGTAGCTGTGCACAAATAGGAAAGGATGTTCATCTTAGCGGGGGGGTTGGAATCGGTGGAGTGCTAGAACCCGTACAAGCAGCTCCAGTAATTATTGAAGATGGTGCCTTTATTGGCTCTCGTTGCATCGTGGTTGAAGGAGTAAGGGTTGGAAAAGAAGCTGTTTTGGGTGCAAATGTTACCTTAACTGGAAGTTCTAAAATTATAGATGTAACGGGTGAGACACCAATTGAGTACAAAGGTTATGTGCCAGAAAGGTCGGTTGTGATTCCAGGTTCTTATGTAAAACAATTCCCAGCGGGTTCTTATAATGTTCCTGCGGCACTCATTATTGGTAAAAGAAAAGAGAGTACCGATAAAAAAACTTCATTGAACGAAGCATTGCGTGAAAATAATGTAGCTGTTTAATAATGAGAAGGTATCTCTCAAATTGAGAAGATAAGTATGATATTTTATATGTAAACCACTGATATTCAGTGGTTTCTTTTTTGGTATCACCTTTGCAATACTGTAGTTGTTGTTTTGAGTTGACCATTATTGTGGTTGGGTAGAGTGCTTTCACGCTACCTAAGGAAGGGCCTTCGGGCCCTTCTTCTGTTAAAAAGATTGTTGTATTCCGTTTAATCAAATACTTTTGCAGCCTTTAAACCATTTATGGCTGAATCAATCTTAAAAACTATTTGTACTGATTCTTTCTTAAACCCATTTATACATAATCAATGAAAAATCGCTTATCTCTTTTAGTTTTAGTCTTCATGACTTTCTTGTTTTCTTGTAACGATGATGTTACCAGAAAAGGAGATCAGCTTTATAATGAGGGAAATTATAAAGAAGCGGTAGATGCTTATTCTGAGTATCTTAAAACCAATCCTAAAGACATTAAATCACTTTATAACCGAGGAAGGGCCTATGAAGAGATGAAGCAATTGAACCAAGCTAAATCTGATTTTTTAGCCGTTTTGGATATTGATGGAAATAACCTCAGTGCCAATTTGAGTATGGGTAAGTACTGGTACAATCAAAGGGAATTCAACAAGGCCATTATATTTTTTGACAAGGTGATTGAATTGGATGGCGTACGTTCTGATGCCTATATGCTTAGAGGAAGAAGTTATCATCAAAAAGGTGAATTCGACAAAGCGATGGAGAACTACAATCAATCTATCAACTTTGACAATGACAATGCGGAAGCATTTCTTTACAGAGGAGCGCTTAAAGTAGCTTTAAATCAAATTAAATCTGCTTGTCAGGATTTTACTAGATCGAATGCTTTGGGTTCTTCTGAGGCCTCTGAGGCGCTAGCAAAGCATTGTCGTTAAAACCATTTCGAAGTCATTAAACTTCCTTCTAGGGCATCTTCTAGTTCGTCTGAAATGCCAGGGAAAAAGTCTAACCCTGTTAATTGTTCTACACTGTCGATTGTAACAACAAATGATGAAAGCGGGGCAGAACTCTTTTCATTCTTCATTAGAAAGGCAATAGCTTTGATTTCAGGTTTTCTCATGTCCAGAATAATCTTGTAATAGTATTCAGGAACCGATACTTTATTCGAGCCAATGGTTTTGTATGTTTTGTTTAATACTGGGCCAGTAACTACATAAACCTGATCATTTTTCATTGCCCAAGCTCTTACTTGGTCTTCTAGCTTCTTCCAAACTCCACGATTAAAAGAAGGATCTTGTGGGCTCATGTTGCTCATGAAGAAGGATTGGCTCAAGGCAAATTCGCTGTAAGAGAAATCTGCCGCAGGAGCTATGTGTCCACGGTCATAACCACTCCCTTTATAGTCGCTTAAAGAGGCAGACCCCGTTTTAATTCTACTGTCTTCTCTAAAGTCATCCTTCCTCTCAAAAGTAGTTTGCTTTAAACTGTCGGCATATAAAATGTAAGCTACCCATAAAGCTTGCTCGTGCTCTTCGCTATAGCGCAAAGTATAATAAGGCCTTTCTACAATGGCCTGAGATGCTTCATATGCTGGCCAAGCAAAGTCGAACGCTTTAGTGAAATAAAGGTCGTAAGTATCAAAATCTACTTTGCTTTCTTCTTGTTTGGGTGGGGTTTCTTTTCCCGATTTTGGAACTTCCTCTGTAGGGTCAACTTTTTCTGGCGCCAAAACAGGGTTTACTTCTTCATCAAAGAATGAAGGGATTAGCTTTTCTTCTTTAATTGCCAGATAACCATAGCCCAAACCGACAAGGATAATTAGCGCCAAAGAGAACCTCCAGAGGCTAAAACCTCCTTTTTGTCCTTTCTTTCCTGAAGTGGTTTTTCTTTTCGTTGTACCCCGACTTGAAACTGCTGCCTTCCGTTTTGCCATGCCCTATTCTGATTTTCCGCAATGATAAAGATATTTTTCTTGAGCGGACTTTTTTTAATTCACTAAATTACTTTTCTGTTTATGAAACAAATTAACCACAATACATGAAAGAAGTTATAACTAAACCGCAAACAAAGTGGCTAAAACACCTTTCTTGGTGCTTTTTATGCCTCGTTTTAATGTCTTCAAGTTTTGCCTTACAAGCCAATAGTATATGGCAAGATGCTGAGCAAGATACCACAGGTCAAACCACTTTTAAAGGATTGCCGCTAAAAGCTGAACGGACTTTGGAATTTAATACTACTGAAGGTACTTGGCTTTCGCTAGATATTAGCCCCGATGGCCAAACCATTATTTTTGACATGCTGGGTGATATTTATACCATGCCTTTTAAAGGAGGTAAAGCCACTCGACTCACAGATGGAATGGCTTATGATACGCACCCTAAGTTTAGTCCCGATGGAAAAAGCATTGTATTCACTTCCGATAGAAGTGGCAATGATAATATCTGGACAATGGAATTGGAATCGAAAGAAACCAAGCAAATCACTAAAAGTGAAAACGAGAACTTCCAGTCTGCCGAATGGTCGCCTGACGGAGATTACATAGTTACAGCCAGAGGAAGAAGAAACTTGAAGTTGTACATGTACCACAAAAATGGTGGTGGGGGATTTGAGTTGATTAAAGAACCTGCGGGTTTAAAGCTTGTTGAGCCTGCTTTTAGTGCCGATGGCCGATATATCTACTATTCGCAACGCAATGGCGCTTGGAATTACAATGCTCAATTGCCTCAATATCAGGTAGGAATGTATGATAGAGACAACGGAGAAAGATCAACAATTACCTCGCGTTATGGCTCTGCATTTACACCAACTTTATCGCCAGATGGAAAGTATTTGGTGTATGGTTCTCGCTATGAAGAACAAACAGGTTTGGTTTTGCGAGACCTTAAATCTGGTGATGAGCGTTGGTTGGCTTACCCAGTTCAGCGCGATGATCAAGAGTCTATTGCTCCTTTGGGCGTTTTGCCAGCCATGACATTTACCCCGAATAGCAAAGAGTTATTGGCCTCTTACGGAGGCAAAATCTGGAGAATTCCTGTTGCTGGTGGTGGTGCCACAGAAATTCCATTCAACGTAGACGTTGAACTAGAAATGGGGCCTAGATTAAAATTTAACTACCCAATTTCTGATGATGAAAACATGTTGGTCACTCAAATTCGAGATGTCGTGCCTTCTCCTGATGGAAAGACGATGGTGTTCACGGCCATGAACAGACTGTATGTAATGGACATTCCTTCAGGAAGCCCAAAACGAATCACGAATCTTGAAATGACAGAAGCCATGCCTACATGGTCGCCAGATGGTAAATCTATTGCTTTTGTTACTTGGTCTGAAACTGAGGGTGGAAGCATTTATAAACTGTTGATGGATGGAAGAGCCAAACCAGTGAAACTAACCAAAGAGTCAGCGATTTATACTGCACCCGCTTGGAACAAGAATGGAAAAATTGTTTTTACCAAGGGGAGTGCTCAAAATATGAAAGATGCTGAAGGGCCTTCGGCACCAAGAGCTACCGAAGATTTGGCTTGGATCAGTGAAAATGGAGGTGAGGTTAACTTTATCATGAAAACCAATGGACGAGGGAATCCGCATTTCGTTAAAAACGATGACAGAATTTACTTGAGCAGCGGAAGAGGTTTAAGTTCTGTAAGATGGGATGGAACCGATGAAAAGAACCTTGTGGCAATTACAGGTATAACAACTTACGGCTCTAACCCAGTAGATGACCACTTGGGAATGTCTACCGAGAACACCATGTTAAGTGAATCTGACAACTGGCGCGAAAACAATCCTCCAGCACGAGCAAGTGAAATCTATATGGCACCAGAAGGAGATAAGGCCATGGCTGTAATTAACAATGATATTTACATTGTGACTGTTCCGAAGCTAGGTCAAACACCAACCATTTCAGTAGCCAATCCTGAATCGGCTCAATTTCCAGCTACAAAACTCACCGAAATAGGAGGTGAATTTGCCAAGTGGTCTGCCGATGCTAAGAAGGTGCATTGGAGTTTGGGTAGCTCTCATTTTATTTATGATTTAGAAAAAGGAGAAGCCTATGCCGATTCGGTAGCAGCAGTCAAAAAAGCAAAAGAAAAAGCGGATAAAGAGAAAACTGACGAAGAAAAGAAAGCAGAGGCCGAAGAGAAAAAAGAGGAAAAGAAAGAGGAAGCTAGCTTTAAGCCAACAGAGTTTAAGGTAGAAGTAAACGTAAAGAAAGACATTCCGAAAGGGACTGCGCTTTTAAAAGGTGCTCGAATCATTACCATGAATGGTGATCAGGTAATCGAGAATGGAGATATTCTAATTGAAAATGCCAGAATCAAAGCAGTGGGTGCTTCAGGTACACTTTCGGTACCAAGAGGAACAGAAACCATTGATATGTCAGGTAAAACGATCGTTCCCGGTTTTATTGATACACACGCCCACATGTGGCCAGCATGGGGTTTAGAGAAAAATGAGGTTTGGATTTACGCAGCTAATTTGGTCTATGGCGTTACGGCCACGCGTGACCCTCAAACAGCCACTACCGATGTGTTGACCTATTCAGACATGGTTGAAACGGGTCAGATTCCTGGCCCAAGAGTATACTCTACAGGTCCTGGGGTTGGTTACTGGGCGTATAACCTGAAGAGCCTTGAACAAACTAAAAAAGTATTGAGGCAGTATTCAGAGTACTACAATACCAAAACGATTAAGATGTATTTGGTAGGGAATAGAAAACAGCGTCAATGGGTGATTCAGGCCGCGAAAGAACAAGAACTGATGCCAACTACCGAAGGTGGATTGGATTTCAAACTGAACATGACCCAAATGCTTGACGGTTACCCTGGCCACGAGCACTCGTTTCCAATTGCACCATTGTACAAAGATGTAATTCAGTCGGTGGCTCAGTCCAAAATGGCTTATACATCTACTTTACTGGTGTCATACGGTGGGCCTTGGGCCGAAAACTATTATTACTCTAGAGAGAATCCTTATAACGATCCTAAATTGAGTTTTTTCACACCATACAATGAATTGGCGGCTAAATCCAGAAGAAGACCAGGATGGTTTATGGATGAAGAGCATGTATTTAAAAAGCATGCCGTGGGAGTGAAAGATGTAGTTGAAAATGACGGTTTGGCTGGTGTGGGTAGTCACGGTCAGTTGCAAGGTTTGGGTTATCACTGGGAATTATGGTCGGTTGCTTCTGGCGGAATGAGAAATATTGATGCCCTAAAAACAGCTACTATTCTTGGAGCCACAGCGCTTGGTTTAGAAGGTGATTTAGGGTCAATAGAAGCAGGTAAACTTGCCGATTTGGTGATTTTAGATAAAAACCCTTTAGAGAACATTCGAAATACAAACACCATTATTCAAGTAATGA
Organism: uncultured Roseivirga sp.; assembly: GCF_963973945.1. GTDB lineage: Bacteria > Bacteroidota > Bacteroidia > Cytophagales > Cyclobacteriaceae > Roseivirga. The sequence goes on from NZ_CAXBBV010000005.1 coordinate 157,848, forward strand.
AAAATGGAAGGCTGTATGATGGAGATACTTTAGATGAGGTGTACCCTAGAAAGAAGAAAGCGGGGCCATTCAATTGGCATACTTCCAAACCAATAAACTTGCCAGGTATCAAAAAGTAAAGAGAATGCTTTATTAAATATTAAAACTAAACCCCAGTTGAAAAGCTGGGGTTTTTTAGTGCCTCATCACTTAATCTTTCTTAATTTCAATTTTTGAAGATGAAGGAATTGTCTATTCGTCTTTTAAATTGATAGTCGGTTCCTTTTAAATAACGATCGTAAAAAATATACAATGCGAAAAACATCTATTCTGTTTGCCTTAGTTGCGTTTATCATCGCTTCGCCATTAATGGCACAAACTGATAAAGTTGAAAAGAAATTGATTCAATATGTTGATACTCATAATGATGAATATTTGAGTTTGCTGAAAGAGTTGATAAACATCAATAGCGGTACGATGAATTTTGAAGGTGTGCGTCAGGTTGGTGATGTGCTGATGGAGAAGTTTAAGGCCTTAGGCATGGAAGTAGAATGGGTAGATGGATCGTCATTCAATCGCGCTGGCCATTTAGTAGCGCGTATTGAAGGTGGAAAGGGAAAGAAAATTTTAATGATCGGTCATTTAGATACCGTTTTCGAACCCGATAGCCCGAACCAAAAGTGGTCTCAAGTAGATGAAAACACCATCAAAGGCCCCGGTATTGCCGACATGAAAGGTGGCGATGTAATTATACTTCAATCGTTGGCAGCTTTGCATAGCGCTGGCTTGTTGAAGGAGATGAACATTACCGTAGTGATGACAGGTGATGAAGAACTTTCAGGAAGTCCGCTTTCTGAATCTAAAAAGGCATTGATCGAAGCCGCTAAATGGGCTGATGTTGCTTTGGGTTTTGAAAACGGAGACGGAAATCCTGCTACTGTAAACGTAGCCAGAAGAAGCTCTTCTGGTTGGACATTAACTGTAACGGGTAATGCTTCACATTCCTCTCAAATCTTCAAGCCAAAAGTAGGGGCAGGCGCCATATACGAAGCTTCTAGAATTCTCTATCAGTTTTACGATGAGTTAGCAGGAGAAGAATATTTAACCTTCAACCCTGGAATGATTGCAGGCGGAACCGAAGTGAATCATAACAAGTCAGAAAATACTGGAACGGCTTTCGGGAAGAACAATGTAGTGTCGAAGGATGTAACGGTAACAGGCGATATTCGTGCCTTAACCCCAGAGCAGATCGCCAGAACCCAAGAAACGATGAAGCGGATTGTTGCTAATCATCTTCCGGGCACTAATGCTACGATCACTTTTGCTGAAGGTTATCCGCCTTTTGCACCAACCGAAGGAAATTATCAACTCATGAACTTGTTCAGCAAAGTGAGTCAAGATTTGGGTTTTGGGGAAGTGACAGCAGTTAATCCTGCCGATGCTGGTGCAGCCGATATTTCCTTTACTGCAGGTCATATAGAAATGGGAATAGATGCCATGGGAATGTCAGGCGCTGATGATCATACTATCAATGAAACTGGAGATTTACGCGCTCTGCCAAAGCAATCTAAAAGAGCAGCCGTGTTGATTTACAGGCTTTATAAAGGCGTGGATCTGAAAGCCAAAAAATAAGAAGACCAGAATGGTTGGTTTTGGAGGTCACTGAGAATGTGACCTCTTTTTTTAATTGGCCGATTTAGGTCGGTTTATAGCTACTGCCATAATTAGTAGGCCAATGCCAATTCCTAAAATAGCTCCACCCAGAAAGTCTGATGTAGTAGCGAACTGCTTTATCATTTGACTAGCCACAATAACTAAGATGCCTGCTACAATGAGTATAGGTGATTTCTTTTTCATTTGTTGATTCTGATTTAGAAGGACTGTTCCTTTAAAGTTTAATTCACTTGTTTTTCAATTTGAATAGACTCTGTGCCATTTGTAATCACTATCGAATAATCTCCTTTTTTGAGTCCTAATGTACAAGTATCAGTTTTGCTTTCGATTTCAGTTATATCAATTGGTACTGCGTTATTAATATCTTCCCCATTTTTAAATGCCAAAACCATTACAGGGAACTTCATTTCAAGATCCTTTAGTACTATTGTTACATTTTGATTCTCATTTTCAAACAACCAACTTGGTCTATTATTGATGTACTGAGTGTTCGGGTGAAAAACAGCTATGTCTGTATATGCCTCCCTACGCTCATATTTGTAAGGTTTATCGTTTTGGTCAAGAATTACAGAAGATTCCTTTACAGCTAGAGCTTTTAAAAACGGGTCATTATATTCCGGAACACCTTTTTCTGAGTATGCAACTTGATTAATAGTTAATGGGTTGATTCCTGTATACTCTGATAGACGAGCAGCCATGGCTTTTTCCCAAGAATTATGAGTTCCTTCTAGTGCATGATCAAACCCACAATGAATCAGAAACTTTTCATTGGGTTTTAAATTTATTACTTCTTGAATATTCCTTGCTTGATCAATTTCCCGAGGTTTACCATCTGCTTCACTATTTATGGTCTCATAAGGGAAAACTGTAAAACCAATTTCAATCGCTTCTCTTATCAGGTTGCCAAATTGCGGGTCTTTTATATAGTAGCCAGTTTTTTGGATTGGGTATTTTCTAATATGATGTAATGAATCTAGGTTGTCTTTATAAGACAATGCTTCAAGCCCTAGATTTGAATAGCCTTGATCAAATAACTTCCTCAGTAGGGACTTTGTGAAAACCCTATGGTGAGAATTATGATGGGCTTCGTTGATTATTACTACTTGGGTTTGTTTTGATTGTTGAACGATGAAGTCTATCGCATTTACCTTCCTATACTTAGCATTTATGGAGTCTATTTGGTTTTGAGAAAAGTTTCTTTCTCTGGCTCCCATTGCCAAATCCCATTGCTTCAGAGCATTTTTATAATCTCCCTTAGTTGCATAGTCTGATGCCGAAACTTGATACTTCCAAGGCTCAGAACTTGCATTTAGCTCATTTTCGATTTCTGAGTTAAATTTATATTCCGTTGTGAAATCAATTTTGCGTATTGTGCCTTCTTGATTGCAGGAAGGAAAAAGAACTGAAACTACAGTAAGAATGAGTAAATGACTTTTCATAATTATTGTTTTGAACTTAGTATTCCAGATAAATGAATTCTAATCTATTTTTATATAGGTTGACATTAATTGTAAGCTGAAAAAAATTAATCCGTCTCGTCAGCATCGAGCTGACTTCGCCCCATCAGTTTTACAATAAGGTCGGCATCTGGAATCTGAGCCAATATTACTCTGGCCAATACAATTAAAGGCACAGACAGGAGCATTCCTGCAATTCCCCAAATATACCCCCAGATTACAAGCCCTAAAATAACGGCTACCGTATTTAATGCCACCTTTGAGCCCATCATAAGTGGTTCCACTACATTACCCCAAACAAACTGCGTGGCAATCAGAAGCAAAATGAAAAACAGATAGCTGGAACCATTGTCAATCTGAATAAGGCCTAATAGAACAGGAGGGATGGTGGCCATAATTGACCCAACCGTAGGAATGAAGTTTAGCATAAAAGCTAAGAAACCCCAGAATAGCGCAAAATCTACCCCAAAGCCCCAACAAATAAGTCCAAAGAAAGCACCTGTGCTCAAACTGGTGAAAAATTTTACTTTCATATAACTCGCAACGGCATCTTTAATTTCTATAAAAGCCTTTAATAAACGTTGTTTCCCAATGTCATCGTCCCCTTCCAAATAACTAATGTACTTTTCATACTTTACAATACTGCCTAAAACAGCCACCAAGTAAATGGCAGAAAGTACAAGGTTGAAGACAAAGTTACCCACTTCAGAAGCCACCATGCCAGAGGTGTTTAGCATCATTTCAGGAGAAAGAATTTGGTATAGTGTTTCGGTAAAATCACGTTCCTTCAGGGCAGAAAAGCCCGGAATACTTTCAAACTGAATCACTAAACTGTTTAACTTATTCCCAATCTGCGTTAAAAGTTTGTCCTTTTGATCTACAATTTGAAGCCCTGTATCGAACACGATTAAGCCGACCAGAAACACAAAACCTAAAGTAAGCACCGTGATTACCGTAATACTGAGCATATAAGGCCACCCTTTTCTGTCTAGGTATGCAATCACTGGTTGCAACAGAATACCGATGAAAATGGCAAAAGTCAATGGAATTAAGAGTGCAGATAATTCTTTGATTACGAGCACTATCACAATGCCCATAAAGAGTAGCAGTATGTTTTTGATCGTTACAATATTGTTATCAGGAAGCATATGTTGGGATTTATCGAAAAGTACGGAAAAATGAAGAATTGCCCCTCCTTCCTCGAAATTTTCATTCCCATATAAGGAAGGGCATGGGTTTATATATTAAATTTGTAAATTGAATCAACTAAATTAATGCTTTTGGAATTCGAACAACCAATTGTCAGACTTGAAGAGAAACTTGCTGAAATGAAGGAGCTTGCTGAAAACAGCAAAGTGAATGTTAGCGAGGACATAAAATCTCTAGAAAAGAAAATCCAAACCCTCAAGGAGGAAACCTATAAGAACCTAACCAGATGGCAGAGAGTACAACTTTCACGTCATCCAGATAGACCTTATACACTGGATTATATATATAGCATTACCGATGATTTTATCGAACTGTTTGGAGACCGAACGGTGAAAGATGATAAAGCAATGGTAGGTGGTTTGGGTACCCTTGATGGCCAAACAGTAATGTTTATTGGCCAACAAAAAGGGAGAAATACCAAGCAGCGCCAAATGCGAAATTTCGGTATGGCCAACCCAGAAGGTTATAGAAAGGCACTTCGTTTAATGAAGATGGCCGAGAAATTTAACATTCCCATTGTTACTTTGATAGATACTCCAGGAGCATATCCGGGCTTCGAAGCAGAGGAGAGAGGTCAAGGCGAAGCCATTGCCAGAAATATTCGTGATATGTTTATGCTTAAAGTACCTGTAATCTGTATCATTATTGGTGAAGGCGCCTCAGGTGGAGCTTTGGGTATTGCAATTGGCGATAGAGTTTTGATGTTGGAGAACACTTGGTACTCTGTTATTTCTCCTGAATCATGTTCTTCCATTTTATGGAGAAGTTGGGATTATAAGGAGCAAGCTGCCGAAGCGTTGAAACTTACAGCTCAAGATATGAAGGGCTTTGGTCTAATAGACGGAATAATCAAAGAACCGCTTGGAGGAGCACACAGAAATATTCCATGGATGTGTAACGAACTTAAAAAGAATATTCTAGATGAACTGAAAGCGTTAAGCGCTATGGATGTCAACGAGCGCATCGATTCCCGTATTGAGAAGTTCTCTGACATGGGCTCAGTAATAGAATAAGAATCAAAGATATTCTGATTGAAGAGCCACAAGGCCAGCGCTTTGTGGTTCTTTTGTTTTTAGCTACTTTCAGTTATAAATAGGTGAGTATGGCTAAAAGTAAAATCAACTGGAGAAATCATTTTATAGAACTCTTAGTGGTGGTAATCGGCATAACGATTGCCTTTGGAATGGAAAATTGGGCCGAGAAAAGGCGCGACAGAGAAACCCAGGTCAACTACTTAACTTCATTAAGAGATGATATTACCAATGATAATACTGAGTTGAACCATATTTTAGACTCCTCCAATGTATTGAATGGCAATATAGACTTCTTGATGCGCTATGTTTTTGCGAATGCACCATTAAAGGATTTAAAGTACCGTCATATAACCAGTACTTATTCAGCACCCTATTTTAATGCAAAAGATGGAACATATCATTCCCTCGTCAATTCTGGCTCCTTAGATATGATTAGTAACTATGAGCTAAGGGCATCCATTACAGATTTATACAATTTTTATTATGACGAAATCTCTAAAGCAGATGACTTTATTCATGATTTGGTCAATGGGCAAATCTATCCTTATATGATAGAAAACATTCAATTTGGGAGTGTGCAATTTGGCCAGAATGAAATACTAGATGACAAACCATTAAAGAATAATAAGGTAAGAAACATGATAGGAAGTTATACCAACCTACTCAAAGAAAGAGAGGTGATTTACCGCTTAACTTCCGAAAAGTGTAATAGCTTACTGATAGATATTAATGCAGAGTTGGCAAAGTTGAAGTAGACGATTTAAGCTTTGAACCAGAACAAAAAAATACGATCTTTAAAAACGGTCTAAACCGAAATTTCAAGAATAAGGCAAAACAAACAACATGCAACTCAATCTCATTGAAGAATTTTTACTAATCGCTCTTGATGACGAAAAAGGTCAATTCGTTATCGATTCTACTCATTTGTACTTTGGTTTTGCAGGAGCCATTCTGTTGGAAATGGCACTTCGCGAAAAGATCGATGTGTCAGGAGACAAGCTCAAGCTTATTCACGATGAATATGAAGTGGAGATGGTGATTAATAAAGTGATTGATCAGATCAAAAGTTCAAAACCACTTAAGCTAAAAAAGTGGATTGAAGTTTTGTCAAAACAAGCCAAAGAACTTAAAGAGGACACACTTTTAGGACTTCAGAATAAAGGTATTCTACGGAAGGAAGAGCATAAAATTCTCTGGATTATTCCGAACAATAAATACCCTACCAACGATATTACACCTGAGAATAAAGTGAGACAGCACTTGAGCGATGTAATGCTACGTGGAGCAAAGTCAGAAACACGAGATATAATGCTCCTTAGCTTAATTGATGTGTCTGATCTTACCAAAGAAGCTTTTCGCAATAAAGAAGAGTACAAAGTGGTAAAAAAGAAAATCAAAGAAGTGACCCAAGACATAAAAATTAGCCAGAGCGTAAATAAGAGTATTCGCGAAATTCAGGCAGCCATAATGGTCGCAATGATGTCGGCAATTGTTGTGACTACTGTTACTACCTCTTCCAATTAACCATTTAGGTAAATCTTCTATCCTTTAACTATGCCATCGAGAAAGTCTGAATTTCCGATTTTTGAGACCGCAAGAAAAGAGGGTAGACCACTCATTTTTTTAGACAATGCTTCAACCACTCAAAAGCCTCAATGCGTAATTGATGCCATTTCTGGATTCTATGCTGGTTATTATGCAAATGTAGGCCGAGGATTATACTGGCCAGCTACCGCGGCTTCTTCTAGTTATGATCATGCACGTGAAAAGGTGAGATCATTCATCGGTGCTTCGTCTAAAAAAGAGGTAATTTTTACTTCTGGAACCACGGATGCTGTTAATAAAGTAGTCAACTCATTTCTGTTGCCACAGTTAGAGGAGGGCGATGAAGTGTTGGTTTCAGAAATGGAGCACCACAGTAATTTTGTTCCTTGGCAGCAAGCTTGTGAATTGAAGGGCGCGCAACTGAAAGTGATTCCGCTAGATGCTGAGCTTAATTTAGATCTTAGTAAGCTCACCTCAATGCTAACGGACAAGGTGAAAGTGTTGGCCGTTACGGCAATTTCCAATACGCTAGGAGTAAAGAATGATTTAAAGAGCATCATCAATTTAGCCCATCAGCATAATATCAAGGTTTTTGTAGATGCTGCACAATTGCCGCTCTCAGAAAAGATTGATGTGCAGAACATGAACTGTGACTTTCTGGCTTTTTCTGGGCACAAGGTTTTTGGACCAACAGGAATAGGTGTATTGTATGGAAAGCAGGCCTTACTGCAAAACATATCTCCCTTGGCTTATGGTGGAGGAATGGTGCAGAAAGTGAATATCGATAAAACGATCATGGCCGATTTGCCATCTAAACACGAAGCAGGAACACCCAATATTGCTGGAGCAATTGGACTAGCAGCTGCAATTAACTTTATCAATTCAGTCGGAGTGGAGGAAATCGGTAGGCACAGTGCTGAGTTAAGAAAATACGCGGTGAAGCGTCTATCAGAAATAGAAGGCTTAACACTCTTCGCAAAAGACGCTAAAAGTACTGCCATACTTTCTTTTACCATGAAAGGCATTCATCCGCATGACATTGCAGCATTTTTAGCCGAAAAAGGCATTGCAGTTCGTGCAGGCCACCATTGCACACACCCTTTAATGCACAAACTTGATATTGGCGGAACTGTCAGGGTTTCATTCAATATTTATAATTCTACAGAAGAAGTGGATTTGCTCAAAAATACCCTAGACGAAATCAAAAGCTTCTTTTTATGAACGACCGTCTAAAAGCACTTTACAAAACTCAAATACTGGTCCATGCCAAAAGTCCTTTTAATGAAGGCGTTTTGGAGGATTTCACGCATAAATTACAAGCCTATAATCCAGTGTGTGGCGATCAATTTGACCTGTACTTAAAGTTCGAAGACGATATTATTCAGAATACTTCCTTCAAAGGCTATGGGTGTGCTATTTCAAAGGCCTCAACTTCCGTATTGACAAAACACTTGTTAGGGAAAACCAAAAGCGAAGCAAAAGCATTGATTGAGCTGTTTTTGAAGGTTATTGATCCTGAAAACAATGAATCACCCGAATCGATAACTTCTGACGAAGAACTTTTGGCCTTCGCTTCCGCCCGCGAATTCCCAGAACGCCTAACCTGCGCCAACCTAGCTTGGGAAAAGCTGAAGGAGGTTTTATGAGGTTGAAGACGATGAGTATCTCGCCCCTTCAGGGCTAAAGTCTTCATACAGTTACTATTCCCGAAGGACTTCGTCCTACGTTATGTTATGCCGTCCTTTCAGGACTTATCTTCTGAATTTATTAAGATTATTCTCTTTTCATGAAGGATTTACTGTGGGTTCTTATAGAGGAATTATGCGTTCGTTAGCCTTTTCTAGCCCCTTCAGGGCTAAGTCGTTTTAATAAGGTTATCTATTTTCGAAGGACTTAGTCCTACGTTATGTTATGTCGTCCTTTCAGGACTTTGCTTCTTGGCATTATTGGAATACCTCATTCTTTATAGAGCTCTTATTTGCTGTGGTTTCTCTGAGAGACTTAATTGTTAGATGATTTTATTTTGCTCCTTCTGGGTTAAAGCTGTTTTAAGCTTAGTTATTTATGCAGGATTTCGTCCTCTGTTATTTAGCCCTTTTAGGGCATTAACTTTAATGCTGTTGGGGTCTGCGGATATCAAGCCCTGAAAGGGCGAGATACCATAAGGATGGGCATCGCCCATCCTTAATACAGCCAAATCTTTTAAGCCCTGTAGGGGCGCAATACTTTAAGTTTAACTAATTATGTATTCTATTTAAATTTTCTTTAAATTATTCTAATTATGAATATTAGAGTAAATTAATAATGGATCAATCATTAGTTCAGAACTACATACACATTGTATTCAGCACGAAATATCGTCAGCATCTTATACACCCGCCTTATGAAGAAGAGCTACATCAATATTTAGCAGGCATTTGTAAAGAACTCGATTGTCCAGCTCTAAGGGTTGGTGGTTATACTGATCATGTTCATGTGTTATGTAAACTTTCTAAGAATATTGCCTTATTCCTTTTAGTAAAGGAACTCAAAATGAACTCTTCCAAATGGATGAAAACGAGGCATGAAACCTTAAGTAGCTTTTATTGGCAGAATCGTTACGGAGCTTTTTCAGTAAATCCTTCTGAAGTTGATAGGGTGATTACATATATTCAGAACCAGCATGAACATCATAGAAGGAAGACTTTTCAAGGGGAGTACAGAGCATTTCTTATTAAGTACAGAGTAGATTTTGATGAAAGGTATGTTTGGGATTGATGTTTCGCCCCTTCAGGGCTGAGGGGCCTATGTGGTGTATCATAGTATCGAAGGACTTCGTCCTCCGTTGGGTTATATAGCCCTTATAGGGCATTAATTGTGAGTATTACGAAATCATTCTCTGTGTTTGAAAGGATCTTAGAGTCACGTTTTCACATCCTATTCACCCATTTTTGCCCTGAAAGGGCAAGATATCATAAGGATGGGCATCGCCCATCCCTTTAACACTGTCTAATTTTTTAAGCCCTGTAGGGGCGGAGCATTTGTTTTAATAGTGGCAAGTCTATGAAGCGAAGTAAACGTTTGTTGCCATAAAGCCAATACTGTTTGGGTATCACCCAACCTTTCCCTATTTCGTCTAACATTTTAATTCATTTCAAGTTAACTTTGGAGCAAGCATAAAACGCATGGATTCAGCAGTAAGCGCAGTAAAGAAATACTGCAATAGCCTAGTAAAATACAGTCGCAGAAAAACCATTCCCGTTCAGGTGGGCAGTGTAACCATTGGAGGCAATCACCCCATTGTGGTGCAGTCGATGACCACGATTGATACCATGGACACCATGGGGTCGGTGGAGCAAACTTTGCGCATGGTGGCTTCAGGTTGCGAACTGGTGCGTATTACAGCCCCAAGCTTAAAAGAGGCCGAAAACCTTCGCGCTATTAAGGAAGAACTGAAAAAGCGCGGTTGTAATGTTCCGCTTGTAGCCGACATTCATTTTACCCCAAACGCTGCAGAACTGGCGGCCAAAATTGTAGAAAAGGTAAGGGTAAACCCAGGCAACTATGCCGATAAAAAGAAATTCGAAAATATAGAATACACTGACGAAACTTATCAGGCGGAGTTGGACAGAATTCGTGAACGCTTTACGCCTTTAGTAGAGATTTGTAAAGCGCATGGAACTGCCATGAGAATTGGTACGAATCACGGTTCGCTTTCAGATAGAATCATGAGCCGCTATGGCGATACCGCTTTGGGGATGGTGGAGTCAGCATTGGAGTTTTTACGCATTTGCGAAGACTTGGAGTACTATAATATCGTGCTGTCCATGAAGTCCAGCAACACGCAAGTGATGGTAGAGGCTTATCGTTTGTTGGTACAGAAATTAGATGAAGAAGGTTTAAAGCCTTATCCATTGCATTTAGGTGTGACCGAAGCAGGTGAAGCCGAAGACGGCCGAATCAAATCCGCAGTGGGGATAGGTACTTTGCTGGAGGATGGATTAGGAGATACTGTGCGTGTTTCTTTGACAGAGGAACCAGAGTTTGAAGCTCCTGTGGCGCAAAAACTTGTCGATCGTTATCATAACCGACATGAGCACAAAACGATAGCTGAGATTGACGAAAACCCGATTGATCCGTTCTTGTATCATAAACGTCAGTCGAGAGAAGTGGTGAATATTGGTGCTTCCAATGTGCCACGCGTCATTGCCGACTTGAGTCGGTTTGAAGAAATTACCATCAAAGACTTAAAGAACGTTGGACATTTCTATTTGCCAGAACCCGATAAATGGCGAATGAATGACCAAGGTGCAGACTACGTTTATTCAGGCAATAAGGCGATCGATTTTATGCTGCCGAATGGCTTGAAAGAGCTGGTCGATTACCCGCAATGGAATGCTTTGGAAGATAAAGCGAATCGTTACCCCGTTTTTACTTTCGATCAATTGGCCGAAGCAGAAAATGCTGATGATCAACTCAATTTCATAAAGCTAAAAGCCGATGAATTGTCGGAAGATGTAATGTTGGTGCTAGAGGCTTCTAACTTGGTTATAATCCTCGAAACTGGGAATGAACATGCCATGCCTGCTTTGAGGCGCTTCTTTTTCGAACTAGTGAAAAGGAAATTATCGGTTCCGGTCATCGTGTCTAGAAACTACACCGTTACTGATGCCGAGGAGTTTTTGATTCATGCTTCTACTGATTTTGGTGGTTTGTTGGTTGACGGATTTGGCGATGGCCTAATGCTTCAAGTAGATAATCAGGTTGATAAAGAAACTCAACTGGCTGATTTAAAGTTGAAGAACGAGACAGGCTTTGGGATTTTACAAGCGGCTCGTACGCGAATGACCAAAACCGAATATATTTCTTGTCCGTCTTGTGGAAGAACACTGTTCGACCTACAAGAAACCACGGCCATGATCCGAAAGCGCACCGATCACTTGAAAGGAGTGAAAATTGGAATCATGGGTTGTATCGTAAACGGCCCAGGAGAAATGGCTGATGCGGACTACGGTTATGTGGGTTCGGGCAAAGGAAAGATTACCCTGTACAAAGGTCAGGAAGTAATGAAAAGGGGAGTAGCTTCTGAAAAAGCTGTGGACGAATTGATTGATATCATACGCGAAGACGGCAGATGGTTAGAACCTGAGTTGGCAAATGCTGAATTTTAAAATTGAGATGTGATGAGCGAAGAAGTTAAAAATGAAGAGCAGAAGGATTCAAAGCTAACAGCCAAAGAAGCCTTTAGTTTCGGTCCTGTTTTGGGGTATTTTTTCAGAAAGAAGGATCCTTCTCGGCCTACCAATTTCAATATCAAGGCCATGCACACTATTAATAAAATTTCGATCATTATGTTTTTAATCGCGGTGATCGTAATCATTAGCAGAATGATTGGACGGATGTAAGTATAGCCTCACTTTAACTTTTTAAACTATGTACATTGATGAATTCAGAGAATATTGTATCGCCAAAAAGGGGGTAACGGAAGACACTCCATTTGGTCCAGATACCTTGGTGTTAAAAGTAATGGGCAAAATGTTTGCACTTACAGGCCTCGATGTTTACGAATTCATCAATCTGAAATGCGACCCTGAGTATGCTGCCGAACTCAGGGAAAGAGAGCCTGGAATTACCCCCGGTTGGCACATGAACAAAACACATTGGAATTCAGTAAAAACGGATGGTACAGTTTCTGAAAACCTAATGAAAGAACTGATCGACCTTTCTTACAACCTCGTAGTGGAGAGCTTACCAAAGAAGGTCAAAGAAGAATTTTTGAAGATGGATTAAGCCATAGTCCGCACTTTAGTTTTCTTTTAATTTCTTTAGTTGTGCCAAAGCATTTTCATCCTCTGGCTCTATTTGAAGTACCTTTTCAAAAGTTGAAATGGCCGTTTCTTTTTGACCCTTTTCAGCCAAAGCATTTCCATAACGATTGAGCACACTAGGAGTATATGGATTAATGATCGTGTTGAATTGTAATACCAGCAACCCTTGATCAACCCTGTTAGAACTCATTAAAACCCGTCCTAAAGTGTGTAATTCACCGCTTTTTCCAACCAAATGGTAGACTTCGTTAAGATGAGTATTCGCATCTTTATATATGTCTGTCATGGAGTTTTCTTCGAATAAATCGAGTAAATAAGTAGCTGCTCTGTAATTAGGTTCTGAAGGGTAACCCAAGGCAATTTGGGCCAAGTCGGTTTTTAAATCATTGCGTGGAGTTTCTACAATTCTGGCATATTCTTCTCCATTATTATTGAAAATGAAAGTTGGCACTCTGTGTATTTTCTTTCCTTTTTCTTCTTCATTTGGTCCTTGTTTGTATTTCTCTTCACCATCGTAAAGAGCAGTGAAGCTGAGCTGTTTTCGGTCTAAACCAAGTTCATCCCATAACTTCAAGAAACTCGGTACCCATTTTTGACTGTCGCCACACCATGTGCCTAAGTATATATCGACCTGGGTATTTTTTAAAGCTTTCTTCCATTTGTCATTGCCCTTTTCTACTGTGAATTCAGCATAGTTTTTATTAAACCATTGTCGATAGGTACTGTCCTGTTGTAAATACTCAACTGGAAATTTCCCTGCCAAATGGCTTTCTCCTTCTTGGTTTTTATAAATCGTAACTTCTTGAGCAGTAGTACTAAGAATAAAAAAAGTAAACAGTAATGAAAAAAGTGGCTTCATGTTAAGATTAATTGAATTTAGGTTTTTAAAAGGATTGATGAGAGCAATTTAATACAATCTTGTTATGGTAATTCATTCTAAGGATTAAATAAAATTAAGATAGAACTCAATTGTTGATTGGTCTTGGGTTTACCATCAACATCAATATCATCTTTTTTAAAATAACTTTTGCCTAAACCATTTGCTTAGTTACCTTTGCCCTCGATGTTGAAAAACATACATATCGCTTCTACTACTGCACATCACGTGCATCATTTCCACCATCTCTCGTAAGAGAGATATATATAACACCCTACCCGGCAGGTTCTGTCGGCACATTCGATTCAATTAATTACCCATTTCAGTTTAGCAGTTCATACCCATGTTCTCTTTTCTGAAAAACTCAAATCAATTTCTAAACATTTAGGGTTAGGTATGCCTTAAACTTAGGTTTACCTGAACTCTACAATAACTTACAGATGAAAAATACCTTGCGCATAGCAGTACAGAAAAGTGGCAGATTGAGTGATGACTCGCTCGCATTAATCAAAGAATGTGGCATTAAAGTGAATAACGGCATGGGTAAACTCAAGGCCGAAGCTTCAAATTTTCCTATGGAGTTTTTATTCTTAAGAGATGACGATATTCCGGGCTATGTCCAAGATGGAATTGCTGATATAGGAATTGTTGGCGCTAACGAAGCTGAAGAAAAGGATAAGCAAGTAGATTGGGTAAAGAAACTCGGCTTTTCAAAATGCCGTCTTTCTTTGGCCATCGATAAAGCAGAAACTTACAATGGAATTCAAGACTTTGAAGGCAAGAGTTTGGCCACTTCGTACCCGAAAATTTTAGGGGATTACCTAAAAGCGAATAACATCAATGCCGACATTCATGAAATTAGTGGTTCAGTAGAGATTGCCCCGAGCATTGGTTTGGCGTATGGAATCTGCGACATCGTTAGTTCTGGTTCAACCTTAATGAGTAATGGCCTAAAAGAGGTAGAAGTAATTTTCAAGTCGGAAGCTGTTATGCTGGCCAATAAGAATCTTTCAGCGGAGAAAAAGGAAATACTCGATCAACTTATTTTTAGAATTGATTCTGTACAGGCAGCAAAAAACAATAAATACATTTTATTAAACGCACCAAACGATGCTTTGGATAACATCATCAGTATCCTTCCTGGAATGAAAAGTCCAACAGTTTTGCCTTTGGCGACTGAAGGCTGGAGCTCTGTTCACTCGGTAATACAGGAGGATGATTTTTGGGAGATAATTGAAGAGCTTCGGAATGCGGGTGCGCAAGGAATTTTAGTAGTGCCAATTGAAAAAATGATTCTATGATTGTCGCGATTAACCCAAAAAGAGAAGAGTGGGAAGCTTTATTGAAGCGACCTACGATGGAATTGGAGACCATAGAGGCCATTGTGAAGCCAGTAATGGAAGCGGTAAAAGCCGATGGAGACCAGGCTCTAATTGACTTCACCAAGAAGTTTGACGGAGTGGAAATCACCAATTTCGAAGTGTCTTCGGCTGAGATCGATGCCGCGGTAGGTTTGGTGCCAGAAGAATTGAAAGCGGCTATTCGCATTGCAAAACAGAACATTGAGACTTTTCATGCTGCCCAAAAAGGGGAAGTATTGAAGGTTGAAACCATGCCCGGTGTAAATTGCTACCGTAAATCTGTGGCTATTGAAAAGGTTGGTTTGTACATTCCAGGAGGGACAGCACCCTTATTCTCTACTGTTTTGATGTTGGCCATTCCTGCGAAAATTGCAGGCTGTAAAGAAATTGTGTTATGTACACCCCCAGATAAAAATGGAAATGTAAATCCAGCCATCTTGTTTACAGCACAACTGGTGGGTGTAACTAAGATTTACAAGGTAGGTGGAGCCCAAGCCATTGCAGCATTAACATTTGGAACCGCCACTATTCCAAAGGTGAATAAAATTTTTGGCCCTGGAAATCAGTTTGTCACTGCTGCTAAACAGCTTTCAACCAAGTATGGTTTGGCGATAGATATGCCCGCTGGTCCTTCGGAAGTGGCAGTGTATGCAGATGAAACAGCCATTCCAACTTTCGTAGCTGCCGATTTACTCTCGCAAGCAGAACACGGTGCCGACTCTCAGGTGGTGTTGGTAGCTTCTTCTGAAGAAATTGTTAATGCGGTTCAACAAGAAGTGCAAACTCAATTATTGGTTTTGCCACGTGCAGAATTGGCTTCCAAGGCCTTGGAAAACAGTGTGTCAATTGTATTAGAGAATAGAATGCAAGCCATTGATTTGTTGAACGAATATGGGGCTGAGCACTTAATTTTATGTGTTGAAAAGCCGTGGGAAGTGGCGGATCAAATCATTAATGCAGGATCTGTATTTATTGGTAATTACACACCAGAGTCGGCAGGAGATTACGCCTCGGGTACAAACCATACTTTGCCCACTAATGGCTATGCGAAAATGTACAGCGGAGTTTCTTTAGATAGTTATGTAAAGAAAATTACCTATCAGGAAATCACAAAAGAAGGACTTAAGAACTTAGGGCCTGTGGTGGAAATTATGGCCGAGGCTGAATTGCTTGAGGCACATAAGAATGCGGTTACTTTGAGACTTAAATCTTTGAACAATGTTTGATCCGAACGCGCTCTTAAGAACGCACTTGCAAAAGTTAGTGCCATATTCGTCTGCCAGAGATGACTATAAAGGTAACGAAGGCGTCTTTTTAGATGCCAACGAAAACCCACTGGGTTCAATTACGGAAGAGGATTGGAATCGCTATCCCGACCCATACCAAAAAGAATTGAAGGCTAGAATTGCTCAAATCAAGGGAGTAAGGTCAGAAAACATCTTTTTGGGAAATGGCAGCGATGAGCCTATTGATTTATTATTCCGAGCTTTCTGCGAGCAGGGAAAGGATAATGTGATCATTAATCCGCCTACCTATGGCATGTACAAGGTAAGTGCTGATATTAATAATGTAGAGGCACGTGAAGTATTGCTGACAGCCGATTATGATTTGGATGTTGAGGCCATTAAATCTGCCATAGACGAAAACACGAAGATCGTCTTTATCTGTTCGCCCAATAACCCAACGGGCAATGATGTTTCATTGGATAAGATCGAAGAGGTATTGCGGTTTTTCAATGGAATTGTCTTGGTAGACGAGGCTTATGTAGATTTTACAAGTAGACAGAGTTTTACGTTGAGGCTTGAAGAATTCCCCAACTTGTTGGTGCTTCAAACTTTCAGTAAAGCTTGGGGTTTAGCGGCCTTAAGGCTAGGAATGGCTTTCGCTTCGGAAGAAATATTGGCCATTTTGAACAAAATTAAAGCACCTTATAACCTAAGTGGTTTAGTTCAAAAAACTGTTTTGAAAGCATTAGAAAACCTTGAGAAGAAGGATAAGATGGTAGATCAAATTCTGAAAAACCGAGAATCTTTAGGAGAAGCTTTAAAGCAAACCCCTATGATTAAAACGATTTGCCCCACCGATTCGAACTTCTTTTTAGTGAAATTGGAGAATGCTTCTGAAGTATATAAGAAGCTAATCGAAGAGAAAATCATTCTTCGCGACCGCTCTAAAGTAGCGCTATGCAAAGGTGGAATTAGAATCACTGTGGGCACTGAAAAGGAAAATGAATTACTGATTGATGCACTCAAAAACTTAAGTGAGAAATAGTGACTGTTGGGTAGTCATGCTGAACTTGTCTCAGTATCCGTTGATTAAGACTGAAAATTCACTGTTGATCAAGAAATAGAAAACACTGAGTTACTGGATAATAAGCAGTGCACTGAGCACTAAATACTAAGAACCTATTTAACCAAATGATGAAAAAAATACTCTTTATAGATCGTGACGGTACGATCATCGTTGAACCCAAAACCGACTTTCAAGTAGACTCTTTAGAGAAACTTGAGTTTTTACCAGGCGCCATTTCTAACCTCAGGAAAATTGCCGAGCAGTTAGATTATCTACTTGTGATGGTGACTAACCAAGATGGATTAGGGACAGATTCTTTCCCTGAAGATACTTTTTGGCCAGCACAAAATAAGATGCTCAAAACCCTTGAGGGCGAAGGAGTGGTGTTTGACGAAATTATCATCGATCGCACTTTTGGATACGAGAACGCACCAACGCGTAAACCAGGAACGGCTTTGCTTACTCAATTTACTAATGGGGATTATGATTTGGCCAATTCTTTTGTTTTGGGCGATAGGGAAACTGACATTCAATTGGCAGAAAACCTTGGGGCAAAGGCCATCTTTATTACCGAAGAACAAAACCCTAAAGCAGCATTAAGCACAAACAGCTGGGATGAGATATTCAGGTTCTTGCAGATGCCTCAGAGAAAAGCAGAAGTACATCGCGTAACCAAAGAGACGGACATTTTAATCCAGTTGAATTTAGATGGAACAGGCCAATGCAATAATGAAACTGGCTTGGGCTTTTTTGATCACATGCTCGATCAGTTGGGGAAACACTCTGGTGCGAACCTAACCGTGAAGGTGAAAGGCGATTTACACATTGATGAACACCACACGATTGAAGATACAGCTTTGGCTTTGGGCGAAGCTTATGCGCTAGCCATAGGAGATAAAAAGGGCTTAAACCGCTATGGTTTTCTACTTCCCATGGATGAAGCTTTGGCTCAAGTAGCCATCGACTTTAGCGGCAGGCCTTGGTTGGTTTGGGAGGCTGAATTCAAACGCGAAATGGTGGGCGATATGCCAACAGAGATGTTTATGCATTTCTTTAAATCGTTTTCCGATGCCGCCAAATGCAACTTGAATATTAAGGTAGAAGGTGATAACGAGCATCACAAAATAGAGTCGATTTTTAAAGCTTTTGCTAAAGCCATTAAAATGGCGGTAAAGCGAAATGCAGATGAAATGGACATTCTGCCGAGTACCAAAGGCGTACTTTAGGCGTATGGTGATTTTCTAGCAACAGCCGAGTTAACTCTCGGCTGTTGCTATGATTATTTACTTCAATAGGTGGTTAACTCATATCATTGGTCAGCAGATTAATCGAAAATTTTGTTATTTCGAGCGATGAAATTTTTAATGACTTTTTTCGCCTTATTATTGATAGGGCAAACCCAAGCTCAAAATTTAGACTGGTGGGATCAACTACACAATTATCCAGCAGCAGCAGGTATAGAGAGAAATAATTACATTTCAATTTCTCCTGGATATATGGGGCCAAATGCGCTTAGAATGCCTGTTTTAGAAAATGTAATTATTGACAATAATATTTCATTTGATATTCGTTGGGAACACCATGTAGGGAATGGAGACATTACCGATAACGCCTTTTTGCAATTCAATTTTCCCATTAAAAAAGATCGAGCTTTATTCTATGTAAATAGTATTCCAATCGAAAACTGGAATGTAGAAGCCTCAACACGAGATGAGCGCAGAATGACCGGTATTTCTGGAAAAGGAAAAACCACGGGAGATATTGCCTTTGGAATTATTTACAAAATATTTGATGAAGACAAAATGGGGCCATTTAATTTTGCCATGCGTGCCCATTCAAAAACTACCACAGGCGGAAACTTGGCCAATGCCCGATATACTGATGCCGGAATGTTTTATTGGGAAGGAACATTTAGTAAGTCATTTTTCAGGAATGATGAATCTCGCTTTTTGGGTAAAATGTTATTGGGTTTTTATACTTACCAAACCAATGTTAACCGTCTGATTAACGGATCAACAGAAAGACAAAATGATGCCCCATTGTATGGTTTGGGATTAGAGTATCACCATTCTAAATGGAAGATAGATACTGATTGGACTAACTATCAGGGCTATCAGAAACACAGAGATAATCCTTCTTTTCTTCGTTTCAATCTGACTAAAGAACTTAGCGGAGGAGCGATTAGTTTAGGCTATCATCACGGATTAAGGCAGTGGGATTGGGATACCTTTTCAATCAATTACAGAATTAATGTGGCAGAAGTTTTAGATTAGAATAAGGGTATGTTTTTTATCTGGTGTTATTTGAACGAGACATTTTGAGGAGAAAATATCTTCACATTAACTACCTTGAATTCCAGCCCAACACTGGAATTCGTTTTTTTAAGGCCATACCGACTATGATTAAACTCTTTTTAACCCTCGCCCTTCTCTCAGTTTCTAACTTAGTTTTTAGTCAAAAAACAATCAATGAATATTATAAAGAAGGCCTTGCGGCTTATGAAGCTAAAGACTATAAACTTTATTTGGAAGCGATGGAGGCGATTGATGAACTTAGGCCCAATTACCCTGTTGTAGTTTATAATTTGGCAGGTGCTTATGCATTGAATGGTAGGAAAATACGGAGTATTCAGCGACTCAATCAGTTGTTATTGATGGATGCAACCTATGATTTTCAACAGAACGAAGACTTTAAAAGCATTAGAAGAAATAAGGGTTATGATGAACTAATAACCCTTCAAGCAAAACTCAATAGGGTAGAAGAGCACGATGAAGTTTTTAGAACCATAGATGCTGGTGAAATTCACCCTGAAAGTTTTGTGATAATGGATAATGGCGACATTCTTTTAGGAAGTGTTCGTGAGAAAAAAATTATTAGGGTTGATCCTGAGGGGAGTAAAATTGATTTGGTGAAAACAGAATATTCCGTATTGGGGATGCACGTTGACCCAACAAATGGATTACTCTGGGCAGCTACAGCAGCCATGCCCGAAATGCTAGATTACAACCCAGCCGATAAAGGCAAAAGCTTGATCATGCAAATTGACCCGAGTTCCGGTGTGGTGATTCAAGGTTTGGAATATGATGAGGGCACAATCATTGGAGATTTGGCCATCGATAAAGAATCTAGAATTTGGCTTTCAAACTCACTAGAGCCTACCTTAGGAAGAGATAATACAGATACAACCGATTTTACTGGTGCATTTATCAGAAAGCAATTCGATTTATCGAATGGATTTTTTAACCTACAAGGCTTGGCATTGAATGAGGATGAGAAGTTTCTCTATTTGGCCGATTATATTACAGGAATTCACCGCATTGACATTGAAACAGATGATGTAGTTAAAGTATTTGCTCCAGAAGAAATTCTGCTGAAAGGAATAGACGGACTGTATTACTATAAAAACACTCTGATTGCCATCCATAATGGAGTAAAACCTTATAGGATTATGCAATATTTTTTAGATGATACTGGCCAACATATTTTGTTCGGTAGGGTGATTAACCAAGGCGGGCCTTCTTTGGGGGAGCCTACTTTGGGACAAGTGAAAGACGGCTATTTCTATTATTTGGCTAACAGCCCTTGGATTGCCTATGATGAGGGAGAACTCGATTTAAGCAAAGTAAAACCTATTGAAATCAGAAGAATTAAGTTGAATTAACGCGAAAACCTATGCGTACTAGAATTCTACTTTTCCTTTTAGTCGTTTCCCTACCCAATTGCTTACGGGGGCAATCGCTTACCTTAGGGTATGTTAATCAGTATGTTCAAAGGTGTCTGCCAGAGATGAAATTTGAAAACAAGGAAGTGCTATATGTTGTTGATGGTGTTCCTTATGATAGTACTGGAATCGAATCTAAACTCATTAAGTACAATCTTGAGGATAAATTTCTCTCCATAAATTATCTATTTTCTGATTCAATTTCAACAACTATTTTTAGACCCAATTTATTGATTGTCTTGATTCATAAAGCTTCGCCCTTAAAGTTGAAGGACAAGAAAAAAGAACTGCGAAAGATCAGAGAAACATTTTCAAACCCCTCAGAATTTCCTGCTTTTATGATAAATGATAGACAATTAAGTATTGAAGAGGCTAAACAGTCTATTTCTGTTTTGAAGCCTAGAAACATACACCATGTTAGAGTTAATAAACACGCTCCACTCTCTATTTATGGGGCTAATGCTAAAAATGGATTAGTAAGAATTTGGACAAATAACTGAATGTGTACTCACTAAAAAGCCCTGTATTCTAATGAACACAGGGCTTTTTAGTGAGTTTGAATCTTGGCTTATTTTTTCTCTGGCCCAGAAGTTTTGTTGATCAAAACGGGTTTGCCAAAGCCTAATTGCTCCATTTTATTTAATTGAGTTTTGGCATCGCCTACTACCAACCAAATCATTTTTTCTGGATCAAGATACTCTTTAGACAAACGCTGAATTTCTTCGACAGTCATGTCTTTTACGATCTGCTGTCTTTCTTTCACGTAATCGGCAGTCCAGCCATACTCGCTCATGTTTTCTAGCATGTTCAGTTTAGCGCCCGCTGTTTCAAAAGCCCTCGCTCCACTTTTAATCATAAAGCTTTTAGTAGTTTCAAGGTCTTTTTCAGTGTAAGTGTTACCGTAATTAGCTAAAATATCTCTTACAAGTTGAGCAGACTCATAACTTACATTGGTTCTTACTCCACTCGAAATGGTAAAGGCTCCTTTAGTCTTGCTTCCAGAAAAACCAGACCTTATACCATAAGTATAGCCTTTTTCCTCTCTTAGCTCTTGTGTTAACCTAGAAGCAAATCCGCCACCACCAAGAATATAATTCATTACCGTGGCAGGGTAGTAGTCTTCATCTGTTACTGCTAAAGCAGGGTAACCAAAGTTTAAAACAGATTGCTTTGCATCTGGAACATCGAAGAAATACACTGTTGATTCAGCTGGTTTTGCTGGAGGATCATAAGTTGGAATGTCTACCGCTTTGGCTTCCCATTTAGAGTTGAGGTCGCGCAAAGAAGTCATTACACTAACAGTATTGATATCACCTACCACATGCATTTTAGCTACAGATGGAGAAATGTAATTCTCGTAATACTTTTTCAGATCATCTATGGTTATTTCGTTCACAGATTCGGCAGTGCCCAAGATGTTCTGAGCTCTAATATTTCCTTCACCGTAAATCAAACGATTGTAAGCGTTTTGAGCTACAGAGTTCGGGCTGGCTTCTTGCTGCCTGATTCTGGCAATTACTGCTTGCTTGGCCAGTTCAAATTCAGTGATATCCCATCTTGGCTCAAGCAAAATTTCTTCAACCAAATCAATCACAGCATTATAGTTACGCTTCAAAGTATTGACGGATATGTTAATGCTTTCAGTAGAAGCGGATACTCTAATGGATGCTCCAAGCTGCTCTATTGCTTCTTCGAGCTGAGCTGTAGTTTTCGATGCAGTGCCTTTGGTCATCATTTGCGCCATAAGGTTAGCTACTCCACCTTTATTTGGGTCATCTAATAACTGGCCACCGTCAATAACAATATTGAGTTGAACCAATGGTACTTCTTTACTTTCAATTCCATATACCTTAAGCCCGTTCTCTAAAGATTCTTGCCATACTTCAGGGGTTTTTACTTCTGGTGTCTCACCACTTGGGGGCTCTTTTGAGCGATCAAATGTAGAAGGAGTTTTTTCATAGGTAGCGGCAATTTTAGGATCAAAATCTTCTTCAGCTCCTTCAATAATTTTTTCTTCAACTACTTCAGCTTTTTCAGAGCCTTCTAGGGCTAAATCTTTTTGCCCTTTTGGTATAAAACTGGTAGCGATATAGTTTTTGCCTTTGATGTACTTATTGTAAACATTCATTACATCTTCAGTAGTTACAGCAAGAATGTTTTCTATGTCTTTGCTGATAAAGCCAGGGTCGTTGGCAAAAATGTTGTACTGTGCTAATTGGAAACCTTTACCCAAAACACTTGATAAGCTATTATAGAAGCCAGTTTCTTGTCCTGCTTTAATACGTTCCAAATCCTTTTGTGAAATTCCCTCTTTTTCAAATTTAACAAGCCCTTCTTCGATGGCGGTTAACACTTCGTCCAAATCTTTGTCGGCAAAAGCTCTTACAGATATCTGTAATTGACCTGCCAATTCAGAGGTACTATTAAACATGCCTACACCAGAAGTCAATTTTTTGTTTTCTACCAAAACCTGATTTAATGGAGCAGATTTACCTCTAGAAAGGTAATTGCTCAATACGTCCAGTGCATAGGCATCAGCGCTGTATTGTTCTACTGTTGGCCATGTCAAAGTAAGGGCAGGCACGCGCGCAAAATTATCTTCATGGTAGAGCTTTTTGGTTACCGCTACTTTTCCTGAACGAGGTGAAAGAGGCTTTACAGGCTCACCTGCAGGAATCTCATCAAAATATTTCTTTACCCATGCTTTGGCTTGCTCAGGATCAAAATCTCCCGCAATAGTAAGTGTAACATTGTTTGGCACATACCAACGGTTAAAAAAGTCTTTTACATCTTGAAGCGTAGCGTTTTGCAGATCTTCCAATGAACCAATCACTTGCCAGTTATAAGGGTGATCTTCTGGATATAGATTTTTATCGATGACATAAGAAGTATGACCATAAGGTTGGTTATCGCCACTTTGTCTTTTTTCGTTTTTAACAACTTGTTTTTCTTTGGCCAGTACCGGATCTGTTACTGTATTTATAAACCAACCAAGTTTATCGGCTTCAGCCCAAATCATTTTCTCTAACGCATCGTTTGGAACGGTCTGGAAATAATTGGTACGGTCACGGCTAGTAGAACCATTGGCGCCTGAGCCTCCAATTCGTGCACTCATTTTATCCAATCCACCTTTTCCAAGGTTTTCAGATTCTAAAAACAGCAAGTGTTCAAAAAGGTGGGCAAAGCCTGTTCTTCCTTCTACTTCTCTGGCCGAACCCACATGGGCAGTAAGGGCTACAGCAACTACTGGGTCAGATTTATCTACATGGAGAATGACATCTAGGCCATTGTCAAGAGTGAATTTTTCATAATCAACTTTAAAGTCGACTTTCGGGACTTCGCTTTTCTGTGTACAAGCAAAGGCTGATAAGACTAATACAGCAAATAGGGTTGTTTTTTTCAACATAGTTGTTAAATTATTTAGTACCGATAGTTAACTAAATAATCTGCTCAAAGCAATTTTGAGCACTATGTATGGTGTGAAAAATGCTTAATTAAATTTTGGCTGAAACCTTCTTGGGCGCCTTTCAACAAAACTTTTCTTGAATTGAAAGTAAAGAATGGAACCTATAATAGGGGAGAAAAGAACAATTAACAGCCATATTAAATTAGCTTTTCCCGACTTAAATCTTGATTTAGATAGGTCTGTCAATGCCCAAAACCACAAAACTACGGTAAGTAAAATCGCTGTGGGAAGTAATATGTCAGTGATTTCCATGTAACTAATGTAATTATATTTGCTCTTATGCCAAAGATGGAAGTGGGAAGACTGTGATTCTAATGTTTACCGAATGAAAATCAACTATTGAAACCTTCTAAAGTAGTTTGGATACTCTTAATTCTCAACGACCAGTTTTTGTAGGAAAGATAGGCCAGAACAATAAGTGTGACAATCATTCCTAAAATCATAAGTTGTTTGATTTGTGTCAAATCAATGGTAGAAATCATAAATAAGATGACTGAGCTTCCGAAAAGCAGCGTTGAGAAAACGGAAAAGATGCTCAACCTTTTTAAATTTTTACCGAAAGATTCGATGGATAGTTTAAGGTTATCGGCTTTAATGGGGTTGTAAATCATTAGGTAGCTGATAATGTCAGAGATTACAAACAGGGAAACGCCTGCAATCAATGTAATATTTGCCCATAATGGTTTAGTCGATCCGTCCAGTATGTCATTGTAAGTAAAAACAAAAACAAGCAATATGACGGCCTCAAAAATCAATTTGAAACGAATTCGTTTGAGTTTTGGATGTTGCTGTACTTGGGTCATCATGGCCAATTCCTTTTGGTCTCTTTTGCTTTCTCTTGATTGCTGCCATTTCTGTTTTAATTCGTCAAGTTCCATCTGATTATTGATTTAGGATTGTTTTTAATTTGCTTTTGATTCGGTTGATTCGTACGCCAACATTATTCTCAGTGATTCCGGTTATTTCTGCTATTTCGGAATAAGAGTAGTCTTCTAAGAAGAGCGAAATAATGGCCTTATCTGAATCGTTGAGTTGTCTTAATGAATCATACATCCGTTCCTCATTCTCTGATACTTCGGTGTTTTCCATCAGGTCAGATTGCTGATAGGGATGGTCATTGTATTCAATGGGAATAGCCTTTTTTCTAAAAGAAGCCATTGCGGTATTCAGGGCAATTCGGTACATCCAAGTACTTACTTTAGAAGCTCCTCGAAACTTTGAGAAAGATTTCCACAGCTGAAATACTATTTCCTGAAAGAGATCTTCTTGATCCTCTTTTGAGTTCCTGTACATCTTGCTCACTTTGTAAATGATGCCCTGATTCACTTCTATAATCTGCAGAAATTCCGCTTTCATTTTTACTGTTTTTTGAACTCAAATTTTTGTCCCATTCTTTCTGCTGTGAGCCCAATAGTCTTACCGTCAATCCGTTTAAAGGAGATTAGAATTTCCACTTTTTTACCGAAAAACTGATGTTCACCTTTAGGGTAAATTTGAAAAGGGGGATTTCCGGCCAACTGAGCCAATAAACCGTTTTCGTCTTGGACAATATTTAACTTCATTTGCCCAGAATCGGAAATGTAACTTCCAACATATTTCTCTACCTCAGCTGGGTTAGAAGTTATTTCAATCTGCATTTTAGGCACTTCAAAATCTTCCTTAAAAATGATGTTTTCAATACCTTTTAAGATCGCTTCTGTGGGTAATGTCGAAACATTGCTAAGGACTATAATGCTCGTTTTCGTTTTAGGGTATAACGATAAAATTGAAGAATAACCCCATGTCCCCCCACCGTGTGAATATTTTAAATAATCATCCGATTCTATAAACCAGCCATAGCCGTACTGTCTACCAGAATTATCTTTAAAATCTCCATTTGGAATGAATGAAGAGGTTTCTGTTGCTAATTGATTATTAAGCATTGCACTCGCCCATTTTAACAAATCGGTACTATTGGAGTATAAATCGCCAGCACCTTTTAACATGGAATAATTGCGATATGGAGCAACCACCAAGCTGTCGTCATTTATCAAATGATAGCCATTGGTCATTTCTGGAATAATGGATAAGGAATTTGTGCTTCCAGTCGATGTCATATTGAGTAGATTCAATATTTTGGTTTTTAAAATCTGATCATAATTTTCCTGATATACTTTTTCTAGAATGGTGGCCAATAGAAAATAACCAAGGCTAGAATAATGCAGTTGAGTGCCAGATTCGAAAAGTAAATTCACTTGGTTGATTTCTGAAATCACCTGATCAGTAGTCATGGATAATTTGGATTTAACAAGCCAATAATCCGCTATGGCCTGGTTATGCGGCAAGCCAGAAGTATGGGTTAATAACTGATGAATACTGATTGCTTTAAACTTACGGTCCAGTTTAGGAATGAATTTAGATGCTGGGTCTTCAAAATTCAACTTCCCTTCTTCTTTGGCCTTTACAATTAAGGTGGCTGTAAAGGTTTTGGTAATAGAAGCAATTTTGTATTTGGCATTAGGCTTTATAGGGATATTGTACTCTATAGATGCCAAGCCAATTCCTCGTTGGAATAGGGTGGAGTTTGAGTTGCTTATCAGTATTTCCCCACTAAAACCTTTTTGACCATGAATGTATTCTAAATAGGCTTCTAAATTTTCAGATTGCTTCGATGTAAGTCTATCTTGCCCCTTAAGGTTATAGAATGAAAGGTGAAGTAATAGAATGAGGTAAATTTTTTTTGTAAAACCCATAGTATCGAATTTTTTGATTTCCCTATAGGTTGTAAAAGCTCAGCGAAAACTTACAGAAGGTTGGAAATTATTTTTTCTTTCAAATTTCTATGATTCATATCCAGCATAATGCTGATTAAACGAATACCTCTTTTGGGGTACATCAAGGGGGATATGATGTACTATATTTGGAAATATGAAATGGTAAGATATTGAATTATCAAAGTGATTGAATTAAGTCATTACGCATGATTGATTTAATACTCAAACCAATTCTATATTTTTAATAATTAATCAACTCAACCAAATTATTATGAAACGCTTTACGCAAGGCAGTGCAATGCTTATATTATTGGCTACCTGTTTTTTATCTTGTAAGCCTACAAAAGAAGAGGCCACGCCAATTCCAGAATATGTTGTTAACGTTACCTTAGTAACTCAAGAGAATGCTCCCGCGCTACAATCCTATGCCCATGGTGTAAATGGTGCCGACTGGCTACTTTTTGCAGGCAGAACCAACCGAATTAATGACGATGGAGGACTCCATGATTTAAATGCCAATTACTCTAACACCTCTTTCTTACCCCTTTCTTACAATGAAGACATTTTCGTTTATAATGTGGATACCGATGTGGTTTCAGCTTTATCATTTAATGAAATGGTAAGTGAAATAAGCAGTTTCACACCAGCTACAGGCTCCACTGACTCTACAGCGATTACGGCATTACTACCTAAAGTAGTTGCTGCCTTAAAGGCCAATGGAACAGTCTTTAGATCTACCAATCCTCTGGTGATGCAAGAAAATGATTACATGTATTTGGCAGGTGGTTATGGCACTCCTTTAGATCAGACAGACAACGGAAATGCCTACCAAACTTTTAACCAAGTAGCTAGAATTAATGTGCCCTCTATGATTAAAGTAATCAATTCAGATTTGGGGTCGCTGACTTTAACGGATTGGCAAAACTTGGTTGCTTTTGGCAGCAACGATAAGTTGGTGAGCACTGGAGGCGAAATGTTTAAAATAGGAAATACCTTCTACTTGGCTGGTGGGCATAATTTTGGAAGTACTGCTCCAGCAGCAAGTCAAGGGCAGCAATATGTAGACGCTGTTTATCCATTTACAATGTCAGTTTCTACCACTAATCCTTTTGCACTGGATATTACTGTGAGCGCTCCGATTACGGATGTGCCTACAACAATTGGAACGCCAGCAGCAGATGCTACCTCTAAATTTAGAAGAAGAGATGGCCCAATCGTTCCAGCATTATATATGGATGCCAGCAATAAACTTACAGAAGGCCTGGCTTTTTATGGGGGTGTTTTTCAACCCGACAGTGTGGTGACGTTAAATATTAAGAATAAAGAAGGGAATGACAGCACTGTAAGCTATTTGCGTGCATGGAACACCGCTATTTATGTAACCCCTAGTTTGGCACCCAATTATACTATTGACTCAGACTACAATCAGAAGAACTTCAATGTGTATGCTTGTGCTGATTTCGAACTTTACGATGCTGTGTCGGGCACTGTGAGCACGTTTTTAATGGGCGGAATTGGTGATGGAACTTACCAAGGACCGCAGACACTTTCTCCTTTTACCAATAGTCTTACCCAAGTGCGTTATGATTTGAGCACGGGTAAGAGCACACCAAAAGTAATTGACCAGAACATTTTCGGAAGTAGTTCATTTTATGGTGCCGAAACAGAATTCATTTTTAACAGCAAACAAGCCATTTCATTTATGTCTGTAAATGGTGATGCTACCGAAGTGATTAATGCCGATGCTACTTTTCAAGAAGGAAAAGGCTTTGATCTTGGCTTTATCTATGGAGGTATTGAAGCTTTTGAGAACACTCCAGGTACTTTTGGAAGAGGGAAATCCGCTGCTTCTAGTAAAATCTGGAAGGTAACAGTGACTAAGAATACCGTAAACAACTAAAATTTTTCTGCCATATTGAAGAGCCTTTGAGAGTAATCTCAAGGGCTTTTTTTATGCGCCTTGCTGAATAAGTGAGATTATAGCTTTGGCTTTCACCATACATTCCTCATACTCTTTTTCGGGAATGGAATCGTAAGTAATGGCACTTCCTGCTTGAAAAGAATAGGTTTTTGAAGAACAGTTTAAAAAGAGACTGCGGATTAATACATTGAAATCGAAATCGCCATTGGGGCTGATGTATCCGGCAGCACCAGAAAAAGCACCACGCTTTGTATTTTCATATTGCTCAATCAGTTCCATCACTTTTATCTTTGGCGCACCCGTCATACTGCCCATAGGGAAGGCGTTTTTGATGACTTCGAAAGCGCTAACATCTTCATGCTTTTCTGAAACAATGGTGGAGATCATTTGATGCACCTGCTGAAACGAATAAATACCGAAAATCTCTTCTACTTTAACACTTCCTATTTTAGATGAACGTGCCAAATCATTTCGGACTAAATCTACGATCATCATATTCTCAGCCAATTCCTTTTCGTCAGAACAAAGCTCTTTTCTTAATGCCTCATCTTCAGCTGTTGATTTCCCTCTGGGGCGAGTGCCTTTAATCGGTTGCGAAACAATTTTATTACCTTCTTTCTTCATAAACCTTTCTGGCGAAGAAGAAAGAATATAATGTTCATGATGTTTTTGAAAACATGAAAAGGGGCTAGGAGAGAGTTTGTTAAGGTCTGAATAAAGTTGAATTGGGTTAACGTTTTCTATTTCACCGTGAAACTCCTGACAGAAATTGATTTCGTAGCAATCTCCATCTTCAATATGCTGACGCAGCTTTTCAATAATGCCTATATATTCTGCTTTATTAATGCTGGCTTGCGGTTGGCTCAGTTTACTTTGAGTTAAATGGCTTTCGGTTTTGTCTATTTGTTCTAGAACATCTTCTTCCGACCAAATTTCAATTTCGTTTCCCTTAAAAAATAAAAGGTGTTGAGGTTCAAAAAAGGAGATTTCAGGAAACAGGACATGGTCCGCATTATTACTTGATAGCTTTTCAGTATCGTTTTTTAGGTCGTAGCCCAAATAGCCAAACAGCCACTTGTTTTGATGGAAGGCAGAGAGCGCCTCAAAACGATCCTTTTCATTCGGTGAAAAAATACGCTTAACACCAACTGCCAGTATTTCATCGAAGCCTTGATAAGGGTAAGAAATTCCGTTGGATTGAAAATAAGCACAATGCGAAAAGCCATTCGCCCAGTGCAGGGCTTTTTCTAAGAACAGCGGTTTGTTATTGATGAAGGTATTTTTCAATGCGTTTTACTAAAGCGATGCAAAGTTAGTAAAGCAATGAGCATAAAAAAGGGAGTCAAAGACTCCCTCATTATTCTATCTCAGTTTTCTTAAAGTGCTGGCTTTGTTCCTGCCTCAAGCTCAAAGCCTACATTTACAGTGTTGTAAAGAAATTTATCTTTGGCTTTGTCTACAGCCGAAGCTTCATCACCGTAAGTTAAATTCCATTCTGTTCTGTCAATGTTAAAGTTGGCAATAGCTTTAACTACACCATCGGTAATGCTTACAGAAGCAGGGAAAGTAATGTTTTTTGTAGTTCCTCTCATGGTTAAGTTGCCAGAAATAAAGTGAGTAGGATTTTCTACCATTACTTCGCTTAAAGTAGCTGGAGTAAATTCAGTTTCGAATTCTTCTTTGTCAGCCTCTAAATTCTCGGCCACATAAGCTGTAGCACCAGTTAATTCAAAAGTAGCTTCAGGGTAAGTCGCTTCGTCAAAGAAGTCTGGGCTCATTAAATGAGTTTCTAAATCTGTTGCTCCTTTAGAACCAGCCATATCTATATTCTTCAAAGAACTAATGTCGATAGTGAAATTTCCACTTACAATTTGATTGTCACTTAAGCCAATTTCGCCTGCGGTTAATTTGATGGTACCATTGTGTTTACCTGCTGGTTTCGAGCCAATCCAAGTAATTACACTGCTTTCCGTATTAATGGCAAGAGCTGTTGCGCTTTCTGAAGAAGCCACAGCCTTTGCATCAGATGTTTCAACTGTTTTTTCCTTTGGCCCACAAGCTGCTACAAATAAAACTGCGGCTACAATTGCCAAGGTTGATTTCAAAGTTTTCATTTAGTTTAATTAATTATTGTTAATTGCTTTTCAAGATGTAATAGGTAATCGATTTACTACCCATTTTGTTTATCAGATGCAAAACTACATCTTGAAAATTAAAGTTCAATGTACGTACATATAAATTTGTTCAATGGCAGTAATTAAAGCGGTAAAGGGTGTAATCCCTGTTTTTGGAGAAAAATGTTTTTTAGCAGACAACGCCACTGTGGTAGGCGATGTGCATATGGGTAATAATTGTAGTGTGTGGTTTAATGCCGTAGTAAGGGGCGATGTATGCCGAATTGAAGTTGGAGATAATTGTAATATTCAGGATGGCGCGGTAATTCATGGTACGCTAAACATGTCTAAAACCATTATGGGCAAAAATGTAAGTATTGGTCATAACGCCATTGTGCATGGCTGCATTATAGAAGATAATGTACTCATAGGTATGGGCGCCATAGTAATGGACAATGCGGTCATCGGTTCGGGCTCTATGGTTGCGGCAGGGGCTGTGGTATTGGCTAACACCGTAATAGAGCCCAATTCACTTTATGCAGGAACACCAGCTAAAAAAATCAAAGAAATAGATTCTCGATTGAGAATGGTGATTGACAAAACACCTGAAAATTACATTATGTATAGTGGTTGGATCGAAGACCTTCCAAACCCTTGATCATTCATTTATTCCTGTTACATTTTCAAAAAATAAATTATCTTGAAGTATGATTTCTCTTCCATCAAAGGGTGAATACAGCCCTTTCTATCAAACCTATATTAGCCAATTAGAAGGCAAAAATATACTAGAGCGCATTAACGAACAGAAGGCAGAAATTGCTGCACTTTTTAATTCCATTTCAGAAGAAAAATCAAACACAGCTTATGCTGAAGGTAAATGGACAATTAAAGAGGTTTTGAACCATATCAATGATGTAGAGCGTATTTTCACATACCGTGCATTGGCCATTGCTAGGGGTGACAAACAACCGCTTCCGGGTATGGACCAAGACTCATATCAAGTAGCAGCTACTAATACCTCTCGTTCGTTGCGAAGCTATGTAGCTGAGTTTGAAGCCATCCGTTCTGCTTC
Source organism: uncultured Roseivirga sp. (assembly GCF_963973945.1). Lineage (GTDB taxonomy): Bacteria > Bacteroidota > Bacteroidia > Cytophagales > Cyclobacteriaceae > Roseivirga. The sequence goes on from NZ_CAXBBV010000005.1 coordinate 190,130, forward strand.
CATCTTCCTTTTCGAAAACTTAAGAGAAGAAGAAATTATGCAAGAAGGAACGGCCAGTGGCAATAAAGTAACAGTTAGAGCACTTGCTGCTATGACAGTAGGACATGCGGCCCATCATATTCAAATCATCAAAGAAAGATATCTATAATGTTTATCATCGACCCCAACTTCAATTACCCTAAAGAAACAGAATCCAGAGTATTGATCCGCTTTCAGGATTGTGATCCATTGCGTCATCTGAACAACGCCAAATACTTCGATTACTTTTTTAATGCTAGGGAAGATCAAGTACCAAAGATTTATGGGGTTGAAATGCGTGAAATTATTAAGTCTTTCGATGCCGTTTGGGTGGTGTATAACCATCATATAGCCTACCTAAAACCTGCGAACATGGCAGAATGGGTTAGAATAGTTAGCAGAGTGATTTGGTACAACAATAACACTTTGGTGGTAGAGTACTGTATGTTCGATGATTCTAAAAGCTATTTAAAAACTCTAATGTGGACCACCTTTAAATATGTAGGTATGAATACCAGCAGAACGGTGGAACATTCAGAAGAAGTAGAGGCTTATTTGAAGGCAATATTGTACACAGGGGTGGAATATCACCCGGCTAAATTCGATGAACGTGTTTATCATGTTAAAAATGAGACACGTTCAATCTTTTGATTTCTCGAAATAGAAGATTAAATTATTAAAGATTCGGACTGGCTATTATCTTGCCGCCACAAAACAACTGTTAATATATTAGTACCGTAGCCATGGAAAATCAAGGGTTTGATCCAAAGGAAATCGAAAAGTTTAAGGCCAAAATTAAGGCGTCAGGAAAATCATATGTTGTGATCGAGTCGGAAGATAATTCTGATGATTACATGAATTTCCATTTTGTCGGAGATTTTGATGGCAAAGAAGTGGTGTTCGATGTAGCACTCTACACTTTGAAAATTCAACACGCTAGTGAGATTTACGAAATGGCAGAACACGAAGCCGCTAAGAAATTTCCTGAATACCAAGCCATTGCTTACGAAGAAGACGAAAATGGAGACATTGCTCCATTGGGCGATTTGGAAGAAGAAATTGGGCTATATATGGCCGAAGTGATGGAAGAGTTGGAAGAAGAGGATGCTGTTAAAGTTCAAGAACATGTAGACATTGATGAGAACATTGACTTTGGTGTGGGCTTAGATGTAGGTTTGAATGTAGACAAAATTACTCCTGAAGTGATTGAGAAGTTTATCAAAGATTTCACTAACGATACATTAGAACTTGATCCAACTTACTTCTCTTTCCAAATGGAAGGTGATGATGACGAAGAATAAAAATTGATCTATTTAACGATAAAAAATCCCTAACGGTCATTGATTCGACTTTTAGGGATTTTTCCTTTTATCACCTTTGTGTTAAACATTCAACTTCAATATTCACTTTCTGATTTATGTTGAAAATAGCTTGGAGAGATATTTATGCTCACGTTTTGCCAGCTAACCATCGTTTCCCGATGGAAAAATACACTCTGCTGCCCGAACAACTTTTGTATGAAGGTACCATTTCTGAAAGCAATCTTTTCGCTCCTGAACTGTTGAATGAAACCAGAATAGTAAGAACCCACAAAGCTGACTATTGGGATAACCTGAAAACCCTTTCTTTATCAAGAAAGGAAGAACGAAAAACAGGCTTTCCGCTTTCTGCTGCTTTGGTAGAGAGGGAACGCGTAATTATGGAAGGCTCGGTAATGGCCGCTCGTTTTGCGGTAGAGGATGGAATTGCCATGAACATGGCAGGAGGTACGCATCATTCATTTACCGACAGGGGTGAGGGCTTTTGTTTGCTGAATGACATTGCCATTGCTGCTCACGATTTGCTCGATAATGGGTTGGCCACACAAATTTTGGTAGTGGATTTAGATGTGCATCAGGGCAATGGAACGGCTCAAATATTTGAGAACGAACCTAGGGTTTTTACTTTCAGTATGCACGGGGCTGCCAACTATCCGCTACACAAAGAAAAATCGGATTTAGATGTTGGGCTTAAAGATGGAACGGATGATAATACCTATTTAAGCTTGTTGGATGCTAATCTGAAAGCTTTAATCGATACAGTTCAACCTGATTTTGTGTTCTTTCAATCGGGAGTTGATGTTTTGGCAACCGACAAGCTAGGGCGCTTAGGAATGACCTTGCAAGGCTGTAAACAGCGCGATAGAATTGTACTTGAAACCTGCAAGCAAAACGACATTCCTATAATGGCCTGCATGGGTGGTGGCTACTCCGAAAAAGTAGCACATATTGTTGAAGCCCACTCCAATACCTTTCGATTGGCCCAAGAGATTTTTTTCTAGAGCAAGAATAGACTGTGATATTAGTCATAGGTTCGGAGAACCTTCAAGAGTAATTTTAGACTATAGAATATTGTCCAAGTCTTGTCTTTCAATAATGGTCATGATTTCTACCACGCCATCATTTATTCTGTAGTAAATACTATCCGAACCACAAACGCATCGTCTATAACCTGGCCTTATAAAATCAACTGATTCAAAGGAAAGTGGACGTTCGGTTATCAAATCAAAATATTTGAAGAATGTATCGAAGTATTTACCAGCTTGGCTAATGCCAAACCTATTTACACCATATTGATGAATTCTAATCAAATCATCTTTGGCTATATTACATAACTTGTAATTAGCCATTAAGCAATGACTTTGATTCGGCTAGTATCTGGGCTTTACTATCATTTGTGAATCCGCTTTTCTCGGCTTTTTCCAATTTCGCAGCAATCCAATCAATTTGCTTTTGTTGCTTTCTGGCCTGTCTAATTAAATCGTTTATAAGCTCACTTTTGCTAGCGTACTCTTTACTATCCACTTGGGTTTTTAGCCACTCATCATTGGGTTCTGTCAGTGAAATACTTTGCCTTGCCATAAGAATTTTTTTGATTCGAATTTACATCAAATACGCACCAATATCAATGGTGTTATAGTTACAAATAGTAGCAGTAAGTTCACTTCATAGCTAAAAGTAACAATGCTAAAGCTGGCTCACTTTAAACACTTTATAGGTTTTTTCGCTTTCTGAGCTTGCTTCCTTTAAAGGAAAATGAATACCTTCTTCGGTTACAAAGGCGCTAGTTAAGGTGACTTGATTTATCGGGTAACAAACCGAATCAGTCTTTCTCCATCTTTTATTTAATTTACATAAGTGTTTTCATTTAAGATAAGAGATATGATTCAGAGTAACTTTTGATTTGATCAATTGTTTTATGTATCAATTTGATGTGATTATAATTATGTATTTATTTTTGCACTTAATTTTTTTGTTTATCTTTAAAAGAACAAAAAACTATATATTATGAGAAAAGTTTATCAATTAACCAAAATCGCTTTGTTTGTTTTTATACTTAGCTTTGTAAACTCAACATCGGTCAGCAAAGAAATCAAAAAAAATGAACCAATTAGTTACGAGTATTTATCATTAGATGATCAAAATCCAATACCAGGACAATGTGGGCTTGTATTTTGTGGTATGGCATTCACTTGTGATTGGTCTGGAGATTGCCCAATTTATGAGGATAACTCCGTGCCTGGTCAGTTAACAGTGACGTGGGTATGTGGAGAAGATATTCGTGTGTATACATGTCAACAACAATAAGTGGACTCCCTCATTGTAGGCCATAGATGCCTTTTTCGTTTCACATTGATTAGTGTTTTCATTTTGTTCCTAATCCCTTCTTGTTATAAAACAAGCTCAAGCTCTGAAATTATAGCAGAGAAAATTAAGGAAATAAATGAATATCTACCTGGTTATTATGTAGTTAAAGTCACTGATATTATTGAACTTGATGGTGAAATATTTATTTTAGATGGAGGCCTTTCGCAATTAATTAGAAGTGATCATTTCTTGGAAGAAATTAAGATTTATGGAAAAAGAGGGTATGAATCAAGCGAAATGATGAGTCCTGAAATACTAGTCCATGATGAAAAATCTGATTTATTGTATATTTATGACCGGGATAAAAGGAACCTTATGTCTTTTGATACTGAAAGAGAGGTTTTTGAATCAGAGATATCATTGGGTATAGTCTTATATAATCGTCCTATAATAAAAAATTCAATTCTGCTTTTTACGAACTTATTGACAGATAGTACTAATTTTATTAATAGATATGATTTAAATAAAAAAGAGCACTTGCCAAAAAAGAAATTACCTAACGATTATATTAGATCATATTTTGGATATAATATCATTGAAAGTAATAATAAATTTACCACAATTAATGGGTATGGGGCTCCATTCATTGATACCTTCAATGAGGGTTGGGAGTTGACTAATTCTGTAAGTCTTGCAAACTATCCGTTAATTGCTAGAGGGTTGGCAATCGAATCGAATAAATTTGTAGTTAAGAATTTAGAAGGAGTCCCTTCGGGTGTTAAGGCTATTATTTCAGAACGGGCAGAAGTCAAGTGTGTTAAGATGTATAATGATATACTCTATTTGTTGGTTCTAACGAGGGATGGGGCTTCTACGGAATTGAAAAGTAATTCAATAATGAAATTTAAAAATCATGATGGGGACTGGCAATCACACGGAGTAATTAGCCTTCCTGAATATGGTTATTACCAAACCTTTGCCATATTTGAGAATGGCGAAAAACTATTAACATTCGAAAAAAACAATGGGGTAATTGAGTTGTTTAATATCGATTAGAAATCTTAAATTGAATAAATAATTTATCTTGTTTTGTTATGAATAATTTACTGGTAAATATAATAACAACAAATATTTTTCACAAAATGGAATAAGTTAAATTTCCTCAGTTTTATAATTATAGAAATAGATGTGTCGGTTAGGCCGATTCAAGAAGGTGTAATAACCGACACCATCAACCACTACATATTGTGCTTGAATTCCATCCACAGAAGTTTCGTCATCCAGCATAAAGACTTTGTCTTCTAGCTGGGTCAGTTCGTAACTTACTTTTCCTGCCTCTGATTCATTATTTGATGAAGTACCGCAGGCGGTTACAATAAGTAGAAAAGTTAGAAGGAGAGGAGTGACCGTTGTTTTCATGATTTGACCTTTTGCTATACAATTTATGAGATTTATCTCATTCTGAGTATGGTTAATGAAAAAAGGTGAGGTTGTTAGCTTTGGAGTTTAGGGAATGACTTCGCATTCATTTTTGCAACAGATATATTTTGACCAGAGAAGCTTGCTGCCTAGTCATCCCCGTAGGGATCTTTTCCCGAAATACAAAAGCTTTAGCTCATCCTTTTGACAAAGAGGGGGGCTGAAAATCGTACTGTTAGAAATGGGGACAGAGTTCTTTGGGGGCATATTGAGTCACAGGTTCGGAGAACCTGCGACAGTAGGTTTGTCTTCAGGGAACAAATCATAATAGTATTCTAATAGCATTTCACCTAAATCTGAGAGGTAATAGTTAAATGTGATTTCTCCGCCCTTAAATTCGGGATCATGCACATAATACTGCTCAACCTTTTCTATTGGATTTTGTTCGGAAGGTTCTTGATACAATAAACCTAAACTTATCAATGGGTAATAACTTCCTTCATGAATTTCTTTTCCCTTTCTTTTTTCGAATTGTGTAACAAGAATTAAATCGTCAAGGTATGCATCCTGAATTAATTTAGTTAGCCTTAAAAAGTCTTCAGTATATTTTATTTTCCCTAATGCTTTTAGCCGACATAACCTTCCATATACTCTACATTTCTTAGTGGTCTCTAAGCGATCGATTGCCATTAATATCTTTTCAACACCACTTTCATCTTCATCGTTTAAATCATATGCAAGATCAACTCGTTGTTTCCAATTGATGTCTCCGATTTCTAAGAGAACTTTCATTGCTTTTTTAATGAAAATCCTATCTGAATATGAAGTGTATATGCTCCTAGCTGCAACCAAGTATTTTAGGATTGGTATTTCTTTAAGAGTATCACTTGAAATTTCATTATCAAGAACCTGTTCAACTAAATTAATTGAAATGTCCTTCAATTCATCTGATTTTATGATTTCATTAAATTGTTCTTTCATTCGTTGTTAATACATTTTAACAGAAAGTTGCTCAAAACTTCCATAAAAACCTACCGATTTTATCTATCACAAATTGGAGTAATCACACAAAAGCCTCAGTAACCTCTTTAGGAATTCGGGTGGGCTTTAGGGTGTTGGCATCTATCATACACCACCACGAGCTGGACTGCATGAGCAGGTCACCTGTGGTGGCATTGAATACACGTACCAGTCGATTACTTTTTACTCCAGTGTGTTCGTGTACATGGGTTTTGATCTGGATTTGATCGCCCAAAAATGCAGGTTTCTTGTATTCTATAAAATGGTTAATGGCCACCCATTTGTATTGTTCTAGCCACAATGGTTTTGCCGCCTGCGTCCAATGTGCTTCTGAAATATCTTGTACCCATTGCAGATAGCGCACGTTATTCACGTGCTGCATGGCGTCCAAGTCGTCTGAGGTTACTTTAAAAGTGGATTCAAAAATAGCGGGCATAGCAGGTTTTTATAATACTAGATTCTCAAACAAACGCTGGGTGGTTTTCTCTAAATCGTCTGATAAACCCGCATGGGTTTTGGAAACCTGCAAGGCCGAGCTTCGGGTGGAGGTTAACCAACGGAAGCGCTCTGTAATATCAAGTTGCGCTATTTTACCACCTTCTTTATCGCCCAAAGCCACTTTTTCGAAACTCTGTAAATTCAATCGGATCTGATCAATGTCCAGTTCGTCTGAAAGCAAAGCAATTTTTGATTCATTAATCGTCCAAAGCACTTTAATGAATTTAGCTCTTTTGCTAAACACAGCCACCCCCACATTCAGAAACTCTTCACGTTCCAAAATAGGGACCACCCGAATCATCGCATATTCATATAAGTGCTTCTCTTGCATCTTGGGCTTGTTTGGTGAATGTATCGGAATGATTTAAACGCGTAACCAGAAACTCGGAGTAAGCCTCTCTTAACGCTTCGGGGCTTTCATCGGTATCGGGCCATTCGAGCCATGAATCAGGAATTAAGGCTACAATTGCTTGTAATTTCTCAGGCGTCAGCAGTTTTTTGAACGTCTCGTTGGCTTCTTGTAGCAAAGAAGCTTGAGCCAGCAGTACATGCTCTTTCACAAAAGGAAATGGCGATTTGGCGCGTTCTTCAAGGTGCATCCAGGCATGGTGAAATGACAAAGAAGAGCCATGATCGATCAACCACAATTCTTTATTGAACATCAACATATTGGTGTTTTTCACCGTGCGGTCAATATTGGAAATAAAGGAATCGAGCCACACCACTTTCGAAGCGGTTTCCGCATCAATTTGGGTAACCACGGGGTCGAAGGTGATTGCGCCCGAAAGAAAGTGCAACGCAATATTTAAGCCTTGACTTCCTTTCAATAAGTCTTGCACTTCTTCATCACCTTCGGTGCGACCAAAGGCTTCATCCAAATGTGCGAAGACCAATTCGGGAACTCTTAAACCGAGTTCACGGGCGATTTCTCCACCAATCAATTCGGCAATAAGCACCTTGGGGCCATGGCCGTTGCCCCTAAATTTTAATACGTATTTGAAGTCATCGTCCGCCTCGGCCAAAGCGGGTAATGAGCCGCCCTCGCGTAAGGGTTGGATGTATCGGGTTACATTTACAGTTCTTAACATGGCGTGGGAAATCCCCTTTTTAAGCCTTCACTCATGAATATTTCCGAAGGTAAACAAAAATTACTGTTTGAGGATTCAGGGAATGACTTCACATTCGAAACCAGTTAAATTCACTTGTCGACAGATTCTATCCACTTCAATGGATTCACCTTCTGTTCTTAATATTTTATCACAATCTTCAAGATCAAAATTGAACTGATAGGAGGGGAATCCGCTTTTCAAACTTCTAATAATTTGAGCAGCAGACCTTGGGTCGTTCACATTGGTTTTGAAAATTTCAATGGTGGCCATATAATCTGCATTTAGACTTAAGGCATTAATTCTTGCTTACCCATTCTTTTATTAAAGTGATGATCTGTTCTTCTTTGCTTTTTATATCTTCTTTGCTTGAAAAAGTAACCACTGCTCTGTCGTTAGTCGCCCATTTAAACCAATCAGGAGTATCAGAAATAAACCGTGCCGAAGGCTGTTCTTTCTTTTTTGCGCCTTGATGAAAAACAAGTCTGATTGTTTTTTGATTTGGAGGCAAATTGAAGGTAATGCAGTCGTCACCATTGAGCATAAAGCTTGGTGCATTCCATTTAATATGTTCAGTAAGCTCAGGAGCCGAATTGTTGATGATATTTCTCAAATAATCAATTTCGCTCCTTAATGGGTGTTGTGCTTGATCAAGAAAATCAATTACCTGCTGTGAATTGGGTTGCATAACAAATGAGTTGAAAATGTTTTATGACTTGTTTTTGTGTTCTAAGAAGTCTTTCAAACTAATGTTAATGATTTCATCCCAGCCCATTCTGAAGTTACTGATATCCAAATCAGGATTACTTTTCGGAAAGGTGTCTAAGCCAGTATGTGTCAGTTTAAGCAAGATTTGATTGCCTTGTTCAAAAAGTTCGAAGCTGACAAAGGAATTGCCTTCGTAGCCATCGTAACGCCAACTGTAGGTGAGTTTCTTTTCAGGAATAACTTCCGTTACCTCACACAAGTGCAAATACTCTTTTTCGGGTGGGCCTCCTGTAAATTCAAACTTGAAGCCTATTTCTGCTTTAAATTCAGCCAAGTCGAAATACCATTGCTTCATCAGCTCCTTTTGGGTGATTGCTTGCCAAACTTCGGAAATAGAGGCATCAAACAATCTTTCTACTGTTAAATCACTTTTATTCGTCATGTTCATTTGTCATTAAGGGTGTTTGCTTTTTTAATATTGTTTGAACATATCCAAACCCATATTGCGCATAAGGTGATTACAATTCTGCCAAGCCAACCAATGGGGGTTTCATCTGTGATCATACCATTTGTTTTACTTAGGTAATACCCCATTGAACCAATTAAAGCAACTTCAGCAACCCAAAGAATAATGGTTATCCATAAGATTGATTTTTTGTAAGGTCTAAGATTTTCTTGTTTGAAAAACTGATAAGTCAAAAATATAGTAGCCAAGATCATAAGACCTAGTAAACCAGCAGCTCCGGTATGAATTTGCCCACTGGTTGTCATGTTTTCTGCCGGGGTACTTATTGGGTCAGTATCAAAAATACCAGCTAGAAAAACTCCAATAGACGATAGTAGTAATAGTATGCCTCCTATTTTTGTTCCTACTTTTGGGAGTTTCTGAAGAACATAAACACCTAAAGACAAAAATGATAGACCAAGTAAAATAAAGGCGAGTTTCATCAACCAACCAAAATTACCAAGCGAATACTCGCTTATGGGTTGCCAATTTGGATTTACACTGGTGTTTGTGAAATGGAGGAGGGTAAGAAGTACTATAAAACCTATAGCACTGAATTTTGAAAAAGTTAATTGTTTCATTCTTAAAGTAACTTAAGTAGAACATCCAGTCTTTCGTGCGAATCGACCACACCTCTTTCCATACCAGCTTCAATCTGGCCGTCTCTATCCTCTACAGATTTGAAAACAACTTGAATAGACATTTTGCTTCTATTGTTTTGTAAGTCTTCTAGTGTTAAAAACTCCAGAGATACGTGCCCTCTTTCAGGCATCCCTTCATACTCGAAGGTTCTTATAATTCTTTCTGGAGCACTGGCCTCATGTATAGTTCCATTGAAGGCATGGGTGTTTTTATGAGGGTCGGTATGCGAAAACCGCCATGAACCATGAGAACGATTATCTAGCTTATGAACAATCGTGTCCATTTCTTTTGGCCCCATCCATTGAACAAGCAAATTGGGCTCTGAAAATGCTTTATACACTAGCTCTCTAGGAGCGTCAAATTCTCTTGTTATGAAAAGCTCTTGCTTTCCTTTTTCAGCAATGATGTGCGTTTTTGGTGTCATATTCTTTGTTTATATATTCTGTTTTTAGCCTTGTTAATCAGTATTTGCTTTAGTGATTAGGGAAGTATTTAAATATTCCAGATCATGATTCAGTTAATTTCCCTTTGCTAAGAGTTCATCAAGGTTTTCAAGTGCAGCACTAAACCCTTCCTTCATTCCCATTTCGATAATTTTCTCCATGTCCTCTTCTCGTTCAAAACTGATTTCCACTGTCACCTTTGTTTCGTTGTTTTCAGAGGTAAAAGTGTTCTTCCAAGTCATTTGGGGAATGTCGGTGTTTGGAGTGCCTTCTTCATCGCAAAAAGCGTCTATGGCAGTATAGTAATCTTGAGGAACAATGGTTAAGTAATCCAAACGGCACCAGTGTTTGTCGCCTTCAGGGCTTAACATGTGGTAAAGCCAAAAGCCACCTTCTTTAAAATCCAGAGATTTGGTTACGGTTTCGTAAGGGCGAGGAGCCCACCATTGGTCCAGTAGTTCTGCAGTAGTCCAGGCTTTCCAAACCATTTCTTTTGGTGCTTGGAATTGTCGTGTGATGTGAAGCTTTTTGTTCACGGAATCTTTTCGGATTTCTGTTTGATAGAGGTTCATTTTATTAATTTGTTTAAGTTTTCATTTGCTCTGAATTTTACAATGCTGCCAATTAAATCAAGTGGCATTGGCTTGTTTATGGGGAATTGAACGGAGCCTTTTCCTTGTTTATAATGCGCCAGCTCTTTTGCGAATTTGGCATGGCCGGTAGGGGTGGCGTAGAACCCAATATGTTTGCTAAAAGCGGCAAAATAGACCAGTGGTTTACCGTTTAGCTTGTAGGCTGGCATTCCATAGCTAATGGATTCTTCGGCATTTGGAGCCGTTTTTTGAATTACATCTCTTACCTCGATTAAAAGCTCTTGCACTTCCATCGGGAAATCAGAAATGTATGCATCTACTGTGATTGGTTTTTGTGAGTTCATTATTCCTTCTTTTTGCTTTGCATTTCTTTGAGTAAAGTATCCAGCTTATCAAATCTTGCTTCCCACATTTCTCTAAATGGTTCTAGCCAATCTGCTACTTCCATTAGCTTTTTGGGCTGTACTTCGCAGTAGCGTTCACGGCCTTGTTGGTTAATTACCACAATGCCGCATTCGGTCAGTATTTTGATGTGCTGCGATATTGCCGGTCTGCTCATTTCAAAATTCTCTGCTATTGAATTTAGGTTGAGCGATTTTCGCGCAATGAGATTAATGATGTCTCGCCTCGTTGGATCTGCTATTGCCTGAAATACATCTCTTCTCATAATTGCTTTTTATATGTAAGTATTTGCTTACAAATAAAAGCGTAAGTATTCACTTACGCAAATGATTTTAAGGAAAATTTTTAGTATTGAGTTAAAGTCCGAAGTCGGAAAAGGGGAGCTGGAAAATTGATGGAAATTTGATTATTCTTTGCTTCGTCATTCTGAAATTTCAGTCAGAGGGAGAAGCTCCGAACTGTCTGTTCTAAACTACTGTGGTCTAGAACAAACAGATTGCCACGTCATGAAACCTTGTTAGCACAGGCTTCATTTCTCGCAATGACGGAGCCGATGGGGTTGGCTTTCAAAATACCCAATACCCACTTCCCAATACCCTTTAATTCACAGACGTAATCCACCAAGTATTGCCAAATGGATCTAAAACTCCGCAGGTTCTACCGTAATCTTGATCAGATAAGCCCATTACTGAAGTGGCTCCATTGTTCAATGCTTTTTGATAGGTTTCGTCCGCATTATCTACATAAACAAATAAATGTGCTGTTTGGGGAGTGAATTGTTCTGTAGCCCCAGCAAACATGATCGTACTGTTTCCGATCATTAATTCAGAGTGCATTATGGTTTTTTCATCTTCACGCAGCTTGGTTAAGCTCACCTTCGCATCGAAGACTTGTTTTGTGAATTCACTAAAATTCTCTGCCTCTGGTAAAATGAGGTAAGGCATTACAGATTGGTGTCCTTGAGGTATTTTCATTGTGTTTCTTTTTTAGTTAACAATGAGTCAAAATTAGGCTTCGTCTTATTACTAAAATTGGAAAAACCCGACATTCAATCTCTCCATTTAGTATTGGGCGATTTTCCAGAAAAGTATTCTTTAGGGCCAATTCCCGCAAATTGATTAAAATCATGAATGAAATGCGACTGATCATAATAACCACATTCTAGGGCAATGTCTGATAATTTCAGATACTCCTTTCCATAAAACTGAATGGTGTGATGAAACCTCGCGATTCGGATAAATTTCTTGGGGCTGAACCCTGTGAATTGTGAAAACTGGCGTTCCAACTGACGTCCACTAACGGCATGATCCATTGAAAGCTGTTTTACGCTTGGCGTTCTATCTGAATGAATAATATGTTTTAGTGTATTAAATATTGGGAGTTGGGTGGTTTTAGTTTTTGCCAATCGTTCTTGAACAAAATTTTCGATAATGCCTACCCGTTGCGCGTCAGAAGTGCTATTCATAATTTGCTCTTCTAAATTGCCGCCAAGTGTTTTTAATAATAAATCAATGGCTACCATTTGGTTGGTCAATTCATTTGCTGGCATACCAAAGAGCAATGGGATAGTATGTGGGTAAAGATAAACCCCAAACATGCCAAAGCCACTGTCGATTACAAACTTGCTGGTTTGATTAGTGGGGCCATTTATTCCTGATAAAAAGGATGGTTTTCTGCTGCCTTGTTCATCAATTTCATCGAACTGGCCTTTGTAATGAAAAACAAGCTCGGGACATACATCGGCCATCCCATAATGGGTGTAGGCTTGGTCGCTTTCTAGAAACCAAAAGCAGCGGATGTAGTCCTTAAGCTTTATTGAAGGAGGAACAGTGCGGTAAATCAAATGGCTCAGCTTTTATTAGTTCTTATACAGTATGAATAGATTTCTCGAAGTTTATTCTCTTCAAAGGAATACACATCGCAAGAAGAAATATAAGTGGATTTGTTTGATTTACTAATAAATTCGGCTGTTCCATCGATCATTACCTGATTGCCTTCTGCAATTACATTCATTAATCGGAAGTCTGTATCGACTTCCGAAAAATACTGAGCTGTTTTCTGGCAATAGGCAGTCACCTCTTCTTTTCCTTTTAATAACCTTTCACCCACAATATTCCATTCAATGTTATCCGCTAGTTTATCATATACCGAGCTGAATTCGCCTTTGGAAAAGGCTGTTGCAATGTCTTTGTTGTGATCTGTTATCATGAAAAATTGGAGTTATGCCTTTTCACCACAATTGAACATCCACTGTACACCAAACTTGTCGGTGCAGCTTCCATAATAATCGCCCCAGAACATCTCTTCGAGTTCTTGAGTTACTTTTCCGCCATTTGAAAGGGCATCGAAGAGTTTTTTTGTTTCTACTCTGGTGTCGGGCTGAAGGTTAATGTAGCTGTTGTTCCCAAAGTTCATTTTGAAACCCATACTTTCAGGAGCATCGGTACCCATTAAGGTGTGGCATCCTAAAATGCGGAGTTCAACATGCATTACAAGGTTTTTGTCTTCTTCGGCCATTGGAGGCATTCCTTCTTGTGCTGGAATATCACCAAAGCGCATAATGCCTTCTCCGAAAAACTCTCCGCCAAATACGGATTTGTAAAAATTGAATGCTTCTTCGGTATTGCGAGAAAAATTAAGATAAGTGCTTACTGATGCCATAATTTTAAGTTTTAGATATTGGTTTTAATTTGTTTTAAAATGTAAGTTATTTTCCTTTAATGCCTCTTTCAATATGGTTATGGCCTTTGGCCCCATACCGTGAAGCGTTGATATTTCTTTTTCACTGTATTCAGATAGTTGTTTTAAACTGGAAATCCTATGTGCTTCCAAAGCCCTTCTTGCAGGAGCGCTGATTTGCGAAAGAATACCAGTTTTTGGTTTTCTTTCTGCCTCACAAATAGGGCAGGTAGGGCAGTCGCTGCTTTTGTAGTACTGATGTCCTTTGGAGCAAGTTCGTAACTGTTTTTCCTTTTTTGTAGCCACTATCAAATGCTTTATTGTTTTTCATAAGTGAGCAAAATCACTCCACTACCAAACACTTTTGAATCAATAAGTTTAAGGTTTAAAGTTGCTTTTATACCATTAAACAATGTGTGTCCACTGGGTAATGCAACAGGGTCGATCATGATTTGATAAGTATCGATTAAACCTGCATCAGAAAATTGAGCCACAATACTTCCGCTGCCAAGAATGGTCATGTCGCTTCCTTCCGTTTGTTTTAGCTTTGTAATTTGTTCAATAATATTTCCACTAACTATAGAAGCGTTTTCCCATTCTGCTTCTTTTAAAGTGTTTGAGAATACTATTTTTTTAGCGCTGTTCATTCCTTGGGCCACTTTAGGAAACATTTCAGCTGCCATTGGGGTAGGCCAAAAGCTATTCATCATTTCGTAGGTGGTTCTACCAAACAAAAGAGTGTTTTCGGCCTCAAGCGATGCTTCAGAAAATTTAGCTTCTTCCTCACCATGTTGATGCCAACTGGTATCTTCGTTTAGGTCTTTGTAATAACCATTAAGCGATAAAAATGTGTATGAATTTAGTTTACGCATGGCATGTATTCTGTTTTTTATAAAAGTGAAGCTTGGCCATTCATTTCGTTTACAAGACGAATAATGGATTTCGTGTCGATGATGGTTTTATGGGTTTCGATACGAAGAATTTTATCACAATCTTCCAAATCGAAGTTGACCATATAGTCTGGAAAGGCCTCTTGAATTTGATTTAGAACCTTTTTGGCTTTTCCTTCGGTGGTAATATTTGTAGCAAAAACTTCGATCATAAACAGGTTGCTGTTAACGGCCAATTATCAAATATCTGAGTTCAATTTATGATAATGGATATAAGAAAGCACTAACACAACCATGAAAAAGACTGGAAGTAAAAGCACTGGGCCAAAACCATCTACAACGGCTGTGCTTACAAATGCCGCAATAAAATCGATGGCAAAACCCGCATAAGCCCATTCTTTTACACGCTTTGGCACGGCCGGAATAATCAGTGCTAATGAGCCAAGTACTTTGAAAACGGTAAGCATTACGCCAAAATAATCGGGGTAGCCCAAATGGCGGATCCCTTCTTTGGCTAGTTCGGTTTGCGAAGTAAGGGCAGGCATTACACCTTCAAATAGAAAAATAAGAATGGTGGTGCTCCAGAAAATGATTTTGCTCTTTTTCATAGTGATATGGTTATAGGTTTGAAATGATTTTTCTTAATTGATGTACGTGTCTTTGGGTATGTGCAATGCTGAAATGGATCCACTCCAAACGGGTAAATGGCCCGTATTCTGGAATGGCATAGTCTGTACAAGTTTCAGTCAGGTCTTTGTTCTCAATCACTAAATTGAAGGCTTCTATTTTCTCTTGTAGCCCGTTAATTATGGATTCCTTATTCAATGGTTTTTCTGAAGGAAGTATTTCTTCTGGCGAGTCCATTTTTATGCTGAAATCGAGAAATAATGATTTTACTTCAGCTACTTTTTCGTCTGCTGGCCTGTCTGTTTTCTCGGTAGATCCATTTAGTACTTCCACAGCACCGTAAGATTTTAGAAGGTGATCTCCCAATTGACCAGCAGTCCAGCTTCCTTCAAAGGGTATTTTGTTGAACTTTTCTTGGCTTACCGAATTCAAAAGTTTGATCAATTCTGAACTGGTTTCTTTCCACTGTTTTAATACATCGTCTTTCATGTTGTATGGGTTGTTTGGTGGTTATCTCTTTTTGTACATTACAAATTTGCGTAGATAAGGTGAATCAGAAGCGGTGTGTATCCGTCATAGTAGGGGGTTGATCACGACAAGTTCTTACACTACTTTTGGGTAGTCATTTTTCGGTTTATCAATACACTTATTAGACCTATGAAACATATTTCATTACTTATTCCAGAGGGAGATTCGAGCCTAAGTAATCTAGAGGCTACATATAAAATGTTCACCCTTACCAATGAATCGCTCAAAAGAATGGGGCAGGCTCCTGTTTTTAATGTGCAATTGGTGGGTACAAATATGAACGTGCAATTGAGTAATGGCATTTTCAGTATCAAACCAAATGTGACCATTGATCAAGTCAAGAAAACAGATCTCATTATTATTCCTGCCATTCATGGTGATTATAAAAAAGTGGTTGAAACGAATAAGGATTTTGTGCCTTGGATTGTAGAACAGTATAGGCAAGGAGCCGAGGTGGCCAGTTTATGTATTGGAGCTTTTCTTTTGGCAAAAACGGGTTTGTTGGAAGGAAGAAGCTGTGCTACACATTGGTTGGCGGCTCAGGAGTTTAGAGAAATGTACCCGAATGTGAATTTGATTGATGATAAAATCATTACAGACGAGCAAGGCATTTATACGAGCGGAGGGGCATACTCTTCCCTGAACTTGAACCTGTATTTGGTTGAAAAATTTGCTGGTCGTCAAATGGCAATCCTTTCTTCAAAAATTTTTGAAATCGATATAGATCGTGATAGCCAATCGCCCTTTATTATTTTTAAGGGTCAAAAAACGCACGATGACGAAACGATTTTGGAGGCTCAAGAATACATTGAATCCAATTTTCAGGAAAGAATAACGGTTGATGAGTTATGTGATAAACATAATGTGGGCCGAAGAACTTTTGAGCGAAGGTTTAAAAAGGCAACCAGTAATACCGTAATGGAATACTTACAGCGGGTAAAAATGGAAGCAGCCAAAAAAGAGCTGGAAACAGGAAGAAAAACTGTGAGTGAAGTGATGTACGATGTGGGTTATTCCGATACCAAAGCCTTTCGGGATGTATTTAAGAAAATGACAGGCTTAACACCAATTGAATACCGTAACAGGTACAATACCCAAGTGGCTTAAGTTGGGATTCAGTGACCTTGACTCGATTAGTTAAGTAAGCTTTAAGAAATTACAGAAAGAGTTCTACATTTCTAAAGCCCTCCAAAAGTTTTACCATTAATTCAGATGAGCTAGGAACACTAACTTTTGGAGGGGCCTCTTCAAATTTAAGGTTATGCTTCATCATAGGCCTTTTGCAATGTGGCCATGTCTATTTTCTTCATTTTCATTAAGGCGGTAAACATTCTTTTAAAACCTTCAGGGTCTCCGCTATTCAGCTTTTCACCCAAATTAGAAGGGACGATTTGCCAGGATACCCCAAACTTATCTCTGAGCCAGCCGCATGGCAATTGTTCACCAGTATCGCCAATAAGTTTTGCGGATAATTCATCGATTTCATTTTGGCTTTGGCAGTTTACAAACAAGGAAAAACCCTGTGTAAAACTAAAAGAAGAGCCCCCATTCAGTACCATAAAGCGTTGCCCTGCTAGCTCAATTGTGGCAGTCATTAGTTTGCCTGCCAGTTCTGGGTTATCATTATTATAGTAAAACTTGTTAATGATTTTACTGTCTTTAAAAAGACTCACATATAAATTCATAGCCTCTTCAGCCTGATCGATGAATGTGAGAAAAATTGTGATTTTTTGCTGTGTTTCGTTCTTCATAACCGTGGTTTTTGAATTGAGTCATTTTTGCAATGAAGCAGCCAGTGTTTTCCAAATTTGTCGGAAAGCCCGCCCAATAAAGCTCCAGAAAATGTTTGTTCAATAGGTTGGTAAGCATTTCCCTTTTCAGCCAATTTTTGATAGTAAGTATAAACCTCACTTGAACTATTGCATTCTACCCAAATAGAAACTGCATTACCTTGTACGAGCCCCTGATCTCCAACCATATCCGTTCCCATGAGCGTAAAATGGTCAGTAGAAATGGACGCTTGTAGAATGTACTGCTGCATTTGGGGGCTCAATTTGCTGCCCAATGGAGAATCACCAATGGTTTGAAATTGGATTTCGCCACCAAAGCAAGTATGGTAGAAAGTCATTGCCTCGCGACAATTGCCGTTAAAGGTAAGGTATGTAAGGAGTCGACTCATTTTGTCAACTCCTTTTTCCCTTTATATAAGCAAGCATTGCCATGGCATGGCCGTGCCCCAAATCGAAATCATCTTTTAGCCAATTGGTGATTTCTGTGGCCTTCACACCTTTCTTGATTTCACCATTTTCGGTAAAGCCTTTGGTTTCTGCTAAGGCCTTGAAATCTTCTGGTGTTTTGCCCGTTTTGGTTTGAATGTTGTCTAAGTATGCTTGAAATGACATGCTGAAATCTTTAATTGCTACGAATTCTTTTCGGTGTAGGCTTTAAAGCTATCTAAGATGGCCTGCCATCCATCGCGCTGCATATCAATAGGGTTTTCGCTTTCTGGATCAAAAGTTTCAATAACCTCTGTTGCTCCGTCTTTCTCTTCAAAAGTGATTTTTACTTGTCGGCCATCTTCCAAGGTGTAAGCAATCAACTTATGTTTGGTTACATCATCATATACTCCCGCAAAATCAAAACCGAAACTTCCATCTTTGGCCTCCATTCTGGTTGAAAACTTCCCATTTACTTTTAAATCATTTTTGGCACTTGGCGCATGCCAGTCGTCTGAAGGGCTACACCATTTTGTAATGTGTTCTGGTGCTCCCCAGAAATCCCAAACTTTTTCAACTGGTGCATTTACTGTTGCTCTAATTGTTATCTTTTCCATGTGTTTGTTATTAAGGTTTTTCAAAAGTTACATTACAAATATCGGGACTCGATTCTAAACGGAAGAGGGGAGATACCGACACTTTATGGGGTTGATTCCGCCAATCTTTTGATTTACTTTTAAGGATGAAAACCGTTTCCATATTTGTTCCGGAGTCGTCTGTAATGGAGGCTGTGGCTGATCCTCGTTATATGTTTACTGCTGCTAATCAATTTTTGCAGGCAGCAGGAAAAGCACCACTCTTCAATGTTCAGTTGGTAGCATTAACCAAAGAAGTGAAGCTTCACGATGGTGTCTTTTCCGTTCATGCAGACAAGTTGATTGGGGAAGTAAAACAAACCGACTTAATTGTTATTCCTGCCCTTTTTGGAGATATGAAAAATGCCGTGGAAGTAAATCAAGAAGCAATTCCATGGATTATTGAACAACATAATAAAGGGGCGGAAGTGGCTTCTCTTTGTGTTGGCGCATTTTTATTGGCTTCCACAGGTTTACTAAAAGATAAAAAATGCTCTACACATTGGGCTTATTATAATGAGTTTAGAGAGACTTTTCCTGATGTGGAAATCATGGACGGTAGTATTATTACCGAGGAAAAAGGAATCTATTCGAGTGGGGGAGCCAACTCCTATTGGAATTTGCTGCTATATATTCTTGAAAAATACACCGACCGCGATACGGCCATTCTAGCGTCCAAATATTTTGCAATTGATATTGACAGAAACAGTCAATCTTCCTTTGCTATTTTCAATGGACAGAAAGATCATAATGACGAAGCGGTAAGTCTTGCTCAGCAATATTTAGAAGAGAATTTTCAAGAGAAAATATCGGTAGATGATGTGGCCGATCATGTAGCCGTAAGCCGAAGAAGTTTTGAGCGCAGGTTTAAACAAGCCACAGGAAATACGGTGTTAGAATATCTCCAACGGATCAAAATAGAAGCGGCCAAACGCAGTTTTGAATCGAGCCGAAAAAACATCAATGAAGTAATGTTTGATGTGGGGTATACCGATACCAAAGCTTTCCGTAATGTGTTTAAGAAAATCACGGGGCTAACACCCATCGAATATCGAAACAAATATGCCAAAGTGGAAGTGGCTGTTTAGTTATTAATGGCTTTTAAAGGCAAAAAATAAATTCTCGTGGCCGCATTTCCAGATCAAGAAATTAACTGATCTTTCAGAAGGGTAACGCTTTATAAGCTGACCGAAATCGAATAGTTCACTTAAAATTGGATGGTATGGGAGTAAGTAAAGCCGCAGTCATAATCTGTTTTATTTTTTGCAGCCTGTCTTTGAGAGCTCAAGCACTGAAGGATAGCATTTCAACGCCAATGCCCGTCAAATTTAATTTGTATCAAAACTTTAATGAAGGCAAAATGCGCACTTCTGATAATAAGGAAGTGAATTATTTAAGCCATTTAAAAAATAAAATACGACTTAAAAAGAAACCAACACTTGTCTTTACATGGGCCTCATATGATCTGAGCAGCAAAAGAGTTATTGATTCGCTTTTGATTAGTAAGGTCAATGAAAAGTATAATATTGTTATAATCAACAGAAATCCGAAAAGGTTTTATGATAAAGATGAGCAGTTCATTTCAACAATAGATCGAGAGAATCCCTTATATGCTAAAAAATTAATAAGCCTATTTGATTTTCATAACCTTTTTGGCTTTCATGATCGAGAAGCTACCCCTGTATTGTTTTGGTTAGATACAGATTTTAACATCGTCACATCAACATTGATGAGTCGTAGTCTTTCAATTAATGGAATCGAAAAACTACTATCATTGGTGGAGTCAAAAACCATTACTTCTTCACGGACTAAGTTTTTCAATGGTCAATGGATTCCAAGCACAGAAAATGAAGCCTTGCTTAAACAAGTTATTGAGGAATCAAATGGAACAACGAATATGAAGCTTGTATACATGCCCACAGATGAAATTCAGTATGATTTTGACTTCACTAAATCTAAGGAAGGCACTTATTGGTTTAAGAACAATAACTATGTAAAGCCAAAGCCTTTTGTACCTTATAAAGCCCCAGATTTTTCAATTACGCGTAATGTTGGTCTTAAAGACAGAGAACCAAATCTTTACAAAATTAAATCAGACTTTACCTTAATTTATTTTTGTGATATAAGTACATCTGAAGCAAAAGGTAGACTTGAAACGTTATACAGTTTGATTGAAGAGTCGAATAATGCTGAAAATACCAACGGTTACAAATCCTTGCATTTGGATATTGTGGTTGTTTTTATCGGAGATGACACGAAATTTGAAAGTAACAACAAATTTGAGGCGAATACAGAAGCTAGAAAAATGGCTAATTCGGCAACTTTTGGATATTATAAAGTATTTGACAAAGATGGAGCAATTCAAAAGATGTTCGTGAGAAATTCATCCGGGGCATTTCACTTATTAGACAGCAGTAAAACTGTTATTTATGAATCTGATGATGACGCTTTATTCCATTTAGACATTAAAAGTTTGATGAAAAAATAGAAACTGTTCTCGTCAGCGAAACCTAATTGCTTTGAGTAATTTTCAATACATATTATTTAATAAATTCAGCTAAGAAATAAGTTGAAATGAACCTCTTAAAAGAAGAAAAGAAATTCTGGAAGCGCCATTTTCGAATCGAAAAGCTAGATGCTATTCCTCCAGCATGGAGCGGCTATAAATCGATAGATTCAGAAAATGATGATGACTTTTTCTACTTTTTCACTTTGCGCGTTTCATCCATATCGGAGATTTATTTGAAAGACACATTGGTTACAGATGAGGGAGTGAAGCACATCGCTAAGCTTAAGGATTTGGAAAATCTCTGTTTAAGGAGTCATAGTAAAATCACTAAAGCAAGTATTCCGTTTTTCAATGAAATGGCCTCTTTACAAAGCTTAAACATCACAAAAACAGGAATCACATTAGCCGATTTATGTGACAGTTTAAACAATCAAAGCCTCAAAGAAGTGTTTTTAGATTCAGAAGATGATGAAGAAGGCATCCTTGAAAAGGCGATCATTTTAAAAGAACGAATGCCAGACTGCAACTTCTATCTCAATTCTAGTTTTGCGACTGATGTTTTCGGAAATCCAGTTAAGCCTATTTGTTAAGCATTGGTAAAATAGGGTGGGAGAGGCAAAACATAGCTACCTATCTAATTTGATAAGTAGCTATTATTGGGAATGTAGACCCTTCAGGCTCATTGTTGGGTAGTGATTTTTACTTCAACTTCCATTTTTCAACTATTTCCGCATTGAAACCATCTTTCTCTTTTGGATTAGGTTGTCCTTCCCCTGTAGTTATCAAGTTATACAGACTTTTCTTAATGTAGTTGCTCCAAGCGTCTTCGCAAATCTCATAACACTCATATTCAGGTACTAGTCCTTTGTGCGTAAATTTGACTTGTGTTTTGCCGTCTTGCAATGAAATTTCAAAAACCAATTTAGTGTTTATCCACTCGCTTTTATCTTTTGTGAAACTGAACTGATTGTCCATGATTTGATAAACCAACTTCTCATTCGGCTCCATTTCAATTAGCTTCACTTTACATAAGTGAACATCTTTATAGTGGTAGAAAAACTCCTCATTAAGCTTGTCTGTTTTCCCTTCTATATCTTCCGACCACCAAGATCGAAAGTCTTGAATTGCTTTAAATGCTGTTTCAGGTGATTTTTCAACTAAAATTGTAGCTGAATAGTTTTCGTAGTTCATCATTGTCTTATTTATCGATTTTGTTGTTGAGAATAGCTTCTAAATTTTTCAGCTTACTATCCCAGAATTTATCAAAGTAGTTAAGCCAAGTTTTGAGTTCATTAAACCCCTGTTGATTTAAAATGCAATGTCTTTCCCTGCCTATTTCTTGAATTGAGATAAAACCTGCTGACTGCAGTATTTTAACATGCTTTGAAACCGCAGGTCTGCTCATATCAAAATTTTCTGCTAATGAGTTTATATTATGAGTGCTTTGAGTAAGCATGCCCAGTATTTGCCTACGACTTGGATCAGCAATTACCTGAAATGCATCAAGAGTTGGTGTGGTCATTCTAGTGTAAGTTTAAATGGGTGAGCATTTTTTGAATGTTTTTGTCCCAGCCATCAAACATCGCTGCGAGGATTGAACCATTATCTTCCTTAAATCCAGTGTGAGCAAGTCTTAGTTCGGTTCCACTTTCTTTTGCCTCTAGAGTCCATTCCACTATGGTTTCAAGTGTTGGATTTTTTTCACTCAAACCACCTTTCCAGCTATAAACAAGTTTCTTGAGGGGAACAATTTCTAGAACTTTACAATAGAAGTTTCCATCAAGACCTAAGCTGGGAATCGGGTTTGTCTTAAATCTAAACTCGTGACCCATTTTGAGCTCGAAATTATTGGGCATAAGCCACTTTTCGATTAATTCCGCTTTAGTAAGATATTCCCAAATTTCTTCTGGAGATTGGTTGTAAAACCACTTGTGCTTAATTTCTGTTTTCATCATTGCGTAACTTTAAGGTTACGCAAATATATATGTAACTTTTGAGTTACTCAAAATATTTTTTGATTGATTTTCGTCATAAGCTCATGCTTGCGCATCGCTTATTTCTCGCAATGACGCTCCGAATAGGTTATGTAGTGATTATTGAGCTTTGATAATGACATAGTTTTCAGTTCCTTCACTACCGTTCAGGATGAAAAGGAGTGTGCATACAACTTTTATTCGCTAAAACAGAAAATGCTTGTTTTCTTTCCTTGAGGAACGAAAGGTCTGAAAATTTATAATTCTGTTAGTAGAGGGTGTTGCTATATTCAAGTAAAAAGCCTTGAATGTTTTATTAGCTCGTTAATTCTCGCCTTACTTCTCTGTAATAAACGCCCTGATGTCGTTGGCTAGCTTTTCGAAATCGGGCTGATGGTTGTACATCATATGACCACCTTCATAATAGGTTAATTTCACGCGGGCCATCGGGATGGCATTACGAGAGAAGGTGAATTCAGCATCGAAAAAGGGGGTAATCATATCATAATAACCACAAGCCACCAATACTTTCATTCCCTCATTTCTACGCATGGCGTTGGCCAATCTACGGGAGGTTTTTACGTACATAGGTTCGCCACCAGCGCCCCAGTCCCAGCTGCTCAATCGTCCGCTAGTAAGGTAAGGTCTGTCCATGGTAATCTTTAAATCATTGGTAAAGTAATGGTTCAACGCTGCGGTATAGGCTGCGGAAACCTTATAACTAGAGGCATCGCCCAGTTCAGGAGAATCGGCAGTGTCATCGGGATCATCGCCATAGTATCGAGAATCTAAAGTGCCTAATGCTACACCTCTGTCTCTTAAAAGCTCTTTTTTGAAACGACCAGTCAACACTCGATTGTTGGCTCTTTTTATAAAGTTAATGTCGATGCCATAGAAATAAGCCAGCTTTTGGGAAATGGCTTCTTTTTCTTGTGGTGTAATTAAATCACCTTTATAGAGCGCAGATACATATTCATTGTATGCGAAATCGCGTGCTTCTTGTGCAAAAGCTTCCAAGGTTTTGCCTTGCCCTGCTTTTTTGTGGTACCAAGCCGTAGCGGCCATTGTAGGCATGTAGGTAACATATGAAGTAATGTTATCATCAATTGAGGTTGAACCTTCGTAATCCAAGGCTTGAGAAATTAAGATTAAACCATTCAAAGCCAAGGCTTGTCCGCTGCCCTCTAATGCTTGAGAAACAGCAGCAGCTCTGGTGGTACCAAAGCTTTCGCCAGCAATATATTTAGGCGACATCCATCGGTTATTCTGAGTTACCCATTGGCGAATGAAGGTAGCTACTGATTGCGCATCTTGATTCAAACCCCAGTATTCTTCTCCCTTTCCATTACCAATCAACTGACTATAGCCTGTGCCAATTGGGTCGATGAATACCAGGTCAGTAATATCTAAAAGGCCAAACTTGTTTTCGTCAATAGGGTAGGGAGCGCCCCCGTCATCTTCAACAGCGTCACTATCTACACGTACTACTTTTGGGCCAAAGAAACCCATGTGAAGCCACATAGAAGCAGATCCTGGGCCTCCATTAAAAACAAAAGTAACGGGGCGAGTACTTTGTTCAATACTACCCGATTTAGTATAAGCCACCGACCACATTGAGCCAGTAGGCTCGTTCTTTGAGTTGGTCAAGTGCATTTCGCTGCCCGAAGCTGTATAGGCTATTTTTTTACCACCAAAAACTCCTTCGTGTTGGGTTGTGAATTTCTTTGGCTCAGGTATTTTTGGGTCTTTCTGTTCTTGACCATAAAAGCTAAATGTGGAACAAAGAAGAAAGGTGAAGATTAGACAGGTTGAATAAAGGTGCTTCATGATTGCAAAAAGTAAGAATTGATTGGCTGAATTTAAGGAATTCTAATGAAGAAGGGGAATACCTTTTAGTGGAATGCTTAAAGTTTAAAAACTCAACCCTTTGGTATGATTAATACCGAAATAAACGGTTTTCTACCTTAATCAATTTGTTGTTCTCATAGGTCATACGTTTGATCCAATTTCCATGTGAATCATATTCGTAGAATGTTTTGAAACGGTTAACGAATACCCCATTAATTGTTCTGCTTTCGTACTCCAATAGGTCTTCGCCCACATATAATTCTTTAAAGCTAGATCTGTACTGGGTGGTGTCTATGCTGGAAAAGTAACCTACAATTTCTACCCTGAGTGAATCTTGTAGAACAGTTAAATTTTGAGATTTAGGCCTTTTATTGAAACCATAATCGGTTGATATTTGGACGGTTGAATCTGGAAAGTATTGATACTCAATTCTGTTTTCCAATTTTTCATTATTGAATTTCTTACGCATTAATTTAGCACCATTGCTATCGTACTGATATTGGTAAATACTTGTACTTTCTTCTTGGTTACCTAAGGTGCTTTCAGTCTGTAAGTCTCCATGCTCGTTATAGGTGAAATGCTTTTCGCTTTTTAGATCAGATTCACCAAAATACTCTTTCCTAGAAACGAGTGAGTTGTTTTTGTTGAAGGTTAAAACAGTTTTGGTATAGACAGTGGAGTCACTTCTTAATTTTAACTCTGTTATAGTGCGGTCAATGTCATTGTATTGATAAAAAGCCCAAGGAGTGGGAGCGCTGTCTGTATAGTCTTCAATAGTTTTTATTCTTAAAAGTGAATCGAAAGTATAAGTTGCTAAAGGTGCTTTTCGGGTTTTTAAACTCACCTGATAAACTCGGTTGTTGGTTAAAAGGTATTCTTGAGTTATTTCAGACATGGTAATGGTAGATGCTTTGTCTTTAAGCTCTTGCGTTCTTATGGTGTATGAGCGTGGGTTGCCCTCGGTAGGTAGCGTTATTAGTTCTTTAGATAATTCTTTCGGGAAAAAATCAGTGGTTTGCTCTTGGGCATTGAGAAGGCCGAAAGAGCACAGGAAAAGTAGTAAGGCGATACAAAATCGAATTCTTGACAGCGAAACCATTGAGCACAATTCTTTGACAGTCAGCTTTACAACTGAGCTATCATTATTTACAACCAAGCACTAATATAGTGGGCTTTGGGATAATTCTATGAATAAAGAGACTTTGTCTTGAGGTGTTTCTTTATTACTGCTTTTTAAAGGTGAATTGTTGACCACCTTGCTTGAGTGTGAAGGTGGTATAATCTACCGCATCAGAAGTTCCACCAAATAGAATAACTATTGCCGCTTGATCAAACCTGAATTCTCTATGGCTGTAAGGTGTAAGTGGAAAGGCAGCTTGCCCTGTAGCCTGAGCTGTTATGTTTCCATTTTCTGCATTAATCACGATCTGGATGGGTAGGGCATCAGATGAAAACAAACCAGCATATTTCTTTAAGCTTTCAGCACTTAATTCAATGGGCTTCTGATCAAAGCTTGGGAGGTCGAAATCTCGGTTGAAATAAATGCTTAGCATTCCAACCATAATGTCGTTGAACCCAATGGTTAAGCCATTGGCCAGAACGGAAATACTCATATCGTCAGCTTTAAAGTGATACGCGCTAGATTCGAAATTGTCGATTTTTCCATTGTGCCCGTAAGCGGTTTTTCCATAGAAAGGAACAGGTATTAGGCCATGTCCTAAACCACTCTTGATTTCCTTCATTTTTGTTATTGATTCATCAGAAACTAGCTTTCCATTGAATAGGGCGTAGGTAAACTGATTTAAGTCGTTTGGAGTTGAAACTATAGCGCCTGCCGAAAAGGGGATACTCATGTCTGACTCTAAAGGAAAGTTATTCCATTTTCCATTTTGAAAACTTAGAGAAGTGGCTTCATTTTTCTCTGCTTCAATTTTGTCGCCATAAGCAGTGTTCTTTAGTCCAAGCTTATCAATGATTCTGTTTTTTAGATGTGTTTCATAGCTTTTGCCGGTTGCCTTTTCAATAATTAAACCCAATAGTACATAGCCGCTGTTGGAGTAGGAGGTTTGGCTGCCGGGCTCGAAAACCGAATCTTGGTCTTTGATGATTTCAAGTAGATCGTCCTTCGATTTTTTCTGGACCATTAGGTTCATGAATAATGGTGCATCTGTAAAATTAAAAATGCCGCTTTGATGACTTAAAAGATGGGCTACAGTGATTTTATTTGCATTTTTCACATCAGGAAAAAACTGGTCCACCTTTGTGTCTAAAGTGATTTTCCCTTCTTCAATCAATTGAAAAACAATTACTGCAGTAAAGGTTTTAGTAATGGAGCCAATCCTAAACTTGGTATTTGAATCAATCTGCCTTTCATTTTTATCTGAGAGAAAACCTGCGTAACCTTCATAAACAGGTTTGTTCGATTTAGAGATGGCTACTGCTAAGCTTGCTTTGTCATTTTTCTGGAGTGAGTTGATGTAGGTGTCTAACTTTTGTTTGTCAAAATCTTGGGCAGAAAGAACTACACTACTGAATAGGAGGGAGATGAAAAGCAGCTTCTTCATGGGTTTTTATTTTAAAGTTATAAAATAAAAATAGCCTGCAATTAAGCTCCAAAGTTTTACCAATTGATAAATGGAGTTAATTACAGGCTAAATGGATAAAAGGATGGTTGTCCTTATTGTTTTCGTTAGAAGCCCGAAGCGGCATCGTCACCGCGAGGATC
The DNA here is from genome assembly GCF_963973945.1 of uncultured Roseivirga sp. Classification (GTDB taxonomy): domain Bacteria; phylum Bacteroidota; class Bacteroidia; order Cytophagales; family Cyclobacteriaceae; genus Roseivirga. The sequence goes on from NZ_CAXBBV010000005.1 coordinate 217,740, forward strand.
TGCTCCTGCTTCTAGTTTGCCATTAGGCATTACCAAAATAGCATCTACACGACCAATTGCTCCTGTGGTTCTAAATTTATGCCCTTTAGCTTCAAGTGCTTGCAGTAGTTCTGCGCTCAAGCCGTCACGCTCATAAGTAACTTGATCTGGTAACCACTGGTGATGGAAGCGGGGCGCAGCTACTGCTTCTTGCATTCCCATTCCGAAATCGGTTACGTTAATAATGGTTTGAAAAACTGAAGTGATAATGGTTGAACCGCCTGGTGTTCCTACCACCATAAAGAGCTTTCCGTCTTTAGAAACAATGGTTGGTGTCATAGAGCTTAGCATTCTTTTGCCTGGGGCAATGGCGTTGGCCTCACCACCTACTAAACCATACATGTTTGGAACTCCCGGCTTTACACTAAAGTCGTCCATTTCATTGTTCAACAGAAAGCCCGCGCCACCCACAAATACTTTAGACCCCATACCGCCATTTAACGTGGTAGTAATCGACACGGCATTGCCCATTGGATCAATAATAGAGAAATGAGTGGTTTCCATACTTTCGGCTGGGGCAGGCTTACCAGCACTAACTTCGCTACTTGGTGTGGCTTTGTTAGGGTCGAAGCTTTTCATTCTGTCCTTAATGTAGTTTTGGTCTTGTAATCCCTTTAATGGCACATCATAGAAGTCTGGATCACCCAAATGTGCTGCACGGTCGGCATAGGCCCTTCTTTCAGCTTCAACAATTAGATGCACAGCCTCAGTGCTATGGAAATCCATTTCGCTAAGCTTGTAGTTTTCCATTGTCCCGAAAAGTTGAGCTAATGCAATTCCACCACTTGAGGGAGGAGGCATTGAAATAAACTCATATTCACCATAAGTGCCCTGAATAGGAGTACGCCACACGGCTTCATACTGCTCTAAATCCTCATGTGAAATGATTCCGTTACCTCTTTTCATTTCAGCAACGATCAAATCGGCTGTTTCACCTTTGTAAAAACCGTCACGACCATTGTCGCGAATTCTTTCAAGGGTTTTGGCGAGTTCTGGAATTTTAACCAAGTCGCCTTCTTTCCATTCCTGACCTTCTTCAGCCAAAAAGAAATCGGGCATTACAGTGTTTAAGTCCATGAATGACTTACGATTGCCATTCAAACCTGAGGCTTCTCTGGCAGTAAGTACCCATCCTTTTGAAGCAATATCGATGGCGGGTTGAACCAGTTCTGCCCAGCTTAACTTGCCATACTTCTTATGCGCTTCTACCATACCTGCTACAGAACCAGGAACGCCAGCAGCCAAATGTCCGCGTGTACTTAAGTTAGAAATCACCTCTCCGTTTTCGTCAAGGTACATATCACGACCACCAGCATTTGGTGCTTTTTCTCTAAAATCTAGCGTATTGGCTGTGCCATCGGCCATTCGTGAAACCATAAAGCCACCACCGCCAATGTTACCAGCACCTGGATAGACCACAGCTAATGCAAATTGAACGGCTACTGCGGCATCTACTGCGTTTCCACCTTTCTCCATAATTTCCTTCCCTACATTGGAGGCAATGGGGTGGGCGGAAACTACCATTGCTTTACTGGCAATTAAGCCTCTTGCAATATTGGGGTCGTCTATGGGGGCTTGGTTTTGGCAGGCCATAAAGGCCAGTGCCAAAGCCATTGTTGCTAGTTTTTTCATAAGGGGTTATTTCTTACCTATGTTCATTTCGAACAATTTGAATATCCTTTTGTATTCATCTGTCCAGCTACTTGGAGTTGTAAATCCATGATTTTCAACAGGGTAGAGTGCCATTTCCCAGTTGTCTTTCCCCAGTTCAATTAATCTTTGGGCCAAACGAACTACATCCTGAAAATGAACATTGGTATCTACCATTCCGTGAGCAATCAATAAATGGCCTTGTAAACCTTCTGCAAAATAGATAGGGGAGCTTCTTTTATAAGCTTTTGGGTCTTCTAACGGTGTATTTAAGATGTTGGAAGTATAACCGTGGTTATAATGTGCCCAGTCAGTAACCGATCTCAAAGCTGCACCTGCTGTAATTACATCAGGGTGATTGAACATAGCAAAAAGAGTAATGAAACCACCGTATGATCCACCGTACATTCCAATTCTCTTAGGATCTACACCATAGTCGCTTACCAATAGTTTAGCTCCATCAATGTTGTCAGAAAGGTCTTTTCCACCCATGTGGCGATAGATTCCAGTTCTCCAGTCTCTGCCATATCCGGCACTACCGCGATAATCAATATCTAATACGGTATAGCCTTTGGCCATTAACATGTTGTTGAACATGAATTCTCTTAAATAGCTACTCCAGCCGTAATGTGCATTTTGTAGGTAGCCAGCACCATGAACAAAAATTACACCTGCTCCATTTGGGTTTTCTGGCTTATAAACTCTTGCATGCACCATTTCACCATCTTGTGCCTTGAAAGTAATTACTTCTGGTTTGTACCAATTATACTGTTTGAAACCAGCTTGTAAGCTTTCGGTAACTTGTTTTTTAGCAGCACCCGGCTTGTTTGCTTGAATGAAAAGCTCTGGTGGGCGGTTGGTGTAAGAGTAAAGAATAGCCAAGTTTTTTTCATCTGGAGAAAGCGTAACATCGTTATGGCCGTCTTCAGTAGTGATTTGCGTTGGCTTTCCACCTTTTAATGGCATTGAATAAAAATGACGGATTCCAGGGTGTTTCATGTTTGCAGTGAAGTACCAAGTTTTTCCATCATTGGATAATTGAGGGTCATATACTTCGTAGTTTCCAGTAGTAAGTTGTTTTACGACACCAGTAGATAGATCATGGGTATAGAGGTGAGAGTAACCAGATTTTTCTGACTGATAGTAAATAGTTTTGTTGTCTGGTAAGAAGTTCATGCCTCTTCCAATACCAGGCCCAGCAATCCAAGCCTCATCACGCTGGCGGTCAACAGGAATTAAATCACCAGAAGAAGGAAGGAGTCTCATGATCCAAAGGTCTTTGTTGTCTAAAGATGAAAATTGCACCACTGTGTATTTACCATCGTTAGACCAAGCGATACTTCCAGAAGACACTTTTCTTGGCTCTTTATCAAAGCTTCTGTCTGGGTAGTCTGTTACGTAATCTGGCAAATCGGTAATGCCAGGCAATTGTTTTGTGTCTACCATATAAAAGCTGTCTGCCTCAATGTTATAAATACCCAGTTCTCTGTAAGATTGGTCTCCACCTACTTTTGATCTCGCGTTGATGTCTGTAGTATAGCCACTGCTGGTTACATAGTTTGGTACAATTGTGTTTTTTGCTGGGTTTTCTGCTGCAATCCAAACACTAAAGCTCACATATTTTCCATCAGGTGAAAGCTGTAGTCCACTAACATTGTCTAATTCAATTTGCGACATTCTGCCTTCGCCTTGGCTTTGTTGGAAAAACCTTTGGCCAGCTGCTGAAAAACGTCTTGGCCTGTTTCTTTGCTCTCTTAAAATTTCAGAAGTAGACTGTTGATCATCAGAAATCCATTTGTCTTGGTCTCTGTTGCCATCTCTAGAGGTAGAAGGACGGTTAGGTCTATCTTCATTATCGTCTGCAATTTTAATGTTCGTTAACTGTCTAATCAGTCCAGTTCTTGTATCAATAGAAAATAGGTTATTATCAGTAATAAAGGTGATAACTGATTCATCGCTGTGAAAAGAGGGGCTTGATTCTCTGGCGACTGTGGAAGTTATCTTCTTTTCTGTCATGGTTTTTACATCCATGGTATAGATATCACCAGATCGTTCGAAAACTATTTTAGAGCGATCTTTATTGTATTGGTAATTTGAAGGAAAACCATCGCTTGTATCTTCTATTTCAACAGGATTGTTTCCATCTAAACCCACCTTATGATAACTAGGAAATCCTTCTCCGCTTGGGTTCCACATAAAGTAGATTGATTTGCTATCTCTAGACCATTGAGGTCTAGAAGGCATAATGCCCACAAATTGATCGGGCTCTTGCATTAGTTCTTCAACGGTGAGTTGAGAGAGTGGCTTTTGTTGGGCAAAACCTAGGAAGCCTGATACGATTAAAAAGCAAATCGCTAGTAAAAATTTCTTCATGGTAATTGATATTTGATTGTCAGCTATTATTTTTTTCAAGGAGAATTCAGACCAAATAGGCCACTTTACCTCATTTACTTTGAACAGGGAAAATTAACTAAAAAAGATTCAATTGAAAGGTGGCTTTTTATAGGAGGTAATATTTGAATATGGGTCAATATTAGGGATTAAAGTCTCGAATTGGGATGGTTTTAAGAATAATAAAATTTGATATACTCTAGAAATCTCTTGATTTAACCTTTTTGAAGGGATTCAACATTTCTGGCACGGATTCAGCGAGGTTAGCGACTATAACTATGAAAAAGAGGATATTAATTCTAGATGATGAACCTACCAATAGAGCGCTTATAATACACTTACTTTCTAGGGACTACGAACTGTTTTTATTTGAAGACGGGCTTCAAGGCTTGACTTGGCTAGAGAGTGGAAACAAAGTTGATCTTGTTATTACAGATTTGGAAATGCCAAAAATGGACGGTTTCGAGTTTATAAGCCGTGTGAGTAATGACCCAAGGTTTCAGAATATTGGAATGGTGCTTACCTCAAGTTTAGAAGAAGAGGAAGTGAGTAAACGACTGAAGTGTAAAAGGCCCTACCTTCAAAAACCCTTAGAGCCTTTTATGCTTAAGTCTACTCTTTCAGAAATGTTGGAATAAACTAAATTCCTTCCTCTTCCATTTCTTTTAAATAGCGATAAATGCTCGACTTACCAATGTCGAGCTTACTTGCTACTAACAAAACATTGTTGTCGTGCTTATCTAAGAAATGCCTAATGATTTTAAAGGTGTAATCTTTTAACGACATTTCATCCATTAAAAATTGCCCTTCTTTGGCCAAAGAGTTAAAGGTAATGTCTTCTTCTTCAATTTGATTATTCTCGCACATTACTGCGGCTAGTTCAATCACGGACTTCAGCTCACGAACATTGCCAGGATAACCGTACTTCAATAATTTGGTTTGGGCGTTTCTACTAAGGCTAACTTTTCCTAGTCCGTTTTCTTTGGCAAAATTGGCTAATAAATGACGGGCAATAAGAAGAATGTCTTTGTCTCTATCTCTGAGAGGTGGTAGTTCAATAGGAATACCGAGTAATCTATAATATAGATCTTCTCTGAAAGCACCGCTTTTTACTTCTTCCGCTAGATTTTTATGGGTAGCTACCAAAATTCTAACATCGAATTTTACGGCCTCATTTCCACCTACACGATTTAGTTCTCTTTCTTGTATAACTCTTAAAAGTTTGGCTTGAAGGTTAATGTCCATCTCACCAATTTCATCTAAGAAAATAGTGCCTCCGTTTGCTTCTTCAAACTTACCTTTTCTACGGGCCATAGCGCCAGTAAACGCTCCTTTTTCATGCCCAAATAATTCGCTTTCAATAAGGTTGTCTGGAATTGCGGCAATATTAACAGCTACAAAAGGTTTTCCTTTTCTGTCGGAGTTATAATGAATGGCTTTTGCGACTACTTCCTTACCAGTTCCTGTTTCACCAGTAATTGAAACGGTGATACTCGTTTTAATTGCTTTTGCTAAGAGTTTAAATACTCTTTGAATCGCTTTACTTTCTCCTATTATGCTTTTTTCGAACTCGTATTTTTCGCCAATTTCTTCACGCAAATGAATAATCTCTTCTTTTAATGAAGCGTTTTTCTTAGCGTTATTAATGGCGTTAAGCAGTCTGTCTTTTGTTTCTTCGTCTTTTGTAATGTAGTCGTAAGCACCAACTTTTAATAGACCTATGGCCGTATTAATGTCTTCCTGAGAGGAAACCACAATCACATTGGTTTCTGGGTTATTACTTTTAATGGCCTTTAACACTTCGTCACCAGTCATATCTGGTAGCGAGTAATCTAGCGTAACTACTGAAGGATTTTCGTTCAAATGGGCAATGCAGTCTTTGCCATTTGGAAACACTTTAACTACATGGTCAGGGTTTAGCTCTGCAATGTACTTTAGTAGTTTTTGATAAACAGGATCATCTTCTACAACAAAGATCTTTACTGGTTCTGGTATATATTCCATTAAAAAGTGTGGCTGACGTGCTTGGCGAAGATATTAATTAAATAGGCTTAAAAAAAACACCTTTAATCGGTTTGATGAATTCTAATTGTTTGCCAACGCAACTTTGTAAGTATTCAGTGCTCTTTGTCGGGCAAACTTGTGGTCCACCATTGGTTTCGGATAATTTGAAGAACCGTATTCAGGCACCCATTTTTTAATGTACTTCAATTCGGGGTCAAACTTTTTTGTTTGCGATTCGGGGTTGAAAACACGGAAGTAGGGTTGTGCATCGGTGCCTGTTCCTGCAGCCCACTGCCAACCACCATTGTTCGAAGCTAAATCAAAATCGAGCAGTTTTTCAGCAAAGTAGGCTTCTCCCCAGCGCCAATCTATCAGTAGGTGTTTGGTAAGAAAACTGGCTACAATCATTCTTACTCTATTGTGCATAAAACCCGTTTGGTTGAGTTGCCTCATACCTGCATCTACTATCGGATACCCCGTTGTGCCATCGCACCATTTCTGAAAACCTTCTTCATCGCGTAGCCAAGGAATTTGGTCGTATTGAGGTTTGAATGCATTACTCACAACCTGAGGATTGTTTGCTAAAATCATCGCATAGAAATCTCTCCATATCAGCTCGTTGAGAAAGGTTTGATTGATGCTTTCGGCTTTTTTAGCCAATTGCCTAATACTGACCGTTCCAAACCTTAAATGAATACCTAAACGAGAAGTAGCGTCTTTTGCAGGAAAGTCCCTTAACTGATCATACTTTTTAATTAATTCTTCCTTAAGACTTTCGGAAGGAATATGAATCTCGGTTTTCTTAAAACCGATTTGGTCTAGGGAGTGGACTTCTTTATGGCTGGTTTGATACCAGTTGTTTGCACTTAGTCCATCATTAAGTATGGCAGGTTTGTTCTTTGAATATTTCTCTAACCATACCTTACTATAAGGGGTAAATACTTTGTAAAAGTTGCCGGTACCTGATACAATTTCCTCCTTTTCAAAAATCACATGGTCTTTGAAAGTATAGAGCTTGATGCCTTTCGATTTTAAGAATGTTTCTACTTGTTGGTCGCGGGTAATGGCAGAGGGTTCGTAATCTCTATTGGTAAAAACCGACTCTATTTCATATTCATTGGTGAGACTATCAAATGCCTCAATAGGGTTGGAGTAGAATGTTTTGAATTTTGAGCCTTTATCCCTCAGTTTATGATTCATTTTAGCAATAGTGTTCTGAATAAACTCAACTCGGGCATCTTCCTTATTTTCTAGTTTTCCCAAAATACTTTTGTCGAAAATAAAGATGGGCAACACGGGCAAATTTTCCTTTAGGGCATAATAAAGTGCGGTATTGTCGGTAAAGCGTAAATCTCTCCTAAACCAGAATATGTTGATTTTTGACATGGGTTAATTTGAATCTGGAAAAACAACCGACTTAGAGGCAATTAGTTCGAATTATTTTCTTCTTCCTCTTTTCTCGCTAGTTTCTCTTCTCTGCGTTCTCTTCTCTTTTTATCAACCCCAGTAAAGAACTCACTTAGGCTGTTGAAGCTACTAGATTGCGTAATACTGGCACCACTGGTTTGAGTAGTTCCTCCAGAAACAGCGGTGGCAAAATTATAGCTGCTTCGTGAATAGACTTTTACTTTGTATCGGCCATCAGAAGTAAGTAAATATTCCGCTGTCCAATCGCCCGCAATACTATTAATGTCCGTGGTATAATCAGTTTGATTCACTTGATTAGAAAGTCCGCCTTCACGGGTTACTCTCAAGCGTCCATTCAAAAAAGTATAAGATAGCCTTAGTTGGAAGGTATTATAGGCATCTTGGTCTAAAGAAGCTAAATCAAAATCAATTTCAAGGTTTTCATCTAATTGGGCAACGAGCTGGCTTAGTTGATTGGATAGCAGCTGACTTACGTTTTGAGAAGCACTTTTCCCTCCAATATTTAAAGTGTTATTATCAGAAAAGCTGTTGAGCACAATTACATTCACTACTTGTCTAGTGAGTTCCTGCTCGTCACTTGCCAAGCGATTTTTGAATGCATTTAATGCTGTTTGCAATTCAAAGTTTTGTGCGTTGATTTCAGAGAAGTCAATGTCAAAATTGATTTCTGGAGAAAGTAATGGCCCGTTTAGGTGCAAAAGCACTTTGGTAGGGTACCTGCGATTGACTGCTGAAGACTCATTGCCATCGGCAAAACCAGTTTGCTTAAAGATAGGGGCCAATGAAGTGTTTTGAGAGTATGAAGCATTGATGTCCATAATGCCAGAATATGGGTCGCCAGACCATGTAATACGACTCGGCTGCTCAATGTCAAACTCTTTGGTGATAATGTTGTATAAAGAGAAATTGTATGCTCCTTCCGTAATATTCAAACCTCCTGTCATTTGAAAATCTCCTTGGGTGTCAATTTGCAATCTTAATTGACCATTGCCCCGCCCTCTAATAATATCTCCTGTTTTTGGGTCAATAATGATTTCTGTGTAAGCGTCTGGCGTGACGTTAATATTAAGGTCTAGTTTTAGCCCCTCAATTTTCATTTTTTCCACTTCATCGCCACTTGAGCTATAGGTTTGCGTAGTATCGGTTAGGTTGATGAAGTTGATATAATCGACCGAAGCATTATCGTTACCCTCGCTAATAGGAATGTATATTTTGGTGTTGGGGGCTGTGGTTACATTGGCATTGATGGTGAGGTTACTTGCAGCTCCTCTTAGACTTACATTTCCAGTAGCATAGGCGTTACCATAATAAATATCGCCATTGTCCACTGTGGTATTCAATACTTCAAACCTATCAAGGTTACCATTCAAGTCGAGACTAATGTCACGGAATGAGTTATGGCGAACCTCGCCTCCAAATTGAGCAGGATTTCCGTTTACATCTAGGAACTGTAAACCTGAAAGTGAAATAAGATTTTTGTCGAATTTAACACCGCCACCAAACTTATATTCGGTATTTAAATAGTTGATTTTAATCCCCCCGTTTTTGATTGTTCCATTACCCCGAATGAGAGGGTCGGAGAGCGTGCCGCCAACAGTGAGTCTTCCATTGATTGTTCCAGCTACTCTGGTAAAGTAATCTTCAATATAAGGCTCTCCAATGTTGAGGTTGGCATCGTTTAGAATTAAGTCTAAATCCAGTTGGTTTGTGTTTCTAGCTGGGTAGAAATCTCCTTCAAGTTGAATGATTTTTTTGCCCAAACGGTCAACAATCAAGTTGATGTCAAATTTACTATTGATGTCATTCCAAAGTAAGGCACCACTGATATCGCCTACCAAGAAATCGTCAATTTTGAATTCGTTGATCTTTACATCACCATATAGCAAGGGGTTGTAAAGCAGATTATGAGCTGTAACAGATCCGTTAATTTTTCCTGAATAGGATTTTAAGGTAAGTGTATTCAGGTTTTCAACCTCTACATTTTCAAAAACCACCTTCATGCTTTCGGTACTATCTCTCGATACCGAAATTTGCCCGTCCAAAGTAATAGATTGGTTATCATTATAAATATCAAGGTTTTCGATGCTGATGTTGTTTTCTCCAAAAACAACCACATTGTCTTCTGTAATATTCCAGATTTGATCTAAGACTATAATGTTCGATTCTTGGAACCTGAGTTCAGTTCTATTTTCAAAAAAATCAATTCCAGCTCCTATTTCAGCATAATTTCCGCTGGCAGTTTGCCCAATGTTTTGTCTTAATTCAATTCTTTTTCCATCCCAAACCGTTTCTAAGGTAAGTGCGTCAGTTTCAGAGGTGTTCGCATAAATTTGCTTTTCAGAATACAAATAACCTAAAGCCAAAACTTTATCAGGATCTCGTAAACTGCTGGCATTGATATCTATTTCATTGTTTAAGAATGATATGTTTGAATAAATGAGCGAATCAATTTTTGCATTCAACTGAAAATCTTCTGTGTTTGAATTAATGAACCGACCATTTAGCGAAGCATTCTTTCCTACATAAATTGCAGAGTCGAAAAGCTGAATGATGGGATTAATATTGGGCAATTCGGCAGAGTAAGTAATATCGAAAGCTTGTGTGCTTTTTCCGTTGGTTTTTAAGTATTCAGGAATTTCATTGCTTCGGCTAGAGAAAACGAGTTTGTATTGTCCGTTAATGTTTTGGAGTTCAGTAAGCAAAGTTGAGAACTCAAATTGGCCATCCATATTAATGTTAAAGTAATCTGAGTTAAATTTTACAGATCGGTTTCTTGAGTTGCGTTGCGAAGAGAAGAAAACGGAATCTATAAGAATATCCTCGTTGCCATACTTAAGGTAAGCATCTGTGAGATGAAAATTGCCTAGCAAGCTATCAAGTTTAACTCCTTCAAAGTCAAGGTCGAAGTCTGAAGCGATGAAAAGGTCATCTTCGGCAAGCTTGATTGCCGTTAAGTCTGCGCGAGTCAAGCGCCCATTAATTTTAAAAAGTCTTTTGTTATTTCTTAAGTCAACAGAGCCTTCGGCCTTGAAAATCAAATTGGGGTCGTCTACCGATATGTCTCCAGAGAAAAACGATTGTGCAAAAGTACCGTTCGTGGTGATGTTTACGTATTGATAGCCCAATATGCCTATTTTGCTCACCTTAGCATCTAGTTTAAAATTGGCTTGCTCAAGTGTGAAACCCTCACCTTCAACACTACCGTGTAAGTTTACTTTCTGGAAAACGCTGTCTTCTGTAAGTACGCCTACATTAAAATCTTCCAAAGATAACCGACCACTGTACGAAGCGAGTTTGTTATCAGGTAAAGTAATTTGAACGTTAGGGTTTACATTGCCCAAAGCAGTTTCAAATTCTCCATCTGCCACAAAATCGTTTATAAGCCCATCGTATTGACCATTCAGTTTAACCAGCCCAAGCTTATTTGATATTTTGAAAGTACGATCGTTAATGAATTGCCGTAAGTCAGTAGCCTTTAAAAAAGAGTCGTCCAAATCAACATCAAAAATCGTTTCATTAATGTTTGGCAAGCCCTCAATATCTAGTCTGCCATTGAGTTTAGAGTATTCTCCAAAAGATATTTCAAAGTCATCGGAATAAAACGAATTCACTTTTCCTTGAAAATAACCATCAATCTTAATTTGTTGGTCGTATTTTTTGAATTCAGGAACAAAGTAGCTGAGTTCATCAGAGTGTAAAAGTGAACTTTTAAAGTTAGCGTCAAAGTCAACTTCCGTAACAAACTCACTCATCGCAGAGGGGTCATCAAAATTGAATACAATCGAATCTTTAATGTGACTTTTGCCAATCTTAAGATCAAGATTGGTAAAAGCCATTTTCTTTAATGAAGTCTGAAAAATGGTTTCAAGATTATCAATTTTAAGGCCTGAGGCTTGATCTTCGGCAGTTAGAAACTGTACATTGATTTCAAAATTACTCCCTATGGATTCGAGGTTGCGAATGTCTGCTCTTAAATTTTTAAGTGTAAAATGATTGTAGTCAAAACCATCAGAAATTGAATCTTTTCGAGCATCCGAAAGACTAAACTCTGAGTTAACGAGTGTGACTTTGTCAATAGAAAACACACTTGGGTCTGTAGGGGCTGGGCCAGGAACTGAGGTTAAATCTGTGATTTTAGCTACCCAGTTGTCAATACTTAATCCATTGTTGCCCTCGTTTCGTAGGTTTACCGAGGCCTTATTTAACCAAGCTTCGTTGATCGAAATGTCTTTCCCCCCGATAAGTTCTTTCAGTTTAAACGAAATTACCACTTCGTTTACATCAATCATTTTTACATCATTCTGATCATATATGGTCAGTTCGTCAATAGATACAGAATTGAACCAACGAATATTTGCATAACCAATTTCGGAACGATAACCTGTATTTTCAGTTAGGTAGTTTGTAGCCTTGTCTACCAAGTAATTTTGAACGGGAGGTAGGTGAATTAAACCAATAATGATAAATAATAGAATGATTGGCGAAAGGCACAGCCATACTATTGATTTGACTATCCGTTTTTTAATAACTTGCGATCTTTTAATTTTCTCTGTCAATGCCCACCTCCGATATCAAAATACTGGCCCTTGAATCTTCTTGCGATGAAACTTCTGCAGCTATTGTAGATAACGGCAAAGTACTCAATAATATAATCGCAACGCAATCTGTCCATGGAAATTATGGAGGAGTTGTGCCCGAGTTAGCATCACGCGCTCATCAGCAGAATATTGTGCCTGTGGTAGATCAAGCACTCAAAAATGCGGCCATAGATAAATCCAGTTTGTCGGCCATAGCGTTTACACGAGGGCCAGGCCTTTTAGGGGCGCTTTTGGTTGGAACTTCCTTTGCGAAATCTATGGCTTTGGCTTTGAATATTCCTTTAATAGAAGTGAACCATATGCAAGCCCATATTTTGGCCCATTTTATTGACGACCCAAAACCAGAGTTTCCATTTTTATGCTTAACCGTAAGTGGAGGTCATACTCAAATTGTGCTGGTGAAAGGCCATTTGGAAATGGAGATTGTAGGAGAAACCCGTGATGATGCAGTGGGCGAAGCGTTTGATAAATCGGCTAAACTTTTGGGTTTAAATTACCCTGGTGGCCCATTAATTGATAAATATGCGCAGTTGGGCGACCCGCATCGTTTTCCGCTCCCACAAACCGAAATGCCTGGTTTAGAGTATTCTTTTAGCGGAATTAAAACAGGAATCCTTTACTTCTTAAGAGACGAGCTAAAGAAGAATGAGAATTTTATTGATGAAAACCTCAACGATATCTGTGCAAGTATTCAGCATACTTTAGTAGAAATGCTTTTGCAGAAACTGAGAAAAGCAGCCAGAGAGTTTAAAATCAAGAACATTGCTTTGGCAGGTGGTGTATCGGCCAATAGTGGTTTGAGAAATGGACTTGAGGCTATGGCGCAGAAGGAAGGATGGAAAGTGTTTGTGCCCGCTTTTGAGTATTGCACAGATAATGCAGCAATGATAGGAATGGCAGCACATTATAAATACTTGGCAGGGGAATTCACTTCTCAGGAAGTAAGCGCTTTACCAAGAATGAAATTTTAACTGAATTATGAAATCAGACTTTGAACAACTAATAGTTGCTAAGAATTATATTGCTGCGCTTGAGAAGGAAAATAAAGCATTAAAAGCTGAGGTAGAAAGCCAGTTTAAAATGCGTAAAAAGCTGGAGGCTTCACTTAAAGCTGAAAAAGAGATAAAAGAGAAGATGACGCCTAAAGAGAAAATCCAGATTAAAGCAGATCTTTATGTGAGGCAACAAAAGGAGAGTATAGAATCTTGTGCGAATAAGTTACGGGATTGCAGAAAGCTTACTGAACAACTTAGAGCAGAATTGATTAAAGCTAAATTGGGTTTGGCCAATGGTAAATAGTGTGGGTTTAGGTGCTATTAGAACTCATCAGTACAAAGTAAAAGCTACTGATGCCGCGGCTTTCAATGCTGGCGAAGTGCATCAAGTAATGAGCACTTTTGCGCTTGCAAGAGAGATGGAGTGGTCGTCACGCTTATTTGCTTTAGAAATGAAAGAAGCAGATGAAGAGGGAATTGGCACTATGCTTGAAATACAGCATCAGGCTCCAGCACTTTTTAATACTGAACTTAACTTTGAAGCCAAATTGGTAGCAGTTCAGAAAAACGAATTGATCTGCGAAATTAGAGTTTTAGCAGGAGAGAGGTTGATTGCAACAGGTCGTACCGGACAGAAAATTTTAAAGAAAGATAAGTTGAACCAAATTTTTACTAGTTTAGAAAGATAGATGGCGAAGGATAAAAATAGGTTTTCGAATAATATTAATATTAAAAATAGAAGAGCGAGCTATGAGTTTGAATTCATAGACAAGTTTGTGGCAGGTATGCAATTACAAGGCACAGAAATTAAGTCTATAAGAGAAGGTAAAGTACAGTTGCAAGATGCCTATTGCTATTTCAAAAATGGCGAACTGTATATTAAACAAATGCATATTGCTCAGTTTTCTGAAGGAAGCTACAATAACCATGTAACGGATAGAGAACGAAAACTACTTCTGACAAAAAGAGAACTGTCTAAGCTAGAATCCAAACTTGACGAAAAAGGGTTGTCTATTGTACCCCTAAGGTTATTCATTACCGATAGGGGCTTTGCCAAAACAGAAATAGCACTTGGCAAGGGTAAAAAACTTTTTGACAAACGAGATTCTATTAAAGACAAAGACATTAAACGGGATTTAGAACGTGTAAAATACTAATGGAGCTTATTGATTACGGAATCTCACGTTTGAGCATTGTGCCTATCAGATCAAAGGGGTCAGATGCCTCTGAAATGATCTCTCAATTATTGTTTGGAGAACACTATGCTGTTTTAGAACTGTCTAAAAACAAGCAATGGTTGCGCATACAAAATGCTTTCGATAGCTATGAAGGTTGGATAGACGCCAAACAGCACTATCGAATTAGCCAAGAATATTTTGAGCAAATCAATAACTCTGAGTATAAAATCTGTACCGATTTAACCTCGCAAATTTTATATGGTAAAAGTGTGATCCATATTACTTTAGGAGCTGTGCTCCCTATTTTGAACAATTCGTTGTTTATGGATCAAGAGCGTTTTGCTTTTAATGGCGAAGCCAAAAGTATACATCAAAGATGGAGTGTTGATTTGACTTTAGAATTAGCAAAAAAATATTTGAACTCGCCTTACCTATGGGGTGGTACAACCCCTTTTGGAATAGACTGTTCTGGGTTTACTCAAATGGTATTAAGAGTAGCCGGTTATCGTTTGCCTCGCGATTCTAAAGATCAGATTACCAAGGGAAAAGAAGTAACATTTGAAAATATAATGCCGGGCGATTTGGCCTTTTTCACCAACAAAGAAGGTAAAATGAACCATGTAGGTTTGGTGCTTAGTCCAACAGAAGTTATTCACGCTTCAGGTAAAGTAAGAATCGATAAGCTGGATGACCAAGGGATTTTCTCTGTAGAACAAAATAATTACTCTCACCACTTATTTAAAATCAAGAGAATATTGAGAGATTACACATGACATGAAGCGCGTTTTAGTTTTAAATCAGGATTATAGCCCGTTAACAGTTTGCTCTGTTGAAAGGGCTTTTCTGCTTTTATTTCTAAGCAAAGCCGACATGGTACACGATGTTCCTGACAAAGTATTGAGAACCGTAAGTGCCCAATTTCCGATGCCTTCCGTAATCAGACTTCAGAAGTATATTTATTCGCCATTTAAAAGTGTGGTACTTTCACGTCAGAATATTTTTAAAAGAGATGGACAGAAATGCCAGTATTGCGGAAGTGCCAAAAGTTTAACCTTAGATCATGTAATACCTAAATCAAGAGGAGGGAAGTCTTCTTGGCAAAACTTGGTAGCAGCCTGTAATAAATGTAACTCAGTAAAAGGCGATAAAACACCAGAAGAAGCAGGTATGCTGCTTAAAAACCGCCCTTTCAAACCGTCTTATATCATGTTTGTAAGAAACTTCAGTGGTTTAACTTCAGAGCAATGGCTCAAATACTTGAGTCTTAATTAATTCTCTATTTCTATTCTTGATTTTTAATGGATTTTCATACCTTTGCAGTCCGTTTTGAGTAAGGCGGGCTTTTCGTTAATTACGAGAGGTTATTCTAAAATAAAATCCTCCGGTTTTCGCTCTGGTTTCCGGATGGAGTAATACACAGAGTTTTTTTATGTCAGAAGAAAATAAGACAAACGAAGTAGAAGAAGTGAAAACTCCTGCTGCTGAAGTTGAAACACCAGTAGAAGCCCCTTCTACTGAGAAAGCTCCCAAAAAAGAAAAATCAATCAAAGAAGCTCCTGCTGCAAAAGTAGCTGAGGGTGACGATGCTTTCGATTGGGAAGAATTCGAGAAAAAAGGATTTGGAGAAGGTTACTCTCGTAAGAAGAGAGAAGAACTAGCTTCAATCTACGAAAACACCCTTACTACTGTAGAAGAGAAGAAGGTTGTATCGGCTACCATCGTTTCTATCAACGATAGAGATTTGGTTTTGAACATTGGTTTCAAATCTGATGGATTAGTTGGTGCTTCTGAATTCAGAGACACTCCAGGATTAAAAGTAGGTGACCAAGTAGAGGTTTACATCGAAGAGCAAGAAAACGCTTTAGGTCAATTAGTGCTTTCTAGAAGAAAAGCTAAGATCGTTAAGGCTTGGGAATTGATCCAAGATGGTTACGAGAACGACAAAGTGATCGAGGGTATGGTGAAGAGAAGAACCAAAGGTGGTTTGATCGTAGACGTATTCGGAATCGAGTCTTTCCTACCAGGTTCTCAAATCGATGTGAAGCCAATCAGAGACTTTGATGTTTTTGTAGGTAAGAAAATGGAAGTGAAAGTTGTGAAAATCAACTACACTAACGATAACGTAGTAGTATCTCACAAAATACTTATCGAGAAAGATCTTGAGAAGCAAAAAGCTAAGATTCTTGAAAACCTTGAGAAAGGTCAAGTACTCGAAGGTGTGATCAAGAACATGACTAACTTCGGTGTATTCATCGATCTTGGTGGTGTTGATGGTCTATTGCATATCACAGATATTTCTTGGGGACGTATCAACGATCCAGCTGAGGTGTTGAGCCTTGACGAAAAAGTAAACGTGGTTGTTCTTGATTTTGACGATGACAAGAAGAGAATCTCTCTTGGTATGAAGCAATTGACTGAGCACCCTTGGGATAAATTGGATGCTGGAATCGAAATCGGTTCTAAAGTTTCTGGTTCAATTGTAAATGTTGCCGATTACGGTGCATTCCTTGAGCTATTCCCTGGCGTTGAAGGTTTGATTCACGTTTCAGAAATGTCTTGGTCGCAGCACTTAAGAAACCCACAAGACTTCATCAACATTGGTGATAAACTTGATGCGGTTGTGTTGACCCTAGATAGAGAAGAAAGAAAAATGTCATTGGGTATCAAGCAATTGACTGAAGATCCTTGGACTAAGAGTGATGTATTAACGAAATACGGTGTGGGTACAAACCACAAAGGTATTGTTCGTAACCTAACTAACTTCGGCTTGTTCATCGAGCTAGAAGAAGGTATCGATGGTTTAGTACACGTTTCTGACCTTTCTTGGACTAAGAAAATCAAGCATCCATCTGAGTTTGTTAAAGTAGGCGAAGAGCTTGAAGTACAAGTATTAGAGCTTGATATTGAAAACAGAAGATTGGCCCTAGGCCATAAGCAATTGGAAGAAAACCCTTGGGATACTTTCCAATCTGTATTCAAGCAAGGTTCTACTCATAAGTGTACTGTGATTTCTAAAAATGATAAAGGAGCAACTCTAGAATTACCTTACGGTTTAGAAGGTCTTGCTACTCACAAGCATTTGAAGAAAGAAGATGGTTCTGAAGTTGAAGTAGGCGAAACTATTGATTTTGTTGTGGTTGAATTCTCTAAAGATGATAAGAGAATTGTATTGTCACATACAAACACTCATACTAAGCCAGCTCCTTCTGAAAAACCAGCTAAAGCAAGCAAACCAGCTAAAGCTAAAGCAGCGAACAAGTCTAATAACGAGGATGTTTCTACTTTAGGTGATCTTGATGCACTTTCTGCATTGAAAGCCGAAATGGAAGACAACACGAAAAAGGCTAACGCAGCTAAAAAAGCAGCAGAGGTAAAGAAAGAAAAAGCAGCCCCAAAAGCTAAGAAAGAAGCAAGTGCCGAAGAAGCACCTGCAACTGACGAAGCTTCTTCTGAAGAGGAGAAATAAGGTAAACGCTTATTCAAATACATATAAAGAAGGCACCTTAGCAATAAGGTGTCTTTTTTTGTTTTTAGGAGCTTAAAATTCAAACAAACATTGGGCACATAATCATTAATTGATATCTTTGCGCTCTCGAAAGGGCGTTGTGGCCGAGTGGCTAGGCAGAGCTCTGCAAAAGCTCGTACAGCGGTTCGAATCCGCTCAACGCCTCAAGTAAAGCATCAATCAGAAATGGTTGATGCTTTTTTGTTTTGTATGGTATAAAACCGTTGAAACGGTTAATGTTTGTATTATATGACATAGCCCGCGGTTTAAACCGTGAGCTATGTCATGAGCTTCAATAGGCAATGGTTTTAACCATTTTCACGATAAGAATATCGAAACCGAAATGTGTGTGAGAATACAGAGAATTGTGGCTGATATTGGTCATGTTTACTTCATCATAAATCATTCTTTAAAGCGAAACCGCCTATTTTCCTTCACTGAGCCTGCCTGCCGCAGGCAGGGTTACGAATGGTCTAAAGAATTAAACAAGAGAACTAAAATGTGTTTAGTGCTTGTCTAGCTACTAAGCACGGACAGAGTCCTCGAATTCATAAGTTGTCACAGGTTCGGAGAACCTGTGACAGTGGCTTAATTTTGATTGATTTCAATTACAATTAACTTATTGAAAGGTTTAGAAGGGGTCGGAGTACTTTTGAGCTTAGAGATTTCGAACCAATTATGCCCAAAATTGGAATGTAAGTCATAGAAATCTTGAGCAGTTACAGTATAGTAGATACCTAAGTCTTCTCCATTTTTATCAAAGGCTCCAATATTTAAGTTGTCAATATCTTGCAAGTCCATAGATATAGGTCGAATAAAATAACCCATTGCAAATTGGTAGTTGATCTTTTGTAGTTGGTACCCGTCAGTCCACTTTTTGTCAGTGTGTTTTGGATTAAGAACAAATAGAGAATCGCCTTGAGAAAAAGGATAAACTGAGACTTGAATTTTGGTTTCTTTTTTACTGTATGAATCAGACTTTATTGTTAAATATGGCTGAATGTGCGTAATAGGTTTTTTTGTTTTGGCGTCAACGATGCTAACCACTAAAATCCCAGAGTTGTCGAAAGGACAATGCTGTGCAAAAGCATTGACAAACGAAAATAGTAGAATGAAGAGTGAGAAAATCGACTTCATGTTGCGAATACAGGTTTTCGGAGAGCTGTTACTAGAATAAAAGTAGCCTAAATAGTCTTGATTTAGCAAGTTCCAGTGTTGAATTAATAATGCTTCCGAGATGGGTTATATGAAAAATGGCTTTCAGGCAAATCTGGAAGCTATTTCAATTTGAACTTGGTTTTGTTAATTGGCTGATTCGTTTGGTATGGTTGATTCAGTAGTCTGGTACAGACAGAGTCCTAGGATTCATAAGTTGTCACAGGTTAGGAGAACCTGCGACAGTGGTATTATCGGTAATGTTTGCGTTGGAAATTCAAGATTGTAGTAATATCAAGGTTACCATGAAGGTCCTTATGGAAAGTTAAGTCAATGGTGTATTCAATATTGTACTTTAAAAGCAGCTCGTCAAGTTCTAACTTTCTCTTCTGGGTTATTTTTATCTTCTGTCTATACTTGTTAAGTGGTCCAGATGCAAGTGGCAGAATTAAGATCCCGACTCCCATAATTGTAAGTGGTATAGTTGAGATAACTCCTTTGTCGAAAGCATAAGTACCTAAAAGATAACCTCCTAAGACTATGGCTAAGCTAATAACTATGAAAAAAATGAAGTTAGCTATTGATAATGACTTTGTTCGTTTAACTAATTCGAGTTCAGTATTGATTTCTTTAATCCTTTCTTCATAGTTGGTCTCGAATTTAATGTCTGGACATTTAGAGGTGAAGTTAGGCCTCTTGTTAGTGAGCCCACATTTTGTACCGCTCTGAATATCATAAATTTGATTGTCGCAAAGTTGACAATGTTTCGATAAATCTATTTTCATTAGTTAATGATCCACAACATTTAGAATAGGTTAGAAAATACAACCTCTATGTATTAAGTTATTTGCTCTTTTATTTCGTGTTGAAGATAATGAATGTTGTTATAAATGGGTTGAAACGGTTAAAGAAAATGGCTTCCAGGTTTATCTGGAAGCCATTTCAATTTGAATACACTACTTTCTAATTCGCTGATTCGTCTGGTATGGCATAGGTCACATAAATGCCATTATTGTCGGTGATAATACAGGTATTCCCTCTTTTACCATCTGTTCCAAACGACATTACTGTAGTTGGATTTGTAGATGGATAGGCCAATATGTACATAATGGGTACATACAGAATACTCTTCATTGGGGTAGTAATTTGAGTGCCAGCATAAATCACTTCATTGTCGTTTACCACAGTCAGTTTAACGCCCTGTTTATTGGTCATTGGTAAACCACCGAAAGCAGATAAGGGAACTGGATTAAACAGCGTATAGCCTGTTACATTATTGTTCCCCATCACTGTTCCCGTAACCGATGCGAGAGATTTGTTTGTGGCATCATATGCTTTAGTAAAAGTAAGCGTGATGGCTGGGTTGGGGATGGTCAGCTTATTTTCAGAGAAATTCATGGTAGTGTCAAAGTAGAAACCTTGAGAAGTAACTCCGTCTAATGACAAGCCAATCATTACCACATAATCATCTCCTAGCTCATTTATATATTGCGCTTGAATTGATATAAATGCAAGAGGGGCAATGGACGGAAGCGAATAATATCCACTGAATTGAGCTAAATCCTTGGCCGAATCTGGTGTAAGGTTTGGTATTTCATTCGATGCCATTACTGGAAATGAGATGGTTTGTAACGACCTTGAAACAACGGTATGGCTTGTGTTATCTACGGTCATGTTGTTACAGGCAAAACCACCTGCGGAAGCAGTACCCATAATTAGACTAATAGAGTTATTTCCTTCTGTAAATGAAAAGAAATACATATTGAGATTGTATGAAAAAGAATCTACGGTGGTTAATGTTCCGTTGCCTGTGCTGTCATATGAGATTTGATAGTTGTCTTCAATTTTCATCACTTTGACCGAAGTCTTTTTTGTGTTACTAGGACTGATGTGAAGAGGAACCGTTTCGTAATACTCGCCAATGTATTGATCATAATGAATTGGGTTATTGTAGGTAGAACCTGACACCGTTGTGGCTGTACCTCCAAAAGGAGTAATGGTTCCTGTAAAGGAAGCGATAGTTCCATTGAGCTGACCACTGTGAGTAAATGTTAGAGTAACATCAAAAGTGTTGGCTGCTGTTCCTGTCTGTTTTAAATGAGTGCCATCAAAGGTTCCAGTGAAGGGGACGCGGTAAGAGGTTTTTCCATCCATGCATATGATCAGGGCTAGATCATAAATAGGGGTGGAAGATCCGTTTTGAATATGAATGTTAGTGTCTACAGTAAAGAAAGCGCCAGGTGTATTGGTCATGGCGTAGTAGCCATTGAAGGCCATTAATGCCAATAGGTCAGGACTGGTTGTTACCTGAACTGGGTCTACATCTTTGTACTGCTCCGCAATTTGTTTGTGGTAATTGAGCAACTCGCTCATTGGGATTTCTGAAGTTGCGTTTTGCTGATTTTGTGAATTTTGCATTGGTTGGGATTTTAGTTAAAAAATTAAGTCAGTCTGTTCCCCATTCTTTCGTCCGAAAAATAACAGTGGTTATCACTTTAGCAGAAAGGGAACAGCCTTATGGAATAACCATCTCATTAAAGAGTAATTCAAATATGGTGGTTAGTGGTGAGGCTCAGTTACCTCCTAAGGGTGAGAATGATTGATACCTACAAAGTGGTGTTGCATAGGTAAAATACTTCTGAAATGGCCCATGCTTGGATCGAGAAGGTTAGTGTGCTTTTGCACTGAGGGATACATTTCTCAATTTTTTAATGAAAAGCATCCACGAATATATCTACAGTTAGGAAATCACATTTTTTGCCTTACGTCTATCAAAATATGCCATCTGATTTCGTTCAGAGGCATTTTTGGTGGTGCAGAAAGACATCCTCTGGAAACTCTTTCCACTTTAACTTTTTATCCTTTAGCGCAGGACAATTAGTGAACAGCTTCTCAAAACCTCTTTTTCTGTATTGAAAATCTGAAATCTGAAAAACCCTTTCTCCATTTACGGAAATAAAGTAGGTGTTATCCCTTAAGCCTTCAAGTGTAATAGCGCTTACTTTAGTATGCCCTGTACTTTCGGCTTCAGGATGGGCATAAACTTTAATTTTCGAGTCAAACCCCGGGTTCATTAGTTGAGAGAGCTGATATCTTTCTTGCTTTCCAGGTAGTTGAATTTTCTCAAAAAAGACCCATCCACCCTCAGGAAGTACTTCTATGAATTCTTTGTTTTTAAGGTTTCTGATGATTGGCAATAATGCCATATCGTCAAACCTAGTACTGCTGCTAGGCAAAACAGCTAGCGTTACAATGTCTTCTATATTAATGGCAAAGCGTTCGTCATTCTCTCGAATGTTGATTTTGTCCAAAGTACCATCGTTCAATGTTACTGTGCCTACACTTCCACGAATTGTGTCTCCGCTTGTGAGTACAACATAAGCCTCGTCAGCTTTATAAATTTCACTTTGAGAAAGTTTTTGAACAAAAAACTGTGCGTAACCCTGTGTTATACCTAGTATAAGGAACAAGCTGAAAAAAATGGGTTTCATAATGATCGATTGATCATCAAATTCAATAAAAAAATCTTCCGATGCAAAACCTTTTTTTGACATAGCTTTTGTAGTGAGCGCTAGTCATACTTTTCAACGTGTGTATTTAGCTGTTATGTTGAGCTTTTCTTTTTATATACACTTATGAGCCATATTCTGAATATGGCTCATAAGTGTATAGTTTACCAACAGCCGCCTTCAAAAAGCATTTGGGTTTGCGATTTGTTCACAGTAGCAACGGTTTGGTCTTTGGCAATGGTTACACAATACAAATCTGGGTTGTTAATAATGCTGAGGTTGTGCAAACTCGGTAAGGAACTTACATCTAACACCTGTAGGTTATTGGCCGAAATCCACAAGAGTTCTAATTTATCATTATTGTTTAAGTCTAGACCTTCAAGCTTATTGTCACTTAATATTAGAGTAGAAAGCTCTTTGTTTTGTGATGGGTTGAAGTCTTTAAGCTCATTGCTTTTCGCTAAAAGAGATTCGAGCGTGGGACATT
Organism: uncultured Roseivirga sp.; assembly: GCF_963973945.1. Lineage (GTDB taxonomy): Bacteria > Bacteroidota > Bacteroidia > Cytophagales > Cyclobacteriaceae > Roseivirga. The sequence goes on from NZ_CAXBBV010000005.1 coordinate 240,679, forward strand.
TGCTTACATTAAGCACAGTAAGGTCATTCTCTTCAATGTTAAGCTCTTCAAGTTCTGGTAGTTCTAGTGTTATATTGGTTAGATAATTCCATGATAAATTGAGTTTCTTAAGTTTGGAGGTAGCATTGAGCCCATTTACAGCGGTTAACTCATTAAAATGTAGACTAAGCTCTGTTAATTCAGTATTGGCAGAAAGATCAATTGATTTAAGCTTATTGTTGTCGGCTTTAAGCGATGTTAAATTCTGAAAACCTTCAATGCCACTTAAGCTGTTAATGGCTGTAGATTCATCGTTATTTGAGAGGTCCAAAATGGTAACAGCAAGTGCATCATTTGTACTTAATCGTTTGTTGATTGTTTTATCACTATCAATTCCCAAGTCAATCAGTTTTTGTTCGAATTGTGCATCGGGAATGTCTACAAAATCGGGGTTACTGTCATCATTATTTTTACAGGCGTTGATTAATAGAATTGTACAAATAACTAATAGTGAGTGTTTTGTGAGAAATGGTTTTTTCATGCCTTAAGCGTTGTTTTTTGAATTTAAAACCATTTAGACGTTAGGTGCAAAAAAAAGGTTGGAAGGGAGGGGGCGTATGTGTGTCAGTTTATTGCATGCAAAAAAATCTAACCTAAAGGCTTTTATTGGGCATGACTGCGGTAGCTGAAACCATTTATTTTTCAGTACTTGAATTTAGCCTTTTATGAATAATTGGAAGCCATACTCAGATTGGCTCCCAATTACATTTTTGTATTAATTATGCGTTTTAGAGAGTCGTCCCCAATTTTCACTGGCCTTTTTTACTAGCGCTGCATGGTTGTTCTCTTTCAGCCAAAGTTGCTGTGCATCCAATTCTAAATTATAGAGGTATAGGAAGTACTTTCCATCTTTAGTAATAAACTTATTTGGGTCGGGACGAAACTTAGCTCCTGCATAAACCCCAAAAGCGCAATATCCACCATATTGAGGAAGGTATTTTTGAGGGTTACCGTCAAATGCTTTTTTCTGTTCGGCAGAAGTGAAGTAGTAAATCACTTTTTGATATTCTGATTTGTATTCCTTAAGCCCCTTTTGAGCTAGGCCTAAATCCAAATACGAAACAGCACTATAGCCTTGTAGCGCTATATTACTGTTATCAATATTATTGGCCATTTTATCTTGAGCGGCTAAAGAGAAAGATACTAGTAGTGCTGATAGTGTGAATATTGATCTCAAAGTTTTCATGATATTAAATTTTTAAATGTCTGTTGAATTTGTTGTTTCGATGTTAAAATAATCTAACCTCGTTTTCAGGTTTGTGTAAGCTCACTACTGTTAAAACTGCTATTCCATTAACCCAGTAATAAGTAGCGTCTATGCCTTTAAGAGAGAAGATAAACGGTGCTAAGACGAAGATTAGCCCAACTGTAAAGTCTACAATCAAATGATACTTATAGGGTACCACACGATAGAGTCCAAGTTGATGATCCGTTAAGAGTGTCAAAATAAATGCAGCAACTCCTGTGACTACAGATAGTTGATAAGCTATTACATTTGAGCTACCTAAATCCAGTATAAGTGGGAGGATCATAAGGGCAATAGCCACAGGGTAATCTAAATAAGCATGAATCTTTTTTGTTATGAATTTCATCATTCAAGCTTTTAAGATTTAATCACTGGGCGTTAAAGTATGTTTCTCCAACTACTTTGCCTTCTTCATTCCAAATTCTTCGAATGATCTCATGCCAATAGATTTTGCTACCATCCTTCATATCAAAATTGAAAGTGAATTCAGAGGCCGAAACGTTTCCATCGACTATAGAATGATGGTGGGTAATACCATTTACATTCTTAATTGCATTGAGAAAACCTTCCATTTTACCAACCATTTGTAGTTTATTAGAGGTAGTTACTGTACCATAATCGGATGTGCTTGCGTTTTCAGCAAAAAAGCTTTTGACTGCGTTTACTATATCGCCTTGCGATACTAAAGCATCCATCTCCTTTACTCGATTTTTAATGTCCATTTTCACATTGTTTTAATGATTTTGAATTATTTACAATGCAAAGATGGAGTGTGTGAGAGCTCTCTTTGGTACGAAAAATGGCCTATTGATTGTACTTTTGGTAATCTGTAGGCGTAATGCCTGTGTTATGTTTAAAGAAGGTCGAAAAGTGATTTGGCTCTTCAAAACCTAGACGGGTAGATATTTCGTGAACTTGATAGCCTTGTTGTAAGTCTTTTTTTGCCGATTTAATAAGCTGTTGTCTTATAAGTTGTCCAATGGAAATGTGGAATCGGTCTTTAACCTTTTTAGAGAATGCCTTTTCTGAAAGGTGAAATTTTTGAGCATAAAAGCTCACATTTCTTTTAGTAGAATGGAAGTCTTGTAGCAACTCGTAGAGATCTTGAATAAATCGGTCTTGCTGTTCAAAATCTATAGTATTTCTAAATGCTGACGGGGTTGTGCCTGTGTTTTGTTTGAATACTCTATTGAAATACGCAGGGTCTTTATACCCAAATTCGTAAGCAATTTCCTTTATACTGTTATCAGAAAAGGCAATCGCCTTTTTAGATTCTGTTAGTCTTTTATTACCGATTAGGTTTTTAATGGTGATGCCAATTTTCCCTTTGATTAGCGCTTGTGGGTTAATTTTCTCATGCTTAATTAGGTTTGACAGATCTACATTGGAGAGATGATTTTTGTATTGTTTATCTATAATGTCTTTAGTGTCAAATATGATATGGTACTCATCTGTATTTGCATTGAAGGGGTTTTGCCAATACCAATGTCGAGCAGAAATATCAATAATGTCTTTTGGAGCGGTAAGAACGGTTTCGCTTAGATATTTTTGACAGTCTTCACATTCAAGAAAATTTATGTACCCTAATGAAACAAGGTGTTTAAACAATACACGAACCTCTTTATTCTTGAAGATCACTTCATCGTCAATGTAAATTTGACGAACAATAAAGTCTTCGGATAGAAATTTAATGTATTGACCCTTTTCGAGAAAAATGATTTTATCTTCCCAATTAAAGTAATTTTTAAAATCGACTTGAATTGCTCCAGTACCTTTTAGGATATGCAGAATGGTGTATTTTTTGATAAAATACACTTCGTTAAGCTTTGGTGTTAATTTAGTGACCATAGTGTATAACGATTGGATTGCCTTTTCTGTAGACTGCTCTCTTTTTGCCCTATTAAGACCTATTTAATAAGAATATTATTGGAGCCATCTTTTGTTCATTTGTTAGGTGTTAGATTATTGTTTTTATTACTCCATGTCATTTAACGGGTTTGTTCAGTCTATACCGTATGAACTCTTCATTACCAACCTGATGCTTACCTTCTTTAATAAAGCCAAGTCGTAATATTCCTTGAATTCGAGTTCTGGTAGGAGGAAACAAGACTGTTATTGAGGTTAGTCCCATTTCACCAAATGCTTTGTTTATTACTTTTTTGAACAATAGTTTACCAATACCCCAGTAATTGGGGTGCAACACTAAGGCCATATCCGCTTCACCGTTTTCCATTTGTAGTCCGCCCCAGCCAGCAAATTGGCCCTTTACAATGAATGCCCAAGGGCCATAACCATGATTTTGCCAAAGGGTTTCTTTGGCTTCAATAAATTTGCTACAAGTATTTTCATCGAATTTCCCAGTCAACAGTGGCATTTGTCTTCTTACCAATTGATTATTCATTAAATCAATGATGTCAGACTTTTGAACCTCACCAAGTAGCTTAAATTCAATATCCATTTTTATTGATGTTCAGTTTGGTCACAATAGAATCTCTATATAAAAGTATAAAACACTTCATTACTCGTATAAATGTATGTTTTGTTAAATGCCGTTTTGCTGACTTTATAGTCAATATTAACCAGATTTTTAAAGTGGCAGTTCAAGTACCTAACCTTAATTCTATCATCAGGCTAACAGAGTCTGACGAATGGACTCTTTGATTATTTGAACCTTGTACTGCCACTAGTGATTTAGATGGAAAGGCCATTAACAACAGCTATTCCCGCCACTTGACTCTGTTCCACAGCAACTAGCTTTCTCTGATGTAGCACTTTCATTTTCGCTACCGCAACATCCGCTATCGCTTGTTTCGCAACAACTGCCTTCTTCTAATTTATCGGCATAAATGGTTACACTATAAATTCCTGAACCTGATTGTTGGAAGTTTTCTAGTTCTTGAAAACTGAGGTGCCTCAATAATAAATCGTCTGGTAAATCTATTTTTCGCTCTTTTTTAATCTGAATATTTTTGAACCCAGCTGATTTGATGATGCCCAAGTATTCTCCTTTTTCGCTAGCGCCCGCTACACAACCTGAATAAAGTTCTGCGGCTTCCAAAATCCCATTGGGAAGTGAGCCCACATAAACAATGTCTGAAATACTGAAGTGTCCGCCTACTTTTAGAACTCTAGATACTTCCATGAATGCCTTTTGTTTGTTTGGCACTAGGTTCATCACGCAGTTGCTTATAACCACATCTGCTACCGCATTATCAATGCTTTTCATTTCCTCAAGCTCACCCAATACAAACTCAACATTCTGATAACCTAATTTATGGTTGTTCTGTAAAGCTTTAATTACCATTTCTGGTGTCATGTCAATTCCTATTACTTTACCTGTTTCGCCTACAATTCTACGCGCTATAAAAGCATCGTTTCCAGCTCCTGAACCAAGGTCAATCACTGTATCGCCTTCGCTAATATTGGCAATTTCTGTAGGTAACCCACAGCCAAGTGAGAAGTCAGCTTCTTTTTGATAACCATCAACACCTGAGTAGTCTTCCGTCATAGAACTACTCAACTCATCTGTACTACAGCAGCCAGCGTTTGTTGAGCAGCAGCCTGCTTGGGGATTTCCTTTGGCAATATCACCATAGGCTTTTTTAATTTCGGTTTTTATCGTTTCCGTTTTCATATGGACAAAATTTAAATTGTGATTAATTCCGTAATTGATGAGAGTACTTTTGAGTGCTTTTCGTTCTCTAATTCAAAGTGAGTGTAGCTTCCGATTCTATCTATTACATTGGTGGTTTTCACCATTTCTTGGTAGGTGTCGTAGCAGAGCAGTGCTTTTTTCATGGCGCCAATGTTCGATTCACTTAATTGAAGCGTAACCGCAACATTTTCTTTTTTTGTTTGAGTTACCCGAGGAATTCCACCCTCCAAAAACATAGGTAGGCCAGTATCGATTACTGTGAAATAAGCTAGCCTTTTCCATGAGGACAATGCGTTGGGTTTGTGATAGAATAAATGCTTAATACTATGATGCAAAGCGATGTGATCGTGATGCCCGCTACCCCCATGAACGGGATATGTAATTACCACTGTAGGGTTATATTTCTCAATCCACTTTGTGAGTTCTTTCTCTAATAAGATTGGGTTGACCTTTGCAAGTCCGCCATCCTCATAGTCAAGAATTGTCATTTGAGAAATGGCCAAAGTTTGCTGAACTCTTAGCATTTCTTTCTCTCTTACAGCTCCCATTTCTTCAATGGAGAGACCCAGTTGATGCCTTACTTTAGTAGCACCACCTTTTGTAAGTGTAAGCAGAATAACTTCGTTTCCTTCTTCAATTTGTTTGTTGATTACCCCAGCTGGCCCAAAAGATTCGTCATCGGGGTGAGGAAAAATGTACATGATTTTCATTCTTTTCTTTTTGTGTTTGCCTAAACACGAAGAAGAATGGGGAAGGACGCAATAGGAGGGATTGGAACTTAACTATTTAAGGGTTTTTGAAATGTAGTGTGTCGCGTTACGGCTTGGTTATTTTTTCTTAAACCCATTCGGAAACATTACGGATAGGAGTGCGAAAATTAAAAGAAAATTGAACTCAACCCCATTTCGTCCGTCACCTACTACATACCAACCTTCTTTAAAATGGATTAACACTATTCCCATTACAAATACGAAAATGGTTATAATGGAAGCCCATTTAACATACTTATTGAACAGTAAGCAAACGGCAGCAGCCAGATGTGATAATTTGATTGCCCAAGCAATGACAAGCCCAAATGGAGCAAAACCGATTTGATTGAGGTATAAATTCCCGAAGTCATTTACACCATTACTAAGTAAGCTAGGAATACTGTGGGTCAGTAATATAATGGCAATCGCAAAGCGAAGCAGAAAGGTGTTGTTTAATGCTTTCATGAGGTTTGTGTTGGTAGATAACAACTAACAGTGAGTTTACACTAGTTATTTGTTTGCTGTTCAATAAGATCAATCATTCTTTTAGCATTGTTGTTTTCGGGGTTTAAAGCCAACGACTTTTCAAAAGTTTGTTTAGAAAGCGACAATTGGTTGTCAGCGTAATACGCTTCTCCAAGGCTGTCGAAGCAATTTGCCGACTTTGGATTTTCAGCAGCATTTAACTCGAGTATTTTAATGGCATCTTTAACCTTGTTCTTTTGTAATACAAGGTAACCGAGCGCATTGAGTGTGCTTTCATAAGAAAGAGAAGACCGCCCCTCTATTTGCGTCTCAGCTTCTGGGTTGTTGGCTTTTATGAGGTGATATTTCTCAATGGCTTCTTCTATGTTGTTTGTTAGAAATGCAGCCAATATTTCATGCTGAATTATTGCCTTTTCATCTCTTAAATTTTCATCAATTATACCTGCAACTCTATTTATAATGTCATTATGCGGAGAGAAGTACTTATATCCATTTGTGAAAATTATGATGGTTAAATCGTTCTGCACAAATTTTCTGAACCCAGTTTGTGAGCCTCCAGTAAAACCATAGGCATTGCCCCCTTTCAATGAATAGGTGTGCCATCCGTGGAGAAAGGCATCTCTTTTATTGCCAAACTCAAAAGGAGTCCACATGTTATTTTTTTGCTCATCGCTGAGCAGTTTGTTTTTATCTAATCGACTATTCCACTCAATCAATTCTCTCAATGTTATATTCACCCCATTTGCTGCATGGTACCTCTTGCCACCATAAATTTTAGAGATATTGTACCCGCCTTTTTCATTGTCAAACTCATGGCGACTGGCGCGGTTAAATGAATTGTCGCTAAGGTCTGACGAGAAGATAATATCGGCTGTACCCTTCTGAAACTGGTTGTTGATAATGAATTCATCAAGTGAGGTACCAGTCACTTTTTCAATGATTTGAGCTAGAAGCCAGTAATTGGTTTGGTTGTACTCAAACTGATTTCCTGTTTCAAAATGCATTTCTTCATTGGTTAGTCGCGACCAAATATCAGCATCTGATGTATTTCCTTCAGTGACATAAAAATCAGGTAAACCCGAAGAATGGGTAAGTAAATTCTTGATTTTTATATGCTTCCAGTGTTCAGGTAAATTTTCAAGATGTTTAGAAATATCATCTTCTAGAGAGATTTTGTGTTGTTCAATAAGTTGAAAAACCCCTGTACTAACCATTAGCTTAGTAATGGAATACACAGGGAAAAGGGTGTTTTCGCTTACAGTAGCATTAGTTTCTAAATCAGACTTTCCAAAATATTCTTCATACACAACTTTGCCATTTTTAATTACACCTAATGCTAAGCCTGGGATTTGCTGCATTTGTATTTGCTCCTGTAGGTAGGTTTCTATTTCTTTTTTGAAGTCATTTTCTTTTCGATTTCCTTCACAGGAAAAGATGAAAAGTAGGCTTGAGAGAAGTAGCGTTAGTTTGGTTGTAGTCATTAGTTTGTTTTGAATCGTTGACCTCAAAAATGGCTGAGGTTTAATTTTTTAGGTGTGAATTGGGTTTTGAAATAGGGGGAGTGAGTTTACTCCTTAAAGGAAGGCATATCAGGAACAACTACAATCTTTATCTTCAACATTCATCAAATTTCCATAGCTATCGCTTGGAAAGTTACAACAAACCAAAATGAGTTCTTTCAACTTTTCTTTTCCTCTTTGAACCCTAGATTTTGCTCCTGAGTAGGAAATGTTAAGCTCCTTGGCCAAATCTTTTTGAGAAATATTTTCTAGTTCACTTTTGATTAGCGCCTCTTGGTACTTCTCTGGCAGTTGATTAATGAATGGCTTTATGCAGCAATCTGCGATAGTGGCATTTAATGATTGAGTTTCTTCTTCTGAAAATGAAAGAGCTTGCTCCTCTGGCTCAGTTTGTCTGTTTACGTTCCGAAAATGATCGATTGTTGTATTTCGAGCAATACCATAAATGTATTGTCGCATATTCTTTGCCGCAGATACCTTTTCTAAGTTTTCAATTATTTTCAAGTATACCTCTTGTAGAATATCATCTGCGATGCTTTCATCCTTGACTTTGTTTAGAATAAATGCCCTGAGCTCGTGATTGAAATCTGTCCATATTTTTTTAATGATATCATTCATTGTTTGTTCGCAAGATTAGATTCCATGGTTAGACGGGAAGGTTTTAAAAAAGACGCAAAATTTTGTTTTCTACTTATAAGCCAGTTTGTCTTGCGCTCAATATGCAGTGGTTTTTTTACCTAATCTCGGTCACTGAGGTCCGTATTAAATGTGTACGATTAATTTCTACAAGCACATTCATGGTGTTCGTTCAGGTATGCAATAGAGTCGTTGCACATTTTCTCTAAGGTGGTAATGTCGATGTCGGAAAGCTTTTTCACATAAATACAGGCCTTGCCCATTTTGAATTTGCCGAGCTCATCTAGTAGGTACTTGTTTTCTTCGGTAGGAGAGTAGACATATAAAGAGAAGGCAGCTTTGCGAGGCGAAAAACCAATCATGGGAGCATCACCCTCATGCCCGCTTGCATATTTATAATGGTAACTTCCAAAACCAATAATTGTCGGTCCCCACATTTTAGGCTCAAACCCAGACCATTTACTCATCAGTTCAATAAGTTGGAAACTATCTGCTTTCTTTTGCTCATTTTCAACATATGAGTTAACGAAGTCAATGACTCGAACTTCCGTTTCAGCTGTTTTATTCTTTGCCATGTTTATGCTTGTTAAGCTGTCTTTTTCAAATACCTCAAGGTTTCTGGCGGAACCTGAAACCTATAAAAGTAGAAGGTAAAAATATTTTCACTGAAACTGTCCCTTTTCTTTCTTTAAGGTACTAAAGTACTATTAAGGACATGGACGAATTCTACTGCATTTTTAAACTTCGTATACCTTCATAAACCACTATGCTTACAGCATTGGCTAAGTTTAAGCTTCGGATATGAGGACTGTAAATAGGAATGTTATAAACCATGTCGGCATTTTCTGCTACAATGTTTTTGGGTAAACCAACCGACTCTTTTCCGAACACCAGAAACATTTCGTCTTGGTAATCGATAGCGCAATAATCCTGAGTTCCGTGGCTTGAAAAATACGCGAAATTTCCGCCTTTATTCTTTGCATAGAAGTCATCAATGCTGTCATAAATAAAGAGAGAAACATGCTTCCAATAGTCTAATCCAGCTCTTTTTACCCTTTTGTCATCTAACTCAAAACCAAAGGGTTTTACCAAATGTAACTTTGACCCAGAGGCCAAACTTAGCCTGCCAATATTACCCGTGTTCATTGGTATTTCTGGCTCAACCAATACAATATTAAATCCCATTGTTTATGTTTATTCTTTTTCCAGTTTCAGATCCCAATTAGTAATGGATTCTATCAGCTCAAATGCTGTCCAATCAAACTTAAGAGGGGTGATGGTAACGTAGCCTGCTTGATAGGCAAAGGTATCTGTTTGATCGTTCTTTGACTGTGCAAACCCTATTTTTTGGTTATACACCATCTTGTTATCCGTTTCGCTTTTCAGTTCATAATTCCCCATATCCAAATAAGCGTCCCCCATGGCCCTTACGGCAATGCCTTTAAGTTCTCCTGCAGGAATGTTAACGGAGAGCATGATTCCTTTTGGTGCGCCATCTTTTTGATATTTAGCTACCAGTTGAGCAATGAAGCGAGAGGTGGCTTCAGTGTTTACTCCGCGACTTTCTTGCGACACTGCAATGGCAGGAATACCATGATAAAGCCCTTCCATGGCGGCACCTATTGTGCCAGAGAGATGGGAAACGTTACCTACATTGGAACCTCGGTTAATACCAGAGATAACAAGGTCGAATGGTTTTTCTTTGCCCAATACCCGAATACCAAACCTGACGGCATCGGCAGGTTTTCCGCTTACTGCATAGCCAAGAAACTGATCGCCTTTGAATACTTTTTCAACTTCTAAAGGACCGCTATTGGTAGATTGGCTGCTGCCAGATTGGTTTTCGGCAGGTGCGGAGATAACAACTTCAACATTGGGGAGTTTTGAAATCTCGGTTTTCAAAGTACTGATCAGCGGTGATTCAATTCCATCGTCATTGGAAATAAGTATGCGATAGGTTTGGGCGACACTCAATTTCGTTAAGCAAAGTAGCAGAACTAGTGTAGGAAAGATTCTTTTCAAGTATTTCATAGTCTTTGGTTACCCGTTATTTTCTGAATGATAAACTAAGTAATTTTCCCCAATGAACAGGTATTATGACCTTTACTCTTTGGGCTTTTGTCATCGCGTTTGTTATATAGTAAACCTAATGCCTGAATTGGAAGTGAAAAAGGAGATAGTTGAATAAAAAATCCAGAAAAGTAAGGGCTTCGCGGGTTGTCTTAATTGACCTATTTCTTCTTTTTGAAAATTTTCAGTAGAGCTTTGTAAATAAACAGACATACAATTCCTACAACTAGGCCAACAATAAACTCGCCCAGCAGTGTTGGCAGGGCATGTACAAGCTCATGTATATAATGGATGTTATGTACAAATATTCCGCCCCCAACTAAAATCATTGCTATCGTTCCGACTACGGCTAGAATCCTTATTAAAACAGGTAATGTTTTTACCAAACCAGTACCAATAGTTTTTGATGCACTTGCTTTATTGTCGCTTGCAGCAATAAGCTTATAACCTAAATCGTCCATTCTCACTAACAGTGCTACAAGTCCGTAAACGCCAATGGTGGCTACTATAGCTATAAGCGTTACTACTATAATTTGGATCTTAATAGGTTCTTCAATCACAGAACCCAGTGCTATAATGACTATTTCTACTGATAGGATGAAGTCTACAATAATGGCAGATTTGATCTTTTTCTTCTCACGCTCAAGTACTTCAGCCTTTGATAGTTTTGTGAGATTAACCACTTGCTTGGTATGTTTTCTATGAAAAAGGTAGTGGTATACTTTTTCAGCACCTTCAAAAGCCAAGTACATACCACCCACTAACAGAATGGGAACAATGGCTGCGGGGAGATAAGCACTCAATAAAAAAGCAACTGGTAATATAATGAGCTTATTAAGGAAAGAACCTTTGGTTATTTTCCATAAAACGGGCAATTCTCTTGAAGAAACAAAGCCAGAGGCTTTTTCCGCATTTACGGCCAAATCATCAGCTAGAAGACCTGCTGTCTTCTTGGAGGCAACTTTGGTCATAACCGCTACGTCATCCATGAGCACTGCAATGTCATCTAATAGCGCAAAAAATCCTGAAGCCATATTATGTTTTATCTATTTTGAATAGGGTGAATTCCACTACTTTGGTAATGTGAGATAAAACTAGTGAAACTGTACAACGGCTACAACTTTCAGTTTTGCTATGTTGATGTATTTAAATCAGGTTGTTTGACGGATACCGAGACAAGCTCGGCATGACGCTCCGAACGGACCTCATTGAACCGTCATCCTGATTTCGTAGTCTTGGGAGTTTCAGGATCCGTTTGCTATTCGCTAAGATTGCAAGGCTTTGAAATTTAAAGGTTTTGATTAGTATGTCTATCGGTTTGAAACCAATTTGTCTTGCATCCTTGATACAATCGAGGATGAGTAGGGTAATTGTTTGACCCAAGTATTAGTTCTTACAGTTACCGTCTATTATATCTTGTTTTGAAGGGTTGTAAGCATTTTGAGTGACACTATATTCACCTCGTAGATTGTTGTTTTGCAGTAAGTCTTTTAGTCCACAAAAATCAATTAATTCAATGTTCTTACTAATAGTAACACTATTAGCTTGTGGGATACTGGATAGCCCATTTAAGTTTACAAGAGATTCATTATTTCTGATAGATAAAGAGCCACCACTAGAGCCAAGAGATGAAACCTTTGAAAGTGCATCTACATTAAGTAGTAGTGGGTTGTTTTCTATTGTGATATCTCCAAGGCGTCCAGTAGGACTAGAGCCCAAAGATAAGCCCTCGCTATCCCCCAGACCGTCTAGGTTTTCTAAAATTTGATTGTCTGAAATTTGTAGTTCTCCACCAATATTTTTAAGATTGTTCAAACCTTGAAGCTCTTTAAGCTTTGGGTTGTTATTGATTAATAGATAGTTTTCAATAGAAGTTAAACCTGATAATGCTTCTATATTTTCTAACAAATCGTTGTTGCGGATCATTACAAACCCGCCTACTGAGCTAATATTTGTCAAGCCATCTAAATTGACAAGAAGAGGGTTTTGTGTTACTTTTAAGTTACCACCAATCGATGTTACATTCTTAAGGGCACTAAGTGAGCCGATCAATGCGTTGCTAGATATATCTAGTTCACCTCCAACACTGATGATGCTTTCTAATGGATCTATATTCGTAAGAGCATTATTACTACTGATTCTTAAAACACCCCCCGCAGACGTAAGGTTTGCTAAGCCATCAATATTTTCCAAACTCCTGTTCGCAAATACTCTCGCATCTCCAGATACAGATTTAATCTGTGATAAGGCATCAATATTGACTAAGTTATGTGAGAAGATTATAATCAAGTCCTTAGAAATTGTTGTTAGATTTTCCAACCCAGACAAGTCGGTTATATTGTAGTTTCCTCTCAATTCCAGACTGCCTACACTTTTAAGTGAATTGAGTGAATTGAGCTTAGAGATTTGATATTCACCGTTTATTGCTAAAATACCAGTCACATGGGTATATCCTTCTGCACCAAATTCCTCTACTTCTTCTTGACTTTTTAAGGATACATTTCCATTGAATATTACATCCTCGTTTTCATCATTTACGGTGATTGTTATGTTTACATTTTCAGATGCTTCGCTATTGGAAATCCTTACCTCTCCTGTAATGATTTGATTCACTTCAAAATCAAAAGCTTCAATACTAGATACAGACAGCTGCCCTGTTGCTTGATTAATGGTGAAGGCATCAGCAGGAGTTTGAGAGACGATTGAAAAAGTTAAATTATCTCCGTTAGTAGTTGCGCTTATTGTACCTATTATTTGGTCTTGGCTAGGGTTTTCACTAATCGATACTGTAAAGTCAGAGGCCGAGATAACTATAGGTTCTGGTGTTGGTGCAGATTCTCCGCATGCAACTATAAATATGAGTAAGAGGTAAGCTACTTTTTTCATTTTAAAATAATTTTAAATCAAAAATAGAGACTAAATCAAACCTCTACTTATAATTTTTATAGATGGGCTTTTAAGCATTTAAAAGTCAGTTGTATTCACTCAATCTTTAAATCATTCACACTCTAGTGTTCGTAAATGCTTTAAATAAATATTGGTAATTGAATACTTTAACAACGTGAAAAGATGCTTACAGCATGACTTAGCTTTGGTGTTTGTGCTAATAGTATGATATATCGGACAAGCCTGCTTTACAGTCGCCCTGTAAGGGTCTTTTTTAGAAACACAAGTTGCTGGAAGCTTGTTGTTGAAGAACACATCAGGGTGGGAAACGCAGAGGTGAATTTGATAGATACCGAAACACCCCGAAGCTTCGCGGGCGGCATGACGCTCCGAACGGACCTCATTGAACCGTCACCCTGATTTTGTAGTCTTGGAAGTTTCAGGATCCGTTTGCTATTCGCTAAGATTGCAAGGCTTTGAAATTTAAAGGTTTTGATTAGTATGTCTATCGGTTTGAAACCAATTTGTCTTGCATCCTTGATACAATCGAGGATGAGTAGGGGTGGGTTGGTCTTCACAAATGTAAAGTCTATTTACCTTCTAATCTCTTTTTACGCCCCATCGTTAGGTAAAGGATCGGTCCCAGTATGGGCACAAAAATCACGACAAGAACCCATACAAGTTTGTCGTTGCCGTTAAACTGATGCTTCAAAATGCTCACCAGACATAGAATCGGCAAGAGTACCGCAAGCAATATGACAGATTGATACAAAATCAAACCAATACCCGGTGATATTAAATCCATATTTTTTCTTTTTTAGAATGAAATGCAACCTTTTCATCAGTCACAAACACAAAGTATAGACATGAATATACTGATTTTAAAGACGTATATAAAATAGGTTTATCTTGAACCTCCGATACAATCGAGGAGCGCTAGATCAATTTATTTAAAAATAGACGAAATTTTAAATGGGCTAGTCTGGTATGCTTAATACAATTGAGGATCTAGCTAATCTCGCTTTCGCTTAGGGTCTGATCGTGTATCGAAAAAATTCAAGATAATTATATCTTCCTTTGTCACCCTATAGAAGAGTCGGTTATGTTTAGTGAGTACAAAACCTCTAATTTGCTTCTCTTGGTTTTCTAATGTACCTAATTCTGACTGATCTGAAATCAATTCAATGATGTCGTAGGTCTTGATTACGAAATTTCGGGTCACATTATCTCCCCAATCTCGTTCTAAATAGTCAACGATTTTGTTGAATTTATGAATGGCTCTCTTTGTCCAGATTACTTTTCTAGCCATTTATTATGCTGGTTTTTCACCTCTTCATGGCTGACTAAGTTATTTGGGTCAAAGCTTTCATCATAGGAAAGTAAGAGTTCTTCCTTTTCAGCTCGGCTTAGGCCGTCCCAAAGTTCACCTGTCTGGTTGTTGTTAAGCCGCTGAATTAGTTTAAAATATCCTTTAAGAACCTCTTCGTCTTCAATCTTTTCGATCAACTTATGAAAGTCTTCTTTTGTTCTCATCGTGTAATCATTTGGATTGTCAATTTACTTATATTCTGTCTAACCTAAAAAGGGGGGGCAGGGTTAGCTAAACTTCTTACTTTACATCCAAGATGGGCTAGATCAAACCGTTGAAACAGTAGATGAAAACATTTTACATTATAGTCCACGGTTTAAACCTTGGGCTATATTAATGTATGGTTTTAGGGAATTTTAACCATTTTAATTGGGCTTTTAGCCCACCAACAACTAAGGATGTAAATAATTATCACTTGTTCATTTGGCCCATTTTTTCAATTTCCCTCAACCACTTTAGCCTAAAATCTTCTTTAGATAGCCTTATTGGCCCAATGGCGGTGATCTTCACTTTTTTTACACCAATAAACTTCAAGGTTCCTCTTTTCATGGCATTATGGCTTGGTCCGCGATAAATTAATCTATAGTACCAAGTCGGCTGATCCATTGTACAGATTATTCTTGCTGTTTTTCCACTCAAACGAGGGGAGCAAAGCAATGACTTTTCTCTTTTGCTAAAGGCAAACCCAGGAAGTAGTACTCGGTCTAAAAAACCTTTCATTATTGCTGGTACAGAACTCCACCAAACTGGGTAAACCCAAACTAGATGATCAGCCCATTCTAATTTGCTTTGAGCATCGAGTAAATCTGGTTCCAGTTCAGTTCGTTTCCGATAACCAAACTGAAGGTTTGGGTTGAAATTCAAATCTCGAATATTAATTTCTTTTATTTCGACATTCGATTTTTTTGCGCCTTTCTTATATGCTTCTGAAATTCCAAAACTGAAGCTTTCTGCGTCAGGATGACCGTTTATAATGAGTGTTTTCTTCATTACCACTAGAAAATAGGTTTCAGTTTTGACTCAAATGGAGAGCTCGTCAAATTTTCAATTTTGAAGAATTTATAGAGCACAAAGCAGGCGGGCACAGTTAAGAAAAGCGTGCAGACAACGAAAGTGCCTACACTAGAGAGAATATCTAAAGCTTGCGTGCCAGTTTCCCCAATGTATGATGCAATACCATCCTTCTGCTTTATAAAATACTGATGAACTGATAGTGAGTAATCGTAAAAGCGAATTGAAGTTTCGTAGCCCAACCAAGCAGGGTAGAACCATTTTCTAACGGGTTCCCACCACTTTCCCCAAATTGATTTAAGTTGTCTGTTATTTTCTTCCATTGTTTGTTCTTTTCAACAAAAGTCACCCTAATGGAAGAGTAGGAATTTGATATAGATCAAATTGGGTTTTTAAGACCTCTTATTCTGCTTAAAGTTTCAAGGGTAATGCCTAAATAGGAGGCAATATGGGTGAGAGGAATTCTCTGAGTTATATAGGGATAAATATTGATGAGGTGTTTGTACCTATCTTCTGCTTTATTGAATTGAATGGTATACAATCTTTCGCACAGGCCAAGCATGGTTTCTGTTACCACTTTACTAATAAAGCGTTCAAAATCATGATGTTTGCTGGAGAGCTTTTCAACAGTATCTTTTGAAAATTCCAGAACAACTGAATCTTCAACAAACTCGATATAGTGAGGGCTTGGTTCTTCGCTAAAAAAGCTGACAATCGATGCCATAAACTGATTTTCGAAGGTAAACCAATCCGAAATATCCTTGCCATCTTTTAAGTAATAAGCCCTTGCACAGCCTTCCATAATCAAATAGGCTTTTTTAGAAAACTGCTTTTCACGAACCACTACTTCGCCTCTTTTGAAGGTGCTAATTTTTGAACAAGCGATGAATTCTTGTTTACATTCCTTTGATAGCGGAGCGTATATTTCTCCAATTTCATCCAATATTTTCTCACTATCCATTTTTTCAAATTAGCTCCAATGGTTTACGTATAACTTTTCTCTTTGAGCTTTATATAAAGCGCCTTTAGTATGAGCAAATATAGATAATGGAGGTAGAGTCTCCTATGGCGTTTGTCCAGAGGGGGTGAATTGGAGCAAACCGTTGAAACGGTTGAAGTAGGTTTTGTTATATATAGCCCACGGTTTAAACCGTGGGCTATATATAACTATTTGAATTCATAACTTTAGGGAATGGTTTTAACCATTTTAATTGGGTTGCTGGTTTACTTATTTAACCGCAAAGAGTGCTAAGTAGCGCAAAGGGTAAATTATTTTAGTGATAATGATTTAGCGTCTACTGACATGTGAAAGATTAATTGCTCGATGCTGTCTCTTTTCTTTCTCTGAATTTGCGAAGGGTCTAAAACTTTAATGGTATTGAGAAATGTAGTTTGCCAAGGACGGAATCCTTGATGAATAGCGGTCACAGTGGGCTTTATCCCGAACAAAGTCGGGATAATTCACCAAAACTGTATCTACTCTTTGGGTTGTTTTTAATGTCAACTTACCCATTCATATCTCATTTTATACCTACATAAAAATCTACTTCGGCATCAGAAGTATTTTGTGCTTTTTCTCCGAAAACCTCAAAATCGGTATCATAGACTCTATCTAATTGCATTTCAAATATTTTTGACCAATGATTGACGATTAGGCCTTGCATCAAATCTCCTTTTGCAGTTGTCTTAGTGTACGCTCCGCCATTAATTGATTTACCAACCATTCCGTTAGGAATGTCTTTCAAGTATTCAACTTTACAACCCAATATAGCAGTGTAGTGACTTGTATGGTCACTTTCATAGTCTGTATAAAGTGAGTAAATATCATTATTAACTTTGTTTGGAATTTTTGTTAGAATGTTCTCGGACATAAACTTCCTCCAAAGCTCTGCAATCTCTTTGCTTGCCTGTCCATTCTCGTTTGTTGTTCTGATCGAGATTCCAATAATGTTGAAAGGTTCAATTTCTACTGTTTGCATCTTTTTAAATTTTATGATTTACTGCAAAAGTAGAGTGACCTTATGCCATAGGTATGTCAGGGGTGCTGTGATATTTTTCACTACATTTTTCGAGATATTGTTGCAAAGTCATTTTATGAGGGTCAAAATGATTTTTCAAAATTTCTATTTTTTGAATGCAATCAAGACGGAAAGCCCTAAAATCATTTCGTGATTTGCAAAAGGCGATAAGTATCCAATTATCTTGTGTAGTGTAAAGTGCAAATGGCTCGATTTCTCTTTGACTTTGCTTGGTTTCTAATGACAGGTAATCAATTTTTATCGTTTGATAATTTGATATTGTAGACTGAAGCTGTATTAGAAAGCTGCTTGTTTTTTCATTTTCACGGTTATTACGTACTTGTATTCTGTTTGTTAGCAATTCGGCTTTTTCCTTTTGGTCGTACTTTAAGATCGATTTAATTTTTGTAACCGCACTCTCGTATTGTTCAGCCAAGGACTGGTCTTTATTATTTCTAATTAGTCGTTCCGCTGTTATTAATGAGTTAGCCTCTTCTTGAGTAAACATTACTGGTGGAAGTTTATAGCCTTCTACGAGGGAATAGCCTTTTCCTTCTTCTGTTAAGATTGGAACTCCCGACTTCTCAAGAGTTCGTATGTCTCGATAAACCGTTCTGATGCTTATATTATGTATTTCGGCAATATCCTTTGCGGTTACAAGCGGTTTCGATTGTAGTTGGGTTAGGATTGCTGTCAATCTTGCAAGTCTGGGTTTTTCTTTGTCCATCAGTTTTTTAGCTTGTGGCTAACGTTATGTGTCAGTTACAAAAGTGATGTATAGCCATAAAAAAATACTCTCTCGGAAGTGTCGGGTGAAGCGATTTTTCTCAATTCTATTTTTTGTTGATCATATGATGTTTAACCTCTAGAAGCAACCCAACCCTTGACATTCATTAGACTATACGGTTGAATTCTTTGTTCCCCATTCAGCCATTTGAATCAAGATGTTTTTCAATGACTTACCCTTTTCAGAAAGTTCATACTCTACTCTTGGAGGAACCTCAGGGTAAGAAATTCGATTTATCAAATTATCCATTTGTAATTCTTTAAGCTTAGTTATAAGCATTCTTTCCGATATGCCTGTTAGCCTATTTTTTAATTCGCTATACCTTAATGTTTTTTCATCTAATAAAAATGCCAGAATACTAAGCTTCCATCGACCATTTAAGATTGAGTTTGTATAAGCAATACCACAATTGGCTTCTAATTGTTCTTTATTTATTGTGTTAGTTGAGGTTGTTTTTCTCATTTCTTACTTTTTTATCAGTATCATACAATTTTGTAGGTACATACAGATAGTGAATGTAAGCCTTAGTTTTGAAAAAAACACAAAGGATATGAAAAAAATAAAATCAGTAGCTCATTGGATTGCATATGGATATTTAATTTATGTAATGGGTTATGCAAGCCTTTTTAAGGTTTTTCAAAAGCAAAGTATGATGGAAAATATGAGCAATTTTGGTTTCGGAAAAGTATGGACATTATTTATTGGTTACAGCGAATTGTTGGGTGTAATTGGATTAATAGTTGGGTTTTGGCTACATCAAGTTAAGAATCTATCAACTATATGGTTGTTCTTCTTCGCAGTTGGCGCCTTAATGGTCCATTTTGCACATAATGATTATGTGCACTTCTACGAGGCTTTGTATTGTTGCATAGCTTGCGTTACTGCGCTTACCCTAGATAAGAATTTCAAACTAATATTGTAAGTAGTTTAAACTCAGAAATGTTAAATGAATGACCGTTTTGCACTTCATTTACCATACTCAATTTTAAAGGATAACCATAATGATGTTAATCGCGCCTAGCATGCTTTGAGTTGTTTTATTCATTCATAATGTTACCCATACGTAACGCTAGTTCAGAATTAGACAGACCAGCAAAAAAACCGCTCCATCTGAAGTGTCGGATGGAGCGGGTTTTTAGTAATATACCTTTTTGTCTAGCTTCTAGTATCTAAAGTCTATCATCTAACCTTTAGTAGCCATCTATTCCTGAGCATTTATAAAGGCTTTGATCCGAAGGGACCGATTTATCTTACATCCTCGATACAATCGAGGATGAGTTGGAAACTTATTTTACCGCAAAGAGCGCTGAGTAGCGCAAAGGGTAAATTAGTTATACGACAATGATCTAAAGCTCTCTGACCTGTGAAAGATTAATTGTTCGATGATTTCTCTTTTCTTTCCCTGAGGAACGAAGGGTCTAAAACCTCAATGTTGGTAGTAATTCTAATAGAAGCTTTTGTCTTACCCATCGGTTACAAACCGATTTGTCTTACCTCCTCGATACAATCGAGTATGAGGTGGGCAATCGAAATTGGGTTGGGAGATACAATGTTTTAACAATGTGAAAAGATGCTTACAGCATGACTTAGCTTTGATGTTTGTGCTAATAGTATGCTATATCGGAGAAGCTTGCTTAACAGTCACCCTGTAAGGGTCTTTTTCAGAACTATAGTTATTATGACGCTCCGAATGGGCCTGATTGAACCGTCATCCTGAACTTGTCTCAGGATCCGTTTGCTAAACCCTGTGAGATTGCAAGGTTTTGAAATGGAAAGGTTTCTCTTGAGTATACCCATCGGTTAAAAACCGACTTAGCTTACATCCTCGATGCAATCGAGGATGAGTTGGGTATTATTAGTAAATGTTATTTTTTTTCGTTCAAGTCTAAATAGTAAAGTTTTGCAGCTTCTTCAATTTCCTCATCAAAACTGTCGTCAAACTTAAAACTTGCCAACCTCCATTCATTTTGAGGTTTATAAAACTGAAAAGTGAGTCGTAAAAATTGTCTATCGAACTTTATGAAATATGAATAAAGAGCATATGACTCACCTAGTTTTTTTGCGGTGAGTTTTTCATAACCATGATATTTACCAACTAAGTCTTCGTTGAATCGTTCAAATTGCGTTTTTACATTGTTAATAGCGTCTTGAATGCGAGTAGTCCAAGGATTAGTGGCATATAAACTATCAAGTGCTATGCTTGCTCCTTTTGCTTCATAGTTTTTGAAAAAGTCATGAATGATAATCTCTGGTTCACTCTGCCCTTTTAGGTTGAAACTTGATAGAATTAAGATTAATCCTAATGTTAAAAGTTTTGAGTTCATCTTTATTGTTTGTTTTGTTTTTATGCTTGCTAATGATTTATATCAGGCGCGAATGTGCCGTATAGCTGTTAATATACTTATATAAATTATGCAGTATTCATAAAAGTCATTTTTTTAACTCTCATCCAATCTCCCAACAAAAAACCCACTCCTTCCGAAGTGGGTTTTGATACTTTATAAGCCTTAGCGGCTCAATACTCAATACATATTACCGAGCTACGCTCGGTTCGCCACCCATTCCTTAGCATTCATAAAGGCTTTGATCCAGGGGCTGAGGATGTCTTTACGCTGCTCTATTGGATAGTGCGCCCAGTTCCAAGGGAAGATAGAACGCTCGAAATGTGGCATAATGGCCAAGTGTCTGCCGTCTTTACTGGCCAAACCTGCTACATGGTAGTCAGAACCGTTTGGCGAAGCAGGGTAGGCCTCATAAGAGTATTTTGCAATTACATTGTAAGCCGATTCTTTCTCTGGTAAAGCAAAACGGCCTTCACCGTGCGCCACCCAAATACCGAGCCTTGCACCCGAAAGCGAGCCTAGCATCACCGAGTCATTTTCTGGAATGGTTACATTCACAAAACCCGACTCAAATTTGCCTGCAATGTTGTGCTTTAATTTAGGATGCGTTTCGTGTTCTGGGTAAAGCAAACCAAGTTCGCCCATCAACTGACAACCGTTACAAATTCCCAGTGAAATGGTGTCTTCACGGGCATAGAAATTGTCGAGGGCAGCTTTTGCTTTTTCGTTGTACAAGAAAGCACCAGCCCAGCCTTTGGCAGAACCCAATACATCGGAATTGGAGAAGCCACCTACAAAGGCAATAAAGTTAACATCGCTCAGGTCTTCGGCACCAGAAATAAGGTCGGTCATGTGAATGTCTTTCACATCGAAACCAGCCAAATGCATAGCATAAGCCATTTCTCTGTCGCCATTCACGCCTTTTTCACGGATAATCGCTCCCTTAATTCCCGTTTTCTCTTTGCGGTCGGGATTTAAGCCCAAAGCAGCATATTGACCTTCGAAGCCTTGTGGGAAAGTAAATTCTAAAGGTTGTTTTTTATAGTTTTCAAAACGGGTTTTGGCCAGTTCGGCACCGCTTTGTTTTTGGTCTAATAAGAAAGAGGTTTTGTACCACAGGTCTCTCATTTCCAATATATCGAAGTTGTAATCAGCGTTGGCTGTTTTAATCGATAGTTTGTCTTCCGATTTTGGTACGGCAATTTCATGGTAAGTAACGCCCAATGCTTTCAGTCTGTCTTTTACCGAAACGTTGTTTTCGTTTCCAATTTGAATAATCAAACCTGGTTTTTCAGAGAAAAGCAATTGCGCATCGTCTCCAGCCTTGATGCCAGAAATGTCTACTTCCAAACCAAATTCTTCTTGAGCAAAACACATTTCCAATAAGGCGGTTACCATACCTCCCGCAGAAATATCGTGTCCGGCCAAAATGTGCTCTTCTTCAATTAGGGCTTGAATCAAATCGAAGGTTTTGGCGAATTTGGCGCTGTCCTTCACCATTGGTGCCGAAGTGCCCACTTTGCCAATGATTTGCGCAAATGAACTTCCGCCCAATTTAAAATCATCTTCAGAAAGGTCGATGTACAATAAAGAAGAATTAACAATCGGTTGAAGCACAGGCTCCACTACTTTCTTCAGGTCGGTTACTTCGCCTACGGCAGAAATAATCACAGTGCCCGGAGAGTACACCACATCGTTCTTATATTTCTGTGTCATCGACATGGAATCTTTCCCCGTAGGAATATTGATGCCTAATTCGATGGCAAACTGACTTACGCCTTCTACCGCTTTGTATAAACGAGCGTTTTCGCCTTCGTTTTTCGCTGGCCACATCCAGTTGGCGCTCAACGATACGTTTTTGATGCCGCCTTCAATCGGTGCCCAAATAATGTTGGTCAAAGCCTCGGCAATCGAAAGCTGAGAACCTGCCACGGGATCAACCAAAGCCGACACTGGTGCATGACCGATAGAAGTGGCAATTCCTTTAATGCCTCGGTAATCGAGCGCCATTACGCCCACATTGTTCAAAGGCAACTGAATTGGCCCTGCCGTTTGTTGCTTGGCCACACGCCCCGTAACACAACGGTCTACTTTGTTGGTGAGCCAATCTTTACAAGCTACAGCCTCTAACTGAAGCACTGCTTTTAAATAGTCTTCAATTTTAGCGTTGTCGTAAGCCAAGTCCGTAAACTTGTTGGCTACGGTTTTGTCTTCCAAAATGGTTTTTGGAGAAGAACCAAACATGTGCGAGAGGTTCCAATCGATTGGGTTTTCACCCGATACTTTATTCTCGAATTTGAAGTGCTGGTCGCCAGTGGTTTCACCCACCACATAGAAAGGAGCCCTTTCTCTTTTGGCCACACGCTCCATCAATTCAATGTCTTTTTGCTTCATTACCAAGCCCATTCGCTCTTGAGATTCGTTGCCGATAATCTCTTTGTCGGAAAGGGTAGGATCGCCTACGGGCAGTTTCTTCACGTCAATGGTGCCGCCTGTTTCTTCTACCAGTTCCGAAAGGCAGTTCAAATGGCCGCCTGCTCCGTGGTCGTGAATAGAAACGATTGGGTTGTCATCCATTTCGGCCATGGCACGCACCGCATTGTACACACGCTTTTGCATTTCTGGGTTCGAACGCTGAATGGCGTTTAACTCAATACCGCTAGAAAATTCACCTGTATCTACCGATGATACGGCACTTCCGCCCATACCAATGCGGTAGTTGTCGCCACCCATCACCACGATTTTATCGCCTGCCGCAGGAGACTCTTTCAAGGCATCTTTTTTCTTTCCGTAACCCACGCCACCGGCCAGCATAATCACCTTATCGAAACCGTATTTTTTGTCAGCTTCTTGGTGTTCAAAGGTAAGTACCGAACCTGCAATTAGCGGTTGACCGAATTTGTTTCCGAAATCAGAAGCTCCGTTCGAAGCTTTGATTAGAATGTCCATTGGAGTTTGATAAAGCCATTTTCTTTCGGGCATGTTGGCTTCCCAGTTTCTGTCGTTTTCTAAACGAGAATAGGAGGTCATGTATACGGCAGTTCCCGCCAAAGGCATAGAACCTTTTCCGCCCGCCATTCTATCTCTAATTTCTCCCCCTGCGCCAGTTGCCGCTCCGTTGAAGGGCTCTACGGTAGTAGGGAAGTTGTGCGTTTCGGCTTTTAATGAAATTACCGAATCAAAATCTTTGGTTTCGAACCAGTCGGCTTTGTCTTGGGTTTTCTGTGCGAATTGCTCTACACGAGGGCCTTCCACAAATGCTACGTTATCTTTATAAGCAGACACCAATCTACCCGGGTGTGCTTCTGAAGTTTTACGAATAAGCTTGAAGAGAGAAGTAGGCATTTCTTGGCCATCGATAATGAATACGCCATTAAAGATTTTGTGTCGGCAATGCTCTGAGTTTACTTGTGAAAACCCGAATACTTCTCCATCAGTAAGTTTTCTACCCAATTGCTCGCTAACTCCGTTGAGGTAATCAATCTCTTCTTGGTTCAGCGCCAAACCTTCTTTTTGGTTATAAGCCGCAATGTCTTCGATATAAAGCACAGGCTCTGGCTTTACATCAATGCTATAAACCTGCTGATCTAAACCTTTATAGGCCGCTTGCAACATGGGGTCGAAAGCGGTATTGCTTAAATCTACTTTGTCAAATTCTTCGATACGCTCGATTCCTGCAACGCCCATATTTTGGGTAATTTCTACAGCATTGGTACTCCAAGGCGTAATCATTTCTTTTCTGGGGCCAACAAAAGTGCCTTCTAGCTTTTCGCTTTTAATCAAAGTGGCATTACCAAAAAGCCATGAAAGCTTTGGTATGTCTTGATCTTGAAGGGGTTGAGTAAGGCCTAGAGCGTAAATTTTGTCGTTTCCTGCATCGAAAAACTGAATCATTAGAACGAGGTTTTAAGGAGTGTAGATTTAGGTTTGCAAAATTAGTAAAAGATTCGGCTTTGGGAATTAAAACATGGAGATTGAGTAAGGTGATTTTTTAAAATTAGACGCGAGGGTTATCGATTCCATTTTAACGGCTAGATGATTTACTTTATTCAAACACAAACTTGATTACTTTTAAAAAAGGAGACTGATTTTTTAAGTAAATCAAGATTGTCTAACTGTGTCAATATACCCTAAAGAGGGTATGTTTTTTATGATCGTGATAGCTGTACTTTGAGTATCTCAATTATTGAGATACCTCAACCAAAGCTAAATTGTACCATGTCCAAACGTCTGTTGGCAGCCGTGTGTTTGCTCCATATGTCGCTATGCGCTTATGCCGAACAAAGTGCTCAACTCGTTACAGCCTTAATAAATGGCTGTGGCCCTTCTGAAGGAGCTAGCGAATACCTGATAATCTACAGTGGCGGCAGCTCTTTTACAGCCAATTCAACTAACATTAATGTTCAATATTCCTCAACCGACATTGCTAGTTTAGTTACTGTCACCGACTCTTTTGTGGCTGGAGGAAACTCTACCTATGTTTCTAACCTTAATACTCAATTGGTTGGTTGCGATTTTTCGTTTATCAATGTTATTCCAGGGTCTACCTCAATAGCAGCTGGAAGCCATATTCTGGTCTTGAATGATGATGTATTAGATACTATTGATTTCAGTGCTTTTTGTGGCCAGAACTTGGGGAACATTTACGTTTTGTTTTCTGATGATACCAGTTGGCCATCGACTGGCAGATTTGCTAACTCTCCAGGATCAGATCGACTTTTTCGTTCCACTATAAATGGCACTCAAACAGATTTTTCCTATTCAGATAATTGGGCAACAGATTCTGATGGAGACTATGTGACTTGGAATGATGGGGGAGGTGCTGGTGCAATTTATAGTAACTACCCTAGTTGTGCTCCAGATAACGTAAACGCTCTACCCGTAACGCTTTTGAGTTTTACCTGTCGTCAAAATGGAAATCATGTAGAAGTAGTATGGGAAACGGCTTCTGAAGAAAACAATAGTCATTTCACAATATTTCGATCTTCTAACGGGAGAGAGTGGAATGAAATAAGAATGATATCTGGAAAGGGGACTACTAACGGGCTTTCTTTTTATTCAATTAGCGATACACCGCCTTATTCGGGGAGGTGGTATTATCGATTAAAGCAAACTGATTACAATGGTGAGTTTGAATTTTTTGAAATTATATCGGTATGGTTCAAAACCAATGAAACCGAAATGAAAGTTTTCCCAAACCCAGCTAGTAATGTGTTTAATGTAATGAGTGCCACTCTTATTGAAGAGGCGTGGGTTATTAGTAGTTATGGAAATATGACTTCTAGAAAACCAGTGACAAGGGTTGATCAAGTAAGCACTTTCTCAATAGCTGATTTGTCAACTGGGGTTTATCATTTAATTATTCTTGATAAAGCTGGTCAGCGCCAAAAGTTCAAGTTTGTGGTGGGAAATTAGTTTTATGACTATCACCATCTCCAAACGTGAGTAGGTATAAATAGAAGTTTCTTGAAAAAATAAAATCCGTCAGTTCATGATCTAAAAGAATCTGAACTAACGGATGATTAATTATTTGTATGCCTTAGGCGATTACTTCATTTTGCTCAATTGCTCTTCTCCGGCTTTATTAATGGCGTAATCACGCCATTTTTCATATTCTTCTGCATCCATGTTTTTATCTGCAGCGCCTGCCGAAGGAGGTGCAAAACTAAAGCTCGATTCCCACCATTGACGGGCATATTCTTTGGCTTGTTCCTTATCGATTTCAAATTGATTGACCTGACCGTCTCCCAATAACCAAGGTTTTTCTTGACTGCTGTACTTTTGAAAAATCATTGTGCGCATTTTGGTACCCATTTCATCATTTCTTTGAAAATGAGCTTTTGAATAAGCCAATGTTTCAGGCTCTATCATTTTGTTATCCCAAAAGCGTTTTGATTTAATAATCTGTGCGGATGTTAGAAGATAGCCTTCACCGAACTCTAATAGTGAGCCTTCTAAATCACATGATCTAGCAGGTTTCTTCTTTTTCTTTCCGAAACTAAATAATCCCATTGTTGTTTTTTTGAATTTTGATTTAACCGTTCGCAATATGCGAAGAAATATGTTATTAATTGCTGTCGCTTAGGCTAAAACGACTTCTGGTTACTGCTATTGCAAAATTAATTTTCAGCGGATTTTAATTCGTTTACAAGGTCGATATAGGCTTTCATTGCTTCTTCCTTACTTTGGCCTTTTATGTTTTCCCAAGCATTATACTTGGCTGCTGCCTTAAAATCAAAACCTCCTGGCCTGTCGGTGTCGTTGTCGCCATGGGTTGATTGTTTGTATAGGGCATATAGTTTAAGGAGTTGCTCGTTGGACGGACGTTGGGTTAAAGTATCGACAGTTTTTAATGCGTTTTGAAACGCTTCAGTTGATTCCATTTCTATGTATTTTATCTAAATTTGAAAGCTAAAATTATTGAATATTGAGAGATATGCAATTGAGAAAATTGAAGAAAATCATTTTTAGAGGTTGGGTAGTTATTGCTCTTCTGATAGGTTCGTTTTCGCTTTGCTCTGGTCAAGATATTTATGATGTAAGTTACAAGGTGGGGCCGGTTTTTAAAATTGTGAGTCCAAAAATTAGAATTGATAGCGAATACGTACGTATTCCAGAAGAAGGGAATGAGATTGGCTATCAGTTTGGCCTGTTTACTAAAATCAGAGTAAACAATGTTTACTTTCAGCCCGAGCTACTAATAGCTACTGCTCAAAACCGGCTTGACTTCTTGAATTATAATGGTGTAAATGGGTTCAATCCTAGTGCTGATTTTGAGTTTACCACACTTGAAATTCCAGTTTCCATTGGCGTAAATATTGGCAATTTGAGGCTAGATACTGGCCCTGGTTTTAGTTTGATGCTTTCTGGGAACGAGTATTTTTTGAACGAGAAGATTAACGTAACTCAAGAATATAATCAGGTGACTATTTTATGGCGACTGGGTCTTGGTGTAGATATAAATAACTTGCTGCTCGATTTTAAGTATGAATTTGGCTTGAGTAAAACCGAAGAAAGTTTAGCGCGATTGATCGAGAGGGAGTTGGTGCCTCGTCAGAGTCAGTTGGTATTTAGTATTGCCTATTCTATTCTTAGAGATTAATTGTCTTCCACAATGAATATCGCGTTGTTATTTAAGTCGTAAAAGCCGAATTCATTTGTGCCCCAAGCCGTGTTAAGTCGAAGTTTTTCTTTGGTTACTGTTCCTCTGCTTACAAATTCATCAAATATGGGCTGAAGGTTTTTTACGAAAACTTTAATTACCGACCCTCCATTCAACGGATCATCTTCCGTGTCGGCATGCCACTGTAAATGGAGATAAATATTTTCACGTTTGAGTACTGCATACATGTGATCTCCAGAAATCCAGTGAAATCCAGTTTTTTCAGCATGCCATTTTACATCTCTTTCAATATTTACAGAAGGCAGCACAGATACAACTTGAAGTATTTCGGTTTTCATGGCTTAGGGGTTTAACAGTGAATTTCTAAAATACCCAATTGAGTCTTAGGTTGAAGTCGAGGTTTGTTGATAAGGTTGATTCCATTTTGTTTGAATCATAACTTAAGTCAAACCATTCCCAAAAACCAGGTTGTTGGATATAATTTTCAGCTATTAAAGGGTGGGTTGTTTTTCTGTACCTTAACCCTACACCAAAATAGGTTTCAATTACAAACGCTCGAGTTAAATAATGTTGGAACCCGATATGGGGCGTAATGGAAGTAAACTCTTTACGAATTCTGGTTCTTTCTTTAAAATAAAATCGCTCACCGGGCTTGGGAATGGTGTAGTATCTGATATCGGCATCGTGTTTTTTATAAAAGTATTCTGCGGCCAAACCTACATACCAGCGCATTTTTTCTTTATTCCTGAAAAAGTACTTTTCCTCTAGTATTATTTTATACCCTTTGCTGTTCCGCGCAAAGTCGTTGTCTCTACTTAAGAAATGACTGTAGGAAAATTGTGTAGCCCACTTATCTCCGTGCAGCCTTTCATAAGCCACTTCAATACCTGGGTGATACCCCATTGCTAACGAAAACGGATTGAAACCAATTTTATTTTTTCGATACAACAACGTGCTGTCCATAGGGAAGTATGGTGTGTACGAATTACCAGGTAAATCCATATTGATGAACACCTTTCTAGGGTACTCCCATTTTTTACCTGTAATCTCATCTACCAAAAAACCAGAAAAATAGGGGCTAAGAGCGTTTAGCCAGTATACACTTGCTTTTCTGGGTAGAATATAAACTTGTTTAGACTTTTCTTCGGTGAAAACAGATACAGCCAAAGGCTCTCTGCTGTTTTTGGCAACAAAGGCAATGGGCTCATTTAATTTGTTGATTACAGTATCACCATTATAAATGTAATTAACGGCTTCATCAGACTTGATATTTATTTGTGAGTAACGACCATTAATTACTGAGGCGCAAGATGACACTAGCCATATAAGGCCAATCAGAAGGAAAGTATGACGCATGTTGTATTTTGAGTTTATGCTGCCTAAAGCTCTTCCAATATAGAATTTCCTTTTGAGAAATCTCCTGAGGTCCATTCCCATATTTCATGAAGTCTGATTTTTCCGTTTGACAAGACTTCGGGTCTGGAGTGGCACTTACCAGTCATTAATTCACCTTTTCGGTTTACTTGGTGATATCTCATGTCGATGTACCCTTGGTCGTCTACCGAGCCCATTAAATGACCTTTTACAATTTGTCCGCCTTGATATAGGGCGGTAAGAATGTTCCCTTCTTGCTTGTATTCAAATATAGTGTCAACTGATGTTTCACCATTGGCTGTATTACTTACAGATCTGAATTTTCGGTTATGGTAGTTCATCGGAAAAATAGGTATGGGTTAAATTAGGATTACAATTAATGAAAATTTTTTAAGATGTAGCGCTGGATAAAAGAATGGTAAAAGAAACTTAACCTAGGGTTTGATGCTGGCAGTCAATGCGAACAAAGTATTTAGAGGTTTATGGGGGTTATAAAAGAGAAGAAGCAAACCATATTGATTTGCTCCTTCTGTATTTTGAAAATAGTGTTTTGCGTCAAGATTTTTTCACAGCCGCAAATGCCTTAAGCCTTTCGTCTTTTAAAGCCCCATTAGAAAAGAAAGACATGCCCTTGGCTCCACCTGCTTTGGCAGCAGCTATGGCTTGAGAAATTTCTTCTGGTTTCATTTCTGGCAAATACACACCTGTATGTAGTGGGAATTTACCATTCAGGTCGTTTACGCCTCGTTGTGTAGCATATTCAATCCAAGGAATATCTTCTTCATAGAAGTTGTGGTAAATCATTGGGAACACAATGTCCAAATCCCATTCGTTCCATGATTGACGCACAAGTTTTCTGGCCAATTCAGGGTAAGGGAATACTGCTGCCGACATTTTCTTGCCTTTTGCATGTACCGCAGCCGAAACTTGATTCACCAGTTTAGTGATGCTGTCCCATCTGTATTTTCTCCACTTTTCATCTTGGCTCGGATCTTCTAAGCTGTCGGGTCTGTATCCATTTTCTGCTTCGAAATTACCTTGGCAAGTTTCACAATAGCAGAAGTCATACTCTGGCATTTCGTGGTCTTGTACTAAGTCGTATTTAGCCCAAAGCCCTTTGGGAAGAATGACATCGCAATAGCGCACATAGTCTAAATGAATGGCCGAAAGCCCTTCAATATCGCAATGCGACACCATGAAATTCTTTACATATTCCTGCACTTCTGGTTTAGAAGGGCAAAGCCATTGGTAATAGCCTACATAAGGATTGACTTCAAGGCTTGACTCTCCGTTTCGACTCACGGCATACCATTCTGGATGCGCCTGTGCTTCGGTGTCGCCCGGGCGGTTCATGGTCCAAAGCCAAGCATGTACTTCTTGCCCAAGCTCTTGTGCAATAGGAATTAGCTTCTCTAGCATTTGTCGTCCACCGCCAATGATTAAGCCAGTAATTCCTACTTCGCGAAGCCCAGTTAATTCTGTTTTCCAGTCGGCTATGGTTTTTTCATTGTTGCCATCTACCCACACCCAGTATTTAAAATCCTCGTCTGTAGAAGTTGTGGTTCCGCAAGAAGTAAGTAGGGCAGGTGCCAGCATAAAGGCTGCTGAACCAAGGCCAATGTTTTTTATAAAGTCGCGTTTTTTCATGGTTTTATTTCTTTCCAGATTCTACCTGTTTCATTAATGAACCAAGTAGTACCTGCAGTTTGTGCTTTTAATAAATAGGTCTGTTCCGTAGTGTTCAAGCTGTAGGTTACAGCCTTTGATCCATCTACTTGGTTTGGTAAGTTGAAACTTTTGAGTGATTGATCAAATGTTTTATGTTCTCTTCTGAAATCAATTTGAGCCCGATGAAAATAGTAAAGTATTTGCCTAAGTTCTTCATTGGCTTTGTTGATTTTTATAGCGCTAAAGCCAGCATTGAGTACATCTGATTCTGAAAACTGAACAATGCCCCAAAACTCAGGTTCGTGCATGGCAATGGCCCTTTGTGGCGACCATACCCAATTGTGTTCTGGAAGGTTTTTGCCTGTTTTAGGATCTTTCTGCTTTACATACTTTCCATCTACCACTTCGGTTTTCCATTGCACGCGTGAGAAATTCAAACGCCATTGGTCGCCATTGTTGGGAGGAGTTTTCATACTAGTAGCTTCGCTGAGGGCATCCCAAGGAATGGCCACTTCAACTGACCAACCTTTATCTTTATCGCTAGGGTCGTTTAAGGTTCCGTTTACATGCACAGCCGATTTTAAATCATGGATATCCCAATGGTCAATGGCGTGGCCACCATTGCGATAGGGGCGGGTGAGCAGCAAATCCCATACGGTATTGAGTGCATTTACTTCATACTCGTAATAACCGTGAGTGTCGCCATCTGGGTCGATGAAAATTTCGAAATCATTGTCGTAAAAGATCACGGCATCGCGTTCGGTGAGTGTTGCCCAAACATGCGGTTCTTCCATTTCAGCATAAAAATAGAAGTAGTCGTTATCCCAGAGCATTTTCATTCGGGTATCGAAGTAAGGCTTGGGTTTCTTGTTTCCCTCAATATCTATAAAAGTATCCGTCCATGGCGCTGCCTGCCAAGCGGCTTCATTCCCTAAGCCATCAATTTTAAGAGGAGTGCTTGTTTTATGACTTAGATAAGATCGCCCTTCGATAAACTGAAATTGGGCTTGGGCTGTAATGCAATGGCCAAAAAAGATTACGAAAAATAGGAGATGTTTCAACTTCATAAATAAAAAAACCTCTTCCGTTTCGGGAAGAGGTTCAATATCATAAATTCTGATCAGTAATTAAAAAATGCTTATACCAAAGTAGGTCTTCAACACAGTCATTACGAAAATAAATCCTAGTACGGCAGGCGCTAAATAGCCTACTGCAAAGTTCAAGTACTTCTGAAGGAAAGAGCCTTTGTAATTAGGTGCACCGTGAGAAAGCTCTTCATCCAAATTGTGCTTCTTCCAAATATGTGCTGCAAAGAAAACAATTAAACAGCCACCCAAAGGTAAAAGCGTATCATTGGCTACGTTTGCAATAAAACTCAAGAAATCGGTAGCGGTTTCAGAACCAGGGTAAGTAATGAATTTCGAGAAGAATTCAGAATATCCGTTTCCTAATAAAGAAGGAATACCGATTAAGAAGATAGCACCTGCTACCAACCAAACTGCTCTACTTCTTCTAACATTTTTTTCGTCCACTACATAAGCGACAGGCACTTCAAGTAGAGATACTGTTGATGTAAGGGCTGCGAAACAGAGTAACACGAAGAATAATGTTCCGGCCACTGCTCCAAGAGTTCCTCCAATGGTTCCGAAAATTTCTGGCAAGGTTTCGAAAATTAACCCAGGCCCACTGCCTACATTGTCCATTGCGCCACCACTCATAAAGCCAATTAAAGGGAAGATCATCATACCCGCCAAAACAGCAATACCCACATCGGCAAGCGTAATAAAAGCTGCAGCAGAAACAATGTTTTCTTTTTTATTCACATAAGAACCGTAGGTAATTAGGGCACCCATTCCTAGAGAAAGAGAGAAGAAAGCTTGTCCTAAAGCGTTGATTACTACTTGAGTATTGATTTCAGAAAAATCAGGAACTAGGTAGAATCTCAAACCGTCCATAGCGTTGGGTAAGGTTAAAGCGTAACCCACAATAAGGAGAATCATGATCAAAAGCGAAGGCATTAAAAACTTAGCCGCCTTTTCGATTCCGCCTGAAATACCTTTGGATACCACGTAAGCCGTAGTTGCCATAAATACCATTCCGTAAGCGCCCACCTTAAATACATCTTGTGTAAACTCACTGAAATGTGTGGCAATATCAAAGTTACCTATCGCCATTTCGTACACATAACCAAAAGCCCAGCCTGCAATTACGTTATAGAAAGAAAGGATCAGGAAGCCACTGAAGATTCCCATTTTCCCTACAAAGTTCCATTTTTTATACCCCAAAGCGTTGAAAGCTCCAACAGGGTTTTTTTCGGTTTTTCTACCTATAGCGATTTCCGTAACCATTACCGGATAACACAGCACAAAGCAAAAAATAAGGTACATCACCACAAAAGCTGCACCTCCTCCTTGTCCTACTTCATAGGGGAAACCCCAAATGTTACCTAATCCTACTGCCGATCCGGCAGCCGCCATGATGAAACCCAACCGACTTGAAAAACCTCCTCTTGTAGCCATATTTGAATAGTTTAAAACCCGAATATATGTGTTTAAATTAATCCGTGCCCCCCATTGGTCATAAAATCTTTCAGAAATTCCCTTACTGGTAGTTCACCGCTTGATTTGTGCTGTCTTTGAGTGATTAGTTAGAAGAAGATGGGGGAGAAGGTTATAATTACGATTAAAATCCCTTTTTTTAGGGTTCGAAAACCAAATAAACATGGAACCATTTTTTACCAATGATGCCGTAGTGCTCGGTTTACTGTTAGTTGTAATCGCAGCAGTATTTCATACCTCACATTCGGCAAAACCTTTTTGGAAGAAGTTTTACACCATTATACCAAGTATTCTGCTTTGTTACTTTTTGCCCGCCTTGCTTAATTGGCCCTTGGGCTTAATTTCTGGAGAAACATCCAATCTATACTTTGTTGCTTCGCGCTATTTATTACCTGCCAGTTTGGTTTTGCTTTGCTTAAGCATCGATTTAAAAGGTATTATTAATCTAGGGCCAAAAGCCTTAATTATGTTTTTTGCAGCTACCATTGGTATTGTTATAGGAGGGCCAATTGCCATTCTGGCCATGTCGGCCATAGCACCAAGCGTTTTGGATGTTGGGGGAACAGAAGAAGTATGGAGAGGTTTAACCACTGTAGCGGGTAGCTGGATTGGTGGAGGAGCCAACCAAGCATCCATGAAAGAGATTTATGAAGTAAGCGATGAGCTCTTTTCTCAAATGATTGTGATCGATGTAATCTGTGCTAATATATGGACAGGTTTTTTACTTTATGGAGCCAATCAGGCCAAAAGGGTAGACCGTTGGTTGAAATCGGATACAACGGCCATTGATGACTTAAAGAAAAGGGTAGAGGATTATCAAGCGAGTATTGCCAAAGTACCTACCCTCACCGAAGTAATGACCATTTTGGCTGTAGCTTTTGGAGCTACTGCCTTGGCCCGTTGGGGCGCTGATTCTATTCAGCCCGTGATGGAAAGAAATATTGACTTTTTGAATAAGTACAATTTGACATCACTCAATTCAGACTTCTTTTGGTTGGTCGTTATTGCTACTACCATTGGGGTTGGTTTGTCATTTACTAAAGCTAGAAAACTAGAAGGTGCGGGCGCTAGTCGTTTAGGCTCTGTATTTATCTTTATTCTGGTGGCTACTATTGGCATGCAAATGAACATTCGCGAAGTGTTTGATAACCCAGGACTGTTTGCCATTGGCATCAGCTGGATGCTCGTTCATGTGATCATTATGATTGTAGTAGCGAAGATTATTAAAGCGCCATTCTTCTTTGTGGCGGTAGGTAGCCAAGCCAATGTAGGCGGAGCCGCTTCGGCTCCAGTGGTGGCTTCGGCATTTAGCCCAGCTTTAGCGCCAGTAGGAGTATTGCTTGCCGTGCTGGGTTATGCACTTGGTACTTATGGTGCTATTCTTTGCGCTCAGTTAATGGAATGGGTTTCGCCATGAGTATCAATTAGCCAATAGCGAGTTTGACAACATCCTTCCATAAGTAATTAGGGATGGGCTCTTCGAGCTCCCATCTTATACTCATAGGTTTTGAACCATAATGATTTACATAGTTTACTTTACCTATAAAGATATAACCCATTGTTGTTTTATGTTCATTTTTAGCTTTTTCACGAACAAACAATAGAATGGTTTTATCTAAACTCTTATGCTTAATGTAGGTCACGCCTTTTCCTGAGTCAGCCCGAGTTTGATTTTGTGATTGCCAATGAAATAAGGAGTCACTGATTGCGTAGTCATCATACATGGTTGTTGGTGAAAAATCTTCTTCTGATTTTATGAGGTCAACAAACAGTATTTCGGTATTAAGTTCTTTGTTTTCTGCTACACCTTCACGGTTGGATGACTGCTTATAGAAAGTATTTAACTCAAAGGCAGTTAAAATTTGATCTCGAGTATACCTAGCATGAATTTTTAAAGGTTGCTTGAAAGGCAGATTAATTGCTGTTTCGCTAAAATCTATTTTATCTAATAATAATTCGAGTACCTCAATTATTTCATTTACTAAAATAGGACTTTCACCAATCGAATTGATACTAGTTTCTAGGTCTGCGAATCCAGCTGCCTTCTGCCATACGTCATAGTGTAGCATTAAAAGCATTTTCTGCTCGACTTCATTGAAATCCAAGATTGAAATTTTGAATTCGGATTTTGCAATTTGGAGAAGAAATCTAAAGTAGGAATTAGAGTTGGTGGAGAGCCATTTGTTTCTAATTGCAGTCAGTATGTTTTTTTCTATTCCAGATGAAAAATCTGGTAGTTTACCTGCCAATTGGCAGAGCCTGCTCCAACAGTCCTTTTTATAAATAGCCTCAATTGGTATATGTGTGATTTCTATGAAATTTTTAAGCGTTAGATCTAGATCGCTCTGATGTTCAAAATTGGCAATTCGTTGTATGATTTGATTTCTATTTAGCGAGGTAGCATTTCTGATATTATCAAGAATATACTCCTTTGCCTTTTTCTCTAGAATTATGGAACAACCTAAAGGAAGATGCGGAAAGTTATCTTCGACTTCCTTTTTTACAGATGAATTTGTTTTACCTATAAGTGCTCTAAATTTACCTTCAAAATTATATTCCGGTCTAGCGTTGGCAACAAAATCAAGAACAGTTAAGCAGTCTTTGTTATCTGCTAACCTCAAGCCGCGCCCTAATTGTTGTAGAAAAATGGTAAGGCTTTCTGTTGGTCTTAAAAATAGAACTGTGTCGATTTCAGGAATGTCTACACCCTCATTGAAAATATCAACAACGAACAAATAGTTAATCTCCTTCCGTTGAAGTTTTTGTTTGATTTGTTCTCTGCCCTTGTTGTGCTTACTTGAAATATGAGCGGCCTTGAACCCTGCCAGTGTAAACTTTTCTGCCATGAATTTAGCATGGTCTATAGATATACAGAATCCAATTGCTCGTACGTCACTTATATCTTTAGTATACTTCTCTAAATTGTGTATTATTTCTCTTACTCGTCTATCGTTGGCTGTATATAGATCACTGAGTTCGCTAATTACATATTTCCCTTTTTCCCATTTAACGCTACCTAGATCGACACTGTCTGTAATTCCAAAATACTGAAAAGGGCAAAGAAGTTTCCTGTTCAATGCTTCGGGTAACCTTATTTCTGCAGCTATACGGCCGGAGAAATCTGAAAGAATGTTTGAACCATCCATCCTTTCAGGGGTAGCGGTAAGACCAAGTAAAATTTCGGGTTCGAAATGATTTACGATTGGGCGGTAACTGGATGCTGAAATGTGATGAACCTCGTCAATAATAATGAAATCATAATATGATGAGCTTAATGTTAGAGTGCTAATCTGATTATTGAGAGTTTGAACTGAGGCAAAAACATGCTCGTTGTTAGTAGGCTCAAGACCATCAACCCATAATTCGCCAAAATTATTATTCTTTAAAACCCCTCTAAAAGTACCTAGCGCCTGAGTCAGAATTTCTTTTCGATGTGCTACATATAGAAGCCTGGCCTTTGGTCTATTTTCGATAAATCGTTTAAAGTCGAAAGCAGAAATAACGGTTTTTCCGGTTCCTGTTGCCGCAACCAATAAATTTTTAGATCTATCATGAACAGATCGCTCTACTTCTAATTTTTCGAGAATTTCTTTTTGAAAAGGGTAGGGCTTTAAGTCAAAAAATGAAATATTGGGTTGACCTATTGACTTCCCGTGATTTAGAGCCTCATTTAATTTCACTCTGTGTTTGGAGTCATCAAAAGTTTCAAATTCAGGATTCTGCCAATAGGACTCGAAAGTTTTTTGAAACTTGTCTATGATGTGACCTACTTCTTTAGACGTTACTTTTAGATTCCATTCTAAACCATCAGTTAATGCCGTTCTTGAGAAGTTTGAGGAACCTATATACCCAGTATGAAACCCAGTGTTTCTGAAAAATAGATACGCTTTAGCATGCAGTCGTTCATTTCCAGTATTATACGAGATTTTAACCTCTGTATTATCTAAGCTTGCGAGTAGCTGAATTGCTTTTAGATCTGAGGCTCCCATGTATGTGGTAGTAATGACACGTAACTGACCACCTCTTTTTATAAATTCATCAAATTCCCTTTTGAGAATGATAACACCTTTCCACTTTATAAAAGAAACCAAAAGGTCTACTCTATTGGCAGAGAGAATTTCTTTCTTCAATTCGCTTTCTAAAGATAAACCTGTATTTCCTCCGGTGAATAATTCGCTATGGGTTAATCGGGTGTAAGGAGTTATCTCTTTCAGGTGTAATTCTAAATCTGAAAAATGGGCATCAATTCTTGAAAAGACAGCTTTTAATATTTTCCCTTCAGTGTCAATCAGGTTATCATTGAAGTCTTCATTTTTCAACTCCTCTTTAAGGAACAGAATGATTTTGTTAGCAATGTTTATTTGTTGCTCTATGGCATATTCACCATTGATTAGATTAAGTGCCTTGTGTACTGTAGCAGCAATATGTTTTGATAGGAATGTAGCAGCCTCAGCCTTATCTAGATTCGAAAGTTTATATATAAAATTGTCTTTATCGAGCTCGTTTAATTTGGTTGAAATGAGCTGAGTGACTAATTCTTCGTATATGCCTTGGTTCATTACTCTATCTTTTAAGATAGGCTCAATCTACCAAATCCATTTAGTAAAACATGATGAAAAGAATGATAAGTATTGTGATTGATTGGTGAAACGCCTTTGGTATAGGTAAACACTGAAATTAACCCTACCTACTCTCAATCTCCGTCTGTATCTTCTTACGGATGGGTTTAAATACCAAGAATGGGAATACTATACCTGCAATAATTAGAAAAGGGATCAACTGATAGGCTTGCGGGTTATGTTTTACCAATGCAGTAACGACTAGTATAATCGCGGAGATAGCAGTTAAGACTAACATCATGATTTGAAGCCTTTTAAAGTGCTTTTTCTTTTTCTCTAGCTCTTCTAAAGTGTATTTCGAAAACTCATTTTGTGTAGACATAACAGTAGATCAAATGCTGATGAAAATGGTTTAGTAGTTCTCTAAAATTTGAAAGAGTTCGTCCAGTTTTGGAGTTAGAATAATTTCTGTTCTTCGGTTTTTGGCCTTGTTTTCTGGGCTGTCGTTTGCAGCTACAGGTGTGCTTTCACCTCTGCCGGAAGCTATAATTGACATGGGCGTTACACCGCCTTCTACTAAGATCCTCACAATAGAAGTAGCCCGAAGCACGCTCAAATCCCAGTTGTCGCTCATGTATTGTGTTTTTCTAGAAAAAGGAACATTGTCTGTATGGCCTTCCACCATAATATTAATGTCTGGATTGGTTTTAATTGCATTGGCCAATTGCTGTAAAGCACTTACACCCTTTTGGTCAACGGTTATGCTTCCAGTTCCGAATAATAATTGCTCGGCCAAAGAAACATACACCTTACCGTTTCTTACTTCTACTTTTAAATCGTCTTCATTAAAGTTGAGTAGCGCATTGGTTACCTTATTTTTAAGGGCTTGTACAGCTGCTTCTTTGTCAGAAATTAGCTTTTCCAGTTCGGCTACTCGGGCTTCACGTTTAGTTAGGTCTTCTGCTAGCTCTTCATTTCTTTTTTTCTGAACCCCTAAATCTTCTTCCATGGCCAGTAATCGTTTTTGCTGACGCGCCAAATCTTGGTTCAACTGACCACTATTGGTCAATAGGTTTTCATATAACCCTTTAATTCTTCCGTGTTCCGCTCTCAAGGTTTTTAATTCCTTATCAATCACATCGAAATCACTTTGGAGGGCATTTTTTTCAGTGGTTAAATCATTGAGTTGAACTTCTAATCGGTTGATTTTTTCTTTGGCTACAGAAAGCTCATTTTCTAATTGTGATTTCTCTGTTACTAGGCCATTTTTCTCTGACATCAATGCGTCAAAATCTTTTTTGGCTACACATGAAGATAAGGAAAGAGCAATAGCGAGAGAGAAATAAGAAAGGAGCTGTTTCATAAGGCAGAATTTATTGCACAAATATGAATAATCTGAATCAGAAAGTCACGGAGGTTAGCGATAGACGGTCTTAAAAAATTGTGCTGCATGCCTAATAATTTCTATCTTGGTAAGCGAAGCAAAAGAGACTATGAGAACAGACGGAATGCTCAAAGAAGGAGCGCTAAAAGATCAAACCATAATTGTAACAGGTGGAGGCACTGGCCTTGGCCGTGCAATGGGTACTTATTTCTTAGAGTTGGGAGCCAATTTGGTAATCACCAGTCGTAAGATTGACGTACTGGAACAAACAGCCAAAGAAATGGAAGCCCAAACAGGTGGAAAAGTTTTAGCGGTTCAATGTGATGTTCGTGATTATGAACAAGTAGAAAATGTATTGAAAGTAACCGAAGAGCGTTTTGGTCAAATTCACGCGCTTTTGAACAATGCTGCTGGAAATTTTATTAGTCCTACCGAGCGCCTATCTAACCGCGCTTTCGACACCGTAATAGATATTGTATTAAAAGGTACTACCAATTTCACCTTGGCTTTGGGTAAAAAATGGATAGCCAATAAGCAAGCAGGAACCGTACTGAACATAGTAACTACTTATGCTTGGACAGGCTCTGGCTATGTTGTGCCATCCGCCTGCGCGAAAGCAGGTGTTTTGGCCATGACACGCTCATTGGCGGTGGAGTGGGCTAAGTATAAAATTAGAATGAATGCCATTGCACCAGGGCCATTCCCTACAGAAGGTGCATGGAGTCGTTTGTTGCCAGGTGATTTGGTAAAGAAATTTGATCCAGCCAAGCTTGTTCCAGTTGGCAGGGTAGGAGAACATCAAGAATTGGCCAACCTAGCGGCTTATTTAATGTCCGATTACTCGGCTTATGTAAATGGCGAAGTGGTCACCATTGATGGCGGTGAGTGGCTACAAGGCGCTGGCGAATTCAGCCATTTAGAGAAAATACCACAAGAAATGTGGGACATGCTTGAAGCTCAACGAGGAAAAAAGCAATAAGCCCCAAGCTACTTTGGGGCTACTGGAAAGCCAAGCGTAAAATTAAAGATATTGAGTTGTAGCTGATGTCTTTTTATGGCTCTTAAGATATTTAAAGAGTGACTAAGATTTTTGGTCACTCTTTCTTTTTGCTATGCCGCTTGCGAAACAGCTTTTAAACCTACTATTGAGCCAATAAGGGTGATCAAGAAAAAGACGCGCCAAAAACTAGCAGGGTCTTTAAAGAATAAGATGCCTACCAAAACGGTGCCTACTGCGCCTATTCCCGTCCAAACCGCATAAGCAGTACCAATAGGAAGTGTTTGAGTAGCTTTAATTAACAAACTCATGCTTATGGCTAAAGCCACAAAAAAGCCAGTATACCACCAATACACTTCATTTCCTGTTGCCTCTTTGGCTTTTCCTAAACATGAAGCGAAGACAACTTCAAACAGTCCTGCGATAATCAATAGAATCCAATTCATAATTCTGAAATTTTATGGAGGCAAATTTCAGTAAACTGAAGCGTTAACGGCTATACAAATGATAAAAAAGAAAGGAGTTATCGGATGGCTGATCTAATTCTGCTTAGGCTCACTTGTGTGATGCCCAAGTAGGATGCGATGTGTTTTAACTGTACCCTTTGAAGCAGATCTGGGTTGTCATTCAGAAGTTCAATATATCTTTCTGATGCTGTTTTAAACTGAATAGAAATTAATCTTTCTTCAGTTTTTATTAACTCCTGTTCCGCTAATTTTCTTCCCCAGTTTGCAATCTCAACATCTTGAGTAAACAGTTTTTGTAAACTCTCAGAGTGTACTTCTAGTAGTTCTGAGTCTTCTAGCAACTCTACACTCTCGTATGCAGGTAATCCTTCTACATAGCTTTTCATAGAAAGCACTACATCTCCTTCTTTTCCAAACCAAAAGGTAACTTCTTCTTCGGTTTGCTGTACAAAGGCCCTTACAATTCCTTTTTTAATGAATAATAATTTGGATTCAACCCGATTGGCTCTTAAAACAACGGACTGCTTGGGTAATTTAACCTCTTTAAATAGGGTGAGAAGTTTAGCCCTAGAAATAGGAGAGATAGGGTAAATATTGTCAATGATTTGTTCAATCTGCATTTGCCATCAAAAGTAGGGAATAACGACAAAAAAATAGGCGCGCCCTGCATACACAGAACGCGCCATGAACAAAACAACCACTATAAATCAACCTTCAAAGAAAGGATGATGTTTCTTCCGGCAGCAGTAATTCCCGAACTGTACGGGCGATAACGCTGATCAGTAATGTTTTCTACCCCACCGCTAATGGTCATGCCGTTGGATAGTTTATAAAGTGCTTTGAAATTAAGCGTATACCAGCTTGGTGAATAAGGATTACCATTGCTATCGGCCGCATACATATAGTCTTTTCCCTTCTCTTCTTCTGGGAGGTCATTAAAATTGACTTGGCCACTATACATC
Organism: uncultured Roseivirga sp.; assembly: GCF_963973945.1. Classification (GTDB taxonomy): domain Bacteria; phylum Bacteroidota; class Bacteroidia; order Cytophagales; family Cyclobacteriaceae; genus Roseivirga. Next base: position 282,585 of record NZ_CAXBBV010000005.1, read on the forward strand.
GCATAGAAATCCATTTTTAGGTTTTGCTGGCTATAAGTAACCTTGGTTACACCAAAAGAAGGAGCAGCATGTCTAGATGGGCTTACAGAATTATCATCCAGTTCTTCTTCTCCATGCTGAAAGTTGTAACGGGTAGAGAAGCCAAAACCAGAGTCGAATTTGAACTCAATGCCTGCTTGAAGACCATAAACTTCTGTGTATGCAGCGTTCTGAACCGCCTGAACTTGGCTTAATTCACCATCATACATTATTTCATCTTGTCCGTTTAGTGTAAAATCTCTTCTTACCAAAGCGTTTTCTAATCTGGTATAGAAACCTGTTACATCTATTCTTATGGATGAGTTAAAGACTTTGGCAATTCCGAGTTCGGCATTGTAAGCATATTCTGGCCCTAACTCTGGGTTAGGAACTACTACAGAACCTGGCTCTGAATCGAACACCTTTCCGGCATCATCGATATTTGGCGACCTAAAACCAGTGGATAGGTTGGTAGATATTGTCATGTCCGTTTCTGGGTTGTACACCAAACCTAAACTTCCTGTAACTGCACCATTTGATATTTCGGCAGTTTCAAAAGGGAAAGGGAAGAAGCGAGTATCGAAGGTAGCGTCTAGTTTAAAGTAGTTGTAGCGTGTTCCAGCTTGTAACAATAGTTTTGGGGAAATGCGGTGTTGCAATGAAGCATACAACGCATAAGATGCCCAAGAAGATTGTGGGTAACGTGCTGGGCCATCTACAACATCGCCAGTGGTTATGTCCTCATCAGTACCCGTAGAATTTACATCATCATACACTGCCTCGAAACCATAAAATAACTCAGTGCCAGTTCTTAGAGATTTATCAAAATCTAGGTTGAGAGAATATGCATTTACTTTTTCCACGCGCGATGCTCTATTTGTTCCATTAAAGTCTCTGTCAATTCTACTTTCTTCAAAGAATTGATGTGCTAAGCGAACAGTCATTTGATCGTACAATCGGCTTTTCCCTTGGTGGGTAGCAGTAAGGTTATTCATTAACCAAACTTGCGGCCCGTATTCCCATTCAGCACTTCTTGGTAAACCGCCTCGGGTTCTAATTAATCTGTCGTAGCGAGAATAATTTGAAGTGGTAGAGTAGTGCAAACCATAAACCAAATCCCAGTTTGCGTTAGGGGCGAATCTAATTTTCTGCATCAAATTGGTTTGTTCATAGCCAGTAGGCCTTTGAACTAACGGGTCGTCATTGGTCACCATTACATCTGCACCATTTTGACGTTCTACATAAAATGGTCTTAAATAGTCGTCCGGTCCATTTGTTCCCATTCTCAAATCTCCGAAGTTGGAGTTAGAAAAACTGGTTACAGAAGCCCACTTATTCCAGCCCACATTAATGTCGAAGTGAGTGGTTTTCTCGCTATTGGAAGAAGAGTACCTTGCCACGGCCGACCCTTTTACCAAAGTTTCGCTTGAATGAGAAAACTGTGGATTTAAAGTTCTGAAACTCATTACCCCACCAATGGCATCGCTGCCATACATTACAGAACCTGGGCCAAATAGAATCTCAGCGCTTTCTGTTGCAAAAGCATCGAGAGAAATTACGTTTTGTAAGTTTCCGCTTCTGAAAATCGCAGTGTTCATTCTTACGCCATCAACCGTAATTAAAAGTCTATTGGTAGAAAAACCTCTAATCATAGGGCTACCACCACCCAACTGACTTTTCTGAATGAAAACATCTCCAGTACTGCCCAATAAATCGGCAGCAGTTTGAGAGTTTTGAAGTTGAATGTCTGATGGGGTTATTGTCGTGATTTTATTAGGAACGTCTTGACGGTCTTGGTGCCAACGGTTGGCTGAAACCACCACATCGTCCATAGACAGCTTGGAAGCAACTAGTTCAACCATATAGTTTGTTTGAGAAAGAATAGCATAACTCACCATTGCTTTTTCATAACCCAACATTCGGATTTCGATAATCTCACCACTTTCAAAAGCACTAATGTCGGCTTGCCCTTTAATATTTGTAACCGCAAAGGCTCTTGGCGATGCGCTACTCAGTGTAGCCAACTCCAGCGGTTCTTTGGTGTTTTTATCAACTATGGTAACGGTTTGTGCCATTCCCTGGAGGGCACATAGCACAAAGCACCATATGAATAAATATTTCTTCATAGGTAAAATAGAAAATGATGTATAAACTTTTTTTGAGCCCGAAAGACTCATAATACATGGAAAGGATTTCCATTGTGCTTTATATATAAAGCAGAGTTTATGCATTCACGCGTGGGGGAGGGCCGTCTATTCCTTGCAGAGTGGAGTTATAAATTGCTTTAATCTCAAGGAATTTGACAGGATCTATTTTTTCTAAAATCTTTGCAGAATCTTGATTTGGATGAATGTAAAGTGCTTTGAGTAGTGAGACTACCAGTTGACTTTCATCCTTTTCGTCAGCTTCACCGCCAAGGTGAAGCGTAATAAGTTCGTTGAGCTTATGATTGATAATGGACTCCAACTTATCCCAATAGGCGTAAAAGTAAGTGGTATCTCCTTTTACCTCACTAGAAATGATGTCATACATTTGGCCTCTATATTCAAACTCGCGGTCATGTTCCCAACGTAAGTCTGTTTTCATTTGGGCTTCTGTAAAAGCCAGATGAACCATTTCTACAGGGTTTTCTTCACCCGCTATTACTAAGGCCGCATGACGCTTTGCTTTTGCCTTCTCCATTTCCAAGAATAGATAGGTACCTCCGAACGGGAGGGTAAGTAAAGCGAGCAATATGGTAGCAATAGAGGTTTTCAACGGATTAACGGATTCATAAATGTAACCTTCCTAAATTCAAATTTTAGAATTTTTGTATGAAATGCATGCTTGTTATAGGCTTGGTTCAAAATATGGATAACTGGGAAAAGCTATTTTTTACTCTTTGCTGTACTCTACCTTATTCAAAATTAGACCCGACCCAGGGGCTACTTGGAAGATTTCTTTTGTGTGTTGTCCCTTTAGTGAAAGGCTAATTTCTTCTAAACTTGTTTCTTTTTTGCCCAAAAGCAGTAACTGCCCAACCATCATTCTAATTTGATGTCTTAAGAAACCATTGGCTCTTACCCTGTATATGTAGCTTTTGGAAGGAAAGAAGTTGGCTTTAAATTCAGTGTTCTCTTCAATACCTGAAAAGATCACTTCTCTCTGGGTAATGGTATCTTCCTTGGGTCTTTTACAATAGGCCTTGAACTCATGAAAGCCTTCAAAGAGTTTGGCGCCCTCCTTCATCAAGTCGATGTCTAACTGTTCTGGAACAGTGGTAATAAATGGAGCACTAAATGGATGCGCCTTTTCTCCAAAAGCAAAGAGGTAAATGTATTCTTTGGTTTTTGGAGACTGAATAATGTTAAAATCAGCACTTATTTTCTCTATGCCAATAGCTTTAATATCAGGAGGTAAATTGATGTTTGTTCGATGTAGGAATTCGATTTCATCAGCGATCGGTTCATTCAGAAAAAGCTCAAAAGAATGATCTAGGGCTGAAACTTTAGAGTCTGTTCGGCTGGTGCCCATGGTTTTAAAATCACGATGCCCGAGCACAAAAGCCAAAGTACGATCTATCATATAGTGCACTGTTTTCACCTCTAGTTGCTTGGCCCAGCCATGAAACCTAAACCCTAAATATTGAATGCGAATGAGGTAAAAGTATTGAGCCTTCATGTCGCGAAATTAAGATAATTTCGTGGATGGTATTGGGTACGACCCTGCTGGGGTCGGGAGATGATATTGCATTGTGGTTTTTCTATAAAGATATGACCCCGCTGGGGTCGGTTATTACGAATAAATCCTGCTGAGCATCCCATCGGGATGCCACATTTATAGCAAAGAGATGTTTGAACAAGCCAGCAACCCTGAAAGGGTTGAACCTATTCTAATTCGTCCAGCCAATCGAATAGGTATTCATCTTTGAATTCGATTTTATATTTATTCAAAAATTCAATGTATTCTTCTTTGAAGGTCTTTTTTCGATGATGGTCTTTTTGGTTCATGATATAGACGATTACCTTATCAAGGGCAGAGTGGCTATAAGAGAATGCACCAAATCCGCTTTGCCATTCAAACTTCCCTTTTACATGTCCATGTTCGTTGATCCATTTGTTAGAGGCTTTTTTGACTTCTCTCACTAAATCTGACAAACAACAGGTTGGTCTCATTCCTATCAAAAAATGAATGTGGTCGGGCATTCCATTAATGGCAAGCATCTTTTGCTCCTTATTCTGAACAATCCCGGTGATGTATTTATATAAATCATTCTCCCAAGTCCTCAGAATCAGGTTTTGGCGACCACTAACAGCGAAAACCACCTGAATATAAATTTGGCTGCATGTTCCTGTTGACATTTGAAACCCATTCTAGCTTTACTTCAGTGGCTATGTGAACAGCCCTTTTCTACAACTCCTTAATTCTGATATTTCTGAAATATACTTCGTCTCCGTGGTTTTGAAGGCTGATACGGCCTGTTTTTGATTTGGCATAAAATTCATACTTCGCCCATTTTCCAGCAGCCTTGCGTGCTAACCAATCTTCGCTTCCTTCTTCAAATTCTAAGATTTTTTCACCATTTAGCCAATGCTCTACGTGCCCGTTGTTGTATACGATTTTGATTTTGTTCCATTCCATAAATGGGTTTGGCTTTTTGGTTTCTGCAGGGGCATGCATTGAATAATTGGAGCCCACCATTTTATCGGCTTGGCTTTCAGATCTTGAGAACTCATCATCCAGCACTTGAAATTCAGGGCCAGTTAAGTAATCGTGTCCTTTGCCTTCTAACTGTACCACATGGTAAAAAACACCACTGTTTCCACCTTTAGAAATTTTATATTCTAGCTCTAGTTCAAAATTAGCATAATCTTTAGTGGTCATTATAGAGCGATTGAAACCAGAGTTTTCTTCTCCCAAACCTACATTGCAGGCAATTGTACCATCCACAATTTCCCATTGAGGCATAATTGGCTCTTCGCCATACATTTCCCATCCACTAAAATCTTGTCCATTAAATAGCGTAATCCACTCTTGGGTTTGAGTAGAGTTGTCATTTGAATTCTCTTCGTTGCTTTTTGAGTTTCCGCAAGAAGTGGTAAAAAGGAGGGCAAGCAGAAAGCTTAAGGCGTATTGGTGTTTCATAGGTTGATTTTTTTTTCGGAGTTCAAGTTAAATAAATTATGAAATAAATTTTGAAATGCTTTGTTCTTACCGATATTGAACACAAATCCCAAAATACTAATAACTTAGGGGTGATAAACAAATAGAATTAATAAGTAACATGAACATTTTTGTAGGCCGGTTGAGCTACGAAACCCAAGAAAATAACCTGCGAGCGTTGTTTGAACAGATTGGACAGGTAAAAAGCTTAAAGATCATCACTGATCGCGAAACCGGTAAATCCAAAGGATTCGCTTTTGTTACCATGGCAAACAGAGAAGACGGCCAAAAAGCCATTACTCAGTTGGATGGAACAGCTTTAGATGGAAGAAATATTTCTGTATCTGAGGCTGAAGATAGAAAGTCGAACGAACGTAAACCCACTACTAATCAAGGCCAAAAACCAGACTTTAGACCAAGAAGGGAAGAAAGCCGAGACGAGGAAGAAACAGAAGATGGTGGTAAACCAGAAAAGAATAGCTTTAGTCCTGACTGGTCTGAAGCTCCGTCTAAGGGAACTTCCAGAAAAAACTCTCCTAATAAAAAGAAAAAAGAGGCCCCGAAAGGCAGAGGAGGAGATGATGATGGTTTTAGGAGAAAGAAAATGCCACCTAAACCTCCTAAGTCAAAAAAGAATCGTGGTTGGGGTGAAGACGATGATGATGATATTTTTGGAGACTTTAAGTTCTAAAGCGCTGTATTTCTAAATAAAGTATTACTTGGTGGGTTTTAGTCTTGAGGACTGGAGTGCACCAAGTTTTTATTTTTCCATCTACCTGTTTTATACCAGCCCAGAGTAATTAAGGCAGGTATTACATTTGAAATTGGGAATGACCACCAAAGGCCATTATAGCCAAGGCTTGTGTGTGACGACAAGAACCAAGCGGCAGGAAACTGTATTACCCAGATGCCTATAATGGTTAACATCATTGACGAAACGGTGTTTCCTGAGCCTCTTAAAGTGCCAATAATGGACATTTGTAGCCCCATAAAGCCGAAACTGAGTGAGGTGATTTTGAGAAAGTCAACCCCCATGTTTACAACATAATCATCACCCGCTAAAAACGCACGAGTAAGAGGTTCGGCAAAAATGAAAAAGAGGATTCCTACTACGGAAAGAGAAATGAACCCTATAACTGAGGAATAATAAGATGTTTTTTCTGCTCTGTCTATACGCTGGGCGCCCATATTTTGCCCTACCAATGTGGTGCAAGCCTTTGAAAGCCCAAGGCTAAGAATAACTACGAAGCTAATTAGGCGTGAGCCTACACCGTAAGCAGCAAGAACTTCTGTGCCGAAACGAGCTACTAAAACGGTCATAAGTGTAAGGCCAAGTGCCCTAGCCGAAATTTCAATGGAAGAAGGGAAACCCAGTTTGAAGGCCTTCTTAAGTAATGGCCAGTCGAATGAAAAGGCCTTCATGCTCAGTTTAATTTCGGTGGTTCCTTTAAACAGTATATACATGCCAACAGCAATAGATAAAAACTGTGTAACGAGTGTTGAAACGGCTGCTCCGGTAACACCGTAAGCCTTTACAGGCCCCCAGCCGTAAATGAATAGTGGGTCTAAGAAGAAGTTAAGCAACAAAGTAGCTCCATTGATGTAAAGTGGTATTCTGACCTCACCAATTCCACGCAGTAGTGATTGAAACATTATGAATCCAAAGTTGAAGATCAACCCAATAAATATGGTGCGTTGAAAGAGGTTGGCTTCATCAAAAATGATCTCTTCTACTCCAATAGCATACAGTATTTGAGGTGAAAAAATGTAGGCAATAATTGATACTACCAATGAAATTAAAAAGGCCATGAGTAGGGTTTGTCTAGCTACATGATTGACCATCTTAAAATTCTTTGCACCAGCGTATTGCGCTACCAAAATAGCGCCTGCAAAGGCAAATCCTGAGCTGAGGGAAATCAATAAAAAGTTGATCGGGAAACTAATAGAAACGGCAGCTACGGCATTGGCTCCTAATCGCCCTACCCAGAATGCATCTACTAACTGATAGCCAGTTTGCAGTAAGTTTACCCCAATAATAGGCAAAGCCAACATGGCAAGTGCTTTTAAAATTGGGCCTTCGGTGAGTGATTTTCGGGGGGATTTCATTAACAATGCAAAGCTAAACGATTCAGTAAAAGAAGGAAGCCGATTTGTTTAAAGAATGAGTAAGCATGCGATAATTATTTGATACTCAAAAAATCTATACACCTATGCATGTTGGGGTCGTATATATTTCTTAATTTCAGTACCCGGTTCCCAGTTTAAGTGGTTTTCGGAAAGCGTTTTTATTCACTTTAACTGCTCCATTATGTTGCTTAAAATGTTTTTATCAATTGCCCTAAGCGGGTTGCTTTGGCCTAATCATGTTCCTTTAAATATTAAAGAGGAAGGAGTTTCTGTTGAAAAGAAATACTCGGCTGAAAAGGGTAAAATTGGAATCACAATGCCAGGAGATTATAATGTTTCAGAAAGCGAAAGTGAATCTGTGACTACCACCAAAGTAACTTCTACAATAGGTGATGTTACATACCTTTTTAGTTGGACTTTACATTCTGCAGTGCTAGAAGATTCTAAAGGATTAGCGGATGTTTCTTTGGAGTCTTTTAATGAACAAGTTCAAGGCGATATTTTAACTCAAAGCGTTTATAAGTATGGTCGAAATGAAGGGAAGAGTGCCACGGTTAGTCTGGCTGAAGGTCAAGTAAATTGCTTTTATCGTGTGATTCTAATTGATCAATATCAGTTTCAAATGGTGGTGGTTACCTCTGATAAAGAGCTTAATAATGTTGGGAAGAAGTTCCTTAATTCGTTTAAGTATAAAAAATAAAAGGGTATACTAAATGTAAATGAACAGAATTCCCAGACCGAAGGGCTGATTCTAATACATAGAATTGCCATTTTTTGAAGTATTCGGAATTTCTTGAATACTATCCCAATGCTCAACAATCTTTCCGTTGGTATCAAATCTAAAAAAGTCCATGGTTACATACTGTTCGTTATTTGGCCAAGTTTGGTGTGTGTGCAAAGCCACTAAATCTCCTTCTTCAATGGCCCTAACAAACTCAATGGATTTATCTGGGTACTCTAACTGCATTCTTTCAAAGTAATCGATGAAGGCTTCTGTACCATCACCCACTGCTGGATTGTGCTGTATATATTCAATACCAACATATAGCTCTGTTGCTTTTCTTGGCGCTCCTTCATAAGCCATTTTGTAGAATGCAATGGCCTTGTCTTTATTCTTATTCATAACTAAGCGTAGATGAAACTAAAACAATAATAAAGGCGCTAAGGAGCTATAAGTTCCTGAAAACAATTTTATTGAACTAGGTCATTGGTTTTTACATCCATTACCTGAATTGCTATGATGGAGATAATACAATAGGATAGGAAGTAATTAAAGCCTTCGAATAGTTCGGCTCTAATGCTTTCATTTTCTCCAGTAGCCAAAAATGCGAGTAGAATTCCTACCACAAAAACATCGGCCATAGACCATTTTCCTATCAAACCTACAAAGCGATAAAAGCCTTTGCGGCCAGGTAGGTTTTTAAATGCTAAAACAGCCAAAAGAATAACGGCCTTTACTAGTGGAACAACAATGGAGAAAATAAGGATAAGCCATGCTACCAAGTCGTTGTCAGTTTCAAAAAGCGACTGAATGCTTTCCACCACGCTTTGAGTACGTTCAAAAAGTGTTAACTCACCAATCATTGGTAATTGTGCTCCAATATTGATTTGAATAATTGGTTTTGTAAGTCCGGGGTAGAGACAAGCAAGGGATGCAATAATCAATACGAATGCAATAGCGTTCCTTTTGTTCATAGTTAATTTAAGTTATGGCTAAGACGAACAGTATTCATAAAAGTAATCAGAAATGAAAAAGAGCCATGATTTTCTGGCTCTTTTTCATTTCTTCAACGTGCTTTTCTCTAATTAATTTCCTTCGAAAGTACACCAGAATTGCGCATCCATTCCGATTGGCGAACCATCTGGAGGTGTAAGCGAACTTGTTGGTGTCACTTCTTTAGGGTTTTCTAAAAAGCGCGATACTTTAAACGCCATTTCGTTTTGGAAAGTGTTGCTAGAGTTTGCCATCTTTTTAGAAAGAGACCTCAAAGCAGCCATAGCTTCTGCTTGTGTAGAAACCGAAGCTTGAGAGCTCATACTAAGCGACATTAATTCACTGATAAAACTGTCGGCCACTACTTTTTGTAGTTCGGCACGGTAGCCACTGTAATTGCCATCTAAAGCCAGACCGGCTACGGCATTAATTACATCTTGGAGACCAATTTGGTTACTGTCCATTGCTTTTTGCTGTACCAAACGCGTAGCACGCTGCGAGTTGAACAAGAAGCTCATGGTGGTTCCTGCTACTGCTTCTCCAGGAGAAACAGGATCGAAAAGCACGCCCGTTCTTACATTGAAGGTTTCTCTTGATCTTCCGTAACCTGGTGTTCTTGGAGGAATGATTTTAAGGATATGTTCAGGTACTTCCAAGTTTTCAGGCTTTAACACATTCATTAGTGCCGTAAGTGCTGCTTTTTGTTCACCAACAGGTACCGTTTGTTGTAATGGCTGAGAGTCGCCTCTTAATTTGTAGTTGTAATAAGCTCCACCAATTACCTTAGAAGCCGCTTCTAACTGGTAGCGGTGTAGCATGTACATCGGTACAAATACTTCTTCTAGAGTTGTCATTGGAGCACCCATAGGAATGTTTTGCTCAGAGAAGTTTTTCAAAGCAATTGCTCTTACTTCCATCAAGCGGTTCAGTTCGTCAACAGGGCTTTTTCCATTGTCCCAAAGGTGAGAGAATGGATGTGCACTGCCAGGAGACCTAGAGTCTGAGTCGGTAATAAAGTGCAAGCCATCTTTCAATCCTTTTTCAATGATTTCATTCAAAGCTTTGTCTTCATCCGTTCCCTTAGGAAAATCTTGGTAACCATAAGTAACTGCTACTTTATCCCATTCGCCAATGCCAGTATCATATGGAGCATCCAAAGTGATTTTTCCATTTTTTAAACCGATTTGTGGGTGAGGGTAATCCATTACTGAGGCATCACCATCAGCACTAGATGCATAACTGTGTGCCAAACCAATGGTATGACCGATTTCGTGCGCAGAAAGTTGTCTTAAACGAGCAAGCGCTAATTTAAGCATGATAGGGTCAGGAGTAGTTCCGTTTTCATATGGATTTATCAAACCTTGGGCAATCAAGAAATCCTGACGAACTCTTAATGAACCTAAGCTTACATGTCCTTTTATAATTTCACCAGTTCGTGGGTCAGAAACAGAAGATCCGTAAGACCAACCACGAGTAGAACGATGAACCCATTGTATTAAGTTGTAACGTACATCCATCGGGTCGGCATCGGCTGGCATTTCACGTACTTGGAAAGCGTTTTTGTAACCAGCAGCCTCAAATGCTTGGTTCCACCATTTTCCGCCTTCAATCAAAGCAGATTTGATTGGCTCTGGAGCACCTCTATCTACATAATAAATAATTGGTTCAACAGCCTCACTTACTTTCGCACTTGGGTCTTTCTTGGCCAATCTATGTCGGTTGATAAATCTTTTTCTGATGTCTTCTTGAATTGGCGTTGCATAGTCCATGTAAGAAGTGCCGAAGTATCCCGATCTAGGATCAAGTTTTCTTGGTTTGTAGCCTGCGTCAGGTAATTCCACAAAAGAATAGTGCATGCGAACGGTTACAGCATCTGGGCTAGGGGTTACGCTTCTAATAAAACCTCCAGTGGCACTTCCCACCAATGTAATAGTTGCCTCAAACTCAGAGTTTTTTGGGAAGTTCTTGAGCATAGGAGGGTAGATGGCCGAACGACTTGCATCGAAACGGTAAGAGCCCTGACGAGAACGGTTAAGAGAGTTTGCTACACCATAAGAGTCAGTTAGAATCATTGGAGTAATATCGATTAATACGATACCATTTTCTTCTGCTTCAACCTTAAAGCCTTGTAACACAGATTCTGCAAAAGCTTGCTTTACAGCTTCTACCTCATCTGCATTGTTAGAAACTGCACGATAACTGTAATTGGGCTCAACCATAAGTACTTTTGAGCCTACTCGCCTAAACTCGACCACACTGGTGCTGCCTAGTTTGCCGCGGTCAAGGCCGATGTCGTTTGAACCAATACCAGCTGAAAGAGAATTGACATAGAGAAATTCTGTATCGAAATTCTTTATTTCTAAGTAAACTTTACCGGCATCTTCATCCCAGTAATAATTAAAAAATCCTTCTTTTTTAATGGCTCCTTTGGTGATTTCCGCAATTGTTTTTTGAGCAAAAGTTTGTAGCGAAAGCATCATCAAAAAAGAGAATAAGAGTGTCTTTTTGAGCATGATGTAATACGTTTTAATTCAAGTTGATTCCGTCAATATAAGAAGTGTTTCCAAAACGTGCTTAACTTTTATATTTGTAAGGATAAACTATTGAAACAAAAGAAAACCTATGAAAACGAAAATCAGCTTATTTTCACTTTTCATGCTGTTTATGCTCTTTCAGGCAACAGCCCAAAAGAAGCCGTTAACACATGATGTTTATGATGACTGGAAAAGCTTGCAATCCACCACCATAAGCAATGATGGTAATTGGACCGCTTATAGAATTAGTCCTCAAGTCGGAGACGGAATACTTGAGATTAAGAGCCTAACCAATAACAAAACCTATACTATTGATAGAGTAGGTAGGTATTCTTTTTCCAAAAACAGTGATTTTGTAGTCGCTACCGTTAATCCCGAATATGAAAAAGAACATGCGTTAAAACTTAAGAAAACTACTAGCGCAAAAATGCCCAAAGATTCTCTTTTCATTATCAACCTTAAGAGTGGTGATATTAAGAAAGTTGCTAGAGTAAAAAACTATCAATTGTCCAACGAATCTACAGAATGGATTGCTTGGATGCATGAGGCACCTTTAGAAGAAAAGGCAAAAAAAGAAGAGGGCGAAAAAGCTGAAGAGGCCAAGGAAGATAAAAAGCCAAAGTCGAAATCTAAAGGCAGCGAGGTAGTACTTTATAATATGGTTTCAGGAAGTGAAAGCCGTTTTGAAGGAGTAATGGAGTATGAGTTGACTCAAAAAGGAAACTACTTATATTTTGAAAAAGACGAGGCAGATTCATTAAATCCTGCTGGCGTATTTGCTTTCAATACTAAATCTAGCAAAGAAGTAACTTTAAACTCAGGTTTGAAGGATTATAAGAAATTGACAGCTACTGAGGATGGTGAGCAATTAGTGTTTTTTGCAACCAATTCAGATAAAAAGGACGATGATCAGTATTTCAGTTTAATGCACTGGAAAGCGGGTAGTAATGAAGCTAAAATTATAGCAGATACTACAACTGCTGGCGTACCTAATAACTGGATGGTAAGTGATAACAGCAATCCACGTTTCTCAGAAAGCGGAAAGAGGCTTTATTTTGGAACAGCTCCACGTCCTGTGAAATACGCTTATGAAGAAGATACTACGATGTTGGATTCTGAGCGCCCTGCGGTAGATATTTGGTCTTATAACGACCCTTACATTCAACCAATGCAGAAACTAAGAGCCAATAGAGATAAGAACCAAACCTACGATGTAGTGATGGATTTGAAATCGATGAAACTGGTTCAGTTGGGTAACCAAAATTTAGAAAGCATTTACATCGATACAGAAAACGATCGTGATTTCGTATTGGCGATGGACGATCAGACTTATAGAGTTCAGTATACTTGGGATACGCAATTGCCACGTGACTACTATAAAGTTGACGTAAACACTGGTAAAGCCAAATTATTGATGCAAGCTGGTAAAGGTTTTATGTCACTTTCGCCAGAGGGCAATTACCTTACTTGGTATGATCCTGAAATGGAAGATTGGTTTGTGATGGATGTTGCTACTGAAACCATAAGAAATCTTACAGAAGGAATTAATGTGAGTTTTGCTAATGAGTTACATGATTCGCCTTCATTGGCTGGTTCTTATGGAACTGCTGGTTGGAGCGAAAAAGATGCGGCATTCTTCATTTACGATCGTTTCGATATCTGGAAAGTTGATCCAAAAGGAAAAGTAGCTTCAGAAAATGTAACAAATGGCTTTGGTCGTAAAAGCAATATCAGCTTCAGGTACCAATCATTAGACAGAGATGATAAATTCATTTCAATGAAAGCACCAGTATTGCTTTCTGCTACGCATGAGTGGACAATGCAGGATGGTTTCTATACAGCCAACCTTTCAAAAGCATCTAACCCAACCAAGGTGGTGATGGAAGATGTAAGCTTTGGTAGGTTAATTAAAGCTGAGGACACTGACCGTGTAATCTTTACTAAATCTACTTATGAAGATTTTGGTGAATTGTACGTAGCCAATAGCTACAAAATGGATGGCTTGAAAAAACTTACTGATGTAGGCGCGCAAGAAGACCCTTACAACTGGGGTACTGCCGAGCTTATTCAGTTCAATTCATTGGAAGATGGAGAAGAAATGCAGGCGATTCTTTACAAGCCAGAAAACTTCGACCCGAATAAGAAATACCCAATGATTGTTTATTTCTACGAAAGAAGAACCAATAGCTTGCATAGTCACCCAAGCCCAGCGCCAAGTGCAAGTACTATTAATATTCCTTACTATGTGAGTAACGATTACTTGGTTTTGGTGCCAGATATTAAGTACGAGTTAGGTTACCCTGGCCCAAGTGCTTACAACCATGTTGTTCCTGCTACTAATGCGGTAGTAAATATGGGCTTTGTAGACAAAACCAAAATGGCGATTCAAGGCCAAAGTTGGGGAGGTTACCAAGTGGCTTATCTAGTAACTAAAACAGATATGTTTGCTGCTGGTGGTGCTGGTGCTCCTGTAGTAAATATGACATCGGCTTACGGTGGTGTAAGATGGGGTAGCGGAATGAGTCGTATGTTCCAGTACGAGAAAACTCAAAGCCGCTTGGGTGGAACCTTATGGGAAACTCCAACACGTTATATCGATAACTCTCCGTTGTTTAGAATGGACGAAGTTCAAACTCCACTGTTCATTATGCACAACGATGAGGATGGTTCAGTGCCTTGGTACCAAGGTATTGAGTATTACATGGCGCTTAGACGTTTAGGAAAACCATCTTGGTTGGTAGTTTACAATGGAGAAGATCACAACCTTGTTCAGCGTAAAAACAGAAAAGACCTTTCCATCAGAATGGGTCAATTCTTTGACCATTACTTGAAAGGTGCACCAATGCCAGAATGGATGGCTAACGGATTACCAGCAACGCTTAAAGGAAGAACTTTGGGTTATGAGTTGGTAGACGAAACGAATAGCACAGTGGAAGGAGAAGGAGCAAGCTTGATGAAAGAAAAAGTAAAAGGAAATAAATAACAGCAATTAGCTGATCAGATTTTAAACAGGCGAAGCGTATGCTTCGCCTGTTTTTTTATGGCCCATAAGTTTGGTTTTCTTCCTTGATCTGGGCTGAAATTATAATTGAATAGTTTAGCTTCCAGTTATCAATAATACAGCTATAAGCAGCAGAATTATCCATCCGGGGTGTTTTCCTTTTGTAGCCAATAATACTAACAATGCGGCTGCCAACATAGTGTAACTGGTGGAGGTAATTATGAAATCAATTAGGTCAGAATTGAGACTCGTTTTTTGCAATGATACTTTTATCAGAAAGGCTCCAATACACCAGCCGAACAATGAAGTCAAATGCCAAGTAGCCCAGAGAATGCGCAAGTGCCTTTCTTTTAATTCTACACCTGTTTTAGATGGGACAAACCTTCCTTTAATTCGTTTCTCTTTGAAAATGAGATATTCACCAAGAATTGAGTGTACAAGCCCCAATAAAAAACATAGAATTGCTGCGCTTAGAGTATATGTATTCATGATTGATTTTGGTGTTCTCTACCTAGCGTTTTAAGGCATTTCTAATAATATTTTAAGGCCTATGCTCTTCAAGGAAATGCTTAGTGTAAAAGGAGCCACATCCAAATTGAAAGCATCATAATTTTCGTCTGTTACTGCGGTGAAAATATTTCATTTGATACTACAATATGGATATCTTTACCCCAAACCAACGAATAGGTGCCAAGTGAAAGGATAAATAGAAGTACTTGTTTCATTCCTTATTGTTGATTTCAATTAATTTACCACACCTCCTGTGAGGTAAAATGCTGTTAAACTGATGGTGTTTATTACCATATGAGCAATAATTACAGGGAAGAGCCTCTTTTTTGCAACCAAGTATACCGTTCCAAAAACAAGGGCTATAAATGCTGTAGTTATAATACCAGCAAGCCCTTGATAACTATGCAGCATTCCAAAAAAAGCAGCATGAACCAATAGTGAAACTACCCATCCGAACTTACTTTTTCCAAAAAAATCCGATAAGCGATTCAGTAGAAAGCCTCTCATTAGGAGCTCTTCACCTAATGCGGCACCAATCCAAACTACAGTTATTAGGTATAAAATAAAGTACAATGGCTTACCAAGAAAAAACTGAAACCTACTGGCTACATCCGTTGGTTTTTCTAACCCATAATAGGAGAGGATAGGGTCTAAAATCAACCCCATAACAAGGAAAACAATTATTACAGTTAAGAAGGCTAACCCAAGGTTGATCAGCCAATCACGCCTGCCTTTTGGTAGAAAGAAGCCTAAATCCTTCCATTTAATACCTTCTTTTTTCATGAACATTGTAGCAGCAACTATTCCACTCCAAATGCCAATAGATCCAGCTCCATTTACTCCTAAATAATCGAAAATGGATTTTACCCCAATCATCAATGCCAATACAAGGACGATTTCCAATAACACTTTAGGGTTATAGGTTTGCTTAGGTGTTTCTTTCATGTTTTTGCGGTGAAGTGGTTGAAGCAGCTTATTGCTTTGTTGCTCTTAAACTTTCTTTTCCGTTGAAGTATTCAAAACTTGACGTAGCGGTATTGAATGTGAGGTGTTTGACAGGAAACTGCCCCCTTACCTGAAACTTTGTTTCTGACAATGGAATGATTTCGAAAATATACAGCCCCTTACTTCTAAAAAGTAATTTTCCATTCTCATAAATGATTTCATCCACTTGGCCATTACTATATCTGTAAGTCCCTTCAAACTGCTTAAATCTGCTTTCAGGAAGTTGAACGCTTGGAATCAGATCTGCTGCAATGGTTTTATCGATTGTACGAATTATGGACTGACTGCCAACATTATTGCCATTATTGAAAACCGTGCTCAACTGTTTAATCTGTTGATCATTCGCAACTTCTTCAGTGGTTTTGCCTCCGTTATAAAGTTGCTCTATTCGATTGATCCACTTTATTGTGTTCGCTTTGTAAGTATTGAGTTCCGTTTTGTTAGACGACAGTTTGCCGTGAGCGGGAATTATGGTTAAATGCGCATTCCCAAGTGACAGAGTTTTGTCAATGATTTCTAAATGGCCTTTTCCGCCACCTCCATAATAAAAGTGAGGAAACGAATTGGTCATATAAGTGTCGCCCATAAACACCGCGTTGCTGTTTTTGAAGTACACTAATGCATCATCAAAAGTGTGAGCCGCAATGTGGTGAAGCTCTACTGTTTCATTACCCATGTTTAAGCTAAAAGTGTCTTTGAAAGTCTGATCATACTGAGCGTTGGTGTATTTGAAGTTTTCGTGCGAAATTATTTTGGCACCTTGTTTAGCGAAAAATGAATTGGCTCCACTGTGATCTGGATGACTATGGGTGTTGATTACATATTTTATGGGCTTTCTTGAAAGTCGCTTTACTGCGTTGAGCAAATTTTGATGATTGTTTGGCCCTGTCATGGGGTCTATTAATAAAACGGCCTCAGTTCCAATAAATACACCAGCGTTTGTATTGTAGTTAGGTGATTTCAATACATAGAGATTGTCTGTTATTTTTTCTTGAACAAAATCTGACTGCAAAGTACTATCACTTCTATCTAAAGAATACGGGGTGTTTTTTGCGTTTAACTTTTGACTATAGGTAAAAAGTATAGCGGTAATTAAAAAAACATACTTCATTGTGTTGTTTGTTTTACTGTGAGTATTGATTCTAAATCGAAACTTGCGGTGAAAATTTATTTTACTTCCCTAACATAACGTCATATTCACTTGGTATTTCAATTCCTTGAAATTGACCTGTTAGCCCAAATAATATGGTGATGGTTAGTAATATACCAAAGACCAAAATTAGACTTGATTGCTTATTTGGAGTTATCCCAAAAATAGGGCGCTTGAATTTTTGAATATGTATTGCTGCAATATGACCAAAAAATGAAACGATGGCTAACCCATAATAAGGGATGAAAAACAGGTTGAAAGGGAAGGTGTTTAAACCTGCTACACCAAAGAAAATATTGGTATCTAAGTTCAAAACTAGTCTTCCTAGAAATACAGCTCCAAGATGAAAAACAAAGAAAATAGCTAAGTATAAACCACTCCAAAGCTGCAATTTCTTCCAAAAGCCATGGGCTACTTTTCTGCTTCTGTTGAATAGCTTTATGCCTGAAACAATCTGTACGAATACGGATAACAAAAGAATTGTTTCGGCAAGTGCGTTTCTGTAAACTAAACGGAACTGATTCATGAGCTCAATATGTCTCTC
Source organism: uncultured Roseivirga sp. (assembly GCF_963973945.1). Taxonomy (GTDB): domain Bacteria; phylum Bacteroidota; class Bacteroidia; order Cytophagales; family Cyclobacteriaceae; genus Roseivirga. The sequence goes on from NZ_CAXBBV010000005.1 coordinate 300,330, forward strand.
AACACCAAAAAGGCTGTAAACATGATTGATGAGATGGAAAACAATGAAAATTGTGATTGTTAGACCTGAAATAAAATGTACTCGTCTCGCCATGGCTCAAAGGTCATTGAAAAGACTGGTTGGGCATTTGACTTAGATCAAATTCGACTCTGCGATTTTCTTATTCTGCTTAAAGTTTCAAGTGTAATACCAATATAGGAGGCAATGTGGGTTAGGGGCACCCTTTGGGTAATGTTTGGTCTAAGGGCTAAAATATTTTGGTACTTCTGCTCAGCAGTTTGAAATTGCATAGAAACGATTCTTTCTTGCTGCTGCAACATGGTTTTTACTGCTATGATTTTTGTTAGCCTTTCAAAGTCATGGTGTTTTTGTGATAACGCTTCGGCACTTTCTCGGGTAATCTCAAGAAGCACTGAGTCTTCTAACACCTCGATGTAGTGTGGACTGGGAATACCCGCAAAAAAACTCTGAATTGAAGTAATGAAATCACCCTCAAAGGCAAACCAATCAGAAATGTCTTTACCATCTTTAAGATAATATGCCCTAGAACAGCCAGATATAATGTAATAGGATTTGTTAGCATATTGGTTTTCTGTAACCAATAAGGTGTTCTTATCAAAGTATAGCAGTTTCGAACTGCTATATAAATCCACTTTGCATTCCTTTGTTAATAGAGAATAGGATGCACTTATGTTATCGATGATTTCTTTCTTATTCATAAAGCATTGGAATGCCTTGTTTGGGCACGTAAGGTCAGCTTTTCAGTATAGACGCAAAAAGTTATTAAATGTAAGCCTTGGCCTTCAAGGTAAAAAATAAGTGTGGAGGACTAAAACGGTTTTGGCTTTAGATTTGACCACTTGCTCTGCAATTTTATGAATCAATTTTTCGAGCGGTTTAGTTGGCTTTGTACGCTGCTACTTATCTCCATTCAGAGATTTAACGCTCCATGGGTTTTCTACACTTAATTAAAAAGAAGGGTTGACTTTCTTTGATTTCAGTGATTTCAAATAATCCTGTTTGGGCAAATTCGGTTTTGATTGATTCTATGTCATAAAAGTACATTTGCACTCCTTCAAATATTTCATAGCGGTCTGTGCTAATGAATTTGCCTGTGCCGTAAGTATGGGCTTCTTTCGATATAGCAGTGAAAACCATATGCCCATGGTCCGAAAGTTGAAGGTAACAGTCGCGAATAAGCTTTTCTCTTTCTGCGCTATCCAATAAATGAATTAAAGCATAGCAAAAGATACCATCATATTGCTTGTCCTCAAATGGCATATCTGTAACAGAACCATGATGGATAACCATGTCGGTTCCGTAATGCTTTCTAGCCATTTCAATTGCTGTTTTGGATATCTCTATTCCTGTTACAGCCATTCCTTCATTTCTGAAAACTTGAGCATTTCGTCCATAACCAATACCTGGAATAAGAACATTCTTCACACCTTTTTCCACGAAAAGGTCTTTGGCTAGCATGGCAGAATGAGAAGGCTCAAATCCCCACATTTCGTGCTTTTCAATAAAGTTTGCTTCCCAAAACTCTGTCATTACTTTATTCCTGGTATTCTTTTAAGTTCATAAACATAACAAGCAGTTTCATAAAATGCTCTTTCTTCTACAAACTCAAAACCGAGTTTCTCATAAAACCTATGAGCTTTAATATTACTCTTTAAAGGATCAATCAAAATGCTTTCTACATCTGGAGATTGAAAACACCTTTCAATAGCAAGTTGCATCATTGTAGTTCCGTATCCCTTATTTAAATGTTCTTCTTCACCAATCCAGATATCAATGGCTCTTTTGCCTTCTCCTACATCTCCCCAATAGCGAGTTTCTTCATTGTGTGGGTCAATGATTTGTATAAAGCCAATAGGTTCTTCATTTAGCATGGCTATCAACTGATCTCGCCATTCGGGATCTCTATTTAGTTCTATCTCCCAATTCCAATCGTCATCTGGATCGCAGTCAATTACATGTTGTTTCTTGTCCCAATACAAGAGTAAATCAAGGTCATTTATAGTTGCGGGTCTTAATTTTATATTGGCCATAAAAGTACTTTTTATAATAATCTTATTTTAAAGTGTTGGTCGGTCAGGATTAAGGCCGTAATGGCAATGGAAGCTTAAAATTTGCACATATTGGTCGTATAGAAGAGTAGTGTTGGAGTTGTTATTGGTAATAAACCGATTCGTAGTTCTTCGATGCAATTGAGGATGAACTTGTCAGTCTTCATCAAACCTTCTCACTTTGAGTACATAGAGATTTAGTTTAAATCAAAACAAGGCGGACTGAATCTAAGTCATCTAAGTCTGATTTAGACATATATTCAACCAACGATTGAATTAAATTTAACATAGCGTCAGAATAAATATTATTAGATTTAAGAGTCTCAAGTAATTCAAGGTTATTAAAACTTTCTAAGTCATAAAATGACATAGTACCTTGACTATTATCATGTTTTAATTGAAGTGCACAGATATATGTGCCACATTGGAAAGCTGTGGTTACTCCATTTATGCTTGTCAATTGCTTTATAGCTAAATCTAAATCAAACCATTCACCAATTACTTCTCTATTATAGTCGATATGCGCAATGTCTTGAGTAATTCCATACATTTTATTATCAGATGCGTCTTGAACTATTAAATTGTAATACTCCGAGTTCGGTGGCTGATCAATCAAAAAAAGTTTTTTCATTCATTTATTTTTTTAAAGCAATGTTATCTATCAGTCTTAAGCGTGAAGTTTACCCATAAATATACCAAATTTCATAACTGATATACTTGATATTTAAGGCATGGTAGTCATACTCTCTTTTGTCTTTTTATGTGAAAATACTTACTTACCACCCTTTTCAAAAAAAAGACCTGCAATTTCTCGCAGGTCTTCATATTCATTAAAGGTTATTTCTAATTAATTCCCGTCAGGCAAATCCATGTCTACGTTGTTTCTGTAGTCGCCTAGCAAATGCTCTGCAAAGAAATACCACATCAGCTTCTCGTAGTAATCTCTCTTGCTGCCATAACCATGTCTAGAGCCTGGAATTGGCATATAATCAAAACGTTTGCCTGCTTTCATCAGCTCATCTGCCACACGCATACTGTTGGCTGGATGCACGTTGTTGTCAATTGTGCCGTGCGTAAGCAAAAGATGCCCCTTTAAGTTATTGGCCAAAGACTGGTTGGTTTTTACTTTTCCATCCCAAGTTACAGTAGTAGTTTCATTACCCTCTTTGTCCTTTTTGGTTTTCTCTTTTTTGATCACACCATTGTGCGTTTCGCCCCACCATTTGTTATAAATGTTGTTATCGTGGTTACCGGCAGAAGAGGCTGCAGCAGTATAGAAATTAGGATAGGTAAGCAAAGCCGCAGTAGACATAAATCCACCACCTGAGTGACCGAAAATACCTACGTTATCAAGGTCGATCCACTCGTGTCTTTCAGCCAATTGCTCTAAAGCACGCTTATCATCTGCCAAAGCATAATCTCTTAAATTCTGCCATCCGTAAGTGTGATAGTATTTAGAACGCATTGGCGAACCACCTCTGTGGCCCATACTCACTACAATAAAGCCCAATTGCGCCATGGCAGTTTGGTAACCACCAGTAATGGTGAAATCATTTGTGAACGATTCTACTTGTGGGCCAGGGTATACGTAAGAAATAATTGGGTACTGACGCGTAGAATCAAAATCGAAAGGCTTGAACATTACACCGTAAAGATCGGTAATACCGTCATCGGCTTTCATGGTAAAGCGCTCAGGCTTTTTCCAACCTGCTTGCTCTAGCAAACTCAAATCAGCAGTTTCTAACTGCATAATAACGTTTCCATTGTTGTCTTTCAAGGTTGAAGTTGGTGTAACATCTACCGCAGAATTATTGTCGATATAGAATTTGTTAGATTCTGACATGCTGATTCTGTGGTTACCATTTTCAGTAGAAAGGGCTTTAAAGCCTGTGCCGTCAAAATTGGTTTTGTAGATTAACGAGTAGTAAGGGTCGATGCCATCTTCTTTACCAAAAGCTTCGAAATACACCTTTCTTCCCAGTGTATCAACACTCTGTACTCGTCCAGTAACAAAATGTCCACTGTTCGTGATTTTGTTTTTGAAAGCACCAGTTTGGCCATCATATAAATAAAGTTGTCCAAAGCCAGTTCTTTCCGACCACCAGATTAATTCTTTTCCTTCTTCAAGAATAATCAATTGCTGATAATCCCAGTTAAAATAAGGATGATCTACATCTTGGAATAACACTTTCAGCTCACCATTGGCAGTATTTACAACGCTCACATCGAGAGTGTCGCTAGTACGGTTCATTCTGGTCAAGAAAAGCTTGTCAGAAGTTTCGCCTGGTAAGTAAGCACTGATGGTTTGGTCAGTGTATTTGTCAATATCAACGATGATACGCTCTTTCGTTTTAGGATCGAAAATTTCTAATTGCTCTTGCGGAACATTTTGGTCGCCCGGCATGGCATATTTATAAACCTCCAATTTTGGTCTCGGATTGTTCAGCTCATTGATTACGAAAAGCTCTTCTACTTTTCTTGCATCTGAACGGTTAACGAAGAATTTTTGCTCGTCTTTAAACCATCTTACCCTAGCCCTTGTACGCTTATCTTTTGTAGTGTCGCCAGCATCGCCAGCATAACTAAACCATCTTTCGCCATCTTCAGTCAGCTGAATTTCGGTAGAATCAGCATCATCTGCCATCATCATGTATAAGTTATGATTCTTAGCGAAAGTGATGTATGTACTGTCTGGAGAGAACGAAGCCCAGTTGTTTCTTTTAGGCCTTTTCTCAGTAGAATCGCCTTTAGTAATGCGTTTTGTATTTAAGTTGAAATGGTAATCGATGCTGTCTACCATAAACTTAAGTGTGGTATTGTCATCTTCCAATTTCAAGCCTTTTAAATCAAGGTCGTTGTGGTTCCAAGGCTTGCGGGTAAGTTCGCTCAATTGCGCTGCAAACTCCTTGTTATCAAACATTTGGTTTTTGGTTTTCTTTACTGGGTCTACTACGTAGAATTTCTTTCCAGAAGTAGTAGTGTAAGTGTACCAAAATTTGTCGCTGTCTTTAAACCACTGCGGAGCAACGCGAGTGCTTTTCAGCATTTTACCCAGATTGTCTGAGCTAAATTTCTGAGCTGCCTTAAAGTCAGCTTTGTGCTGCTGTGCCGAAAGCTGTATAACAGCGAAGGTAAGCAGGAGTGTAAAAATCTTTTTCATGCATGTAAGGTTGTTTGTGTCAATAATAACCTCATTACACCTTAAATACAACGGCTTTATTTTGCAGTAACTTTTAAAGGGATAAGCGGAAGGGCTCTGTCAGAATTGTTAAACACTAGTTTATTAGGATCCTCATTCATGCATTCCCCTCCGGCCATGGCCACCTCCCCCAAGGGAGGATAGAACACCAATCTAACCTTATTGGTCATTGATGCCACTTCTGTTTTTCTCCCCCGCTGGCGGGGGCAGGGGGTGGGTTGGCATAGTCAATGAGTTCTGTTTATATAAGCCATCTCAGTGAAGGCTTAATCACAAATAACACAAAGTAGCGGAAAGGTTAAATGCTACGTCATCCTATGTTTGGATTCAGAAACTAGAACGGAATAATATTTTGTAGTTTAA
>NZ_CAXBBV010000006.1:0-231254 GCF_963973945.1 uncultured Roseivirga sp.
ACTGCCTTTACCGGTGGGAGAGTAGGTCGCTGCCAATTTATTATCAAAAACCCCTCGATTAATCTCTTGGGGTTTTTTTATGAGCTTCAATCAAGAAGAAATGATCGGTAAACGACTCTTTCAAGTAAAATCCATTCATTTCAAAGTAGTTATTTCGTATTATAGCATTTGAGTTTCCTAAAAACTTACTTGATGGTAAAGGAGGCTTTAACTTTTGAACTGGACACCTCAATCGAATGGCTTCACTTGCTACTTACTTATGGAAGACTAAAAGTGCTTTTGTGCTTTTCTTATATTTGATTTTGACGCTTTTTTGTTATTCCCCACTATTTTCTCAAACAACAAGAATTTCTGAATTAATAGAATTATCAAAGAAGAACTCCAGGTATCCTGACAGCCTAGCGGTTTATGGAAAGGAGCTTATTATTTATGATGATGCTACTGCATTGATAGAAGGCCATTTCGCCATTGGTTACTCTTTTTACCAAAAGGGAATAATGGAGTCTGCTGGATTACATTATGATACAGCCTTAAACTATGCTGATCCCCAAAGAGAGTATTTGGTATACAGCCGAATTAAGAGAAATCGAGGAATTGTTTACCAAAGGATGGGAGAGTTTCAGAAGGCAGAGGATGTTTATGAAACATTATTTAAGGAGGCGAAGGATCAGGGTAATGAACTAGGTCAAGCGCTAATGCATAATCAACTGGGGGTTATATCACAAGCCCAAGGTAATTACAACGAGGCCGCAGATGACTTTAACAAAGCTATTGAAATATACTCTCGGAAAGACTCTTCTAATATAGCCAACGCGTTGTTGAATTTGGGGACTCTCTATGGGAGGATGGACTTAATCGATGAGTCCAATAGCAAATTATTAATTGCGGCAGATGTTGCAAAGGGGTTTAATCAATTAGTGATACAAGCAAGGTGTTACAATAATATTTCGGTTAACTATAGAAAAATATCCAAGACTGATTCGAGTAATTATTACCTGAGCTTGAATGAGAAGTTGTACAAAAGATTGAATAATAGCTTGGCGTTGATTGAGGTTTATCAAAACAAAACAAGTAATTTCTTGGTGATGGAGAATAAGGATAGTACTTACTTTTACTTGAGTAAGGTGCTAGAATTAAATCAATCGAGCCAAGATTTGTACAGAGAGGCCCAACTTGATTTTTTGAAGGGGAAAGTTGAGGTAAAGTTTGGAGACGCAGAGTTGGCGATTCAATCTGTTAACGCGGCTATAACAAAATCTCTCAAACAGAATAGGGTTGATAACTTGGATGACCATTATCTTTTACTTTCTGAGGCGTATGAAAAGGCAGGTAATACTCAGGCTGCTTTGGCCATTATGCGAAAATGGAAAAATTTAAATGACAGTATTGAAATTTATAGGAACATAAAGACCATTCAAGAAATTACTTCGGCATATGATTTTGCGAGGTCCGAAGAGGTGATTAAACAGAGTAGGGAACAAACCACTTTTTTTCAGAGGCTAAGTACTCGCTTGGCAATAGGAGCTGTAATTCTTGCTGCTTTGAGTGTTTTCCTTTATTTGAAGTTCAAGAAAAAGAGTAGTGAAGCAGAGTTAAGAGAGAGTGAGGTAAATGAACTGAAGTTGAAAGTTGCTGAACTACAGCAAACAGTTAAGCAGTCTGCTTCCAATTTTATTACGCTAAAAAGTAAAGCAGTAATTCCTCTTGACAAGTTGATGTTCATTCAATCTGATGGTCATTATCTAGAGTTTTTTTTAGACAACAAAGACAGGCCTGAAATTGATAGAGGAACACTAAAAGAGTTAAAATCTGATTTACCTGTCAATACCTTTATTCAAGTTCATAGGTCTTATATTATCAATATCCATTTTATACGTGAGGTTTATGCAAACCGAGTTGTACTGCAGAACAATCACGAATTGAACATTTCAAGGAGCTTTAAAACCAGTATGGACGAAATTTTTCAATCCAAAGCTTCATAGGTCAATTTTTGATTAAACAAGAAGCTTCAAGTTGGTTGTCGTTCATATCAGTTTTTCGGTGATTCGTGACAATCTTATTCAATTTTCATTTTTTTGAGGCACACAGGCAGATTTCATTCATGCTAAGACACCTGTCATCCACGCCAATTTTTTTGAATTGGCCTGTTTACTTCTGACCTTTTCCTTACAACAACTAGTACCCCAATTAGGGTAAAATTTCAGACGCTTATGACTATTGCAAGATTCCGGGAGACTCGGAAATCGGTTATCGAGATATTATCTAATCGCGAAATGGATGTGCTTCTTGGCCTTGCCAAAGGGGAAGGACGGAGAAGTATATCAGAACGATTGGGTATTTCAGTATTGACTTATGACGAACACAGGAAGAACATAAAACAGAAGCTTCGTCTCAATACGCAAGCCGATTGGGCTTCCGCCATTGTCTTATTTAGAAATGTTAGTTCAACCAAAGATGTAAAGGAAATCGAAAAATAAATATCTAACTCATAATTACCCACTCATGAAAAAACAAGTACTACTCTTAACATTGTTTTATGCCTTTATATTCTGTTTAGGCATAAATAGCTATGCAAGCCCTTTTCAGGAAACAACGGCACCAGCGCAAGCAGGTATGAAAATGAATTTTCAAGGAACTCTTTTTGAAAACGGAGAGCCTGTAAATGGCGACAGAAGCATGACTTTCAGTATTGATATTGATGGAACTGCATGGAGCGAAACCCAGACAGTTCAGGTAATTGAAGGACTTTATTCTGTTACACTAGGAGCCGAAAACCCGCTTCCAGAGAATCTGTTTTATAATGTCGCAGAAAGAGGCCTTACAGTAAGCGTAGGAAGTAACACCTTGGGTGCAGTTCAGCTTTTGACTCCCTTTTCACCAAAGGAAATAGGCCCAGCAAACGATCTTCCAAGAAGAATTGAGATTGATAACAACAAAGCGGACTCCGATACAATATTCCATTTTGTTATGAGTGCAGATAACATTAAGAACGGTGCTCAAAGAGGACTTCAGATTGATATGACTGGAGTAGGCTTCAAAATGGCTATGAGAGGAAATATAGCTTCGCAGGCAGAAGACCCATCTGCTAAAATTGGCTTAATAGGTAGTGCAATAGGTGCTGGTTCAGGAACTCACTATGGTGTTTTTGGTCAGGCGTTTGGAGCTGGAAAAACTAACGCAGCAGTGTATGGTTTGGCAGGAGGCCCAGGAAATGGTGACGAAGGTTATGAAGATGGTTCATACAATAATGGTGTACTAGGCTATGGTCAATCTAATCCATGGGGAAATGTTGGAGTTACTGGTTTTGCAACTGGTACTGTTGGTGTTGATAATATTGGAGTTTCGGGAATTTCCTGGGTTGGCGCAGCTGGAAATACTGAAATTGAAAATAAAGGTTTATTAGGAAGGGCTGAAGGGCCAGGTGTTAATAAAGCTGTTTGGGGAAGAGCCATGAATGGTGTCGAAAACTGGGCTGGCTGGTTTGAAGGTGATGTTGCGATTAGAGACGGAAAGAATTTGCAGATTTTTGGCCCAGAAGGGAGTATTAAGGCTGACTTGAATTATTACGAACCTAATAATGCAGGCTCACTTGTTTTACATGGTCATAACAATACCAGAAGAGTAATTCTTGGCAGCAATGCTGGAGGCCAAGCTGGATTTTTAGGTCTGTATGACTCGCTGGATGTGAGTAGAGCAGTTTTGAGAGCATATCCTTCAGGGAATGGTTTTTTTAGCTTGGCTGGAAAAAACTCTACCAATATTGAAGCAGGAGCAAAATTTTGGGAAGAAAACTCTGGCTTAGATTTAGGCTATTTTAAAATTCAAGGTTCAACTCAAGTAGATGACGGAAATGGAGGTACTTACTTTCCAGATTTAGTTTGGATGGATGCCCAAAGATGGGAAGATGGAACTGAGCTAGGCTCAATTGAATTCAGATCTACTGATGGAGCTCATTTTGGAATGAACGCTTACGGCTTAACAGGCAATAGACCAATTGAAATTCACGACAACGATGGAGTACTAAAATCATCACTTAAGTTTGATGAGGATAAGAACTCGGGAATATTGGAATTGTATGGAGCTCAGAACGACTCAGATGTGAAAATTGGGTCTTTCGGCACAAGTGCTGGGGGTCGTTTTCAACTATATAGAAGGAGTGACGATAACAGCTTTACAAGAAGTGCAATTGCAGCAGCAGCATATGGAGAGGGGCTATCTTATTTTAACCTCTATTCTGAAAATTTTGCGGCAGATAACAACGCAAGACTAGTTGATCTATATACTTACGATAGAGATATTAATAACAACCCATACTCAGATAACTATAAGCGCTCAGGAGTAGATTTCTATGATAATCAAGGAACACGATTAGTTGCTGTGGGCTCAGATAAAGAAGAAGGAGGAGCTGACCCAAGTGGAAAATCCGGCTTTATTTATTTGTCTGGAACTAACTCTCCAAATATTGAGCTTGCTGGAAAAAGAGGCGAGAATAACGATCTGGGAGCTATAAGACTTTATGGAACCACAACAGATGGAGGAGCATGGTATCACTCTAACGCTACCATGGAAGTAAATACAAACGGAACTAACCAGTGGGGTAGATTAAGCCTTAATAAGACTGATATAGCTAACAGTACCTCGAGTGAGAACATTTCATTAGATGCTAATTCAGGCAACATTACAATATCAGGCTCTTTATCACAATCATCTGATGCACGTCTTAAAAAGAATGTTTCAGCATTAACCTCTGGGCTGGCTACAGTAAATCGATTGAGAGGGGTTCGCTATAATTGGAAAGACCTATCTCAGCCAGAAAATAAAATTGGCTTCATTGCCCAGGAGGTAGAAACTGTGCTTCCAGAGTTGGTGAATACAAAGGCAGATGGTTTTAAAACAGTTAATTATGCTGAAATGACTGCTGTTTTGGTAGAAGCTGTAAAGGAGCTGAGTCAACAAATTGAAGTCCTAAAAAAGGAGAACACTTCTTTAAAAGCTGAGCTAACAGGTGTAAAAGAGATGGAAGATCGATTGGCTAAAATTGAAGCTTTACTCGGAACACAAAACACAACTCAAAAAACTGATAATCAGTAATCATGATGGATTTAAAAGGAATATATAATTTGTTCCTGCGGTCCATATGCTACCTGTCTCTATTGTTTTTGGCACTTCAAGTTAATGGCCAAGAAGTAAATAAAGATTTGTTGCGTAACCTAAGGGTGACCAGCGCAAGAGGTGGAGAATGGATTTCAGGAGGTATTTACACTGGCTATGTGTCAGTGGGACAATATGGTTCTTCCAGTGTACTAACGGTTACTGATGGACAAACAGAACTTGCTGGCTCTTTTGGCTTTGTTGTACCGCTGTTTAACTTAGAGGAGAATAATGCACCGATTGCTTTGGTGCCAGATACAGAAGTATTCTACACCATTGGCAGTACAATTACTTTAGATGGGTTCGATCCTGATGGGGATGAAATCGAGTTTGAAGTAACGGGCAATCCAAAATTGGGAACATTAGAAGCTAACGGAGAAGAAGGAGATTCATTTCTATTCAAGCCTTCAACAAATTTAGTTACGGGTGTGGTGTATAAAGACACCATTAGGTTTAAGGTAAAGGAACTTGATGGAGATTTGTCATCCGAAATTGCTGCTTATCCCTTCACTTTTAAAGTTGAAGACAAGGCGCATAAAATCGTAGACTTTCAGGTAACTTCTGCTACTGCCGATAGTAAAACACTAGGTTTGAGTTTTACCGATGAACAGTTCAACCAAAGCTATACAGTTAAAATTAGCTACATAGACTTGTCTCAGCCGGGTACCGCTAGCCTTGTAGCTTTGACCAACCAGACGTACGCTTTGGGAGATTTAACTGCTTCGGGAAATACACTAACCGCTAGTATTAATGCGTCCAAATCGCAATTCCCTTATCTTTTTTCAGCAACTCAAGTTTTTGTTACTGCAGAAGTAAATGTGAATAGTGGTTTTGAAGATGACGAAGCATTCATTCTAAGCAATTCGGCTGATGGGAGTTCTAGTGGAGCGATAGCCAATGCAGAGAATACATCTGGTTTATTTACTGATTTTTCAGGTAAGGAGGAAGTATCTTTCGACACTCAAACGTCTGAAGATGGCCAATTCTTCACATTTGCCACTAGAAAATCAACCCCAGAAAATCAGTCCGTTGAATTGAATTTGTATGCCGTTGAATTGGGTGGATTTGATTTAACAAAATCTTCGATTGAAATACCTACACTTCCAAAAACAGGTACGAATGAAAGCCCAGTGAAGGTGAAGAATACTGCCAACCTAGTGCAATGGTCGGTAAAGTATAACCCCGCTGGAGAAATGGGTTATCTTGATTCACTACAATTTGCCGTGAATAATACAGCCAGAAACTTCACTTCAAAATCATACGCAGTAGTGCAAGTAGTTGATGTAAATGATGCGCCAACATTGGCCAACATTGCTAATCAGCAATTGGACGAAGACGGAAGCTTAATACTTACTTTGGCTTATGCAGATGTGGACAATGATTTAACAGTGACCGCTAAATCATCAGATAATGCCAAGGTAACAGCTGCTATTTCAGGTAATCAGTTGACAATAACACCTGCAGCTAATTTCAATGGTAATGCCAACATTACTGTAACGGTATCTGAAACTGGCACCTCTGAGGCATATTCAATATTCAAAAGCTTTACTGTAAATGTATTGCCTGTAAATGATGCACCAGTAATTGCAGATATTAATGATGTAACCATTGATGAAGATAATTTTGGAACGATCAACATTTCCACCACAGATGTAGATTCTAAAATTTCAGTGTTTAACTATACTGTAACGACAGATAAATTGGGAGTGGTAGATGTTTCTTTTACAGGGAACACGATGAAAGTAACTCCTAAGGCCAATTATAATGGTACGGTAAACTTTAGCGTAAAGGCGGATGATCGACTGGGCACTGACCAATCTATTTCTCAACCAAAAACTTTCAATTTGGTGATTAATGCGGTAAACGATGTGCCAGCTATAGAGCAAGTGATTCCAACACAGAAAGTATTGAAAAACTTCCCAACCTATACATTAGAACTTGGAAGGTTTTTTCAAGATGTGGAAACTACAGATGCAAACCTTACTTACAGCTTAAGCAATAGCTCATTATTTACTTTAACTGAAGCAAATGGTGTTTTAAGTATTAGCCCGAATAATGTGGCAGCAGGAAATGAATCCATTACCATTACCGCAAGTGACGGTACTGCAAGTGTAAGCCAAAGTGTTTCTTTTGTTCTTGAAGAACTCGCAGCCGACATTCAGGTGTCAAATGCCATATCAAATCGTAGTGAAAACGAGGATTTCGGTCAGGTAAGCTTTGATATCAGCAATGTTTTTACGGACGTGAATGATGCCAATGCAGTATTTACCTATGAAGTAACAGGTAATTCTTCCTTAGGGGCAAGTATTTCCAATGATGGTAAATCTTTGATATTAACCTCGCCTCAGAACTATACAGGTACAGAAAAAGTATTTTTGATCGGGAAGACAGGTGCTAAATCAGGTTTTGTCTCGTTCGATGTTACAGTCAATCCTATAAATGATGCGCCAACTTTAGGCACAGTGTCAAATCAGACTATTCAAGAAGACTTTCCGTTGAATGGCCTTTTTATTAGTTATGAAGACATTGATAACAGCCTGGGAGAAATGACTTTTACTGCTTCATCCTCTAATCAAAATTTAGTTAAAGACGGAGCAATAACACTAACGTCAAGCGAAACAGGAGTGGTGGTTCAGTTAAACCCAGAATTGAATAAATCAGGAGCAACAATCATTACCCTTAATGCATCAGATGGAAACCTTAGTGCAAGTCGTACTTTCAATTTAACGGTTCAGTCGGTAAACGATGTTCCGACTGTGGTTTCTACTGTAATGGCCAATGCCACTGAGGATGTCGCCTATGCAGTAGACTTATCTACACTCTTTAATGATGTGGATAATGACAACCTTACCTATACTTTTGAAAACAAGCCATCTTGGTTAACGCTGAATGGAAGTCAATTGACTGGCACACCTACAAATAGTAATGTTGGTACAGCCTCTTTCTTTGTTACAACAAATGATGGAAGTGGCGGCAAGGTGCGTCAAGTCTATAGCTTGAACACTATCAATGTAAACGATGCGCCAACATTAGTCAGTGCATTGCCAATTATTAACGCTACAGAAGATGTGTTGTTAAGTGCTGCTTTAAATGAAGCCTCTTTTCTAGATGTTGACGGAGATAATTTAACCTATTCCGCTACATTCAGTGGTAATAGTTGGCTTAGCTTTGACCCAGTTAGCAAACGCTTTACAGGAACACCAAGTAACGACAACGTTGGAAATATTGATGTTTCGGTAACCGCTACGGATGGCTCAGGAGAAAGCGTAAATACTACATTCCAGTTAACAGTCATTAATGTAAACGATGCACCAACCGACATCTCCATACCTACTTTAACAATAGCGGAGAATACAACTTTGGGGGCAGTACTTAGTTTAATTTCTACTGCTGATGTAGACGCAGCTGATAGCCATACCTATTCTTTAGTATCTGGAGTAGGTGCAGACGATAATGCCGTTTTCAACTTATCTAACAATAGTCTTATCACAGCTTCAGCCATTGATTTTGAGAGTAAATCATCACTCAAAATAAGATTGAAGTCTACCGATGGAAGTGGAGTTAGTATTGAAAAGGCATTTGTAGTTACTGTAACCAATGTAAATGAAAACCCTGAGTCGATCGCTTTGAGTGCAAACAGCATCGAAGAAAACAAAGCCTCAGGAACAGTAATTGGTGCATTGACCACTGCTGATCCGGATAACGGAGATAGCCATACCTATTCGTTCGAAACGGGAACTGGTGATGCTGACAATGCTTTGTTCGAAATTTCAGGAGGTAACTTGGTGAACAAGGCAGCTTTAAACTATGAGGAAAAACCATCTTATTCTGTTCGCATAAAATCTACTGATGCGGATGGACTGAGCTTTACTCAAAATTTCACTGTGGATGTTCAGAATGTAAACGAAGCGCCAAGTGCCTTAGTAGTTAGTAACCTGTCAGTTTTAGAGAATGAAGATGCCGGAGTTTTAGTAGGTACTTTGAGCACTACAGACCAAGATGCAGCAGATTCTCATACTTATGCACTCATTAGTGGTGATGGAGACGGAGATAATAGCTCGTTTATTATAAATGGCAATAAATTAGTTACTGCTCAAACTTTCGATAGAGAGGCAAAGGGAGCATATACCGTTCGAATGTCATCTACAGATAATGGCGGGCTAAGCATTGAAAGCAATTTCACAATTGAAATTTCTAATGTTGCCGAACCGAGCTTGGCAGTTGAAGGAGCACTAGATTTCTCTCAAACAGATGTTGGAACAACTAAAGTACTCACATTTTCTATCACCAATGATGGAGATGGCGATGGTTTAGAAGTAACAAATATTGAGGCTCCAACCGGTTTCAGTGTTGATAAAACCACGGTGACACTTGCTATAGGAGCTTCAGAACAAGTTACTGTAACCTTTAGCCCTACGGAAGGAAAAAGCTACAATGGCCAAATATCCATTAGTTCTAATGTGGGTACTGAAACCTTGAATGTGTTAGGAGAAGGAGCCATAGTAACAGGTATTGATGATGATGTGATAGACCAAGAAGAAGTTCAGCTCTATCCAAATCCATCTAAGGATTTAATTACAATCGACCTGAGTCTTGCCCCTGTAGTCGTACCGAATATTGCCATTGTAGATATAAATGGAAACACGGTTTGGTCTGTGAGCAAGGTAAAAGAGCAAAAGATTCAAGTAGATGTGAGCCAGTACCCTGCAGGAACCTATTTGGTTAGAATTTCTTCAGAAAAGGGTTCAGTAGTTAAAAAACTAATGATAATTAAATAGACATGTATACTATAAAAGATAAAGTTTCGAGACATTTTGAACTACTCTTATTGGCCATTGTAATTCTGTTTATTACCGCCTCCTGTGGGGGAGGCGGTGGTGGTGATGATAACCCAGGGCCTTCTGAGCAAGAGCTTGCTTTTGAGAAACTTAAAGGAAATTGGAGAATTACCAACAATGGTAAAATTGAATTAGATGGAAGTGATGTAGCAGCTAATTATGTTGGCTTTACACTTTCATTTACCAATGGAGCATTTACAACAACCAATGCTGGCGATCTTTTTCCGGCATCGGGTACTTGGGAATGGGTTGGAGAAAGTACAAACCAAATTCGTACTGGAAGAGGTAAGGTTGTAACTATAGTTGCCCTTACTACTACCAACTTTGAATTCTCCTTTACAAAAACTGCAAGCAATGCTGTAGCAGGTGTAAGCGGAAACTATGTGATTAGAGTAACTAAATAAAATAAGCTTCAATCCGTAAGATGGAGAGCCTATCAACCTCTCCATTTTTTATTCAAAAAGGAAAAATACCCTAAACTGGGTATTGATACTGGAAGCCAAAAAACTCAATTTTGAATTACTAGTTGGGATTAACACTTCATATAGTAGTCTGATTTTAGTTGAGTCTCTTAGGGTATTGCGTACGGCAATACCCTTTCTTTTTGCCTTTTTTAAAATGGGCATAAAAAAAGACATCATTTAAGATGTCTTTATATTCTTGATGTAAACTTAGCTTTTACATGTCTTCATCATCCTTGCCAAAGTCGCCACGAACAGCCTCACTTACATTGATCACATGGTCTCCAATCTTTTCAGCCGCGAAGAACAAATCTCTGTAAATAATTCCACTCTGAACATCGTATTCTTTTTTCTCAGTGCTCTTTAAATGCTGCTTTCTCATTTTGGTTTTGAGCGCATTAATTGCCATTTCAGTCTCAATAGCGCCTGAAATATCTACTTTTCCATAAACACCGTTCAAGTTGGTAATCATTTGTTCGATGGAAAGATCAATCAATCCGAATATCTCAGTAATATTTTTGTTTTGCTTATCTGAGAAAACAGACTTTTGCTTATTTCCTCTTTCTATATCCTTAGACATCCTGAGAATAATATCTGCAACCCTTTCAAGGTCATGCGCTATGCTCAATATTGATCTTACTTTAACTGAAGACTCAATGCTTAATTGTTGTTCAGAAACCCTTACTAAATAATCAGCAATTCTTTCCTCAATTTCATCAGTACGAACTTCCAGTTTAGATATTTTTGATTTTAGTTTATCTCGTTTGTCTTGTTTTGTCTCATTCAAAAGCTCTTTAAGACTTGTGAACATACGCTTGGTAATTTCAGCAAACTTAATACTCTCTTTTTGAGCACTTAGAATTGACACTTCAGCAGTTAAAGGAGCGTCATAATTAATGTTTGTAAGAGAGAACTCTTCATCTTCGTCACCTTTAGATTTAACTAACCTAGTGGCTAGTTTAACAATTGAAGGAACAAACCAGATTAAGAGCATTACATTCAGAAAGTTGAATGTGGTGTGAAATAAAGCTAAGGTGAATTTGTTTGGGTCACCAGTTTCTGGTGCTGGCCAAATATAGTGCAGAAGATCTAGCACATACGGTAGCATTATTACCATCCATGTTACTCCAATTATATTGAAAAGAGAGTGTATTTTGGCCGATCTTTTTGCGTGCACATTACCCACTAGGGCTGCTAATTCTGCAGTGATTGTTGTTCCAATATTCTCACCTAAAATCATGGCAGTACCAATTTCTATTGGCAAACCTTGCGCGCAAAGCACAATGGTAACGGCCATGGCAGCACTCGATGACTGAACAACGATAGTCAGTATAGTACCAACACCAACAAACAATAATCTTGTTAATATGCCTGGGTCATTAAATTGAGTAAGGAAGGATAATAACTCAGGGCTTTTTTGTATTTCAGGAACAGCCTCTTTTAACGCTTCTAAACCCAAGAAAAGAAGGGCGAACCCAATCATAAACTCAGACCAGTTTTTGAGGTTTGGCTTTTTAGAAAACATTAACGGCATAGCTACTGCAATTAGAGGCAGCGCGTAAGCCGAAATTTTCATTTTAAAACCAATTAATGAAACCAACCAGCCTGTAATGGTAGTTCCAATATTTGCTCCCATCATTACACCAGCCGATTCTACCAAAGAGATTAAGCCAGCATTAACAAAACTCACCGTCATTACAGTGGTAGCAGATGAGGATTGAACTATGGCCGTGATTAAAAAACCTGTCAGAACTCCCGTATAACGGTTGGAAGTCATGGTGCCTAAAATACTTCTGAGGTTGTCTCCGGCAGCTTTTTGGATGCCTTCGCTCATGACTTTCATTCCGTAGATGAAAAAACCAAGTGCGCCTAAAAGTTCAATTACATTCCAGATGCCGTATTCCATTGTGTTATTTTACTGTGATGACGATTTTATTAAAATTCGTTTTTCAGCCGTAAAAGTAGAAATACTTTTTTTAAGGCTAATGTTAAATAATCATTACCAACTCGGTCATTTCTGTAAAGCATACTTAACAATAGGTTCATGTTAGTAAAAAGCCATTGCACTAATTAATAATTACCTTTGCGCCTTACAAATGACTTTAAAGAAACGGGAATTTTAAACAATATGAAAGGAGTTACCTTTGAGGATAGTATATTCTCTACCATGATTGCAAAGGTAGCCCTAATTGTACTAGCGGTTCTTTTTTTCTTTGTGTCTATTGATTTGGTAATTACCGCTCTTTCGGGTTCACTGAATTTCATTAATGAGAACCTACTCTCTACCGCACTTAATCCATTTGTTGGTTTGTTTTTAGGGCTTTTGGTTACAGCTATTATTCAGAGTAGCTCAACTACAAGCACTATGGTGGTTGCCCTTGTTGCTTCTGGAACACTCTCGTTAGAAGAAGCAGTACCTATTATTATGGGAGCCAATGTGGGTACAACCCTTACAAGTACCATTGTAGCTTTGGGTTTTATTTCTAACAAAAGAGCATTTAGAAGAGCAGTTGCTGTGGGTACGATACACGACTTTTATAATATTATTTTGGTGCTGATTTTATTTCCTCTTGAGCACTACTATGGATTTCTTTCAGGTATTTCGTTCTATTTCAGTGAACTGCTGTATGGCAGCGGTGTTTCAGAAGCCGCACCACATACCGATACCGTTTTAGGTAGTGGTTTAACAAGCCAATTTGTGCTTTGGGTAAATAATAGCGTTCTCATTTTAATGATCTCATTTGCCCTTCTTTTTGCATCTATCAAACTTCTTACTTGGATCATCAAAAAAACAATTATTGGAGAGTCTAAAAATAGACTTCAATCTTTTGTATTTGGAAAACCAATCAAATCTTTTAGTTGGGGTGTTTTGCTAACTGCTGCAATTCAATCAAGTTCAGTAACCACCTCTATTTTAGTTCCACTTGCAGCGGCCGATAAGATTAAGCTTAGAAATGCCTTTACATTTATTATAGGAGCCAATGTAGGTACTACGTTAACAGCTCTTATTGCAGCTGGCTTTAGATCTGAGGCAGCGGCTACAATTGCCATAGCTCATTTACTGTTTAATTTAACTGGGGTAATCATTTTTATGTCATTACCAGTTCTCAGAAAACTGTTGGTTCATTTTGTGAAGGAGTTCAGTTATGCTATTGCCAAGTATAGAGTTATAGGTTTGGCTTATATTATTATAATGTTTTTCCTATTACCCTTCTTACTTATTTCATTGAATAGAAATGTTGACAAGCCGCTAAAGGAGATCTCAGAGGTGAGTATAAGTCGGCAATTTTAAACAAAAAATTTTGACTTTAAATGTAAAGTTTACTTTACTTATTAGTAGTATTTATAATTAAAAAATAATGTAATGCTGAAATTAGAAGATTCCAATATGGGGGCAATATGCAGAATTATTCTTTTGACTGCATTCTTTTGTGCCTTGAATTTACCTGTATATGGACAAGATAAGAGTACAAGCACCTTTGGAAAAGGGATTCAGGTTGTAGCTTCAGACTCTTCGTTTTCATTGAAGTTTGGGTTTAGATTCCAAAGCTTGTATCTTGTATCAAGGATCTCTAAATGTAGTCTCGGGCAAATGGAATGATCAATTCTTAATTAGAAGGTCACGTATGAAGTTCGATGGTTTTGCTTACCACCCTAGCCTTACCTACAAATTTGAGATTGGCTTGTCAAGTAGAGATATAGGTGGAGGTGACGTAGATGAACATGGGAATACATCTCGTATTATATATGATGCCGTGCTGAAATGGCAGTTCAGAAAAAATTGGAGCCTTTGGGCCGGTCAAACAAAATTGCCAGGGAACAGGGAGCGTGTAATCTCATCCCAAAAAATGCAGTTTGTAGATCGAAGTCTTTTAAACTCTAGGTTTAACCTAGACAGAGACGTTGGAGTTCAATTACATCACTCATCAAACCTTGGTAATCAAGGGGTTTTTCAACAAATATTAGCCGTTTCAATAGGAGAAGGACGCAACGTTACTACCAATAATATTGGTGGCTACGATTATACTTTAAGGCTAGAGTATTTACCATTTGGCGAATTTACTGGTGGCGGAGATTATTTTGGCTCAGATTTAAAAAGAGAGAAAAGCCCCAAACTGGCCATAGGTGCAACCTTTGATTACAATGATGGTGCCGCAAGACAGCGCGGACAACTTGGTGCTTTTGTTCAGGACTCAAACGGTAATCAGCTTTCAACCGATCTGTCTACTGTGTTTATAGATAGTCATTTTAAGTACAATGGATTCTCGTTTATGGGGGAATACGCTAATAAAAGATCTTCTGAACAGGTGTTTGTGGTATTAGATGATTTTTCAACACTAAAATATACTACAGGAAATGCCATCAATCTTCAAGCAGGTTATTTGATTGAAAAGTCGGAATGGGCTATTCGGTACACCCACGTAAATCCAGATGATTTAACCTATTCAGGCCTAAAGGAGGAAACTCAGTACACCCTTGGTTACTCTAAATATATAGTAGGCCATAATCTTAAACTGCAGAGCGACCTTTCTTTTACAGATAAGGCACAAGGAGATAACCTGGTCACTTTCAGGTTTCAATTTGAAATCTCCTTCTAATTCAAACAAAATAAGTCTGCTGGCGATTGTTATAGAATAAGCTTTGCTAGGAGCTATTTTATGTCTAATTACCTTATAGTTCCTTTCTTCTTCTTAAATTGAAACCTTAAATCTGGGAGTTTGAAACTATTCGATTTTAACAGACTAATGGAAGCCTTCAATGGCTTTATTGAAACTAAAGTTGAGCTTTGGAAGCTTGAGGCAAAAGAAGAGATAAGTGCCCTTATCGCAAAAATGCTTGTGGTAATGCTGCTGAGTTTGTGTGCTTTAATGGTGCTGTTATTCTTGACTTTAGCTCTAGCCTTCCTCTTCAATGATTTGCTTGAAAGCACTGTTTGGGGCTTTGTTATTGTTGGAGGACTATATGGAATAGCCACAATAATACTTTATATAAAAAGGAATGCCATTATTGAAACCATTGTAAGGCAACAGAATAACGAAATTGAAGGAGTAAGTGAAGAGGACGCACTATGAAATCGAGAAAGGAACAACTAGAGCAGTCGAATGCTAAGTACAAAGAGTTACTTGAAGATCAGTTTGAGTCGATCAAGGAGAATTTTCAAGATACAGGTAAAAAAGCACTATGGATTGGTGGAGGCCTTTTGTTGGCTTATGGCCTCACCGCACTTATTACCTCAGGCGGAAAGGATGAAGAAGAGGTAGAAGGTGGAGAAATTATTGAGATTGTTCCGGAACCTTCAAAAAGCAAAAAAGTAAAGCTAAGAAAGGTTGTTGAGCATGAACATAAAGAAGAATCGGCAGTGGTGAGTGCACTAAAGCATCAGGCTATAGTTTTTGTGTTAGGTTTGGCTGCGAAGAAACTTGGCGATTTTTTGAAAGACTTGGGAGAAAAAGAAGAAGAAGGTGATTCTTAATTTATTTAAACAAAGAGCAAGTGATGGAAGAAAGTCCCTTGCGCTACTTATTGATCCAGACGACATTAATGAAAGTGGCTTGAAAGCCGTTATTAATGCTGCTATTGAAAATAGGGTCAATTATTTTTTTGTAGGAGGTAGCTTAATCACTACCAGTAATTTAGCACCAGTAATCGAGTCGATTAAGGCCCTAAGTGATATCCCTTGTGTATTGTTTCCTGGTAACGCCATTCATATTCACTCCGATGCTGACGCGATTCTTTTTCTTTCATTGATTTCTGGAAGAAACCCAGAGTTACTTATTGGCCAGCATGTAGTGGCGGCACCAGTAATTAAAAGGAGTAAGCTAGAAGTAATACCAACGGGTTATATGCTTATTCACTCAGGCAAACCCACTAGCGTTTCGTATATGAGTAATACACAACCTATTCCAAACGACAAACCAAGTTTGGCTGTGAGTACTGCATTAGCTGGAGAAATGCTTGGCTTACAATGTATTTATCTTGATGCTGGAAGTGGAGCCCTTGAGCCAGTTCCATCAAAAATGATTAAGGCAGTAAAACGTAATATTGAAGCTCCTTTAATTGTAGGAGGAGGAATAAACACAACTAGAAAGGCCAAGGAGGCACTTGAAGCTGGGGCTGATATTATAGTTATTGGCAATGCAGCACAAAAAAACCTCAGCATTTTGGCTGAGGTTTCTGATGTAGTCCAATATTTTAATCAAGAGTTAAACGTTAATTAAACTCTCTCTTCTTCTCATTTTTCCAGCAGGAATACCGAACATCATTTTGAATCTTCGACAGAAGTAAGCAGTGTCTTTATAGCCAACTTCACGTCCGATGTCACGGATGCTCTTCTTGGTAGTACGCAATAAATCAACCGCAGCTTCCATTCTTTGATACTCGATGTAATCCTGAGGATTGATTCCAGTAAGCATTTTGAAATACTGACCAACGTAATCTTCAGAAACACCAGCAACACCAGCCAATACTTTGTTTGAAAGATCACCACCAAGGTTGTTTTTGATATAAGCAAAAATATCGATGAGTCTTGGATCCTTAAAGTAAGTGCTGTTGGTTACCAATTGCTCAACAAAGAGACGCTTGTCAAGAATGTACCTGATGATTTCAACACAAAGATATTCTGTGTTTACTTTAATAATTCTGTTTTTACCAGGCTTGGTAGAGTTTGTTTCTTCAATAATCACACGGATCAACTGTGCGATCGTTTCGTTACCACGGATGGCAAACGGAGTGATATTCAATGAAGCAAAGAAGTTTACAGAATCAAAAACTTTGGCTTCAAACATTACTTGACTGAATCCATCAACATCATAATCATTGATGTCAGAGTCAGAAGCATTTTGAAGATACTTCTTCTTGTTAGCAATAAAGTCTTCGCTAGAAACAACTGGTGCTGTTAAAGAGCTGTACGAAATTGCTGTTGATTTGCCGCCAGGAATGAAAAGCATATCTCCTTCAGAAATCTTTTCTTGATCAGGGCCAAAGAATATGTCCCCATTGTTTACTATGAAAATCGTGTTCTCTACATCGTAGTGATTTTCAATAGTAACTGGCTTCGCTATTTTCATGTTTCTGCTCTTAATATAGCGTACTCCTAGCGACTCAATAATTTTGTTGTAGTCTTCCATTTACGTTCTTGTTAAAAATTATTATACACTTACACGCTGTAAAAGTAAAACAGAATTAACGAGAATCAAAAAAAAATGACCATTGGCAATATTTATTATGCCAATGGTCATTTGAATAGGATAATTCTAACTATTTGAGTAGTTCTCTGGATATTACTATCTTCTGTATCTCAGATGTACCCTCATATATTTGAGTGATTTTGGCATCTCTCATTAATCTTTCTACATGATATTCTTTAACGTATCCATAGCCGCCATGAATTTGTACAGCCTCAACAGTGGTATCCATCGCTACCTTTGAAGCAAAAAGTTTAGCCATTGCGCCAGCTTTTCCAAAATCCTTTTTCTGATCTTTTAAATGGGCCGCTTTAAAGCATAACAATCTAGCAGCTTCAATTTCAGTGGCCATATCAGCAAGCTTAAATTGAATAGCTTGGTGTTGGCTGATTGGTTTACCAAAGGCTTTTCTTTCTTTAGAATATGCTAATGCCAATTCGTAAGCTCCTGAAGCAATACCTAATGCTTGAGATGCAATTCCAATTCTACCACCATTTAATGTCGACATGGCGAATTTGAAACCAAAACCATCTTCTCCAATACGGTTTTCCTTCGGAACTTTAACATCAGTAAACATTAAAGAGTGAGTATCAGAACCTCTAATGCCAAGCTTGTTTTCTTTTTTACCAACCACAAAGCCTTCCATTCCTTTTTCTACAATAAGGCAGTTGATGCCTTTGTGCCCTTTCTCACGATCAGTTTGAGCTATAACCAAATAAACCGAAGCGGTATTTCCGTTTGTAATCCAGTTTTTGGTTCCGTTTAAAAGGTAGTAGTCGCCTTTGTCTTCGGCAGTTGTTCTTTGCGAAGTTGCATCAGAGCCTGCTTCTGGTTCGGAGAGGCAAAATGCACCTATTTTTTCACCAGTAGCCAAGGGCTTAAGATATTTCTCCTTTTGCTCTTCAGTACCATATTTTTCAATTCCCCAGCAAACAAGGCTGTTATTAACCGACATGCAAACAGAGGCTGAAGCATCAATTTTAGAAATTTCTTCCATGGCGAGTACATAAGAAATGGAGTCCATACCACCTCCATTATACTTAGGGTCTACCATCATTCCTAAGAAACCAAGCTCGCCCATTTTCTTAACCTGTTCTATAGGAAAAGTTTGAGTTTCGTCTCTTTCAATGACTCCCGGAAGAAGTTCTGTTTGTGCAAATTCTCTGGCGGCCTGCTGAACCGCTAATTGTTCTTCGGTTAATTCGAAATTCATGCTTTAATAATTTACCTAACGTTTGTTAGCAAATGTAGTAAATTCAGCTTAATGATTAGTCGTTATTCACAAACATCAGTACGTAATAAAGTAACATAGCTAATGAACCCAATGCTGCTACAAGATATGTTCTGGCCGCTGCATTAAGCGCATCTTCAGCCATACCATGCTCATCTGAGGTTACAATGTTACGATCGTTGATCCAAGCCAAGGCTCTTTTTGTAGCATCATACTCTACGGGTAAAGTGATGAATGCGAACAGGGTAAAGATGAAATAACAACCTATAATAATAGGCAAGGCTGCTTGCCAAGACATTAAGCCTAAGAATAGTGAGCTAATTAATAATCCCATAAAAATGAAGTTGATAATTTTACCACTTGCATTTTGAATTGGAACCAATGCCGAGCGCATTTCCAATGGGCCGTAAGCTTTTGCGTGCTGAACAGCGTGACCACATTCGTGAGCGGCAACAGCAGCAGCCATTACCGAACGACCTTCATATATTTCAGGGCTAAGGTTTACCGTTTTGTCTGTAGGGTTATAATGGTCGGTTAACCTGCCTTGTACAGAAACAACTTTTACATCATGAATTTGATTGTCCCGAAGCATTAACTCAGCAATCTCTCTTCCTGTTAGGCCAATGTTCAGGCCAACCTGCGAGTACTTTTTGAACTTCTTCTTTAAATTGTTTTGGACCACCCAACTAACAATTGCAATTACTATAATCAATACTAAAAACATGTTCTTTATTTTTTAAGTTTTTGAATCAAATTTGTTGTGGAGTAACCGTCCACCAAGTCGATGGTTTTTACTTCTCCTCCGTTCGCCAATACGATATCTGCCCCAACAATGTTGCTTAAATCGTAGTCACTTCCTTTTACCAGAATATCTGGAATCAAATAGGTGATTAATTCCTTCGGAGTGTCTTCGGAAAACAGCGTTACACCATCTACAAAAGCCAAAGCTGCAAGCATTCTTGCCCTTGCATTTTCATCATTTACTGGCCTTTCTTCACCCTTAAGTCTTTTAACTGAAGGGTTATCATTGAGACCAACTACTAATTTAGAACCGAGCGTTTTGGCTTTTTCTAAATAGTCGATATGCCCTAAGTGGAGAATATCGAAACAACCATTTGTGAAAACAACTTTTTCACCTTGACTTTTCCATTTCAGCATCAGGGCTTTTAAGGCTTTGGGGCTGTATATCTTATTCTTAGTGGGTGTCAATTCTCTTTTTCTTTTTTCTGAAGTTAAGGATAAGTAGGCTCAAAAATCCAAATATGATAACTGAAACTACTTGTGATCCATGCGATACCACTGCAAAAACATAACCATCGTTATGAGATATGCCATAAATGACTAAAATGCTTGCCACTAAGGCTTGATAAGCCCCAATTCCATTGTTTACTGGAGCGGCCATGCCAAGGCTTCCCATTACTAGAACAGCAATTCCTGCCATTAATGACAATTCGGCAGTTGGGACATAACCGAATGATATTACATAGAGCATTGCAAAATACAGCGCCCAAATACCTAAAGTAGATAGCCAAAAGCCAAGAGGATTCTCCACATTTTTAATCGCTTTAACGCCAGAAATTAACTCTATAGTTTTTTGCTTGATTTTAAAGTAAACAGAGTTTGGATTGTCTTCCTTTTTAGATTTTCGGATTACAAAGAGAATTAATAAGAGCCCTATTATTCCAGCTAAAATCAAATAGGGCCAAAGTGTGATTAGAAATGGGAGCTTATTATCTATAAACTGACTAAAATATGATTTGAGTAGGTTGAACTGCATAGCCAAGAGGAACATGGTAAACAGCATAAGCATAAACAAATCCAATAACCGGTCTGTGATCACAGTGCCTAGCGAAAATGTAACAGGAATATTTTCCTCTTTTTTCATAATAGTGCAACGGGCAACTTCCCCTAGACGGGGAATGGCCATATTGCCTAAATAGCATACCATTACAGCCAAAAACGATGTCCATGTGCTTGGTCGTGGCCCCTGAGTGCCTAAGAGCATTGCCCATCTATACGCCCTGAGGCTATGGCTGAAAAGAGATAAAAGTATACTCAGTAAGATCCACTCATACTTAAAGCTTTTTAAGGCTTCCCAGATTTGATTCCAATCTGTAGTTTTTGAACTGTTATACAAGATATATCCTGTGATCCCAAGGGACAGAATAAGTTTGAGAATATCTTTTGAGCTGATTTTCAAAATAGCGTTAAGCTAGCCTGTTATTCTTGTCAGGAAAAACAATTTTGGGTTTGAAGGTTTTGGCTTCTTCGTAATCCATTATTCCATATGAAACTATAATAATGATATCGCCCACTTGTACTCTTCGAGCCGCGGGGCCGTTTAAACAAACTGTACCACTACCTTTTTCTCCTTTAATTACATAAGTTTCGAATCGCTCACCGTTGTTCACGTTTACAATTTGAACCTTTTCATTTTCAATGATTCCAGAAGCCTCCATTAAGTGTTCATCTAGCGTAATACTACCAACATAGTGTAGCTCTGCCTGTGTTACTTTTGCTCTGTGAATTTTTGATTTAAAAACCTCTATCTGCATACCTTCTTAAAATGCGACCGCAAAGCTAATAATTTAAAAGTAAGTTGTCTATTAACCTTACTTTTCCAATTTCAGCAGCAATACAAAGCGCTGTTTTCTTTGGGTCTGAAACCGTGGAAATTCCTGTGAAATTCTCGGTTTCAACTACTTCGAAATACTCAAGGGTCAAACGTTCATTCTTCTTGAATAGTTCGTGGACTTGTTCAGTGATATGATTTATGGAAGTGCCATTTAAGATATCGTCAGCAGATTCTTTAAGGGATTTGTAAATAAGGCCTGCTTGTATTTTTTCTTCTTTGGTAAGCCGTTCATTACGTGAAGACATGGCCAAACCATTACTTTCTCTTTTTGTGGGTACCATGTGTAACTCAATAGGAAAGGAAAGTTGGTCAATCAGCTTTTTAATTACGAAAAACTGTTGCAGGTCTTTCTGGCCAAAGAAGGCACTATTGGGTTGAAATATATTGAATAGCTTAGAAACAATTTGGCCTACACCACTGAAGTGGCCTGGCCTGAATTTCCCTTCTAACGAGTTTTCTAATGCACCAAAGTTGATTTTGAGGTCATGTTTGCTACTATACATTTCAGCTACCTCTGGAGCAAATACAATGTCACAACCTGCTTCAAGTAATAGAGATAGATCACGCTCAAGATTTCTAGGGTACTTCTCCAGATCCTCTGAATTATTGAATTGAGTAGGGTTAACAAAAATGGAAACAGCTACTACATCCGATTTTTCCCTGGCCTTTTCAACCAGTGAAATATGTCCTTGATGTAGCGCACCCATGGTTGGAACTAAACCAATCTTCTTGTTTTTGAGGCGATGTTTGAGAAGCTCGGCACGGAGTTCTTCTATTTTTTTAAAGGTGTTCATTTGGTCGCGAAGGATAATCTAATTAACGCTTATTAACAACGCTTTTTTAGATAAATCAAGGTTTTTTCGGGAAAATGGAGTAATTTTGTGCTCATTTTCTAAATGAAGGTGTCATTAAATTTCCATTAATTATGTCAAAATTTCGAATTCTTTACGTTGCGAGTGAGATCAATCCCTTCCTAGAAACCTCTGCTGTTGCTGATTTTGTGAGAAAACTTCCACAGGCAATGCAGGAGAGGGGTATGGAGATCAGGATTTTGGTTCCTCGTTTCGGGCTTATTAACGAAAGAAAAAACAGACTGCATGAAGTGGTCAGGCTTTCAGGTATTAACATTTCTGTGGGTGATGAGGAAAAACCTTTAGTAATTAAGGTAGCATCAATCCCAAATGCGAAACTTCAAGTCTACTTTATTGACAATGAAGATTATTTCCATAGAAAATCTGTTTTCGTTGATAAGGAAAATAATTTTTACGCAGATAATGATGAAAGAGCAATTTTCTTCTGTAAAGGCGTTCTTGAAACGGTGAAGAAACTAGGGTGGGCTCCAGATATAGTGCATTGTAACGACTGGATGACTAGTTTGATTCCTATGTATTTGAAGACTACCTATAAGAATGATCCGATATTTCAAAATACGAAATCGATCTTTACTATCTATAACAATGCGTTCTCGCATCAATTTGATGCCGATTTGCTAGATAAAGTGAAGATGATGGACATTGATGATAGCATGCTGGAGAACTTGAAATCTGCAGATTTTGCTGGATTTATTAAGACTGGCGCTGAATATGCAGACGCGGTTATTAGGGCTGAAGAAGAGGGGCATGAAGGCTTAAATGACCTTGTGGCCGAAATTGAAAAGCTTAAGAAAGTAGATACAATAGAGAAAGATGATAATTTCTTAGACTCTTATTATAACTTATATAATGAACTTGTTGGGTAAGATTAAAAGCATTGGGGCCTTATTATTGGGCCTCACTCTTTTGTTTTCTTGTGAGAAGAATGGAGATTTTGGGTTTGGGTCAGATGATGTTTCACCAGTTGAATTTTCGGTAGAGTCAGTAGGTACTACCTCGTCCGTTGTTTTGTTAGATTCTATATCGTCTACAAATCTGGGTGTTGGTTTTATTGGGAATATTGATGATCCAGATGTAGGAAAACTTAAGGCTACCAGTTATGCGAAGATGGAGCTGAACGTTAGTGATATAAAAGATATTTCTGAAGAAGCTATTTTGGACAGCGTTAAGTTGAGCATTAAGTTTGGCTATCTCTATAAAGACTTCGCGAAAACGGCTCGCTTAAAGGTGAGTTTGCTATCTGAACAAATAGAGGATACGCTACACATCACAACAAATAGTACCGCTATTTCTAATCAATTAGTAGTCTCAGGAAATATTCTAATTGATGAGCTTGATTCTATTTATACAATTGATGTAAACATGGATTTTGCTGAAGAACTGTTTGAACTGATGAGAAATAAAAGTCCAGAAGTAGCAACACAAGAAGCTTTTGAGACAGCCTTTCCAGGCTTAGCCTTTCAAACACAGGATAATTCATCAAACGCATATGGAATAGTTTTAGAACCAGAATCGTCAAAGATTGACTTTTATTACAGTGAAGTGTCGAGTACGGGTGCTGTTAATGTACCAGCAACCCATCAAATAACAATTGGAGACCTTACTCATTATTATGGGTTGGAGCTTGATCGCTCAGGAACCGCATTAGAGGGGTTGACAACTACTAATCAAGAGTATTCACCAAGTTCTGGTTTGAGATATATTCAAGCAGGTGCTGGAGTTGTAACTAAAATAAATTTCTCAGAGTTGGAGACTTTTGCCAATTTAAAACCTGATGTGATAGTCAATACAGCTCAAGTTACTATTGGGCCAATTGAGGAACCAGTTGATGGAGTTACTCCCCCTACTAGACTTTTATTGTTGCTTACTGATTCTGGAAATAAAGCCATTCGAGATGGTCAGAACTTTAGAGCAATACAGCAAGATGGAGCGAACCCAATCGGGAGCGGAACTCCTTTGCTACTTCTTTACGATGATGAAACAAAAATCTATACAGGATCTATAACTTCATTTGTAGGGTATTACATTTCCGATGTATTTAGAAGAAATCAGTTTTTCATTGCACCTCCATCGATTAATGGTGAGCTAGGAAGCTTGGTATTTCGCCCTGAAGATTTTAAACTTAAAGTTTTCTACTCTGAACTTAAATAGCGGAAGTCAACTTCTTATATTTATCTCGAAAAAAATAAACGTATATGTGCGGAATAGTTGGGTATTTAGGCCATAGAGAAGCTTATCCAGTAATAATCAAGGGATTACAGCGCTTGGAGTATCGAGGTTATGATAGTGCCGGAGTTGCTTTGTTAAACGGTGACTTAAATGTTTATAAGAAAAAGGGGAAAGTAGCTGATCTGCATGATTTTGCTAAAGGGAAAAACCTAAATAGTAATATTGGAATTGGGCATACACGCTGGGCCACTCATGGAGAGCCAAATGATAAAAATGCTCACCCTCACCTTTCTAATTCTGGAAAATTAGCAATGATCCATAACGGGATTATTGAAAACTATTCATCACTTAAAACAGACTTAATTGAAAAGGGGTTTGATTTCAAAAGTGATACAGATTCTGAGGTATTTATAAATTTTATTGAAGACATTTATTTAAACTCTGAAGTTAGTCTTGCTGAAGCTGTTCGTCTTGCTTTGAATAAAGTAGTTGGAGCATATGCTATTGCAATTATCTCTTTAGAGGACCCAAACTTGATGATTGCCGCCCGTAAAGGGAGTCCGTTGGTGGTAGGTCTAGGGAAGGATGAATTCTTCCTCGCTTCAGATGCCACACCTATTATCGAGTACACTAACGAAGTAGTATACCTAGATGATCAAGAGATTGCCATTATTAAGGACGGGCAACTTACGATTAAGAATGTCTCTGATGTTGAAATGACTCCTTATGTTCAAACCATCGATATTCAGTTAGAGGCGATTGAAAAAGGTGGTTACGACCACTTTATGTTAAAAGAGATTTTTGAGCAACCAAAATCTATAGGCGACTGTCTTAGAGGTCGACTTCAAGCCAAGGAAGGTAAGTTGGTGTTGGGTGGCATTTTTGACTACGTGACCAAAATGGTCAATGCCGATAGAATCCTGATTATCGCTTGCGGAACATCCTGGCATGCTGGTTTGGTTGCAGAGTACATATTTGAGGAGTTCTGTCGAATTCCTGTAGAAGTAGAATATGCATCTGAATTCAGATATAGAAATCCGATTGTAAATGAGAAGGATGTAGTGATTGCTATTTCTCAATCTGGCGAAACTGCAGATACTTTGGCAGCAATTGAGTTGGCTAAATCCAAAGGAGCAACCATCATAGGTGTTTGTAACGTGGTGGGATCTTCAATTGCAAGAGCTACACATGCGGGTTCATATACACATGCGGGTCCTGAAATTGGCGTAGCAAGTACTAAGGCATTTACTGCTCAAATTTCGGTGCTTTCTATGATGGCTTTGATGATTGCTGAAAAGAAAGGCTCTCTTTCTGAAAGTAAATACAGAGCATTACTGTTTGAACTGGAGTCAGTACCAGAAAAAGTGGCTAAGGCTTTATTGCTAAATGATCAGCTTGAAGAGATCGCGAAGGTGTTTAAAGATGCTAGAAACTTCTTATACTTAGGAAGAGGGTTTAACTTCCCTGTTGCCCTAGAAGGAGCTTTAAAACTTAAGGAAATTTCTTACATACATGCCGAAGGCTATCCTGCTGCTGAAATGAAGCACGGCCCTATCGCTTTGATAGACGAAGAAATGCCTGTAGTGGTAATTGCTACCAAAGACAGTAGTTATGAGAAGATTGTTTCTAACGTTCAAGAGGTAAAAGCAAGAAAAGGTAAGGTGATTGCAGTCGTTTCTGAAGGTGATACCGAGATTCCTAAAATGGCTGATTATGTGATTGAAGTGCCGCATATTAGCGATGCTTTAATGCCACTTATTGCCGTAATTCCATTACAACTCTTATCATACCATATTGCGGTAATGAGAGGCTGTAATGTAGATCAGCCGAGAAATTTGGCCAAATCGGTTACTGTGGAATAATAGAAACTGAAAATATAATGAAGGAAAAGGGAGTTTATTAAGCTCCTTTTTTTAATGTATAATGCGGCTTAAGTATTCCTTTTTAAGCATTGGGCAAATTTTATATCGCTCTTCTTTGGTGTCTTCATAGATAGCTTCTAGCACTTCATAAACATTGTTGATACCAATGTTTTCACACCATTCGAAGGGTCCAAAAGGATAATTTGTGCCTAACTTCATTCCTGTATCTATAGCCTCTTTTGAGGCTGTGCCTTCCTGAAGTGTATAAAAAGCTTCATTAATAATCATGAAGATGATTCTAGGCGTTACCATGCCAACTCGGTCTTCAACCAGTTCAAAATCCGTATCTAGTTTTTTGCATAAGGTTTCCAAACCTGATTTGGCTTTATCGTTCAAAACCGAAACTTCTAGAATCTCCCGATTTAAGAAAGTAGGTAGGCCGTTGAAGCCATAAAGGTTACAGTTTACCTCTTCTTGATAATAGGCTAACTCAGTTAGAGAAATTTTCGGGGCGTTTACAAATAGATTAAGCTCTTCGTAAGCACTAAATATCTCGAATTGCTCAGGGCTATCACCAATAAAGAAGTCAAAAACACAATCAAATGCGGAGAGATCTTCTTCGAAGTCATAGTTCGTTTCGAAACGGCAGTCATGTCCCGTTTTAAATTTTAACTCAAACTCTTCAATATTCTGCTCCGTACCAATGACTAAAACTTTCATAATTGTGTAATTTGCCCCAAAATTATTCATTAAATCAAACAATCCGAACATGTCGAAAATAATCGTAAATAGCCCAGACGCTCCAGCACCAATAGGGCCTTATAGCCAAGCCGTTAAAGCCGGTAATACATTATATGTCTCAGGGCAAATTCCTTTTGATCAAGCCACTGGCGAAATGATCAATGAGAACATTACAGAAGAAACTCATCAAGTAATGAAGAACATTGAGGCTATTCTTTCAGAAGCTGGAATGACCTTCAACAACATTGTGAAGTGTTCAATCTTCATTAAAGACATGAATCAGTTTGCTACTATTAATGAGGCTTATGGCGTTTATTTTAAAACGAACCCTCCGGCCAGAGAATGTGTTGAAGTGGCAAGACTTCCGAAGGACGTGAATGTAGAAATTTCTTGTATCGCGGTAGAAGTTTAAGGTAGAGAATAATTTCAATTCGCTGTAAATCAATCAGTCAATCTTAGTGATGGACTTGACTTTTGCGTATTTTTGCGGCCAAATTAAAGTACATGAGTGTTAGAGTAAGGTTTGCTCCCAGCCCAACGGGAGCTCTGCATATTGGAGGAGTAAGAACAGCCCTTTACAATTATCTTTTAGCTAAAAAAAGTGGTGGACAATTCATAATTAGAATTGAAGATACCGATCAATCGCGTTATGTTGAAGGGGCTGAAGATTACATTCTCAATGCTTTAGAGTGGTGTGGAATTGTGCCAGATGAAGGCCCAAAGACTGGTGGAGATTATGGCCCATATCGTCAGTCAGATCGAAAATCATTCTATAAGCAATATGCTGATAAATTGATTTCCGAAGGCAAGGCGTATTATGCGTTTGATACTCCTGAAGAGTTGGATGAAATGCGCGAGCGACTTAAAGAAGCCCGCATGGCAAACCCACAGTATAATGCCATCAGCAGAAATCAAATGAAAAACTCGCTTACAATGTCGGCTGAAGAGGTTAACCAGAAATTGGAATCAGGCGAGCAATATGTGATACGTTTTAAAATGCCCAAAAATGACGATGTCCGCTTTAAGGATGTAGTTAGGGATTGGGTAGTGGTAAATACCACCACGCTAGATGACAAGGTGCTGATGAAGTCAGACGGAATGCCTACTTATCATTTAGCCAATATTGTGGATGACCACTTGATGGAGATTACTCATGTTATCCGTGGAGAAGAATGGTTGCCCTCGGCTCCTTTACACGTTTTACTGTATGAAGCCTTCGGTTGGCAAGCACCTCAGTTTGCCCATTTACCATTGTTACTCAAGCCTGACGGAAACGGTAAGTTAAGCAAACGAGCAGCAGACCAATTGGGCTTTCCAATATTTCCATTGAACTGGACAGACCCTGAAACAGGCGAGTTATCTAAAGGCTTTAAAGAGTCAGGTTACTTGCCTGAAGCATTTATGAATTTCTTGTCATTATTGGGTTGGAACCCAGGAACTGAGCAGGAGCTATTTTCAATGGAGGAATTGATTTCTGAATTTTCGTTAGAACGAATCAATAAGTCAGGAGCAAAGTTCGATATTGAAAAAGCCAAGTGGTTTAATCAGCAGTATTTAAAAAATAAGTCGAATGACGAGTTGGCCCAAATGCTCAAGGCAGAAACAAATATTGACGTAGATTTTGAGCTGTTAAGTACAATTGCTGGCTCAATGAAGGAGCGTATTACGTTTATTTCTGACATTGTAGAGAGCGGTGACTTCTTTTTTAATGCTCCCCAAACCTATGACGAGAAAACAGTTAATAAAAAATGGACGACAGAAGCGGTTCATAAATTAACCGATTTCGCAAATGAAATGGGCCAACTTGAGAACATTAGCCCAGAAGAGGCCAAAGAAAAGTTCATTGCGGTTTTATCAAAAGATAATACTCCGCTCGGAAAGGTGATGCCAGCATTGCGTCTGGCTCTAACCGGTGCTGGAGGAGGACCAGATTTAATGGAGATCATTTCAATTTTGGGTACAAAAGAAACAGCCTCTAGGATTAGAAAAGCAATTGAAGTGCTGAAAACTTCAAATTAGTAAGGTTGATTATTATTAATTAGGTCAAGCAAATTGAATATGGCAAGGAAAAAGGATAACAAGCAAAAGGATCAAAAACCACGAGTGAATAAAGAACTAGAAGGAATGGAAATTCGAATCGATTCCTTCGGAGAAATCCATAATTCTTTGTCGATTGATAAGATCAATGAATTCTTGAACAAGAATGTTGATGATAAGAAACTCCGTGATCGAGACGACCTTGACGAGATCAAAGGAGAGGGAAGTGATGAAGAGGAATAAAGATTCCTCTTCTCAAAACCTCTAAATCAGTTAAATCTTCTTTTCAGCACTTGAATAAAGGCGTCCATTTCATCGCCTTCAATATCCCATTTTTTATTGTAGGGCTGAGTTTTTGCCAGCGCCTCATCTACACTGTTTGCAGTGTCCAGTTCCTCTAAAACCTTTGACATTAAAGCTTGATCTCCTTCAAAAAGTGTTTTAGTAAACATAATACGCTCATTAATAGTCAAGCTTTTCTCTAGAGCCTGAGTCGAGTTTTTCTGAAGTTTTTCTGCTAAGGTTGGTGTATGAGATGTTCCGTTAAATCGATCGTTGACAGTTTCTTTACCATTTTCATGCTTGGCCGCTACTGTGTTTTTTGCTTCTGGTGTTTCTTCTATTTCAGGAGTAAAAACAGGAGGGGGAGTAGGTTCAACAGCTTGTTCTTTTTTGAAAAGAAGGTCTAATTTGCTTTCTGACTTTAACTTTTGAAGAAATTCCTGTGGCTCAGGAATATCAAAATGAGAACTCATTGAATCAAACAAATTCCCCAGATAGGCTGGGTTGATTGGAGTTTTGGCTGTATCGTGAATTAACTTGAACCCTTCTACATGCGTTTTTATATACCTCAACTTTCCTTTAGGTAGACTTTCTTTTTTCGAATCAAACCAATAGTTCAGTACATAGGTTTTTGGAGCAAAGGTCAATAGTATTGTTGCTTCAATAGCACGGGTTAAGAGCGGTTCTAGATGCCCCCTGCCTATACTAATATGTTCAGAAAGCGTATTCATAAATTCTTTAAGGGCTATTTGAACCTCTTCTGCTTCATAATTAAAGTATGGGCTTCTTAGTCTGGCTATTTCGGCTTGCCATTGTGTAAAAAGTGCCTCAATTATAAATGAATTAACTTGTCTTACATCGGTAAGGCTCATAATTGCCTCACCGCTTATTTTATCTTTTCCAGCAAAAAACTCAGTACATATGGTTGCAGCAGTGGCAGTAGAAAAACTCGAGATTGATTCTTGCTTTAGCTTGTAGCTCATGGCTTATTTCTTTTGTTTTGTAAATTAAAAATTATGGGACAGATCACTATTGAAAACCTGAACAATAAAGAGATTTCTAACACAGATAACTCTAAATCGGTACTGGATATTATTCACGAAAGCGGAATCGACTGGATGCACGCTTGCGGTAAAAAAGGCCGTTGTACCACATGTAAAATTATAGTAGTAGAAGGAGCAGACCAACTGAGTCCGATTGAAGAAACTGAACAACTGCTTTTCGATGCAGGTAAGCTTCAATCAGGTGAACGTGTGGCTTGTCAGGCAAAGTTACTGGGTGATGTGAAAATTCGCGTAGCTGACAAAAATAAATTTCCTCATATGACCTATACTGCATAGTATGTTTATCGAGCCACAGGGTAAAATAGCAGGAGAGCATACATCAGGAACCATCGAGGTGGTTTGTGGCTGTATGTTTTCTGGAAAAACGGAGGAGCTAATTAGGCGCCTCCGTAGGGCTACTATTGCCAAACAGAATGTGGAAATCTTTAAACCGGCTATCGATACACGTTATGATGTGGAGAATGTAGTTTCACACAACAATACCGTAATTAGATCTACACCAGTACAGTTCGCTTCGGATATTTTGCTGTTGTGTGGTGAAAGCGATGTGGTAGGAATTGACGAGGCCCAATTTTTTGATGATCAAATAATTGATGTCTGCAGAACCATGGCCAATAATGGAAAGCGGGTAATTGTAGCAGGTCTGGACATGGACGCTCAAGGAAATCCTTTTGGCCCTATGCCTCAGTTACTTGCAATTGCAGAATTTGTAACCAAATTACATGCTATTTGTACGGTAAGCGGCAGTTTGGCATCGTTCTCATACAAACTTTCCGATTCTGAAAAGACTGTGGAGCTTGGTGAGAAAGATATTTACGAAGCCCGAAACCGTAAATACTTTTATCAAGGGCTCGAAGAAAAAAAGAAGAACAAGAAAAAGTGATCAAACGCCTGTTTAGTCTGACTTTAGGAGCGATCATGCTCCTTGCAGTGCAAACCAGTTTTGCACAAGGTCAGATTCCAGTTTTCAACTGGCGGTCGCATATTAGTTATAATAATGTGATTGACATTGCTGCTGCAGGTGAGCTCATTTATGTAGCTTCTCCCAATGGACTTTTTTTTGTAGACTTATCTGAAAGCACTACCAATCGCTTGACCAAAAGCGATGGACTTTCTGATATAAGCATTGGAGCTATTGGTTACGACCCCACTTCTAAAACGCTTGTGATTGGTTACGCTAATGGTAATATTGATTTATTTTCAGGAAATTCAATTCATAATATCAGAACGGTTCTAGAAGCACCAACCACCACAAATAAAAGCTATAAACACATTGGTTTTAGAAATGGGAAGGCCTATTTGTCTGGCAATTTAGGTATTATAGTACTGGACCTTTCTTCGGAAGAAATTATTGAGTCTTACCAAAATATTGGAGCAAACGGAGAAAACGTAAGCGTATCGGAAACCGTATTTACGAACGATAGAATTTATGCCGCTACCGAAAGCGGGATTCTTTCTGCGAGCTTAGCAGATGGAATAAATCGTCAGGACTACAGCAGTTGGACGCGAGCGTTTTCTGGAATTTCGTTTTCTAATATTGCTGTAATTGGTGCTGAGCTTTTTGCCAACTCGGCTTCTGATTTATTTTCATTTGATGGAACAAGCTGGAGCTACCTGTTGTCTGCCGATAGTGATATTAACGATATTGATGATAACGCTGGAACAGCCATTATACTCACCTCTTCCAGTATTTCTAGTATTCAAAATAATCAGTTGAATAATCTTTACACCTTCCCAACACAAGGCGTTTTACGAAACGAATTGTTACGTTATCAAGACTTTTGGTGGGTGGGCGATGGCCTTGAGGGTTTACTTAAAATAGAAAACAATGGTCAGCAGTCATTCAAACCCTCTGGCCCAGCCAACGATGCAACTTGGTTGGTTGGAAACTTTGAAAATCAGGCCTTTAAGCTTTCTGGTGGCTTCGATGAAAATATTTCTGCCTTGAATAGACCTTCTTATATTTCTACCTTTTCTTTTGAAGAAGGCTGGAAAAACTTGGCTATCATGAATAGTCAAGGAGATAGCATTCAAGATTTACTGGATTTCGAATCCATTTCTTTTTCAGGAGAGAACAAGTTGATTTTAGCTTCATTTACTGAAGGACTTTATTCATTTGTTGAAGGAAACGCTCAACCAGTAGAAGACTTTTCTCCCAATACTACTTTGAGTGAAGGTATAGGCAACTTCAAGATTACGGGCTTAGCAAAGAATGAAAACTCACTTTGGGTAACCAACTATGGAACATCCAATTCGCTGCACGAATGGAATTTCATGGATAATATTTGGCGCTCTTATTCTCTGACCAACTCTCGAGCAAGGTATTCGGTTTCACTTTTCATTGCACCCAATGGTGATAAATGGCTTCCTATAGACGATAGTCGTGGAGGCGGAATTGTGGTTTTTAATGAAACCAGCAAGACCGAACGATATTTAAACACCAATGGTGGGCAAGGTGGTTTGCCAGGTAGTAAGGTTACATCATTGGTTCTGGATGATAACCAATTTTTGTGGGTGGGGACAGACGAAGGAATTGCCTTTTTCCCAAACCTAAATGCCATTCTTCAGGGGCAGGCACTAACTGCCAGTATTCCCATTTATGAAAATCGCCTTTTGCTTCGCGATGAAAATATTACTGCCGTGGCAATCGACCCAGCCAATCGCAAATGGTTCGGAACGAAGAATAACGGGCTTTGGCTGTTTAGCGAAACGGGTGAAGAGTTGGTGCAAAGGTTTACCACCCAAAATAGCTCGCTCATTTCCAATGCAATCACTTCAATTTATGTAGAAGAAATTTCAGGGGAAGTGTTTGTGGGGACAGACAAAGGCTTGGTGTCTTTTAAAAGTGATGCTACTCTAGGTACTTTCGAGCACCAAAATGTAAAGATTTATCCAAACCCTGTACCACCAAATTTCAATGGCCAAATTGTAATCAATGGGCTGGTGAATAATGCGTCTGTAAAGATTACGGACATTTCGGGTAAGCTGGTAAAGGAAACTAAAGCCAATGGCAGCACAGCCATTTGGAACGGCCGCGATAACAACGGTGCAAAAGTGAAAACAGGTGTGTATTTGGTATTCAGCTCGAATGCTGATGGTACAGAAACCTTTGTTGGAAAAATAGTGGTAATCTAATGCTACACCGAACCAGAGGCATAGTTTTAAGCTATATAAAATACAAGGAGACTTCTATTATAGTGCGAATTTTCACAGAAGCTTTTGGTATGCAAAGCTATATTGTAAACAGTGTTCGGAGCGCAAAATCAAGAGGGAAAATGGCACTTTACCAACCGTTGAGCTTACTCGACTTGGTAGTGTATCATAAGAGCGGTAAAGACTTACAGCGAATTTCAGAAACTAAGTTTAGCTATGCATATAGTTCTATTCCTTTCAATCCTCTAAAAACAGGAGTGAGTATTTTTCTAACCGAAATTCTCACTAAAATTCTAAGGGAAGAGTCTGAAAATGAAGGGCTCTATGATTTTGTACATCAGGCCATGGTCATCTTCGACCATTTAGAAACGAACATCAGTAACTTTCACTTACAGTTTTTGATGAAATGTAGCGGCTATTTAGGTTTTGAACCGCAGTCTGCCGAAGGTTTTATTGAAGAACTAGCTGAAAATGGTGTGCATTTTACTACGCTTGAAACTGAAAGGGTTATAATTTCAGCCTTGATGAACAAACCACTGGGAGACGAAATAGCGTTGAGCAGCCAATTAAGACGCGATGTGCTCTCACATATTATTAAGTTTTATCAGATTCACGTGTCGGGTTTAAATGAAATAAAATCTCTTGAAGTACTGAAAGAGGTGTTGAGTTAGTAAACTCTGTCACGATTATTTAATAAATTAGATTGTTTTTAACCATTGCAACAATGAGCGAGAAATTATATGATGAGGTTCCCTCACTAGATTTAGCCGACTTTACATCGGGCGATCCAGCCAAAAAACAAGCATTTGTAGATGCTTTGGGCCAAGCTTATAATAACATAGGCTTTGTGGCTATAAAAAATCACGGGCTTACCGATGCTCAAACACAAAAGCTATACGCTACTATTCAAAAGTTCTTTCTGATGTCTGATGACATCAAACAGAAATACGAGGTGCCGGAGTTAGCGGGGCAACGAGGCTATATTGGGAAGGGGAAAGAGCATGCCAAAGGTCGTAAAACTGGTGACTTGAAAGAGTTTTACCATGTTGGCCAGGAAGTAACCGATGGCGATCCAATCAAAAATGAATATCCAGATAATATTTGGCCAGATGAACTTCCAGAAATGGAGGAGATTGCGCTAGAAGTATATAAAACCATCGAGGCAGCAGGTATAAAAATGTTACAGGCCATTGCGCTTTATTTAGGTTTACCTGAGCATTATTTCGATGATAAAGTAAAGAACGGAAATAGCATTTTGCGCCCTATTCATTACTTCCCAATTGAAAACCCAGATGAAGTGCCTGATGATGCTGTACGTGCGGCTGAGCATGGTGATATTAACTTGATTACCCTGCTGATGGGAGCAAGTGCTGACGGTCTTCAAGTATTGAGAAAAGATGGAAAATGGATTCCGATCACTGCCTTACCAGAGCAATTGGTGGTAAATGTGGGCGATATGCTTTCGCGTCATACCAACAATAAGCTAAAATCTACAATTCATAGGGTGGTGAACCCACCAAGAGAGTTAATGAAAAACAGACGCTTCTCAATTCCGTTTTTTATGCACCCTCGTTCCGATATGGATTTGACCTGCCTAGAAAGCTGTATTGATGCTGATCATCCAAAGTTGTATGACGACATTACGGCTGGTGAGTTTCTGAATGAGCGACTCATTGAATTGGGCTTGAAAAAGAAATAAACTCGCTTAAATTCATTGATAAAGCGCATTCGATACTATATTTTTCTGCGTGATGTTTTGGTCATGGCGGTGAGTGCTTTTGGTGGTGCCCAAGCTCATTTTGCCATGCTCATTAAAATCATGGTGAAGAAAAGAGGCTACCTTACCGAGGAAGAGTTAATAGAATTGAATGCGCTTTGCCAGATTTTACCTGGTCCAACTTCTACCCAAACCATAACCGCCATTGGTTTTAGAATTGGTGGAGCAAATCTAGCCTACCTTACTCTGTTGGTTTGGATGTTACCCGCGGTAGCGGTAATGACAACTGCGGCTATTTTGGTAGACTCTTACCAAACCAAAAATCTCAGCTTAGAATTTACCCGATTTATTCAGCCTATGGCTGTGGGTTTTGTAAGCTATGGCGCCTATATCATTGCATCAAAAGTAGTTACTACCAGAACTGCGGGTGGATTAATGGCACTTTCGGCCATTGTTACCTACTTTATTTCTAAACCGATTGCCTTGCCTTTAGTACTGATTTTTGCAGGAACACTTACAGCATTTAAATACAAAAAGCAGGCACCTGAAGAGAAACAAAAGGTTAAAATCAAATGGGGGAACTTTACCCTTTGGGCCTTGGTGTTGGTAACCGCAGCTGGTTTAGGGGCTGTGACCCAAGATAGGTTTGTGTTGCTTTTTGAAAATTTCTATCGTAACGGAAGTTTGATTTTTGGTGGAGGGCAAGTATTGATTCCCTTCTTACACACAGAGTTTGTAGAGTTTAAAGGCTTCTTGACTTCTGAAGAATTTCTTTCAGGTTTTGCGATGGTACAAGCTGTTCCTGGTCCGGTGTTCTCGGTGAGTTCATTTGTGGGTGCTTTGTCTGTTCGAGAAATGGGCTTGGGCGCACAAATATTGGGTGGTTTTGTAGCAGCATGCGGTATTTTTTTACCTGGTACTTTCTTGATCTTCTTTGTTATTCGCTTTTGGGACGATCTAAAACGCTATCGTGTTGTGAGGGCTTCTTTGGAAGGAATTAACGCGGCCAGTGCGGGAATGGTGGCAGCTGCCGCTTTCGTTCTTTTTCAACCCATTCAGAATAATGTACTGAATGTAAGTGTGATTATTGGCACTTTCTTGATTCTCACCTATACCAAAATACCACCCCCTTTTATCATTTTGGCCGGGCTACTGGCGGGAATTTTTATACCGCATATTTAAGATAGAGGAACAGAATTTTCCAAAAGATTGAAAATTTGGAAAGTTGAATCAAGCGTTTTATACCAGATGAAGATCAAAACTTAAGCTTACATTGCTCTCGTTTACCTCAAAATTTCCAGAAACTCCACAATAAACAGGCAAGTTTCTTTTTTCATGACCTAAAGGAAAGCCATAAGCGATTGGAATATTCAAGCCAGCCAAGTTGCGAGCAATAACCTCCAAGGCTTCAGCCCCAAAACTATCCTTGTGGTCTTTCATTGAAGAAAAATCTCCGATGATTATGCCTGCCAAATTATCAAGCTTTCCAGCCCTTTTTAATTGCACTAGCATCCGGTCTAAATGATAGATGTATTCTCCCACTTCTTCCAAAAAGAGGATTTTGCCTTTGGTTTGAATTTCTGAAGAAGTACCTATGGAGTTGCAAATGATAGATAAATTTCCACCAATAAGTTCGGCATTGGTTTGACCAAGTTGGTTTAAGGGGTGAGGAGGGATGTTGTAATTTACCTTTCCTTCAAAAAGCATAGATTTTAAGCTTTCGGTAGTCAATTCATCCCAATCGAGCGTAACCCCCAATGGGCCATGAATGCAGGCAATTGAACGATTGTTGAGTTCGGTGATCAGGGATGTGATATCGCTAAACCCACAAATCC
This sequence comes from uncultured Roseivirga sp., assembly GCF_963973945.1. Lineage (GTDB taxonomy): Bacteria > Bacteroidota > Bacteroidia > Cytophagales > Cyclobacteriaceae > Roseivirga. The sequence continues at coordinate 37,233 of NZ_CAXBBV010000006.1, forward strand.
ATTTTGGGTTTTCGAGAAACTTGGCCCAATTGACTTGCTCCAAAATCCTTGTAGTGCCATAGCCGCCACGGGCAATTAGAATGGCTTTGATTTCGGGGTTGTCTAGTGCTTCTTGTAGATCGTGAAGTCTTTGATTGTCTGTTCCTGCAAAATAATGGTCTGTCGCTAAAACGTGTTCACCCAAAACAGGAGTTAATCCCCATTCAGTTAAGGTGTTCACCGCAAAAGTCAAATCAGACTGAATTTTCTTGGCAGGAGCTACTATGGCAATCTTATCGCCTTGACTTAATAATGGAGGGATCAACATGCCCCTAAAGTAAAAAGAAGACGCTTGAATAAGACGTCTTCTTTTAATTTTTATGTTGTTGTAGCTTTGAAAAGCTACAACTCTTCTACTTTTTCAATATTCACAAATTCGATTTCCTTTTCTGGAGTAAGCTCAATACTTACAACGGAATCTTTATCCACTTTACCTGATAAAATCTGCTTTGAAAGTTCGTTCAACACTTTGCGTTGAATCACTCTTTTGAGCGGACGGGCACCGTATTGCGGATCCCAGCCTAACTCTCCAAGGTAATCAAGTACTTCATCAGTAGCTTCAATTTCAATTCCGTTTTCACTCAATTGATTCTGAATTAAGCGAAACTGAATTCTAACAATCTGCCTGATATTATCGCGGTTGAGTGGCATAAACATGATCGTTTCGTCAATCCTGTTTAAGAACTCTGGCCTCACCGATTTCTTCAGCTGATCCATTACTTCAAGCTTGGTTTCATCAATCACATCCAACACGTTTTCTTCGTTAATCGTTGCGAAGTTGTCTTGAATTATAGTCGAGCCAATGTTGGTCGTCATAATGATGATAGTGTTCTTAAAGTTGGCAACACGGCCCTTATTATCTGTTAATCGTCCGTCATCTAACACTTGCAAAAGAATGTTGAAAGCGTCTGGGTGTGCCTTTTCAATCTCATCCAATAAAATTACTGAATAAGGTTTTCTACGCACCGCTTCTGTCAACTGGCCGCCTTCATCGTAGCCTACATAGCCTGGAGGTGCTCCAATCAATCTACTCACTGCATGACGTTCTTGATATTCTGACATATCAATTCTGACCATGTTGTTTTCATCATTGAAAAGGTATTCTGCCAAGGCTTTCGCCAATTCGGTTTTACCAACCCCAGTTGTTCCTAAGAAAATGAAAGAACCAATCGGACGTTTCGGGTCTTGCAAGCCTGCTCTGCTTCTTCGAACCGCATCGGATAAAGCTGTGATTGCTTCTTTTTGTCCCGCTACGCGTTTGCCCAATTCTTCCTCTAGGTGAAGAAGTTTTTCGCGATCAGACTGAAGCATTTTAGAGAGGGGAATTCCAGTCCATTTTGCTACTACTTCCGCAATGTCTTCCGCGTCCACTTCTTCCTTCAGCAAGGTTTTTTCTCCTTGCATCTCTCGCATTAATGCTTTTTGCTCTTCCAGTTTTCTTTCCGCTTCTACGATTTTACCGTAACGTATTTCCGCTACTTTACCGAAATCGCCTTCTCTTTCAGCTTTTTCAGCTTCAGATTTATAGCGGTCTATGTTTTCTTTGGCTTCGCGAATACTGGTGATCACCGATTTCTCGTTTTCCCACTTCGCTTTAAGCCCATCGCGCTTCTCGGAAATCTCGGCAATCTCTTTCGAAAGCACCGTTTCCTTGTCTTTGTTTTTCTCCCTACGGATGGCTTCGCGCTCAATTTCCAATTGCATGATCTTACGGTTCATCTCATCCAATTCCTGAGGAAGAGAGTCCATTTCGATACGCATTTTGGCAGCTGCTTCATCCATTAAGTCAATCGCCTTGTCTGGCAAGAAACGATCAGAGATGTATCGACTTGAAAGCTCTACTGCAGCAATTACTGCGTCATCTTTAATCCTCACTCCGTGGTGCACTTCATACTTCTCCTTAATTCCTCTCAGAATTGAAATGGCGTCATCACGGTCGGGCTCATCGACTACAACAGCCTGGAACCTTCTTTCCAAAGCCTTATCTTTTTCGATGTACTTCTGGTATTCCTTAAGTGTGGTGGCTCCAATGGCATGCAATTCTCCACGTGCTAAAGCGGGTTTTAAAAGGTTGGCAGCATCCATTGCGCCTTCGCCTCCGCCACCTGCTCCAATCAAAGTATGAATCTCATCAATGAAGAGAATGATTTCTCCGGCCGCATCTTGTACTTCCTTAATTACCGCTTTCAAACGCTCTTCAAATTCGCCTTTGTATTTGGCGCCTGCTACCAAAAGTCCCATATCTAAAGAGATAATGGTTTTCGATTTTAGGTTTTCGGGCACGTCACCATCGATGATACGTTGCGCCATACCTTCCACAATAGCCGTTTTACCTACACCTGGTTCACCCAAAAGAATAGGGTTGTTCTTTGTTCTTCTTGAAAGAATTTGAAGCACCCTTCTAATTTCTTCATCACGTCCAATTACGGGATCAATTTTACCTTGGCTAGCGAGTTCATTTAAGTTTTTAGAATACTTGCTCAACGACTGATACTTGGACTCCGCGTTAGCATCGGTAACACTGTTTCCACCGCGTAATTCCTTAATAGCAGCAATCAACTCTTTCTTTCCAAAGCCAACTTCCTTCATTAAGGAGGCTACTTTGTCTTTTCCTGCTAAAAGACCAAGAACGATATGCTCAATGGCAACATATTCATCTTTAAAATCCTTCAAGAACTCTAATGATTTGGTAAGTGCCGAATGGGCATCGTTCGATAAATAGGGTTGCGTGCTGCTTCCGCTTACTTTTGGGTATCCGTTTACTATATCTTCCAGTTTTGTTTCAAACTGTACCTTGTTCACACTCAATTTTTTTATCAAGAAGGAAATAACATTCTCATCTGATAAAAGGATCGCCTTTAAAAGGTGTCCCGGCTCAATGGCCTGCTGCTGATTTCCAGCGGCAAGCTCGGCCGCCTTTTGAATAGCTTCCTGCGATTTGATGGTATATTTTTTAAAATCCATGATTGTTGTTCTCCTTTAAATATTCGCAAGCTTTTAAGCCGACATCGCTACCATTACAAACCATAATCCATTGTTGATGTTCGGAAGAATTGGCTGAAAAAAGTTAGCTCACTTCGTTTATTCGGACATTATGTCTTAGATTCGCACAAAAATCTTTTAGAAATATGCCAAGAGTGAAGATAGAGTTGCCCGATGCTTTTATGTTTGAAACTGAAATCAAAGTCAGAATTTCAGACATTAACTATGGCGGGCATTTGGGCAACGATAGTGTGCTTAGCATGATTCATGAATCGCGTTACCGTTTCTTTAATTCTCTTGGCTACAAAGACGAACTTTCAATTGATGGCTGCGGTACCATTCAGGCCGATGTAGCCATTGCCTACAAGGGAGAAGCTTTTCACGGAGATAATATTAAAATTGAAATTGCAGTCGCAGAGATCAGTAGGAAAAGCTTTGAATTGGTGTATAGATTGAGCTGTGGCACCAAAGAAATTGCCCGAGCAAAAACGGGTATTGCCATGTTCGATTACAATGAAAATAAAGTGGTGAATATCCCTTCACTATTCCTTTCAAAGATTCAAGCTTAGATCGTTACCTTTGCAAAATGGTTGAGGCAAAACGCGACATTAGACAACTCTCGCTCGAAGAAATTCAGGAGTTTTTTGTGAGCATAGGAGACAAGGCTTTTAGAGCAAAACAGGTGTATGAATGGCTTTGGAAAAAATCGGCAAAGGATTTTGACCAAATGACTAATATTTCGCTTTCTACCCGCGAACTCCTTAAAGAGAAGTTCAGCATCAATCATATTAAGGTAGACGAAATGCAGCGCAGTAATGACGGCACCATAAAAAATGCTGTACGTCTGCATGATGGTATGACGGTGGAATCGGTATTGATTCCTACAGAAACGCGAATTACCGCCTGTATTTCATCGCAAGTGGGCTGTAGCTTGGATTGTCATTTTTGCGCCACGGCCCGTCTTAAGCGTATGCGTAATCTAAATCCTGATGAAATCTACGATCAGGTAGTGGCCATTAAAGAAGAAGGGGAGCTTTACTTTGGTCGCTCGCTGACCAATATTGTGTACATGGGAATGGGCGAGCCTTTGCTCAATTACCAAAACGTAATGGAGTCTATTCGCAAAATCACTTCGCCAGAAGGCTTGGGTATGTCGCCAAAACGCATTACACTTTCTACCGTGGGGATTCCGAAAATGATTATGCGCATGGCGGATGAGGACATGAAGTTCAATCTAGCTGTATCACTGCATTCTGCCATTGACGAAACGCGCTCGAAGGTAATGCCAATCAACGAAAAAAGTGATTTGAATGAATTGGCCGAATCGTTAAACTATTGGTATCAGAAAACGAATCGGAAAATCACTTTTGAATATGTGGTTTGGAAGGGCATTAACGATGATGAAAGACATGCGCATGCTTTAGCCAAATACTGTGGCCGCGTGGCTTCAAAAGTCAATTTGATTGAATACAACCCAATTGACGATGGCATGTTTCAGCAGGCCGATCCCGAAAAAATCGATATGTATGAAAGGATTTTAGGCGATAAAGGCATTATTGTCAACGTGCGCAGAAGCCGTGGGAAAGATATAGATGCGGCATGTGGTCAATTGGCTAATAAGCTATAAACCGTCATTTATTCTGCTTATTTGTGTTAAACAATTTCTGATTTCACCTTGGGTTAATTGTGATACAGCTATATTCAGAAATACTTTTTGAAATGGAATTATTCTTGTTATAATACATACTTTTTCTATATTTATCAGTTAGGGGATACGGCCATAAACCTTTTCTGATTTTGGTGGTCTTAAGGTGTGATTTCTATCGGGTTGGTGGAATTCATTTCGAACCGAAAAGTGAGGTGTGATTATGAAGTTTTACTCTGTTTTTTTGACTTTTTTATTTTTTCAATCAATTAGTATTCAGAATGCCAATTCTCAGAACGCCCAACTGAATGCACTTACTGATAAACTAGAGAAACTTACTACTAGCTTCCCCCAAGAAAAAGTCTTTCTTCATACAGATAGAAAGTTTTATGTTCCTGGAGACCCGATATGGTTTCAGGCCTATATAACTGCTTACGAGGCCAATTTACCCTCTGTGCTAAGTACAAACCTCAGAGTAGAGCTGTTTTCTAAGGATAAAGAATTAATCGTTGAGCAATTGGTATTTGCGCAGACAGGCTACGGTGAGGGAGTTATTGATTTGCCAAGGGATTTGAAGGGGGGCAGTTATATTTTGAGGTCCTATACCAATTATATGAGGAACTTTGATGCGGATTTTTTTTTCGAAAAGGAAATAGTCGTAGTCTCAGATTCTGTTGAAGTAGAAACTTCATCCGATATCCCACAAAACTTAGGAGAAATAGATGTTCAATTCTTTCCAGAGGGAGGTCACTTAGTTTCTGGCCTTCCTGCAAGAGTGGCCTTTAAGGCTATCGATAATACAGGTCATTCAATAGACGTTAAGGGGGAGCTCTTTTATCGTTCTGGAAAGCGTATAAACGCAATTGAGTCTGAGCATGATGGGATGGGAGCATTTAATCTTGTTCCTCAATTCGGAGAAGATTATTTTGTAAGAATAGAAGGGTCCGAGCAAGTTTTTAGTCTCCCAGAGGTGGAACAAAAAGGGTATAGCCTATACGCTTTTCCAGAAGCCGAAGGAAAAATAAAACTTAGAATTACAACCAATAAAGAGCTGGCTAAAAGTGAAAAGCACTTTTTAGTAATTCATTCAAATGGTGAGTTATACTACGATTTTGAGCTAAACCTTTCGGACAAATTGGCGATTGCAATGATCCCCACTGATGTAATTCCTGAAGGGATTGCTCACATTACTTTGTTTGATGATTCGGCTAATCCGTTGTTAGAAAGACTTGTGTTTATAAAAAAGCCATTAGACAATGAGTTATCCGTTTCAACAAATAAGCAAGAATATACTCTTAGAGAAAAAGTTGGTTTGAAAATAAAGGCAATAGACTCTCTGGGAAATCCCCAGTCAGGCATATTCTCATTGAGCGTTATTGATTTAGGGCAAGCTTTGGATTATGCTCCAGAGCAAAGTATTTACTCTGAGCTATTGCTTACCTCTGACCTAAAGGGCTACATCGATAATCCGATGTATTACTTTAGCAGTAAGAACGAAAACGCCTTACCTCACTTAGATTTGGTTATGCTCACCCATGGCTGGAGCAGGTTTTCATGGGAGGATTTAAAAAAGGATGTTTTACCCTCTCTTGACTACTTTGTAGAACAAGGCTTAACGGTAAGCGGGACACTCTATAAATTCGGGTCAGACAAAACAATTTCAGGAGGAGAAGTAACCTTTATTAATAATCAAGCCACCCCGCCTATCATCGCTTCTGCTACAACATCTGATAAGGGTAAATTCATTTTTGAGGAAGCAGTTGTGTATGATGATGAGACTATTTTTTTTAGAGGGCAGCGTGATAAGAAAAGGGATAATGTGAGGTTTGAAATTGACTCAATCAAATATGATTGGCCCTCGTTTTCACAGAACATTCTGCTGAAGGGAGACAAAATTGATCCGACCTCTAACCTCTCCTTTTTGGCAAAGAATGAAAGAAGAGATTTAATTGAGAAGGCATATGGCTTGGATACGGGAGTAACTTACTTAGACTCTTTTGCTGTGGAGGCTAGTCGAGAGGATGGCAAGAGAGAGGCTTTACAAAAGACGGCTTATGGAAAGGGGTCAGATGCATACAGCTTTGTAGATTCACCTTCGGCCACAAGCTATACTGATGTTTTTAGTGCACTTGTAGGGAAATTCACAGGAGTAACGATATCACCAACTGGGTTTGGAGCACCTCAAATCTCCATTCGACAAAACTCATCAATAGAACAATCTTTCCCTCCAATGATTCTTCTGGACGATGTTGAAGTGCAAATGGAAAGCGCCATGAGTTTAGACCCAAACTCAATTTCTAGGGTAGTGCTTTTTAAGGGCTTGGCCGCCTCTGGACTCTTTGGGAGTGCTGGCAGGGGAGGGGTATTGGCATTTTACACCAAAAGTAGCGATGGTTTAGAGGTTGAAACCAAAAAATGGGATGAGAATTTTTTGAGTACCACCCTACAAGGAGCCTATAGCTCAAGTCGCAAGTTTTATTCACCAAAATATGATGTCAAATCAGATTTGGACATTAAATATGATCAAAGGCTGGTTCTATTTTGGAAACCGCTCATTGAACTTGATGAGCATGGTGAAGCGACAATTGAGTTTTGGAATTCTGATGAGGAAACCAGCATCTTAATCGACTTACAGGGATTAATGAGCGATGGCAAACCATTTCAGTTTACCAAGACATATGAAACCAAGAAAAACTAGTCCTTACTGGCGTTAAAAGACATTTATGGATGAGAGGGATTGAATTACAGTCATGCTCCAATTTGAATCATAGGGACAAAGGTGGTGTAAACGTGCATAGAAGCTGGATTAAAGGTATTGATACTGATTGCTGATAATTGGTCAATAAGGTTTAAATGCTTATGTGTTGTTTAATTCTTATAATGAGATTTCATATACAGAATTTAACATCTACCATTAGGGTGTTTATCGTGGGCAGCAGGAATTTGTTATTATTTTTTTTATTTTTTCAATCAATTGGTATTCAGAATGCTAATTCTCAGAACGCCCAACTGAACGGCCTTACTGATAAACTAGAGAAACTTACTACTAGCTTCCCCCAAGAAAAAGTCTTTCTTCATACAGATAGAAAGTTTTATGTTCCTGGAGACCCGATATGGTTTCAGGCCTATGTAACTGCTTATGAGGCCAATTTACCCTCTGTGCTAAGTACAAACCTTAGGGTAGAGCTGTTTTCTAAGGATAAAGAATTAATTGTTGAGCAATTGGTATTTGCTCAGACTGGCTACGGTGAGGGAGTTATTGACTTGCCAAGGGATTTGAAAGGGGGCAGTTATATTTTGAGGTCCTATACCAATTATATGAGGAACTTTGATGCTGATTTTTTTTTCGAAAAGGAAATAGTCGTAGTCTCAGATTCTGTTGAAGCAGAAACTTCACCCAATACCCCACAAAACTTAGGAGATATAGATGTTCAATTCTTTCCAGAGGGAGGTCACTTAGTTTCAGGCCTTCCTGCAAGAGTGGCCTTTAAAGCGATCGATAATACGGGTCATTCAATAGATATTAAGGGAAGGCTTATTGACCCTTCTGGGGCACTGTCTATAGACATTGAGTCGAAGCATGACGGGATGGGGGATTTCAGCTTCATTCCGCAATTCGGGGAGAATTATTCAGTACAAATTGAAGGTAGAAATAAAGCTTTTAACCTTCCACAGGTTGAAGAAGTGGGCTATAGCTTATACGCGTACCCAGAATCTGAGGATAGGGTAGTACTAAGGATAAGTACAAACTTAGAGCTAGGAAGTGACAAGGGTCATTTTTTGGCTGTCCACTCTGGTGGTAGCTTGCTTTATAATTTGGATTTGAGTTTGAACAAAAAAGTGACTATGGTAATTCTGCCCACGGATATAATTCCAGAGGGAATATTTCATATTACGTTGTTCGATGGTTTGGCAAATCCTCTGTTGGAGAGGTTGATGTTTAAAAAGGGCCGAGGAGACACTGTTATCGTTACAACGGAAAAAAGAGATTATGGTACAAGAGAAAAAGTTGAATTGAAAATAAAAGCGGACAATTCTTTAGGTCGTTCCCAGTCAGGCATCTTCTCATTGAGTGTGATTGACTTAGGACAAGCTTTGGATTATGCTCCAGAACAAAGTATTTATTCTGAGCTATTGCTTACCTCTGACCTAAAGGGCTACATCGATAATCCGATGTATTATTTTAACGACAACAATGAATACGCTACGGAACACTTGGACTTGGTTATGCTCACCCATGGCTGGGTGAGGTTTTCATGGCAAGATTTAAAAGATGATGTTTTGCCCTCTCTTGACTACTTTATAGAAAAAGGCTTAACGGTGAGCGGGACACTCTATAAATTCGGGTCAGACAAAACAATTTCGGGAGGAGAGGTGACCTTTATAAGCAACCAAGCCATTCCGCCAATAATTGCTTCTGCTACAACATCGGATAACGGTAAGTTTGTTTTTGAAGAAGCGGTTGTTTATGATGATGACACTGTTTTTTTTAAGGGGCAACGTGATAAGAAAAGGGATAATTTAATGTTTGAAATTGACTCAATCCAATACAGGTGGCCCTCATTTTCACAAAGTATTTTGCTGCGTGGGGATAAAATTGATCCGACCTCTAACCTCTCCTTTTTGGCAAAGAATGAAAGAAGAGATTTAATTGAGAAGGCCTTTGGCTTGGATACGGGAGTAACTGTATTAGATCCTTTTGTGGTAGACGCGAGTAGGGAAGAAACTAAAAAGCAAGCCCTATTAAAGACTGCTTATGGTAAAGGTGAAGACGCATACAGTTTTATAGAGTCACAATCAGCGAGTAGTCATACAAATGTTTTTTCAGCCCTTATAGGAAAAATGCCGGGTGTTCAAATAGTCGATGCGTTCTCACCAAATCCGACAAAAATAAATATACGTCAAGATGCTAGTATGGGAAAGTTAAGAGACCCGTTGATCCTGTTGGATGATGGTGAAATATCAATGGGGACAGCCTCTCAACTAGATCCAAATTCGATTTCCAGAGTTGTGGTTTTCAAGAGCTTGAGTGCTACAGGTCTTTTTGGAAGTGCTGCCTTTGGAGGCGTATTGGCCTTTTATACCAAAGGGGCTGATGGTATAGTGGAAGAAACCAAAAAATGGAATGAGAATTTTTTAAATACCACTATAAAAGGAGCCTATAACTCAAGTCGCAAGTTTTACTCACCAAAGTATGATGTCAAATCAGATTTAGACATTAAATATGATCAAAGGCTGGTTCTATTTTGGAAACCACTTATTGAACTTGATGAGCATGGGGAAGCGACAATTGAGTTTTGGAATTCTGATGAGGAAACCAGCATTTTAATCGATTTACAGGGATTAATGAGTGATGGCAAACCATTTCAGTTTACCAAGACCTACGAAACCAAGAAAAACTAATCCTTACTAGCATTAAATAACTTCTGCTTTTCTTCTTTGGTTAGCGCATCGTAGCCTCTTTCAGAAATTTTATCCAGAATAGCGTCAATCTCACTTTGCGAGGTTTCTGACTTCTTCTTTTCAGGAGCTTTAGAGCTTTTGGTCGATTTAGCACTGCTCGATTTTGTGCTTCTGTAGCTTACCTTAATTTTTGGCTGTGGCTTAAAAAGGCTTTTCACCCAAGTGATAAACTGAACGACAATTTTGCTCCAGTCATTGCCGCTTTTGAGTTGGGTAATAAATAAGAACCCAGCCAAGGCGCCTCCTAAATGAGCTATTTCACCTCCAGCATTGGAGCCAGTGGATTGGAGCAGAGAAGTGATTACATAGAATGCTGCGATATACTTCAACCTTACGGGTCCAAGAAAAATCAAAAGAACCGTGAAATTGGGCATAAAGGTAGCCGCCCCAACAACAATGGCGATTACACCGCCAGAAGCTCCTAAGAGGTATGTTCCTTCAATGGCTGGTGCATAGAAGGGCAATAAGTTATAGATAAGTAAATAGAGCGCTCCGCCAAAAATTCCGCCCCAAACATATAAGCCTAAAACCTTATTCTGACCTATATATTCTGCTATAATTCTTCCAAACCAATACAGGAACAGCATATTGAAGAGAATATGGAAGACACCTTCATGGTAAAAGAAATAAGTGATCAAGGTCCAAGGCTGATAGATCAATTGGCTTGGGTTGGCAGGAAGCATCAAGTAATTACTAATGCTTTGGAAAAGGCTTCCATAACCAGCAACTGTAAAGAAAACACCAGTTACTCCAAGCACTACAAAAACCACCACATTGATAACAATCAACTGGTTTAAGATATTTCCCGTTTTAAACGCGAGTTTAAAATCGTCTAGAATACTGTTCATGGGTTTTTAGTAAAAATCTCTTCTGCTTTTCTTCCAATAAGTAACCAAGAAAAAGGCAATGATTGCGCCACCGATATGCGCCAAATGCGCCACATTATCTCCTTGTGCTCTTTGAAACTCAGCGAACAGCTCATAAAGAATGTATACTGTAACCAAGTATTTTGCCTTGATTGGGAAAGGAAGAAACAGTAAGAAAAGTTCGGTATTGGGGAATAAAAGGGCAAATGCCGCTAAAATTCCGAAAATTGCACCCGAAGCTCCAACCATTGGGTAATCGCCAAAGAAAGCATATAACCCACGTGCATATTGAATAGATTCTTGTCGTAACTGTGGGCTGTCTTCGTTTCTGGAATACTGCTCAATGAATGGGTAAATATACTCTGGCTTGTACACGTTATGCTTGGCGATTAAACGGTTGAAATCTTCAGAATTAGGATTGTCTAAATAGCTTTCAACGTCATTTTTTATGGCGCTCACCTCTAAGTAGTTTGCTCCTGTATAGAAAAGACCAGCCCCCACACCCGTAACCATATAAAGTATTACGAATTTCTTCGGTCCTAAAAACTGCTCTAAAAGCGGCCCAAAAATAAAGAGGGCAAACATGTTTCCGAAAATGTGCATTGGACTCAATGTGTCGTGCAGAAACATATAAGTGACAAACTGTACGGGATTAAAATTATCAGAGGCAATGAAGTATAAGCCAAAGCGGCTACCTAAATCCATTTTCAGTAAAAACTGAACCAACCAAATTCCGATATTGATATATAGGAGGTTTTTTACAAGGGGAGTAAGTCGTCCAAACATAGGTGTTAGTTAAAAAACTGGTCTATTTTTTCCAATTCAATAATGAAAGATGTTTTTCTTCCATTGGGTGAATAATTAGGGTTTTTGCATGCGAAAAGTTGGTCGATCAATGATGACATTTCTTCTGGTGACAAAGTTGTTCCTGTTTTTAAAGAAGAACGTTTCGCGATTGATCTAGCAATGTTTTCATCGGCACTAATAGAAAGCTCCGATTGATTTTGCTTGAACTGTTCAACAAAGCCCTCAAACAATTGTTTTTCGTTTGCTGCTTTTAAATCTGCTGGTACTCCATTAATCACCACCGTATTTTTCCCAAATTCTGAAAACTCAAAACCAATGGCACTGATTTCATCTTTCATACCCATAACGAGGGCAAAGTCGGCAGGGTTGAGTTCCAAGCTTTGTGGAAACAACGACTGCTGAGAGGCACCTGATCGGTTCTGGATCATCTGAAAAAAGCGTTCATACAAAATACGTTCATGTGCCTCTTGTTGTGCCACTAAAAGCAAACCAGATTTTACATGGGTTGCAATATACTTTTTATGAATCTGAAAATACTTTGCCGAAGGTAAAACCGCTTCACGATTAGGCTTATAAGCCTCAGCTGTGTTGGCTGCGCTGCCCATGGTTACTGTACTTTGGGCCTCTGGGTGAATGTCTAGCTGAGCGTTTTGTCTTTCTTCCTTTTCTATGTCCTTCTGTAGGCCGTCATACAGCTTTTCCCAGTGCGAAGTAGATTCACGTTTTTTGTCCAAGTCTCTGAACTGCCCATAATTTCTATCTGATTGACTTGCGCTGGTTCCAGTGCTTGTACTTTGAGGCTGTGGCCGGAAGGAGGCAAAATTGACATCGGCACCAAAGTCTAGTGCTGGAGTAATATTGTGCGTTCCTAAAGCTTGTCTTACGGCAGCTTTTACTATGGCATAAACCGTGCGTTCATCATCAAACTTTATTTCAGTTTTGGTTGGATGAACGTTGATATCGATGTGCTTTGGATCGAGCTCTAAAAAAAGGGTATAGAAAGGAAAGTTTCCATCAGGAATAAGTCCTGTAAAAGCCGTGGTTACGGCATGGTTCAGGTAATTACTTTTAATGAAACGGTTGTTTACAAAGAAGAACTGCTCGCCACGGGTTTTCTTGGCAAACTCTGGCTTTCCTACATAACCGTAAACTTTCAGCATGTCCGTTTCTTCTAAACAAGAAGCCATTTGCGCTTGGTATTTTTTGCCAAAAATCCCAACGACTCTATTGCTCAACTTACCAGAAGTAAGGTGGTACATTTCCAAATCATTGTGGTACATGGTCATTTCCACTTGCGGATTGGACAGCGCCACACGCTGAAATTCATCCACGATATGCCGAGTTTCAACCGAGTTCGATTTTAAGAAATTCCGCCTTGCGGGAACATTATAAAACAGATTCTTTACACAAAACGAAGTGCCAACTGGGGTGGAAGTGGGTTCTTGTTTTTTTACTTCCGAAGCTTCAATTTGAAGTAATACCCCAAGCTCTTCACTTTCCTTTCTAGTTTTGGCTTCTACTTGACTTACCGCAGCAATTGAGGCCATGGCTTCACCCCGGAAGCCCATAGTTTTTATGGTGAAAAGATCTTCTGTAGAACGAATTTTTGAAGTGGCATGTCGCTCAAAACACATGCGAATGTCTGTTTCAGACATTCCTGTTCCATTGTCAATTACTTGAATTAGCACCTTTCCCGCCTCTTTTAAAATGAGTTTAATGTTTGTGGCACCCGCATCAATGGCGTTTTCCAGTAGTTCTTTAACCACCGAAGCAGGACGCTGGACTACCTCGCCAGCGGCAATCTGATTGGCGATGTTATCAGGAAGTAATCGTATTAAATCGGGCATGCAAGGTTGAAGAAATTACTTTCGCATTTTCTTCCAAATTAAATAAGGAACATAAAGAAGGCCAAGGTAGAAAATATCTTTTCCGATGTAAACGAAACCACCTACAAACAGCACTAAAATCACGAAAATAACCAAACGCAACATGATGGTTTGATCCACTCCATTTTTGGCGTGCTTCATGTTTTTTCTAAATGAGCCTTCAATCTGAGAACGGTAACCAGCATCAAGGTCTACATTTTCGTTCAAACCCATTTCTGCTTTGATTCTGCTCGTTCTATTTTCAATATCTTCCTTGACAGGGTCGTAGTACCTAGGCTTGATATCGTATCGTTGATAATTGGGTTTCTTTACAAGACTTGGTATTTTCATGATATTGTTTCTCCTATTTTGGCGTTCTTTACGATATAAAGGTTCTTGGCAAGAAATTCGCCTATGAACAAATTTATGTTTTATTTGCTATAACTAAAAATTACGGCATAATGCTGAACAAAGTTGCTTTCTCTATTTTAATATCCTTCCTTTTTTCAACCTCTCTTTTTGGTCAAAAGATCTATTCAAAAATAGATACGGTAAGCCAAAAGGCATGGGCTGATAGTGTTTTTAAAAGCATGACACCTGAAGAAAGGCTTGGCCAACTTTTTATGGTGGCGGCTTATTCAAATAGAGATGAAGCGCACTATGCAGAGATTGACTCCCTTATTTCTAAGTATAATATTGGTGGCTTAATCTTCTTTCAGGGAGGGGCAGGCAGACAAGCCCATCTTACCAATCGCTATCAGGCAAAAGCTAAAGTGCCATTGGCCGTTGCTATGGATGCAGAGTGGGGAATAGGTATGCGATTGGACAGTATAATGGACTTTCCAAAACAAATGACTTTAGGCGCCATACAAGATAACCGTCTGATTTACGAAATGGGCAAGGAAGTGGCCAATCAGTTCAAGCAATTGAATATGCACATCAATTTCGCGCCAGTTGTCGATGTAAATGTGAACCCTAAAAACCCTGTGATTGGCTATCGGTCTTTTGGCGAAAATAAATTTAATGTGGCTGAAAAGGGTGTGGCTTATATGAAGGGCATGCAAGATTTTGGCATTATGGCCAATGCCAAACATTTCCCAGGTCATGGCGATACCGATGTAGATTCTCATGCAGATTTGCCAGTGATTAACCACAGCAAAGAGCGCATGAATGACATTGAGCTTTATCCCTTCAAGGCGTTAATGAAAGATAGCTTGATGAGTGTGATGGTGGCGCATTTGCAAATCCCTGCTTATGATAGTCGCGAAAAAACCCCAACTACGCTTTCACAAAAAGTAGTAACCGACCTACTAAAGAAGGAGCTTGGTTTTGATGGTTTGGCTTTTACCGATGCAATGAATATGCAAGGCGTGGCAAAATATTATGAACCGGGAGAAGCCGATGTGCGTGCTTTGATGGCAGGGAATGACATTATTCTTTATCCTGTAGATGTAGCAAAAGGCATCGACCAAGTAAAGAAGGCTATTAAAAAAGGCGATTTGACTCAAACCTCACTTGATTACCGAGTAAGAAGAATTTTGGAAGCGAAATATTGGTTAGGGCTTTCTAAGTATGAACCAATTTCAACAGATAACCTTACCGAGCGCATTAACACCAGTTATGCAGAAATGCTCAATCGTATTCTTTACCAAAAGGCGATGACGGTGGTTGACAATACAGATGAACTTGTGCCAATCATTAGGTTGGACAGCACCAAGTTTGCTTCTCTCAATTTCGGAACTTCGGATAATAAAGAATTTGAGAATACCTTAAGCAAGTATGCCAAGTTCGATCATTTTAGAGCAGGAACTACTTATCAGTCTTTGTTAGATTCACTGGCTTCTTATAATACTGTGGTTGTTGGTTATGGTGGAATTACCAATTCTACAAAAGATCAACACGGGGTAAAGTCGGAAGAGGTGCAGTTTATTCGCGACTTACAGACTAAAACCAATGTCATTGTTGTGGCATTTGGTAATGCCTATGGGCTTCAGTTTTTTGATGGGGTGAAGAATATTATTTGCACTTACGAAGACAATGAAATTACAAGAAATATTGCTCCACAAATCATTTTTGGAGCCCTTCGTGCCGAAGGTAAATTACCAGTAACTACAGGTAGTTTTAAAAGTGGAACGGGAATTAAGACAATGACTGCTTCTCGTTTAGGTTTTGGATTGCCAGAGGAAGTAGGGATGGATTCTGAAACATTGAAAGGCATTGATATTTTCATGAAAAAGGCAATTGACGGCAAAGCAACTCCTGGTGGTCAAGTGATGGTGGCCAGAAAAGGCAAAGTGATCTTCAGCAAGAATTATGGTTATCAAACCTATGACAGCCTCATCGCTGTAAATGACGAAACCATGTACGATTTGGCCTCAATTACCAAAGTGATGGCTAGTGTGCAGGTGCTGATGTACCTTAACGAAAACGGCCTCATTGACATGAATAAAACCTTGGGTGATTACTTGCCCGAAGTGAAAGGAACGAATAAAGAAGATTTAGTCATTCGAGATGTGCTTTTGCATCAAGCTGGCCTTCAGCCATTCATCCCGTTTTGGAAAAGGACGGTAGAGAATGGGGTTTTGAATGAAGCTTATTATAGTGAAACCCCAGGCCCCAGTTACAATTCTACCATTGCCGATCATGTATATGGAAGCCCAGCTTTAGCGGACTCAGTTTGGAAATGGGTAATTGATGCGGACTTGAGAAAAATGCCTAAGGGTGAGAAAAAATATGATTACCTCTATTCGGATATGGGTTATTATTTTTTCTACAAGTTGGCTGAAAATATTCTAGACAAACCTTTTGATGTTTTTCTAAGTGATAAGCTTTATGCTCCACTGGGTTTACAAACCATGGGGTACTTACCTACGGAAAATGGGTTTTTGGCAGAAATTGCTCCAACCGAAGACGATAACCTTTTCAGAAAAACTTTATTGAGAGGAACCGTACACGACCAAGGCGCTGCCATGTTTGGTGGAGTAGCAGGGCATGCGGGTTTGTTTTCCAATGCCCTCGATTTAGCTGTTCTTATGCAAATGCACTTACAACTGGGCCAATATGGCAATCAAAAATATTATGAACTGAATACCATTCCTGCTTTTACTTCGCAACAAACGGAAGACAATCGAAGGGGAATGGGCTGGGATAAACCGATTGTAGGTAAAGATGAAGGGCCAACCTCACGTTATGCTTCAGCGTCTACTTTTGGACACTCAGGATTTACAGGTACTGCGGTTTGGGCCGATCCAGAACAAGAGTTGATTTATGTATTCCTTGCAAACCGAGTTTATCCGAACGCAGAAAATGCGAAACTGATTCAGTGGAACATCCGTACCAAAATTCAAGATTTAATCTACGAGTCGATCTGGAACTTTAATAAAGACTAACCAGTTGAAAGAAAGTTGGCTTTAAAGCGCTAGAATTAATGAATATTGGAATTGTGTGTTACCCAACCTTTGGTGGTTCGGGAGTTGTAGCTACAGAACTAGGGATAGGGCTGGCTAAAAAAGGATATAAAATTCATTTTATTACCTATTCGCAACCTACCAGATTAGACTTCTTTAACGAGAATCTTTTTTATCACGAAGTAAATATTCGTTCTTATCCGCTTTTCAAATTTCCTCCTTACGAACTTGCTCTGGCCAGTAAAATGGTGGACGTAGTGAAGTATGAAAAACTGGATGTACTTCATGTGCATTACGCAATTCCTCATGCTTCGGCTGCGGTGTTGGCCAAGCAAATTCTGAAAGATCAAGGCATTGAAATTCCAGTAATTACTACTCTACATGGCACAGACATTACTTTGGTTGGGAAAGACCCATCGTATGAGCCTGTGGTAACGTACAGCATCAATCAGTCAGATGGAGTTACTTCGGTTTCTGAAGATTTAAAGAAAGACACCTACAAGCATTTTAACATCAGACGTGAAATTGAGGTGATCCCCAATTTTATCGATCTAGAAAAATTCAAGAAACAGCGTAAGGAACATTTTAAAACCGCCATTTGTCCGAATGGAGAAAAGCTTATCGTTCACACATCAAACTTCAGAAAAGTAAAGCGTATTGACGATGTAGTGAAAGTGTTCCATAAAATTCAAGAACAAATACCTGCCCGTTTGCTTTTAGTGGGTGATGGCCCAGAAAGAAGCCATATAGAATCACTTTGCCGTGAACTAGGCATTTATGAAGAAGTTCGTTTCTTAGGAAAACTAGAGGCGGTGCAAGAAGTGCTTTCTGTTGCCGATTTATTCTTAATGCCTTCAGAAAAGGAAAGTTTTGGTTTATCTGCGCTAGAGGCTATGGCTTGCGAAGTACCATTGGTAACCTCAAATGCTGGTGGTATTCCTGAATTGAACCAGCACGGTGTAACTGGTTTTGTATCTCCAATTGGAGATGTGGAGGACATGACGAAAAACGCACTCCATATTTTGAATGATGAGAACTTAGGGACTTTTAAAACCAATGCACTAAAAAGAGCCCAAGATTTCGACATCACAAATATTCTTCCTCAATACGAAGCATATTACGAAAAAGTGGTTGCTGAAATGAAAGCTCAAGCCACGATATAATCAAGTTTTGGATGAAGGTAAGTATCGTTGGTTGCGGTTGGTTGGGCTTGGCTTTAGGGAAAAAATTATCTCAAGAAGGTTTTTCTGTACTGGGTAGTACCACTTCAAAAGAGAAATTCCATTTACTTTCTGATGCAGGAATTAGTCCGTTTTTACTCAAAATGGATCCAATGCCAACAGGCGAAAACTTTAATGCTCTTTTTCAAACCGATGTATTGGTGATCAATATTCCTCCTGGGAGAAAAAGAAATACGCCTGAGTTTTATGGCGAACAAATCAAGTATTTGAAATATTTGGTTGATCAGCACAAAGTGCCTAAAGTGATTTTTGTGAGTTCTACTTCTTACTATCCGAATACAGGCGATTGGGTAACCGAAACTACCAATTTCGACTTAGAAAACGGGTCGACAAAAGCGGTGGTATTGGGTGAAAGAGAAATGCGTCAAGTGGAGGCAAAGCTTACGGTGCTCCGTTGTGGAGGCTTAATGGGTGAAGACAGAATTTCAGGAAAATGGTTTGCAGGCAAGGCCACTTCAGGAGCTTCCACCCCAGTTAATTACATTCACCGAGATGACGTTATTAACGTTATTCAGCAATTAATAAAGGGTGATTTGGAAGAAGTTGATACTCTGAATTTGGTTTGCCCAGAACACCCAACACGCAAAGAAGTACATGAGGCCATGGCGCATAAGTATAACTTCGACCAGCCCATTTGGGAGGCGCCTGAAATTATTCCATCAAAAAGAGTGTCGGAGAAAAAGCTTACTGACCTAGGGTATAGCTTCTTAAAACCGAGTCCTCTGAACTTTTAAAGGTTCAGCCTTCTATTACTTCTAAAAAAAGTTCGCCACGCTTCAGCTTATGAATTGCTTTAATAGATTTCAATCGGTTATTTACTTGGGTAAACATTTCGTTTTCAGATTGGGCAATTTGCCAGCCTAGTTTATAGGCAATCGGTGAGGGGTGTTGTTTTTGGTTTTTCATGTCTAGTTAGTTTGACCATTCCTAAATAAAAAAAGTGCTCAGTTAGTTCCCGAGATGACAATCGGAGTAATAATTTTTTAATAACATCTTAGACGGAAAAAAGCCCATGAATGTTTAGGTGATTTTTCAACCTAAAACGCATGGACTTTAGAATTTGTTATGTGCCTACTTGGTTTTCGCTAGCGCATTCGCTATTTCCAAACCCCCAGAATAATACCGATAATGGTAAAGGCAATGGTGTGGTAAAGTGAATCGATCATAATTAAACCAGCGCCCTTTCTAGCGAAGTTATAATTCAATGCAGTAGTAGGAATAATAAAGAATAGGCCGGTCATAAGCCCCATCATTGCGCCCATTGTGGCATTCATATCTGGGTTTTCACCAAAACCATAGAAGAACATAGCCATCCCGAAACTTACAACAAATGAGAGGATCAAGGCACTACCGAATAGCTTTCCCATGTTTGCGTTCTTGAGTTCTTCATCAGAGAGCCCAACGCCACGCTGCCACGCTTTACCAAAAAGGGGGCCATACCATATAGCGCCCAGTGCAAAATAGGCCACTGTCGATACGACAACCGCCAACCAATTGATGTTTGAAATGTCCATAGTTTATTTTTTTGGTTAAAAAATCATTTCTTGATTTGAATACCCGAATACAAATCATCGGGCAAGCCATCACTATCCCAATCCAAAAAACCCGTAAACTCTCCTTTGCCATCCATCCAGACGAATTTGTATGCGGTGGTAATATCATTCTCGGTGAGGTAAAGGCTGTCGCCTTTTACTTCCCATGTACCAAAAGTTTCCATGGATACTTCCCCAGATAAATCTGTATAAACAGAAGCGTACTTTCCATCTTTCGTATAAGTGGTCAGTATGGGTTCAATACCAAGAACATCTTCCCAACTCCCAATCGGCACTTTGAATTCCGTTTCTTCTGGTTTACCATGGTCAATAGCAACAATCATCGATTCATTGTACCATTCACCAATAATGAATTCAGCATTGTTGGTTTTAGAGCAAGAAGAAATGGCGCAAAGCACAAGTCCGAAAAAGAGCAGTTTAGTAAGTTTCATTCAGTTTAGTTTATAAAAGTTAAGTAAAGTAAGCCAAAATTGGCTATCCTCTAAAGTACCTTTTATTTGAACTGGTTACTAAATGTAAGCAATTACTTAAAAATTGAAGCTCTGTATAAGAGTTTTATTGGGTTGGATTCAGCTTGGGCTATCACTTGAAAACAGAAATAACTACCCTGCGATTTATGGCTCTGCCCAATGGCGTATTGTTATTGCTCATAGGAAGAGATTCTCCATAACCACTAACTTTAATTCTTTTTGCAGATACTCCATTCTCTATTAAATAGTCCGCGATAGTTTGGGCACGTGTTAGTGATAGCCTACTGTTCAATTCATCACCGCCTGTGTTATCTGTGTGGCCTTCAATGGCTACGAACTTGATTTCATCATCCATGAGGCTTTTCAAAATAGGGCCTAGTTCTTCCTTAATTCGCTGCTTGAGTGCAAATTGGTTCAGCGAATAATTGAAAGTGTAGGATTGTTCTACTTGGGCTGTTCCTGTTTTAGCAGGCTTAGTACTTTTTGCTAAAACTTGCCCAATCGGCAGTTGTGCCATTGGCTCGTAACTAGGTAGCGTAATTGGTTGAAGGTTGTAGTGTTTCTCTGTTGCGGGTCTTAGGCTTTGAGGAGATTTTTTCGTGCTTTGTTTTTTTCTTTTTTCTCTCTCTCGTACCAATCCTTGTACTCTTAAACCAAATTCGAAAGCTCCTGTATTGGCTGAGTTTTTTACGTTTACAGACAAGTCGTATGCCATGCCTATTGATAAATTTCCTTTTTGAAGCTCGATGGAGCTTATTAAATCTCTTCCCAATAGATACTTAAGTTCCAAACCAATTTTAGTGTCGTTGGCTACTTTATACTCACTGCCTAACCCAATATTGAGTCTGTTTCTTTTGGTGTGATGAACCCAGAGAAAATTAGGGCTTACGTTCAGTTTTGGTGTTTGGTAAATGGAAAAGGCTAACTCGCCCATATAAGTGGGAGGAGCTTTTGATCCGCTATTGAAAAATGAACTTTCAGGTCTGTTAATATCAAAGATAGAAAAGCCTAAACGCGACATGGTTTGGCCATTACTGTTCACAAGCTCATAAAGCACCCCTGTATTGATACGATAATAGGTATCACTCAATTCTTGCAGGCTTTCTCCATTATTGATTGAAGAATCAAAACCTCTATCCGGAATGTATTGGGTATTGGTCAGAAAATTGGCGAAGGTGAATCCTTGCTTATGATGAAAACCACTAATACCAAAAGACAGTACTTCACCAATGTCTGATTTAAACTGAAGCGCATAGGAAAACCCCACTTCTTGAACCTCGAAAGTATTGGTGCTGCCAGATTGATCATTCATTACACTCAACCCAAAACCACCTTGCACATTCTGGCGGTTAGGCATCAGATGAGGGTATTTGAATGAAAATGTAATGCTGTTAATGCTGAAGTCGGGTGCTGTTTGCTGATTTCTATGAAGTGCATCAGCAGCCCAATAACTATCAGTAGCCGCATAAGCAGGGTTCAACCTTTGTTCTGCATAAGAAAGCAACGAAAAATTAAACTGTTGTGAGTAGGCACTTTCAATCATGAAAATGCTCAAAAGAGAAAAAATAACTAGCGACCTTCGATTCATTCTCGTTACCTCACTAAACTGATTTTACCATTGGTGGTACCATTAAGTTTTACGGGTTGGCCATTTTCAAATTGTCCGCTCACGCTCCAGAAATAGACGCCATTCGAAACGGTAGATCCATTTACGGTACCATTCCATCCGTTATTCATGGCCTCTTGTGGGTTTTTGGTTTGGTAGAGTAAATTGCCCGATCGGTTGAAGATACTGAATTGAAATTCTCTAGGAATTTGACTCAGAAAAACCACAATGTTGTCGTTCTTACCATCACCATTTGGTGTAAATAGATTGGCGACTCCTCCAATTTGAGTCACATTTACCTGAACTTCAAATGTTTCTGTACAGCCATTTTCACTCGTTATGGTTACTAAATAGGTAATGTCTGATCGTGGGCTTGCCTGCGGATTTGCAATGTTAGGATTGCTAAGACCTATGGAAGGTAGCCATTCGTAGGTGGAGCCTCCGCTGGCCACTAGTTCAACACTTTCGCCTACATTAATGGTTAAAACAGAGTCTTTCACTGATGGCTTAAAATCTTCTATTTCTACAAAGGTTGTGTAGTTAAAAGAACAGCCGTCTTCGTTTTCGCCATAGAAAAAAACGAGTTGAGACTCTGTGGGGACAAAGCTAATGGCATGTCCAGCGCCCAAATCACCTAATTGGGCGGCTGTCCATTGAATGTTGCTCCATGCTGCATTTGCAGAGAAGGATACGGTGTCTCCTGGACAAATAAGGTTGTATTTAGGCATATTGAGCTCTGGAATTTCGGTATCCTTTGACTGGATAATATAAGTTAACTGGCCATCGCTACAATTTTTAAATTCTACCACAGATCCATAGATCGTGTCGTCTAAATCAGCTTCGTATCTTAACATGGAGGATTGACCTAAAGGGCCACGTTTTTCTGAAACCCAGTTTCTTAAAATGGTAGGTGTGCCCAATACCAATGTGCTTCCTTTACATGTTTCAATAACAGAGGCTTCTAAATCTTCTACTGCGCAGATGGCAAATTGATTGAGAATGTTCGTGTTAGGTTTGCAGTTTCCATTACTTAGATAATTGAATGCATTATCAGCAGCATTTATATAGTGAAAGTAATTTCCGGGTACCAAATTGCTAAAAATGGACTGCGTGGCGTAAAGCTGATTACCGTGATTTGGGAGCCGTGGGTTAGGCGTATTAATATTAAGAGTGCCATCATTAAGGGCTACGGTATCTGAGTTGGCTATGATTACATCATATGATATAAGCTCAGTTGCTGTGAGTGAATCATAACCTGTACCCCAAACAATTAACCCATGTCCTATTCCCGTTTGAACCGCGTTGATTAAATGTGGATTCCTAGGGCCTTCATTGAATAGGGTTTGTTCATTTTTGAAGAAGAAAACTTCCAAAGAATCGCCAGAAGGAAGCAGTTGAGCGAAGTCTAGATTTCCATCTCTGGTATAATCCGCAAAGCGAGTTATGGAAGCAATTTCTGTGTTCATGATTACGGTGTCCTTCGGGTCGGCTAAATCATTTAGAAAATAGCTAGCAAATTCGTTGTCTTCGTTGTGGGTGCTAAGCCATAAGTCTGTTTTTCCATCAGAATCAAAATCGGCCATAAGGGCATCTAAAACTTCTAAGTCAGGAAGAATTTCGGTAAGGTCAAAAGTATCTTGTTTGCTTTTTATCAAGAAGTTAGACGAGCTGCCCCCCATTAGGTTTCCTGAAAGAAACATATCTGGATAGCCACTTTTAGTGAAAGACCCATGAGTAAAGATATTGATGGACAGGTTATCGAAAGGAAAAGGTTTTTGAAAATCCTCCCATCCCGAAAGCTGGTTCTGGAGATATCGGGTCAATGAATCAGGTCTGTTCGAAGAAGAAATCAGCAAATCGCGGAGTCCATCGCTGTTCAGGTCCAAATCAAATAGAGCATCGGCTGGCGAATCGTTGAAAAAATTTGGTTGCTCTTCCCAGCCAAGTGCTGTGCCGGTTAAGTATTTAACTTTTGCCTCGGAATCTATGTAAACCAATTCCAAAAGATTGTCTCTATTAAAGTCTTGAAGCATAAACTCTTCTGTAAGAATAGAAGCCATTGGCATAGGGGCCAGTTGAAACTCTAATTCTCCTTGATTGATGAGTGAAGAGAAGAGCGTGTCTGTGCCTGCTTTTACGCCAGAAAACACAATGTCTAATTCACCATCTTTATCGATGTCAATTATCTCTAAGGCATGAATTTCAAGGTCAAAAAATGGCAGACGAACAGACTCAAGAAACAATCCACCCTCATTTTTGAAAAGAAAAAATTGGGTAGAATCGCTGCTAGGCTCTTTTCCGTATACGAGCAGGTCATAATATTTGTCGGAGTTTAAATCTGTCCAAACCATTTGAGGGCTTGTTAGAGTGGGCAGTTTTAATGAATCTTGTTTCTGAAAGGTCTGAGCACTTGTAAGCTTGACAAGAAACAACAAAAACAGGCAGGCAATTGGTCTTAGCTTCCTCATGGTTAATTATTGTCTCGGTCGAACTTTAGTTTTATAGAAAGCTGGCTGCGCACTGCTTCATTATTAAAAGTAGCAGGACTCCATTCATTCACCAATTTGAGCACCCGTAGGGCTTCTTTATCGAAAGACTCGCCCAGGCTTTCTTGGATTTCAAAATCAGAAATGCTGCCGTCTGGATTAATGGCAAAAAGCACTTTTACATAGCCTTCAAAAATATTTGAATTGGCATTTTCTGGAAACTTGATTTCGCTGTCCAAAAAAGTATAGAATGCCTCAAAACCCATCTTTGGGCTGGCCTTTATAAAGACATCTTCTTTTTCGACTTCCTTGTTAAAGACTGCCTCTTTTTCTTTTACAGTATTGGTTTCGGCTATTTTTTGTTTGGACTCTGGAGAAACCTGCGGCTCTGGTTTGGCTATCACAACCGCATCCTTTTCTGTTGCATTCTTTTTAGTAAGAGTACTCTCAATTGTATCTAAAGGAATAGTTTGTTCGGGCATTTCTTCTGCTATCTGTTGTTCAACAGGTGGTTGTAATTCTTTATTTACTTTTTCACTTGGAAGCGTGAAAAAGTAAACTCCTGCAGCAAGTGGCAACAAGAGTAGTAGAAACCACATTCTACTCACCCCAGATTTGGTGATAACATCTTTAGGAAGGTTGCCCTCCAGCATTGTAGCTGAATTTTCTAGCACACTACTAAAGTCCATATGAGCCTTTATTCGCTCTGAGCTTATTTTTTTGCCTTTTTTCAAATATCTATATTTCATATCTGCTCGGCTCTAATTTTTTTCTAATTCTCTTTAAAATGCGGTGCGATCGGGTTTTGGCATTGTTCTCTGTAATCCCCAAAATCTCACTGATCTCCTTGAAACTCTTCGACTCAAAAAATCTGAGTTCAATCAGCTCAAGGTCCCTCGGCTTTAACTTATCCAGTACTTCTGGCAGTAACTTGAGCCCCCTTTGTAAATACAAAGTCTCGGGTTCAAACTCTTCGGCCATTTCCTGAGTCATAAACTCTTCTAAAACCACGGTGCGCTTTTTCTTTTGGGTTCTGAAATAATCGTAGCAGCTATTGAGCGCCAAACGATAAAGCCAAGACGAGAAACTCAATCCCTGAAATTTGTACTTGTCCAGATTGACCAAGGCCTTACAAAACACATTCGAAGTGATGTCTTTAGTTACCTCTTCGTCCTGCACCCTGCACATAATGAGTCTGAAAATGGGCTCATAGTATTTTTCATAAATGGGCTCAAAATAGCGATGATCCTTCTTGGACCACTCTATCAGCTCGTTTTCTGAGATTGCATCGGCATTGATGTTTTCTGTGGCTATCATTCTCTCAGAAGCTTTGCATAGGTTTAGAATTTTGACAGTAGAACGCCATGGTTGAAAAAAGATACACTTTTAAATGAATAGATTATAGTTAAGCCGCTTCACTTAAAAAGAAAGGTTTAAATTAAACCAATTCATTATCAATCGCGTTGTCAAGGCATTCATGAAAGGATATCGATTTTCAAAATACATTCCGCAAAAAACGGCTGGGCAATCGGCCTTTGACAACCTACTGAATATCTTCTTACAGTTGATTAGTATTACAGGAGGTGATGCTGGTGAGGCACTTAGTTGGTTGACGAATTTAGATAAGCAATACAACATCACCAATGGTAATTATGGCATCGGTGATTTTATTGAAGACCTGAAGGATAAGGGTTACCTGACCGAGCAAAACGGAGACGGTAAATTTCAGGTGACCGATAAAACGGGGCAGGAAATCAGAAAATCTTCCTTGGAAGAAATCTTCGGTAAGCTGAAAAAATCGGGAAAGGGTCAGCACAAGACTTCCTTTTCAGGAATTGGAGATGAAACGGGCACCGACAGACGTCCTTTCGAGTTTGGTGATTCTCTTCAGCAAATCGCCATGACGGATTCCATTCGCAACGCGCAAATCAATAACGGTTTTGGAGAGTTTAAGCTGACCGAAAATGACTTGGAGGTCATTGAAACAGAATACAAAACGCAGACCTCAACGGTACTGATGATAGATATTTCCCATTCCATGATTTTGTATGGGGAAGACAGAATTACGCCAGCTAAAAAAGTGGCCATGGCCTTGGCCGAACTCATCAAAACCAAATACCCAAAAGACACACTCGATGTGATTGTATTTGGGAACGATGCTTGGCAGATTGAAATCAAAGATTTGCCGTACCTGCAAGTTGGGCCTTACCATACCAATACCATTGCTGGGCTAGAACTGGCCATGGATATTTTAAGAAGAAGGAAAAACGCCAACAAGCAAATTTTCATGATTACAGATGGAAAACCCACCTGTATGAAAGTTGGAATTAAATACTACAAAAACGCCTTCGGGCTCGACCCAAAGATTTTTAATAAAACACTGAACTTGGCGAGCCAGTGTAAAAGATTACAGATTCCTATTACCACTTTTATGATTGCGTCAGATCCATATCTGAAGGAATTTGTGAAGGAATTTACCGCAGCCAATAACGGCAATGCCTATTACAGTAGCCTCAAAGGCTTGGGGCACGTTATTTTTGAAGACTTTAAACGCAATCGCAGAAAACGATTTTAACATGAGCTATTACAAATTGACCTCTGATCAATTATTGAAGATAAATACCCTTGGCGCTTTGAAAAAGGCGGGCTATCAAAGTAAATCTGTAAAGGATGAACTTCGTGATAACCTGATCAAAAAACTGGTGAATAAGGAGCCTACTTTTGAAGGCATTTGGGGGTATGAAGATACCGTAATTCCTGATGTGGAGCGCGCCATTCTTTCCAAGCACAACATGAACTTATTGGGTTTAAGAGGACAAGCCAAAACCAGAATTGCCCGTCAAATGACCTTGCTTTTAGATGAGTATGTTCCGGTGGTTGAAGGTTCTGAATTGAATGATGATCCGTTGAACCCCATCACTAAATTTGGGCTGGAGAAAGTAAAGGAAATAGGAGATAAAACCCCTGTGACTTGGCTCCATCGCAGCGATCGTTATTCTGAAAAACTGGCTACGCCTGATGTGTCCATTGCTGATTTAATTGGCGATGTTGATCCGATCAAAGCTGCCTCTTTAAAGTTGCCTTATTCAGATGAGCGCGTGATCCATTACGGCATGGTGCCGAGGTCGCATAGAGGCATTTTTGTCATCAATGAGTTACCTGATTTGCAGGCCAGAATTCAGGTGGCACTTTTCAACATCTTGCAAGAAGGCGATATCCAAATCAGAGGTTTCAAACTGAGACTTCCTTTAGATATTCAATTTGTGTTTACCGCCAACCCTGAAGATTATACCAACCGAGGCAGTATTGTAACCCCACTGAAAGACCGTATCGATAGCCAGATTATTACCCATTATCCAAAAACTTTGGAAATAGGAAAACAGATTACGGTGCAAGAGGCAGATATTAAAGAAGCGCAGAAAGAGAAAATTGTCTTGAATGAAATAGCGCAAGACCTCATCGAGCAAGTGGCGATTGAAGCCCGAAATAGTGAGTATGTGGATGAGAAAAGTGGAGTGTCGGCTAGACTGACAATTTCTGCTTACGAGAATTTATTGAGTGCTGCGGAAAGAAGGGCTTTAATGAATGGCGAAAAGAAAACTTATGTACGTGTTTCTGACTTTGTAGGCGTCATTCCTGCGATTACTGGTAAAGTAGAGTTGGTGTATGAGGGCGAACAAGAAGGGCCTGGTATAGTAGCGCATAACTTGGTGGGCAAGGCCATTCGGACACAGTTCTTAGATTACTTCCCAAATCCAGACGATAAGAAGAAGGACAAGGGAGAGAAAACGGAAAACCCTTATAAAGCCATTATCAATTGGTTTGGAGAAGGGAGTTCGATCGACTTACTGAACGATCTTTCTAACCAAGCTTATGAGAAAGCGCTTTTGTCTGTGCCTGGCTTGGCAGACTTAGTAAAGAATAAGTATCCTAAAAAATCTAAAGAGGAGCAACTGTTCCTCATGGAGTTCGTGCTTCACGGCTTGGCCGAATACAGCAAACTGAGTAAGTCTGCTTTAGATACTGGCACCCGTTTCAAAGATTTACTCAGCAGTATGTTCTCCATTGATGATATGGAAGGCTTTGATGAAGACGAGCTGAGTTAAGCTTTATTAAAAAATCAAATTGATTATAAAGGCTCTTTGGAGCCTTTTTTCGTTTTATGCGGAGATTAATCAGTCTATTCTCCGCATTATATGAGGAGAATAGGTTGGGGGAGAGGACGCTGTCTCAATTATTCAATCACAATATCATACCCATTCAACAAAGCTAAAACCTCAGGGTTAGAGAATTTTGCCTTTTTCAGGCGATTGTTATTGGGGTTGAACTGGTAACCGTAAGCTTCTCTGAAATCGGCCTTGGTTAAATTACAGTTCACGAAAGTGCTCCCCACCAAGTTTGAGCCTTTAAAAATTGCGGCAGATAAATCGGTGTCTATAAAATCACATTCCTTGATTTCGCTATTTAAGAAACGGGTAGAAGTAATTTTCAACCCTTTAAAATAGCAATAACTGATCTGGCAATTCTCAAAGGAAAAGGACAGCAGCATTTTGCTGATCGGTTCGAAATCAACCCCACTAAGCTTACAGCCCTTGAAGCCAATATCATCCCATTTGGCACTCACCACTTTTACAGCAGTGAGGTTACAACTTTCGAAAGTACAACCCTCGAACGAGCTACTTCTAAAATCAGCACCAGTTAAATCACAATTAACAAAGTGGCATTCATCATAAAATTCACCATCAAACAAATGGCCTTTAAAGTCTTCGTTCTTAAAGGTGATTTCGCTGTGTTCTTTCATTCGAATATTTGTATTGGATCCTTCTCCCGAAACTTCGTGATCAGGATAGGAAAACGAGCGGACGAGTTTCAATTGGTTTTTGAAGTATATTCAATGACCACTTTCTACAAACCTTAAACTTTTTCTTGTAAGCTCATCACAAGTTGTATGCACAATGCTTTTCATCCTGAGTGCTCCGAGGCTTCGGAGGAAGGAACTAGAGGCTGAATCGCTAATCGCGAAGCTTATATCCTTCGTGCCTCAGGAAAAGAAAACGGGCGGTTGAGTTTCACTCGGTTTTTTGAGGTAGAGTCATGAGCCAACTTCTTACCAACTGCTACCAATTCCCCTTAACTAATAACTATTTACCTTTTCCTGAGCCAAGCCTCTCTTCTCGCTTTTGCCTTGGTATCGGCATTGGCGTCCATTCCAGTAGACCAAGCTTGGGCTTCTTCTAAAGTAAGTTTCGAAGTTTTATCTTCGCCCCAAATTTTACGGTACTTAATCTCAATAGTATCGCCCGGTTTGTGAGCGGCTATAATTTCGTTGATGTTTGAATCATCAGTTAATACGGTTCCGGCTAGGCTCAAAATCACATCTTCTGATTCAATACCTGCCTTATAGATTGGCGAGCCCACCGTGGCGTTGCCTGTCAGTTGCCAGCCTCCTCTTTGGTTGCGTATGTTGCCGCCTATGCTTGCCCGACCTTCCGCTCTATTAGTGTAGGTCACGCCCATTTTCTTGAACAAACTTGCGTAATCTGGCATTTGACTGTCCAAAATATATTTTCCGAAAAACTCATTAGCAAAGCTTTCTCCAGCATATTCGGCCATTCGCGCTTGTAGGTCACGAACGGTATAAGGAATTTCCGTTTTACCCTGTTTCTCCCAAACGTACTTCATGTAATCGTCTAAGTTTTTACCATTGTCCATGGTGCGTAAGGACATATCCAGAGCCAAGCCCAATACCGAACCATAAGTGTAGTAAGAAATGAAAATGTTGCTCAGGTTGGTCGGGTCAATGGATGTGGCTGCATCAACAAATGGCGCTTGGTAACTCATTTCAATGGGGTTATGGAAAGTTCTACCCGGAGCATTAACCACATAACCTACACTTCCGCCTAGCCCGTTCACGTATTGTTCAGGAGAAATGCTTCCAGAACGCGCCTGCATTAAGGCGGTGTAATAACTTGTAAATCCTTCGGCAAACCACAGTTCCCCCGACATGTTGGCGTCTTCAAAACTGAAAGGCTCTAAAGATTTAGGGCGAATACGCTCCACATTCCAGCTATGGAAAAATTCATGCGACATGGTGCCCATAGAGGTGGAGCCTAATGGTCTTTCTACGGGTAATCCGCTCACCACATAAGTTGAGTTTCTGTGCTCCATACCATCACCACTGGCGTTGGGCATATAGCAAGAAAGGAAAGTGTACTGACCGAAATCGTAAGTAGCCAATTCGCCAAAAACCGCTTTTTGCTGCATTACAATGCCCATGGTTTCTTCGAAATAAGCATCCACTTCTGCATCGGTAGTGCCGTCTTTATGCAAGGCCAAACGAATGGTTTGTCCATCTACATTTCTTTCTCTGAAATACAAATCAGCAATTTCAGTTGGGCTGTCCATTAAGTAATAGGTGTTTGGCGCGTAGAATGTATTATTGCCCAAATCTTTGAGTTGAGTAGCTACTTTCCAGTTTCTGTCTTCCCTCACATTGAATTTTACTTTTATCGGACGTTGATCTAAACCTCTGGCCCAAGCCAAAGTAGCGGGCATGTTGAGGTGGGCGTGGCTCTCGTCAATGCCAGAATAAGTACCTCCAGCACGGTTGGCATAAAGCGTATATTCAAAGTTGACGGTGCCGTTATGTCCAGCCACATTCCACTGATAAGGGTTTTCTCTGGTAATAGGTAGGGCCTTGCCATTTCCATCAGTAGCCTTAACGTTGTACACGTTTTTGGCAAACTCATGCACCGCGTAGCGGCCAGGAGAACTACGGCTCATGCGCACTTCCAATACTTTGTTTTCCAAATTGCTGAACTTGATTTTAATATTGGCCTCGTGGTGCACTGCATTGTCAAACGAAAGTTCGTATTCGTTGTAGGTTTGGGCTTGTAGGCTGATGGCCAAGAAGCTCAGTAAGGCTATGGTTAGGTTTCTTAGTTTCATGTTTTCGACTAAAAGATGGATGTTGTTGTATTAATCTTCTCTTCCAAAGATTGCTGTATTCTTGATACAAAGGAATCAAAATAAAAAGAAAAGCAAAATGCAGAAAGTTAC
Source organism: uncultured Roseivirga sp. (assembly GCF_963973945.1). Lineage (GTDB taxonomy): Bacteria > Bacteroidota > Bacteroidia > Cytophagales > Cyclobacteriaceae > Roseivirga. The sequence goes on from NZ_CAXBBV010000006.1 coordinate 68,722, forward strand.
CAAAACTAAACTGCTATTTCTTAGAAGTGACTGATATAAATAATATACTAGGTAGTTCAGCCATAAAAATGAATATATTTATGGCTATACGTTACAAGGATGACTGATACATAATGTGATTTGTAATGTAAAATCAACCAATGAATTTATTTAAATCTCCATGAAAAAAGTTGGCAGAAATGCCCCCTGTCCTTGTGGTAGTGGTAAGAAGTTCAAAAAATGCTGTATTGATCTCTATGGAAAGGATTACATTCCTCCCACAAACTCTATAGAAGAAGAAAAGTCTGAATTTTCTGAGTACCTGAACGAGCATGAAACTGGACATGTATTGAACTTGGTTACGGCATTCCAGTTAATCCCAGAAAATCAAGGTAAAAACATACGGATTGAGCAAATAGCTGCTGAAGCTGTTAGAAAACTATCGGTTGAGAAAGATGGGGACTACAAAAGGCTACGTTCGATAATTCTAAGAGAATTCCCAAGTCACCATTTTGAAGACCCTCCTGAAGAACTATTTACTGAAAACGTTCTGTTTCATGGCGGAAACCACATCGTGATGCCAGGTATAAACTCGTATTGCGTGGACATCTTTAAATACCTCACCGATACCATTTATACCACTAAAAACAGTCTTTCTCAAAAGTTTAAAGACGAAGTCTATCAAGGTGTTTCTCTTTTACTAAATGTTGGCAATATTCTATTCCAAAAATCTAAACTAACAAGGAATGTATTTGTGGAAAATCTGGAACTACCCTTAGAATTTCCCGAAAACTTGCTGCGACTCAGTTTTAACAACTCAGAACTAACAGCCATATGTAAAGCAAACAATATCCACCTATCGACTATTAAAAACTTTATCACTGAGCAAAGCGAATCAAATCTTGATAACCCATATGCTTCACCACTACTTTACAAGCCCTTTGTGGGTTTTGAAAACGAATATTATTTTGTGCTCCCATCCTGCCAGGTATCAGCACTAAACGAGTATATTCTTACAATTGCGAAAAAACACAATGTCCGTGCTGAAATCCATGAGCTTTGCCATAAGAGCATTTGGACAGACATTTGGAGTGCTTGTGATAAAATGGGATGGGCTCTAACCGACATTCCACTACCGGAGAAGTCAACAAATCAATCCATAATTGAAGGTGTTTTCCAATTTGATGCGTATATGATGGCTTATGTCTGTTACTCCTTCCCAGCGCAACTCAAAAGCACCAGCGAAATGTACTCTGAGGAAAATGCCGATTTATTAGCTGGTGATAATTTAAATAGTAGAACAAAAACAGTAATTGCCGAACTCAAAAAGCGTAAAGAGTTGAAGGGCTTTCAATTCCTTACAGTCATTCTTACAAATTCAATGGGTGGATTCATGGCAATGCGTGTTGAAAAACCTAAGGAAAACGAGCAAAAAACTTGGTTCAATATTTTCGACTTTCTCAACCTTGGCAACAATGGAGAGTGGGGCAGATTAGACTTGTGGAAATTCGCAAAGGTTTATGAATCGACCACCCAAACTGCCCAAATAATGGCCACTTCGCCTATAGATGCTTATGCCACCTATAAAAGAAATGGGGAAAGTTTCTATTTATCCGATGATGTTCGGTTTGACTTTTTAAGTGTGGTTCCAGGTGATGGCGCAGACTTTACACGACAATCAAAAATCGACTCAGACGTTCATGGGGCACTTAGTCTAGTGGGTGATACCTTAGTGTATCAATCCGTGAGACGTTATCGGGATTATGCTCCCATATATGAACCTGTGAAACAGAGAATTCCGTACGAAATGCTGCTTGAGTCTTATGGGTTCCCAATATGGGTACAGAACTACCAAGCAAAAAGCCAAATGGAGGCCGGATATGTTGAGCACTTAGCAGATGCCATTTGCTTTTGGTTAGATAGACTTCACCCAGCATTAAATCATCAAATTAATGGAAGCATTGCCTCAGTACTAAGCATCGTGCTTGAATTTGATGAATCCTATTTCAATCCTTTGTCATTGGAACAAGTCGATTCCAAAGAAATCCTAAACATACATTTACAATGTTCCTACTCCGATGGTACATTAAGCATCCATTTACCAAAACATATCCGAAAACTTTTCATTGGAGGTGACAATGCAGGTGAAAGAGCATTCATGACCGAAATTCTTAAAGCCTTGACTGCTATACCTGGCATCGCCTTGAGCGATCAATACATCTCAGAAAGTATCGATCAACATATACCACTGGGTCAAGCCAAGATGATTCTGTTACTTGACACGAGAAGAGACCTGCAACTTGATAATCGCTGGCTGCTTCCCTCACTTTACATGAGCGATGCAGAAATAAACCTACTGTTAGATAGGCTAGTCAACATAGTCAATCGACCAGACCCAATTCCTGAAAAATTTCAAAGTGTTAATGACAAAAAAGAGTTTTGCAATTACGTTGTATTACGCTTGGTGCAATACCTTATTGAAAAGCTAAAAGGATTCAATGAAGAATCCTTGATAAGTAGATTGATTGACGTTAATGAGCGGTTGGTGCATAACAGAGAGTTTAGTAAAATCAAGACGGCTGCCGAAATCCACTGTTTCGGAAATAATGAGAAGGAGTTGAATAAAATTCTCAAAAAACAGAGAAAACTCGTTAATACATCTCTTGCCACACGTTGTTTGTTAGAGTTTGCAGTTTTAGTTCCGACCAAAGGAGATCGCAAACCAAGCTTCGACCAGTTAGATGAACTACTCACCATTATGAACGAAATTCTGAATTATGGAATGCTTAGTGATACCCTGCACTTTGGGATGGCTGACCCCGAAATGGGCCTACTCCCCTCAGGACGAATCGGGATATCGAAAGAGTTCTACGATCAAAAACTGCAACCGTTTTATAAGGACAATACGGTCGCAAACATTGAAGCACAGCTAGAGGCTTTTTCGAGCCAGTTTGAAACATACACAACTAAGGAAAAGGATGCAGATACTGAGGCACTGTTAGACCAGATGGATGAAGCATTCCTGAAAGATTGGAGAGTTGACTACACCAATCTTTTAGGAATATGTATGCAAGCAGCGGCAATGGCAGAACATAACGGAGATTCCGTTATGTCAATGCTTGAGACAGATCTATTAGCCGAGCTAAAACGAATAATGACTGGGACAGAAGATCAAGTTGAAGCAGGTTTGGAAAAGCTGCGCTTTGAATATAAGCCCAACATTATCAGCGATCAGGTGGGCTATTTAAACCCAGATTATTTCCCTTGGAAGTATAACAGAGAATTTAGTTATGCACGAAGACCCTTTATCGTTGTTGATACAGAGAATGGCCGACAATATTATTGGGGAATGAGACAGTGTATTGCTGCCAGTCAATACCTTAATCAACTAATTCATTCGGGTAGCTTAACACACGGAGGAAAGCAAATCAATAGATTACTTGGCAGGTTTAATGAGGAAAACGGAAAACATTTTAGAAATTCAGTGGCTAATTGGATAAAAGAAAATATGCAATTAATAGTTTGGAGCTATGAAGTTACTATGAAGCCTAAGGGACACTTCAATGCTGATAAAGATTACGGAGATTGCGATATTCTTGCCTATGATCCCACTATTAACCAAGTTTACAACATTGAGTGTAAGAGAACCGAGGCAGCAAGAAATATCCACCAAATGAAAAAAGAGATGGATGCCTATTTAGGCCGTGCAGGACAAAAGAAAAAAGTGGCCAAACACGTGGATAGGGACAATTGGTTGCAAGCAAACCTAGATCAAGTGAAAATCTTTGTAGATGCAGAGAAAACCCCGAAAGTAAAGTCACTAATTCTAACATCCGAACTGATTCCAACAAGATACCTAAGAGAAGGAGAAATACCCATGCCGATAATCAGCTACCGTGAATTAAAAAGGAATGGATCTAATAGCCTTCAAAACTGGTTATAAAAATAATGCAGACAACAACACCTATACGCAATATCCTACGGGACACTGCACATAGCCAAACCGTTGCACTCCACATAAACAAGCACCAGCTTTTTCAAAAAACCAATTTTGATACTACCATAAAACCCTAAACAATTACTTATAAACCGCCCTTACCTCCACCTCAATAAACATATTTGGATTGACCAAGGTAAATACTCCAATGGTTGATCTCGCTACTTTATTGGGGTTTTCTTGGGGTCCAGAATACTTGTCATCGGACGAGTTCTAAAGCAAGTTAACTTTTTATCAGTCGTATCTGTAAATAAAAATAAGGACGAATTTTTCATGCTTCACGGCAAACGACTTTGTCGCTTACTTAGCTTACATGTACTCTAATGCCTCATGTGAAAAAACGAGAGTAAAACTTACCTTTCATATAGGAACAAGGGTAATTTTTGATTATTTTTACCCTTGTAATAGCGACAAGTGTAAAGCTTACTCTCGTTTATGAATAGCTTTGATAGATCAAAACCGTTTAATAATCTCCCTCTACTTCCGCCCAAAGCAGATTTAGAAACGAAAGAAATTTTAACCAAAACCATTAAAGCTAGTAGAGCTTTAGCTCAATTAAATGGAGCAATTAGAAACTTGCCCAATCCAAGTCTATTTCTTGACACGCTTCACCTTCAAGAAGCAAAAGCCAGTTCTGAAATTGAGAATATTATAACTACAAATGACGACTTATATCAATCTGTTGTGGCTGATAAAAAATTCGATAATCCAGCAACAAAAGAAGTCATCAGTTATAAAGAAGCTATTTGGCTAGGTTTTAATCGTCTTGAAAAACAGCCTTTCATTACAACAAACCTTTGTTTAGAGCTTGTTCAGTGTATTAAACAAAATTCTGCAGGCATAAGAACTACACCTGGAACTACGCTATCCAATGCAAAAGGAGACGTTATCTATACTCCGCCAACAGGAGAACAAGTGATTAGAGACAAAATGGCTAATCTGGAAATTTTCATCAATGAAAATAGATCAATAGACCCACTGATTAAAATGGCAATATCACACTACCAATTTGAAGCCATTCACCCATTTTCTGATGGTAACGGAAGAACAGGTCGCATTCTGCTACTACTTCAACTTAAACTCGAACAATTACTTGATATACCAGCGCTATTTTTAAGTGATTATATCATTAAGCATAAAGACACATACTACCAAGGCCTAAGAGCGGTAACTGAGAAAAATGATTGGTCATTTTTTGTACTCTACATGTTAGACATGGTAGAAGAAACAGCCACTAGTGGGCTAAATAGACTCGAATCTATAATTCAGCTAATGGACAGAACTAGTCAAGAGATAAAAGAAAAACTGCCTAAAGTTTATTCCAAAGATCTGGTTGAAGTCATTTTTAAGCTTCCATATACCAAAAGACAAAACCTAATTGACATTGATTTAGGAACACCTAAAACAGTGGGAAACTATTTGATAGCATTAGAAGAAAAAGGGTTTCTTAAGTCAGTAAGAGTGGGGAAAGAGAAATTATACCTGAACCAAAGATTAATGGATATTCTAGAAAATTAAAATGCACAGGCGCATAACAACTCTTAAAGAAACAATCAGTTCAGAGGTCAAGCCCTAAACAATTACTTATAAATCGCCCTTACCTCAATTTCAATAAACATATTTGGGTTGACCAAGGTAAATACTCCAATGGTAGAGCGAGCTACTTTGTTGGGGTTTTGACGTATGCGTAATTAAAATTATTAGGCGTTTTCTTAAAGGTCTAACAAGCCATAGGTTTCACTAAACGGATTATTAATGTCGATTAATGAAAATTTAGCCTGACACTCTTTTCTTAGTTTGTTAATTAGGGGTAGGGATTTAGAGTCCGATGAAACGAAAGAATCAATGTCTTTATCAATATCGGCTTGTGCAAATAGCTTGGAGTCGTTTGGTATAATGTTTCTGTTGTTCAATTTCAAAGATCCATCATTCTTCGCTCTGAAAAGCACTTCCGCAAATGTGCCGCAACGCTTAGCATGGTCAATATTGAAAGGAATTATTCTTATATCTTTTAATGGAAGGTCATCGAAAGATCCCTTTACACAATATTCCGCTATTGTGATAGTAGAAACGCACATCGGAATATCATTCTCAAGATAGTATTTGAAATATCCAAGCGCGTTTTTGTGTAGAGGATCGGTGTCGTCTAAGAGTCTTATGAAAAAACTAGTGTCTAACAAAACGCTAGGCATCATAGCCTCCTCTCAGGTCTTTTAGCCATTTAGTCTTATCAACGCCTGACCAATTATTTTTTGCTTTCTTGATTTTACTTAAAAGATATTCTTTATCAAACTTTGGTTCGAAATCAAAAAGTTCTAATAATTCGAGGCTACTTTTATCAAACTCTCCAGTTTCCGAATTCTGTTTTCCAGTAACCCTTGCCCCAAACTTTTTATATAGCATATTTTCTTCTTTATTTCGAAGAACCTCCTTTTGGGTGCTAATAGTGAGAGAGCCATATTCTGGAGTGTCAAGATGAATATTGGGGTTTGACTTTCCTCCAGCATTTGTCAAAGTTCCGTAAAAATAGAACTCCGCGTCAGCCCATATCGTCTCAGTTTTTAAAAACCGAGACTTGGAATCTACTTTAAGGAGAACACCCTCACTTACGGATGTTGAAATCTCGAAAGAATAATTCTTTTGATACGCTGAGTTTTGAATAGCCTCAATAGCTTGAGCTGATTTTAGTTCAAGAAAATCAATACTGTTATTTTCGTTGATTTGGCCGAGAATTGCTGTAAAACCTAAGACTGCCTGCATACTCGTTTTAAAAACGTGCTTTACGGACCCTTCTTCTAAACCGTAGCTAATTACAGGTCGTTCTTTCTTTTGGTTAGGGAATAGTAGGGCCTCAACGGTTTCAAGAGTTGATATTATCTCGCGAATATCATAGTTGTCCGGAGACAGGCTCATGTTTCCTTTCTGTCCCTGAATTCTTATTACGATATCTCCAATCTTCTCCACAATTCAAATATATTATATTCTGATTAAACTACTGTTAATGCATAAGAGTTCTAATAAACCGCCCTTACCTCCACCTCAATAAACATATTTGGGTTGACCAAGGTAAATACTCCAATGGTAGAGCGGGCTACTTTATTGGGGTTTTTTTCCGTTCCGAAGAATTCAGCGTAAGCTTTAAACCAGCCATCGAAATCAGGTTTGTTGTCGTTTTCTGGGTCGGGGGCAACATACACTTTCATGGCCACTACATCTTCTAAACCCAAACCTTCTTCGCCCAAATAATCTGCAATTCGCTTTAGGGTGCTCACGCTTTGTTCATAGGTGTTTCCAAATCTCTCACGGTCGCCTTCGGGCTTGGTTTCGTCTTTGGGGTTGGCCACAATACCACTGGCAAAATAGATGCTTTTTCCCGCAGGTACTTTTACTCCTTTTAGTATGGAAGAGCCTTCTCTTTCAAAGCGAGTGACTTCTTCTGTAGCGCGCCCATCATGGCTACTGTTCTGCTCTGTTTGACAAGAAGCTAAAGTGGTTAGAGTAAACAGAAGCAAAAGGGATTTGATTTTTAGTGTCATTGACCTAGATTTTAAAATGAAGATACAAAAGTTAATAGCTTGTATAAATTTTGATTGGCTAAATTAACCATCACCTTAATTCATATTATTCGACCTTAGGTAAAAAATCAACCTTCGATTCAGAGTTTCTGTATTATCTTCGAAAAAAATATTTATTCTGCAAGAAAGAGAAGTTCGTAGAAAGGTATAGAGTTGGATAGATATTTGTTTTGTCAGGGAGAGCTTGGTGAGAGCTAGCTTGAAATAGATTGATCAATGGGAAGGGCAATTGTTGTTTCAGCCCCAAAACAAGAGAGAATTGGAAAGGAATATAATTGAAGAATTGGGTAGTTTGGCTTTGGCTACTCGTTTGAAAAACTTGAGTGAGCGACTGGCTAAAGATGTAGCAGCTATTTATAAAGAATCCGACTTCGATTTTGAACCCCGTTGGTTTGCTGTGGTTTATGCCCTAAAGAATGGGGAAGAACTGGCGGTGACAGAGCTAGCAGCCAGTTTACAACAAACCCACCCTGCCGTAAATCAAGTAGCAAATATTTTAGTCAAGAAGAAGTTGGTGATAGAATCGAAAGATGATGCCGACCAAAGAAAGCGCCTTTTAAAATTGAGCGACACTGGAATTGAATTGGTCGGTAAAATGGAAGGCCTTTGGCAAAAAATCAAAAAGGCCAACGACCAACTTTTAATCGATAGTAAGCAAAACTTCCTAGACGACATAAAGACCATAGAATCTGCACTAGACGAAAAATCTATGTATGACAGGGTGAAGTCGCTATTGTAAACCTTATCGGCTCAACTCAAAGCGTTTAAAACTCATAAAATCTTCTTTGTTCTCGGGGTTTTCTGGATGGTTAATGGAAATGTAAAGGCCATCTTTTCCAACAAATGAATTGTAGGGAGCCAATGCTGTGTTTTTCCCGAAGTATGTTTCTCCAATTGGAGTCAAGTCCTTATCCAATACCATCACTGAAAACGTTTTAGGGAATGAAAAAAGCTGAGAGATGTTGTCTTCCTCCTGTATTTCTACGCCTGGAAAACAAAACCTATAATAGACCTCTCGGTATTGGTCATAAATAACGTTTCCGTAATGAGGTGTCACAATCGGGTACATCCCTCTATCCTCTGGCGAACCATCTGTAGGAAATCGATCGATACTCTTCTTGAAATATTTACTTTCTGCTAGTACAGGCGTGAGTTTTGAGTTTGGTGAATCTGAATAATAAACATGATGATCTCCAAAAAAGGAATAAACAAACTTAGAGCCAGCGCTCATACTGAATCGCCAATAAGTCTTTTTGTCTCCCCAATATCCCTTCGGGAAGAAATGAGGAAGGGGAGTGGTTTGGCCAGAATTAAGGTCAATAGAATATGCCAAATGTGTAGCCGACATTTGTTCGTCTGAGAGTAAGTATGGATTTCCTTCAAAACTGGTTTTCACTATGAGATTCCCGTTTATTAATGCCGAGTTCGAAGGGAAAGCACTGGGCCAAAATACGGCATTGGAGTAACCCAAAGGAGGTTCATATTTTAATCCTTCCACTGAACTCTTCATAATATTGGAAGTGTAGACAGAGTTTTTGCTGAATGGAAAGATCATGATACTGTCAGGTCGAACAATATGAAAGGCTGAGATTTCTCCTACTCCCTTTGGCCCATCAACATCATAAGAGTGTTGGTAAACCAGTTTCCGTTCATTGAGAGAGTAAGCCTGAATTTCATTGGTTTGCTGATTTAGGGAAAACAAAAAACCATCCTCAGAATTATCGTGGTAGGCCAAGAAGCTACTGACATTTGAGGTGCTATTATCTATGGGGAAGTTAATGGTTTCGCTTGGGACTAAGCTTGCCTCAGGCTTATCTTTTGGCTTGGAGTTTCCACAACCTGAGGTTAATAAACCAATAGTTATAATAGAGAGAGTGTTAAGGCTTTGTTTCGTTTTCATAAGGTGAACCTAAAGTAAACTAATTTTGTAGTTTATGCTTATGTCGCGTCATCATTTATGCTCTAGAATCGTCCAGCCTACTGTTCATGAACGTTCATTTTTCAATTGTTCATTATCTGAATAGTTTCGTAATGTATTGTTTAACAATGATTTGGGTTGGTGATTTGAATTAGGTATGTTTTTTGGTAAGTGGTTACGTATTAATGTAATGAACATGCCAAAAATCGTCATTTCTCTTTTTATAATTTTTTACTCATTTGGTCTTCGAGCTCAATCCTTTGACCAAACGAATGTGGTTACTCAGCTTGCACAAATCATGGATCGCAATTATGTATTTCCAGAGAAGGGAAAGGCGATGAGCGACCTGATTCTGTCAAAACTAAAAAACGGAGAATACAAAGCCATTGAGTCTCCTGACGATTTAGCCCAACGACTTGATGCCGATTTAAAGTCGGTGGCCAATGACAAGCATATTCGGGTAACTTATAACCCTACACGTTTTGAGGCCATTCAGCAAGGTAGTCCGACAGGCGGTAGACCAGCCCAAGGAAATTACGGATTTGAAGAGGTTGATATTCTTGAGGGTAATATTGGTTATTTAGACCTAAGAGGTTTTTCAGATATCCGATTTGCGGAAGAGGTAGCAAAGGCAGCAATGGATAAACTGATTCAGTCCGATGCTATAATCTTCGACCTAAGAAAAAACGGAGGAGGCTCTCCTTCCATGATCAGGTTTATTTCTAGTTACCTTTTTGGTGATAAACCTGTTCACTTAAATACTTTTTATTGGCGTCCAAGCGACAGGTATTCCGAAACCTGGACAGCCCCAGAATTAGTATCAGTTTATAAACCGAATGTGCCTGTTTATGTGCTTACCAGTAACTACACTTTTTCGGCTGCAGAAGAGTTTACGTACAACTTAAAAAATTTAAAACGCGCCACCATTATTGGTGAAACCACGGGCGGAGGGGCGCATCCGGGTGGGCCAATGCTGCTAACAGATGGTTTTATTGTCAATGTACCTCAAGGCAGAGCCATTAATCCAATTACCAAAACCAACTGGGAAGGAGTGGGGGTAAAACCCAATATTGAAACCAAAGCTGATGCCGCTTTGGATAAGGCATTGGAACTTATTAAAGCAAAGAATTAGGAAGTCAAGTTTTTAAGTATGATCAAGAACTACATCAAAATTGCGCTCAGAAGCTTGTTGAAAAGTAAGGCTACTTCTGTCATTAATGTACTAGGCCTTTCAATTGGCATGGCCTGCTGCATTGTTATTTTCTTATTCGTTCAGAATGAAATGTCTTATGATAAGTTTCATTCTAAATCAGATAAGATATTTAGGGTGCTTACTATCGACAAGGCCCTAGGGGTAAGTAATAGCTTGGTGGGTATTACGCTTCCTGTTTTAGGTGCTTCTATGGAAGATAATTTTCCAGAAGTAGTGAATAGAGTAAGAATGCTGCCACAAGGAAGGCAACTGATTACTTATGAGCAGCAAGGCTTCTATACCGATCACTTTGCTTATGCCGAACCCTCAATTTTTGAAATGTTTGATTTTAAACTGGTAGAGGGAGACGTAGAGAATGCTTTGAAAAATCCCAATACTGTGGTGGTAACACAGAGCATGGCTCAGAAGACTTTCGGTACCGATAATCCCATTGGAAAGCGAATTGATATTGGAGGTCAACCGGGTTTGGAAGTAGTGGCAGTAATGAAAGATGTAACCGAAAACAGCCACCTTAATTTTGATGTCATAGTTTCTATGCAGCAGGCAGATACTACATCGGGCTTTGCGCAATTCCTCAATTCTTGGCAGAGCATCAGCATGGTTACTTATGTGGAATTGGCCAGCCCAGCCAATGAAGAAACAGTGGAAGGGAAAATGGAAACCTTGATTCGAGCGAATAATGTCGGTGAAAACTTCAGTGTTACACTACAGCCACTAAAAGATGTCCATTTAAAATCCAGTGGAATTCTTTTTGAGAACTATAACCTAAATAAAACGGATGAAGGTTATGTATTTACTTTGGCGGCAGTTGGGCTTTTTGTAATGTTGATCGCGTCTTTCAACTTTATGAATTTATCTACCGCCAGATCGGCCAATAGGGCAATGGAAGTTGGAATTCGGAAGGTGTTTGGTGCGATAAAAAAACAGCTCATCAATCAGTTTATGGTGGAATCCGTTTTCCTTTGCCTTTTCTCGCTGTTTGTAGCGATAGGTTTAGTCGCAGCATTGGGTTCAGCGGTGAGCCTTCCATTTAACGATAACTTGGCAATACATTTTATTTCTAACCCAGTCTGGATAGTTGGTGCTCTAATCTTTACTGTGGTACTAGGGCTTTTTTCTGGAAGCTACCCAGCTTTTATGTTGTCTAGTTTCAGCCCTATCAGTATTCTTCGCGGTTCATTTAAAACCAGCGGAAAGGGTGTTTTATTAAGGAAGTCATTGGTGGTTTTTCAGTTTATGGTGTCCATAGTAATGATTATTGGAACCGCCATTGTTTATGACCAATTACAGCTTTTACGTAATGCCGACAAAGGTTTTGATACTGAACAAATTCTCACTTTAGATGTAAGTCACCCAAGTTTACAACCTTCAATTCAAGTGCTTAAAAACAAACTAGAGCAAAACCCTTCCGTTTTGGCCACAGCAGGAACAGCCTCTATGCCAGGGAGAACCTTTGGCCGAAGAGGAGTGAGGCCCGAGGGTGCTGGCCCAGATGACACTTGGATTGTGAGTGTGCTTAATTTTGATGAGCATTTTGTGGACTTAATGGGAATGGAAATTGCCCAAGGAAGGCTTTTCAATCGAGAAATAGCCACTGATCAACGGCAGGCTGTAATCATTAATGAGTCCATGGCAAAACAGCTAGCTTGGGATGAGCCAATAGGCAAGAAGCTGACTTTTGGCCAAAACGAATCGACCATTATTGGAGTAGTGAAGGATTTTCATTTCGCGTCACTTCGCTATCAAATTGAACCGCTGGCCATGTTCTACAATCCCAACGGAGGAGGAAGCTTGGCGATTAAATTAAACACAGAAGATGTAAGCAAAACAATGGCTTTTGTACAAGATACTTGGGACGAAGTGTTTCCGAATAGTCCTCTAGAGTATCGATTTTTTGATGAAGAATTTGGGCAGCAGTATCAGTCCGATGAAAAGTTCGGCACCTTAGTTTTTAGCTTTACTTGGCTAGCTATTTTCATTGCTTGCTTGGGTTTATTTGGCCTTTCGGCCTTTACTGCACAGCAAAAAACAAAGGAGATAGGAGTGAGAAAAGTGTTAGGAGCATCCGTTATGGGTATCGTTGTATTGCTTTCTAACCAATTCACTAGGCTCATCATTATTGCTGTACTTTTGGCTAGCCCTTTGGCTTATTATATGATGGAATACTGGTTGAGCGATTTCGCCTATCGCGTAGATATTAACTGGCTATGGTTCTTGGCCTCAGCAGTTGTAGCTTTGCTTATCGCCTTGGCTACTGTAACCTATCAATCGGTTAAAGCTGCTATGGTTAATCCAGCTAGGTCGTTGAGGTGTGAATAGAATTTAGCAAACTTTAACATAATGGAGAGTAAGGGTCGTAACCTAAATGCTTAGAATTGGTTTAATTGTTGTTACCCAAAGAATGTGACCATCGGTAAAGACGAAAAGCGCTTATTTTCGTTAGATTTATGTTCTTACCTCTATTTGGGTTTTTTGAGTTTGAAAAGCTTACTACGTATTATGAAATTGTTTAAAAAGTTAATTATCATACCTGCTCTCATATTATTGGGCAGTACCAATATTTACGCTTCAGGAGTGACAGATACCACTCAGTATTTACAACCTAAAGCAGAGCACATCAAGGAGGCCATTATGGTCACGCAAATTCTTGATTATTTTCATTACAGAGATGTCGATTTAAATGATTCATTGTCGTCTGTCATTATGGACAACCTCATTGAGTCGTTAGATGCTAGTAAAAATTACTTTTTGGCCTCAGATATTAAATCGTTTCAGAAGTATCGCTTTGCTTTCGATGAAGACTTAAAACGTGGAAATTTGGTTCCAGCTTTTTACATCTTCAATATCTATAAAAAAAGAGTAGAAGAACGCCTTAAATATGCTTTGGCAGAGTCGGCCAAGAAATTCGATTTTACGAAAAACGAAACTTTCGTTTTTGATAGAGAGAAAGCCCCTTATTCTCAGTCTGTAAAGGAACAAGATGAACTTTGGAGAAAGATTATAAAGCATCAGGCTTTGAGTCTGAAGTTGAGTGGTTCTGACGATAAGAAAATTTCAGAAACCCTTATAACACGGTATGAGCGTTTTAAAAGCAATGTAGATAAATACAATAGCACAGATGTGTTTGAGATTCTGATGAACTCTGTAACCGAGGCCTTCGACCCGCATACTAATTATTTTGGGCCAAGAAGTGCCGAAGACTTTCAGCGTGAAAGCTCTAAGGCCATGGAAGGAATTGGCGCTACTTTACAGCAAGATGATGACTTTACTAAAATCGTAGAGCTGAGGCCTGGTGGACCTGCCTTTTTAAGCGGGCAGATTGATATAGATGATAGAGTAGTAGGTATTGCACAAGGAGCCGAAGGCGAAATGGTTGACGTTGTAGGTTGGAGATCAGATGAAGTGGCCGGGCAAATTCGAGGCCCCAAGGGAACTTTGGTTCGGATTGAATTTTTACCTGCTGGCAGACCTGTGGGTAGCCAAACTAAAATAGTAAATATCGTTCGTGATAAAATTAAGTACGATGAAGCTAAAGCCAAAAGCCAAGTGGTGCAGTATGAAGAAGGTGGTAAGACTTACAACTTAGGTATAATCACCATTCCCGACTTCTACTTAGATTCTGAAGGACTTGAAGAAGGAGAAAAAGATTATAGCAGCGCTACCAGCGATGTCAAAAAATTAATTACGCAACTGCAAGAGGATGGTGTAGATGGTGTGATGCTTGACCTGAGAAATAACGGTGGAGGCTCTTTGCTGGAAGCCATAAGTTTGTCAGGGCTGTTCTTACCTGGTGGGCCAGTGGTTCAAATCAAATACGCTAATGGACAAATTGCGAAAGAGGACGATAAAGAGAAAATGTTCTATACAGGCCCCTTGAGTGTTATGACCAATCGTTTCTCGGCTTCTGCCTCTGAGATTTTTGCAGGCGCATTACAAGATTACAAAAGAGCAGTAATTGTTGGTGAGCAGACTTACGGAAAAGGTACGGTTCAAAATGTAAGAGGGTTGAATGACTTCTTGAGAGAACCAACAACCGATGAGCTAGGCTTGATTAAATATACTATAGCAAAGTTCTATAGAGTAACTGGAAGTAGTACACAGCATTTGGGTGTTTCACCAGATATCAGCTTGCCTTCTGCTTTTAGTGCCGAAGAGTTTGGTGAAAGCTCAAAACCAAGTGCCCTGCCATGGGATAAAATTCCAGCAGCAAAGTTTACTCCTCTTGATTATGTAGATAATGAATTGATAGCTCAATTGAAGAAGTCGCATGAGAAAAGGTTAAAAATAGATCAGAGCTTGATCGACTATCAGTACGACATTAATGAGCTGAACAAGGCAAGGGCTCAAACTTCTATTTCTTTAAATTACGACATACGTAAGAAAGAAGCTGAGGATCAAAAAAATAAGAGAGATGCTAGAGTAAAAATTGGTGACTCCTTAAAAGAACTAGGTTCAAGCAAAGGAGTGAATCACTCTTTAGACGAACTGAAGGATCCTTTCTTAAAAGAGAGTATCATACTTTTAGCAGAGCAGATTGCAGCAAAGAAGAGTAAAGGATAACCAATAACTAATCTATAGAAAATAAAATGGCTGGACTTCAGAAGAAGTCCAGCCATTTTATTTTTAACCTGATCAGGGGTTCCTATCCAGATATAGTTTTATTTAGCGTAGTTAACCGCTCTCATTTCGCGAATAACAGTCACCTTAATTTGTCCTGGGTACTGCATGTCTTTTTCAATTTTCTGCGAAATATCAAATGAAAGCTGACCTGCAGTAGTATCAGAAACCGAATCGGCATCTACTAAAACCCTCAACTCTCTACCTGCTTGAATTGCGTAACATTTGTTTACGCCATCAAAGTCTAGAGCGAGCGCCTCAAGGTCTTTCAGTCGTTTGATGTACGATTCCATCACTTCTCTTCTAGCGCCCGGACGAGCTCCTGAAATGGCATCACAAGCTTGAATAAGCGGAGAGATCATTGAAGTCATTTCGATTTCATCGTGGTGGGCTCCAATTGCATTACAGATTTCTGGATGCTCCTTGTATTTTTGAGCCAATTCCATTCCTAATAATGCGTGAGGAATTTCTGGTTCTTCTGGCCAAACTTTTCCAATATCATGAAGTAATCCTGCTCTTTTCGCACGTTTGGCATTTAAACCAAGCTCAGAAGCCATGGTGGCGCAAAGCCTTGCCACTTCTCTAGAATGCTGAAGTAGGTTTTGACCATAAGAAGATCGGAACCTCATTCTACCAACTAACTTGATGAGCTCAGGGTGGAGGCCATGAATGCCTAAGTCAATCACGGTTCTTTCGCCAATCTCTACAATTTCTTCCTCAATGTTTTGTGTGGTTTTGGTAACGATTTCCTCAATCCTTGCTGGGTGAATTCTACCATCGGTAACTAGCCTATGTAAAGAAAGTCGAGCAACTTCTCTTCTTACAGGATCGAAGCCAGAAATGATGATGGCTTCAGGGGTATCGTCAACAATGATTTCTACACCAGTAGCCGCCTCTAACGCACGAATGTTTCTTCCTTCTCTACCAATGATTTTACCTTTTACATCATCGCTTTCAATATGGAAAATGGATACGCAGTTTTCTACGGCATGCTCTGTTGCAGTTCTTTGAATAGATTCGATAACGATCTTTTTGGCTTCTTTTGCCCCAGTGAGTTTGGCTTCGTCAATAATATCTTTGATGAGCACAGATGCATTCGATTCCGCTTCAACCTTTAAAGTTTCCATTAATTGCTCTCGAGCTTCATCTGCAGAAAGCTGAGCTACTTTTTCCAGCGCCTTTACTTTCTCATCTACCTTGCGCTCTAGGTCTTCTTTTCTCTTTCTAACGATCTCTAACTGAGCTTCTACATTTTCCTTAATGCTATCAACTTCAGCTTCTTTTCGCTTAGTTTTTTCTAATTGAGTATTGAGAGCAGCTTCTTTTTGTTTTAGCTTGTTCTCATTACTAATGATTTGATTTTTCTTACGATTAACCTCTTCTTCAAACTCTGATTTAAGTTTGAGGTACTTTTCTTTGGCCTCAAGAATTTTATCTTTTTTGAGGGTTTCGGCTGTAAGCTCAGCCTCTTTCATTATTAATTTGGCCTTTTCGGCTAGTTCTTGAGCAGCCTTCTGGTTTACCTTTTGTAACAGAAGTCTTCCTATGAACACCCCAACTACCAACGCTGCGATGGCAGTAATGAGGATTGTAACTGTTTCTCCCATAAGTGAATCTATAGGTAGAATCGGAAGTGTACTGAAACGTATTCTAACGCGGTATTTAAGGAATTAAGAGAGGGCGATATTTATCATGTCTTCAAGTTGATCCAATTGGTCGGAAGTAGTATTGTCTATTGACGCTACCTCACCTTCCATCTTCATCTTTGCAATCATGCAATCAAATGCTACCATGGCCAGCAGATCTTCTTTCTCATCTATGCCAAATTGGTCTCTAAAAGATCGTAATTTTTCATTTATTGCTTTTCCAGCATTACGTACCCTTTGCTCCTCTTCAGGTTTAACTTTCATAGGGTACTCTCGGTCCCCAATCTTGATTTTTATTGATAGAATGTCTACCATATGATGATACTACTCACTTAAATGAGCAATACATTTATCTATTTCCTTAATGTACTCGTTTAACTTATGTTTCAACTCTGTAGACTCTTCCTTTTCTACGGTTGTGTTTGATACAATTTTAGTGATTTTATCCTGATTTTGAAAATCAGTAATCTGAGCTCGAAGATCAACTATTTGTCTTTTTAACTCAGTATTTTGGCTTACTAGCGCTTTGTTTTCCAGCTTCAACGCCTCATGCTTGTTCACCAGTTGTTTTAACTGCTGTTGCACCCGACTTATACGTTCAAAAAGCGATAATTCAGCCATCTTATTTTCTTATTACGGCTCCGAACTCTCGCTCAAAACCTTGCATTAACCGACTCATACTCTTGTCAATAACTTTATCTGTCAATGTTTTTTCTTGGTCTTGAAGGTAAAAACTAATGGCATAAGCTTTTTTGCCTGCGTCAATTTTATCGCCTTCGTATACATCAAAAACATTGATTCGATTGATCAAAGATCGCTCAAGTTTTTCTGCCAATTTCCGAATGTCATCAAATTTTACCGCTTTATCAACAACTAATGATAAGTCTCTTTTTACTTCTGGGTATTTAGAGATGGGTTGGAAAGTAAATTCTGAGGTAGAAAGTTTTTGAATATAGTCCCAATCGAAATCGGCAAAGAACACTTCGCTAGAGATGTCGGCCATTTTAGCCACTTCTGCATTCACCTTGCCTAAATGTACAATTGGTTTCTTATTGGTAGAAATGGTTAAACCATATCCGAAAAGCTCACTTTCTGTCTCCTGGCTGTCGATTTTATTAACTCCAAACTTTGCTAGTAACTTAAGAGCAATGGCCGATAAATCATGAAAATTAACCTTCCTGCTTGGCGAAAGCCAACTTTCTGGAGTATTGTTTCCTGCCAAAAACAACGAAAGCCTAGAGCGCTCTACATATTTTTCTTTGATGAAATGATATGTGGTTCCGAACTCAAAAAGTTTGAGGTCACCGTTCTTACGTTTCACATTTCTATCAACAACCTCTAGGCCGTGGAATAGAAGTGTTTGGCGCATTACGTTCAAATCTTCACTCAAATAGTTTAGAATTTTAACGTTTTCATTTTCGTCAATCGCTGCTGTTCCGGTTGAGTAGCCATCTTTAGTAAGCGAGTTAGTGACTATTTCATGAAAGCCAGCACCTGCCAACAAACGAGAGGTTTCTTTTTTGATTCCGTCTACATCTGTAGAAGGAAACTCTGAAAGGAAAGTGCTACTTAAATGCTCATCAATCTCAATGTTGTTGTAACCGTAAATTCGTAATACCTCTTCTACAATATCGGCTTCGCGCTGAACATCTACGCGGTATGGAGGAACAATAGCGGTGAATCCAGTTTCGGTTTCGCCCTGAATTTGAATATCTAGGCTTTCTAGTATTGATTTAATTCTGTCATTGCCAATTGCTTTTCCAATCAAACGGTCAATGTTCGCAAACTTTACTTCTACTTTGAAATCTTCGATTGGTGTTGGGTAGAAGTCTGCAAGAGGTGATGAAACCTCGCCTCCAGCAAGCTCTTTAATAAGCAATGCGGCATATTTTAAAGCATAAACGGTAATGTTAGGATCAGTTCCGCGCTCATAACGGAAAGAAGCATCTGTTTTTAATTGATGCTTTTGTGCACTTCTACGGATGTAATCTGGTGAGAAGTAAGCGCTTTCTAAAAATACGTTTTTCGTAGTTTTCTTAACACCTGATTTGATACCGCCAAAGACACCTGCAATGCACATTCCGCCTGCCTCATTACAAATCATTAAGTCTGTATCGGCTAGTTTTCTTTCTTTCTCATCAAGGGTTGTGAATGCTGTTCCTTCAGGAAGCGTTTTCACTGTTACTTTACCTCCTACAATTTCATCTGCATCAAAGGCGTGCATGGGCTGACCAAGACTATGTAGCACGTAATTGGTAATGTCTACCACATTGTTGGTTGGTTTTATTCCAATGGAGTTTAGTCTAGCTTTTAACCAATCAGGAGAATCAGTTACGGTAACCCCAGTAATGGTAAGAGAAGAATACCTTGGACATGCTTCGGTATTTTCAACGGTTACTGGAATTACCCTTTTCTCGTTGTCAATTTTGAAATCTTCAATAGATGGTAGCTCAACTTTTCTATTGAGAAGTGCTTTTAAGTCTCTGGCTACACCAATATGTGATGCTCCATCTGCTCTGTTTGGTGTTAAACCGATCTCGAAAACAAAGTCTGATTCTAATTTAAAATACTCAGCGGCTGGGGTGCCGTTGGGCAAATCAGTATTTAATATCAAAATTCCATCATGAGATTGACCAAGGCCTATTTCGTCTTCGGCACAAATCATCCCTTCAGAAACCTCGCCTCTAATTTTAGCCTTTTTGATCTGGAACGAATCGCCTGAACTTGGGTACAGTGTTGCACCCACGGTAGCAACAATTACTTTTTGGCCTGCTCTCACATTTGGAGCGCCACAGACAATTGGAGAAAGTTGCTCATCACCAATATCCACAGTGGTTACACTTAGTTTGTCTGCATTGGGGTGCTTGGCACAAGTAATGACTTCGCCTATGACCAAGCCTTTAAGGCCACCTTTTACAGATTCTACTTCCTCCCAAGTTTCTACTTCTAGCCCAGAGCCAGTTAAAAGTGTTGAAATTTCTTCTGCAGGTTCAGTAATTTGAATATATTCTTTAAGCCAGTTAAGGGAAATCTTCATGCCAGTAATTTACTTGTTCCACCAAAATTAGGTGAAAGAGCAAAATTAATGATTTAAGCTTTCCAACAATGTGCTTAATGGTTTTTGTAGAGCTTTTCGCCTGCTTTAATTGGAACTTTCAGCAAGTTTTCGGCAGGAGGGATGGGGCAACTGTAGTCTGGGTTGAAGTGGCAGTAAGGATTGTAGGCTGTGTTGAAGTCTAAGATAACAGAGTTTGTGCCGTTCTCTTCAAGATCTATGTACCTTCCTCCTCCATATGTTTCATCTCCGCTGGTGTCATCGGCAAACATAAGGAACAAGCGGTTTGGATTTACATCGTCCCAATCTTTGTAAAGTAATAGCCTTTGTGGCTTTCCTTCCAACTCAAACTCTGCATGGGCAAATGGAATGTATTTTTCTTGCTCACCTGTAGTGGTGGTAATAAAAATTGGCACCTTCTTTTTGATTTCGATTAGGCGCGCTAAGATTTTATAATCTTCGTTTACAGGGTAGTAATTTAGTTTAGTGAAGGTTTTCTTATCTTCTTCAAGTAAAGGAGAGCTAGAGGCAAGCATTCGCTTGTCTTTATCTTTTCTTTCCGTTTCAATTCGGGCAATGTAATCTTCTGAGCTTTCTCCTATGGTAAGGAAATTGAAAACAGTTACACCTAGTAGCAAAATGATTAAAATACCGAAAATGGTGCTCTTTTTCATGCCACAAAGTAAGGTCGAAAAGCCTGAAACTCAAATGTAAAATTGATTTAAGTGTAGCCTATATCAAGTTTTCGTCTGCAAAGCTATAGTAGCCGTCATCGGTAAAAATGATATGATCTAAAACGGGGATTTCTAACAAGCTCCCTGCATTCTTTAGCTTTTCTGTGAGCTTAATGTCTGCTTGGCTTGCTCTTAGATTGCCAGATGGATGATTGTGAATTAGGATGATTCCACTGGCTAAATCTTCTAATGCCTTTTTGAAGATCACTTTAGGGTCGGCTACGGTTCCTGAAACGCCACCTAGACTGATGACTCTCTTTTGAATAACCTCATTATTTCTTTTGAGCATTATTACCCAAAACTGTTCAACTGGCTGATCCATCAATTCGGGCTTCATAAGCTCATATGCATCTTTGGAGTTGCTGATTTTTATCTTTTTGGGCGATTCAAATATTTTTCTTCTCCTGCCAAGCTCTAAAGCGCTCACAATTGAAATGGCTTTGGCTTCACCAATCCCTTTAAACTGTTGGAGTTCATTAACCGACTGTTTGGCTAAAGTGTTTAAATCGTTGTTGGAATGTGAAAGGACTTTTTTGGAGAGGTCAACCGCACTCAACTCGCGAGATCCCGAGCCAATAAGAATGGCTATTAATTCTGCATCAGATAATGCTGCTTTGCCTTTTGAGAGCAATTTTTCTCTTGGGCGGTCTTCTTCAGCCCATTTAAGAATATTCAGTCCTTTCTCCATTTATATTAGAATGGTAAGACGAAATATAATAAAAGTGGATGAATATTAAATATTGGACAACAAAAAAAACCGAACCCTGAAGAGTTCGGTTTCAAGTATCGTTATTAATTAACCCTTAAAGGCTATTTACCAGCTTGGTTAATTTTGATTTGTTATTGGCAGCTTTGTTCTTGTGGATGATATTGTTCTTTGCCAATTTATCCACCATTGCAATTACTTTTTTCAATAACTCTTGAGCCTCAGACTTATCTGATGTATCTCTCAATCTCTTGATGTAAGTACGAGTGGTTTTGTGCTGATAACGGTTTCTCAATCGTTTAGCCTCGTTCGAACGTATTCTTTTTAATGCAGACTTATGATTTGCCATGTATTTATTACTTACAATTTCTCAAATTCGGGACGCAAAGATAGGTCTTAAAATAATATTAACAAATACATGGTGCTAAAATTATTCTGAACAACCAGCTTTACTTTGACCATTCTATTTGCTTGTGATTTTTTTAAGCATTACTGGTTTAGCTCCAGATTTATTTGTAAAACCTTTAGGTCTGGGCTCTTCAAGATCTTCTGATAAAAGCATCATCATTTCATTTTTGCCTATAAACTCGAATATACCTTTCATACGACCTGATTCTATACCAAATATGGTGAAAACGATATCGATTTGATGAGGGATTGTAGCCGTATTTACCTCATAAAGAATAACCATCTCTGTATCCTCAACCTTAAAGTTTTTACCTCCTACAACCTCTCCCTCGGTGATCATGGTAAACAGGTTGTCTTCATCAAAAGTCATTTCTATTTCTTCAGTATCTTCTAAACTCTTTCCCGACCAAGTGCCTGTCATCCTTGGGTTTGTCGAATTTTTAGGAGGTGTATAAGTTGTAGTGGTTTCTGCAATTGGTTCAGGTTCTGGGGTTACATTCTCTCTCTCGTATGCTACGCTTGTAATATAATACTTTGAGTCCCAGCTTTTTCTAATCTCTTCCTTTGGAAATGCTTCTGAAGTAAGCATCTTTTGTGAGCGATAGTCTGTATATTTTGAAAGGACTAGTACCCACTGATCGTTGAGGTATTCTAATTGTGTTATGTAATAACCTAAAGCCAGATTTTCTTCGATTTCTTCTTTTGGAAATGTTTCAGATGTTCTCCATTTCTGTAAACCTATATTGTCACTTTTTGAGCCCACTAAAGCCCACTTTCCTTGCCCGTAGGCTATCTTGATAATACTTCTTCCGTCATCCCAAAACTCTTTAATTTTATCCTTCGGAAACTCACTAGAAGTGGCCCATTTTTGGCCAGTGTATTCGCTGCCTTTGGACATCACTAAAACCCATAGTCCATTACCATAGGTTAAATCCGTAATGGCATAACCGGTTTCCCATAGCTCTCTAATTTCATTTTCAGGGAAATCAACACGACTTCTCCATGCCTGGAGGGTATAGCCCAGGCCTTTGGAAGATACAACAGTCCATAAATCATTATTAAAACTTATGCTGGATAGAGAATAGTTGTTGTCCCAATCATCATTTATTTCTTCTTTAGGAAGCTCTGTTCTTGTTTTCCATTTCTGAGCTGTAATGTCACTGCCATAAGTCATCACTAAATGGTATTGTCCAAAACTGATGTTTACGGATAATGTTAAAAGCAACAATGTAAGTACGGAAGATGAATGCTTACTCATGTTCAATATGTCTGTGAGCTATAAATTTATTTATTCAAATCTGAATTTCTAAGTTTTTGGATGAACAAACTCAAAAACAAACTAGTGTTGTAGAGTAAACTTAGGGCTTTTAAACTTTTGGCATGGAAATGGAAAGAGGGGAATCAATGCATTATTAAAGAGTGGTCGATCCTTGTTGAAAACTTAAATATCAAGGTTATGAAAAGAGTAATACTGTTTGTAGGAATTATGTTGGTTGGGCTTTTTGCCGAAGGAGAGATACAGGCTCAGAGACGAAACAATGATAGCCGAGGCAACCGTGATAGAAATAAAGTTGAAAAGCGAAATGATAATCGTGGAAGAAACGATGACCGTAAGAAAGTATACAGTTCTAGAACAAGTAAGAATGGAAGAAGCGAGACTGTGATAAAAAAAGTAGTAGTTAGAAACAATGGTTATCGTTATTCTGATTCGAGAAGAAACAATAGATGGACTAGAGTGAATAACTCATATTATGACTATGACTTTAGAAACGGAAGACGACATACTGTTTATAGAAGTGCCGCACCGAGCAGTAGACACATTTGGGTAAATGGTTACTGGGAATATGATAGAAGGCTGAGAAGAGAGGTTTGGGTTTCTGGCCACTGGGCAGTGAGGCGCGACTATCATCGTTGGCAAGACGGGCGATACAGCGTTATAGGCGGTGTAAGGGTTTGGGTTCCCGGTGTTTGGATTAGGGTTTTCTAAAAACGGATAATCGATAAATGAAAAGAGGCGCCATTGGCGCCTCTTTTCATTTATACGTGAACGTGTCTTTCTGCGTGATATGAAGATCGAACTAATGCGCCCGATTCAACATATTTAATTCCTCGCTTTAGTCCTTCTTCTTTAAAGAATTCAAACTTATCAGGATGAACGTATTCAATTACTTCGTGATGCATTTTGGTAGGCTGTAAATACTGGCCTAAGGTCAAAATATCAAGTTTTACCTCAGCTAGGTCATCCATTAATCGGAATACCTGTTCGTCTGTTTCGCCTAAGCCTAACATTGCACCAGATTTAGAACGCTTGCCGTATTCCTTGATACGTTTCAACTCTTCTAAACTTCTAGCGTATTTTGCCTGCGGGCGAACTCTTCTATAAAGCTCTTCAACCGTTTCCATATTGTGCGAAACAACTTCTTGGCCAGCATCTATCATTCTGTATAGTGCATCCCAGTTCCCTTTAACATCAGGAATAAGAGTTTCTATAGTGGTTTCCGGACTTAGTTTTTTAGTTTCTACTACCGTTTGATACCAAATTTCTGCCCCTCTGTCCTTTAATTCATCTCTGTTTACAGAAGTCAGCACCGCATGCTTAACTCCCATCAACTTAATGGCTTCTGCTACTCTCTTAGGTTCTTCAGTATCATATTCTGGTGGGCGCCCAGTGGCAACTGCACAAAACGAGCAGCTTCGAGTACACACGTTACCCAAAATCATAAACGTAGCAGTACCAGCTCCCCAGCATTCCCCCATGTTTGGGCAATTGCCACTTTCGCAAATGGTATGAAGTTTATATTGGTCAACCAGCTTACGAACTTTGGCGTACTCTTCTCCAATAGGGAGTTTTACACGTAACCAGTCCGGCTTTTTTCTTCTGGTTTCTTTTTCTTTGGAAATTACTGGTAGTTCAATCATCCTTTTCTCCTCTGACTATCAATAACACAAAGGTAAGTCAAAGGTTCCAAAATGGAATGAAAGTAGGTTATCTTCTTTTACCAAAATAAATTGCAATAAACGCAGCAGTATAAACGCTCTTGTTTTCGGCTTCTGGAAGTATCTCAATTTTGCGTGTAAAAGCTTCGACAACAAAACCAGCTTGAACACCAAAAACTCTGTTTTTAGTAGAGTTGGTTTCGAAAGTCATTGAGGTTTTGAGGTGAAGCCCAGGCACAATCTTCGATTCAAAAAGTCCTTTTAACGGCCCAGATGTCCCATTAATATTGTTTACCGAATGAGTGTTGGGGTCATACTGTTCTTTACGTCCACGGTAATTTACATAATAAGGGGTTTCTAAACCTAGTGTGGGACCCGCAGAAACCATAGCGGAAACTCTTACGCCTTGTTGTGGTGATTTCTGAAAAAGCACCTTTTCTCTTCCGTAATAAGGGCGAATAGAAACAAGGTAATTTGATTTTCCAATTACAAAACTACTTCCTGTAATCGTGGTTTGGCGCGATTCTCTTGGGTGACGTGTATTGGCTAACTCAATGCCATAATGAGCTAAATTCTTTCTGTCTAATGAGTTTGAGTGTCTCCAGAATAAGGAACTTATGAGGCCGCTATTTGAAGTGTGTGAAGCTCCAAATACATTCTCCATTTGATATTCTTCGTCTTCAAGCCTTGTGTCAAAGCCAAAATTAGACTGACTAAAACCAGCGTTACAAATAAATAGTAACAATACGACTGTGAAAAATTTGGTACTAATTTGCATACTTGGCGTTGTAGCTCTGTTTGAGATTGCTAAATTAACGAAAAAAAATACTGCTTAGTTTATGATCACTGTGAAATCAAAATATACTGGAAACTTAAGTACCGAGGCTGTTCACGTAAAGTCAGGAAATGGCATTGTTACTGATGCACCAGTAGATAATAATGGTAAAGGGGAAGCTTTTTCACCCACCGACCTTGTAGCAGCCGCTTTGGGTAGTTGTATGATGACCGTTATGGCCATTGCAGGAGAGCAAAAGGGTTTAAACATGGAAGGAATGAATGTGGAATCGACAAAGATAATGAGCACGAACCCTCGTAGAATTTCCGAAATTAAAATGGATTTCTTTTGGGAAAATTGTACGTTATCTGACAAAGACAGGGAGTGGATAAAGAACATTGGTTTGACATGCCCAGTTGCGCTAAGCTTGCGTGAAGACCTGAAACAATCTATCGAGTTTCATTTCTAAGTGGATATTACATGCTTAGAAATAAAAATGCCTCATTGATTATCAGTGAGGCATTTTTTATGAATTGAAAAACCGATTAACTCAGTTTCTTATATTTAATCCTTGTTGGCCCAGTATCTCCCAATCGCTTCTTACGGTTTTCTTCATATTCTGAATATCCACCTTCGAACCAGTATACTTGAGAGTTACCTTCAAAAGCTAGAATATGCGTACAGATTCTATCTAGGAACCATCTATCGTGAGAGATAATTACAGCGCAACCACCAAAGTTATCTAAACCTTCCTCCAATGCCCTTAGAGTGTTTACATCAAGGTCGTTGGTAGGTTCATCCAGTAATAAGAGGTTGGCGCCTTGTTTCAACGTAAGTGCCAAATGCACTCTGTTTCTTTCCCCACCAGATAATTGACCTACTTTTTTGTTTTGGTCGGTGCCGTTAAAGTTGAATTTACTTACATAAGCCCTAGAGTTCATTTCTTTCCCTCCAAGTGTAATTAATTCATTTCCTCCAGTAATTACTTCCCAAACCGATTTGTTCGGATCAAGATTATCGTGTTCTTGGTCTACATAGGCAATGTCTACTGTTGGTCCGACAATGAATTTTCCTTGATCTGGAGTTTCCTTTCCAGTAATCATGTTGAAAAGCGTAGTTTTACCAGCACCGTTAGGGCCAATAATTCCAACAATCCCCCCTTGAGGAAGCGAGAATTCTAAGTTTTCATATAGAAGTTTATCTCCGAAAGCTTTTGCTACATTATGGGCTTCAATCACTTTCGAGCCTAACCTTTCCCCTGGCGGAATGTAAAGTTCCAATTTTGCTTCTTTTTCTTTGCCCTCCTGACCTAGTAGTTTGTCATAAGCGCTCAAACGTGCCTTGGCTTTAGCTTGTCTTCCTTTAGGCGACATTCTTACCCATTCCAACTCGCGCTGTAATGTTTTCTGCCTTTTCGATTCAGTTTTTTCTTCACCAGCCAATCGCGTTTGTTTTTGGTCTAGCCATGAAGAGTAATTTCCTTTCCAAGGAATCCCTTCGCCTCGGTCGAGTTCAAGAATCCATCCCGCTACGTTATCAAGGAAGTAACGATCGTGGGTTACGGCAATTACGGTTCCTTTATAGCGCTGTAGGTACTGTTCTAGCCAATGTACAGATTCGGCATCCAAGTGGTTGGTAGGCTCATCGAGTAATAATACATCTGGCTCTTGAATCAACAAGCGGCACAAGGCAACTCTTCTTTTTTCTCCTCCAGAAAGGTTTTTGATTGAAGCATCTGATGGAGGCGTACGAAGCGCATCCATGGCTCTCTCTAGTCTGCTGTCTAAATCCCAAGCGTTGATGTGATCTAGTTTTTCCTGAACTTTTCCTTGCTCCTCAATGAGCTTGTTCATTTTATCCGGATCGTCAAGAATTTCAGGATCAGCGAATTTGGCATTGATTTCTTCAAACTTGTTCAGTAAATCAACGGTTTCTTTAGCGCCTTCTTCAACTACCTGCTTTACCGTTTTATTGGGATCTAGCTGAGGCTCTTGCTCTAACATTCCCACACTATAACCGGGTGAGAAAACCACTTCGCCTTGGTATTCTGTGTCTACACCAGCAATAATGCGAAGTAGAGAGGATTTACCCGAACCGTTGAGTCCGAGAACACCAATCTTTGCTCCGTAGAAAAACGAGAGGTAGATATTTTTTAAGACTTGCTTTTGTGGGGGGTAGATCTTGTTGACCCCAGCCATTGAAAAAATAATTTTTTCGTCACTCATAGTCTGTATCGTTCTATTTTGGAGCAAATATGCTAAAAATTCTGCTTGGGAATTTCTCTCTTGGGTTATTTAGCTAATTTCGGGCAAAATTCAATCTTAGCGTTTTGGAAGAAAAGGAATACGGATTTATCAAAGAAGGCAAGGTTTTCAGAAAAGCATTTCTCGATTATACAGATAAGGAGATTGGGGAAGTGAAAGAAACCGAAGAGGCCGCCATGCTTTATTATACGGAGCGATTTGCTTTAGCACAGGCCAAAGTGAATGATGTTGAGGAAAAAATTAATGGGACCGAAAATAAAGGTTCGTATTTAATGAAGGTGCTCCATCTTAAAGAGACTCTGCATGATTTTGATGCTATTGGCGACTTTGAAGGCCTTTATCAGAGGTTGGATTTGTTGGAAGAGCAACTGAATAGCTTTGTTCAACAGAATCGATTAAAAAATCTAGAGATTAAAACAGCGCTTTTGGCTGAGCTTGAAGAGGCTGTGAAAAGCAGTGAGTGGAAATCTGCCACCGCTGAAGTAAAAGAGGTGCAACGTAGATGGATTAAGACGGGCGCTGTAGACGATGCTGAAAAAGAAAGAATTGAAGGGACTTTCAAAACAATGTTGGATGGTTTTTTCGAGAGAAGGGCTGGTTTTTATGCCGATCTCGAAAAAATGATGAAGGAGAAGGAAGCCAATTATAAGGAGTTTATTGACAAGGCAGAAAAACTTAAAGAGATTGAAAATTATACTGATTTAGTTGAGAAAATCAGAACGCTGAAGGAAGAATGGAAGGACTTGGGCAGAATCAAGAGTGATGTTCGTACAGCGTTTTGGAATCAGTTTCAGGCAATTATTAAAGCAGCAATATCTAAAGCAAAAAAAGAAGGGAAGGCAAAGGCTAGCTCTGGGAATAAGAAAGAGAACCTTGAAAATCGTTCTGCATTCTTGAAAGAGTTAGAAACTTTGAATCAAAAAATCACTCCAACTGCCAATGTTAAATCACTTAAGGATAAGTGGAAAAATCTAGGCCCTGTAAGCCGCGCTGATATGGATAGACTTCAGAATGAATTTTTATTCTTGATGGATCAAATTTCTGAAAAACAATTTATTGAAAGCTTACTTCATAAGAAGTTGAAAGGCAAACAAAACGATGCTGAGAAAGAAAGAGTTAGGATGAAAATCATCTATGATCTTCTTCATAGAGATAAGAATGAGCTCTCTACTTTTAAGGAGAATTTGGAAAAATTTAACACCAGTTCTGGCCTAGATAAACTGATTGGAGGCAAGCTTGAGCTCCAAGAAAGAAAGGTAAAAGTGAAAGAGGAAATTTTGAAGCAGTTTAAAGCTGGCGCATAGCTTTAAAAGTCAGGTAGTTGTCTTTTAAAACAAGCCACTTTTTTAATATGAAAATAATTGGCTAGTAGGGTTTGATTTTTACAGTTTAATTCATTCTTTTGCACGCCATTAAAAAAGATAAGAAATGTATTGGACACTTGAACTAGCTTCTTACTTGGAGGATGCTCCTTGGCCCGCCACTAAAGATGAGTTAATTGACTTTTCTATTAGATCGGGAGCCCCACTTGAGGTGGTTGAAAACCTTCAGGAATTAGAAGACGATGGTCAGCCTTATGAAAGTATCGAAGAGATATGGCCTGACTATCCCACAAAAGACGATTTCTTTTTTAACGAAGATGAATATTGAAAAACAACCCCGGTAATTCGGGGTTTTTTTATGGCCAATTTTATTGGCTCATTTTTGCAAGGCTAAAAATCAATCACTTCATTTTTTATTGCCCACTTTACCAAGCCAACAGAGTTTTTGAGCTCTAGCTTTAGCATAATGTTTCCTCTGTGGCTTTCAACCGTGTGTGTGCTGATGGAAAGTTCATCAGCAATTTCAGCCGTAGTCTTCTCTTGACAGATCAGTTGAATGATCTGAATCTCACGCTTGGTAAGCAAGTCCTTTTTTGAAAAGCTACTCGATGATTTTTTGTTGTCCGCGTCAAAAAAGGCAGACATTAGCATGGGGTCGAAGAAGTTTCTTCCTTCCATTACTTCCGAAATAGCCTTAAGAATATTGGCCTTACTTGAATTTTTAAGCAAGAAGCCGAAGGCGCCATTTTTAATCATGCGTTTGGCAAGCCTAGGGTTATCGTGCATACTTAGGGCAATTACTCTAATGTTGGGATAATGTTTGTTAAGGTAGCCCGTACACTCTAGGCCATCCATTTCGGGCATGTTAATGTCCATTAGCACTAAATCAACAGCCTGAGATTCTACTCTGGTTATTACCTCGTTACCATTGGAGGCACCTCCAATAAACTCAAGATGATCTGTTGTACTAATAATTGCTTCAAGGCCGTCAATGATCACCTGATGATCATCCGCCACTAAAACTTTAATTCTATCCATGCTGCAATGGGATGTTTATTTTAAAGGTTACGCCTTTTCCTTCTAGGCTATCAAATGCGAGCTTCCCTTTCAATATATCAATTCGCGAAGCAATGCTTTTAAGCCCCAGTCCATTTTTGATTTTGGTTTTATCAAAACCAATTCCGTTGTCCTTATACTCAATTATGTATTCCTCTTTCAGTTTTTTCATTTCAATTTGAATACAAGACGCTTGGGCATATTTAAGCGTGTTGTTTACTAATTCTTGAATTACCCGATAAATAAGTACCTCGCTAGATTCTTCAAAATCACCTTCATTGTAGGCGAGCGTATTTCGAATTTCGATTTGGGTTGAAGTGGACACATTATCAAAAAGATCAAGCATTGCCTCTTCTAAGCCAAGTTTACTTAAGCTGGCAGGCACCATGTTATGTGAAATTCTACGTACTTCAGAACAGGCATTGTCGATTTGGCTCAATGAATTTTGAAAGGAATTTTTGTCTTCTACTTTATCTTCAAAGTTACTCAAACGCATTTTTACACTTGTAAGCAGAACACCGATTCCGTCATGTAAATCTTTTGCTACACGCTTTCTTTCGTTTTCTTCACCTAAAATCATTGCCCTTAAGTTTTCCAACTTTTTGCGCTGAATGGCTCTTGAGAAAAGGAGGTAGCTAATGATCAAAAGTAGAATTAATCCAACAGCAATTCCTCCAAAAACTTTAGCCCTCTGGGTAGCCCAAATGGCTGTTTCTTCGGCTTCATCCAGTTGTTTATCGGTTCTATAATCTTCTGTGATTTTGGCTACAGATTCGGTTCTTTGTTTTACTAAAAAACCTACTACGGTATCGTATCGGAGTTTTTGATAGGTTAATGCATTCTTATAATCTTCTAACCCTTCGTAAGCCTTGGAAAGCCGTGAGTAGGCTGCCATATATTTTTGCCAGTCTCCGTTTGACTCCAACAACTTGATGTTATTTTCTAATAATGGAATGGCTTCAGAAAAGCGCTTGTCATTCATCATGGCTTGGGCAATGGCATTTGCCGTATTGATTTGGGAAGCTATTTGGTTGGTTTGATCGTAAATAACCTTGGCCTTAAGTAGAAAATATATAGAGCTATCATTCTGTTTTAGAATGTTATAGGCCGTACCCATCATATAATTCAGGTTTGCTCGAAAGGAAGTATCACTGATGTCGTTTAGGAGAGACAGGCCTTTTCGGTAGTTATCAATCGCATCTCTACTTTTTCCGGTTCGGTAAAGGAAGTTCCCTAATGAGTAATAGGATTTATAGAGCTCAGACTCTAAGCCATTCTCTTCTCTGATTTGTTTTGCTTGGTTAAGAAAATTGAGAGACTGATCATTTTCTCTTAGGGTAAGGTAAATTCCACCTACGTTATCCAGAATGTCGGCTTCTAAACTCAGGTATTCTGGCTTTCCTTCAAGTATTCTTAACAAATTGGTATATACTAAAACAGCGCTGTCGTACTGATTGGTAACGGTTAGTAACCGACCTTTTACCCTATCGAATTGTATTCTATCTTCTTCAGAAAGAGATTTTTTATTTACCTGTTTTAAGAAGTGAAATGCCGAATCTGAATTTGACAGTGTAAGGATTTCTGCCAACTGAATGGCGGTGAGAGGTTGGCCATGTTGAATATAAGTTTGCTTAAGGCTATCGCTTTTTAACGATTGGCCAAAAGTAAAATGAGGTGTAATCAGCAAAGTAACTACACCTATAAATATGCTATTTATTCTTCTAAGCATTTGCTGTTGGTGGTGGAGGAATATTGGTGTCACATTCTTCTGTGAAGAATTCGGGCATAAATGCCAAAGTAGAGTCACTGTCTAAAGGAAGTCTGTTATCCCTGTTGGCCAAGTTGTATTTGATTTTATCCGACTCGCTAATGTTCATTTTAAACTTGAGTGTTTTACGGCCAAGCTTTACATTAAAATAATAGGTTACCCTGATTACAGAATACCCCACATCTTTCTTGAATTTCGACTTGAATGTTAAAGTTGAATTTAAAGGCATCTCGTCAAAAATATGACCGTTTTCGTAGCCGTCTTGGCTAAAAACATCTAGGTTTTTGAAGATGTAAAGAAAGTGCATTGGAACATAAACTTCATCGTCTATAACGGGTCTGTTAGGAGCAAAAATGATAAAGGGCATGTGAGTGATGGCGTCTTTGGGCAGGTCTTTAAACGTTTCCAATTCGTAGCCCATTGGAATCTTAGGTGTTTTTTCATCTTTCATGTTGAATTGTTTTGGTTGATTTAAACACATAGAATGATATTTATGACAAAAGATGTATCCATACACATTATCATATACATAAGAAAAATCATTCCTGACTCTAATATAAACTTCGTCTAGCGGAAAACCACTAGTTTTTTTTTCAGTCTAAAACCTTGATAGAATCACACAGTAGTTTGAGGTACTTTGAAATACTAAAACAGAGACTTATGCGCCACCTAGAATTGCGTCTTGATTTCACAGCTAGAGAATTCGAGATTATTAACCTTCTGGCTGAAGGGAATAGTGCGAAAGAGATTGCTGATGAGTTATTTGTTTCAATTGACACAGTGAAAACTCACAGAAAAAATATTCTAAGAAAATCTGAAGCCCGAAATACAACTGAATTAGTTGTGAGGTGTATTCGAACCGGGGTTATTCAATAAAATGATTATGAGTAAGTCAAATACAATATCAGTTGAAGAAGGTGCGGAAAGCAAAAGAGGAACTAAAAATCATGCGGGACAGCAATTCCCGTTTGGAGATTTGTTGAAAACCGTTAACGCGCATTTTGAATTGCTTCTATTGATTGCAGTTGTGATTTCTGTTATAGTGGCATCAATTTTTTAAAGAAACCTATTCTTAGTAGTGGGAATAGGGAGTGAGGTGTTTGACAGGAAACCCTCAACCAGTCAACCATAGAAGGCATCTTCGTTCGAAGATGCCTTCGCATTTTTACAGCGTTCTCAGCCAAATATTTCTGAACCTTACTGGGTTGCCGTGGTCTTGCAGAATAATAGCACCATCGCCATGGGCAGGGTTTTTAGGAAAGCCAATGTATTCTGTAGTGCCCAAAAGCCTTTGATGGTTTTGAATGACTACACCATTATGAATAACGGTTACATATCCGTCTGATACTTTTATTCCGTCTTTATTGAATTGTGGGGCTTTATAAATGATGTCGTAAACATTCCATTCGCCTGGGGCGGCAGTAGCATTTACTAAAGGAATGCTTTGCTTGTAAATAGAGCCAGCCTGTCCATTCGAATAGGTTTTGCTTACATAGCTATCAAGAATTTGAACTTCGTAACGCTCCTGTAAGAAAACTCCAGAATTTCCTCTGCCTTGACCTTCGCCCACAATTTCGGTAGGAGCACTCCATTCTATATGCAATTGAATATCACCAAACGCCTTTTTGGTCATAATGTCGCCAGCGCCCCTTGCTACTTCCATGTAACCGTTTTCTACTTTCCAGCCTGCTGGTTTATCTTCGTTGCGAGATTTCCATGCATTGAGGTTTGAACCGTCAAAAAGCACAACAGCATCGGAAGGAGCGCCTCCATTTTTTGAAGGATTCACTTTTTGAGGAACGGGTTCCCACACTTCTGTCGCTTTAGGATCGGTGATTTGCGCAGAAGCTGACATTTGCGCCAATAGAAAGATGATCACTGCAATGGCATGTGTTCCTATAAATACTTTGGTAATCCATTTTTGAGAAAAAGCCAAAATAGGATAAGGAGTGTTGGTTTGGGTTCTTTTCATGTTAGTCTAGACCTAATAGTTTTTTAAATTCTTCATCGTTAATTCCAGAATCCGCGAAGTCATCAAAGTTCTTTTCAGTGGCTTCGATAATGAATTGATCAATGTATTGAGCGCCTTCTCTTGCGCCTTGCTCAGGAGATTTAATGCAGCACTCCCATTCTAATACGGCCCAGCCATCATAGCCATGTTGGGTTAGTTTTGAGAAAATACTTTGGAAATCTACTTGTCCATCGCCAATCGAACGGAACCGTCCTGGGCGTTCTCGCCAATCTTGATAACCGCCATAAACTCCTGATTTTCCTGACGGATTAAACTCGGCATCTTTTACATGGAACATACCAATGAACTCATGGTAGTGGTCGATGTAAGTCAGGTAATCTAATTGCTGAAGCACAAAATGGGAAGGGTCATAAAGCATTTTTACACGGTTGTGTTTACCAGTAGCCTCGTAAAACATTTCGAAGCTGATGCCATCGTGAAGATCTTCTCCTGCATGCACTTCATAGCAAAGGTCGACTCCGTTTTCGTCAAAATGATTTAGAATGGGCAGCCATCGGTTGGCGAGTTCCGCAAACCCTTTTTCGATTAAACCAGCAGGACGTTGTGGCCAATTATAGAAATAGGGCCAAAGCAAAGCGCCTGAAAACGAAGCATGAACTTTTAATCCCAAATTCTTAGAAGCGACAGCCGCTTTTTTCACTTGGTCTATCGCCCAAACGTTTCGTTGTTTGGCGTTCATCCCTTTTGGTGCAAAGCCTTTAAACAGTTCTTCATAAGCAGGGTGAACGGCCACCAATTGCCCTTGCAGGTGGGTAGAGAGTTCACTGACTTCTAAACCATGATTGGCCAAAGTACCTTTCAGCTCATCGCAATACGTTTTGCTTTCGGCAGCTTTGTCAAGGTCAATCAAGCGTGCATCCCAAGTAGGAATTTGAACGGCTTTATATCCCAAATCACTCGCCCATTTCGCAATGCTGTCTAAGGAATTGAAAGGGGCTTTATCGTCCGCAAATTGTGCCAAAAAAATGGCGGGTCCTTTAATTGTCTTCATGCTCATCCACTATTTCTGTCCAACTATTTCCGTTTTGGGTAGACTCCAAAACCGCTTCAATAAATTTCATGCCTCTTACGCCATCATGAATGGTGGGAAAGGCGCCTTTTTGATATGCCTCAGCTCGAATGGCTTTTGCTGCTCCGTTGTAAATGTTGGCCATCGAATCAAAAATTCCTTCTGGGTGGCCAGGCGCTATTTTAGTACTTTCTTTCGCGAAATCACTATTATAAACATGACCCGGTTTGAAAACCTGAACGGGCTTGTCTTCCCGTAAGAAGTAAAGGTAATTGGGGTTTTCTTGTTCCCATTTTAATGCCCCTTTTTTACCGTAAACCGCAATTTTGAGATTGTTTTCTTCCCCCGTAGCAATTTGACTAGCCCTTACCATTCCTCGAACCCCATTTTTAAAACGCAATAAAGCTGTTCCGTCAATGTCTAAAGCATTGTCATCGTACAAGGTGTTCAAGTCAGAAAGTACTTTGGTGGTTTTTAAACCTGTGGTGTACTCAATCATGTTGAAAGCGTGTACACCAATATCGCCCATGCAGCAACTTTGCCCTGCTTTTTCGGGATCTAATCGCCAAACGCTTTTGCGCTTTTCTTTATCGTGAATGACAGGGTTAATCCAACCTTGGTAATATTGCGCATCTACTTTTTGAATGTCGCCAATCATGCCTTCAGCAATCATGGTTTTCATTTGGCGCACCATGGGGTAGCCCGTATAAGTATGCGTTAGGGCAAAAACTACATTATGTTTGGTTACTAATTGCTCTAACTCAATGGCTTCGGCAGCAGTGTTGGTAACTGGTTTTTCACAAATCACGTGAAAGCCGGCTTCAATGAGTTGTTTGGCCATGGAATAGTGGAGGAAGTTAGGCGTAACAATTACTACCACTTCAATTCTCTCAGACTTTGGTAAGGCGTTTTCGCTCGTAATGAAAGTATCAATATTTGGATAGCACCTTGACAAATCAAGTCCTAAGGTTTTAGCAAAATCCAGTGCCTTATTATGGTCTCTTTCGAAGGCACCCCCAACTAGGGTGAAATTTTCACCCATAGCAGCTGCTATTCGATGCGTAAGGCCAATAAAAGAGCTGCTACCGCCCCCAATCATGCCTAGTTTGATTTTATTTTGACTCATTTTTCTTCGTAGTGTATTTCTTCGTTTTTGAAAGTGGTTGCAAAAATTAAGAATACCAATACGGCAAATCCTGCTGGCAATAACCAGATATTCTTCCACTCATGCACATCGCCAACGGTATAGAATTCAGAGATTTGACCAGCCACCCAAAAGCCGATTAACATACCAACGCCATAAGTGGCCAGAGTAATAAGGCCTTGTGCTGAACTCTTGAATTTCTCTCCAGCTTTTGAATCGGTATAAATTTGACCCGAAACAAAGAAGAAATCGTAGCAAATACCATGTAAGGCAATTCCAGTAATCAGCATGAAAACAAGCTCGTCTGAGTTGCCGAAAGCAAACAGTACATAGCGCAATGCCCAAGCTAACATTCCGAAAAGTAAGGTCTTTTTGATGCCATATTTTTTAAGGAAAATCGGAAGCAGGAGCATAAATAATACTTCTGAAATTTGGCCAATGGTCATTTTACCAGTTGGGTTACTCACTCCAATTTCGGCCAAAAAAGGATTGGCGTTTTGATAGTAGAAGGCCAGTGGAATACAGATAAGCACAGATGAAAAGAAGAATACAGCGAAGTTCTTATTCGTTAAAAGCTTAAGGGCGTCTAGCCCGAGAATTTCTTTTAGGGTTATTTTCTCGCCTTTTTCAACTCGTGGAGGTGTTTTAGGTAATGTGAAACTGAATACTCCCAAAATGGCCGATGCGATTGCGGTCATAAGAAACGTGTTTTTCAACATGCCTTCGGCAATTGCTTCTTGCGAATCCCAAGAAAACACAAAGCTGATTACGAGTCCGGCTAAAACCCACCCAATTGTTCCCCAAACTCTAATTCTTGAAAATTGCTTTGAAGGGTCGCTCATGGTTCGGAAGGCCACTGAGTTTACCAAAGCTAAAGTAGGCATGTATAGTACCATATAGCCAAGTACGTAAGGATAGAAAACTTCGAATTCTGTGGTTTCTGCCATTAAATACATTAATACGGCCCCGGCTAAGTGTAGTAAGCCAAGAATTTTTTCAGCGTTAAAATAGCGATCGGCTATTAAGCCAATAATGAATGGAGCAATGATAGCTCCCCACGATTGGGTTGAAAAAGCTTGGGCAATTTGGCCGTCTGTGGCGTTAATATTATTGCCTAAAAAAGTGCCAAGGGTAACAAACCAGCCTCCCCAGATAAAAAATTGTAGAAACATCATAACGCTGAGACGCGTGGTGATGCCAGAATTGCTTGTAGTCATAGTTGGTATATTAGATTGAGTAGTACAAGGTATTAATCTTTCGATAAATCTTTGATGAGCACTTTCCTAAATTGAATCGGGTGGCTTTCGCTTTGTAGCGCTATATAGCCTTTGGTAAGTGGAGTGCCATTTACTTTTGCTTCGGGTTTAAAATCAGAAACCATTCCATCACCTACAATTGGCTTGGAATACTGGATGACCGTGTCGCCTTCTACAATGTGCGCAATGTATTCATCGCCCATTACCAGCAAGTCAATGCTTACCCATTGGTCGCCATCAAATGTGGGGCCTTCTATGGTTTGGCAATGTCGGGTAACTAGCTTGCCGCCCATTTCTACATGAGTACCAGGAGTACAAAGGTTGCCTGTTGGGCGAGGTCCGTTGCCTAAACCACCTAAAAACTGAGCTTCTAGAGAGATCGGGAAATCCTGATTGAGTCCCATGCTTTCGGCAGACTGGGAGTGAAGCATCACGCCACTATTTCGGGTAGCCCAACCTTCTCCGCCATTGGCTTGCTGGCCAATAAATCGGTATTCGATATGTAATAAATATTTTGAAAAGGGCTTTTCGTAGAACAGTACGCCATACCGATTATTAAAAGTATCATATTCATCGTAAGCTACAGTGATCATTCCGTCCTCTACCCTAAAAGTATTTCCGAAATTGTCACCAGCCTCGTAGCCCCGAATTTTGGGTGTCCAGCCTGTTAAGTCTTTACCATTAAATAATTCTATCCATTCCTCTTCTTTCTGGCAAGAGGTTGCAATAAACATAATGGCGAGAAACAGTGTAAGTTGAAGGTGCTTCACATCAAAAAAATTAAGCCAATAAGTTAATGATTTTCTACACCAATTCAATCGGAAATTATCCGTTCAGAATGGCGTTCGCCATAATTAAATCTTCTGCGGTGGTGATTTTAATGTTCTTGTAGTCTCCCTCAATTAAGTTGATTTTTTCACCCATGTGTTCTAACACTGAGGCGTCATCGGTAAATGAGTGGTCTTCTTTTATTTCGAAGGCCTTTTTAATGAGTTGGATTTGAAATGTTTGGGGGGTTTGAATGAGCTGGTATTGGTTTCTATCCACTAGCTTATTGTTATCACCTTCTATAAATCGGATTGAGTCTTTCAGTGGAACACTGGTTACCGCATTCCCCTTTTCAGCGGCTACTTTAAAAGATTCTTTAATGATTTCGATGGAAACAAAAGGGCGGACTCCATCATGAATGGCTACCAAACCGTTTCCATGAATCGCGTTGAGTCCATTTTTTACCGATTGAAAACGGCTGTTGCCACCATTTACAATTTGATGCTTGATGGTGAATTTATGCTTTTCGCAAAGCCCTCTCCAAAACGGAATTTGAATTTCGGGCAGTACCAAAATCAGCTTTAAACTTGCAAAGGCCGAAACGTAAGCCTCAATGGTGTGCATCAAAATGGGCTTGCCACCAATATCCATAAACTGCTTAGGAATATCAGACTTCATTCGGGTACCACTACCCCCAGCTACTATGATGGCGTATTTTTGCATATTCGAAATTACTAAATATTGAACTTTGAACGTCTTTTAAATTTGAGTATGTTTAGTGATTATTCAGTTATTTAGTGTTGTTTTATTTGTTAATTATAAAGTGGCTTTGCAAAGTGGAACTTCGTTACAGCTATAGACTTTAATGATGGCTGTTTGGAAGCGAAGAAAAAAAGAGATTAGACTAAGTTATTGCTTATGAAGAAGAAATACTCAATGAAAGTGTTAATCATTGTTCTGATTACACCGATAGTTTTATTGGGCCAATATTTAAATGAAGTATACCTTCCTAATTATACTGATGAATGGTTGAGTCCATCGATGGCTGAGTCTACTTCTGAATTTATCAAAGTAATTGCCGTTATTCTGTTGCTTCAGTTATTCAGGAAAAAGCCAACAATCAAATCACTCAAATTAGATATCCTTCTAGTTGGGATTTTTTATAGTACTCTTGAGCTGATAAGCTTGTTTCCTACCAGGTGGTTTGGCACGTTTGATATTATGGATATTGTAGCTTATTCATTGGCAACAGGTTTTATGTATCTGATGGTAAACTTGTTGTTTAGGAATAAGAGCAGTTCTAGCGAGGCGGTCTATCCTTAATCTTGACCAATACTTTTAGATAGATAATAAAGGTTGAGGTTTTGTAATTGAGGTTAAAAGAGGTAAGGTGGTTCTACCGCTTAGTGTTCTGACCGACTTGTCACTAGGGTGTTAATAAGTTTCTGTGATTCGAAGTATTGGTGCTTTGGAGTCTCTTTAAAAAAATCAGTATGCCATTTCTGCCAATTCTTTTATTTTTCAGTAGTGCTTTATCCGGCATTTCACCTGTTGTATTTCCTCAAAACTTTGATGATAAGATGGTTTTTGTTGAAGGCAACGATACCATCAAATCCTTCTACATGGATAAGTATGAGACTACCATGGCTGAATTTGGGCTGTTTGTTGAAAAGACAGGGTATAAAACAGTGAGCGAAGTCTTAGACTCAGGTAAAGTTTATAACCCTTATGCTAAAATGATCAAAGGGGTTAACTGGCGTCATGATATTTATGGTAGAAAGATTCCACTAGAAAGATATAGAGAATTACCTGTAACCAGACTGTCCTTAAAAGATGGTCAAGCCTATGCTGAATGGGTAGGTAAACGGATTCCTACTAAAGAGGAGTGGCTGTATGCAGCGAGAGGTGGCTCAAAAAGTGAATCATTCAAGTATCCTGGTGGTAATAACGCCCGTCAAGTAGGCTGGTTTGATGGAAACTCTCGT
Organism: uncultured Roseivirga sp.; assembly: GCF_963973945.1. Classification (GTDB taxonomy): domain Bacteria; phylum Bacteroidota; class Bacteroidia; order Cytophagales; family Cyclobacteriaceae; genus Roseivirga. The sequence goes on from NZ_CAXBBV010000006.1 coordinate 108,886, forward strand.
GAAACACTGATGCCCATAGGCCAGAAGATACCGAATGAATTAGGACTATATGATATGGGCGGAAACGTAACAGAAATGGCGCTGGAACCTGACGGAAGCGGTGTGAATGGACTAGGAGGGGCTTTCTTTTTAGACAAAGATTACTTTGAAATGGAGTTTATTCATAATGGATTTTATACGTCCAAAAAGTTTTTCGACAAATCGGCTTTGCCCTTTGCAGGTATTCGCTTGGTTTCAAAGGAGCAGAAATGATTAGATTTAGGTTTGATAAAAATAATACCCTACTTGCCTTAATTACATTACTGGTTATCATTGGGTGTTCTCCGGAAAAGAAAGCAGATTATTCTAACAATGCTACATTGATAGCCGTCAGCAAGGCTCAGTCAGAGCAACTGAGCTTGAGTACTTTGAGTGATTCCATTAGTTACACGCTGTTGGATACTCCTCAGGAATTAGCCATTGGACAGATTGATAGAATCCTATTAACTCAAAAACGGTTTTTCGTATTAGACCGTGAGATTGCGTCTGCGTTGTTTGTATTTGATCTGAATGGAAAGCTTATTTTTGATATTCAAGAAGGGATAGGAGGGCCAGGTGAAGTGCTGGAGTTTTCGGATTTTGATGTAAGTGATCAAGCTCAAGAATTATATATTTTGGATAATAATAGTAAGGATATCAAAGTATTTGATTTTGCAGGTGAGCTAATTAACAGAATCAGATTGCCTTTTTTTGCAGCTTCTATTAACGTGCTTGGAAATGAGATAGCTGTATTTCGAAACAATCAATATGTTAAAGGAGATAATGCGAATAATAATCAAGTTGTAGTTTTCTCTAAAGAGGGAGAGATGCTGAGGGGCTTCTTACCATTGAGCGCAGAAAATGACTACTTATCATACCACGATTCATTTCGTCCCTTACAATCTTCAGACAGTAGTTGGATTTTTAGCCAAGCCTTAAATGATACAATCTATGAAATTTCTGGTTTTACCGTTACCTCAAAATATGTAATGGACTTTGGTGATAAGTCTTTGGGTAAGATTGAAGGCGGCTTCTTTGGTGTTAATGATTTTCTAAGGTCTGAGCAGAGAATGGAAAGCCAGTATTTGATGGGGGATACCTTCGAGAATGACGATTATCTCATGTCGTTATTCTATGCCGGAAAGACATACAAATATGTCTTTTACGATAAGCTTACACAGAAAGCTAACGTAGTTGGTAAAATTGATAATGACCTAGATTATGTGCCCTATTTGCATACTAAATTTGTCAATAACGAAGTCATGATTGCTGATCTTCCTGCAGAATTATTGTTGTCTCTGGATGAACAAGTAGAAGAAGTTACGGAAAAAACTAAAAAGATAAAGGAACTAATAAGGAATCCTGTTTTTGAAAAGGAAAACCCAATACTCGTGTTAGTACATCTTAAAAAATGGGGAAATACTAACGAGGCTCACTCTAAATAAACTTATATTATGATCTCAGACAAAAAACTTCGCCAGTTACTTTTCGAGAAAAATCAAAAGAGCAAATGGCCCTTGCAGTTGGTCGTGTTTACAATTGTGTTCGCTTTGATACTCGGATTAATAGAGTTTGCCTTTTACGGATTCACTATGGAAGGACATACGGCCAATGATTTGTTGAAGGTTATGGGTAGAGGTGCGATTGTAGCTTTTCTTATGACAGTGGTTCGCTTTGGCAGAACCAATTACCAACTCAAAAAATACAAAGGTGAGTTGGACGCTTTTGAAAAACAGCAAACCGAAGTAGACAAGCTCTTTTAATAATAGAAAAGCCTTCTTTGGTATTTACCAAAGAAGGCTTTCATGTTTTATCTAGAATCTAAAATCTAGCGTGTAATATCTATTTACTATCAAATAATCAACATGGCATCGCCATAGCTGAAGAATCTGTATCCTTCTTTTTGAGCTACTTTGTAAGCGTTCATTATTTTTTCATAACCACCAAAAGCTGCCGCTTGCATTAACAAGGTAGACTCAGGTAAATGGAAGTTGGTAATTAAAGCGTTACAGATTTTGAATTCATATTCAGGGAAAATGAATTTATCTGTCCAAGCCTCGTTGGCTTTTAAACGACCGCCAGCTGAAACAGAAGACTCTAGTGCACGCATAGAGGTAGTTCCTACCGAACATACTCTTTTCTTGCTGTCCAATGCTCTATTTACCGTATCGGCAGTAGGTTGGGTAATAATGTAATTCTCAGAATCCATTTTATGTTTGGTAAGGTCTTCTACGTCTACTTGACGGAAAGTGCCTAAACCAATATGAAGCGTAATAGGAACAATATCTACTCCTTTAATCTCCATTCGTTTCATTACTTGTTGAGTAAAGTGCAACCCTGCCACTGGAGCAGCTACAGCACCCACATTTTTTGCATAGATGGTTTGGAAACGCTCTCTATCTTCTGGCTCTGTTTCTCTTGGAATAGTACGTGGAAGAGGAGTTTCGCCTAAAGTATCAATGGTTTTGTAGAACTCTTCATCGGTTCCATCAAAAAGAAAACGGATTGTTCTTCCTCTTGAAGTTGTGTTGTCGATTACCTCAGCCACCAACTCACCTTCTCCAAAATAAAGTTTGTTACCTACTCTGATTTTTCTGGCAGGGTCTACAAGAACATCCCAAAGATGCATTTCTGGGTTAAGCTCTCTTAACAAGAAAACCTCGATTTTAGCACCAGTCTTCTCTTTTTGTCCGTAAAGGCGTGCAGGAAAAACCTTGGTGTCATTGTTTACCAGCACATCACCCTCATCAAAATAATCTACAATATCCTTGAACATCTTGTGTTCAATCTCGCCCGTGTCGCGATGCAAAACCATTAATTTTGACTCATCTCTGTTTTCGGTAGGATACTTTGCAATCTTATCTTCAGAAAGCTCGAATTTAAATGCTGATAACTTCATTCTTTATTTACTAGCGTTAATTGCGTTTTTTCAAATAGCTGGCAAAGATAATAATAAATGACTGAGTGTCATACATCAATAGGCTTTTATATAATGAAATACTCATGTATATGTGTATGCGATTACAAGCTCTTTTTGTTTGTTATGGAAAAGGGGCTGGCCACTCAGGTGCACAAATGTCCGATCACTCACAAGAATGATCTTTTTAACCAAAATGCATTGATAGCTGTTTACTTTTTTCGATTCTTTGCGTTTGTTAAGAAACTACAGAAGTCACTAATTTAAAATAAGCAACGCGTGGGAATGTTTTTAAAGTTACTTGGAGAAAGCATTAGGTTTGCTTGGCAAGTACTGTCGACCAACTTACTTAGAACAATGCTCTCTCTATTGGGGGTTACTATTGGTATCATGCTGATTATAGCTGTGTTTACTGTGGTAGATTCCCTAGAGAAAAATATTAAAGATAGTTTTTCCTTCTTGGGGTCTAATGTAGTGAGCGTTGATAAAATGAATTTTGTAGAGCGTGACCCTAACGTTCCTTTCTATATTTATTTTAGAAGGCCATCAAATACCTATGATGAGTTCGAGTTTCTAAAGTCAAATTTAAAAAATGCAAGCCATGTTACTTTCTATGGTACTAGAAACAGCACCATGAAGTATAAAAGCAGTAGCATTAACAGCATTAATATTTATGGAATAAGCAACGAGTACAAAGATGTGTACGAAGTTGACATTTTAAATGGGCGCTACTTTACTCCACAAGAGATTGAAGGAGGACGTAACGTAACAATTATTGGCGATGAAGTGGCTAAATCTTTATTTCCTTTCGAATCTCCGATTGGGAAAAGCATTACAACCCGAGGTCAGAAATTAGTTGTAATTGGTGTTTTAGCTAAGGAAGGGAAAAGCCTTTTAGGAACTCCGAGTAGTGACGAAAGAATTTATATACCATATAAAATGTTTACCAAAATGTTCTATGTGGGTAGGTTTGGTGTAAGCCCTACTATTGCCGCCAAAGGTTATGTAGAAGATATTGGCTTAGTAGAACTTCAGAATGAAATGGAGGGAATGCTAAGAAAGGTAAGAGGCTTAAAACCAAAAGAAGAATCTAATTTTGCACTGAACCGACCAGAAGCTATTGCCGATGCCATTGGTCAAGTATTTGATATTGTAGGGTATGCGGGCTGGATCATTGGAGGATTTTCTATTTTGGTTGGAGGTTTCGGAATTATGAACATCATGTTTGTTTCGGTACAAGAGCGAACCAAGATCATTGGAATTCAAAAATCATTAGGAGCCAAAAACTATTTTATTCTTTTCCAGTTCTTGTTCGAGGCCATTTTCCTTTGTCTTATTGGAGGAGTGGCAGGAGTTTTAATTGTGTACTTCCTCACTTTTATTCCAGCTGGGGGGCTAGAGATTTCACTTAGTTTGAAGAATATATTACTAGGCGTAGTAGTATCGTCTGTTATTGGAGTAGTTTCCGGAATAGTGCCATCTGCTAAAGCAGCACGATTAGATCCTGTAGAGGCAATGAGGGCTGGTTAAGTCAAACTAAAGAAGTTAAAATAGAAAAGGCCGAACCACATTATGTAGTTCGGCCTTTTCTGTTTATGGTGATTGCTATTACTTTGCTGAAGCTGCTTCAGCAACATCTTCACCATTGATTCTAGCTTTGATCTTTCTTTCCAGTTCATCCATTAGTTCTGGATTGTCTTCAATAAGAGCTTTCACGGAGTCACGGCCTTGGCCAAGTTTTTCTCCATTATAAGAGAACCAAGAGCCTGCTTTTTTCACAATCTCCATTTCAACACCAATATCGATTATTTCACCTGCCTTAGAAATTCCTTGGCCATACATTATGTCGAACTCAACAACTTTAAACGGAGGAGCCACTTTGTTTTTTACCACTTTAACCCTTGTTCTGTTGCCTAGAATATTGTCGGCACTTTCTTTAATCTGCCCAATTCTTCTTATGTCAAGTCTTACAGAAGCATAGAATTTTAGTGCGTTACCACCCGTTGTGGTTTCTGGATTGCCAAACATCACTCCAATTTTCTCTCTCAATTGGTTAATGAAAATACAGCAACAACCTGTTTTATTAATTGCTCCCGTTAGTTTTCTCAATGCCTGAGACATCAACCTGGCTTGCAATCCCATTTTACTATCGCCCATTTCGCCTTCAAGCTCAGCTTTAGGTACTAAGGCGGCCACAGAGTCAATTACGATAATATCAATAGCACCAGAACGAATAAGGTGTTCGGCAATCTCCAAAGCCTGCTCACCATTGTCTGGTTGAGAGATTAACAAGTTTTCAGTGTCGATGCCCAGTTTTTCGGCATATGCTTTATCAAAAGCATGTTCCGCATCAATAAAAGCAGCGAGGCCTCCTTTTTTCTGCGCTTCCGCAATACAGTGCATAGAAAGGGTAGTTTTACCTGAAGACTCTGGACCGTATACTTCAACTACTCTTCCGCGCGGAATTCCTCCAATTCCAAGGGCTATATCTAATCCCAAAGAACCAGTTGAAATAGAGGGTAAATCAACCACCTTTTCATCACTCAATTTCATTACAGCACCCTTACCGTAAGACTTCTCGAGTTTATCTATGGTTAACTGTAATGCTTTTAATTTTTCAGACTTATCACTCATTATTGATTGGGTATTTTGTTCAGAATAGTTTGTGAAGATAGTGGGAATGCTTTCAATTCACAACCCAACTTTTTAATAAATAAGGCTTATTTTCGTATGAATATTTGGTATGAAGAAGTGGCTAAAAAGGATTGGTTTAGGAGTGGTCGCGTTGATCATTATCTTTTGTGTTTGGAACTTTCAATTGATCAGGTATGGCTTGCTTCAATTAAAAGGGCAGTTGAATGTGGTGAATAACACTGTTTCGCTTGATGAATTTATTACGAATCCGCTAACACCAGATTCGCTCAGACAAAAAGCATTGTTGGTTAATCAAATCAGATCCTTTGCTTTCGATTCATTAGGAATAAATTACTCCGAAAACTATACTGAAATATTTGATCAACAAGGGAAAGCATCTATGTATGTAGTTACGGCTTGCGACCCATACAGCTTCACACCAAAAACCTGGAAATTCCCCATAGTGGGTAATTTTCCATATAAGGGATTTTTTGATCGCCAGAAAGCGGTTGATTTAGCTAACGAAATAAAAGCTCAAGATAGCTTAGATGTAGGAGTGAGAACAGCAGGAGGCTGGTCTACTTTGGGCTGGTTTAAAGACCCCATCCTTTCCAATATGCTGAATCGTTCGGAAGGAGATTTGGCTAGTTTGCTAATTCACGAACTTACTCATGGTACCTTGTTTGTTAAAGATTCGGTTACTTTTAATGAAAACCTAGCTTCATTTATTGGCGATAGGGGCGCTATAATGTACTTAAGTTCAAAATATGGTGAAGCTTCTCTAGAAGTAGCTCAGTATCAAGGCGAAATTGAAGATGAACTAATGTTTAAAAACTATATTTTGCAATCTTTTAAGGGGCTAGATTCTCTATACAAAGCCATGGTGAATTTGCCTGTGGGGGAGAAAAAAGAGTTGAAGAAAAATAAGATCGATCAGATTAGAAGTGACTTTGATACGCTTAACTTTAAGTCAGAAGTGTACAAAGGATTTTTTAAGACTTATATACCCAATAATACTTTCTTTATGTCTTACTTAAGGTACAATTCGCAACAGCAAGTATTGGAAGATGAATTAAATTTGAAGTTCCAAGGTGATTTAAAGCGTTATCTTGAGTACCTTAAATCAAAGTATCCCTCATTATAATCAGAGTTTTTGGTATGACCTTTGTCAATTGGAGTATAAAAAATGTAATGAAGCACTTACTCCTAATCTTTTTTCTGTCAACCCTTTGCTTGCAAATGACCGCCCAAGGTTATCAGTTATCAAAGGAAAAACCTTTTAAATCTGGGGAAGAAATAGAACTTAAGGCAACTGTTGGCTTTATAAAAGCGGCAGAAGCTCAATTGAAGATTAGTGATATAATCTACACCATGAAAGGCAGGCCAACTTTCAAAATCGATGTTTTTGCAAATACATCTGGAATTTTCGATTTCTTTTCACCAGTGAGAGATAACTGGGGTACTTATTTCGATACTACCCGCTATGTGCCACATCAATTTTATCGTTTTATTTCTGAAGGCCGCTTCCGTAAAAATGAGATTTTATACTTTGATCAGAGTGAAAAGAAAGTAACTGTTGCCAAACTTGAGAAAGAAAATAGACAGCTAAAAGAAAAGATTGATCATGATATGACCACCAACGAAATGCAAGACATGGTGAGTGGTTATTACTATTTACGAATGATTGATTTTGACAAAATTAAAGAAGGCGAAATTATTACCATCAATACTTTTTTTGACGACAAAGAAAAACCCTTCAGTATCAAGTTTATGGGTAGGGAAGTAGTGAAAACGAAATTGGGTAAAGTTAATGCCTTGGTTTTGGTACCAATTATGAAGAAGGATGGTCTTTTTGAAGAAGATAATACTTTGAAAGTGTGGTTATCTGATGACCTCAATAAAATCCCGTTAAAGTTTCAAGCCAAAATATTTGTTGGTTATTTAGAAGTTGACGTCAAGAGTGTAAAGAACCTGCGACATCCGCTAGCGATTGTTCAGTAAATCTGATTTTTTTAAGATCGGGCTCTTAATTTTTAGATATATTTGCTCATATCGAACTGAGGAAATACTAATTTTTAAATTATGGGTGCTAAGCAAAACCACCGAGTACTTGTGGTAGACGATGATCCGGATATCCTTGAACTACTAAAATACAACCTTGTTAAAGAAGGCTACGATGTGAAAGTAGCTGAAGATGGCAAGAAGGGAGTGCAAATCGCAAAAACATTTCAACCAGAATTGGTATTGTTAGACATTATGATGCCCCACCAAGATGGAGTAGAAACTTGTCGGCAAATTAGAGAGCTGCCCGAAATGGTAAATGCCCATATTACTTTTCTAACGGCTAGGGCTGAAGAGTATTCTGAGGTGGCTGCTTTTGATGCAGGTGCGGATGATTACATTACTAAACCCATTAAGCCTCGCGCTTTGATGAGTCGAATCAGTGCCCACTTCCGAAAAGAGAAAAAAGGAAAATCGATACCGAAAGTAACAATTGGTGATCTTACGATTGACAAGACAAGCTATACGGTTACGATTCTGGATAACCAGTTTACTTTGCCTAAAAAGGAGTTCGAATTACTCTATTTTCTAGCCCAGAACCCTAATAAAGTGTTTAGTCGCGATGACTTATTGCAGAACATTTGGGGAACAGATGTTTATGTGTTGGCCAGAACTGTGGACGTACACATTAGAAAGGTTCGCGAAAAAATAGGAGATGGGTACATAACCACTGTAAAAGGAGTGGGCTATAAGTTTGAATCTAATTAATAATGCTTTTTAATTCCAAGGCAGTTGCATTGCTTTTGGCCTCTGTAGTAGGTCTAATTACCACTGCATTTCTGTCGTTGGTGTCGGAAATACCTGTTCAGGCGCTCATTATTGGGGGCCTGATTTCGTTTGCAGCAACCTATATCTTCGCTTACGTCACCTTCGAATTTCTGGTTTTTAAGGAAATCAGTAGAATTTATGAAGTACTGAATAAAATCCGCAAGAAGAACTTTTCATTTATTGAAGAGGAAGAAGAGCGTAAACATCTTAATCCATTAAAAAGGATCAATCAAGAAATCTATACTTATGCTGCGGGTCGTCAGCGAGAGATTGAAGAGCTTAAAAAAGTAGAGGCTTTTAGAAGAGAGTTTTTGGCCGATGTAAGTCACGAACTAAAGACCCCCGTATTTGCTGCGCAGGGCTTTGTGCATACCCTTTTAGATGGCGCAATTGACGACAGTAAAGTAAGAATCAAATTTTTGAAAAGAGCAGCCAAAAGCTTAGACAGTTTAGATGCGCTCATTCATGATTTGCTTACCCTTTCTCAGATTGAGCTGGGAGAAACTAAAATGCATTTCGAGCATTTCAATATTATTGAAATGGCCAACGAAGTGCTAGATCAATTTGAGAATAAGGTAGAAAGGAAAGGACTGTATATTGGTTTCGATCAAGAATACAATCATCCTATTTTTGTATATGCCGATTCCGAAAAAATTTATCGTGTGCTTACAAACTTGGTGTCCAATGCCAATAAGTACACAGATGAAGGGGAGATTATCTTGGGATTTAGCGTTTCCTCTGGGGGGCATGTTACCGTTTCGGTAAGAGATACAGGCATGGGCATTCCACCAGAAGATTTATCAAGGGTTTTTGAGCGTTTCTTTAGGGTTGAAAAAAGCCGATCTAAAGGAAGAAAGGGTGGCACAGGCTTAGGTTTGGCTATCGTAAAACACATCATGGAAGCCCATAATTCTAAAGTATCGGTGATTAGTACCTTTGGTAAGGGGTCTACATTCAGTTTTAAATTACCTTTGTCGAAAGAAGAAGACTTAGATTCGACAGACGATGACGAATTTGAGTCTGAAGATTAAGACCGTTACCCAGACCTTGCTCATTCATGAAACTTAAATTTGAAGATTTAATCTGCTACGAAAACGATCATTTTTTGGTGGTGAACAAGCCTGCTCATATGGCTTCACTCGATGATAGAAACGATCCTCAGAATGTTCAGAAATTGGCAAAGGCGTATTCCGAGCACCTTTCTGTTTGCCATAGATTAGATAAAGATACTTCAGGATGTTTGCTTTTGGCTAAGAGCCCAGAGGCCTACCGCCATGCTTCTATTCAATTCGAAAAAAGAAATATCAATAAAATATACCATGCGTTTGTAGATGGGCTCACCGAGTTTAGAGAAGAACGCGTAGCACTTTCTATTTTACCATTAGATAAAGGAATGGTGGTGATTAATAAAGAAAAGGGAAAAGAAGCCGAGACCTACTTTACCACACTAGAAAACTACAAGTCTAATTCACTAATTGAGTGCAGGCCTATCACAGGCCGAATGCATCAGATTAGAATTCACTTGGCTACTTTAAAGGCGCCAATTATAAATGATGAGATGTATGGAGGCAAGCCACTTTTCCTTTCTCAACTAAAAAAGAAATTTAATTTAAGTAGAGAAGAAGAGGAAAGACCAATCATTCAGCGATTTGCACTTCATGCCTACGCCCTATCTTTCAATAATTTTTCTGAACAAATTACTGTAAAAGCAGATTACCCTAAGGATATGCAGGTGTTGTATAAACAGCTGAAAAAATATAGGTAACAGATTGATATGAAGTCCGCTTTTTTTGTATTCCTTTTTTTAAGCTTAAGTTTTTCTTTTCAATTATTAGGGCAAAGCCAAACTACACTTCAGGGCTATGTTTATTCAGCCAAAGACCAACAACCTTTAATTGGTGCTACCGTGAGTTTAGCCGAAACCAGTTTGGGTGCGGTTACGGATGCCAACGGTTTTTTTAAAATTGAAAAAATACCTACACAAACCTATAAAGTGGAGGCGCGATTTGTTGGTTTTAAACCTCAAGTTAAATTCAATGTAATAGTGCGTTCTGCAGGAAATGCTGAATTAATTTTTGGGTTGGAAGAGGTATTGGATGAATTGGATGCTGTTGTTGTAACAGCCAGTCCTTTTCCTGCCAAAATAGAAAACCCAAACTCCATTCAGAATTTATCGAGAGAAGAAATTGCTACTTACCCTGGCGGAAATAACGACATAGCCAAGGTTGTTCAGTCCTTACCTGGCGTATCTGGTTCCGTGGGTTTTAGAAACGACATCATAATTAGAGGTGGGGGCCCCAGTGAAAATGTCTATTATTTAGATGGAGTAGAAATTCCTAACATTAACCACTTTGCTACTCAGGGCAGTGCTGGCGGACCAGTAGGGCTACTCAATGTATCGTTTATTGAAGATGTAACGCTGAGTACAAGCTCGTTTTCTGCCAAATATGATAATGCGCTTTCTGGAGTGCTACAGTTTAATCAGCGCAACGGAAACTCACGGAACAGAAATCTCAACTTTAGACTTGGCGCTAGTGAAGCAGCGTTAACTTTCGAAGGGCCATTGGCTTTACCCAAAGAAGACGAACAGGCCAAAACCACTTTTATAATTTCCGCGAGAAGGTCGTATTTACAGTTTCTTTTCAAATTGATTGACCTCCCATTTCTACCCGATTACTGGGATTACCAATATAAAGTAGATCATAAGATTGACGAGAGAAATGAAATTTCCTTGATTGGCGTAGGTTCAATTGATAATTTCAGTGTGAATGCTTCAGATGATATTACGGAAGAGCAACAGGCTACATTGGATCAAATTCCAATTATTGAACAATGGACTTCGACTTTGGGCTTAAGTTGGAAACACAGAATGAACAATGGTTTTTTAAGAACAACCCTCAGTGGTAATGTCTTGAACAATGAGTTTGTGAGGTATAGCGACAACATAGCTGAAAATGGTTTATTGTTCAGTAATAACTCTAGAGAAGTAGAACAGAAACTCAGGGTTGAGGCTACCAAATTTTTGGGTGATTGGTCTCTTTCTTACGGTTTAAGCATACAAAGAGCAGAGTATCAAAACTCTACTTTTGATGATGAGAACAGCATCAATTTTAATTCAGAAATTGATTTCTATAAGTATGGTGTTTTTGCTCAAGCAGCTAAAAGTTTTATTGATAATAAGCTCGATGTATCCTTTGGTATCAGGAACGATGTAGACTCATTTACTGATAATGGCACAGGTGATATGGCTCATTTTTCGCCTCGGCTTTCGTTGGCTTATCACTTATCAGAAAAATTAACATTGAATGCCGCTACGGGTCGCTATTTTAAAATACCTCCCTATACCATTTTGGGTTTTAGAAGTAACACTGGGGAGTTGCTAAACCAAGATGCCGATTACATTAGAACAGATCATTATGTAATGGGCTTAGAATACTTGCCTAGACTATCTACCCGATTTACGATTGAAGGGTTCTATAAGCGCTATTCAAATTATCCAGTTTCAATTAGAAATGGAGTTTCTTTGGCCAATTTAGGGGGAGATTTTGAAGTGTTTGGCAGCGAGAATATTTCCAGCATAGGAAAAGGGCGTGCCTATGGAGCTGAGTTTTTATATCAGCAAAAGCTGAATAAACGATTCTACGGCATTTTGGCCTATACTCTTTTTTGGAGTGAATATACAGACTTGAATGATACAGGGTATCGTCCGGCATTATGGGATAACCGTCACTTATTGACTTTTACTGGTGGCTATAAACTTAATAACAATTGGGAATTAGGAGTCCGAAATCGTTTTTTAGGTAAAGCTCCTTTTATACCCGTTAATATAGAGGCTACCGAAGATTCTTACCCTACCATTATTAATGATTATGATAGGCTTGGGAATGAGCGATTAAGAGCTTACAATTCGTTGGACGTTAGGATAGATAAGAAGTGGAACTATACTAACTGGTCGCTCAATTTGTTTGTTGAGGTGACAAACCTTTTGGGAAGCAAATTACCTCAAGCACCTCAGTATGGCCTTGATTTAGATGATAATGGCGAAGTGATTATGCCTAGAAGCCTGATCGAAATACCAGATACCAACAATGGTTCTACAATTCCCACTTTTGGTATCGTGATTGATTTTTGAATTACTTTAACCCAACAATATAAACCTCAAATTTAGGATTGGTGAGGTCTACCTTTTTTCTTCTTGCAAGCTTCATGGTATAGCCTGTAGCCACAAGAATAGCAGCGGTGGTGGTTGTGCTACGATCTAGCGAAAAGCTTTGCCCATCTACTACTGTATGATTGAAGAGGTCTATGGCCATTAAACCAATGCCTGCAGTTGGTAAAAGCGTTTCAGATGCTCTCAAGAATTTTGAACGATTAGATTCCGCCCCTCGCACATCAATCTCTGTAATTTGGCTTGTATGTAGAATGTTGTTTTCTAAAACCAAAGTGCTATCTGCAAATTCCGTGATTCGGTCGGTAAAGAATACTTCTTGCCCTTTTTGCTTATATACAATTGTAGAGCCTTCAAAATATTCGAACTTGCGCATAGAGCCTTTTTTTCTCACTACCATGTAGGTTTGAGAAAATGCTGCCTCAGATACAAATAAAAGGCAGAGTACAAAGAATGGCCATTTTGCTTTCATAGGCCTGCAATTAAAGAAAAAAACTGGTTAAGGAATGTTAAATTAAACCTTTAAAGTCCAATTAAACTTGTCTTCTACCTTACCTGTTTTAATTCTATCCAGTTCGAAAAGTACTTTGTTAGAAAATTCTCTTTCAGCAATTGGCCCTAAATCATAAACTTCATCTTCGAAACCAATACGAGCAATATGTGCGATAGTAGCCGCTGTACCCACACCAAAAGCCTCCTGAAGCGTACCGTTTTTGGCCGCTTCAACTATTTCTTTTACAGGTACTTTACGTTCTTCTACTTTCATACCCCAGTCGCGGGCTAAAGTCAATACACTGTCTCTAGTAATTCCTTTAAGAATGGTGCCACTCGCTGGAGCTGTAATAAGAGTATTGTCAATAATGAACATTACGTTCATTGTACCTGATTCTTCAATGTATTCGTGCGTTTCTGCATCAGTCCAAATCAACTGGTCGAAACCTTGAGCCTTGGCCATTTTTGCTGGGTAAAGGCTGGCAGCATAATTTCCGCCTGCTTTGGCAAAACCAGTTCCGCCTTGGAATGCTCGTGAGAATTTGGTTTCGATTTTCACATTAACAGGAGCAGAATAATAAGCACCTACTGGGCAGGTGATAATCATGAATTTAAAAGTGTCAGAAGGTCTGATCCCAATGTATTCGTCTGTTGCGAAAATGAAAGGACGGATGTACAATGAGGTACCAGGTACAGAAGGTACCCATTGGCTATCTAACTCGATTAAAGTGGTTAAGGCTTCCATAAAAAGCTCTTCTGGCAATTCAGGAATACACATTCTTTCTGCAGAAATGTTTAACCTTTTAGCGTTTGCTTCTGGTCTGAAAAGCAATACTTCACCAGCATCGTTTTTGTAGGCTTTCATTCCTTCAAACACAGTGATGGCGTAGTGCAAAGTATTATTTGCTGGGCTTACCGATATATTTTGATAAGGTACAATTCTGAAATTCTTCCATTCACCATCTCTATAGTCAGCCTCAAACATATGGTCAGAATAAATCTTCGCAAATGGGATATTGTGAACATCAAGGGTACCAATTTTAGATTGACTTACCTTGTTTACGGAAATATCAATTGTCTCTGTCATATGCCGATGGATTAAAGGGAAATGAATTCAAATTTACAAAACTTCGAGTTTGCATCAAACAGATCGAAACCGTGAAATGTTCTTAATAAGAGTGATGTGGATTTGTGAAACAGAATTTTATTTCGTTTAATTTATTCTAACGAAAAATTAATCTGTAAATTTTATTTGCACGTAAAGAGAAGGCGCTTTTTTAGATGATTCTCGAAACGCAGTTTAAAAGTGTGTAATCAGTGAATACTTACTTATTTTTTCTGGGCTCCCACTTTACTTCTTCAATACCAAGCTCTTGCGCTATTTTTCTTCCCAACATAAAAAAGAAATCTGAAAGGCGATTGAGATATTGAATGACCAAACTGTCTACTGGAGACTCATTATTTAAGGCAATACAGATTCGCTCGGCCCTGCGGCAAACACAACGAGCTACATGGGCATATGAAACGGATGGATGACCTCCTGGTAGAATGAAATTCTTTAATGGCTCAAGATCTTTTTCCATTTCGTCCATTTCTTTTTCAAGCAATTCAATATCTGATGGAAGAAGATCGGGTTTTACCACTTTGTCCTTACCAGGCTCAGTTGCCAGCTCGGCTCCAAGGGTGAAAAGCCTATCCTGAATCTCTTTAAGTAACGCCAGTCTCTTTTCATTCACGGGTTGGTCACGAAGTACTCCTAAGAAAGAGTTCAATTCGTCTACTGTTCCGTAAGCTTCTATTCGGAGGTGTGCCTTAGAAACACGAGCACCACCCAATAATGAGGTGGTGCCTGAATCTCCTGTTTTTGTATATATCTTCACAATAATTAGTGTGCTTCTGCTGCGGCCTTGGCTGCTGCTTCTTTCATTGGATTGCCTCTAGTTGGACTTTCGTTCACGGTATCAGTTTCGATCAAACCATCTCGCATTCTAACAATTCTGTGAGAGTACTGCGCAATGTCATCTTCGTGAGTTACCATAATGATTGTGTTGCCTTTGTCATGAAGGTTGGCGAACAAATCCATGATGTCGTATGACGTCTTAGTATCGAGGTTACCTGTTGGCTCATCGGCAAGTATAATCGAAGGATCGTTTACAAGTGCTCTTGCAATAGCAACTCTTTGACGCTGACCACCAGAAAGCTCATTAGGTCTGTGGTGTGCTCTATCTGCCAAACCAACACCAGCCAAAGCGGCTAATGCTCTTTCTTCTCTTTCAGATTTGCTGTAACCTGCGTAAATCAAAGGAAGTGCAACGTTCTCTAATGAACTTGCGCGAGGCAAAAGGTTGAACGTTTGGAAAACGAAGCCAATTTCTTTATTTCGAACTTCAGCCAATTCGTTTTCTGTCATGTCACTAACATCCATTCCGTTAAGAATATAGCGTCCGCCAGAAGGTGTATCTAGACAGCCAATCATATTCATTAGAGTAGATTTACCAGAACCAGACGGACCCATGAAAGAAACATACTCTCCTTGTTTAATTTCAATAGTTACCGATTTTAGGGCGCGAATAGTTTCGCTTCCCATTTGATAGATTCTAGATATATCGTTTGTACTGATTACTGTTTTCATATTCGTATGACGGATGTATGTTCAATAAAGTTTAAATCAAGACTAAAAAAATAATCAAAGGTTTAATTCTAGCTTGATAGTCGAGCCGAATCAACAGACAAAACAACGCAATCTATAACCGCTATCAATATTTATTCCTTGAGCGGATACTCAAATGGATTGAAGGGTTTATTGTCGATTCATTTTCAGTTGCTTAGCGTTATCGCTTGCTGCCGAAGAAGTTTTTCCTTTTGCTCGAATTGTTTTTTGATTTCTTCGAATTCGTCTTTGCTGGCAAAAGTTGATAAGGTTTCTAAGGCTGAGGTACCGAAAAACGGAAGTCCTACATCTAAGGTCTGATAAATGTAAGCTTCATATAAAAGTACACTCCGTTTGTTGATGGTTATTGCTTTCTGAAGTACTTCATATATTTCTCCTGAGTCTGTGTTCATACTCCTAAGTGCTTCTACAGCATGAAGTGTTACAGTCTCATCAAAAGCATTTTCATTGGCCAAATCAAATAAGGTGGCTTTCTCCTCTTCTTGGCCTAAACTCTCTTGTCTGCTTTCAAACTCTTCCCACTTCTTTTGAAGTCCAGTTATGGGTTGGTCAATGCTTTTTGAAAGGAAATCTGAATAAGTGGTGGCAATAATGTTACGATCATAATTGTACGACTGAGCCTCGCCAAGAAATACAAAACTGAGTTCATAAGCGCCCTGTTGGTATGCCCAAATGGCTTTCATGTAACTGTAAAGCCCTGTATTTTGGCCATATGAAGCGATGAGTTGATCTAATAGATTAAATGTTTCATTTACTTCTCCAGAGTTGTAGAGCTGAATTACCTTTCCTAACATAAGGTAATCCTTAATGGCTACGTTTCTTGGGTAAGCAATATATCTATCGAAAGTCTCAATAAGCTCTTTGTTGCTGCTTTTTGAATTGAGAGAAGCGTTATACAAATAGTAAAGTTCATCAAGTAATAGGAACGAATCTGTTGAGGCTTTTAATTTTAATTCTGGTTGAGCATCAGTAGAATTGGCGAATGCCTGTCGGTTGGTCATTACACTAAAATCTTCAAATTTAGACGTGGCCTTAAGTACGGAATCAACGTTTAGGTTGTCCTTTAAGGAAATGTCTAAGGCAAGAAAATTGCTGGCAATAATCGGTGTTGATTTGTTTTGATAAGCTCTTTCCATCAATAATAAGGCGGTATCCAAATGCGAAAATTCATAATGAGCAATTGCTAGATTATTAATCACTTTTTGATCATTAGATACATTTTCGATATCCTTTAATGAAAGGAGCTTATTGAAAAGTTGGTCTTGGTCAGAGTAGTATTGAGCAAGGGCAAGCGCTGGCTTGTTGTTCTCGCTTCTTAAAATTGACTCCTTAAATCTTTTTGTGGCTTGAGCAGGATTTCCGTTGGCCTTTTCAATCATGGCTAGCCCATAATTTGCACGTACACCATAGTAGTCGTAGAATAGCGATTGTTTGTAGTATTGTTCGGCTAAAAGGTCATTCCCAATTTTTTCAGACAATGCTCCTAGGGCATTGTATTGCCCTGCTTTTATTTGGTAATACGGTCTGTAGTTTAAAAAGAAAACTACTCCGAACAGAAAGAGGATAACGCCTAACCTAGCAGTTAGCAATGGTGCTCTTTCTCCTCTAAAAAAAGACTTCCAAGCAGGGTTGTTGGCCAGTAAGTCGGGAGTGAAGTTCATGAAGCAATACACATAATAGACTACAGCAAAGGCCAAATGGGGCGCAACAATAGCCATTTTGATGGCAAGAACTAAGGAGTCATTTGCAGTGATTTCGGCATAGAAAATTACGGCAAGAGTAATGGCAGCAAGCGCAGGGTAAAGCAGATTTTTAATCAGAACAAAGGGTATATGAGACTCTACTACTTGCAGCTTTGTTTTTAGAACAAAATAGCCTGAAGCTACAGATACCAATAAAACTGTATAAGGCTCTATTAATATTAAGTTCAGTGAGATTCTTCCTGTTAGGTTTAAAAATAGTAAAGCCAATACTAGAATATATACTGCCCCAATAATCAAAAAGTGAATCAAGGCATTTTTACCCGATGGGGCATTTTGGGTGGCTATTTTAAACAGATAAAAGAAATTGTCGCCAGCTACAAAGAAAATATATAATGCAGCCAAAATAAGTGGAGCAAGCAGACCATAAGAAAACCATACAAACTGAGGGTCTGGGGTAGGAGATAGCAATATTGCTACAAGAGTAAATCCACTAAACATTAGAAAAGTGGCTGCTAGTCTTATTTTAAAACTAATGTTGGTTTTAATGCTTTGAAAATAGTAGCTAAGAATTAGGAAGCCACCGATAAATGCATAACTAAAATATTGATCTCCAATGGCCAGCTCGTCCAAACCAAAATTTATGGAAACGAAAACCATGATACCTGCACAGATCAAATACCAAAAACGCTCTAAATAAGTAATTGTGACTGTGATAATAACGAGACCTATGAGGGTAAGGGAGAACAGAATGTATTCAGGCCATTCCAAAAAAAGATAACGTCCAGTTTTAAATTGCTGCCAAATTACGATCTGATCGAGTTCAATACCCATTGGCTTTCCATTGATAGAAAAGTACTCTAGAAACAGCGGTGACTTGATGTAATCTAAATCTGTGATAGAAGGCAAAACAAATTCATCTCCTATGAAAAAGGTAGATAGAAGTAGTAGGGCCGTAATGGCAACTGTTAGTCCAATAAAACGACTAAGGTATTTTAAAAGTAGGTGGTTCTTTGAATCTTCCAAGGGGTGTTATTTTAACACTTTTGGCACTTTAAAAAACTTATTGTCTTCAACAGGCGCATTTTTCAGGGCTTGTTGTTGAGTAATAGAAGTTTCTGCTTTGTCCTTTCTGAACACGTTTACTTCAGGAGTCATATGGGTTAATGGCTCAACACCTTCAGTATCTAATTCATTTAGTTTTTCAACCCAAGTTAAAATCTCACTCATGTCATTCAGTAGCTGAGTTTCCTCTTCTGACTTAATGTTAAGTCGGGCTAAATGAGCTACTTGATGTAAAGTTTCTTTATCTACCTGCATGGTATTGTGTCAGTTCTTGTTCTATTACGGAACGTACTTTGTCCTTTAATTCTTGCATGGCCAAATCGTCATTGCCATTTGGCCAGATGGGTTTATGCACTTTAAGCGAGATAAGCCCTGAGTGCATCATCAAAGGTTTTTTATCGGGTAAAAGTAGATGATTGTTATGAATTGTTACTGGTACAACAGGAATTTGTTCATCAATGGCTATTTTAAAGCTACCTTCTTTAAAACGGGCTAACTCAGGTGGGTTTTTGCTTGAAATTCCACCTTCGGGAAAAAAAGTGATACTATAACCATTTTCTACTGCTTCTTTACACTTCACCCAGCTGGCATGCCGGCCTCTTAAGCTATTACGATCTACCAAAATATGTAGTTTGCTGTACATGTAACCCCATAATGGAATTTTCTTTAAAGAGCTTTTGCCTATAAACTTATAATTATGGTTGATAAGCCCCATGGTGGGAATGTCTAAAAAAGAGAAGTGATTGGCGCAGAAAATATAACGCTGTTTTCGACTTAGCTTTTCTTCGTAAACAATCTTAGAACGATTAAGAAATAGGAAAAAGAAGAGCATCCTAGCCCAAACGTGATTGAGAAAACCAGCTGTTTTTTCTAATGGTTTTATGAAAATGGCGAGAAGAAAAAAGGGTAGTAAAACCATGAAAACCAACGCAAAAATAACGAGGCCGTAGACGGAATAAATTTTAATCAGTGTTTTCATTGAGCTTGAGGCTGCGAAGATAAAACAAAATGAGTTCAGGCTCAGGGAAATACTGCGAAGATTAAAAGAATGGTTGAGGCTTGAATGATGAGAGAAGTGACGAGGTTAATCGTTAGTCTTTAATTTTTTGAGTGAAGCACTTTTAAGCAAAGATTGCATTTGGGTAATGGCCATTTTATTCAATTGTACCAAGCGCTCGCTTTGGGTTAAGCCTTGGCTTATGAACACTGCATTTATACTTTCCATATTGCTCAATACTACCAACTGTTCTATGGTGGCTTCGTCCCGTATGTTTCCTTCAGCTGACGGGTTTTCGGTTCGCCATTGCTTAGCTGTCTTACCAAAGAGCGCCATGTTCAGGATGTCGGCTTCACTGGCATATACCAAGTTAATTTGGGTTTTTGTTACTGCTGATGGCAGTAGGTTTGCCTTTATAGCATCGGTATGAATTACATAATTCACCTTGGTTAAGGTTCGCTGCAAGTTCCAATCAAGCTTTAGTCGGTTGTTGTCTTCTTCTTTAAGACGTTGGAATTCTTTAACAAGGTAAATCTGAAATTCAGGACTTAACCACATGGCAAAATGAAAGGCTATGTCTTTGTGCGCATAGGTGCCTCCATATCTACCTGCTTTAACAATAAGGCCTTTTGCCGAAGTTCTCATGATCCATTGCCCTACTGACATAATGAATCTATTCACGCCTGCTTCCTTTTCAATTACCCCGAATTCGGGGTAATTGAAATCCACATTATTGATTGACTCCCAGATGGAGAGATATTCAAGCGTATTTTTGGTTGTAATCCATTTTCCAATTAGGCCACTACCTTCATTAAAGTTACTCGTCATGTCTGTTAGACTTATAAAATCAGTTTCGCTCTGATAAATGATTGTGATTTCAGTTCCTTTTACTTCTAGAGTTCTTTTCTTGCTCATCTCTCCTTATTGGTTTTTCTGAATACCAGTATAAGTTAAATGGAATTCAATTTTAATACAATTCCTGTCCTGAGTTTCTAGAGGTAAATAGAAGGGTGAGGTTTTCGAAAGGGGGGACTCAAACTAATAGCAATCCAGCTTAATCTGCTTTCGGTTTTGATAAAAGCTTAGGCTTTGATTGTTATGCATTTGGCAAATTTGGTCGAGTGCTTGAGTTACTCCTTTTTGCATGGTAATGGAGCCGCAAATCATAATTGTACCATGGTCTTTCAGCGCTTGGGCAATGAATGGAGCGTCTTTTTCTATGAGGCTTTGCACGTAGATTTTATCACAGCAGCGTGAATAAGCAGGTTTGAATGCCGCTAATTGATTGTTGGTCAACGCGCCTTCTATGGTTTCTTTGTAGATGTCGAATGAGTTACCTGTTCTTCCGCCCCAATACAAGTGAATTTCGTGTGCTCTGCCGTTACGGTTGATCATGCCCAAGAAAGGCGCAATACCAGTTCCGTTACTGATCATGATGGTACGCTTCGCCTTTTGAGCGAAATGAAAGGCTTTGTTTTGAAGCAGAAAGCCTTCGAGTGAATCGCCAATTTTTAATTCGTGCAAAAGCGTAGAGCATAAACCAAGTTCATGCTTTTTCACGCTGAGCAGGAGATTACCGTCTTTAGATTTTCCCAATGAATATAAACGCTCACGAGTACTGTTTTCAGGGTAAATGGCTAATAAATCTCCCGACTCAAACCTCTTATTTCCTTCTTGTTTTAACTCTATCAGTGCGGTGTTGTCTTCTACATTAGAAGAAACTGCCCGGTTGACCACTGTGAAATTTTGTGTTTTCTTTCGGGTAATCAGGTTGTCCACTTTAGGTAACTCAATGCTTAACCCAACCTTTTTTGCCCAAGGGTTAACCCATTCACTAAAAGCTTCAAAGGACTGATTATTGACCGTATGTACTTCCAACAATTGAGTACTTAAAGGATGTTTCCCTAGCAGATCATCTGTATCAAAAGCAAACTTGCAAAACTCTGGGTAAGCCAATGAACCAAAACCCACTACTGAAAAGGAGAAGTCGTTTTTGGGTCTAAAATCTTTAATGAAAAGCTTCTTGAACTTATCAGCATTGCTTGGTGCTTCACCTTGTCCATAAGTTGCTGTAATCACCACCAAATGCTCCATTTGCTTGAAATGGCTCCATTTGTTCATGTCGGTGAGGAAAGAAGTCTGTTTGGCAGCCAGTAGTTGATCGTGCAGTAACTTGGCATACTTTCGTGTGGTACCTCCCTCAGAACCTACCAGAATCACATACTTACACTGATCTTTGGAATAAGTGTTTTTAATTCTGGCAGCCTTTCTTTTTAGGGTAATGGCAAAGCCTGAATAAATAAAGAAGGGCAATGTTAAGCTAGCCAAACCTAAAATTACTGACCATACAATTGTGCCTTGTCCTGTGTGTAACATCATGGCCAATTCAGAAAACAAGGCCACAAAAGGGTAGGGCTGCTCGCTTAACGCTTCACCCGTGAATTGATTCACAATGACTTCTTTTTTCTTCAGCTTTAAGAGGAAGTAATCTTCAACATCATTGCTAAATGGAAATTCAATTGACCTGAAATTCTCTAAGGTATTTTGATTGAATACCTCAAAGTCGGCTGTGCTAATTTTTGGGCTGGCTTCAATGGCATCATAATCTAAAGCATGACTAATGTTTTCTTCAGTAATGATAGAGAACCTAAGCAACGATAAGTAAGTGCCAGAAAGCGAAATAACGATTAGTGGAATAAGCGCCAGCCTACCTAAAATCGTATGATAATCGTGGAGAAAACTTGTTTTTACCAGCTTGTTAAAGAACTGTTTAATTCCGCCTTGGCGCCTTAAAATTAGGGCTACGCCTGAGGTGGCCATAAGGAAAAGTAAGAACGAAGCTAGTCCTATAAAAAACCGCCCAATCGTACCCAAAAAGAGCGAACGGTGGAGGCTGGTAGCAAAGTTGAAAATGGCCGCCTTTTCTTTCAGCTCACCAATTTTTTCTCCAGTAAAAGGGTCGATGTAGAAATTCTCGCTTCCGTTTCCCCCAATTACAGAAGCTGTAATAAAACCGTTTTTGTCTGAAGAAATACTGAGCACTTCTTCGTATTTCCCTTCTATATTACTGAGCAATTCGGCAATAGTAAGCTCAGAAGCTCCGCTAGGTTGGTAAGGTTGCGCCTTTTCGATAATGGGTTCGAAGGCCAAAATTACCCCCGTAAGGGAAGCGATAAGAAGGAATAAAGATGAAGATATAGCCAAAACAAGGTGGCTATATCTCCAAAAAGAAATGGTCATAATGACTCGTGAAGGGTATTAATTGGGGATGATACGTACGTAACGAATGTATCCTTTTCCCTCTATTTTACTGTTTACACTTTCTGCATTTAAGCTCAGTTCTGCATCGGTTACATGGTAGTCTTGGTTCTCTACAGCCGACTCAAACCTAATTTTATAGCCTGCATCAATTTTTGTTTCGTCAATCTCGAACGCCAAAACTTGACGTTCTCCATTACCAATACTTGCGCCAGTAATGCCGTCTAGTTTTTCGTTTTTCCCTGAAGAAAAAGCCCACCAGTTCTTAATGTCGCTGTACCATTCGCTATCATCACCTTGCACATAAAGAGTTCGTTCGTATTCGCCTTCTGGGTTCATTAATGAAATAGCAACATAAGCGTCTTCGCCAGTGTAGTTAATCATTTGTACCAAGCATTTGTATTTCACGCTTCCAATATCTGAAGTGAAAGCCATCGCCAAAACTGATCCTGCAATCAATAATATCTTTGTTCCGAATTGCTGTATGTTCAACATCTTATTTCGCTTTTAAGAATCCTAAATCCACCTTATTGTTGGTTAGCTTTTCGTTTTCCTGAGCTAAATCAAAGGCAGTTTCTTCAAACTCTGTAGTGCTATTTTTATCTGCTCCAATTGAGATTAGATATTTCAAAATCTCGTCATCAGCAGCTTTCATCGCAGCAAGGTGTAGAACGGTTGCTCCTTCATTATTTTTTGCGTTGACATCAACTTTCAAGGCGTTTACCTTTTTCAGTAAACTCAGGTCATTTTTGTCGATTGCTAAATGGAAAAGCGTGCTTTTGTCACCTTGTTTTTGTTTTAGGTCTAAACCTTTTGCACTAAGAGACTTTAGCTTCTGATCAAAATCTTTAACATTGTTGGCTCTATAAGAGCTGATCAAGTACTGACCTAGAGTATTGCCTTTTTCGTCTTTAACTTTTGCATTGGCACCTTTGGAAAGTAAGTAATCTACTACCTCGGCATTATTGCGCATTACCGCCATTGTCAAAGCTGATTGACCTTCTTTATTCACATGGTTAATGTCTTTAGTTCTTTCTGCCAAGAAGGTTACCATTTCTAAGCTGTTTCTGCCTGCCGCATTGATCAAAGGCGTGTTTCCGTTTGAATCCGCATCGTCAGCGTTCAAACCTTTACTTAAGAAGTAATTGTAAACGTCTAGGTTGGTGTTTGAAGCAGCGATTCTGTGTAAAGCAGAAACGCCTTCGTTTGTTTTTACAGCAGGGCTTAAGCCTAAGTTTTCAAGATACTTGAAGTATTCCACCGTGTTTTCTCGGTTACTACTCGCCATCAAGATGGCATTTTCGCCAGTCACTTTATTCTCACTGTATTTTACACCACGGTCAACCAACTCTTCCAAAAGCTCAGTGTTTCCGCTACGGGCTGCATAGTTGAACAAACCGTTTCCATTTTCATCTAGCTCGTTCAAATCAAAACCTCTCAATTGGAAGTAATCCAACATGCCATAATTTGTGAGTCTTGGCGCAAGAATGTGAAGGATGTTTTTTCCTTCAGCTGTCTTCTGGTTTTTTAAATCCACTCCATTGGCTTCAAAGAAATCGTAGATTTCTGGCGATTGTTGACCACCAGCAGCAGCAAACTGAGCTACAGTGTAACCGTGTGAATCGCGAAGATCGGTTTTCGCACCCTGCGTCATAAAGTATTCCATGGCCTCAATATTGGCGCGAGAAGCTGCCCAGAAAATGTAGGTTCTTGAATCGTGCGTTCTCTTGTTTACAGAATTACCTTGTTCAACCAAAAATTGAATTGTGGTCAATGGGTTGTTGTTTAGAATAGCGTAAGTAGTGGCATCAAAACCACCACTATTGGCCTCAAGTACTGAATGACCTTTGGCCATATCGGCTTTAATCGTTTCTAAACTAGGTTGATCGGCCCAATACTTAGATTGGATAAATGGATTGTCGCCTTGCGCTACAGCAAAGTTTAAGCTTGCCATCAACAGCATGGCCAGAGCTAGGGCTTTGAATTTATTAAGGGTTCTCATGGGGTATATTTTATAGTAGAAGAAAGACTCTTTCTTTCATCTGTTCTTATTTAGACTTATTATAAATAGATCGCAAATATAAAGTCCAGATTTGATGAACCAAGGGAGAGAAGCAAGTAAAAACTAAAAATCACTAGTACTAGTGATTGATTGTCAAAATATCTGGGTAATCACTCCCCAAACCACAATTTTTTAGCTTTCCACATGGCGGGGTTACGGTTTTCTTTTTTCCAAATCACAGAAAGGGTTGTGCGTTGAGGAATGTTCTTCAACTCTATAAACTTCACCTTTAAATCAAAACCATATTGTAAGGCGCTTGGGATAATGGCCACACCAAGTCCCCGTTCTACCAATTTGAAAATGGTTTGGGCATGCACTGATTTATGCGATACGGTAGGAGTAAAGCCTTGATCTTCGCAAATACTCATAATCATGTCATAATAAAGTGGGCTGTATTCACTAGAGAACAGGATGAAATGTTCATCTGCCAATTGAGCAATGCTTTTAAATTGCGTTGCGTCCATAGGGTGGTTTTTTGGTAACACTATAGAAAAAGTATCCTCTAATACGGGGTGCTTATGAAAGCCTTCTGGCACTTTTGAGAGCCGAATAAAACCGAAATCAAGCTCGCCCTTCTCCATTTTTTCTACCTGAACCTTATTCGACATTTCTTCCAAACTTACTTTCACTTCGGGCAACTGGGCATTCATTTTTACCATCAGGTCGGGTACTACATTCTGCATGGCCGAACCAATAAATCCTATCTTAATTTCACCCTGTTCACCCAAGTCAATTCTTTTCAATTCCTTTTTAACCCGTTCCAAGTGGTTATTTAAAAAGAGTGTTTCGTGCATTAAATGTTCTCCTGCAGTGGTTAATGTCACTTTGCGTTTGGTACGTTCAAATAACTTTACGTCCAAAACTTCTTCCATTTGGCTGATCTGTCGGCTCAAACCGGGCTGAGAGATAAACAGTTTTTCTGCCGCCTTTCTGTAGTTAAGTTCTTCGGCTACCGCCATAAAATACTTGAGGTGCCGAAATTCTAATTGATAACTCATAGTTATTAACTATTGATAAAAATGGTATTTCTAATTATTAAAAGTAAGACTTACTTTCGTATTAGAAAACAGGTTTCTGATACGCCCCTAAGGATCTCCTATTTACATTGCTCTAAACTACTAGCTATGTAGATTCCTTAGCGGGTTTTTTTATTTTAAACAACATTCATGGGAAGACATATATTCTTGTATGGCGAGGAGCATTTGACAGTAGGCAAAGCTTTGGCCATTTGTGCTGGGGAAATGACGGGAGACTTAAGTGTCGAAACCCGTGCTAATGTGATTAAAAGCCAGCAGACAGTTGAGGAAATTGTAGCCAAGGGAAAGGCAGTTTATGGAATTAATACTGGTTTTGGGCCCCTTTGTACCACCCTTATTTCCGAAGAGAAAACAAGGCTTTTGCAAGAGAATATCCTCAAAAGCCACAGTGTGGGCGTAGGTGAGTCGGTACCAGATGACATCTCAAAACTGATGTTCATTCTTAAAATGAATTCCCTAGCACAAGGTTATTCTGGTATTGCCGAAACTACTTTAGATCGCATCAAATGGCATATCGATAATGATATTATTCCGGTAGTGCCTAGCCAAGGTTCTGTAGGGGCTTCTGGTGATTTGGCTCCATTATCTCACCTCTTTCTTCCCTTAATAGGTTTGGGTGAAGTAATGGAGAATGGCAAAAAGCATGATACACTGAGTGTACTGCAAAAGCATGGGTTGACGCCATTAGAACTAGGCCCGAAAGAAGGTTTGGCACTTATAAACGGTACACAATTTATTTTGGCCTATGCGGTGAAAGTCGTAGACAGGCTTCATAACTGCCTCGACCATGCTGATTTGATTGGCGCGATGATGGTAGAAGCGCTGTTAGGTTCTTCTAAGCCATTCAGACCAGAATTGCATGAATTGCGTCCGTTTAAAGGAAACCAACATGTGGCCGCGAGAATGACTGCTTTACTCAGCGACTCTGCTGTAATGGATTCGCATGCCAACTGCACAAGGGTACAAGACCCTTATTCGTTGCGCTGTATTCCGCAGGTACATGGGGCTTCGCGAAATGCTTGGTTGCATTTGAAAGAGTTAGTTGAAATAGAACTCAATTCAGTTACTGATAATCCTGTGATTTTCGATGTAGATTTGACCATTAGTGGAGGTAATTTCCACGGTCAGCCTTTGGCCATGGCATTAGATTACGCCTGTTTGGCCGCTTCGGAAATCGGTAATATTTCCGACCGAAGGATTTACCTTTCTCTTGAAGGGACTGTAGACAATGTACCGAAGTTGCTGATGAAGGAAACAGGAATTAATTCAGGTTTTATGATTCCTCAGTACACTACAGCGGCTTTGGCAAGTGAGAATAAAGGTTTATGTTTTCCTGCCAGTGCCGATAGTATTCCAACTTCTTTGGGCCAAGAAGACCACGTAAGCATGGGCTCTATTGGGGGAAGAAAGGCTTATCGGGTAATCGAAAATGTAGAAAAAATATTGGGCATCGAACTCCTCTGTGCCGCACAGGCACTTGACTTTCATCGTCCGTTAAAATCGAGTAAAATTATTGGCGAAATGCATGACTTGGTAAGAAAGCAGGTTACGCATGCCACGGTAGACAGGGTTTTCGCCCTAGACATAGAAAAAACAATTAACATGGTGAAGGATGGAGCATTGCTTTCTATTGTTCACCAAGAAGAAAATTATAGGACACTCAAAACTAATCAGCATGAATTATTCGAAGTTTATTGAGCAATACGCCAACCATCCGCATTATAAAGCGCCAACTGGCGATCAGCTTCATGCCAAATCGTGGCAAACTGAAGCGCCTTTGCGTATGCTTTTGAATAATCTAGATGCCGAGGTTGCTGAAGATCCTTCAAAATTGGTGGTATATGGTGGGAACGGCCAAGCAGCGAGAAACCCGGAAGCACTTAAAAAAATTATCGAATGCCTTTTAAAACTGGAAGACGACCAAAGTCTTTTGGTGCAATCAGGAAAGCCAGTGGGAATTATTCCAACGCATCCTCAAGCGCCTCGCGTGCTGATTGCGAATAGCAATTTGGTTCCAGAATGGGCCAATTGGGAGCATTTCAACGAATTGAAAGAACGCGGCCTGATGATGTATGGCCAAATGACGGCTGGAAGCTGGATTTACATCGGAAGCCAAGGAATTCTTCAAGGAACCTATGAAACTTTTGTGGCCTGTGGCATCAAGCATTTTCAAGGGGACTTGAAACATAAGCTGGTGGTGACAGGCGGGTTAGGTGGAATGGGTGGCGCTCAGCCTTTGGCCGCTACTTTAGCCGGAGCCACTTTTTTGGGTGTTGACAAAGACCCTGTTCGAATTAAGAAACGTTTGGACACACGCTACATCGATAAAATGACCGATTCCTATGAAGAAGCGAGAGATTGGGCTTTGGATGCAAAGGAAAAAGGAGAAGCGATTTCCATCGGTTTGGTGGGCGATATTGGTGATGTGCTCGAAAAACTTTTAGCTGATAATGTTATTCCTGAAATTCTTACAGATCAAACTTCTGCCCACGACCCAATCAACGGTTATATTCCTAATGGTTATACTTTGGAAGAAGCGGATCAACTAAGAGCTGAAGATTCTAAAACCTACAAAGCCAAGTCGCTAAAGAGTATGGCAAGGCATGTTGGGTTTATGCTGGAAATGCAGAAACGAGGTTCAATTACCTTTGATTATGGTAACAATTTACGTGAATTTGCGCGTCAGGGTGGAGAGGCAAATGCCTTCGATTTTCCGGGTTTTGTCCCAGCTTATATTCGTCCTTTGTTCTGCGAAGGAAAAGGCCCTTTCCGTTGGGCTGCCCTTTCTGGCGACCCAGAAGATATTTATACCACAGACCAAGCTTTGATGGAAGCATTTCCAGACAATCATCATTTGATCAATTGGCTGAAACAAGCCAGAGAACGTGTCGCCTTCCAAGGTTTGCCATGCAGAATCTGTTGGTTGGGCTTGGGGGAGCGTAAAAAAGCCGGGCTTATTTTCAATGAATTGGTAAGAACAGGCAAAGTAAAAGCGCCAATCGTTATTGGTCGCGATCACTTGGATTGTGGTTCGGTAGCTTCGCCTAACCGCGAAACCGAAGGCATGCTAGACGGTAGTGATGCCGTGTCGGATTGGACATTATTGAACCTGATGGGCAACACCAGTGGAGGCGCTACTTGGGTGTCTTTCCATCACGGTGGAGGTGTTGGAATGGGCTATTCACAACATGCAGGTATGGTGGTTTTGGCCGATGGTACCGAGCGTGCAGAGAAATGTTTGGAGCGTGTGCTTCACATTGATCCTGCAATGGGCGTTATTCGTCATGCAGATGCAGGCTATGATCTAGCTCAAGAAAAGAGTGATGAGTTTGGATTGACGCTTTGATCTCCAGTTTTTGGAGTGATAAAGTTTAATATACTGACTTTTCATCCTGACTCTGAGACTTTGGAGGAAGGAACTAATAAAAGACTATAATAAATTTGGCATGAACACCTACAAACTAATCGGCCCATTTAAGCAGGTTTTACCCATGACGGGCTTGCCTTTAAATGGTGCTTTAAAAGACGAACAACTCAATGTTTTGGAGGGTAAAGTCGGAATTCTTCTGCAAGGAGAAACCATTGCCAAAACTGGAGATTTCGATACACTTTTAAACGAAGCCAAAATTATTGGTGCCGAAGTGGTGGAACTCGATGGCGATTTTGTGGCCTTGCCGGGTTTTATCGATTCACATACCCACATCTGTTCTTCGGGCAGTAGGGCACGAGATTATGCTTTCCGCAATTCAGGAAAGACTTATTTAGAAATGGCTGAGTTGGGCGGTGGCATTTGGTACACCGTTACCCAAACTCGAAATGCTTCGCAAAAAGAATTGGAAGCTGGAATTGCCGAACGTGCCAGTCGCCATTTGTCGGAAGGAGTAACCACGATAGAAACCAAAAGTGGTTATGGACTTACGGTAGAAGAAGAGTTGAAAATGCTCCGCGCCATTCAAGAAGTGAATAAAAAACATGCTGCCGATTTAGTGCCCACTTGCTTGGCGGCCCATATGCATCCAAAGGATTTTAAAGGTTCGAAAACGGAATATTTAGAAGAAATCGATTCAAAATTATTTCCAATTCTGAAGGAAGAAAAGTTGGCGAACCGCATCGATATCTTTGTGGAGTCGGGTGCTTTTTCGCCCCAAGAAGCAAAGCCTTATTTAGAAAGAGCCAAAGCAATGGGCTTTTCCATCACCATTCATGCCGATCAGTTTTCAACTGGAGGAAGCCAATTGGCAGTAGAAGTAGGAGCAGTAAGTGCTGACCATTTAGAAGCCAGCACAGATAAAGAAGTTGAAATATTAGCAAAGAGCAACACGATTGCCACCGCACTCCCTGGGGCTACTTTGGGATTAGGGTGCGCTTATACGCCTGCTCGTAAATTATTGAATGCGGGGGCTTGTTTGGCCATTGCCAGCGATTGGAATCCAGGTTCGGCTCCTATGGGTGATTTGCTCATGCAGGCCGCGGTTTTGGGCACAGTAGAAAAACTATCTAATGCCGAAGTGTTGGCAGGTATTACGGTTCGAGCAGCAGCGGCTTTAGAATTAACAGATCGTGGAACTTTAGCGGAAGGTGCATTGGCCGATTTGGCCATTTTCCCTTGTAATAATTACCAAGAAATTCTTTACCAACAAGGCAAGCTGAAACCTGCAATGGTATTTAAAAGAGGTCATAAAGTCTGAGCTATGAACGCAGTAAAACCCGCAGACCTGTCGCTTTGGAAAGGGCGAAAAGATGAAAACCTTGGACGGCCTAACTACTGGTATGAAATGGTGAAAGCGTCCTCGCTAGAGGAAATAAAGCCTTCTGCCAATAAGCAATTGGCCATTTTAGGCTATGCTGTGGATGAAGGGGTAAAGCGAAATCAGGGAAGGGTTGGAGCGATTGATGGACCAGATGCCATCCGTAAAATGCTGGCCATTCTTCCAAACCATTTTCAGCAACCGACTGATATTCTGGATTTTGGAAATGTAGTCTGCGCTGACGAAGATTTAGACGCAACGCACGGCCATTTAAGCATGGCTGTAAGCCAGTTGTTGAACCAAGATGCATTCCCTATTTTACTAGGTGGAGGCCATGACATTGCTTATGCGCATTATACCGGAGTTCGTAAGTTTTTAGATGGGCAGGGGAAAAACCAAACCATCGGAATTATCAATCTCGATGCACATTTCGACCTAAGAAATAATAAAAACGGGAATACTTCTGGAACGCCTTTTTTTCAAATCTCACAAGATTGTAAGGCCAAAAATCAGGCATTCGAATATTGCTGTTTAGGTATTCAAAGGTCTGCGAATACGCAAACGCTTTTCAGTACGGCCGATGAATTAGGAGTTACTTATTTAGATAATACGGAATATACCACAGAACATTGGGGCGAAGTAAAAAGCTGCTTGAATGACTTTTTGCAAAAGGTAAATCAGGTCTATTTGACAATCGACTTGGATGGTTTTTCATCGGCTTATGCGCCCGGAGTAAGTGCCCCTTCACCAATGGGCTTTGCACCTGATATTGTGCTCAAAACACTTGATGTATTGATTGAATCTCAAAAACTAATCAGTGTAGATTTAGCTGAATTGAGTCCAAAGTATGACCAAGATAACGCTACTGCAAGACTGGCGGCTAGGTTGGTGCATTATCTGGTTTCGCGTTAACGACTTATCGCTGATTTTCTAAAGGAACTTCCAAGGGTAGAATCCATTTAGCGTTACTGAAAAATGGTTTTTCCTGCGCTGCTAAATCTACATTTGGATCGATAATGTACTGGTAGGCTCTTCCGTTAAGCGAAGCCAAAGCTTGTGCGTAAACTTCAACATCTACCCCCATTCGGCCATACTCTTCTTTCAAAAACTTAGCAAACTTCCAGATCATTTGTGGGTTTCCGTCCATTTTTCGTTCCTGCCAATCTTGTAAGTAACCTTCAATGTTGACTTCAATGAGTTCATCGGTAGCCTTGTTTTTCACCATAAACTCGGTTCTCCCATCTTTGCTTCTCAACTTCATGTGCCAAGCATATTTATGGCCTTCTTCCGTCCAGTGAACATTTCCTTTAATAAGTAAATGGCGCATAGGTAGAAAAACCTGAATAGCGAAGAAAATTCCCAACCCGTATAAAACTGCTTTCTGGTATTTTGGGTTAGGGTTGAAGTTATTAGTTTCCTGAGTTTTATCGCCTTTGAAAACGATTTTCTGAATAAGTTTTCTTGGCCAATTGGGGCTAAAGTATAAGCTTGTAGCGGCAATCATAAACCAAGGAAAAATGCCGATCTCGAATAGTTCTACATTCATTAAATGGAAGAGACAAATGGCAATGAAGCCAATTACTCGGGTGCGTTTGAATAGTAAAACTGGAACAACTGCTAAGTCTAGTAGCAGGCCAGAATACGACATAATCATGACCATCCAGTGCTCTGTAAAGTACTGCCCTATGACTGGGAAATTCTGGTCGCCTAAAAGCCAATCTTTGAGTGGATAGCCCCTAAGCCAGTCAGCGTTAATCTTGGCAATACCCCCAAAGAAGTACGGAATGCCCACTGTAAACCGAATTAACCATAGATTCCAACTGGCATTGTAGGGGCTTTTTATATCCTTAAATATTTTAGAATCAATAGAAAAGCTACGGTGGGCTGGAATAAAAATGAGAATAAAACTGACGATAATGACCAAATAGAAATGGTTGAGGTAACGTGCCTGCTCTAAAAGAAAAGTATAAGTGAAGAGTAAGAAGAACAGAACGGTGCTTATTCTATAAAGAAAGCCTATGGTGATGAAAATGGCCAATGCACCCAAAACATACCAAAGTATATACATTCCATTTTCAGACAATGGACTTAGGTTGAATGGTGTATAAGCAAAATTGAAATAGGGAGTGACCCAATAGCGCTCAATCCAGTGGTATTTGAAATAGCGAGTGACTTCCCAAAACATAATAACCCCAAACATTATTCTGAATAGGATAATAGATGCATTGTCAATGGGAGCGAAAAGGCTTTTTAGTTTCCCTTTCTCAAGTATTTCAGATATTTCCCCTTTTTGAATTTGCATGGAATGAAAAAAGGATGCCCACCGTGGGTCAAACCTAATTATGTTCTGGAGCTCAAAAATACAGAAGCTTTTCTAATTCACCCATTTGCTTATGGCTTTCTAACATTATGGGCTCCCATGTGTTTCTATAACATATCTGATTTTTTATGATGAGTGTAAAAACATGGTGGAAATTACTGAAGCAGGCGTTTAAAGGATGGAACGAAGACGAAGCCTTTCGTCAAAGTGCAATTGTGGCGTATTACTCAATTTTTTCTCTTCCGGGGCTATTGATTTTGCTGATCTCCATTGGAGGTGCTGTGTATGGTCAGGAGGCTGTTCAAGGCCGTTTGGTAAATGAAATTTCGGGTATGATTGGCTATGATGCCGCACAAAGTGTTGAAAACATGATTGCCAGTTCGTATAGAAGTGATTCGGGTTTTATTATGCGTGGGGTCGGGATTGCCATTTTGTTGTTTGGTGCTACAACAGTTTTCTTTCAATTACAGAAATCGCTTAATAATATTTGGAGGGTAGAGCAGAAGCCTAATAGCGGTATTAAGCGCCTCATTTTTGACCGAGCATATTCGTTGGGGCTTATTCTTGCCATTGGTTTTTTACTGCTTATATCTTTGGTAATCTCAGCTGTATTGGCCGCCATTAGTGAGTGGATGAGCCGCCAGTTTCCAGACTATTTACTTGTACTGGTAAATGTGCTGGACTTTGCCATTACACTGGGAATGGCCACCATACTTTTCGCTTTGGTGTTTAAGGTGTTGCCCGATGTAAGCGTAAACTGGAAAAGCGTATGGTCTGGTGCTTTTTTTACAGCCATACTATTTCTTATTGGCAAATTTGTTTTAAGCTTTTACTTCGGCCAAGCCGAACCAGCTTCATCGTATGGGGCGGCAGGAAGTATTGTACTGATCATGCTTTGGATTAATTATACATGTCTGATTATGTTCTTTGGAGCCGAGTTTACCCAAGCTTTTGCTGAACACAAAGGCTATAGATTTAAGCCAGCGGAACACGCTAGATGGAAAGCAAAATATGATAAAGTGGAAGAAAAATAATGAGATAAAAGACTCAGACCACTTTCAATAAGTAATCCTGAATCATTTGAATCGTTTCCGTTGGACGCTCATGCATGGCCATATGAGCTGTTTCTGGTAAAATGTAACCATCAACATTCGCTCGTTCTTCAATATGTTTTTCGGCCATTTCTAATGGAACACGACTGTCGTTGGCCCCACCAACAAATAAAGTTTGAAACGGAAAGCTCTTCCAAAGTTTAAATCTGTCTTTTCGGATCTTCATGGCCAAGGTGTAGGCAATAATGGTGTTTAAGGGACTTTGTAAGCCGATTGACGTGGCCAAAGCGATTTCCTCCTTTAGTTCTTCTTTTCGTTTTGAATAAAAAAGAGAAGGAATAAAAGGCTCAATGAACTTTGAAACTGGATGCTTTTTCAGAAATAGAATGGACTTGTTTCTTCTGTGTTTCGCTTCTTCATCATCGGCCATGGCGGTCGAATTGAATAAGCCCAGTCCTTGAATAAGGTTAGGGTGTCTTTCAGCCAAAGCCAAGGCCACATATCCACCCAATGAATGACCAATTACCACGCATTTTTCTACCTTGATTTCAGACATAAAATCAGCCAATTCATCAGCGATTTCTTCTAAAGTAATGTCTTTGTTGGGTAATAAAGATTCGCCAAAACCGGGTAAATCTGGGCAAATGATTTGATATTGCTCTGTTAGCTTATTTGCATAGGGAAACCACATGGATTTGTTTTCACAAAATCCGTGAAGTAGAATAACTGGAAAACCTTCGCTTTGAATTGTTGCCTTAATTGTTGGCATGAAGTGATTTAGCAAGCTTTACACCCATCAGTTCACGCACAGCATTGGCAATTCCTGCTTCGTCAAAATTACATTCTGTATGAAGTTGCTCTTGCGTTCCGTGTTCTATAATAGCATCAGGAATACCCAAACGTTTGATTTGCGCACTGTAGTTGTTGTCGGCCATGAATTCTAAGATAGCACTACCAAAACCACCCATTATACAGCCGTCTTCAACAGTGACTACCTTCTTGAAGTTTCTGAAAATGTCGTGAAGTAATTCTTCGTCCAAAGGTTTTACAAAACGCATGTCGTAATGCGCTGGTGCCAAACCTTCTTTGCTCAACATCTCTCTGACTGTAGTTACATAATTGCCGATATGGCCAATGGTAAGCACAGCCACATCTTTTCCATCAGCTACTTTTCTACCTGTACCAATGGTTACTTTCTCCATTTGAGTGCGCCACTCAGGCATTACGCCTTGGCCTCTTGGGTAACGAATAGTAAAAGCTTCGCCTTCTCGTGGAAGTTGGGAAGTGTACATTAGGTTTCTCAATTCTGCCTCATTCATTGGGGCAGCAATGATCATATTCGGGATACAGCGCATGTAGGCAATATCATAAGCGCCATGGTGCGTTGGCCCATCGGCACCAGCAAAACCAGCCCTGTCTAAACAAAAGTTTACTGGCAAACTCTGGATGCAAACATCGTGAACCACTTGGTCATAGGCACGCTGCATAAACGTACTGTAAATATTGCAGAAAGGAATGAGCCCTTGAGTGGCCAATCCAGCTGAAAAAGTTACTGCATGTTGCTCGGCAATTCCTACATCGAAAGCCCTGTCTGGCATGGCTTTCATCATAATATTCATGGAAGAACCAGAAGGCATGGCAGGTGTAATGCCCATGATTTTATCATTCTTTTCAGCCAGTTCTACCAAAGTGTGGCCGAAAACATCTTGGTATTTAGGTGCTTCTGGTTTGTCTTTTACTTTTTTGAATACTTCACCTGTTACTTTGTCAAACTTGCCTGGGGCATGCCATGTAGTGGCATTTCCCTCTTCTGCAGGTTTGTAGCCTTTGCCTTTTACGGTTACGCAATGAAGGATTTTCGGACCTGGAATTTTCATCAGGTCTGTCATTACGCTAGTCAGGTGGTGAACATCATGACCATCAACTGGGCCAAAATAGCGGAGATTGAGCGACTCAAAAAGATTGCTTTGTTTCAAAAGCATAGTCTTCATTGAGTTTTCAACCTTAGAAATAATCTCTTGTGCGCTTTTTCCGAATTTAGAGAACTTACTTAGGAGTCTCCAAACATCATCTTTTACCTTATTGTAAGTTTGAGATGTAGTGACATCCGTTAAGTAATCTTTCAATGCCCCAACATTCGGGTCGATGGACATGCAGTTATCATTAAGGATAATAAGCAAGTTGCTATTGGAAACCCCAGCGTGGTTCATTGCTTCAAATGCAAGACCTCCAGTCATGGCGCCATCACCAATTACGGCAATATGGTGGCGATCATCTTTTTTGTATTGGTTGGCCATGGCCATACCCAAAGCGGCAGAAATAGAAGTAGATGAATGACCTACTCCAAAAGCATCATATTCACTTTCTTTTCTTTTTGGGAAACCCGAAAGGCCTTTATAAATCCGGTTTGACTGAAAAGAATCTCTTCTTCCTGTTAATATTTTATGTCCGTATGCTTGGTGTCCAACATCCCAAATTAGCTGATCGGTTGGTGTGTTAAATACATAGTGAAGCGCTACTGTAAGCTCTACTACCCCTAGTGAAGCACCAAAATGGCCTCCGTAAACAGATACGTTGTCAACTATAAATTGTCTTAATTCATCACAAACCTGAACTAGGTCTGCCTGGTCTAATTTTTTAAGATCATCAGGTGAATCAATTTTACTAAGCAGCTTTCCCGGTTGTATCAGCATTTGATTTTTGACTAAATGAATTGAGAACTTAAATACGCACGAATTGTTTGAGCCGGATTTTTTGAAGCAACAAAATTAGAAAATATTTTGAGTTAGTCGGCTTCATTCTGCTAATCCTTATATATTTGATTCATAACAATTAAGAATCTTTGAGTTTCGAAATCAAACTTCCTCTATTCGAAGGCCCATTCGACCTTTTGCTCTTCTTTATTCAAAGGGATGAGTTGGATATTAATGACATCCCGATCAACAAGATAACCAAAGATTTTTTGGATTACCTCCATCACCTAGAACAAATGAATGTGGAGGTAGCGAGTGAGTTTATTTTGGTTGCGGCTACTTTAATGCGAATTAAAGTGAAGATGCTTTTACCAAGACCTGTTTTAGATGAAGAAGGTAATGAACTGGATCCAAGAGATGAGTTAGTACGTCACCTACTTGAATACAAAAAATATAAATCTGTGGTTGAAAGTCTTGCACAGATGGAGACTGATAGAATGCAGATGGAATCGCGCGGAAATGTTTTGCGCGAACTGAAGAAGCTAGCGGAAGGAGGTAATGTTGAGTCTGAAATGCAGGATTTGGACTTGTATAAGCTGCTCAAGGTTTTTCAAAAAGTGATAAGTCGCTATGAGGTAGAACAGAATAAGCCAAAGCATGAGGTGATTCAATATCCTTATACTATTTCTTCGCAGAGGGACTTTATAATGACCAAGCTTAGTCAAACTCCGCGAATGTCATTTATTGAGCTTATTCAGTTAGAACCAAACAAAATTGCCGTGATTTTTAATTTCCTTTCCATCTTGGACCTTCTTCAAATGAGAGAAATTACCATGCATTTAGGCGAAGGCTTTAACAATTTCTGGATTGAAAAAATAGAAGGGGAATTTGTAGAACAATAATGGAAGTAGATTCTAAAAAAGCGCTTCGTACCCTGAACCCCAGAAGCGTTTGGCTTCCAGTAATTATAGGTTTGGCAATTGTTACATTCATCGCCTTTCGTGATGATAAGATTAATGAAGAGTCTTTGCAGTCCATGCTGCGCATTTCAATTTTGGCCATAGTTCTGGCTTTCCTTTTTTTGATTTCTAAAGACCTATTAAATACAGCCAGAGTAAAACTTGTTGGAAATGGTGCCTTTGGTATTAAAGAAGCCTTACGGATAGTTTTTCTTTGGGAGTTTGCTATTGCTGTTGTGCCGCCCATTATTGGTCCCGTTGCTGTGGTCATTTATATCATTCATAAACATGGAGTAGATGTAGGGCGAGCTTTGGCTTACGCTCTGCTTTTGGCTATGATGGATAACATCTTTTTTCTGACCGCTTCTCCTATTGCCTTACTCTTAACCAATGGTGCTGCCTTGCCGCAGTCCGAATTGATTCAAAATGAATTGGGAGGAAGCTTGTCTTACTTTTTTTACCTCAGCTATGGACTAATTGCTTTTTATATATCATTTAAAATTTCAGCCTTATTGCTTTTTCCTTCTGCCGTAAAAAACCTACTACAGAGGTTGGCGCAATTGCCTTTCTTAAAAAAGTGGGGAGCTCGTTTATCGAATAGGGCGGACGAGCTTTATGAGGTATCGAAAGAGCTACGAGGTAAAACGATTAGCTTTTGGCTAAATCTAGTTGGCCTTACCTATGCCCTTTGGATTGTTAAGTTAGGAGTCTTGAATATGCTTGTGGTAGGCTTTGTTCCGATCAGTTTAAACGAACATTTAACGCTTCTTAGCCGGCACCTCATTATGTGGTTGGTGATGCTTGTTTCTCCCACACCTGGCAGCGCAGGAACAGCAGAGTATATTTTTCCAGCCTTTTTCGAAGATTTTTTAGGCGAATATACCTTTGTCGCTAGTTTGATTTGGCGCCTGATCAGTTTTTATCCCTACTTAATCATAGGTGCTTTAATTTTGCCTGGTTGGATAAAAAAGTTGGTAGGAAAGAATAAATAAAGAAAGCGGCTCAGTGGCCGCTTTCTTATTTTTAGCGAGGTGTTTACCCTTAGAATCTTTCGAATTGAGAGAAGAAGAAACTTCCTTCAATTGCTGCGTTCTCATCAGAATCTGAACCATGTACTGCATTGGCAGAAATTGATGTTGCATATTTCTTTCTGATAGTACCTTCTTCTGCATCCGCAGGATTAGTAGCACCAATTAGTTTCCTGAAGTCTGCCACAGCATTGTCTTTTTCAAGAATTGCCGCTACGATTGGTCCAGAAGACATGTATTCGCAAAGCTCACCATAGAAAGGTCTTTCACTGTGTACTTCGTAAAACTTGCCTGCGATATCAGCGCTCAATTTCACATATTTCATTGCTACGATTTTGAAGCCAGCTTCTTCAATCATATTCAAAATTCCACCAATGTTGCCTGCTTCTACAGCGTCAGGCTTAACCATTGTAAACGTTCTGTTTGTTGCCATTCTAATTATAAGCTTGTTGTATTTTCTTAATTTGGCTGCAAAAATAGAAGATTAATTCGGATGCTCTAACCTGATTATGAATATTTTAACTTATTTAACGATAGGTTAATCACTGTTAAAATCATTGTTTTAGAAGCTTATTCTTATCAACTTTGTCGGCTGACTGGTATACTGCTTTGGCAGTATTTGTTGTTAATGGGAGACATAGAATCGTTAATTAAACAGCTGAATACCCCAAATAAAATTGTGATCACTACGCATCACAAACCCGATGCCGATGCTTTGGGTTCATCTTTGGGTATGGCTAACTATCTTATTAAGAAAGGCCACAACGTTAAAGTAATCACCCCAAGTGATTACCCAGGATTCCTAAATTGGATGAAAGGGAACGATGACGTTTTGGTTTATACCGATAAGAATTCTGATCAAGTACAAACCTTTATTGATGAGGCTGATACTATTATCACGCTCGATTTTTCTGTGTTACACAGAATTAATGAAATGGGTGAAATGGTTAGAAATGCCAAAGCCTTCAAAGTAAACGTAGATCACCACTTGGAGCCAGAAGACTTTGCAGACTACAGACTCTGGAATGCCAAGGCGGCATCAACTTGTGAACTCTGTTTTGAGTTAATTGTGATGCTGGGCGATAAAGCTTTGATTGATAAGGATATTGCAGAATGCCTTTATGCAGGAATAATGACCGATACTGGAGGTTTCCGTCATCCCAATACAACACAAAATGTTCATGAAGTGGTAGCTGAATTGATTGGTATTGGTGCGGATAACGCCAAAATAGCCAAGGAAATTTATGACACTAACTCACTCAACAGACTTAAGTTTTTGGGCTTTGCTTTAAGTCAAAAACTTGAAGTACTTCCAGAGTTCCATACTGCTTACTTTGCCATTACAAATGACGAACTGAATCAGTTTGAATCTAAAACTGGAGATACAGAAGGCTTAGTGAACTACGCGCTTTCTCTTGAGGGAATTGTTTTGGCAGTTTTATTCAAAGACAGTGGCGATGGTATAAAAATGTCATTTCGTTCTATTGGAGAGTTTCCGGCTAACGAAATAGCTTCTAAGTATTTTAATGGAGGTGGGCATCGAAATGCGGC
Organism: uncultured Roseivirga sp.; assembly: GCF_963973945.1. Lineage (GTDB taxonomy): Bacteria > Bacteroidota > Bacteroidia > Cytophagales > Cyclobacteriaceae > Roseivirga. The sequence goes on from NZ_CAXBBV010000006.1 coordinate 149,085, forward strand.
AGGTGGAAAAACGGAAGGAACATTAGAAGAAACAGTAGATAAATTCAAGTCTGTTTTGATAGATTACAAACCTTTATTAGATAGCGAAAAGAATAATTAACCAAGTAATTGCCCTTGATTGTGGCACCGATTATAGAATACTAGATATGAATCAGATGAAAAAATACATTGTGGTGATGATTGCCCTGCTTGGAATCTCCAGCTGTGAAAAAGAGGTTAAGTTTATTGAGTCAGAGCCAGGTGTGGAGTACAGATTAGTGGACGAAAGGGGAGGAAAAAAATTAGGCCCAAATCAAGCCATGATGTTAGACCTAAATAGTGTGTACAAAGATTCTGTTGTAATGAATATCAAACCCATTGGTGGATTTATTGTCAATCCAACTAAAGGAGTTCCTCCAATGTTGGGTAAAATACTCGAGTCTTTGGGGGAAGGAGATAGTGCTCAAATTAAGTTTAATTTAGAAACTTATTCACAGTTGATGGGAACCCCTAATATTCCAAATTTAGATACTGCAGAGTCTTTTTTTATTAACATTAGAGTACAAGAAATTAATGATGAGTCTTTTTTTGTTGAGCGTATTGAAGCTGAAATGGAAAAAGCCGTTGTTGTACAAGCAGAAAAAGATAAGGGTATTATTGAGGAATATTTAGCTGAAAATAACTTGAAGGCCGAAAGAACTGAGGAAGGTCTTTATTATATAGTGAAAGAAGAAGGGACTGGAGCCAAGCCAAAGGTAGGCCAAACAGTCTCGGTGGATTATATAGCTCAATTGTTAGATGGGACTTATATTGATACTAGCCATAAAACCGTTGCAGAAGAGAACAAAATATATAATCCGCAAAGAGAGCCATACGAACCATACTCTTTTCCATTAGGGCAGCGTGCAGTAATTGAAGGCTGGGATGTTGGTATTTCATTGTTGAATAAGGGAGGCTCTGCCACTTTTTTTGTTCCTTCAAAATTGGCTTATGGACCAGAGCCTAGGCCGGGTAGTCCTATTCCTCCGAATGGGATTTTAATGTTTGAGCTGAAGTTAGTGGATGTTAAGAATTAGAAGTTAAAGAAAAAGAGATTGATGAAAGCGATTAAAACGTTGATGGTGCTGGTTATGGTTGGTTTGACTATGAGCGCATGTAAAAAGGATGTTGTTTTTGATGTAGGGGAGCAATTTACTCGAGATACGGTATTGATTGAGAGGTATTTAGCGGAAAATAACATTGAGGCTGAGACTGACGAAAGTGGGATACGCTACACTATCAAGGAGCAAGGCACTGGCGATAAAGCAAAGTTTGGGGCAACTGTAAGCGTAAAATATACAGGCTATTTTTTAGATGGAACTACTTTTGATACTAATGTTGGTAAAGATTCTTTCGAATTTGTGATTGGCCAAGGTAAAGTGGTTCAAGGTTGGGAGATTGCCTTTAAATTGTTCAATAAAGGAACTGATGCAACTATCTATATACCTTCGAGGTATGGCTATGGTAGCAACGGTAATTTTGCTATTCCAGCTAATTCGGTATTAGTTTTTGATGTACGTGTTATAGACATTCTAGGTAACGAATAGACTGTTTTAAAATGACATGAGAAAGGATCGCTTTTGCAAAGGCGATCCTTTCTTGTTTTAAAGCCTTTAATAGAATTTAGTTCTACTTTGAAACAAGACTTACTCAGCTCAATTTTGAGTATCGAATTTCTTTAAGGTTTACCCATTGCTTAAAATTCATTCTAAGCCTTAAATTTTCTTTATCTTCGTTTTTAAATGGAAAGAATATGAAAGGAAAAAATATAACACTTTTTGCCTTGTTGGTTATTGGCTTTTTAGCTTGTCAATCAGGTGGAAATGTAATTGAAGAAAAGGTGATGATTGATACACTTACCATTAATCGTCACTTGAGTGTTTTAGCTTCGGATGATTTTATGGGAAGAAAACCCTTTACTGAAGGTGAAGAGAAAACCATTCATTATTTAGAGTCTGAATTGAAAGGGATGGGTTTGAAACCCGGAAATGGAAATAGCTATTTTCAAGAAGTACCATTAGTGGAAATAACAGGCGAGCAATCACCTACCATAGAAGTAACAGGCCAAGGTAAGTCCATGAGTTTTAAATCTAATGAAGATGTGGTGATATATACCGAAAGGGTAGAACAAGAGGTTTCAGTTAAAGACTCTGAATTGGTTTACGCAGGTTTTGGTATTGTAGCACCAGAGTATGGTTGGAATGATTATGAAGGACTGGATGTAAAGGGTAAAACAGTTGTAGTTTTAGTGAATGACCCAGGCTTTGGTTCAGGTGATAGCACTTTATTCAAAGGAGATCAAATGACCTACTATGGCCGATGGACTTATAAATATGAAGAAGCTGCTAGACAAGGTGCAGCGGGTGTTTTGATTGTGCATGAAACTGTTCCAGCAGGTTATCCTTGGTTGGTTGTACAGAGTTCATGGACAGGTGCAAAGCTGAATTTAGACGATGCCAATCCACCTTATAAATGTGCGGTTCAAGGTTGGATTACTCGAAATACAGCTGTAGAGTTATTTAAAGCAGCGGGCATTAAAGATTACTCAGGCATGGCTAAAACGAAAGGATTTAAACCAGTGGCTATGGGGCTGAAAGCCTCAATGGGAGTTAAGAATAAAGTAAAAAGAGACATGTCGCGTAATGTTGTGGCCATGGTGGAGGGAAGCAAACGGCCTGACGAATATATCATTTATTCTGCCCATTGGGATCACCTAGGAGTAGGTGAGCCAGTAGATGGCGATTCAATCTATAATGGGGCACACGATAACGCCAGTGGAAGTGTTGGTTTGTTAACCATAGCTGAAACATTTGCTAAAATGGAGCCAAAACCAGAACGTTCAGTGGTGTTTTTGTTTGTAACGGCTGAAGAACAAGGCTTACTTGGTTCTGCTTATTATGCTCAAAATCCACTATTCCCAGCAAATCAAAGTGTAGCAAACATCAATATTGATGGACTTCCAGCATATGGCGAAATGAAAGACTTGACCATTACAGGTTATGGGCAATCCGAACTAGATAATTACGCAAAGACTGAAGCAGACAAACAAGGTCGATATGTAATTCCTGACCCTGACCCAGCAAAGGGATATTTCTTCCGTTCAGATCATTTTAATTTTGCCAAAATTGGAATTCCAGCTTTGTATGCTTCTGGTTCCTACGAATCGAAAGAAAAAGGAGTGGAGTTTATTGAAAAGAAAACGCAAGAGTATTTGGCTATTCGTTATCATCAGCAAGCAGATAATTACTTACCTGAGGAGTGGGATTTAAAGGGGATTGCCCAAGATGCGGCCTTACTTTTTAATGTTGGTAAAAGATTAGCCAACGAAACATACTTTCCAAAATGGAATGAAGGTTCAGAATTTAAGGCGAAGCGCGATGAGGATATGAGCTTAAAAAAGAAATAACCTATTTCGAACGAGACGAGAATAAAAAGGCCGATTGAGTAATCAACCGGCCTTTTTCATGCTTTATTTTTTCACTTCCAGCAGCTCAATTTTGAACTTCAAATTTGAATTAGCAGGAATTCTATCTGTAGGTATATTTCTGTAAGCGTATATTGATGGGATTAAAAATGTACCGCTACCACCTTCAGTTAAAAGTTGAGTTGATGCATCAAAACCTATAATTACCATGCCCTTTCCAGTGATAAAACCAAATCGCTCATAAGTTCTATTGGCATTATAAATCCCATTATCCTTGGCAATTTGCTCAACATTGGTGTCAATGAAAGTCCCGTTTAAAAGCGTGAGTTCATAATTAACATAAACAGTATCTCCAAGCTCTACCGTTTTTCCATTTCCTTCCTCGTGAATAATATACCGGATTTCCGATTCACTATGTACTTGTACAGTAAGATTGTTTGTAGCTACATAATTATCAATAGTGTCAATATCAATAGCCAATTGCGCTGCGGGGTCATAATATGGCCCTGATTCATCTAAACAAGATTGAAGAGCTGCACAAGCTACTAAAACTCCCAACAATAATTTTATTCTTTTCATAGTCCTTTGTAATGACCTTCGTATCGGTCAAATTTATTTTAATACTCTTGTCTACTTGCATCAGACACCAGACCAAAGAGGTAGGTTGGAATTAAGTTTCTATTTCTATTAGTACACAAATATATTGGAAGCAATTGAACTTGAAATCTATTAAGCAGCTTTAACTTTCTTAGAGAGGAATACTGGCAGACAAAGAAAAACAGCTACTGTAGAAAACATCAGACCACCAATGGTTCCAATAGCCAATGAAAACCAGAAAGCTTCATTTTCACCCTCTAATAGAAATGGTATTAAGCCAAAACAGGTAGAAAGTATGGTAAGCATAATAGGTTGAGCCTTACCAACTACTGCCTTTAGAACTGCTCGATTATACTTTTTCAAAGAGGAATTGTTGAGATCATTCACAATAAAAATAGCAGCGTTTACTACAAGTCCACCCAACATTACAAAGGCTGCATAGCCTCCTTGGTCAAAGGAGAAATCAAACAAGGAGAAGATGAGAAACAGACCTATGAATGAAATGGGAATAGTAACAATAATGTAAAAAGGCTGTTTTAGGTTTTCGAATAGAATAGCGCAAATCACAAAAATGCCAATAATTAGAAAGCCCAGTAAACCATACTGTTTAGCGTCTTTGTCAAAACGGAAATACTGATCTTGAGTGTCTATCTCATAACCAATGGGAAGAATGTATTTCATTTCTTCAATCATCTTATCCCGATACTCTGCTCCAAATTTTGAGGAGCCTAAGTATTTAAACCCTATTTTTCGCAGATATTGTCTGTCCTCTTTATGAATTTCGTTTGCGGCTTCTTCAAAAACCATGTTGGCATAATCGTTAATTTTTATCAAGCGACTTGTGTCAATAGGTAGGGCTTCTTCCATTAAGTCGTACTTAGAAAAATCTTTCGCGTTGGTCGCTTTTATAAAGATTGGGGTTCTGTCGTTGTTTAAGTTGGCTGAAGCGGATGCTCCATTTGGAAGCGTATAATCAGTCAATATATTTGTAACAGCTCCTCTATTTATACCTGCCTTGGCCATGCGGTCTACGTCAAAATAGAGCACGTATTCATTTCCCTTTACTACACCATAGCTATATCCGATTTGTTCATTCCTTTTTACTTCCTGTATTCTTTTGTGATTTTCTAGCTTTGTAGCTAAAATATCAGCTTGCCTGCTTAACTCATCATAATTATAGCCCCGCATCCTAATGCCAAACTCTTGGTTATCACCACTTTCTCCGCCTATATTAAACCCTTGGCCTACACCTTGAATGGACCACCTTACTCCTGTTAAGTCGACAGATCGGGCCTGTAAACGACCTTTAAGCTGGTAAGGCAATGCAGAAAATTCGTACTCTGGCTCAAAGGTGATCCTTACTGTCCCAGTTCTATTGTCTACACTAGTTATGTATTTATCTACACCTTTAACTCCGTCTACAAATTCTTCCACCTTTCCAATTACATAATTAGCGTCCTCTAATGTGGTGCCCATCGGTAGGGTAGCCCTTACGGTTAGCTGGGTTTGGTTAACATCTCTGTAGTAGTAGCCTTGATAAACTTCGGTAGCAAATTTTCTAAGGGCTCCGCCAAGAATTTTATCTGTGATCGGACGAATATCATCTTGATACTTGTCACTACCAATTGTCTTGTTATACCATTCATGACCTTCCCATTGCAAAGGCATTTTATACACGGGCAAACCAAAACCTAGAATGACGATAAAAATAAATGCCTTTCTGTGGCGAACTATAAAACCGATGGTTTTGGTATACCCTCTAAACCATTTTACCTTTCTTCGGAGCTTGAGCATACCGAATACTCTTGTTTTGCTCATATCTTCTTTAAATAGAAGCTGATAGAGAGCAGGAGTGAAGAATAGAGCAATTAATAGTGATACGGCCAAGTTGATAGCCACCACAATTGAAAAGTCAGAAAGATTTCTGCGATCATCTTCTGGCAATAGTAATACCATAAGCAAAGCCATAATGGTAGTTAATGAAGCCGCCAAAAGTGCTACAAAAATGCCTCGGTTTTTCTTTCGGTACATGTGATCCATCATTACAATGGCATTGTCTACAATCAAACCAAAGGAAATAGTTAACCCAGCAATGGAGTACATATGAAGCTCTACGTCCAATGCATAGATGATAATGGCCGTGATGGAAAGGTTAACGGCAATACCCATAAACAGAGTGACCAAGTACTTGGGGTTTCTATTGATGAGGAAGATGAATACAAGAAGGATAATAATTGAAAGAGAAGTTCTTTGATAGATTTTATCCATTTCCTTATTCAGAAATTCAGTATCATCTCTCTCTAGTAAAATAGTTAAGTCGCTTTGCATGGAAGACTGCAATGCTTCAATTTGCTCACGTATCTTCTTTGCCAAAACAATTTTGTTTACACCTTCCCGAGCATAAATCTGTAAGTTAATTGCATTGCGGCCATTGATTCGTGTATACCTTATTGGTTGTTGTTCCTCAACATAGACTTTGGCAACATCTTTTAAGTAAAGCTCCTTGCCGTCAATATTACTGATAACAGCCTGTTCTAAATCTTCTAAACTAGTAAGCTCTGAAGAACTACGAAAATAGAATTGTTGGCCAGCTGCATTCTTAATCATCCCTGGGTAGTTCCTGTCTTGAAAGAGATTAAGGCTACTTACAAGGTCGCTTTTGGAAAGTCCATAACGCATTAACTTCAGAGGGTCGAAATCAACAGTGATCTGTAACTCATTCGCTCCTGTTAGTTGTGTGCTTTTAATTTCATTGATGGCCGAAAGCGGCTTTAGAATATATTCATCAACATCCTTTTTGATTTTGTAGGAAGCATATGGGCCATTGATAGAGTAAAGCAAGATGGGCGACTCAGACTTATTCTGCGTTTCACCTCCACGCTGCTCAACAGCCGGGTAGCTCATAGTCTCTGGTAGCTTCTTATAAATGTTCCGAATGAGCGAGTTGACCTCAAACTTTCGGAACTCCATGTCTTCCCCTTTATCAAAAGCTAACTCGATAGATCCGTTATTATAATTGGAAACACTAGTTACTTTATTTACTCCTTCTATTTGAGAAATGGCATTTTCAAGAGGAGAAGTGGCCAAACGCTCTACAATATCTGGAGAAGAGTTTGGTAGGCCATAAGAAATGGTAATTGCAGGCTTGGTGTAACGTGGTGTAAAATTCACGTTTAGTTTGGGGATAAAAGCAATGCCAATCATCGCTAAAACCACAAACACTATTACCATTCGAAAAGGTCGCTTCATCTTGAAAAATAATAAGGCCTTATATATTCAACTTGAAATAAGTCTTTATTAGGTTGAAATGAAAATAAATGTGATCTTAAATTTAATAAACTTTGGATAACTGAGTATATAATCGACTATAGATTTAGGTGATTGGTTAATTTTTTAGTTTGAAACTCCTATATTTGATTTAATCCAATTATATCTCTACATGATTCTGAATTTAAAAGTGCGATTGTTAATGCTCAGCATAATAATACTTGGTCTAATCTCTTGTAGTCCATCACAAAAGGATAGCACGATAATATTTGAAAGCTTGGTGTCAGAAGAATTTCAAACCTTTTTATCGAGTACCGAGCTAGAAGTCATTCCTCTGAAAACAAATGAGGTGGTCATTGGTGATTTCAACATGGTTAGAATGGTATCTGATGAATTGTATGTTTTTTCTGGCCAACAAGGAAAAGTACACCGTTTTGATGACTCAGGTAATTTTATAAATACCATTGGCCAAATAGGAGACGGCCCCTCAGAATACAGAGGTCCTGCGGGATTTGTAATCTCTGGAGATAGTTTAATAATTCTTTCACAGAAAAAAGGGACGTCATCTCTATATTTTTATTCAAATCAAGGCGAGTTTATTAAATCCATGGATTTTGAAGAAAGCACTTATCCCTCTTTTGAATTGACGGATTTTGGCTATGTGTTTTCAACGGGCGGAAATACAATTTTTGAAAACAAATACAACTTACACAGCCGTAATTTTAAAGGTGAATTGATTGGCAAGTTCTATCCTATTATTGACAGAGCCATGTTCTCTATTGGGGTTAATAATTTTGGTAGAGGTGAAAACTGTAGTCTTTACTTCGAACCATTTAATAACCAAGTGTATAAGATTGAAAAGGATAGCCTAATTCCTACCCATAAATTCGATTTTGGTGATTTTAATCTAAAAGAGAACGCTTTTGATAGCGAGGATCCTTATGAGAATTTTGAAAGAATTATGAATAATGGTATGGCCTTTATTCTAGCTTATTCCGAATCAAAAAACTATGCTTACTTTAATATTATACTTCAGAAAAACCCAGACAAGCCTGAAGTATTTCATTTATTGTTAAATAAGAAAACGAGAGCATCTAGGCTTATTAAAAGTGTGGAAGAAACAACTCCAGCATTTCAGTTTATGAATGGAGATCGTTTACTTTTCTTATTTCATGCGGGCGATGTACTGAATTTAGCCAAGCTGTATCCGGAAGCATTCGCTGGCAGCGAAGATGTGATACGAGATGTTAAAATGGATGATAATCCAATAGTCGTGATCACTAAAATTGATTTCTTATGAAAAAGTCAATCTTCTTATGTATTCTGATAATTCCTTTGATGTTTTCTTGTTCTTCTGGACCAAGAAAGCTGGTACTCCCAGAATTGCCCATGGTTTCTATTCAGCCTAAACCTGAAAATGCTAAATCTCCCTTTGAGCTTACGCGAAAAACTTATGTAGCTTACATTTATAAGAAATGGCAAAAAGATAGGCTTTATGGAATCGAGTTGGCGGTGGCTGACTGTATTAAGAAGAATATGGATTATCTGATTTATGTAGAGGCAGATTCGGAGGTTGAGGTAAAACAATGGTTAACTGAACTGGACTATAAATACTCAGTGATTTGGGATAAAGAGTCCCTCTTTAGGGAGGTTAACAGCGAAACTTTTGAGGGCTATATTGGCTATATTGGCTATATTATAAACAAAGACAAAGAGGTTTTGGGGATTCCGACCATTCAATACCGCCAATAAGAGGAGGGCTCGTATGAATATAGATTTAAAAAGCGCGTTTTCGAAAGCGCAGTTCAGATCATGTCTACTCATTTAAGCACTAATTTTTACCTGAATATTAAATAACTATCGTATTAGTTTTTTGAAATCATATTTTAGCATTATTTTGGCCTATTATGAAACGACTTTTTTTAATATCTACTTGTTTTCTATTGTGTCTGGCTTGTAAAGAGCAAAAGGAAGAGATTGAGCAAGTCGATCAGGAATCACTGAGAAAGCAAGTACAGCCCACCGAGGTGAAAGTAGCAACAGCCGAATATAGACCATTCGAGTTTTTAGTAAGTGCTACGGGTACCATTGAGTCAGAATATGAACTTGAAATAATTTTTGAAACGAGTGGTTACTTAGAGAAACTCAGTATCGAGAACGGCCAAAGGGTAAAGAAAGGCCAGGTCATAGGTCAGCTACAAAATGAGAAAGAGAAGTTTGCTATTGAAAAGGCGCAGGCCGCTTACAATAAGGCTTTGGTGCAATACACAGATGACTCATTAGGTTATAGTAAGCATAATGAGGTGATGTTAAGAAATTTATCTTTGAAGTCAGGTCTTGTTGATGCTGAGATTAACCTTCGCGAAGCCCAGATCAATTTAGAGAATACTATAATTAAAGCACCTTCAGACGGTATAATCGTTGATTTAGAGCTTAAAGAAGGAAGCCTTGTTTCAGCAGGAAAAGTGCTTTGCTCTATTTATGATGGCAAAAACTTAACCCTTACCGCAAAAATACTTGAGCCAGATTTCGGCTTTGTAAAAACGGGGCTTATTGCCGATGTTTTTCCACTTGCCCGCAGAGATCAATCATTTGTTGCCAAAGTGAGTGAAATCAATCCAAGGGTAGACGAGTTTGGTATGGTTCAGATAGAGCTTAAACTAAATCAAACGGATGGTCTGTTGCCAGGTATGCATGCCAACGCCATAGTACGAGTTCCTCAAGCCTTACATATTATTGTGCCTAGAGAAGCGGTAGTAATTAAACAAGGAAAGTCCGTGATCTTCACTGTAGTAAATGGACTGTCTCAATGGAAGTATGTAGAAATTGGACTTGATAACGGCACTGACGTTGAAGTTTTAGATGGCCTTCAGGATGGAGACCAAGTAGTACTTACTAATAATATTCAGTTGGCTCACGAAGCCAAGGTTAGTATTGCTAGTGAAGATCTTACTACCTCTAAGCAATAAGTAATGGTTAAATTTTTAATCAACCGACCTGTTGCTGTATTCTTAAGCTTTCTGGGGATTCTGTTCTTTAGCTTTTTGGCTTTACAAAGATTGCCAGTTTCTCTATTGCCCAATATTGAGGTGCCGGCTATCATTGTGAAGGTAAACTACCCCAATAATCCTCCTAGCATTATTGAAAACAACATCCTAAAGCCAATCCGTATCTCCCTCAATACACTTAACAATTTAAAATCAGTTGAAAGTATTGCCAATAGCGAAACCGGAATGCTCAAATTACAATTTGAGTTCGGTACAAGGATGGACTTGGCTTATATTGAAATCAATGAAAAAATTGATAGACTTCAAGAGAACTTACCTCGAGACATGGACAGACCGCAGGTGGTCAGAATTAATACATCAGATATTCCCATTGCCAGAATTCAGGTAATACCAACGGAAGGAAGTGACTATAATCAAACATCAGAATTAACTGATCGAGTTTTAAAGAAAAGGATCGAGCAGATTGCAGGAGTCTCGATTGTCGATGTTAATGGTTTCGAAGGGCAGTACATTGGTATTACACCCGATTTAGAAAAAATAAGAGCCCTTAAGATTTCAGAGCAGCAGATAGATCAAGTTCTAAAAGGAGCCAATACAGATTTAGGTAGACTATCAGTAAAAGATGGCCAGTACCGTTACTTCGTTCGAATAGCCAACAGGCTAGATAACGTAGAGGAGATTGAGAATCTTCCAATTATTAATAGAGAAGGAGATGTAATCAAGTTAAAAGATATTGCCGAAGTTGAGTTTCGATCAGAGAAAAGGCAAGGCTACCATTTGAGCAATCAGCGAGAAGGTTTAGTAGTTACCGTGCATAAACAAGCAAAGGCTAAAATGACTGAATTGACTCCTTTATTGTATAAAGCTGTCGAGGGTTTTAAGGAAGATTATCCACAAACGGATTTTGAGCTTACCCAGGATCAATCACTCTTGCTCAATGCGGGAATCAATAACTTAAAAACCAGTCTTATATATGGAGGCATCTTTGCCTTTGCCGTGCTATTCCTTTTTATGGGAAATGTTCGTATGCCGATTATGATGGGAATTACACTTCCTATATCATTATTGATCAGTTTCTTATTCTTTTACGCTTTTGGTTTATCCGTAAATATTATCTCATTAAGTGGTTTAGCGCTTGGTTTGGGAATGTTGATTGATAATTCAATCATTGTAATTGACAACATTACCCGAAAAAGAAAGGATGGTTTAGACATTGTTCAAGCTTGCGTTCAAGGTGTGAACGAAGTAATGACCCCACTAATTAGTTCCGTACTAACTACTTTGGCCGTATTCGTTCCTCTAGTATTCCTGAATGGCCTTTCAGGAGCTTTGTTCTATGACCAAGCACTCTCTGTAGCCATTATTTTAGGTACATCTTTAATGGTCGCTTTTGTTCTTTTGCCTTTGCTTTATCGTAAGTTTTTTGAAAACCTAAAGAGACCTATTAAAGAAGATAGTCTAATTTTTAAAGGGATTTTAAAACTCTATAAATCCATTTTTAGAGTGGTCTGGCGCTTTAAAACGATTAGTCTTATTCTGCTCATTGCTCTCATTCCGTTGGCTTATCTTATCATTGTTAGTGCCTATAAAGAAGGCTTACCTGCAATTGAAAAAACGGAAACCCTACTTACCATTCAATGGAACGAACCGCTGGATGCCGAAGAGAATAAAAGAAGAGTTTTAAATCTTCTCGAAAAAACTGCACCAACCACTCCAAGTGAATCGGACATTGGATTGAAGCAATTTCTTTTGGCCGAACAAAGTAATTCTATTGAGAGTGCTGAAGTGTATTTTAAGTCAGAATCAACAGAAGCAAAGTTGGATTTAGAGAAAAGATTGACTGCCTTTTTAGAGGGGAGTTATCAGAATGCTTCTTTTCAAGTGCAAGATGCACCAAATGCGTTTGACCAGATTTTTAGTTCAGAGCAGAAGTTCTTTATTGCCAAGTGGAAGAAACTCTCTGGTAGTGAAGGGCTTGATGAGGCCATGCTAGCAAACTTGGAAAAGGACGTTGCCGAAATAGTAAATGCAAAACCTCGTCATGGCAATGGGTTTCAATATGGGGAGTCAATGGAAGCCATTATTGATAATAAAGCTTTATCATTTTATGGGATTTCAGAAAATGCAATGAAGGATGCCCTTTCAAAAGCACTAGATGGCTATATGGTAACAGAGATTAGGCGTTTTGGTGAAGTGACACCCATTTGGATTCAAAGAGGAACTGAAGATTTTAGAAATAAGTTGAAGGGTATTTCTGTGCTAGGTAGGGGCAACCAAATGTACCCACTTTCGAGCTTCGTAAAGTTTGAATACATTAAAGATATCAAGGCAGTAACGGCTGATAGAATTGGAATGTACCAGAGTTTAGAATGGGAGAATCTTGATGAAGTTTCTATTCAAAAGCTGCAAGAACAATTACCAGCAAAAGCCGCCCAGTATGGCCTTTCTGTTGACTTTGATGGCGCTTATTTTCAAGGAAGGGAGAACCTTCAACAGTTGATTTTTATCTTAATGATTTCTGTGTTGCTGCTCTACTTTATTTTGGCAGCTCAGTTCGAATCACTTGTTCAGCCTTTAATAGTAATCCTAACTCTACCACTTGGTATTGCCGGAGCCCTTTTGGTACTAATGGCCGCTGGAGGAACTTTGAATGTAATGTCAGCTATTGGTATTATTGTGATGCTCGGAATTATGGTGAATGATGCAATCTTAAAAATTGATACCATTAACAGGTTAAGAGAAGAGTTTTCTTTAGGAAATACCACAAGTACCAAACGTCAGATACTCCAAAACGCCATCGCAAAAACCGGTGAAATAAGGCTTAAGCCTATTTTAATGACCTCGATTACCACAATTTTGGCCTTGCTTCCTGTAGTGTTTTCAAGCGGAATTGGTGCTGATTTGCAGAGACCTTTGGTCTATACAGTGATTGGTGGTTTGACTATAGGAACCTTCACAGCACTATTCTTTGTGCCCCTTTCGTACTGGGTGATAAGTAAGAAGAAGGATTAAATTTTCTTTAGAGCTTGGCTGGTATTGAATAGTGATCTTTTTCGTCTGGTTCTATTTCAGCTTAGTAGAACTGATACGTCTCTCCCAGTTCTTCAACTAAAGAGTTTTGAATAGTAGGTTGAAAAATATATTCCCATAAAGAGTAACCTATCTAGCTTTTAGCGTTCTTCTGTTACATGTCTATTAATTCAAACTATGTGAATAATTGATAAAGCCGATCATGTAAAACTATCCCCATCTAGCATAAGTTAATCAAGGAGCCCGTGTCTTGATTGTTGAATAGCAGATGTCAGTAAGTAATTACTTAGTAAGGCACTTATAAATATACTTGCAATTGATCTTATATATTTTATATATTTAACATTGCTACTCTCGAATTTAATTATTCGAAGTGTAAATGGTAAAATATAGGTAAATAAATAATGGCTTTTCTTAATCTTATATTATGAAGCGTCTTACATTTATAGTTCTCCTCATACTTATTCAAATTAAGGTGTATGGGCAGCAATACAGTCTAAAGGATTTTAACCTAGAAGGGGATATTAACACTTGGTACAGTACATATTTTGATTCAGTTAATATCAAACCAGTTATTGGGGTGCTTCCAAATTTAGCCTCACAGCGACCAAAGGTGAATGCTTTTTTTACAGAGAACACGCTTGATTGGATAAAAGCCAGTATTATGTATGATAATCAGTGCTACGACAATATTCGGATTAAGTATGATATTGAACAGCAGCTTGCTTACATCTCGCACCCTTTGACTAAACAAAGCATTACCCTAGATCAAAAATTAGTTAACTGGTTTAGAACACCTGTTGGGGTTTTCAAACCAAAGAATGATGTTACGGGCTATTACCTAATAATCTTTGAAGGAGAACAAGTTTCTCTTGTTAAAGAAAGCTCCAAACGTTTGGTTATCCAGAACCGTGAGTTTGACTATGCACGTACGGATGAACTCTTTTTATTGACTAATAATGAGAAGGTGCGCATCAAGAATAAAAAGTCTTATCTCAAACAATTCCCAACATACAAAAAGGAAATAAAAAAGTTTATGCGATCACAAGAATCTCGTGAAGTAAATAGAATGGGTAAGGAAAGTTTTCTAATCCATTTGGCTAAGTATTGTGATAACCTTTCTATCCAATGAGAAAAGCAATAGTACTTACGCTGTTGGCTTTAAGTCTCAATGGCTTTGCAAAGCAAAATGAACCAACTTTTTCTGGAAGCTATGAAAGAGCCCCTTTAGAAATAATTATTTTAGATATCGAAGCCAAGCTGCCTTATACTTTTTTCTATAAACAGGAATGGATTGATTCATTGCAATTCACAGGTACATTCAGTCAAACACCCATAGATGCTGTGGTAAATAGACTTTTTGAAAATACTTCTATACGGTTCTACCTTGATGGAAAGAAAGTGTATTTGACGAATGGAATTACTATTATATCTACTCCTGAAATAATAACTAGTGTGCAGGCTCAAACCAATAAACAAAAAGAAGAACCGCAGGTAGAAGAAGGGAAAGAGCTTCTTTTCACCAAAGAGTTAAGAGGAGAAACACAGAATAACAAAGACTTAGAAAACTATGTCTTTGAAGTGGGGAGTAGGGCGCAATTCAAGGCAGGTGGTACTTCTACCCTGGTGGGGTATATAAAAGAAAATATTACTGGTGAACCGATAGAAGGGGCCCTTGTGTATACTCCTGATGGGAACAAAGGGACTACTTCAGGGAAAGACGGTTTTTACTCCCTCAATATCACAAATGGGAAACACGAAATTCAGGTGCAATTTACGGGGATGAAACGAGCCAGAAGAAACCTGATTCTCTTTTCAGACGGGCAATTAAATATTGGAATGGACGTGGACGTGATCGCCTTGAATGAAGTGGTTGTAGAAGCAAGCAGGGGAGCAAACATTGAGCGATTGACAACGGGTGTTGAAAGACTGAATGTGGAGCAATCTAAAACGGTACCCGTAGTTTTGGGCGAAAAAGACATTTTGAAAGTAGCTACTACCTTTGCAGGTATCCAAACAGTG
This sequence comes from uncultured Roseivirga sp., assembly GCF_963973945.1. Lineage (GTDB taxonomy): Bacteria > Bacteroidota > Bacteroidia > Cytophagales > Cyclobacteriaceae > Roseivirga. The sequence goes on from NZ_CAXBBV010000006.1 coordinate 164,451, forward strand.
GGTGAAGGCGCAGCAGGATTCAATGTTAGAGGAGGAAAATCGGACCAAAACCTATTCTTATTCGAAGGTGCTACGGTATACAATGCATCTCACTTTATGGGCTTCTTTTCGGTTTTTAACTCCGATGCACTTCAAGGTATGGATATTTTCAAAAGTGGTATTCCTGCCAACCGTGGTGGAAGGTTATCTTCTGTTTTTGAAATAACAGCCAAAACAGCTAATAAAGAGAAAGTTGTTGTTGAAGGGGGAGTTTCACCGATTACATCAAGAGTGACTGCTGAAATTCCAATCATAGAAGGTAAATCTTCTCTTTTAGCGAGTGGAAGAATCACTTATTCTGATTGGATCCTTCAGAGTATAGCTCATTCCGATTTCAAAGGTAACAAAGTATCTTTCAGCGATTTCATTGTTAAATATGATCATGAAATTGATCAAGAGAATAAATTATCACTTTCAGCTTACTTGAGTAAAGATCATTTCCGATTGAGTTCTGATACACTTTTTTCCTTTTCAGATTTCTCGTATATCAATGAAATGGCTACGGCCAAATGGCTTCATAGATTCAATGAAACCATGGATGCTTCATTAATAGCAACTTACAGTAAGTATAATTACGATTTCGAATCAACTCAACTAGTGAAGAATGCATTTAGGCAAGATTTTGAAATCAAGGAGTATGGTGCAAGACTGGATGTGAACAAAGATGTGCAAGCTGCTCATCAGTTCAATTTTGGGCTTGAAGTAAAGAGATATGATATTAACCCAGGGTCCAAATCTCCTATTGGAGCTGAGTCTATTGCCGCTTCCGTTGCATTAAACCATGAGCAAGGCATTGAAGGGGCTCTTTATTTCTCAGACAAGCATGAAATCAATAAAAAACTGAGTTTTAATTATGGTCTTCGATATAGCTTCTTCACCTATCTTGGGCCTGGGATTACTAGTCTTTATTTGGAAAACACCCCAAAAAATGCAGACACTAAAACGGGAGAGACAATCCACGAAAAAGGGGAGTTTATAAGAACCTATCAAGGACCTGAGCTACGATTGGCCGCAAGGTATATGTTAGGAGAAAGTCGTTCAGTGAAAGTTAGCTATGATAAAAGTAGACAATACCTACATGCGCTATCTAATAGTTCTTCATTATCTCCCACCGATATATGGAGGCTTTCAAATAGCTATATAAAACCTCAAACAGGTGATCAAATATCTGTGGGTTACTATGAGGATTTCATGAATGGTCAACTTGAGACTTCTCTTGAATTGTATGGAAAGAAACTCGATAACCTTTTAGACTTTAAAACAGGGGCGGATTTTCTATTAAATGATAGAATAGAATCTATTGCGCTTCAAGGCCCTGGAAAATCATACGGTTTGGAGTTGTCTTTGAAGAAATCAACAGGCCGACTTAATGGCTGGTTTAATTATTCGTATGCACGAACATTTATTAAGCTCAGCGGAGAGTTTGATGAGGAAACGGTCAATAACGGAAAGTTCTTCCCTACCAATTATGATAAACCACACACTATCAATTTGGTCAGTAACTATGAAATTACGTCAAGGTTTACCGTTTCGTATAACCTTGCTTACAGCACTGGCCGACCTATTACTTTCCCTACAGGACTTTATAAACTGAACGGGGTTGAAATTCTAAACTATTCCAACCGGAATGAGTACCGAATTCCAGACTATTTCAGAATGGATTTGGGTTTTACCTTAAAATGGGGGCATAGAATAACTAAAGGGGCTCACTCTTTCTGGTCTGTCTCAATTTATAATCTGGTTGGTAGAAAAAATCCATTCTCTCTTTACTTCGATTTAGAAGATGGGGTAGTAAAAGGGTATAAACTATCTGTATTTGGCTCGCCAATCCCGACCATCTCTTACAACTTTAAATTCTGATGGAGATGAAAATTATACACATAAGAGCAAACCGATTTTTGGCTATAATCACTCTGTTTTTGGTAGTCACCATAAATACCTTTGCTCAAACGGAAAACGTAAGAGAGCGAGTGTTTATCGATGTTAATACTCACAATTTACTTGTTGGAGAAACTCTTCAGTATTCAACTTTCTGTTTAAGTAATACGACAAACAAACTTTCGGTCCTTAGTAAATACCTTTATGTTGAATTGATAGGGGAAGGAGGAGTTGTTTTTCAACGAAAACACCAGCTGGAAAATGGAAAGGCCAGTGGAGAATTTTTTATTCCATCCAGTACGGAAACTGGTCAATATTACCTTGTGGCATACACTCGTTGGATGCGAAACTTCGATGATGTAGCTCAAGCACCACTTGTATTTATTAACCCATTTAAAGGGCATACAAATGCAGATGTTGTATCGACTGACGTGGAAGTGGAATTTAGTATCGTTTCTGGTGCTTTAGTTACCAATTCTAGCAATAATGTGGTTTTTAAAGTTCATCAGGGGGATAAACTACTTTCAAGGAAAGGACGGGTAATTAGTGAGGGAGGAAAGCAAATAGCGGACATATCTAGCGATACTAATGGCATCGGGGCTTTTGAAATTATTCCTGAAAAAGAAACAAACTATCAATTGCTTCTTGAAAACCCCGAGGGTGGGTTTCAGTTTTTTGACCTTCCAATATCTACTGATAATGGAGTAGGACTTAATATTTTGCATAATGATAATGAAATTGAGCTGAAGCCTATCGGAGATGTCAAAGCGGGTAGACTATACATTGAGCATCAAGGAAAAATAGTGTTTGAGCGCGATGTGCGGAGCACTTCTCCCATTAGAGTAAAAAGGGCTGAATTACCCCAAGATGTTTTAAGGGTGTCTTTTAAGGATGCTCAAGGAACATTAAGGTTTATGGCTCCATTAGTCAATACAAAATTGAGTATAGAAGAATTGGTAACAACATTAGAGACCCGATCGTCCGCAGTAGTTGAGCAGCAGCTTGTTAAAGGAAATTATAGTGTTTCAATTCGTAAATCTTATTCAGATGAGTCGCCTCAAAGTCATTCTGTTTTTCCTAAGGAAGCCTTCTTTTTGCCAGAAAACCTCGATTATGCTGAATTGCAATATGCATCAAGCTTTTCGCGCATAGAGAATAAGGAATTGCCAGAAAGTATTTCTTTCTTACCTGAATATCGTTATCAATTGCTTGAGGGCATGTTGAAAGCTGAAAGTGATTCTGCCCCTGTTGCAAATAAAAATGTTGTACTCAGCCTAACAGGTGAAGGAGTTCTGAACATTTCTGTTGCAAGAACAGACAATAAAGGACGTTTTTTGTTGGAGTATCAAACGGTTAACAAAGGAAAGCCAACTGCTGCGCACCTTACCATGCCAGAGTTTGAAAAAGAATATTCATTTGAGGTGAATAATAACTTCAAGAAACAGCACGATCTGAATTTTTCTTCAGTAATAATAGATACTGCTCGGCTTTCAGAAATCAGAGAAAGGAGTATTATCAGTCAGCTAGAAAATGCCTACTTTACTCCTCTTATCGATTCATTAGAAATCGAAAACGATATATTGTCTACAATGAGCTTTTTTAATGCTCATTATAAATTCGATGACTATGTAAGATTTAAAACTCTAAAGGAACACTTCGTAGAGTACATTCCCGTGGCTGGTGTTAGAGAGAAACGTGGGTATAAGCGTTTTTTGGTCTATAATTTGGATTTAAATTTTGACTTTGAGTTGGACCCACTTGTGTTACTTGATGGTGTGCCTGTTCATGCACCCGATTTATTGGAATTCAGCCCTTATCGAATCAAAAATGTTGATATAGCGAACAAACGTTATTTTCTAGGCTCTTTGATTGCAGATGGAGTACTTAGTTTTAAAACCATTGAAGGCAATTTGGGAGGTTTTAAAATCAACACCAATCACTTGGCTTTTGATTTACTGACGGCTGAGGAAGCAACATCAAAATTAGGAACAGATCATTTGAAAGACTTAAGAATCCCAGACTCCAGAATTCAGCTACTCTGGCTTCCAGACTATAATGTAAATGAGGACGGAACACAACAAATTCAGTTCAATACTTCTGATATTGAAGGAACTTTTGAACTGGTAATTGAAGGTTTCACGGAAGACGGAATTCCAGTTTCCATTGTTAAAAAATTCAAGGTAGAAGAGCGTACGAATGAAAAAGGTTAATAACAAAATATTAGTAAAACTCTCGCTGTTAATGTTGGTTGCATTTACCACTAATTCCTGCATTGAAGAAATAGAGACTTCCTCTTTTACCTTTGAAAAATTATTGGTGGTAGATGCCAATATCTCTGATCAGACAAAGCCCCACGAGGTTCGCTTAACTTATACTGCTCCAGTTGATGGTGATGTTGATGATATTTCCAATGCCGTATCTGGTGCAACTGTTTGGGTAGAAGATGACCTTGGGAGTCGTGTTGATTTCGTTGAGCAAAGTGCTGGAATTTACTCTTCTCCTACAACTTTCGCGGGAAAACCAGGAAGAAGTTACGCGCTCTTTATTACTACAAGCGAAGGAAAGAGATATCAATCATTATTTGAAAAACTAGTACAAGCACCAGAAATCAGTGCGATTTATAATCGCTTTGCTATTGAAAGTACTGGTCAAACTGCAGAATCTATCCCTGGGGTTCAATTTTTTATCGATGTTGAAGACGACAGTCAAAGCACGCAATTTTACCGCTATGAATGGACTGATGCTCATCAGATCATCGTTCCTTTTCTGAAAAAGTGGGAAGCCATACCAACATATGGATTCTCTGTCACTTTCAAAATTGTTCCTTTTAACGAAGATGTTAAAGAATGCTACAGAGAGAGCCAATTCAATGAACTTATTTTGGCCACCTCAGCTAATAACATCAACGATGGGTTAAGTGAAATACCAGTTAACTTCATAGCAGCTTCTGAATTCGATGTAACCACCATGTATTCTATTGAAGTGACTCAGCGGGCAATAAGCGCTCAAGCATTTAGTTACTATCGAAAAATGGAATTGTTCAATGAATCGAACGGCTCGTTGTTCGACAAACAACAAGGGGTAATCGTAGGTAATATTTCATCTATCGATTCTCCTGATGAGCAAGTACTTGGTTATTTTGAAGTTGCTGGAGCAAGTAGCAAAAGGGTTTTTGTAGAGCCTTTTGATTTGGATGAAAAAGTGATGGACTACATAGTTAGGCCCTGTGAAAAATACCCTGTCTTAGAATATGAGAAATCACTAGAGCTCTTTTATGACCCTAAGTATCTTTCTGATGCAGAACAAGCTACGATAGTCCCGATACGGGAGTTATATGAGCTCTATGATATCGATGAAGGAACGCCAGTTAAATTCTTGGCTCACCACCTTTGTGCAGACTGTAGGAGAAGGGGTAGTATTGGAAAGCCTGATTGGTGGCCATAGAGTGGTTTCTCAGTGTAAAGTTATTCCTTAATAACTCTACAGGTTTCAATTGTTGAAAAAAGAATATGTTAAAGAGTGGAAGAATGAGCATGGCTAACTACAAAACGGTATTAAAGCTTTGTCTGATGTGCTTAGTGATGTTTGTCGCTATTGCCTGCATTGAGGAAATTGATACTACCTCTTTCACATTTGAAAAAGTATTGGTGGTAGATGCCAACATTTCCGATCAGGCCAAAGCCCATGAAGTACACTTAACTTATACTTCTCCTATTGATGGTACTGCGGATGGTAGTTCTAATGCGGCCTCTGGCGCAACCATTTGGGTAGAAGATGATCTTGGAAATCGTGTTGATTTTACTGAGCAGAGAGCTGGTTTTTACCTTTCTCCAGATACTTTTGCTGGAGAGGTAGGGAGAAGTTATACTCTTTTGATCATTACAAATGAGGGAAATAAGTATCAATCATCATTTGAAAAACTGGTGCAGGCACCAGAAGTAAGTGCTATTTATAATAAGTTTGCAATTAAGCCACTTGGTCAAAAAGCTATTGCCACACCAGGGGTTCAATTTTTTATCGATGTGGAAGATGACAGTCAAAGCACCCAATTTTATCGTTATGAATGGACTGATGCTCATCAGGTTGTAGTTCCTTATCCAAAAAAATATGAGACAACAATTATATATCCTGGTGGAATGACAGATCCCATTTATATTCTTGATCCCTTTAATACTGATGTAAGCGAATGTTATAGAGAAAGTAGGTTTGATGAAGTGGTATTGGCCTCGTCTGCTAGTAACAGTAATAGGGAATTACGTGAAATTCCAATCTTCTTTTCAGAAGCGTCCAACTTCGATGTCACTACCAAATATTCTATTGAAGTAACCCAACGGGCTATAAGTGTTCAGGCATATAGTTACTATCGAAAGATAGAATTATTCAATGAATCCAATGGTTCATTGTTCGATAAACAGCATGGCGCAATTGTGGGTAATATTTTATCAATGGATTCACCAGACGAAAAAGTATTGGGTTATTTTGAGGTTTCTGGAGCGAGCAGCAAGAGAGTCTTTCTAGAGCCTTCTCAGTTAGATGAAAAAGTAATGGACTATGTAGTTCGCACTTGTGAAGAATATGATGTCTTAGAATTTGAAGGAGACCTGAATTCATTTTATAAAGCCAATGGCGTTCCAGAGATCTTGTTGGGAGACGAACTGTTAAAACGTGCTTTTTATGAAGTCTATGATTATGACCCACTTAATGACACGAAGTTTCTTGCCCACCGCCTTTGTATAGACTGTAGAAATAGAGGAAGTATAGGAAAGCCAGATTGGTGGCAGTAATATTTTTGGTTTTGAAAAGTTGTTCACTTAATTGTAAGCATGTAATTTCTATTTGAAATAGGTAGTAATAGCACGCAACTCGAGTATTGGTTCGCTATCGCTTCCTCTGTTGAACCTGAAGAAGTACTTGTTAATATAGTTTTAAGGTACTGCCAATTACAGTTATGAGTGTACATCTCTGAGCCAGTTTTTGATTCGTATGTTTAGCACTGAGAAGTTCTTTCCTTTGTTTGAGGTTATCTGTGTAAGGTTGCAGTATTCTTTTGTAAATATCTTGTAATCAGACCACCCATCGGTGATCACATATACTTTTTGGTCAATGCGGTTGGTGAAAATAGGCTTGGTTCAAGCATGTTACTAAAGTCATAGATTACTTTCATGTAGGCTTTGCTCGATTTACCCTCTCTATGTTGCGCAGCGAAAATAACCCTGACTTTATGATCACTATGGTCACGACCCTGTTTTTCATTACGAGGGATTGCTATTTCAAATTTATCCATTTGTACATCAGCGTTCAGGAAATGTTTTTGGCTACTTTTCATAGCTTTCAAAACTTTTTGTTTAATGAGCCAAACCGTATTTTGTTCTATCCTTAACAGCTCTGCCAACCATATGCTACTAGCGCCTTTCTTGCTTGTAGAAATTTTATGGGATAGTATGAGAACTATATTGGATTCATCAAAGCCACATTGTGAGTGTCTGCTGCTGAAAGGCTGCTTTCCTTTGATATATTTTATTGATTTACATCATCGGCATTCATAGTCTTCGACTCATTTCAATTGACTAAAAGCTGATAGCAATCACTTTCTGAATTAAAGCGAGCTTCAAAGGTTTTTCGGTCAAGTTGTTAATTTGGTTTATTAGGCCTATTTCATTCAATATATAGGTTTCAATGCATAGCAGTTCTACCGAGCAATTGTTAATTTTTTGCACTTCAAAATTATGAAAGAAACGTTTTATTGATTCTTTCTAGAAACTTTTTATTCAAAGGTTTACGATGTACTTGATTGTAAACATGTTTGTATTGTATGACATAATGGTCTGTTCATGTATTAAATAATGTGGCTTATATGGTATAATAATTATGTTTATGTATATTGCTTAGTGTCTCTTTATTGACATCTAACTATTTATTTTAAACTTAAACTATTAACTATGAAAAAAATGTTATTAACGATTGTCATGATCGTTTTTGCGTCTTTTTGTGCGTTAGCACAAGACCGAACCGTTACTGGTAAGGTAACAGACGAACTCGGTCTGCCGCTGCCTCAGGTATCGGTGTATTTAAAAGGAGCAACCGCCTCTGGTGTTCCTACAGATGCAGATGGAAATTATCGCCTGTCTGTGCCTCAGCCTGGAGGTATTCTCGTATTTCGATTTCTAGGGTATGTCACTCGTGAGGTACAAATAGGATCTCAAAATACAATTGACATACAGCTCTCTCCTGCCGTAACGGACATAGGAGAAGTAGTAATCACAGCAGTTGGAATCGAGACCAATAAGGCCTCTTTAGGTTACTCCATTGAAAATGTTAATCCAGATGACATATTGGCTGCCAAGGAGACAAATTTGGTTAATGCCCTTAGTTCTAAGGTTGCTGGTGTTTCTGTTGTGAGTTCATCTGGGTCTCCAGGAGCCTCTGCCAATATTAGAATTAGAGGAAATACTTCTATTGGAGGAAATAACAGCCCTTTATTTGTTGTAGATGGTGTGCCTATTGACAATAGTTCATCTGGAAATGGAGTAGGTGGGGTAGATAACTCCAATAGAGCTGTGGATTTGAACCCTAACGATATTGCTGCAATGACAGTATTGAAAGGGCCTGCGGCTACTGCTCTATACGGAATTAGAGCAGCGAACGGAGCCATAATTATTACCACTAAATCAGGAGAGCTTGGTAAGCCTAGAATTAAGTTTAGCACGAGTGTTACGGTGGATGAGATCAATAAATTTCCAGAGCTTCAAACAGAATGGGCACAGGGAGCCACGGTTAGTAGAGGTGGAGTTTATGGCCTAGAGTGGAGAGGCCCGCATACTTTTGAAGGAAATAGTTGGGGTCCTAGGATTTCAGACCTTGAGTTTGATGGTAGTGATTATGCTTTCGATAAAGGTGGTAGATTAGTACCTAAAGGAACAGGGAATGGAGTGCCTGCTAGAGCTTACGATCAACTTGATTTTTTCAGAAAGGGATATACAGTTGATAATAACATCTCAATTGAAGGTGGAACTGAGAATGTAAAGTATTTCTTCTCAGGAGGAAACCTTTATCAGCAAGGGGTGGTACCGAATGCTGATTTTGAAAGGACAACTTTCAGAATGAACTTAAATATGAAGTTAGACGAGAAACTTTCCGTTGGAGCTTCAGGGTCATACATTAATTCTGGAGGAAGTAGAATACAAAGAGGGTCGAACGTGTCAGGTGTAATGCTTGGGCTTCTTCGCAATACCCCAACATTCGATTTAGGAAATGGAAAAAAAGGACAGGATGCAGCTGATGACCCAGCTTCATACATTTTGCCAGATGGAAGTCAACGCTCTTACAGAGCAGGTATTTACGATAACCCATATTGGGCAGCAAATAAGAATCCTTTTAATGATGAGGTGAATCGTATTATTGGTAATGTAAATGCTACATATAAGTTAGCAGATTGGGCATCAATAATGTATAAAGTAGGTCTCGATCAATTTACTGATGAAAGACTCTATGCCCTTGATATCAATAAATCGTTTAATGGAGCAGTAAGGAATTTAGGAAGCGTAAACCAAGAAACGCGTACGTCATCCAACATAAATCATGATGTTATACTAACTCTTAATAAATCGTTTAACGAGGATTGGAAAACATCAGGTACTTTCGGTTTTAACTATTACAAAAGCTTGTTCAAAACCAAAGGTGCAGCTGGTACTACTTTAGCGGCTCCTAATTATTATAATATTGCGAATGCTACTGATATAACTGCTTTTGAAGGTATTTCAGAAAGACGTCTCTCAGGGCTTTATGGAAATATTAACGTGGGTTGGAGAGATCAAGTGTTTTTAAATTACTCTGGTCGTAACGACTGGTCATCTACTTTGCCAGCAGGAGATAACTCTTTCTTCTACCAAGCAATAAGTTTAGGTTGGGCCTTTACGGAAACTTTTGACCTGAGTAACTCTTGGTTATCTTATTCAAAGCTTAGAGCTTCTTGGGGCGAGGTAGGTAACGATGCTCCTCTTTATGCTACTTCAAGTTATTTTAACTCTGCCGGTAACGGAGGAGATGGATTTATTGGAGGCACTGGCTTTCCTGCTTTTGGATTAAACGCTTTTGAACGTTCTACTCAATTAGGTAACAATAAGTTAAAACCTGAGTCTACTGCAACTTTAGAGCTTGGTTTAGAAGCAGAGCTCTTCAAAGGTATCGTATCATTTGATGTTACCTATTACAATGCAGAAACTGTTGATCAAATTGTTTCTGTACAGGTTCCGGCTTCATCTGGGTACACTAGCCTTGTTCAAAACGCAGGTGTAATTAGCAATGAAGGATGGGAGATTGAAGCAGGATTCAAAATTTTGAACAAGTCTGATTTCACTTGGAATCTTGATGCCAACTTTACCAAGTCTGAAACCATAGTGAAAGAATTAGCAGAAGGAATTGAGTCAATTACTTTGGCTGGATTTACTTCAACTTCTTCACGTGTTGTTGTAGGACAGCCTTATGGTGCTATATATGGAAATGGACTTTTGAAGCATGACAACGGGAAACTATTAATAGGAGCTAATGGCTACCCTATCTTAGACCCTAAGGAAGGCGTTTATGGAGACCCTAACCCAGATTGGATTGCTGGTATTAGAAACACTTGGTCATATAAAAACCTATCTCTTTCTGCGCTAATTGATATCCGTCAAGGCGGTGATGTATGGTGTGGAACATGTGGTATTATGAATTACTTCGGTACCTCTAAATTGTCTGGAGATTTGAGAGATCAGACCGTGGTGTTTGACGGTGTGCTTGCAGACGGATCTGTCAATACTAGAGAAGTACCTTACTATGACACTTCTCTTCCAACATCTGCCAATTACTTCCAGAGATATGGATTTGGTGGAACAACAGAGCAAAGTGTATATGATGGAAGTTGGGTGCGTTTGAGAGAGCTTACATTGGGGTACAGTCTACCACAAAGCTTGATTAGCTCTTTGAAAATCACTAATGCTCGAGTTCAACTTACAGGTCGTAACCTATGGTTAAGTACTGATTACCCAGGAGTTGATCCAGAGACTAATTTGACAGGTGCCTCAAACGGTATTGGCTTAGATTACTTCAACATGCCAAACACTAGAAGTTATGCACTTACTATTAGCATCACATTTTAATTCTTAAAACGATACAGATATGAAATTTTATAAGAAAATATTCTTTTCGGTTTTAGCATTGAGCTTGATTTTGCACTCTTGTGATTTAGAAGAATCTAATATAGACCCTTCAAGACCCTTAAATGTTGAGTTGAGTTTGATATTGCCAACAGCAATTGGGCAAAGCGCTTTTAACCAAATGGCATTGCCAGCCAGGCAGCCAGGAATCATTGTTCAGCATTTTGCTGGAATTGATGCACAGCAATTGGGTTATTCTGAAAACTACCTTTTCGAGGAGAATACCTTCAATAACTATTGGAATGGAGGAGCCTATGGAGGTGTTTTAAAAGATGCACGCGATTTAATCCAACAAGGTACAGAAGAAGGTCAGCCTTATTATGTAGGGATTGGTAAAGTCTTAATGGCTGAGGAATTTGGGAGACTAACTTCTTCTTTTGGAGATATTCCATTTTCTGACGCATTGAAAGGAACCGAGTCAATCAAACCAGTATTTGATAAGCAGGAGGATGTTTATGACGGAGTTCTAAGAATCCTTGATGAGGCGATTATTGAACTTTCTAAGCCGGCAGTTGCTGGTGGTCCAGCAAGTGACGATCTTCTTTTTGGAGGTAATGCTTCAAAGTGGATTAAACTGGCGCATGGTTTAAAAGCTCGCTATTTAATGCATCTAACAAAAAGAAGAAGTGTTTATGCACAAGTGTTAACTGAAGTGAGTGCTTCTTTTGTAAGTCAAGCTGAAGAGCCTGTTTTCCAATGGCAATCTGCAATCACTGCTGCAAACCCTTTAGCTAAGTTTGGTTTAGAAAGATCTAACACATTGAAAATTGATTCAAGGTTTGGTGAAGCATTAACCAATAGAGTTGATCCACGTAGATCAAGATATTTTGATTTACAAGGAAGTCAGTATGATTTCCATAACTCGAATAATACAAAGCTAATATGGGCTCAGAATAACTCTGCTATTCCATTTTTGTCTTTTGCGGAGCTTAAGCTTTACGAGGCAGAAGCACGCCTGATGACAAGTGATGAACCAGGAGCTCAAACTGCACTAAGTGCTGCTGTTGATGCTAGTATGGCTCAAATTGGAGTAGGTGCGTCTGAAGCAGCAGAAGTAACTGCTTATAAAGCAACATATGCGAACTTGGCATTGGCAGCAACTCAACAAGATAAATTGAGGGTAATTATCGGAGAAGCATACTATACTTTATATGCGCATCAGGAGCAAACTGTTTGGACAAACTATAGAAGAACAGGTTATCCTGCATTAACACCTCCAGCAACAGGAACGAGTGGCTTGAACCCATCTGGAGTAGTTCCAAGAAGATGGGTGTATCCAGGAGGTGAAAAGACCACTAACAGTGTGAATGTAAACGCTGCAATTGCAAATCAAGGTGGTGAGTTACTAGATAAGAATACTTGGGCATTTGATAACTAGGTTAATTTTAGCATTTTAACTAGCATTTGGCACCTCTCTCATTATGAGAGAGGTGTTTTTTTATTCCAAAGTGGATTACCTAATCCTATCTACCGACTTTACCAGTTTCTCGTCTTTGCGAATAAAGCGGTTGGCAATGGCATTTAAGATCAAAGCGCCAGCGGGTAGCATAAAGCCCAAATGAAAACCACCCTGTACTTGAGGCATTACTATTTCTTCAAATTGGTTTACCTTAAAAAAGCATACGCCCAAATAACTAACCATCAAAAGTGAGTTAAGTGCGCCCAATTTCATCTGGTTTAATCTGTTCTTGAACTGGAAAATAGAAAACAAAGACACTAAAGAAGCCGCAACAGCCAATGCTGCTAAATACCAAGTACTTTCAGTTTGCGTGATTACATCGTCAGAAGAATCTTGAGGCATTTCTCCCATGTCAATCACCTTCATTTCCATAGGTGAGAATAAAATTCCTGTCGAAGTTTCTGGGTTTACTTCGCTCCAAATGTAGAAGGCCAAAACCATACCCATACAAATAGAAACGCCTAATAAAAGAATGCTCTGAATTCGCTGTATCATGTCTTTTTTGAATTATGCTGCAAATATAACCAAATCACTTTGAGTTGGAAGCCATTTAATTCATGAAGAACTCAGCTAATGATCTTCATCTAAAAGAATGTAGTTGATTTGTCTATTCTGGTAAATCTTTTCCTTGCTATTTAATTTGAGTTAAATTCGTGTCTCGAAAATCACAAACCCAAATTTGTTTATGGAAACTGCTTATATCGTTGATATCGTAAGAACCCCAGTAGGAAAATTCGGAGGCACATTGGCATCTGTTCGCCCTGATGATTTAGCGGCTCATGTCATTAAAGCTTTGATGGCACGAAACCCTTCTTTCGATCCTAAATTTGTGGAGGATGTGATTTTTGGAGCAGCTAATCAAGCTGGAGAAGACAACCGTAACGTGGCAAGAATGGCGCTGCTTTTGGCTGGCTTACCTATTGAAACAGGTGGAGTTACCGTAAACCGTCTATGCGCTTCTGGACTTCAGTCAATTATGGATGCCTCGCGTGCTTTAATGTTGGGCGAAGCGGGTGCGTATATCGCTGGCGGTGTAGAAAGTATGACGCGCGCTCCTTTCGTTTTGGGCAAATCTGAAACCGCATTTGGTAGGGCTACCGAAATGTATGATACTACAATTGGCTGGAGATTCATTAACCCCAATCTTTCAGAGTTACACTATCCATACGGCATGGGCGAAACAGCCGAAAACGTAGCCGAAAAATGGAAAGTGAGTCGTGAAGCACAAGATGAATTTGCGCACCATACACAGTTGAAATATCAAGCGGCTCATGAGGCTGGAAAATTTAAAAATGAATTAGCACCAGTAGAAATTCCACAACGAAAAGGTGATGCTATCATCTTTGATAAAGATGAACATCCTAGACTTTCTTCTGTAGAAAAACTACGTACTTTGGCGCCAGCTTTTAGAAAAGGAGGCTCTGTTACAGCGGGTAATTCTTCAGGAATTAATGATGGAGCTGCCGCAAGTTTAATTGTGAATGAAGCTACTTTAAAGCAATTCAATTTAAAACCAATGGCGCGAGTAGTTTCTATGGCCATTGCAGGTGTTTCTCCTGACTGCATGGGTGTAGGGCCAATTCCGGCTACTCAAAAAGCATTAAAAAGAGCGGGGCTTACTGCAAACGATATTGATTTGGCCGAGGTAAATGAAGCATTTGCAGCACAAGCCATTCCTTGTGTTCAAGAACTCGGATTGAATCCTGATATTGTGAATGTAAACGGTGGATCAATTGCTATCGGTCACCCACTGGGCGGAAGTGGAACTCGTATTTCGGCTACTTTGCTACACGAAATGCAGAAACGTGAAAATATAAAATACGGCTTAGTAACCATGTGTATTGGCGTAGGCCAAGGAGCGGCAATTATTTATGAGAAATGTTAGTAAATAAAATTAGTAGATAGAATATAGTGGTTAGAACTGTGGTAAAATCAAAATCTTCCCAAGCCGTATAATTTCATGATCTATCATCTACAATCTAATGTCTAATATCTATTGTCTATTTACTAACTTCTAATTATTGTGCGCTACTTTATCGACATCAGCTACAAAGGGACCAGCTACCATGGTTGGCAAATCCAAAAGAATGCTCATACGCTTCAGGCCGAGATTGAGAATGCGCTTTTCAGATTATTAGGAGTTCAAACCCCCATTATGGCAAGTGGAAGGACAGATGCTGGTGTGCATGCTAAACAGCAAATTGCTCATTTCGATACCAAAGAAGCAATAGATGTTGAGCAATTGAAATTTAGACTGAATCGTTTTTTTGCTCGCGATATTGTGATTAACAGTATTGTGGAAGTCAAACCCGATGCGCATGCAAGGTTTAATGCCACTGAACGGGCTTATGAATACTATGTAAACCAGAACAAGAATCCTTTTTTACAAGAGCTTAGTTATTACTTTCCCAAACCATTGAATATAGATTTAATGAACCAAGCGGCCTCCAAGTTATTGGGAGTTCAAGATTTTGAAAGCTTTAGCAAAGTAAAAACCGATGTGAATAACTTTATTTGTAACATAACCAGAGCGGAATGGCAAATCGAGAACGATTCTTTGGTCTTTCACGTTACTGCCAACAGGTTTCTTAGGGGTATGGTGCGGGCCTTGGTCGGTACTTTGCTCGAAGTAGGCCTCGAAAAAATAACAGTAGAAGATTTTAAAAAAATTATAGAGCAAAAAGATCGAACTGCCGCGGGTGATGCAGCTCCACCAAAGGGCCTGTTTTTGTCGAAAGTTACGTATCCTAGTTCTCTATATAGCAACTAATCCTTTGGAAAAAGAACAAGTTAAAAGCGGTAATATTGTTGATTTTAAAGTGCTTAAGCGACTTTTCCGCTTCGCTAAGCCTTATCTCAAGCAATTTTATTTACTCGTATTTCTTACCGTTTTGCTCGCTGTATTGGTGCCCATCAGGCCATATATTGTGCAGCTTTCTATTGATTCCTATGTTCCACAAGGGGATTACGCTGGCCTAATGACCATGTTGATTATTTTGGTCATCCATCTGGTTGTTTTGGCCATTGTGCAATACGCCCATACCTATCTTTCGGGCTGGGTGGGGCAAACCATTATTAAAGACATACGCATAAAACTTTACGAGCACCTTCTAAAACTGAAGCTGAAGTTTTTTGATAAAACTCCGATTGGAAGGTTGGTAACTCGAAATGTTTCGGATATTGAAACACTTTCAAATGTATTTAGCGAAGGCATTGCAGCCTTGATTGGCGATCTGCTTCAACTCGTTTTCATCATGGGTTTTATGTTCTACCTCGATTGGCGATTAACGCTGATCAGCTTAGCCACTTTGCCGCTGCTTATTTTCAGTACCTACATTTTCAAAGAGAAAATAAAAGTCACTTTTAACGATGTTCGGAACGCAGTTTCTAACCTAAATTCTTATGTGCAAGAGCATGTAACGGGAATGAACATTGTTCAGATTTTTAATGCTGAAGAACGCGAATACGATAAATTCAAAAAGATTAATAAAGAGCATGAAAAGGCACATATTAAGTCGGTACTTTATTATGCTATCTATTTTCCCGTGGCAGAAATTATTCAAGCAGCGGCCATTGGTATGGTGGTTTGGTACGGTGCAAGGGGTATTTTGAATGACTCTGGCATTGGGCCTGGCCTTATCATTTCTTTCATTATGTACCTTCAAATGTTCTTCCGCCCAATAAGGATGATTGCAGATAGGTTTAACACCCTGCAAATGGGAATTGTAAGTTCCAACCGGATTTTCACACTTTTAGATAGCAATGAGAACATTGCCGATGAAGGCACTTATATGCCTGAAAAATTCAAAGGAGATGTAAAATTCAAAAACGTTTGGTTTGCTTATAATGATGAAGAATACGTACTAAAAGATATTTCTTTCGAAGTTAAAGAAGGAGAAACCATTGCTTTGGTGGGAGCAACAGGAGCAGGAAAATCTTCCGTCATCAATCTCTTAAGCCGCTTTTATGAAATCAATAAAGGCACCATTGAAATTGATGGGCATGATTTGAAAGAATATGACCTTTCTGCTTTGCGTGAAAAAATAGGGGTGGTTTTGCAAGATGTTTTCTTGTTTTCAGATACCATTCGCTATAACATTACCATGGGTAATCCTGATATCTCTGATGAGAAAATTCAGGAAGCAGCAGCACTAGTAGGGGCAAAGAAGTTTATTGAACGACTGCCAGGCGGCTACGATTATAATGTAATGGAACGTGGTGCAACACTTTCGGTAGGGCAGCGCCAATTGATTTCTTTTGTACGTGCCATGGTGTACGATCCGCAAATCATAGTGCTGGATGAAGCCACTTCTTCTGTAGATTCAGAAACGGAAGAAATGATTCAGCATGCGATTGAAAAACTGATGACAGGAAGAACAGCCATTGTAATTGCTCACAGACTTTCGACCATTCAGAATGCGGATAAAATAATCGTGCTTGATAAAGGTGAAATCAAGGAAGTTGGTAGCCACCAAGAACTTTTAGACAAAGGTGGATTCTATGCCAACTTGTATAAAATGCAGTACAAAGAAGTAACAACAGTATAAGTATGAGAAAGTATTTTTTTATTGCTCTGGCCATCTTGGTGATTGGTGGCGGTGCGTTTTATGTGTATTTGGGCGGGCTGAATTCAGTTGAATATACAGTTGAAAATGTGAATGACTATCATGTGCTCGGTAGAATGTTCCAAGGAAAAGCAGACGCCAAAGAGATTGAAGATTACTTTTTTGAAGCCAAAGATTTTGCCATTACTGGTACTATTGATGGTGAATTAACCATTCTACATTACAACGATACTACTCTAGCGAAAAAGGAAATCAAACTTTTTATTGGGGTTTTACTCAATAACGCAGCCGACACAGTTGACTTGCCTGCTGGTTATACTTTGGTAAAAGTGCCTGCACAGAAAACAATTCGTGCAACGATTCAGGCCAGTAATGCGGTAATTCCTGGGCCAGAAACCATTGAGGCGAAATTGAAAGAAAAAGCAGAAGAAACTGGCTTGATACCTCAATCATTTACAATTGAAAAATACCTTTCTGAAACGGAAATGGTAATTGATATGCCCGTGAAGAATTAAGCTTGTTTAAGACTTAATTTAATCAACCTCTTCTTGCTGTAACTGCTTATCGTAAAGCTCTTTGTATACCCCGTTTTTAGCGAGTAAAGATTCGTTGGTGCCTTGCTCAATAATTTCACCATCGTCTAATACAATGATTTTATCGGCCAGTTTGGCCGAAGAAACACGGTGGGAAATAATGACAGAAGTTCTGCCTTTCATAATCCGCTGAAGGCTATTAAGAATAGTGTTTTCGGTATTGGTATCCACAGCCGAAAGCGCATCATCCATAATCAAGATTTTAGGGTTTCGCACAATGGCACGCGCAATAGAAGCTCTTTGTTTTTGTCCGCCAGAGAGCGTTATTCCACGTTCGCCCAGCATGGTTTCAAACCCTTTCGGAAAATCCATGATGTTTTCATACAAATCAGCATCTTTAGCAGCCTGAATGATCTCATCTTTAGAAATACCGTCAGCTCCAAAAGCAATATTACTTCCAATAGAATCGCTAAAAAGGAAAACATCTTGCGGAACATAGCCCGTTTGAGACCTTAATTTCGAAAGGCGATAATCTTTAATGCTTCGTCCGTCAATGGATATTTCGCCATTCGTGGCATCATACATTCTTCCAATCAAATTGGCGATGGTGCTTTTGCCTGAGCCCGTAGTACCAATAATGGCAATCGACTCTCCAGCTTTAACCTCAAAGCTTATATTCTTCAAGGCCTTTGTGCCAGAATCTGGATAGGTAAAACTTACATTTTCAAACTTGATATTCCCATTCAACTCTACATCTAAGTTCTTTTCAGAAACAATGTCGTTTTTCTCTTTCAAGAATTCATTGATTCTCTTTTGCGAAGCAGCGGCCATTTGGATAATACTGGTGATCCAACCCAAGGCAGTTACTGGCCAAGTGAGCATGTTTACATAAATCACAAACTCGGCAATATTACCATAACTGATCTTTCCATCGATAACCTGATTACCGCCTACATAAATGGTAAGGATAACGCTCAGGCCAATCAAAGCCATAATCAAAGGGTGGAAAAGAGAGTTTACGAAAACCAGACGAAGCGATTTGTGCTTATAATTTTCGCTTTCTTTCAAGAAGTTTTTAACGGAATCCTTCTCGCGTACAAAAGCCTTGATTACACGTATTCCAGAGAATGCCTCTTGCGTAAAGGTAGACATACTCGAAAGGCTCTGCTGAATTTCTTCTGATCGCTTGTTGATCACATTATTCACGAAGTAAATGCTTACAGAAAGTAAAGGAAGTGGAAGAAGTGCATAAAAAGTGAGTTCTGCATTCACTTTCAGCATTTCGTAAATTACCATCGGAAAAAGCACGAGCAGGTTAATACCATACATAATGCCAGGCCCCAAATACATTCTTACACGGCTTACATCTTCCGAGATTCGGTTCATTAAGTCACCAGTATTGTTTTTTCTGTAAAAGCTAAGCGGAAGGTTTTGGTATTGAACATAGACTTCATTTTTCAAGTCGTATTCAATTTTTCTAGACATTACAATAATGGTTTGCCGAACCAAGAAGAGAAAGAAACCTCTAAGTAAAGCCATCACAAGAATTATGATTCCGAGAATTACAACTCCAACTTCTAACTTACTAAAAAGCGAGCCACTTAAGCTGCCCCCTTCAAAAACATGATACAAAGCAAAACTCTCTGTTACATAGTCGATTGCATAACGAACTACTTTGGCCGGCCAAATGGCAAAGTAGTTTGAAACGATCAAAAATATAATTCCTAATATGAGGAGGAGCTTATACTTAAGTAAGTATTTATTTAGATGACTAAGTTCTTTCACGTTTTGCTTAACAGAACAGGTTACAATAAGGTTGCCTGTCGTCAGTTATTCTTTAGAATTCTTCAACTTTTCGCTTACTTTTGCCCACCAGTAGAAAAGGCCAAATCAGCGAAGGATGTGGCAAATATAACTTAAACTACAATTTGACAACAATGGTAGAGGTAAACGGAACAGAAAAAGTGGGAAGCATCTCAATTTTTGAACAAGCTGCCAAGCTGGGCCACGAACAAGTGGTTTTTTGCCACGATGAACCAACAGGTTTAAAAGCAATCATAGGTATTCATAACACAGTTTTAGGCCCTGCTTTGGGTGGAACTAGAATGTGGAACTATGCAACTGAGGAAGAGGCAGCCATAGATGTATTAAGACTTTCAAGAGGAATGACCTACAAGGCGGCCATATCTGGGCTTAATTTAGGTGGTGGAAAGGCGGTAATTATCGGTGATCCTGCCAAATTAAAGAATGAAGCCTTTCTTCGCAGGTTCGGTAAATTTGTAGATAGCCTTAAGGGTAAATACATTACTGCTGAAGACATGAATATGAAAACCAGCGATATGGAACATATCGGTATGGAAACAAAACATGTAACTGGTTTGCCAGTAGAAATGGGTGGCAGTGGAGACCCTTCTCCTGTAACTGCTTATGGTGTTTATGTAGGAATGAAGTCTGCGGCTAAAAAGGCATATGGTTCTGATTCGCTTGCTGGCAAGAAAATATCTGTTCAGGGTGTTGGTCAAGTAGGAATGTACTTAGTAGAGCATTTGACAAAAGAAGGTGCTCAAGTTTTCATGACTGACATTAACCAAGATAGGTTGAAAATGGTTTCTGAGAAAACAGGTGCTACTGTAGTTGGAATGGATGAGATTTACGGTTTAGACGTAGATATTTATGCGCCATGTGCTATGGGAGCCACCATTAATGACGATACAATTTCTAAACTGAAGTGCTCAGTAATCGCTGGAGCAGCTAACAATCAGTTGAAAGATGAAGCCAGGCATGGTAACATGTTGATTGAGAAAGGTATAGTTTACGCGCCAGATTTTGTGATTAATGCTGGTGGTATTATAAACATAACTGGCGAGCTTAGAGGTTCGTACAGTAAAGACTTGGCCTATATGTGGACCGAGAAGATTTACGATACATGTACTAATATTTTGGCGAAAGCTGATCAAGACGGAATTCCTTCTCAAAAAGCAGCTATGCTATTGGCTGAAAAGAGAATTGAAGACGTAGGTAGAGTTAAACTTTCATTTTAATATAATGCAGGGGAGTTGTTAAAACTCCCTTCTACTTTTTATTTTTACCGTTCTTTAAAATTTTGAAATGCTTAATAGGAGATCACTAAGAGTAAAAGCGATGCAGTCATTGTTCGCTTATGGTCAATGCAAAGAAGCCAACTATAATTTAGGTTTGGCAGAAATTGATGAGGCTTTCCTACCCGACTTAAACTCGATGGAAGTTCAAGACCGTGATTTACTAAAAACACAAAGACAGCAGTCTAAGCGTGTTTACGCCAACAAAATCAATGGTAGCGCGCTCGATCCTTCAGAGGTAATCAGTGAAGCGGCCCAAAAGGCGGCAAACAATGCCTATAAAACCTATTTAGGGAGTCAGAAAAAGGATTTCGATCACATGCTTTCTTCTATGATCTTAGACGCAGAGTCTTTGGTTGATCGATTCTTGGAAGTGGTGAGTTTACTTATTGCATGGTCTGACTATTCGAAAGTAGAAACCGATAAGAAATCAAAGCTATCTCCTGAAAAGCTTATTGTTGGTGATTATAACTTCTCAAAAAATAAAGTAATTGAGTTTTTCAGAAACTCATCTAAAGTTCAAGTAGCCTTGGTGAAAAGGAACATCGGTTGGGAAGACGAAGAGGAGAATGTAAAGAACTGGTACAAAGAAGTTTTGAAGAAGGATGAAGTGTATAACGAATACCGTAGAACAGCCAATCCTTCTTTTGAAGAAGACAAAGCCATTGTAGATCATATTGTAAAACAGGAAGTTTTTAAAATTGATATGATTTTGGCCTTCTTTGAAGAAAGAGATATTTTCTGGCAAGAAAATAAGGCTATCGCTCGTAGTTTAGTGAGTCGATCAATTCGAGATCTTGAAGAATCCAGCTCACCAAAAGATTTTGATCTGCCTGATTTTTCGAACAATTGGGAAGAGGATAAATCCTTTTTCGAGAAAATCTTTAAATCGGCAGTAGAAAACGATGAAGAGTACAGCCAAATTATAGGAGCTAAAACCAAGAACTGGGAGGTAGATAGATTAGCAATTACCGATCAAATTATACTGAAAATGGCAATTGCCGAGATGCTGAATTTCCAGAGTATACCTGTAAAGGTGACTATAAATGAGTATATTGAGCTTTCAAAAAATTACAGTACCCCTAAGAGTAAACAATTCATAAATGGGATACTCGATGTTATAAGTGTTGAACTGAAAACATCAGGTAAGCTGAAGAAGAGTGGTAGGGGTTTAATGGATAATAAATAAACGTTAATGGGTAAAGGATCAAGCAACGTATTGGCATTTGTAATTGGCGCAGCCACAGGTGCTATTTTGGGCATTTTGTATGCTCCAGATAAAGGATCGAACACAAGAGACAAACTTTCGTATCAGCTAGATAAGTATAAAAAACAGCTCGAAGATTTGTTGGAAGACCTTATCAATGGAAAACATGAAATTGCTTCTGAAGCCAAATCAGAAGGTGAAAAAGTAGTTTCAGAAGCCCGTTTAAAAGCAGAACAATTATTAACAGATGTAGATAATCTGATTGGTCAGATTAAATCTGGAGACAAAAACTAAATATAGAATTATGAAAACTAAATTATCTCTATTGAGTTTAGTGGCGTTGATTTTTATGGCGTCATCATGCGGCAATGCCGACATGGAAAAACGACTTGCTACCTTGGAAAGAAGAGTTAATCAACTTGAAAATGGTGGTGTAGTAAGAAACAACGGTACATTACCAACCCAAGCTCAAACGGTATCTAATACACCAGAGCAAAATATTAGTGCTAATGCCGCATTTAAATGGGATAACACGCTTTATAACTTTGGTAATATTCAACAAGGAGAAGTGGTAAACTACACCTTTAAGTTTACTAATTCAGGAACTGAGCCTTTATTAATTCAAAGTGCCTCTGCCTCTTGTGGTTGTACCGTGCCTAGTTATTCTAGAGAGCCAATAGCTCCAGGAGCAACAGGTGAAATTGTAGTGAGATACGATAGTAAAGGAAAAACAGGACAGCAAAGCCCAGTAATTACAATTGTAGCCAATACTAATCCTAAGCAAACTAGATTGAGCTTGAGAGGGTTTGTACAAACTGCCACAGCACCATAATTTTAGAAAATATAATGTTAAAAGGTATTTTATTACAGTCAACAGCCGCGCCAGCAGGTGGTGGTTGGATGCAGCAATTGCTTCTTTTTGGAGGTATCGCAGTAGTGTTTTATTTCTTTATGATCAGGCCGCAGCAAAAAAAGCAGAAAGATCAAAAGAACTTTATCAGCGATATTAAAAAAGGAGATAGAATTGTAACCATTGGAGGTGTTCACGGACGAATTGCTGAAATGGATGACGATACCATTACGCTAGATGTAGAGAAAGGTGCTAAAATCAAGTTTGAGAAAAGTGCTATTTCGTTAGAAGCTAGTAAAAAATTGGCCGGTAAAGCTTAAATGTGATTGAGAAGTGCTGAAGACATAATTGAAATTCTAAAAAGGTCTTTCAATACTCCTAGTACAAAGGATGAAAAATTGAAGGTGGTGGTATTATGTATAATAATATCTACCACCTTTTGGTTTTTTAGTGCTCTTAATAAATCCGATTACGTTACTCAAATCAACTACCCAATTGAGGTAGTATATAATGATTCCCTCTATGTGGCATTATCAGAAATTCCAGACAAGCTTCCGCTAGAAGTAACGGGTGGTGGTTGGGATTTAATGACCCGATCATTTGGGTTTAATATGGAGCCGCTGATCATTGAACTCGAAAACCCTATTAGAGATAACTATAGACTCTCTAGTAATTTAAGACAGGACATCGTTCCAAGACTTGATCCTGTCACCATCAATTACCTTCTTGAAGACTCCCTAATTTTTAATATAGATGAAAGGGTAAGTATTGATGTTGAACTGGTACTTGATAGTGCAGATATAAAGCTAAGTCCAAATCAAAGGATCACATCAGAGATTACATTGCAGCCAAATATGGTTAGAATTAGTGGGCCTAAGAGCTTATTGGATACGATTCAAAGACCAATTAGAATAAGTATTGGGGATACTGAGTTTAATAAAAGTGTAGATCAAAAATTTAGTATTAGAGACTTCGGTTCAAGTCTTATTTCAACCGATATAACGGAAGTTTCGGTAAAATTTGAAGTAACCGAGTTCATGAGAAAAGAAATAGAACTCCCTATACATCCTGTTAATTTTAAAGGTAAAACTGGCTCTATTGAGCCAAAGAGAGTGGTTGTTTCTTATGAAACCTTAGTCAGTGAAATCCGCAATGTTGATTCACTCAACTTAGTTTTGACTGCCGATTATTCCAATCTAAAGAAGGCAGATGGTACAATACCGATTGAAATTACAATGAAGCCATCGTTCATTCTTGACCCCAAGCTATCTCAAAGTAAAGTCAAATTGAAAGACAATGAGTAAGACCCTAACTGTTGGAATAACGGGCGGAATAGGTTCAGGAAAAACCACTGTTTGTAAAATATTTCACCAGCTGGGTATTCCTATCTACTATGCTGACGATCGAGGCAAGTATCTTCTCAGTAATGACCACCAGTTGAAGAGTCAAGTACAGGACTTATTCGGAGCCGAAAGCTATTTGTCTGACGGAACGCTCAATCGATCTTTTCTGGCTAATAGGGTGTTTGCAGATAAAATAGAGCTTGAAAAACTGAATCAGTTAGTTCACCCAGCCGTAGCCAAAGATTATTTGAATTGGGCCTCTGAGCAAAATAGTACGGTGCTTATAAAGGAAGCCGCACTTTTTATTGAAAATGGTTCTTATAAGTCTTTGGATAAATTAATCTGTGTTATAGCCCCTGAAAATGTTCGAGTAAATCGTGTTCTTATGCGTGATATGCAGAGGGATAGAAATCAGGTTCTCGACATTATGAAGAACCAAGTTGATGATAAAAAGAGAAAAGAAGTATCGGATTACCTAATAGATAATAGTGGTACTAAGTTATTGATTCCTCAAGTACTGACCATATACAAAGCACTACAAAAAACTAGGAGTTAATAAAAGAGGGCAGAGAGATCTGGTCAGCATAAAACTTCATACGGCTGTGCGAAAAATCAAGCAAATCGATTTTTTCAATTTTATCCAATTTGTGATTATAGAAAACTTCAAGGTAATAATCTTGCAGTAAGTAGAGGTTAACTTTGTAACCATAGTAGCGAATACCAACAATAAATTTCCCATTTTGATAGAGCTCTTTTATTTGCTCATGGGTATTTAATTGAAAGAAATCAAAAAAGGTATTTGCCATAACCCAATATAATAAATTGAGCTATATCTAACAGAACTTAGGCATGTAAAGTATGGAACAATCTGCTGTTTTGAGGAATCAACGTTTTGTAGATAAATACATATGAGCCTTTTGACGAGTAGTCATTGTGAGGCGATTTAATGACATTGGAAGATTTATTTAAGTTGCGAATGGTTTCCATCGCATCCTTAAAGCTATCGTTTCGCCAATATCTCCAGTGCTTACACGTCATATCTTGTCGAATGGTAGATTCAATGCTTAATAGATTTTCAGCATTGGTAACACCAATATTCCAAATCAGATTCTGCTTTGTAAAGAAAGTATTACCATCAATCCATTCTTCTATTTTTTGTATACAGTTGAGGTTTTGAGGCGATTGAAAAACATCTGATATAGTAAGAACTGTATTCATAGGTTGGGCCTAGTTAATTTGTATTAATAAAAATGAGTCTCTATACGTTAGTGATATGGGCAATAACGTTCAAGAAATTAACAAGTTAAAAATCTAAAAATCAACTATTTATAAGTTTAATTTATGAGTGGGTTTGGAATCTCAACAAGCTTTTTTCGATTTTAAAGGAGTTTTCAGCAAAGAATAGTTTATGAAAAGCATTTAGTTGCGGTTATAAAAAAAACGCTCAGAGCAATGATTTCTCTTCGACTTAAAGTTTAGTTGTTTTTGATTGAATCGTTTTATACCTTCATATCCGTAAACAAAGCCAATTTTTTTGTTTACGGAATAACTGAGACACATCTATATTGAACTGCCTTTTGATGAGGTTGACATTCCTTGTTTAATCATTTAATAAGGTCACAAGGGTATTTAATGTGCCTAGCTTAAACTGTCGGTCATGAGAACTCTAAGTCAATCTAATTTTTTGAAAATCATTGAAGGAAGAGATTATGAATTTCTAATCAATGGTTACCCATTTGACTTAAGAGAATCTGTTCATTTGGTAAATCGACAGCTGGATTCTCAACATCACTATCATTTTAAGAATTGTAAACTGTCTACATTTATTGTATCAGATACAGATATATCATCACACTGGAGTTTTGAAAACTGTCAATTTGATGAGTTGGTTGTAGAGTCGAGTAGAGTGGCAAACTTTGAGTTTCACAACTGTACAATGGGTGATGTTTTGTACAAATCGAATGAAGATGCTGGAGTTCTCAAAATTCATGGGTGTAAAGTCAATTACTTGGAATACCTATCTAACCCCAAGTTCCATTTGCTGCATATTGGGTGTAACAACCTATTGGATAAGGTGAATATAATTGATAATGGAGCAAAGAACACGGACGATTCTAAGTTTTACCTTTGTCCGGAAAAGTTCAATGCAATAAGAATCGAAAGGCTTGCTGCTTCAAAACTTGAAATTGGAACATTCGGAGAATACTCAAATTTGTTTCTCAGCGAAATCCAAACAGATCATTTGCTTTTGAGAAACTGTAACAATAAGAACTCTAAGGTTACCTTTAAAAGAGTTAGTCCGAAAAGCCAGAAGGGTAGTGTGCTTCAATTTTTAGATTCAACGATTGGTGCTTCAGTATTTGAGAATGATTTTTTCAACTCTTATCTCTCAGTCGAATATAAAAATAGTAGTATCACTAATTTTGCTCTTGCTAGCTCTTAGCTATATAGATAACCATTGTCTTTTCTTCTTTTTTCTGCCTTATGATTATTAAGGTAAGGTCATCTCCCTATCTTTCCTTTGGAGTTGTTTTATCGGTCATATAACTCAATGAACAGGAAGGATTTTATAATATAATTCGGGTATACTAATAGTTGATTTAAAAAGTATTATACTATTGAGTATGAGTGGAATAGAAGTCATATATTCGGGTCTAAACATTAAAAACCCTACATTATGAAAAAGTTAACCATTCTATTTGTGTTTGTATTATTTGCTATGGGCTGTACTGATAACATGGATACTGTTCCACAACCAGTAAATCCAGATGTAACCATCGATGCAAATTTAGACAACCCTAAAAACTCAACTCCAGAAGAGGAAGAAGATAAGCCAATGCCTCCAAGATGGCCTAAGGCAAAAAGCTAACTTTTAGTATTAGATATAATTAGGTTTATATCTTTTTGTTTTGTTTTGACTTGAAATAATACCGATATTGATGCGATATATTTTCTGGTCTGTTTTGTTATGCCCAAAATTCAAAGATTTATATTCTTATTTTTTTTAATTTCTCCTTTTATACTTAAGGGGCAAGTGAAGGAATATAATGGATTGATGGATGAGGTTTTTAAAGCTTTAGGCGATAATCAATCTGCGAAAGCGATTGATTATACGCAAGAAGCTTTTAAGTGGGCCTCTAAAAGAGGAGACACCTATCGAATGGTGGTTGCGAAAAGCACCATGGGTTATATAAGTATGCAGGTGAGAGATTATGAGGCTGCTTACATAAATTATTTCGATGCATTAAACTATTTACAAAAATCAGACACTGTTGACTTGTACAACAAGGTAGCTATTTTGAGAAGCCTTGCAGTGATTAAGTCAAGGTATTCGGATTATAAAATGGCAACAACTTTTTACAAAGAGGCTTATGAAGCGGCTAAAATTTACATTAGAAGATACCCTGATTTAGCAAAAGAGAATGGAGATTCAGGTTTGCTTATTGATCTCCCATATTTCATGGCAATGCAGATGAAAAATAATGGAGATTATGAAGGAGCAGGAGATGTACTTCTTGATCTGTGGGAAGAATCTGAATACAAAGGAGATACTGTGTCTTTAGCCAGAGCACTAAATCAATTGGGTATTATTAAGTTAGCCAATAAGGATTATTTAGAGGCTCAGAATTTCTTTTCCTATGTCGCTTTTAATAATGGCATTGCACCAGATACTAGAGCAATAGCGTTCCAAAATTTAGGTACAAGCTATTTGAGGTTGGGAAATTTAGAAAAGGCTGAGAAATGGTATTCCGAAGCCTTAGCATTAAAAGTAGAACACTCAAGTGCCCGTTCGCAGTTTGTAACGCTCTTAGACTATGGAGAGCTTGAATATAAGAAAGGAAATACAACTGCTGCAATTGAAAAGTGGGAAGAGGCTTTAAAAACCTTTGATAAAATTGATGCCGAGCCAGATTTGTTTATGATCTATGATTGGCTTCAAAAAGCCTATTTACATGTGGATATAGATAAGGCCGCCAGCTACGGAGATTTATATACAGCCAATATTCAGGATTGGATGAGCATTCAACGGAATCAAAAGGATAACCCAACCTTACAAGCTTTTAACACAAGAATAGATCAGGTGTTAAGTAAAAGAAGAGAAAATGCTGAGCAGTTGGCTTTGATCAAGGAATTTTGGCCATTGGGACTGGCTATCATTTTACTTTTTACATTCTTGCTTTACCACTTACAGCTATTCTTGACTAAGCAAAGGAGATTGTTAGCAGAAAAACGTGTAAAGGAATTGCGAGCTGTTAAGGCGCAAGAAATACTCGATAAAATAAGAAGAGATCTCTAATTATTTCCTTCAACATAAACCGCATAAAGGGATTTAATTCCCTCCCTTAGCCGGTGATTTTCTTCCATAATATCCAACTCTTCGTCATGTAAATCTCTTTGAATTGGCCCTTGGTTAAGAATAAACCAGTGTAGATTAATATGAGGATAAACCCTTAGTATGGATTGAATAGCATCGTATCCAGGTTTTGTCTTTTCATCAATATATGATTTCACAGTAGGTCCAGACAAAGCCACTTTTCTTGCAAATTCAGCTGAATTTCCTTTTTCGTAGTTGTCAATAATCCACTTAATCTTTTTGCCTGGGTGTTGGTCGAGGTCCATCAATACGAATATAAGTTATTTATCCTGATTGATGGATTGACTTGTACATAAAATTGTTCTGAGTGCTATTCAGGCATAAAAAAAGAGAGTCACTTGCGTAACTCTCTTAATATTAAGGGTGGAAGATGGGACTCGAACCCACGACCCTCGGTACCACAAACCGATGCTCTAACCAACTGAGCTACAACCACCATTTAATTGGGTTTGCAAATGTAAGGGTTCGGTTTGAATTTGCAAATACTCTGATCTCATTTTATCGATCAAATTCTAATCTATTTCCCGAACCAATGTTATTTATCTCACCATTCGAAAACACCCTTTTGCCCGATACTATGGTATTTGTTACTTTCGATTTAAACTGATGCCCTTCAAAAGGTGACCAACCGCATTTCGAAATCACATTATCTCTTTTTACTTGCCAAGGATCATTGAGGTTTACAATGGCAATATCTGCATAATAGCCCTCTCTCAAATAACCCCTTTTATGAATGTCGAACAAATCTGATACAGCATGCGAAGTCTTTTCAACTATCTTTTCTAAACTAATTTTACCCTGATGGTACAGGTCTAATAAGGCTACCAATGAATGCTGCACCAATGGCCCGCCAGACGGTGCATTAAAATAGCTGTTTGACTTTTCTGCCAGCGTATGTGGTGCATGATCAGTAGCGATAACATCAATTTTGTTTTCTATAAC
The DNA here is from genome assembly GCF_963973945.1 of uncultured Roseivirga sp. Classification (GTDB taxonomy): domain Bacteria; phylum Bacteroidota; class Bacteroidia; order Cytophagales; family Cyclobacteriaceae; genus Roseivirga. The sequence continues at coordinate 193,934 of NZ_CAXBBV010000006.1, forward strand.
CCCCTTCAAAATGGCATCACGATCTGAGGCTGTTTTAACCGCTGGGTTCCATTTGATAAATGAGCCTTTGTCAGCATAATCTTGATCTGAAAACCAAAGATGGTGTACACAAGCCTCTGCAGTAATTTTCTTCTCTTTTAATGGAATGTTATTGCTGAAAAGCTCAAGCTCTTTTGCGGTGGAAATATGTAAGATATGGAGTCGTGCACCCTTCTTTTTAGCTAAATCAACTGCAAAAGAAGAAGAGGCATAGCAGGCTTCCGCACTTCGTATCACTGGATGCTCACTCATTGGAACATCTTCTCCGTATTGAGCTTTGGCCTTAGCAATATTGGCTTGAATAATTTCTTCAGACTCACAGTGTGTAGCAATCAGCGTAGGGGAGCTTTCAAAAATGTTTTCCAAAGTTCTCTGATTGTCCACTAGCATATTCCCTGTAGAAGAACCCATAAAAACCTTTACACCACATACTTTTCTTGGGTCAGTTTTGAGCACTTCATCCAAATTATCGTTTGAGGCTCCCATAAAGAAAGAGTAATTGGCCAAGCTATTTTTTGCTCCAATTTGATACTTATCCTCAAGTAACTTTTGAGTAAGTGTGTTAGGTACTGTGTTGGGCATTTCCATAAATGAAGTAATACCACCCGCCACAGCCGCTCTCGATTCAGTATAGATTTCGGCTTTATGGATAAGTCCTGGCTCTCTAAAGTGCACTTGGTCGTCAATAAGCCCTGGTAATACATATTGACCGCTGGCATCTATGATTTCATCAGCATTTAAATGTTGAAGGTCTTTATCTATTTTTTGAATAAAGCCGTTTTCGATATAAATGTCAGCTTCGAAAATCTTGTTTTCGTTGATCAACTTTCCGTTGAGAATCAGTATTGAAGACATACTAGTGTTTTTTATTGTGTCATGGGTTAACGTAATTGCAAGTTATTACCAAATAACTCCTCTGCAATTTATGGCCGAAGAAAACATTTCGTTCGAAGAATTAAAATTGAGCCGTCAGTTCCTCAATGCCATAGATGATCTAAGGTACACAGCACCTACTCCAATCCAAAGAAAAGCCATTCCGATAGCGTTGGCAGGGCATGATTTATTGGGAATAGCACAAACAGGTACTGGGAAAACTGCAGCTTTTGTATTGCCTATTCTAATGAAGCTCAAGTATGCCCAAGGGGATCATGCAAGGGCATTGATTTTAGCTCCAACTCGAGAGTTGGTCATGCAAATAGAAGATAATGCCCGTGAATTATCACGCTATACAGATTTAAGAATAGTAAGCTTATACGGTGGGCTAGGGCCAAAACATCAAATTGAGGCAATTGAAAAGGGGGTAGATATAATTGTAAGTACGCCCCAGCGCTTTTTGGACATTTACCTAAAAGGAACAATTCATACTAAGTTGATAAAAACTATGGTGTTGGATGAAGCCGATAAAATGATGGATATGGGGTTTATGCCTCAGATCAAGAATGTGCTCGAAGTTGTTCCTAGAAAACGCCAAAACATGCTTTTTTCAGCTACAATGCATGATAAAGTTATTCTGCTGACTGAGGATTTCTTAGAGTTTCCAGAGAAAATTGAAATAGCTCCGCAGGCTACAGTAATTGACACCATTGAGCAAAGACTTTATGAAGTACCCAACTTTAAGACAAAGATTAACTTATTAGAGTACTTCCTTAAAAGTGAAGAATTTCAGCGAGTGATTGTGTTTACTAAAACCAGAACCAATGCTGATAATGTTTCTAAGTTTATTGAGCGAAAGCAGCTTGGGCCAGTTCGAGTGATTCATGCCAATAAAGGACAGAACTCACGAATTAATGCCATGTATGAGTTCAAAGAAGGAGATATTAGGGTATTGGTTTCAACAGATGTTACTGCCCGAGGAATGGATATTAGTATGGTAAGTCATGTGATCAATTTTGATGTGCCTTTAATTGATGAAGACTACGTGCACAGAATTGGGCGAACGGGAAGAGCAAATAATACTGGAATTGCCATCACTTTTGCCAATGAATTGGAAATGTTTTCAGTAGCTAAAATTGAAGCGCTAATTCAGAATACAATTACCCGTCATAACCTTCCTTCAGAAGTGTTCGTAGAAAAAACTCCTTTTATAGAGTCGCAGGAAATTGCCCGAGCAATTGATGATCTTAAGAAGAAAGATGACCCAGACTTCAAGGGTGCATTTCATGAAAAAAAGAAGAAATTCTCAACCAAGAGCAGCAAGTCGTCTTCAAGTAGAACAAAGGGGAAAGGACAGCGTAAAGGAAGGAGAAAGTAAAATACTGGTCGGATTTTACTAAATTAACCGTTACATAAAAACTCAAACAACAATGAAAAAAATGATCACATCCGTTGGAATAGGGCTGGTTTGCCTTATTGCAGCACCAAACACCAACGCACAAAGCAATGGTGAATTCCATTTAGATAAGACTTACAGCATTGGAGCATCAGGAACGCTGTATCTAAACTCCGAAGACGCAGAAGTAAGAATTTCTGGCAGCAACAGGGCAGATGTACATGTTAAGATTGACCGTACACAGCAAATAAAAGGTTTTTCCTCAGGTAGGTCAGAGTTCAATGTTTTAGTAGAAAATCGTGGTGACGACTTACATATAATAGAGCGCGAAAGAAGCGGTGTGAGAATTCAAATGGGCTCTATTAGAACCGACTACCGTATTGATATTGAATTACCAGAATCGGCTTCGCTTAGGGTAAAAGGTGAAGACGATGATTATGTAGTTAGAAATGTAAGTGGAAAAATTTACATGGAAACCGAAGACGGAGATATAGAGATTATAGACTGTAGAAGTACCAATTTAGAGTTTAGATTAGAAGATGGTGATCTTAAAATCGATGGAGGATCTGGTGCTCTGACTGTTGAGTCTGAGGACGGAGATATTGAGGTGAGAAGAGGTAATTTTAGAGATATTGATATAGATGTTGAAGATGGCGATGTGATGCTGGAAACATCATTAGCAGATGATGGGAGATATATTTTAAGAGGAGAAGATTCTTCAATTGATTTTACAGTAACAAACGGAGGCGGAGAGTTTTCAATACTAAAAGATGATGGTAGTGTTCGTGCTTCAAGTGCTTTTGAAACAGTTAGGGAAACCGACCATAGGTCTGAGCTAAAACTTGCTGGAGGAAAAGCCAATATTGAAATTAGAACTGAAGACGGGAGGGTGAGGCTCAGCAAAAACTAATCTGCTTTTTAGAAAAATATTAAGGGGCGTAGCGAGAGTTACGCCTTTTGTTTTGCCTCTTTTGGTCCTATTTCTTGATTATTCTCATCCCAGACCCATTCGCTCACCAATGCTCCACCCAGAAAGTAGTTTCTATCTATCAGTGTAGAGTTATAGTTAGCTTTTAGCTTAAAAGGTTCTTTAGATTGGAATATGGGAGCCATTCGGTTTAAATAATTAATGTACTGAAGATCTCCAAATCCATAAAACTCTTGCCATTTAAGTAAGGCTCCAATCAGCCCTCTTTCCGTATCTTTTCCAGATTCAATAAGTCTAACAATTTCTTGTTCAATCAAATTAAGTCCAGACTTTGAAGAGGGAAATCGCTTTAAGTGGGCCTGAAAAGCTTTGGCCAAATAAGGGAATTCATTGGAAGGAAGAAGAATGAAGTTCTCTAAATCTCTAGGGTCTTTGGAGCAAAAGGCTTGGTAAGCATTAGAGGCAAAACTGAAATCGTTTTGACTTAGAACTCTTCTTTGTTCAAATAAGTCAGGGTACATTTCGGCAGGTAGTTCACCCAAACCCATTAGTTTTTCATATCCATTTACGTCACCCACGCAAATCAGAGAAACTTCTACATCAGCCCTGTCTTGTTGGTGAAACCAATGAAGTAACCCCATTAAATTTACTTGACAGAATAAATCATATTCAAACCAAAGAACTATCTCTTTGTAAGCTTTTAAGCTTTCTATTTTCTTGAATTCATCAATTACTTTTTCTTGGTAATCGCCTGGAGAGGTTGAAAAAAAGGAGCTAATGAAGCGACTGCGCATTTCCCAAAACTCAAGAGTACCAAATGCAGTGTGTACTGGCCCATCGCTTAAAACATCACGCCAAACTGCAGTATCTCCCTCAATACCTGATTGCTTAAGGGAATAAAGAGTGCTGTCACCATTAAGAATATGAAGAGTATTCTGCATAGAAAAAGAGTTACTCGAAAATAACTTTTTTCATCTTGAATGGCTCTTTTATGCACTGAAATATATTGACCTACTTCATGATAGACTGGAAGCGCATGCCATATCTTAATGAATAGAAAGCTGATTAAAACTATTTCACCCCTTCATTCTCTTCTGAGTTGCCAGTGATTTTACCTTTTACAGCCGAAAAGGAATAATTGATAATGAGGATTAACAAGGTGATGCCCACCGCGATTAAATATTTATGTAAAGCCGTAGCAACCCCTATTCCTAAACAATAGAGTAAAGTTGCGGCAGTGGTAAGGCCTTTTACTTTGTCATTGTTCTGTTTAATTATTGTTCCAGCACCAATAAAACTTATACCCACTACAAGCGCCTGCAGAATTCGAATAGGGTCGGCTTTTACTGCTTCTTGGAATTCATAATTATGAACAAAGTCAATTAGAGGCAGTGATAGTGAAACGATTAAACAGCTAAAGCCACCCACAATCATGTTCGTTCTTAAACCAGCGGGTTTGTCTTTGTTTTCACGTTCATAGCCCACTAAACCAGAGAGTATAGTGGCCACTAAAACACTGAATAAAATTTCTAATTCCTGATGATCGATCTCCATATTATTTCCATTTCAACTCTTTTGGAGTTAAGGAAACAACTATGATAGATTAGAGATTGTTATAACGCAGAATAATCTAAAACTTTAAAATTTGTCCTTCATAGGCAATTTTAAAGCCTTTATCTCGCACCAATTTAGATTCATCGCTATCGCTAAAGTTCATAGGATTGGTATGATTGAAATGTATAAAAAGAACTTTGGCTTTGTCTTCGTCAGAAAGTTTACCAAACAAGGCAATGCTTTCTTCCACAAAAGGGTGAGGTATTTCGCTCATGTCGCGTCCAGGTATTTCACCATTTTTAAAGAATGAAGCATCTAACAGTGCCATGTCACTTTTTCGAATGACTTCAATAATGTCTTGATTCCATTTACTCCACTTATCAATATCTGGAATGAAAATAACCGACTTGTCATTGATCTGAATTTTATAACCTACAGTTTCTGAAAATTCATCACGATGAGGAACTGTGAAAGGTGTAACCGAAATACTATTGTTCAGCTTAATGGTAGTGCTATCTTGCTGAGGCTTGATTTCTATATTGTTCAATTCAACCAACTGGCTCCAAGGCCCATTCCCTTCCAAGAAAGTCTTCATTTTTGGCATTGCATAAACTGGAACTCCAGAAGTTCCCATTACCTCCCTGCCTAAATGAATTAACCCAGTATAGTGCCCTATGTGCGCATGGGTTAAGAAAATGCCATCTAAAGGATAGTTATGGGTTTCTGAAACATCATCCAACATTTGTAATTGAAGCTTGAAGTCAGGGGTAGCTTCAAATAACCAACGCTGTTTTGTAGTAGGGTCAACAAGGCCAAGTGCCACAGCATTCTTTGGTCGTGCCGTTCTTTCCTTTATTAATTCCCATTCTTGCTTTTGACCTGCTTGGGGGTAGCCAGCATCTTGCGCCACACCCAAAACCACAATAAAAGGAGCTTCGGTAGGAATTTCTCTTTGATTGTTGGTTTCGCTACAAGCGGTAAAAAGAAATAAAAAAAGAGCCAAAAGAGGCTCAATTTTTAAGGTTGAATTTGGTGCTATTTTCATGGCTCAGCTTCCACAGCCTACACATTCAAAAGATGAATCCATAGGTTTTACCCCATTCAGTTTCATTGTTAAATTGTGTATTTGGTCCTTAATGTCCATGTCTTTAAACATGTCTCCAGTAAGTTGCGCGTTGAGCGCTTGAATTTCTTGTTCTAGGCTTTCTTTTGTCATTTCCATAATTCTATAGTGCTTAGGTTGTATGAATATAGAGCATATCTGAATAAAAACAAAAAAGTGTAACTTGACTGTAACCTTTCTGAAAAGCTTAGGTTTCCCCCATTGAATTCTTAAAAAAGACGATTGGATTCTCTCTCTGACAACGCGTTAATGCTACAAGTAAAAGAAGGACAGCTCGATAAACTCGGGTTGTTGTTCGAGCGATATAATAAAAGCCTTTATGGTTTTTTCTATCGCTTAACGCTTGACCGTGAGGTGAGTGAAGACTTAGTTCAGAATGTATTTCTGCGAATGATGAAATACAAACACAGCTACAAAGGAGACGGCCAGTTTAAAACCTGGATGTACCATATGGCCCGAAATCTTTTTGCCGACCACTACCGGAAAAATAAGAAGATGGGCTATAAAGAAGATGTAGAGGTGACTGATAAATATTTCAGAAACGACAGTAATGCAGAGTCGAATAGAATTCAAAGGGAAGAAATGGATTTGCTGCAGCATGCCATGAATCAACTGACTTTCGAAAAGAAGGAAGTTCTTATCCTTAGTAAGTATCAGGAAATGCGATATAAAGACATTGCCGACTTACTGGGAATTACTGAAAGTGCGGTGAAGGTGCGAATCTTCAGGGCATTGAAGGATTTAAAAATGGTCTATATGCAGTTGGAGGCAACTCCTTCTGCGCAGTGAAACAACAAAATAGCTGAATGATGAAAGTGATAAAGTGTATGGTTTTGCTTGTGGCATTTTTGCCAGCCCTTATAGTAAAGGGACAAAGCGAAACGGAGACAGTAAAGAAGAGTTTTACTGTCAAGAATGAAAAAGCAACTTGGTTTGCTGTGTGTAATATCGAGGGAAATGTTGAAGTGGAAGCCCATGATGGTAATACCATAGAAATTGAGGTTCAGAAGCGAATTTCAGGTAAGCAATCTGAGGTTAAACAAGGAATGGAGGAAGTTAAACTTGATTTTGCTCAAGGCGATGATTTTGTGCGAGCCAGATTTACTACCCCAAATAATAAAGTGAGAGAAAAAGATGATCCTTTGGCTTGTGGTTGGGACTGGAATCAAGATCGAGAACGTGTAGACTATAGAGTGAGGCTCGATTATAAAGTGAAAGTACCGAGAAACATCAGTGTTAAAATTTCCACGGTGAACAATAGCGATCTTTACATTAAAGGAGTGAAAGGAGAACTTTATGCCAACAATGTGAATGGTGATGTAACCCTGATTGATGTAGAAAGCAATACCAAAGCCAGTACTGTAAATGGTAAAATCGAGGTGAATTACTTGAAAATGCCTGTGGAGTTTGCCGAATTCCAGACAGTAAATGGAGAAATAGAAATTGTTGCTCCAGAAGGGTTGGGCGCCATATATAATTTCGAAACCCAATGGGGAGAAGTGTATAGTGATTTCGATTTTTCTCAAAAGCTATCACCAAAAATGGTAGTCAATAAAGGTGAACGTGGCGGTACAAAATATAAGGTTGATAACTCTAATAGTTACCAAGTAGGTAATGGAGGTCCAAAATTTTCATTCAAAACACTGAATGGAGATATAAGGGTAATGAAGGCTAAATAGTGGATAAGATGGAAGAGAAATATATGTCAATGATTACCGAATATATTGATGGCACACTTTCTCCTGAAAGGGAAAAGGAATTCCAACAATACGTTCAAGAAGGGTATATTGATATGGCCGAGGTAGAAGAAATGGCAAAACTTCAGGGAATAATCCTGAGTACAGCCGCACCAGAACCTTCAGCTGCTTTGAAGAAAAACTTCTATCAAATGCTGAATGAAGCTCAATCAAATGAACCTCAAGCTAAAGAATCGTTTCCCTTCTTAGAAAGAATAAGCACATCGATTTTTGGTAGCTTCTTAGGTAGAATGGCTTTTGGAATTGCAGTGTTAGCCATTGGTCTTTACTTCGGTACAAGTCTGGGAAATAGCTCGTACAAGGAAGAGTTATCTGATTTGAATGGGCAGATGGTAGAAATGCGCGAAATGATGATGATGGCCATGCTAGAAAAAGAATCTGTGTCAGACCGATTAAAAGGAATTCAAATATCATCAGAGCTATCATCTTCTAACGAAAAAGTAATCAATGCTCTTTTTCTTACCCTCAATAGCGACCCAAGTACAAACGTGCGGATTGCTGCGCTGAATACGTTGGCAGGGTTTGCATATGATCCTAAAGTAAGAGAAGGCCTTGTAAACAGTATTTCAAAACAAAAATCGCCCTTAATGCAAGTCAACTTGGCCGAACTGATGGTGACGCTTCAAGAGACGAAAGCAAAGGATGAGTTGAAAACTATTTTAGAAAACGATCAAACACCAGAAGAAATAAAAGTTACGCTCAGAGCGAGCATGGAAAAAATTATTTAATCAAAGACTCAAAAAACAAACAATATGAAAAAGGTAATTATAACACTATTAATGATTTGCGCTGCAATTGGCGTGAAATCTCAAAACATGAAACTAGACCCAAATATAAAGGTGGAAGTGACTCCAGACCTTAAAATGACAATGGGACCAGACTTTGAAATAGACCTAGGGGCACATATAGAACAAGCCATGAGTAGTATAGAAGGCATGTTCGGAATGGACTTTAAAGATAAAGACGGTAAGTGGAAAGATAAGTACCAACAAGATACCGAAGAGCTTGAAATTCCGCTGAGCAAACCAGGTGAAAAAGGAAAACTACAAGTAGAATCGCATAATGGAACAGTTAAGGTTTCGGCTTATTCAGGACCTACCGTTAAGGTTAAAATGATTAAGTACAGTAAGAAAGTAGAACGTGAATCAGGTAAAGATGGAATGCGCTTGTTGAGTAGTGGAGGTTTTAATGTACAAGCCGAAGAGCGTAATAATACCGTGAAAGTAGAAACAGAAGGTTGGAATAACCGAATTGACTTTGAGATTCAAGTGCCTGCCAATTTTAGTCTTGACGTTCAAACTTATAATAATGGAGCCATTGAAATTGAAGGAGTAAATGGAGAGCATAGCATAGAAAGTTATAATGGTCCAATTACGCTAAACAATGTTGGAGGGTCTGCCAGCGCTAGTACTTACAACGGTGCGATTAAAGCTACTTTTAATACCATAACAGCCAATACGCCAATGATTTTTACTACCTATAATGGTGATGTGGATTTGACGGTTCCTTCAGGCACAAAGCTCTCCACTAAAATGAAAACGTTTAGAGACATTTTTACAGACTTTGAAAACTTTGCACTTCAAAAAACAACTCCGCAAAAGAGCAAGGAAGGCAATGGTTATAAAGTGAAATATGAAGACTGGGTGGAAGGAAAACTCAATGGCGGTGGAGCCGAAGTAACAATGGAAACCAGAAACGGAAACATATATATCCGAAAAGGATAGCCAAAAGAATAGTAATTTCGATCCTGTGAATGTAAATTCACAGGATTTTTTTATTTTTACCTACCTCAATTAGTCTAAATACCGTCACGTTCCTTTTTTCCATCGAGGAAGAATTGATTTTCCAAAACTAAAGTATGTACCGATGAAACGCTCTGTAAAGATTTTTTTAATGTCACTTTTGTGTATAACGACTTTGAACCATTGTTTATCTGCTCAGGATGCAGATGCTTTGATTTCAAAATTGGCCAATAAATATGGTAGTGTACCAAACTATAAACTCAATATTGTTTATGAAGCCAATAATGAAGATATGGGTTTTAAGAATGTTCAAGAAGGAAACCTAGTGGTAAAAGGAGACCAATACATTTTGAAGTATGGGCCAAATGAAACTTGGCTTAACGATGGTAAAGTGGAATATGTAGGCACTAAAGAAGAAGACCATTCTCAAATTCTTTATTTCTGCCCAGGCCAGAACGCTGAGGCAATTGTAGATTATGGCAGTATTTTAACCTTTTACACCTCTGGTCATACTGCTTCAATGGATGGTGGTATAGTCAAATTGGTGCCAAATTCTGAAAAACCATATGCGGAGTTACACTTAACCGTTGATGGAGATAATTTGACTAAAATTTCGGCAGTAGATCAGATGGGAACTGTTTACACCTATACGCTTTCAGGTTTCAGTACTAGCGTTGGTGATCCTCAATTTGTGATTAACAAAAGAGAATATGCCGAAACGATTGATGAGCGAAAAGGCTGTAAATAATCAATACCAAAAGAGATTTAAAAGACCGACTTACTTCGGTCTTTTTTTGTTTACGGTCAGCTCAAAAACATCGTGACGCTGATAATGTCCTGTTACGTCCAAAGCCAGCCTTTCTTCGGTGCACTTTTGAAGGTCTACTTCAGTAGTGAATACACCTTCAACATCCCATTGAGGAGCTAAAATAGTTTCGCCACTTGGTCCAAAAATACAGCTGCCACCATTCAGAATCATATGCTCGGGCTTGCCTTCAAACTCTGGGGGAAGTTTAAGCTCGGAAGGAATATCTTTCACCCTCATAATTTGACCAACACCAACTGCAAAGCAGCGCCCCTCAAAGGCATAAGAACGTGTAGCTACTTGTAGCATTTCGTGCACTTTTGGCCAAACGGCCACATGAATATGTTCACCAGAATTATGCATGGTTTGGCGCGTTAGTGGCATCCAATGTTCCCAACAAATCAATCCACCAATACGACCAAAGGAGGTGTCCACCGCTTGTAATCCTGCACCATCACCCTGGCCATAAAGTAATCTTTCCGTATGCGTTGGCATAAGTTTTCGGTGATGGTTGGTCAGTTCTCCTTTTTCATTCCATGTCAGAAGGCTGTTGTAAATTGTGCCATTTCCAACACCAGAGCCAACTTTCTCGTTGATGCCCATCACTACAACTACGCCCAACTCTTTGGCCCATTTTCCAATTTGTTTTACCTCAGGTCCATTCACATCTAAGCTGTGTTCATGGGTTCTGGCAAAAACGGTTTTGGTGGCAGGAAAATCCCAGCGGGCGTACTCATCGCAGTAGTCAATCCAAGCGGGATAGCCAGTGAACCAAGTTTCTCCAAAAGTGACAAGTTGAGCCCCTTTGGCAGCAGCTTCTCTTAAAAGTGCTTCCACTTTTTGCATTGACTTCTCAACGTTCAGGTATTCTGGTGCAGCTTGTACAACTCCGATGGTTACTTTCTTATTCATAAAGCGATATTACACAATCGCTGAATAAAATGTAAGAGCGGATTATTAGAAAGGAAATGGTTACTATTAATTTTTATCATCACGTCATTCAATTGACTAAGAATGAGGTTAACAAGATGCTAATAAACTATCTATCACTCGGCATAGCCGAGCGATTGTGGCGGTGATAATGCTCAGAACTCAGTCGCTCGCTTGTAGCGAGTGACGAGTAGTTTTTAAAACTACGGTTTATTATATTCAAAGAATAGTTTGGTTAAATCTATGTCAGAATTAAGAAAAGCCAATACCGACCTGCCCTACTTTATTACACTGACCGTTGTAGATTGGGTTGATATATTTACCAGGCAGGTTTATTGTGATAAAATTATTGAGAGCCTTAATTTTTGTATTAAGAACAAAGGTTTGATAGTTTTTGAATATGTAATTATGCCCAGCCATATTCATATGATTGTTCAATCTTTAGATGGAAATTTGAATTTCATATTACGTGATTTTAAGAGCTTTACTGCAAAACAAATCATAAAGGAAATAGAAGAAAACCACGAATATGAGAGTCGTTCGAAATGGCTTTTGCATATGTTTGAGTTCAATGCAAAATACTACCGCCAGAATTCAAAATATATGTTCTGGCAAAAAACTAACTACCCAATTGAGCTCAATTCTGCTCATATTCAATACCAGAAAACTGAATATATTCGAAATAATCCTGTTGAAGCAGGGTTGGTGACTGATGGAGAGTTTTGGCAGTATTCAAGTGCAAATCCCAATTCACCACTGAGAACTAGCGGAATGTAAAGTTGGCAAGATGCCAAAACGCTAATTGTCACTCGGCACAGCCGAGCGACTGCTTATGGATGCTCACGCTCAGAACATTAGTCGCTCGCTTTTGGCGAGTGACGGATATCTTTTAATGCCTTAGCTCGAGGGATTGACTACATAGTTGGCAAGATGCCAATAAACTATCTATCACTCGGCACAATCGAGCGATTGTTCAGCAATAAAAAAGTCAAGCCTTTCGACTTGACTTTTGATCTTATTGTTAACCGATGTGACTAGTTAGACTCTTCTTCAGTTTTTCCTTTTGACTTAATTTCTTCAGCCATTTCCTGAATTTCATCTACACTTTTCCCTTTCAAGTATTCTGGTAGTTGCATACCAGCCATATTGAACATCTCTTGCAAAGGAGGTACTGATTTATAGAGACCAGAAATAAAATTAGCTGTAGAGCCTTTTGCTTCTGGGCCATTACCACCACCGTTGTCCCATACTGTAACCTTATCAATTTTAATGTTTTTGATGGCCTCAGTTTGAAGTCTTACCAATTCAGGTAGCTTATCTGCAATCATAATCATAACAGCGTCTTTACTGTCATCACCTGCTGCTTGAACAAGCTGCTTAAAGCCTTCTGCTTGTTTACTTAATATTTCATAGATACCACGAGCTTCAGCATCCATCTTTAAGAATATTGCATCCGCCTCACCTTTTGCTCTTCTTCTTACATTCTCAGCTTCAGCCTCGGCATCAATCTCAATCTTCATTTTACCTATTTCGGCAGGTATAACAATGTTAGCGTTTTGCGTAGATCGGTCTCTTTCCGCTCTGGCATTTTCCGCTTCTTTTTGAGCTTTATAGGCCTCTTCTAATGCTTTGGCCTCTTTTACTTTTTCTGCGGCTATGGCCAATCTCTCAGCTTCTGCCTGTTCTGATCTTCTTTCTGCATCAGATTTAGCAATAATAATTCTAGAGGTGTTTTCGCCTTCAACCGCTCTAGCATTTGCATCGGCAATTTTTATTCTCTCGTCTTTTTGAGCATCAGCTTCTCCCATTTTGGCCAGAGCTTCGGCATTCGCGACCTCAATTCTTTCATTTTTCTGGGCGTTGGCCTCACCAATTTTTGCCTGTGCTACCGCTGCTGCTACTTGCGTACGCTGATCTTGATGAGCGTTAGCTTCACCAATAAGTCCGTCTCTATTTTTTTCAGCCACACTCTGTCGAGCATCATTAATGGCTTTGGCAGCAGCTTCTTTACCCAAAGCCTCAATATAACCCGACTCATCTTTGATATCGGTTACGTTTACGTTGATCAGCTTCAAACCAATTTTTTTCAATTCCGCTTCAACATTAGAAGCTACATTGGCCAAGAATTTATCTCTGTTAGAGTTAATTTCTTCAATGTCCATTGTGGCAACCACCAAACGCAACTGACCAAAAATGATGTCTTTCGCTAGGTCGTGAATATTTTGTTGAGAAAGGCCTAAAAGTCTTTCAGCAGCATTGGTCATAACGCCTTCTTCAGTAGAAATACCTACAGTAAACCTTGAAGGCACATCCACACGAATGTTTTGTCTACTCAGTGCATTGGTAAGGTTTACTTCAATTGAAATTGGCGTTAGATCTAAAAAAGAATAGTCTTGAATTACTGGCCAGACAAATGCTGCACCTCCATGGATACACTTTGCTGAACGACCAGTGTCGGTACCCGCATTGTTTCCTACTCTTCCGTATACAACTAGAATTCTATCTGAAGGACAGCGTTTGTACCTCTTAAAGAGGCCAATAAGCATTACAAAGATAAAGACCGCTACAACGGCAATTAAAATGATAAAAGTTTCGCTCATATTGATTAGGTTAGTTTTTAGACACTAAAAGTATATTGTTGTTGATGACGTCTTTTACGTTGACAACCGAGCCCATTGGGATGTCTATTTCGTCATCGGTTATGGCTTCTAACTCTCTTAAGGAGCCCTGTACCTTAATCAACACCCTACCTACATTGCCTCTTTCGGCAGAAATTCGCATATACACTTCACCAATTCCGCCTTTTGCGTTGTTGATGTTCATTGTACCACTGTCGGTAAGCTTACTGAAAAAGTAGAAAAGTGAGGCCATTATGGTCATCATAATTAGGCCTGATACTGTAGCGATGATTAGCGTTGTAAGGCCGCTATAGCCAGAGTCTATTGATGCAATTCCTGCCCAAGAAAAAATCGTAAAAAAGCCGATGAAATTTTTAAGCGTGAAAAACTGGAAACCCGCACCGCCATCATTGTCTACATCAAAATCTGCGTCTCCATCAACATCTACTTCACCACCAACGAAAGTCAAGATCATTTGGATAATGAAAATGATGGAAAATGGAATGGCCAACCCCCAATAAATTTTATGGGTAGTTTCTAGTGCATCCCACCATTCTGAAAAATTAAAAGACATAGCAATAGAATTATATGTCTTAAAGTATTGATTTATTTCCTTAGCATATTCACCTTTTTGTCGAGGTGGTTTAAAACTTATGGTGAAAGGTTGGTTGGGCGGTTAACCACTTTCAAGTTTACTTACTTAACGTAAATTTTACATCTTCATTTATAATCTCAGAAAGCACCTGCAGTTCGCCAGCATTATAGAGTTTTGCTATGTTCATAATGTCCATGCGCTCATCTTCTGGCTTTAGGTTTATGTAATCCTGAATCATTACTCCATTTACTCTTCTCGAATTAATTGCTTCGCGAAAACGCATTCCACCCTCATCGGTATGGTACAAATAGGCCAAGTAGTCCATGCTGTAATCTTCTTTATCGAACCAATAAAGAAATACATCATCAAAATCTTCACCGCCACCTTCTTGGGCAAAAGTAACTTTTACTTCATAATAGGTTTTTCCTTTCATTTCCCTTTCGCCCACATAAGTTTTATTCACCGCATCATCATTCAGGCCAAATGGTAATCGGAAAAAGTAAATCACGGAGTTAACCGAACGGGTATAGGCGGCTCTTTTCTCTTCCGTAATCTCTGTGGTGTCGCCATTAGTTAGCCTTACCAAACCATCATTATTCATCATATCGAAAACAGTTTGGCCAATGCTGTCGGTTTGGGTACGGGTGTATTCAAACATTCCGTTGTTGTTTTTGTAGGTGTAATCAATATTTCTGAAAGTGAGGGAAAACTCAGCATTGTTTAGGCCTTCCATGCCATGAAACGCAATGGCTTCATCTACAATTTCTTGAACTTTAGATTTGGGTTCAGCTTTCTCCGTTTTTTGTGGTGAAGAACAAGCCATGACAAAGGCAGATAGAAGTAGGGCAGATGTTTTAAGGTTCATTTATTTAATATTATGAATGGACTTACGGCTAAGATATAACAAAGTTAGTGATCTCAGCCTGAATCCATACATCTGGTAATTTACCTGACCTTTGCAATCCAGTTGCACATGCTTTTGCCTTACATTTGCATTTAATGAAACTTATAACGCTCTTTTTGGCGCTTACCATTTTCGGGCTGTCTACTTTCCCTTGTGGAGATGGAGCGCCCGTAAGCGGAGAAGTACAAATAGAAGCTTCCGTTTCAAACTTCGAGCTAACAGCTGACCCTTTGCCTCACTTAGATTTATGTTCTCCGTTTTGCAGTTGTCATTGCTGTCATACCCATATGGCTACTTCAATTGTAGCTGGTTTTGTATTTGAAAAGCCTTCTTCTTTTTATCAAGAAGGTGTTAGCAAAGGTGTAATAGCGCCTGATTTTGGTTTTTTTCAGCCACCCAAGCTTTAGCATTTCATATCGATTTTATGCTTCTACAAACAGCTGTGCAGTAGAAGCATACTTCAAATTTCATTAAGAATTTTTCAAATTTTTGAGCAACAATCTATTGCCTTGATTAAAGCAAGGCTGACTATCGGCATGCCCGATTTTCATTAGATCCATTCGCTCAAAGCAAATCATCAATGTAAAAGCATGGATAAACTTATTTCATTTTCCATAAAGAATAAGCTGATCATCGGGTTGTTTACCCTAGGTCTGATTATTTGGGGTGGTTATTCATTAACCCAACTCCCCATAGATGCAGTGCCCGACATCACAAACAATCAGGTACAAGTCATTACTACTTCTCCAGCTTTAGCAGCCGAAGAAGTAGAGCGGCTCATTACTTTTCCTATAGAAATTACAATGGCCACCATACCTCAAATTGAAGAAATAAGATCTTTTTCAAGGTTTGGTCTTTCGGTAGTTACTATTGTTTTTGAAGAGAAAGTAGATGTGTA
Organism: uncultured Roseivirga sp.; assembly: GCF_963973945.1. Taxonomy (GTDB): domain Bacteria; phylum Bacteroidota; class Bacteroidia; order Cytophagales; family Cyclobacteriaceae; genus Roseivirga. The sequence continues at coordinate 210,096 of NZ_CAXBBV010000006.1, forward strand.
TTGGGCACGTCAACAAGTAAACGAACGATTGGTTGAAGCCCAAGAGCAAATTCCTGCTGGGGCTGGAATGCCAAGCATGGCACCAGTAACCACAGGTTTGGGCGAAATTTATCAGTATGTGGTAGAGCCTAAGCCCGGTTATGAAGATAAATATGACGCCAGAGAATTACGCAGTATTCAAGACTGGATAGTGCGAAGACAACTGTTGGGTACACCCGGAGTTGCTGATGTAAGCAGTTTTGGTGGCTACTTAAAGCAGTTTGAAATCGCAGTTGATCCAGACCGCTTGAAAAGCATGAATGTTTCCATTGCCGAAATTTTTAAGGCACTGGAAGATAACAACCAAAATACGGGTGGTGCTTATATAGAAAAGAACGAAACAGCACTTTTTATTCGAAGCGAGGGCTTGGTAAATGATTTGGATGACATTCGGAGCATCCTCATCAAGAACAACAATGAAGGAATTCCAATCCTTATTAAGGATGCAGCAAAGGTACAGTTAGGAAGTGCGGTGCGCTACGGAGCAACCACCCGTAATGGAGAGGGCGAGGTGGTCAGTGCCATTGTAATGATGCTGAAAGGTGAAAATTCGGCAGAAGTAATCAAGAATGTTAAAAATAGGATTACCGAAATTGAAAAAACACTTCCAGAAGGTGTAGAGATTAGACCTTTTTTGGATCGAAGTAAATTAGTAGATCATGCCATTGGCACTGTGACCAAGAACCTTATTGAAGGGGCCTTAATTGTGATTTTCATTCTCCTTTTGCTGCTCGGAAATTTTAGGGCAGGAATAATTGTGGCTTCTGTAATTCCACTGGCTTTGCTCTTTGCTTTTTCCATGATGAACCTCTTTGGGGTATCGGGTAACCTGATGAGTTTAGGAGCTATTGATTTTGGTTTGATTGTAGACGGAGCGGTGATTATTGTAGAAGCCACAATGCACCATTTAACCAAGCTTAAGGTTAATCGAAAACTCACTCAGTTTGAAATGGATGATGAAGTCTACAAGGCCGCTAGTAAAATTAGAACCTCAGCTGCCTTTGGTGAAATCATAATCCTGATTGTATACTTACCAATTTTAGCATTGGTGGGAACAGAAGGTAAAATGTTTGGCCCAATGGCCCAAACCGTAGCCTTTGCTATTCTTGGAGCATTCATTCTATCCCTTACCTATGTGCCTATGATGTCGGCTTTGGTGATGAGTAAAAAGCCGAGCCAAAAGAAGAATGTTTCTGACCATATCATGGCTTTTCTACACAGACTTTACGATCCAGTGATTCGGTGGGTAATGTACAAGCGCCCATTGATTATCGGATTTTCTCTACTGTTGTTTTCAGCCGCACTGTGGGTGTTTTCTAATATGGGAGGTGAATTTATTCCTACGTTGGAAGAAGGTGATTTTGCCGTTGAAACCAGAGTGTTAACGGGTAGTTCGCTTCAAACTACAATTGAGGCAACTACTCAAGCAGAGAAGATTCTTCTCGATCAATTTCCAGAAGTAGAACAAGTAGTGTCAAAAATTGGAGCAGGGGAAATTCCAACAGACCCAATGCCACCCGAAGCTGCCGACATGATGATCATTTTGAAAAACAAAGATGAATGGACATCAGCCACCAACAGGGAGGAGCTGGCCAATAAAATGGGGGAGGCCTTGGAGGTAATTCCCGGAGTAACTTTTGGTTTTCTTCAGCCCATTCAAATGCGCTTTAACGAATTAATGACTGGCGTTCGGCAAGATGTGGCCATTAAAATTTATGGTGAAGACTTAGACCAACTTTCAGCATATGCCAATCAAATTGGCGAGATCGCCAATACCGTTGAAGGTGCTGTAGATCTGTATATTGAAGAGGTTACTGGGGTTCCTCAAATAATAATTGACTATAAAAGAGATCAGTTAGCAAAATATGGTTTGAGCGTAAAAGAGGTTAATCAAACCGTACAGACAGCATTTGCTGGAGCCTCTGCAGGCGTAGTTTATGAAGGCGAACAGCGTTATGATTTGGTGATTCGGCTAGAAGAAAACAGACGTGAAAGGCTGTCGGATGTGAGCAATCTTTATATAAGCCGGGCAGATGGACATCAAATTCCACTTTATCAAGTGGCAGATGTGCAAGTAAAAGAAGGACCCTATCAAATTCAACGAGACGATACACGCAGAAGAATCATTGTCGGTTTTAATGTAAGAAACCGTGATGTACAGAGCATAGTCACCGAAATTCAGGAAAAAGTAGATACCTCTGTTGAACTAGCAACGGGTTATACAATCACCTACGGAGGCCAGTTTGAGAATTTGGTTGAAGCCAAGAAGCGTCTAAGCGTGGCGGTTCCATTGGCTCTACTCTTAATTTTTGTACTGCTATACTTTACGTTCCGTTCGGTAAAGCAAAGCCTTCTGATTTTTACCGCTATACCACTTTCAGCCATAGGCGGAATTTTCGCTTTATCCCTTAGGGGTATGCCTTTTAGTATTTCGGCTGGGGTTGGTTTCATTGCTCTTTTTGGGGTAGCGGTGCTCAACGGAATTGTATTGATTGCTGAGTTCAACAGCCTTAAAAAAGAAGGAGTTACTGATGTTTTTGAGCGAATTTATAAGGGCACATTCGTAAGGCTTCGCCCGGTAATTATGACGGCCTCTGTGGCTTCTTTGGGCTTTCTTCCAATGGCGCTTTCCAATACCTCGGGAGCCGAAGTACAAAAGCCACTCGCCACCGTAGTGATTGGTGGTTTGGTTACGGCCACCTTCCTTACTTTGGTAGTGCTGCCTATTTTGTATTACTATTTTGAACGAACGGTAAAAGTAAGAAGGAGTACCGTGGCTTTGTTCTTTATTCTGGGGCTTGGCATGTTATCACCTGTCAATATTCAGGCGCAAGAAAGACCATTGGTTTTTCCATCCGTTGACTCAGCCATAGCCACAGCCATTAAAAACAACCCAACTTTAAGAGCTGCCCAAATAGAAACGCAAGAACAACAAGCCTTGCGCAAAGGCAGTTGGAATTTGTCGAAGACCAATTTTGGCTTAGAGTATGGCCAAACCAACAGTGATTTTAACAATGACAGCCGCATATCCGTAAGTCAGAGCTTTGCTTTTCCAACCCTATATACCAACCAAGGCAAATTGGCTGAGGCAAGAATAAAAGGTAGTGAATGGATGGAAACGGCTACCCAAAACGAACTGGTACAACGTGTTAAATCTACTTGGTTTGAATTGTGGAAGGAGAAAAACAAACGAGATTTACTGCTTGAGCAAGACCAAATTTATGAGCGTTTTGTGCGCGCAGCAGAACTACGTTTTAAAACAGGCGAAAGTAATTTGTTAGAGAAAGCTACGGCAGAAGCGCAAGTGGCAGAAATCAAAGTGCTGATTGCCCAAAATGAGGCCGATATTCAGATTTTAAAGCATCAGCTAAAAGCTTTACTCAATGTGTCGGAAGAAATTGAGATTGCTGAGGGTGATCTTGATCAGCGAAACATTGAAGCAGTACTAGCATCATCCCAAATTTCAAATAACCCCACCTTGGCTTGGTTTAAACAGCAAATAGAAATAGCTGAAAATGAAAAGCAGGTGGAGCGTTCAAGGATGTTGCCCGAAATCAACCTCGGCTATTTCAACCAATCGTTTAATGGGCCTGGCGAAACGCGTGCTGGTGTGCCTACCAACTTCAGTTCGAGCGATCGTTTTTCAGGGGTTCAAATTGGTCTTGGCATTTCACTTTTTGGAATGAAAGCGCAGCGTGCCAATGTAAAAGCTGCAGAGTTGAGAAAGGAACAATCTAGTGCTTTACTCACTGCCAAAAGCAATGAACTACAGAGTCAGCTCAGCTCTCTTTTTCAACAATACCAAAAGGCATTAACAAGCCTTGAATATTACGAAAAGGAAGCTTTACCACAGTCGGAGCTTATTTTGAAGCAGGCACAAAGGGGATTTGAAAGCGGTGAAATTGGTTACGTAGAATACATTGACGGACTCAACAGAGCGCTTTCCATTGGTTTCAATCACTTAGAAATCCTTAATCAGTACAATCAAATTACTATTCAAATTGAATTCATTTCTGGGGTTCAATAATCAAAATATATACAGATGAAAAAGACGACAAATAAATATATCAGAAATGCATTCCTCTTAGCACTTGTTGCGCTGACCATGGCATGCGGTAACAATTCAGTTGAGTCTATAGAAATTGGAGGAGAAGAAGGCGAAGAGCACCTTGAACTTACACAGGCCCAATACGATCAGGCCGATATTCAAATAGGGAGTATCAAGAAACAAATTATTGGTTCGGAATTAAGCGTAAATGGAGTGATTGATGTGCCACCACAAAGTAATGTTTCGATTAATATGCCCTATGGTGGTTTTGTGAAATACACAGAAATGTTGCCTGGCACACAAGTGAAAAAAGGTCAGTTATTGGTGGAAATCGAAAACCCAGAGTTTATCCAATTTCAGCAAGAGTACTTGGAGAGCATGGCCAACCGCGAATTTCTAAAAACTGAATTCGATAGACAGGAAGCCCTTTATGGGGAAAATGTAGCATCGGGTAAATCTTTTCAGCAAGCTAAAAGCACGTACCTAATGAATGAGGCCAAACTTAAAACCATGGAGCAGCGACTAAAACTCATAGGCTTTTCACCAGAGAAAATTGCTGGGGGCGAAGTAGCTTCTTCTGTTAAAATATATTCACCAGTGTCAGGCTCCGTGCGCGATGTGTACACCAACATTGGTAAATATGTGTCGCCTCAAGATGCCATCATGGACATTACAAATGCTGAAGATTTACACGTTGAACTCACGGTGTATGAAAGTGATATTCCTAAAGTGAAAAAAGGTCAACGCATTCGTTTTAACCTTACCAACTCAAGCGGGCCAACCCTCGATGCTGAAGTGTTTTTGGTAGGCAGCGGTGTGCGAGAAGATCGCTCTATGACCGTGCACGGTCATATGGAAGAGAAATATGAAGGATTGTTGCCCGGTATGTATGTTTCCGCCAATATTGAATTAGGTAGTCATGAGGCATGGGTAGTGCCAGACAACACCATAGTGCGTTTTGATGGCAAACATTATGTATTTGCTTATGGTGAAGAAAAGGAAGAGGCTGGTACCACTATGCACGAATTTGAAATGCTAGAAGTGGTAAAAGGCAATACTGAGGAGGGCTATACAGAAGTTACTTTTACTGACCCTTCTATCGAAATGTCGAAAGTGCAGTTAATTATTAAAGGCGCTTATGCCTTATTGGGAAAGGTAAAGAACAGTGAGGGCGGAGGTCATGGTCATTAAGAACTGATTTGGCCTTTGCTCCATTTTGACGAAAATTGATAAGCCACGCTCCAAAATTAATGGAGCGTGGCTTTGTTTTTTAATGATGTTCAGAATGCCCAAAATCAATGATCACCCCAAAGTTCACCACAAAACCTTCTAGTGGTGCCCAGATGTCTAAATCAGATGGACTCATGTTTGAACCTAAATCGATGTTTTCGAACTTGGATTGTCGAGTATCAGAGAAGTTCTCGAAATTACTGTAAACGCTAATATGCTTGAATTTACGAAGCACCATAAGGCCAGTAATCCAATAACTATCAGTTCTGGTCAAGTCTCTACGATATTGCTCGCCAGTATAGTAAGCTTCAAGCCCAACTCTCCATTTACCTTCTTCTTCATACACCAAAACGGCCCCAATGTTATGCTTGGCCGTTAATGGCTTTTGGTCGTTTCGGTTGTCAAACTTTTCTTGCGTATCTATCAGGGCATAATTGAAAAACAATTTGAAATCATTGTATGTCAGTTTCAAGTTGGTTTCTAAGCCTTGAGAACGCATATGATCACCTGCATTTTCAAAACGGAATGAAGTTGAAAGCGGAACTTGACGAAGCGCCAGTGGATCGTTCAATTGGGTATAGAAAAACAGCTGATTTACGCTGAAAGTCCAACGCTCACCAATGGCAGTTTTGTAATTTATATCGAAGTTTCCTCCAAAGGATTTTTCGGCATCAAGACTGGTTAAGTTCGAAGCATCTAAACCTCTGAATGATAATCTCTCCGTATCTTCAGTAAATATGGTTGGTGTTTTGTATCCAAGTCCACCACCCAGTCGGTAAGAAAATTTAGAAGCAGGGTTGTAGAAAAGCGCTACTCTCGGAAGTGCAAACCAGCCGTAATCGTTGTTGTAGTCAAGTCTAACGCCAGATTCGATTGAGAATGTTTCTGAAACTTGTTCTACTTGTTGAATAAAAGCACCAGTAGTGATTTGTTCATAATTACGATTATTGTTTGTGCCACTGTCTTCCGTAAAGTTGTCAGAATAAAGGTTAGCACCTACAATCCATCTGCTTTTGTCTCTTCCGAAAGAATAGGCCGCCTCGCTGAAAGTGGCGTATTGCTGACCATTAAATACCAAGTTTGGCTCCTGAATAGTTCGCTCAAAACTCAACAAACTGTTTTTGATTGTGAACGATCTGTTTGCGTCCCAATTCTTCTCATAGCTCAACTGGTAAGAAAGCCTATTGGTGTTATTCTCTTGTAAATAAGCGTTTGCGTTACTTTGTTCCGCATCAATAGCGTCTAAATTTCCACCCAGTCGATCTTCAAAAGTACCACTTAGGGCCAGTCTGATTTTACTGTCTGCACTTGGGTAATAAAAGAAAGTAGGGTTGAAGGTTAAGGCTTTCGATTCTGGGATGTCAGAGAAATTGTCATCGTTTACATCGTAAGCATTTTGCAAACCTCCAGAAGCAAATAAGCTCATTCCAAATTTGTCATTTCGTTTGGCGTAAAAGGTGTTCACGGTTGTACCTCCGGCCGAAGTTTGATCTAGCATTAACCTAAATCTTGCTTCGTCTTCAGGCTGAATACTTACCAAGTTTACCAAACCCGCAATGGCACCACCACCATACAAAGTTGCATTACTGCCTTTGATAACTTCAACTTGTTTTAGGTCTAAAGGTGGAATTTGCATAATGCTCAAGCCACCAGAAAAACCACCATAAAGTGGAAACCCATCCTTTAAAAGCTGAGTATAACGTCCATCTAAACCTTGAATTCTGATGCTCTGATTAGCCGAACTGGGTGAAGTAATCTGCATTTGAATACCCGTGCTCTCGCGAAGCAACATGGCAATATTGGCAGATTTCATCACTGCTTTTTCCTCCAACTCTTCGGTTCCTAAAAACTCGATTCGGGTTGGTATTTCTTCAATACTTCTACTAGAACGGGTGGCCGTTACAATAGCTACCTCTTCGTGCTCTTCCGTAGCCGATTCCATCATAATTTTGATGGTTTCGTTACCTGCTTCGCTAAAAATATAAGTGTTGGTTTGTGTTTCATAACCTACAAAAGAGAAACGAACTTCTACTTCTGTTCCACTTAAATTGGTGAGTGTAACAAATCCTTGGCTATCCGATATTCCACCTTTGGTAGTGCTTACAAAAGCTGTGGCTCCGACTAGTGGCTCGTTGGTTTCTTCATCAAAAACCTGAAACCTAATGCTGTTTTGGCCAATGGCCATATGGGTAAAAAGCACCATTAATACAGATGCTAAAAAGAATCTTTTGATCATTTTTTAATTGAATTTGAATTGAAAATCTAACTGTATTCTGAACGAACACTAGATTTTAGGGGGTTGCCAAATTTCAAAGAGTGGTGGAGTAATACTGCCTGATACTTCAATCAAGAAATCAACTGGTGGGTCGTTTTCTGGCATTTCTAGAAAGACATAGGTTGAAGTGAGTGGGATATGGCAGCAAGCACAGGCGCAAAACGGAGTACAAGTATCAGATTCTTCATGCGAATCAATAGGCTCAGATTCTGCATGAATTCCGTTCTCGTTTGCACAGTTGTCTTCTTCCCAACCTTCGGCACAAGGCGTAAGGCTAAAAAAGAGAATTAAAAAAGCCATGAAGGTCTTTGACCACTGCATGCCGCAAAATTAATCGATGTATTGGTGTAACAAGGCATGAAGTGAAAGAAAGTTTAGCGAATCGAGACTTACGCATCTCATATTCTAATTTTATGTAGGGATGAGTGGGCTAAAATCCAGATTATTGCTCTTTTAGATATCGCGTTGGATTCTTGTTGGCCTGACTTAGTAGAAGTCCGCTCATGACGCTCAGAAATAATACAAGCACAGCCAATAGTGGAATTACAATTACGGAAAGCCCTAAACTTGGGCGGTAGGCAAAACTTTGTAACCATGAATTGATTCCAGCATAACCTATTAAGGCAGTAATTCCAGCGCCAATCAAAAAGAGTGGGATTATTCTTTTTACCGATCCAGTTAATATAGCCCAAGAGGAAGCGCCTAATATTTTTCGAATACTATATTCCCGCGCTTTATTTCTTCTCAGTAGGGTCGCGTGACCAACAAGGCCAATGCTCGCAATGAAAATGGCAATAGTCACTAAAATATAAATGGAATTGAGTACTCCTTGTTCGTAACTGTAAAGCTTTAAGTTATCGTCTTCCAAGAAGCTGTACTCCATTGGGTATTTCTCATATTTTCCATCCCATACCTTTGCCAGCGAGGCAATGGTGGCCTGGTCGAAACCGTTGGAGGTCTTAACCGATACAAAACGGAGTGTTGGTAAGTAGTTGAACATAATGATGGGCTCAACTTTACTGTGGAGGGAGTTGACTTGGAAATCTTCTACAACACCCACGATAGTACCTTTGATTTTACCCGAAACGGTTTTACCTATTGGTTCTTTCAGATCTAAAAAATCAACTGCAGCTTGACTCAAAACAATTTGGGCTTCATTTCCCGGAGCAAAGATTTCAGGTAAACGTCCTGCTTTCAGTCGGATGTTATAAAGTTCGTAAAAGAACTCATCGGCTATTACGGTGGTGAGAGCAATGTCATTGCGGTCTGTTCCTGAAATACTGTAAGTATAAGTTAGCGCATTGTTGGTGCCTGGAGTAGTCGATGAGAAAGAAGCGCTTTCAATCCCCGAAATAGACTTAATTTCGTTTACTGTGGCCTGATAACCAGCATTGAGAGAGCGGTCTTTGATGGGGATAACTAGAGTTCTGGCTCCATTAAACCCCAATGAGGTATTTTGTAAATAGTTGAATTGGCTAGTAACTGCAAACATGGCCATGATGAGCAAAGAAGAAACACTGAGCTGGATTAAAATCATGATATGGCCCATGGTGCTTTTGGGCTTTGACTTAAGCTTAGCCATGTGATTTTGAATCTTTATTAAACCTAGTGCTGGAGGAATTCCCGAAATAAGGCCAGTGATAAGACCAATTGAAAGTGTCAAAAATATAAACGAGGGTGTATGAAACTGCCCAAAATCCTTGCCTGTAATTTGACCAATTTCGGCAATTGTGAGATTTACGATAAACAAAGCCAGTAGCATTGCTGAAAGGCTAATTAGGGCAGACTCGATTATTAGACCTTTCAATAAGCCACTTTTTGTAGCTCCTAAAATCTTTTTCATTGCCATTTCCTTGCTTCGCGATAGGTATGTGGCATAGGAAAGGTTAACATAGTTGATTGAGGCAACCAACAAAATAAGGACGGCTGCCGACATGAAGACCAAATAGTAGGCTTTATTGCTGTTTGGACTTAATTCACTTTGGCGGGTCGATTCCAAATGAATTGATTTGATGGGCTGTAGCTTCAATGTGATTTTCTCAGAGACCCAGTCTGGAGCTTGGCTGGAAAGATAATTTGCCATTTTTGATTCAACCAAATCAACATTGGCATTTTCGGCCAAACGAACATAAGTATAATGATCAAACTGTCCCCAGTGATCGAGTCTGGATTTAGGGAAAATTTCATCAAGTAATTCGAACGAAAGCAGGCAATCAAACTGAATGTGTGATTGTGTAGGAGGGTTTCTGGCAATGCCTGTTACCTTCAAGTCAAACTGCCCATCGTAGCGAATGATTTGGCCGATAGGGTTTTGATTTCCAAAATACTTTTTAGCTGTTTCCTGGGTCAGAACAATGCTGTATTTGTCCGAAAGTACCTTTTCCTTGTCGCCAGTTTCTAATGTAAAACCAAACAGGTTGAAAAAAGCAGGCTCAACCATTAACAGTTTTGGCTCATAGAAAGACTGGTCGTTGATAGTGATGAGGTCTGTGCCCGGGTTTTTACGAATCCTTACCCTTTGTGTGATTTCAGGAATAAAACCATCCCCAACCTGACCAACAGGAACACTGGAACTGGCCCAATTTCGTTGTATGCCATCTCCGTCCCAATCCACTACCAATCGGTAAACCTGATCGGCATTGGGATGAAAATCATCAAAAGAAAGTTCGTCTGCACTATAAAGTATGGCCACCAGGAAACTGGCAAAACCAATCGCCAAGCCAACGATATTAATAAGCGTATAGACGAGATTCTTTCTGAAGAGATACCTTATAGAAAGTCGCAAGAAATAAAGCGGTTTAGCAAGCATTTTTCATTAATCAAGGGCGGAATCTATTAATCCTCTTGAGAGTCCTTGTCCAGTACTTTCATGAGGTCACAATTTATGAAAATTAAAATCAGCTAAACAATTCAAGGAAGGGGGGAGTTTTCCTTTTTTAGAGAAAGTAGTGGCGTGCCCACTTCCAACCATAAGAAACAATTTTGACTTAAGTACAATATGGTTTTGAAAACAGGATATAAAGGCTCTTTGTAGTAAAAAAAAATACAAACCTAAACTTTGCAATACCATTGCATTGCTTAGCCGCGTATATTTACGTGAAATGAAAATAGCGTGCTACATATTGAGTTTTTACTTTATGGCCCTGGCAGGGCTAGCATGCGCGGACGCTCAACCCTTAGACACTACAGGATACTCTATTTCAGTTTTTGAGAGCAATAATGGAGACCATAATAACCAAAAGAGTAGTTGGGATGGTTGTTCTCCAATATGTGTATGCCATTGCTGCCACGCGCATTTTCTATCAATATCAGCAGTCAACTTCACGCACCCTGTGAAATTACCTGTGATTATCTCATCTTATTTTCAAGATTTCAGAAGTATTGAAATCTCTGGATTCCTCAAGCCTCCAAGGTCATAATTTTCAGTGTTTAGGAGGATAAGTATGTCTCATCGAAAAAGTCTTTAAACAAGATTTCAAGTCAGCAGTCATTCTGATAGCCTGTTAGCACTCCTTCAGATGTCTTTTCTCAAAGGCATCCTTTCATTCAATGTTCAATACTATTTGTACAGCTTGAAAAAACTGAATAGGAAAAAAAGAAAAAAGAGAAGGAATAAAATCACTGCCAAATGGGCAATCAAATGGTTTTTCATTGTGCTGTTCTGCCTCATCCTGCTCGCAGCGATGGTGGCTCGTGTCCATCACTTCTTTTCTGTCCATGTCAAATAATTAATAACTCGTATGATCAATAAAATCATTTCTTTTTCAATAAAGAATAAATTCATCGTGGGCCTGCTTACGATGGCACTCATTGGTGTTGGGATATACTCCATGTCCACAATCAACTTAGGTTCTGTTCCTGATATTACCAACAACCAAGTGCAAGTAATTACGGTATCCCAGAACTTGGCTACCGAAGATATTGAACAGTTCGTCACTTACCCTGTCGAGCTGGCAATGGGAAATCTACCGGGGGTAGAGGAAATACGCTCTGTCTCTAGGTTTGGTCTTTCGGTAGTCACAATTGTGTTTGAAGATAAAATAGGGACTTATTTACCCAGACAGCTCGTCCAAGAAAAGCTGAATGAGTTAAAAGAAACTATTCCAAAAGAGTTTGGAAGTCCCTCGATGGGGCCAATCTCTACTGGCCTTGGACAAATTTATGAATATACCATTCGGCCAAAGGATGGATATGATACCGCATATTCAGCAATGGAATTACGTACCATCCAGGAATGGATTGTGAAACGACAACTCACTTTGCTTGAAGGGGTAGTCGAAGTCAATTCTTTTGGAGGTTTCATCAAGCAATACGAAGTAGCAATAAACCCAGATAAACTTAACGCCATGAACGTGAGTATCTCTGAGGTATATGAAGCCCTGCAACGTAACAATGTTAATACGGGTGGAGCATATATCGAGAAGAACAAAATGGCCAACTTTATTCGTGGTGAAGGGCTAGTGCGCACCTTGGATGATATTGAAAACATCTCCATAAAGAATGTAAATGGCCTTCCAATATTAATCAGGGATGTTGCTGAAAAAGTCCATTTTGGATATCAGGTAAGGTACGGAGCATTCACCCAAGATGGTCATGAAGCAGTCGGTGGAATCATCATGATGCTGAAGGGATCCAACCCCAATGCAGTCATACAAAATGTAATTGAGCGAATGGCAGAAATTGAAAAATCGCTTCCTGAAGGGCTTGAATTTAACGCATACCTTGATCGAAGTTCTCTAATTGAACGAACTACAAGCACTGTTAGTAAAAACCTCATCGAGGGAGCACTCATCGTTATTTTTGTCCTTGTTGTACTTTTAGGGAGTCTAAGAGGTGGTATTGTAACGGCATCGCTAATTCCTCTCTCGTTGCTCTTTGCCTTCATTCTTATGAAAGCCACGGGTGTATGGGCCAACTTGATGAGTCTTGGGGCCATTGATTTTGGAATCATCGTGGATGGTGCTGTGATTATTGTAGAAGGTACAGTGCATGAAATTGAAAAGCGAATAAGGGCTGGTAAGAATAAGTTCGATCAGGCTCAAATGGATGAAATAGCCTATGAATCTGGAAGCACCATGATGAATGCCGCATTTTTCGGACAGCTCATCATTCTTATCGTATTTACTCCTATTCTTTTTCTGACGGGTGTAGAAGGCAAGATGTTCACTCCTATGGCCTACACATTTGGGTATGCTGTTATCGGTGCAATTATTCTATGCCTGACATACGTACCAATGATGACAGCATTATTAATGCGCCCAATAAGTAACCCAAAAAATTGGTTCGCTAGGTTAGAAAACGGAATTCATAAGTTTAGTGAAAGAATTATAAGCGTTTTAAACAAGGTGTATCACCCATTGATTGTTGGCGCACTAAAATTACGATTATTGGTTATAGGCATTGCTCTGGCCCTACTACTTGGGGCAGGGTTTGTTTTCTCTAAAATGGGAGGTGAATTTATCCCTCAATTGGATGAGGGTGATTTGGCCATGCAAGCGCTCATTCGTCCGGGCAGTGGGCTCAATGAAGCTATTGATGTATCTATTAAAATAGAGAATATTTTAAAGGACAATTTTCCAGAAATAACAACAGTTGTTGCCCGAATTGGAGTGGCTGACATACCCACAGACCCTATGCCTTTAGACATAGCCGATATGTATATAATTCTGGAGAAGGATAGAGAAAAATGGGTGTCGGCAGGCTCGAAAGAAGAGCTTATTGAGAAGATCAAAGAGAAGTTGGACATACTTCCAGGTGTTAATCTTGTATTTACCCAGCCTGTTGAGCTTCGCTTTAATGAGTTGCTGGAAGGAGTAAGAGAAGACGTAGCCGTAAAACTCTATGGCGAGGACTTGGAAGTGCTTTCTGAAAAAGTGCAGGAAATGGCCGATATCATTCAAACTGTACCTGGGGCTGGTGATGTGAATCCAGAGCGTACAGCTGGATTGCCCCAAATGACGGTAAAGTATAACCGCAAGAAACTTGCTCAGTATGGGCTTGATGTACAAAAATTGAATGAATATGTGAGTGCAGCTTTCGCAGGAGGGGTTGCTGGAATAGTTTTCGAAGGTGAAAAACGGTTTGAGTTGGTTATTCGATTTGATGAGTCACATCGGCAAAGTATAGAAGACTTAAGAACCCTATACATAGACCTACCTGACGGTACGCAAGTGCCGATAAAGGAGGTTGCTGATATTGATTATGTTCCTGGCCCGATGCAAATTTCCAGAGACAATACATTTCGAAGAACTTATGTGGGTGTAAATATTCGAGGCAGAGATGTAGAATCAGTAGTAACAGATATACAGCAAAAACTCGATACAGAGTTGGACTTACCACCTGGCTACTACATCACCTATGGGGGAGAGTTTGAAAATCTTCAACGCGCCAAAGCAAGGTTATCAGTGGTGGTGCCGATTGCGCTCTTCCTTATTTTCATACTGCTTTATTTCGCCTTAAAATCATTTTCACAATCAGTAATGATCTACATGGCGATTCCACTTGCAGCTATTGGTGGTGTGTTTTTTATGAGTATGAGAGGTATGCCTTTTAGTATATCTGCAGGAGTTGGCTTCATTGTTCTCTTTGGGGTGGCTGTTCTAAACGGACTGGTGCTTATCAGCCGATTCAATTCACTAAAAATAGAAGGAATCATGGACTTAAAAGAGCGAATACTCACTGGTACTCAAGAACGACTCAGACCAATTTTACTTACGGCTACAGCGGCAATTATGGGCTTCACTCCTATGGCCTTCTCTGCTTCAGCTGGGGCAGAAGTTCAGAGACCGCTGGCAACGGTTGTTATCGGAGGTTTAATTAGTGCCACCTTATTAACGCTCATTGTTTTGCCTGTACTGTACTCGTTTATTGAGGGTCGTAAAAAACCAAGAGTAAATACAATAATTTCATCGAAAATTATAATATCTCTAGTCTTGATGGGAGGTCTTTTGGGGAGTTCATCAAAAGCCAATGCGCAAGAGATATCGGGTAAAAGGGTTGAAACGATTGATGAGGCAATTGCCATAGGCTTGGCCAATAATGGTAATGTAAAAGTGGCCAAAACCAACATTGACGTTCAAATGCAGGGAAAGAAAGCAGCATTCAATCCAGGAAAAACAGCCGTTGGAATGCAGTATGGGCAATACAACAGCTTTGAGAATGACTTTTCTTTCAGCATTGGTCAGTCGTTTGAATTTCCAACAGTTTACAGAAAACAAAAGCAGTTGGCTGAGGAGCAAGTTGCAGGTGGTCAAAAGCAACTGATGGTAACGGAAAACGATCTTAAATGGAACATTCGAAAAGCTTGGCATGAATTATCGTACCTAAAAGAAAGGCGCCAACTGCTCCAGTATCAGGACACAATTTATGCTCGATTCCTCAACGCAGCAACTATTCGCTATGAAACCGAGGCCACTAGCTATTTGGAAAAGGCCGCTGCTGAAACCAGTGTCATGGAAATTCAGAACCAACTCAAGTTGCTAGAAGCCGATATAGTGATTCAGGAAAAACAACTTCAGATTCTATTGAATGACACTACTGATTTGGCCTTTAGACCGTCCCCTTTAAATGAGTTGAACGTCTCAAGTATTCGTGATTTTGCGCTGTTGGAGAATAACCCAGCTCTGGGATATACAAAACAGCAAGTGGCAATAGCCAATGCCGAAAAATCCGTACAGTCCGCTAAACTTATGCCTGACCTATTCATAGGTTACTTTAACCAATCGCTTATTGGAGGGGAAACATCAAATGGTGGTACCGCTACAGCATCAGATCGGTTTGGAGGTATACAAGCGGGTGTCGGCATTCCATTGTTCAATGGATCCTACAAGGCCGGCATTAAAGCTTCCCAGTTACGTGAACAAATGGCCAAAACGCGCTCAGAATACTACTATACAACCCTTCAAGGGCAGTATGAACAGCAAATGTCAGAACTTTTAAAGTTTAGAGGTAGTCTGGATTATTACAAAGACAAGGCAATTCCTCAGGCCAATTTAATTCTGACCAATGCACAAAAAAGTTTTGAAAGTGGAGCCATAGATTATGTGGAATATTTTCAAAACCTCAATACGGCACTTGAATTGAAATTCGGTTATCTCAATACAGTAAATGGATATAACCAAGCCGTTATCAATCTAGAGTATCTCCTTGGTCAATAAATTCAACTTTTGAAAAAATAAATAAATGAAAAAGCAAATCACATATATAGCGGCCATCCTATTCATGGCAACATTCTTTACAGGATGTGGAAGTAAGTCTTCAACGGAAGTAGAGACAACTGAGAAAGGACAAGTACAAGTAGAAGAAGAACTCAGTGTTGAAGGAGAAGTACATCTATCCGAATTGAAGAAAAATAGCATTGGCATCAAAGTGGATGTGATACCCACAAGACCACTTTCAGGAGTAGTAGAAGCCAATGGGCAATTAGAAGTTCCCCCTCAGCATGAAGCAACAGTCACCGCTATTTTAGGTGCAAATGTGACAGCTATTAAAGTAATTGAAGGAGACAAAGTGAAAAAAGGCCAAACCCTAGCCACTTTGGCGCATCCCAATCTCTCAAGGTTGCAGTCAGATTATGTTCGAGCATATCACCAATTGCAGTTTCTTCAAAAGGAATACGAACGTCAGAAAAAGCTTTATGACGAAAACGTTGGCTCAGGAAAAATCTTTCAACAAACTCAGGCCGATTATCTATCCATGAAAGGAGAGGTGAAAGGCTTTGAAGCTCAGTTGGGTCAGTTAAGTCTAAATATCGCGAAAGTACAAAACGGTGACGTTTACCAAAATGTGCCAGTAGTTAGTCCTATTGACGGTTACATAGAAAAAGTGGAAGTCCAGATTGGTCAATATGTGGATCCACAGAAAGATATGTTCATGATCGTCAATAATGAGCACATTCATGCTGACCTGATGGTGTTTGAAAAGGATGTTCATAAAGTGAAAAAAGGTCAGGACATTTCTTTTACGGTAGAGTCCGTGCCGGGCGTAACTCTTAAAGCCAAGATTTACTCCGTTGGCAAGCAGTTTGAACAAAATCCAAAGGCCGTACATGTGCATGCAGAGATTGAGAAGAAGAACGATTTTCTAATTCCAGGGATGTACATCAATGGCAGAATTCATACAGGCGAAAAGGCCGTATTAGCCTTGCCTGAATCCGCTGTGATCGAAGAGGAAGGAAAATCGTACATTTTTACTGTCACACCACCAAATGAGGATAATAACGAAATGGAATGGGGATTTAAAGCCGTGGAAATTCGAACAGGACTGGTTGATGATGGTTGGGTTGAGATTAAACTACTCGAACCACTTCCAGAAAAGACAAAAGTAGCCTGGGACAATGCCTATTATCTAATAGCTGAAATGAAAAAAGGATCAACGGAACACGGGCACTAGAAACTAATAGTTTAACTCATCCGGCAGGTGATACGCCTGTCGGACTTAAAAAGAAATAATGAAAGAAATAAAAGCATTTATAAAACCACAAAGGGTTCAAATTGTTGTTGAGGCCTTGCATGATGCAGGCTTTGACAGCATAACCTTATCCAAGGGGGAAGGAACCGGGAAGTACCGACAGTCTGATGCTTCTCCTTCCTTAGATTTTCGCTTTACTGACAGCCCAATTGTGAAATTGGAACTTGTCTGTCAGAATGAAGAAATGGACAAAGCAGTCCAGTTAATATGTGGCAAAGCCAAAACAACTGAACCTGGCGATGGTATAATATATATCTCCCAAGTAGACGAGGCTTATCGAATCAAGACTGGAAAGTCCATTAAAAGATTTGATATAAAATAAGCATAGACTTTGGGCGTCCTGAAATACGCCTATCATGGATACCTAAAGTTTGTAACGAACCCGTATGATACAAACAGGTTTCTCGGGGCTATTAAAAATCAAGACTATTCATATAAAATAGCATAATTATGATTAAAGAATTGGAGCAAATTTTAAAATCCCATAAAATCAAGCCTACGGCCATGCGCTTACTGGTATTGGAATATTTGTTGGACAGAGAGACCGCTGTGAGCCTCAGTGATTTGTACGAAGCGTTTGAGAAATCTGATCGCACTACTCTATACCGAACACTTAAAGTTTTTGAAGAAAACGGCATGGTGCATAGCATTGATGATGGTACCGGTGTGCCCAAGTATGCTTTATGTGAAGATGGTTGTAAATGTGAAATAGAAAGAGACCTGCATCTGCATTTTCATTGCAGAATTTGTGAGAAAACTAAATGCCTTACCAGTTACAAAATTCCTGAAATTGTCCTTCCGCCTAATCATGAGGCCGAAGAAGCCAATTTGGTTGTAAAGGGCATTTGCCCCCAATGTAAAATTGAAAGCTAATATTATGAGCCAGCAAATTCATTATCAATCTCTATTGGTTTGCCCACACTGTCATCACCAACGTCAGGTAGAAATGCCCCAAGATAGTTGCTTGATTTCGTTTGATTGTGAGCGATGTGATAACATTTTACAGCCAAATTCAGGTGATTGCTGTGTTTTCTGTTCTCATGGTTCAGTGCCTTGTCCATCCGTTCAACGGACATTAGAAGGGCATATTAATCTTCAAAAAGGACTTAGAACTGCTTTCATCCTCAGCCTGATAACCATTGGATACAATACTATTGAAGGCCTTGTCTCTACCTTCTTTGGCGCAACAGATGAAACACTGGCCTTATTTGGGTTTGGAGTAGATAGTTTTGCAGAAGTACTCTCTGGAGTAGGAGTTGCCCACATGGTTTGGAGAATGCAGCATCATGAAATAAAGCAACGTGATGATTTTGAGATAACAGCATTGAAAATAACTGGTACAGCTCTGTATCTATTGGTGGCAGGGCTTATTACAGGTGCTATACTTTCAATTGTTAGCCAGTCCGAGCCACAGACTACCACAGCCGGTGTTATCATTTCAATGCTTTCTATTGCTACCATGTATTTTCTTTTTAGAGCAAAAATAAAAGTGGGTAAGGAGTTGGAGAGCGAGCCAATCATTTCTGATGCGCAATGCACCAAGACCTGTTTTTACCTGTCTTTTATTCTTCTGGCTTCTAGTCTAATTTATGCTATTTGGCAGATCCCTTATGTGGATGCTGTTGGTAGTCTAGGTATAGCCTGGTATGCATGGAAGGAAGGTAAAGAAGCCTTTGAAAAGGCTAAAACAAAGCGCCTATTATGTGAGAATAATTGTTGTTAATGAACAAATGAGAAGAATGAAAAAACTACAAATAAAAATACCACTCATCCTGCTAGAAGTCCCTGACGAAAAGGATCAATGTGTAAATAAGCTGATCCAAAAGCTTCAGGACAAGGACGGTCTTGAAAAAGTACATGTGGCAGATGAAACCGACAATGGTGTGCCACAACTCTGCTTCCATTATGATCCTGAGGTAATATCAATTGACCGAATCCAAAAACTGGCGGAGCAAACCGGGGCTGAGATCACCGAAAAGTTTGGCCATAAACTCATAGAAGTAGAGGGAATACGGCATACACGCCATGCCCGGAACATAGAGCGAAACCTTAGAAACAAAGCGGGCATTCTGGAAGCGGCTGTCTCAGGTTCCGGCATGGTGCGTTTGGAATTTGATACCACCAAAATAGATGAAGCGGAGATACTGAAATCGTTAAGGAAAGAAGGTCTTGACATACCCGATACGCAGGTAAGTGCTGAGCGATTTCTTCAGCAAGCCAAGAAACCTGAACAAAAGGAAACCCAAGAAAAAGAGGATGCACATTCACATGAGGAAGGTGAAGATCACGACCACTCACACGGTGGTATTTTTGGCAAAAATACCGAGCTGATCTTTTCCATCATCTGCGGGGCATTGCTCGGCATTGGTTTTGGGCTTTCATATGTAGAAGCTATTCCTTCATGGGTAAGCTTGACGCTCTACATCGCAGCGTATTTCTTTGGAGGCTTTTTTACCGCTAAAGAAGCTATTCAAACAGTTGCCAAAGGCGGCTTTGAGATAGATTTCCTAATGCTGGTTGCTGCTATTGGAGCAGCTATTCTGGGTGAATGGGCAGAAGGTGCCTTGTTGCTGTTTCTCTTTAGCATGGGCCATGCCCTGGAGCATTATGCCATGAACAAGGCCCGTAAATCCATTGCAGCTTTGGCAGAACTGGCCCCTAAAACCGCCTTGCTCAAGAGAAATGGAAAAACAGAAGAAGTAGGTATAGAAGAACTGAGCATTGGAGACATCATCGTAGTTAAGCCCAATAGCAAAATTTCAGCCGATGGGGTGGTTGTCAGCGGTACAAGCAGCGTTAACCAGGCACCCATAACCGGAGAAAGCGTACCGGTAGATAAGGCACCGGTGAATGATCCCGATAAAGACTGGTCACAGGAAAAAGACATCAAAGACGAACACCGTGCTTTTTCCGGTACGATCAATGGAAACAATACGCTGGAAATCAAAGTGATCAGGCTAGCACAGGATTCTACACTCTCCCGCCTGGTGAAACTGGTCAATGAAGCCCAGACCCAGAAATCACCCACCCAACGGCTCACCGACAAGTTTGAAAAATACTTTGTGCCTGCTGTATTGGTACTGGTGGTCTTGCTCAATTTCGCTTTTCTGGTCATAGACGAACCCTTCAGCGAAAGCTTCTACCGCGCCATGGCCGTGCTGGTAGCCGCCAGCCCTTGCGCATTGGCCATAGCCACCCCGAGTGCCGTGCTAAGCGGAGTAGCCCGGGCCGCCAAAAGTGGGGTGCTTATCAAAGGTGGCCGCCCATTGGAAGACTTAGGCGTACTTACCGCCCTGGCTTTTGATAAGACCGGCACACTAACAGAAGGTAAGCCTAAGTTAACGGAGGTGGTAGCCCTGGGGGATGTGAAAGAAGAGGAACTATTGAAAATAGCAGTTGCGGTAGAGGGTCTTAGTGATCACCCACTGGCAAAGGCCGTAGTGCGTGACGGGAAAGAGCGACTGAAGGGTGTTGACATACCTGAGGCGAAAGACCTGGAGGCAGTGCTTGGGAAAGGGATCAAAGCTTCACTGGGAAGTAACAAAGTTTTCATTGGCAATCTGGACCTGTTTGAGTCGCTGGATGACAAGAAGCCATCAAAGGAAACAGAAGAAAAAGTAAAATCCTTGGAGTCTGATGGCAATACCACCATGCTCATTCGCCAGAACGACAGTTACATAGGCATAATAGCCCTGATGGATACACCAAGGAAAGAAGCGAAAAGTACCCTGGAACAATTGAAAAAGCTCGGTATCAAACGCATGATTATGTTAACAGGTGATAACCAGAAAGTGGCTGATGCGGTAGCCAAAGAAATAGGACTTACGGATGCCTGGGGCAGCCTGCTGCCGGAAGAAAAAGTAGAAGCCATTAAGAAACTCAAAGAACAAGAATCTAAAGTGGCAATGATAGGCGATGGTGTAAATGATGCCCCGGCCATGGCCAACAGCACAGTGGGCATTGCCATGGGAGCTGCGGGTAGTGATGTAGCCTTGGAAACGGCTGATATTGCCCTGATGGCTGACAAGCTCGAAACATTGCCTTTTGCGATTGGCTTAAGTAGAAAGGCCAAAAGTATCATTAAACAAAACCTTTGGGT
>NZ_CAXBBV010000007.1:0-222279 GCF_963973945.1 uncultured Roseivirga sp.
CGTCTACCAATTCCGCCACCTGGGCATTTGTTTGCTTCAGCGGCTACCTCCCGAAACTTCGGGACCGCCACCTGAAATTAAAGCCTCTGTAATGATTTCTCTATATTTTGGAGAATCCACCGAGGAGGTGTTGTATTGGGGTTGCAAAAATGAGTAAAGATTTTTTATGAAACAATAGCTTCTGCCAGTAAATTTTAGTCTACTTGAATAAAGCCTTTGAGCGAAAAAGCAACGGGTTTAGCGGCAAATTTAGCCTTGGTGGCTTTCCATACTTCGCCAAATAATTCCGAATGGCGATAGCGGTTTAGCGCCTCTTCGTTTTCCCAATGACTGTAAGTAGCAAAAACGCAGTCATCATTATAATCTCGCATCAACTCAAGATATTGGCAGCCTTCAAAATGACGAATACGGTCTTTGGTTTCATTGAACAATTCGATAAAGGCTTCAACTTCTTCAGCCTTAAAAGTCATTCTTACAATTCTTGTTAACATTATTCTTCAAATTGAATGAGAATTGGGCTGTCGTAGCTCAACCCCAAAAGTGTAGAGGCATTCCCCTGATTGATTCCTATTTCCAAAACGTTCAGGCTATTGAATACAAAGAAGACTTCGCCAGGGTCTACATCGTAATATTGTGAATGAATACTAGGTGCAGATTCTCTTCCAAATACCAGTTTATAATTTCTGTTTTTACTGAGAATATCGAAATCCACTTTACTGATATTGGTAATGAGGTTGCCGTAACGATCCACTCGAATGACATGGCCAGAAATTTCTTTTTTGGTAGCCCTAGGCTTTCTTAGCATCAGTTGCGTGTATGCTGTAACGGCCTCACCTAGATTGGAAACGTCTTCATTTGTGGCCAAGCGCAGCACAAAATCGGCCAGAACACCGCGCTGAGGAAAAGTAGAATGATCGTCAATGGATAACTTTACAATAGCTTCTGGAGTTTTATCACTGATCAAACTTAATATTCCGTTATCAGGGGCAACAAAAAAATGATCTTCAATTTTAGCGGCTAAATAAGAATCTTGATTAGCTTGTGCTACGTTAGTGCTAAGCATGTGAATAGTGCCTTTGGGAAAATCTCTAAACACGGCACTTACCACAAATGCCATATGGGCAATATCGAAAGGTTCGATATCGTGGCTAATGTCAATAAGTTTTAATGCATTGTCCTTAGAAATCAAAGAGGCCTTTAACGCGGCCACGTAATGGTCGGTGTGTCCAAAATCAGAAGTTAAAGTGACAATGGCCATAAAAGACTATTCGGTTAAAATTTCTAAGTTTGTGAATAGCAAAAGTATTGAAATTTTTGGGGCTTAATCAATCAAATAAAACATAGTTCAGCGTTTGGTAGAAAAATTAATTATACTCGAAAACATAGCCATGGTCGACTTTTTAGGCGTGGCAAATGAGAACATCAAAGAAGTGGCCTCTGCTTTTCCTAAAAGCAAGATTGTATCTAGAGGTAACGAGATTCTCATTCAAGGGAATGCATCTGAGATTATCCAAATCAATGATATTCTGAACTCGTTGGTGCAGCACTACCATAAGTATGGAAAGGTGACGCATGACAATGTGAAATCGTACATCAAGAGCGAAGCAGAGTATATCAATGGGCAAAGTGATGAAGGCGTCTTGGTTTATGGTAACAGAGGAAATACCATTAAGCCTAAAACAGCTAATCAAAAAGCATTGGTGAAAGCGGTTGAAGAAAATGATTTGGTTTTTGCTGTGGGGCCAGCTGGTACAGGTAAAACCTACATTTCTGTGGCCATGGCTGTTCAAGCTTTAAAAAACAAAGAGGTAAAGAAAATCATCATTACGCGCCCTGCGGTTGAAGCAGGTGAAAATTTGGGTTTCCTTCCGGGAGATCTTAAGGAGAAAATTGACCCTTATTTAAGGCCGATTTACGATGCCTTAGATGAAATGATACCTTCAGAAAAACTAAAATTTTATCAGGAGAACAGAGTTATAGAAATAGCGCCTTTGGCTTATATGCGGGGTAGAACGCTGAATCATGCATTTATTCTTTTGGATGAAGCTCAGAATACCACGGCCATGCAAATGAAAATGTTCTTGACACGTATGGGGCCAAACTCGAAGGTAATTGTTACAGGAGATATATCTCAGATAGATTTACCTCGAAATCAAAAGTCGGGTTTGGGAGAGTCGCTTAAAATTTTGAGTGGCGTTAAAGGAATTGCAAGAGTAGATTTAGATGCCAAAGATGTGGTGCGCCATAAATTGGTAAAGGAGATAATTTCGGCTTACGATAAACATCAAGAAAAAAATGATAAGAGTAAAAAAAGTGGAGAATAAGGAAGAGCTTAATCAAGCTTTTGCCATCCGTGAAAAAGTGTTTATTGAAGAACAACTTTGCGATCGCGAAGAGGAATTCGATGAATTCGATGCGGATTCCGCTCATTTTATTGCTTATTATAATGGAGAGCCAGCAGGGACATCGCGTTACCGAGCCACAAAAAAAGGTGTGAAACTAGAGCGTTTTGCTGTGTATGAAGAATACAGAGGTAAAGGGGTAGGGAAGCGTTTGGTTCAAATGGTTTTGGCTGATGTTGAAAATAATGCTGCCAAACCCGGCACTTTAATTTACCTCCATGCCCAGCTCACTGCCATGCCATTGTATACTAAATATGGCTTTGTGAAAGTGGGCGAAAAATTCGTAGAAGCTGCTATTGAGCACTTCGAAATGCAGAAGAAAGTTTAGTCTTTTGTTTCCCCAATATTAAGAAAATGTAATACTAACCAGTAGGCTGGTTAGGGTATTGTTAACCTTTTTGCAGATGTTAAAATCTAACATTTGCTCGAGAATGGTAGCCATAGTTTTGTGCAAAAAACAACACTATGAAACTAAAATTCTACCTAATCAAAATCAATAGTAGGCAACTGGGGATGGCCTTACTATTGTTGACCTTCACGGTTTTTCAATCCCTAGCGCAAGCAACTGATGCAACAATTCAAGGGGTTATCACAGCTACAGATAACAGCACACTGCCAGGAGCAACAGTACTTATAAAAAACACGGCTACTGGTTTTCAAACAGGTACCGTAACCAATGCAAATGGTGAATATCGCTTTATTCAGGTGCCATTAGGTGGTCCTTACGAGATCACCGCTTCTTTTGTGGGCTATGGTTCAAAAAAGAAGGAAGGCTTTATGGTCAACCAAGGCGATCAATTAAAAATCAACTTTGAATTATCTGAGGCGGTTACAGAAATGGAAACCATTGTGGTAACTGGTGATCAAATCCGCTCTTCTATCGATAGACAAGGAGAAGCGACTATTGTAAGTACGCAGCAAATTCAAAACTTGCCTTCTGAAGGAAGAAACTTTACTCGTTTGGTAAGCCTTTCTCCATTACAAGGTGGAGGAAGCTTGAACTTGGGTGGACAAAGAAGAACCTCTACAGGTGTTACTATTGACGGTTTGAACGCTAGGAATACATTGACTGCGGGTGAAATCGGGCAGGGGCCATATACCATTTCACAAGAAGCGATTAGAACTTTCGAAATTTCTACCAATGACTATGATGTAACGCAAGGCCGACAAGGTGGTGGAGCTATTAAGGCGGTAACCAAGTCTGGTACCAATGATTTACAAGGAAGTGCTTTTATATACCATAGAAACGACAAGCTTCAGAACGATCTTGACATTAGAGAAAACCCAAGAACGGCTGACTTCAATAACACACAATACGGTGTGAGTTTAGGCGGGCCAATTGTAAAGGATAAGGTTCATTTTTTCGCAGTGTTCGAAAGACAGGAAGCAACCGACCCACTTTTTATTGCAGACATTCAAACTGCTGATGACGAGAACAGATCAGGCTTGACCAAAGCCAATTTGGACCGTTATTTACAAATAGCAAGAGCGAAATATGGCTTGAGCAATGACCAGCAGGTTGGTCAATTTGAGCGTTCGTCTGAAGCAAGTACCTTCTTTGCCCGTGTTGACTGGCAGTTGAATAACATTCACAGACTGACGATTAGAAATAACTATAATAAATACACAAACCCATTTAGCACTAGCGATAACTCTAGTTTTGAATTGGCCGAAAGTTATTCTGACTTCAATTCTCAAGAGAACACTTTGGGCGTTTCATTGCGATCGGCATTCAACGCCAACTTAACCAATGAATTCAAATTGCAATATCAGCATGCTGAAAGAGCTTACAACCCAAGTTCGCAATTGCCTTCTTCAAACATTCCCAGAGCGATTGTAAATGTGCAGTCTACACTTCCTGATGGATCTTCGGCCAGCAGAACTGTTCAGTTGGGTGGTCAGCGTTATTCTCCTGAAACTAACTTGGAGAACATGATCCAGTTCACCAACACGGCTTATTTGTCTAGAGGAAATGTGAATTTCACTTTCGGAACGGACAACATGATTACTTATTTGGAGACCTTACTTTCAAATGAGCAAAACGGTCGTTTCTTCTTCGATTCACTTGATGACTTCGAGAACTTAACGCCAAGTCGTTATGCCAGAGAAGTGCCATTGCAAGGTTTGCCAATTGTAAAACAAACCGTATTGGATTTATCTCTTTTCGCGCAAGCAGAATTTAGCCTACACCGTGATTTGGAAGTGATTGCTGGAGTAAGATGGGATGGAACAATCTTCACTGAAGGTGCAGAATTCAACCAAACTGTTTTCAATGAATTAGGAATTAGAACGGATAACCGTCCGCAAGATTTGGACAACATTCAGCCAAGGTTACAAGGGATATGGAATATTGGAGGTAAAGATTCAGACATCATCAAATTGGGTGGAGGTATCTTTAACTCTCAGCCACATTACTATGCTCAGGTAAACAACATTCAGAATTCTGGAACCTTGTTGGGGGCTATTGATGTGACGGGTGCGGATGTTCCAACTCCTGATTTCAACGCATACAGAAATGATCCAAGCACAGTGCCTGGCGTACCAGCAGGCCAAGTGCCATTCAGCACCATTAACGCAGTAGGCGACAATTTTGAAGTGCCAACCACGGCTAAATTCAACGTTGATTACACGCACTACTTCGGTGATAAGTATTCTGTTTCAGTAAACTACTTGGCAAGTAAAACCACCAATAACTATGTTTATCAGGAAGCCAACTTGGCGAAAGACCCATACTTTGTGACCAACGAAGGTAGAGAAGTGTTTGTGCCTGCGAATACCATTACCGCAAGCGGAATTACTGACTGGACCAACAGTAGAATTTCGAACCAAGTAGGTAGAGCATTAGTATTGGAATCTGACGGTGAAGTAAAGCAGCATGCCATTATCATTTCCGGATCTGCTCAAGTAGGAAAGGATGGATACTTTAACATTTCCTATACAAGAAACAGCTCTAAGGATAACTCTTCTTACAACTGCTGTGTAGCCAACACTTCTACTTTCTTGCCAGTTACTGGCGATCCAAGAGACTTGAACTACGGTTATTCTGACAACAACTTCCGTTCGAAATTTGTAGTGAACACTGCTTCACCTTCTTTCCATGGTTTTGTTTTAGGAGCTACCATAACGGGTTCAGGCGGAAGTCCTTTCAACTTTGTAGTAGATAATAACAACAGAAGTGCAAATGGAGACTTTAACCTTTCCAACGATCAGGCTTACATATTCGATCCCAACGATGCAAATACGCCACAGGCTATTAAAGATGGTTACATGAATATTTTGAATAATCCTGATGTGCCTCAAAACTTCAAAGACTACCTACAAGATAACTTCGGTCGTTTTGCAGAAAGAAACGCAGGTGTCAATGGTTTCTATGCCAACATCGACCTTCGTTTATTGAAGAAGATTAAGTTAACAAATGGTCATGGCTTAGAACTTTCTGCTGATCTATTCAACTTCGCAAACTTCTTAAATAGCTCAAAAGGGAACAGCCATGAATACAGCAGAAACTTAGAGTTAATGCGAATTACAGGCTTTGATCAAGTAGCTAAATCTTATGATTACTCGGTGCAAACTGGAGCTGGTAACAAACCAATTGGCGGAACGCCATGGAGGGTTCAGCTAGGTTTACGCTATACTTTCGGCCAGTAATGGTATTTTAAAATAGATAGATTAATGCTAAGGGTAGGTGCGAAAGCGCCTGCTCTTTCCTTTTAAAATTAGAAACAGATGAAAAAGTATATAGCAATAGTTTTAGTAATGATTTTAGGCTTGAGTTTAAAGGCCCAGCAGTCAGAACATGTGGTTTTGATCTCTATTGACGGTTTCCGTCCCGATTTTTACATGGAAGCCAAATGGCCTGCGCCAAACATGAAATGGATGGCCGAAAACGGAACAAAAGCGGAAGGCGTTCGTGGTGTTTACCCTTCGGTAACTTATCCATCGCACACTACATTAATTACTGGGGCTAAGCCTGCCCGTCATGGTATTTACTACAACTCTCCATTCGAAGAAAAAGGCCAGACGGGCGCTTGGTATTGGTACGAAAACCAAATTAAAGTACCAACACTTTGGGACGCAGTTCGAGCGAAAGGAATGAAATCAGCAGCCTTTATTTGGCCTGTTTCCGTAGATGCACCTATCGATTATAATATTCCTGAATTCTGGTATTTGAAAGAAGGAACAGATCGTATTGAGCCAATGCGGGATAAGGACATTCCGAATGGTTTTTTCGAAGAACTAGAGAGAGAAGTTTTAGGGAAAATGAATAACAACACTTTTAATGGTGAGTTTTTCAACAGAGAAGATAGAACTGGTGAAATGGCTGCTTATGTGTTGGAAAAGCACAAGCCTAATTTCATTGCACTACACTTAATCGGTACAGATCATTTTCAGCACCAAGGCGGAAGAGACGGTGAAATGGTGCCTTTTGCTGTAGCCGCAGCCGATAGGGCGATAGGTAAAATTAAGGAGGCCGCAGAAAGAGCTGGAATTCTAGATAAAACCACTTTTATCATTTCAGGAGACCATGGTTTTGTGGATGTACATTCACTTTTGAGCCCGAATGTTTGGTTGGCAAATGCAGGCTTAATGTCTACTGCCCAAGATCGAGGAAACTGGAAAGCTGCTTTTCACACTTCTGGCGCAGCCGCGTTTTTAATGTTGAAAGACCCCAAGGACACTAAAACTTTAAATCAAGTAAAGCAGATTTTAAACGACCTTCCTGAGAAAACCAAAAAGCTTTTTAGAGTAGTATCGAAAGAAGAGTTGGCTCAAGTAGGTGCCGACCCAAATGCGCTTTTGGCTATAGCACCTATACCGGGCGTGGCAATGTCGGGTTCAGCATCTGGCGATGATTTGAAAAGAGGTTCAGGCGGAACACACGGGTATTTTCCAGACTTCAAACAGATTGAAACTGGTTTTGTAGCTTGGGGCGCAGGTGTTACTAAAGGTAAACTTGTACACAAAATGGGCTTGGAAGATGTAGCGCCTGTAATCGCAACTTTATTGGGCTTAGACTTTACAGCACCTGATGGAGTTTTGTTTCCGGGTATTATTGAAAAGAAGTAAGTATCGCCCCTGGTTTGTTTGCTTTGCTAGCAGGAAGTGTTGAATAAGAAGAGGGATCATGACGATCCCTTTTTTTATTGCTGATGTTTTTAGGCAGTTTTCTTTAACCTCGTGGGTTTTAATTTTTTAATGATCTGACTTACGGTTTGACGTGTCATGCCAGTTAAATCACCTATTTCTTGTTTGGTGAGCAATGAAAAAAGGTGGTGCTTTTTATTTTCCGAGTCTAAAACCTCCCTGTCAAAATCATTGTAAATTACTTGCAGTCGCTCAATACTATTGGCCGAACGAATACTGAATAAGCGTGCTTCAGCAATACTCCATCGTCTTACTGCATTTTTATTAAACCACTCAGAAACTTTGGGGTCTTCTACGATGATACGCTTAAAAAAATCGAGTTGATAGACACGCAAACGGCAGGGGATTATCGTTTTTGCGAACTCAAAAAACTGCCCATTCAAGTATTTTAAATTTCCAAAGGTGTCTGGAGCGCTCAGAATATCATAAGTAATATCTTGCCCTTGACTTCCATAACTGCCCAATTTTACAGCGCCAGATACAATTTCATAAATAGAATTGGTCTGTTGGCCAGGTTGATAAATCTGCTGATCCTTAGCAACGTAGATTTCTTTTACTACTCTATCTAATGAATAGTCATCAGCAGAACGCAAGTATTCAATCAGGTTCATTGTTTAGATCGATGAGTCAGTTCAAATTTAAAGATTGATTGCCTGATCAATTTAACCTTAGTGTTATGCTTTCTTTACTTGGTATAAGTGGTGTCAGTATTATTCACAACCCCTTCATTGTAATAAAATAAATAATTATTTTGACTGTGTGAATTTTAATTCGTTTCCATTTATTCGATTCTCTGCTGCCTTTATCCTTGGGGTGGTTGTTTACCATTATGATAATGAATGGATTGATATTAAGATTTGGTTACCTGTTACGCTTTTCATTATCTATGTTTTTCTAGCGCTCCGTAATTCGTTGCGCTTTCAGTATGTGCTCTCTGTTTTGGCTTTGGTCATTCTTTTTTGCTCAGGATTTCTTCGGTTGAAGGAACATAGAGTTGATAATTCACCCGACCATTTGCTTCACATCAACCAAGAAATTGAAGCGTACCGAGCGGTGATATATGAAGAGCCAGCCGTGAAGGCCAACTCGATCAATGTTCGGCTTAAGGTTACAGATGTACTCACTGGAAAATGGCAAACTGCTTCGGGTTATGTAAATGCTTATGTAAGTAAAGAGGTGGGTGCAAACCTTCAGTATGGTGATATTTTATTGGTCAAAGGTTCACCAAACCTTACAGAAGCACCTGCCAATCCGGGCGAATTCAACTTCAAGAACTATTTGGTCTATAACAATATCTTCCATCAGCAATTTATCGGAGAGAATTTTCAATTGCTTGGCCATGATTTACCTTGGTGGAAATGGCCTGTTGCGACTTCGATTAAAATTAGGAATAAATGTGCCGAATTACTCAAAGCCAGAATTTCAGATCCTGACGCTAGGGGTGTTTTGTTGGCCATTACTTTGGGGGTGAAAGATGAGTTGGATACTGAACTTCAAACCTCATTTTCGGCAGCAGGTGCTATGCATGTTTTGGCCGTTTCGGGTTTGCATGTGGGCATTATCTACGGAATTATTCTACTGATTTTTAAGCGGCTTAAACTCAATACTTGGAAAAGGCGCTGGTGGATGGCGGTGATCAGTATTGTGCTTTTATGGTGCTACGCATTCATTACTGGCCTTTCTCCCTCTGTGCTTCGTGCCGTGACGATGTTTTCGTTTGTTGCAATTGCTAAAGCGAAAAACACCAACAGCAGCATTTATAATACGCTGGCCGCTTCGGCTTTTGTGCTGCTTTGCTGGAATCCCTATTTGATCATGAGTGTAGGTTTTCAGTTGTCGTATTTGGCTGTTTTTGGCATCGTATACCTTCAACCTAAGTTTTACAACTTATTCGATATTCATAATACTTGGCTTGACAAGGTTTGGGCAATAAGTTGTGTTTCTTTAGCAGCTCAAATTGCGACCGCCCCTTTGAGTATTCTATATTTCCATCAATTTCCGAGCTATTTTCTATTCTCCAATTTGTTCGTAATCCCAGCCGCTTTTGCCATGCTTATTCTGGGTTTGGTGGTACTGGCCTTGGGTGGAATTCCTTATTTGGGCGAAGCCGTAAATTGGCTTACAGAATCCTTTGTTCAAATCGTTAATTGGCTGGTGCATTGGGTAAGATGGCTTCCGGGCAGTACTTTAGATGGCATTCATTTAACTACAGGCGAAACATGGCTGATTTACGCAGTCATTATAATGCTTATCATTTTATTGGCTGAAAGGCAATTCAAATACTTAATGTGGGCATTGAGTTTTTGCCTTTTGTTTGTGTTGAGTCAAATGAATCATTGGAATGAATACAGAAATGCAGAGTTCAGCGTATTAAATGTTTCTGGTGAATCCGTATTGGATTTTAGGGTGGGAAATAAAAGTAAGCTGGTGGCAGATACTTCATTCTCACAAAATTTAGATCGAATTCAATTCCATTTAGAACCCAAGCGGCAATTAGCAGGCAGCAGCCTTCTACCTTTCGAAGATGAATTAGAATTAGCGATCGAAGATTTTAATGGGTATCAGTTGATTGTTTTTCAAGGCCAGCGAATTTTTAAACTTAATCAAAAAATCAAGGTTGAATTTGAAAGACCAGTGGAAGTGGACTGCCTCATTCTTTCAAATGAAAGTGTTTACGACCTAAAGGATTTAGAAGGCAAATTTGAGTTTCAAGAATTAATTATCGACAAATCAAATCGGAAGTTCTTGGCCGATAAGCTCACAAATCAGGCAGAAACGCTAAATTTGAAAGTGCACTCCATCTATCGCGATGGCTATTATTCAAGAATATGGAAGAAATGACTTTAGTGAAATACGAAGTGGCCAACCGCATTGCCACCATTACTCTTAACCGACCAGAAAAAAGGAATGCCCTAAATGCCGAAATGGTTACGCAACTCAAGCAGGCATTCACTCAGGCGGCAGTAGATGAAAATGCAAAAGTCATTGTATTGGATGCCGCTGGTGATTCCTTTTGCGCTGGTGCCGACTTGGCGTATTTACAGCAACTTCAGAATAATACCTTCGAAGAAAATCTGGCCGATTCAAATCATTTAAAAGAGCTTTTCTTACAAATCTATCAACACCCTAAAGTGGTGATTGCCAAAATTCAGGGGCATGCTATCGCTGGCGGTTGTGGTTTGGCTACGGTTTGCGATTTTTCATTCACCGTACCCGAAGCCAAATTCGGTTATACTGAAGTCCGCATCGGTTTTATTCCGGCCATTGTAAAGGTTTTCTTGCTTCGGAAAATAGGAGAAGGAAAAGCGAAGTCACTATTGCTCACTGGTGAGTTGATTCCAGCCGAACTGGCCGAATCCATGGGCTTGGTAAACACCGTAGTGGAGGCTATTGACTTGGATATGGAAGTGGCCAATTTTGCTCAAATGTTGGTAGAGAAAAACTCAGGTCAGTCTATGGCTTTCACCAAGCAAATGATTGCCGCTGTGCAAAGTATGGATGTGGAAGAAGGCTTAAGTTATGCTGCCGAAATGAATGCGAAAGCCCGCGCTTCTGAAGACTGCCAAAAGGGAATTGCCGCTTTTTTGAATAAGAAAAAGATTGTTTGGTAGATGTTTGGCTGTTTTTTCAAATCAGTTGAATACAGAATTATGACTATTGAGTGTAACCATAAAGCAGTTGGTGTTGTCCAACTTTTGGAAGTATAAGTTATCGCTTACATTTCTATAGGTTTAAACTCAAAAGGTCATGTTAAAAAATTACGCAAAGGTTGCCATGAGAAATCTCATGCTCCACAAAAGCTACTCATTCATCAATATATTCGGTTTATCGGTAGGCATTACGGCTGCCATTCTCATTTTGCTTTATGCCCAAGGCGAATTGAGTTATGATAAAATGCACACACAAGCCGATCAAACTTATTTGCTCTACAAACAGCGGATTACGCCTACTGGAACGCAAGATACTTATGACACTTGGGTACCCACTTTGGACGCACTCAAAGATGAATACCCCGAAGTAATTGGCGGAGTTAGGGTGGCGGAAAACTCCCTTTGGTTACAAGTGGGAGAAAAGCGTTTCAACGAACCTGCAATTTTAACTGATGACAGCTTCCTTTCCATTTTCAACTTTGAACTTAAGGCTGGAAATAGAGATAAAGTATTTGAGAACTTGAACTCCATTGTGGTTTCAGAAGAAGTAGGGCAACGACTTTTCCCGAATGAGAATCCAATGGGAAAAACGGTTTCTATTGCCAGTTTAGGACAAGATTACATCGTTTCGGGTGTATTGGCAGAGCCACCTTACAATAGTAGGCTGCAACCTAATGTATTACTTCCAATCCAAAGCGATCCTGAATATGAGGGTGTGGCGGGGAATTGGGGCTCCTCATTTTTAGAAACCTATCTGCTACTGCAAAAGGGCACAGATGTTCAGGGTTTAGAACAACGCTTTGAGCCCTTTATTGCTAAGATTTGGGATGAGCAAACTGCCGAAACAACGGACTTCAAATTGGTCAACCTTTTGGATTTATATGATCAACTAAATGGTAACCGTAGGTACGCTTATATTTTGTTGGTGGTCGCTTTGGTGATCGTGGTGATCGCCTCTATCAACTTTATGAATTTGGCCACTGCCCGTTCCATGGACAGGGCCAGAGAAGCAGGGGTAAGAAAGGTGCTGGGAGCCTTAAGGCGAGAAATGGTCATGCAGTATATGGTTGAATCTTTGAGCATTTCATTTCTTTCCTTGATTATTGGTTTGGCCTTGGCGTTGCTGTTGCTCCCGCAATTCAATAGTATGTATAATGTAGAATTGAGCCTCAGTTTTACTAATAATATGGAGCTACTTTTGGGGCTAGTGGGCTTGGGTTTGTTAATTGGAATTGGTTCTGGACTCTACCCTGCTTTGTACATTTCTTCCCTCAAAAGTGTAGATTCTTTAAAAGGAAAAGTGCTCAAGTCGAGTAAAATGAGTCAAGCTGTTCGGAATACTTTGGTAGTGCTGCAATTTATGTTTTCGATTTTGTTAATCGTAGGCACTCTGGTATTGAACAAGCAAGTCAAGTTCATGAAAAACCAAGACATGGCTTTTGATAAAGCTGACTTGCTGGTGTTGCCTATCAATCAAAGGGATTTCCCTGGGGAGGAAGAAGGCCAAAACGGATTGGCTTCCATGCGGAATAACTTAAGTCAAAATTCGGCCATAGTTTCGTTAAGTGCTTCCGCTTCAGTTCCTGGAAACTTTCCGGGCCGTTTTACTTTTGTGGTACCCGATGGTTTTACACCTGAACAGCGATTGCGCATGCGCTATACTTATGTAGATCATGATTTCTTCCCTAATTTGAAGATGGAATTTACGGAAGGAAGAAATTTCTTAACCAACAGTGAAGACGATCAATCGAATGCTGCCATTGTAAATCAATCCGCCTTTGATGCTTTCGGTTGGGAAGGAATTGATGGAAAGTATTTGAACTTCGGAAGTAGGAAAATGAAGGTAATTGGGGTGGTTAAGGATTATAATTTTGAATCATTGGCCAATGAAGTGGCGCCCATCATTCACTTTTATCGACAACCAGAAAACGCAATTCACGGCTTTACAGTAGCCAGAATTCAGTCGGGCAGAGCACAAGATGTGTTAAAATTAGCCGAAGCGGAATGGGCAAGGGTACTTCCTTCCGTGCCTTTCGATTACTATTTTCTTGATGATCAATTTGCCCAACTTTATGAAAATGAAGATCGATTAACTGGAGCAATTGGAGCCTTTTCTATCGTGGCGATTATCATTGCATCCTTGGGCTTGTTGGGGCTCTCTTCTTTAATTACTACCCAGCGCACTAAGGAAATTGGAATTCGTAAAGTATTGGGCGCTTCAGTTTCTAGCATTGTAAAAGAACTCACACGGAGCTTTGCTCTGCTGGTGCTCATCGCTTTCGTAGTTTCCGTTCCTCTGGCTTTTTGGGTGCTGAATGGCTGGTTAAATGACTTTGCCTACAAAACAGATATTGGAATCTTGGTTTTCGCGTTGGCTCTTTTATGTACATTTTTGGTTGCCATACTAACCATTGGAATTCAAACCATCAATGCCGCAACTAAAAACCCAGTAACCGCTTTACGTTCCGAATAGAGAGCGATAAACTTAACGTTTAGCCCTTAAATTCCTTTTTTTGAAGTTTTGATAAACTCCAACGCAAAACTGCTGTTCTTTGCAGTCTACAGTTTGAATTAATCTTTATCTTCACTCTTAATGAACCAAGGGCTAAACATTCTAAAAAAATACTGGGGCTATAATGCCTTTAGGCCTTTGCAGGAAGATATTATCAATGCTTCGCTAGAAGGCAATGATGTGCTTGCTTTGCTACCTACGGGTGGAGGAAAATCCATTTGCTTTCAGGTTCCTGCATTGGTAAATGAAGGGCTCTGTGTGGTGATTTCACCGCTGATCGCCCTGATGAAAGATCAAGTATATCAGTTGAAAAAACGTGGTATTTCTGCCGAATCTCTTCATGCAGGAATGTCCAAACGCGAGATTGATTTTGCCCTAGATAACTGTGTCAATGCCGACATCAAGTTTCTTTATGTTTCTCCTGAAAGGTTGAAAACCGAGCTTTTTCAAGAACGAATCAAGATTGTTCGCGACACACGAGGGGTTAACTTAATTGCCGTAGATGAAGCGCATTGTATTTCGCAATGGGGTTATGATTTCCGCCCTGCTTACTTAGAAATCGCTGCCATACGTGAGTTGCTGCCCGAAACGCCAATTATGGCTTTGACAGCAACCGCAACTGAAAAGGTAAAAGCTGATATTCAGGAAAAGCTTGAATTCCGAAACAAGAAGGTATTTACCAAGAGTTTTGCCAGAGCGAATCTTTCCTATTCAGTTCGGTTTGAAGAACACAAGGAAAGAAAACTTTTAGAGGTATTGAATCGAGTACGTGGATCTGCGGTGGTGTATGTAAGCACCCGAAGACACGCCAAAGAATTGGCTCTAATGTTACAAAGAAGCCACATCAGTGCTGATTTTTATCATGCAGGCTTAACGCATGAAGAGCGAAGCTTGAAACAAGAAAATTGGATTCACAACCGTACACAAGTGATTGTTTCTACTAATGCCTTCGGAATGGGGATCGATAAACCAGATGTTCGGTTAGTGGTTCATATGGATTTGCCCGGAAACCTAGAGGCTTATTATCAAGAAGCAGGCAGGGCTGGGCGCGATGAGAAAAAGGCCTTTGCAGTAATTATTTGTCACCAAAAGGACATTGAGGAGTTACGAAAGAAGACCAAAAATTCGTTACCCGAAGTGAAATTGATACGGGAGGTATATCAAATGTTGGGTAACTATTATCAGTTGGCCAATGGCAGCCATCCGCAAGGCAGCTTCGATTTCGATTTCCAAACCTTCTCAAAAAACTTCGATCGACACCCGATGGAGATTTTCAACGGCATTAAAGTGTTGGAGTCCCAGGGAGCGATTTTATTGAGTGAGTCTTTCTATCAGCCTTCGCGGTTGATGTTTGGGTTGAACCAAAAGCTGATGTATGAGTTTCAGATTGCCAGCGCCCAGTTTGATCCACTGATTAAAGCCATTCTTCGACTTTATGGTGGAGAAGTTTATAACAACTTAATCATCATCCAAGAAAATAACTTGGCCGCCAACTTAGGGCTTACCGTGGATGCCTGCCGAAAAATGCTGAAGCATCTACATGAGCGAGAAGTGCTTGAGTATATTCCTCAAAAGGATCAGCCTCAGTTATCGTTTTTGATGCCAAAATATCCAGCCGATAAGTTGCCAATTGATAATCACCAGATTGAAAGCAGGCGCAAGTTGATTACCGTAAAAATGGAATCAGTAATTGCTTATTTACACAATGAAGAGCGCTGCCGAACACAACAGTTGCTAGAGTATTTTGGTGAGGTGAATTATGATCCTTGCTTGGTCTGCGACAATTGCGTTCAGAATAAAAGAAAGGCTGAAGAGCTAAAACTGAGAGCAAAATATGAAACACAAATTTTCTCTCTATTAGACCAATCTACCGAATTTGATGTTAATGGTTTGGTGAATGCCATAGCGCCTGAAAACAAAAATGTATTGACAACGCTTGTAGCTGAACTGGTTGATCATGGAGTTTTGAAGTTTGACGAATTTGGGAAGCTAGAAAAGGGCAGGAAGAATACATAAATATTGACTATGAGTTTTTTTGACGATATATATAATAAGATTTTTAAAGGGAAGGCCGAAGGCCCAGCTGAGTTAGTCCATGAAACATTAGAAAGAACCAGTAAAGAATCTGAGAGCTTTCAATCGTGGTTGGCTAGTAATAAAAAGACTGAATTACTGACTGAAATCTATAATGCTTACCATCTGAAAAAGAAAGGTATTGTAACTAAACTCAATATTCACTTGCTAGAAACCAAGTATTCAAATGGCTTTGCGGTTACTTATGACAATGAAATATCAAGTGATGACTTCAGAAACTTGTTCGATTATTTAAAAGAGAAAACCCTTGAGTTCGAGTATAAGTTGGCGCAAAACGACCGTAGAATCATCGATCGTGAATCTTATGAAGAGGTAATCGAGAAATGGTATTTGAAACCTCAAGGTTTAGAATTGGAAGAAAAAAAATCTAACCAACTTTACGGCAATATTCTCATCGAATACGTTATGATCGATCGAAAGCCCAGTTATATAAAATTGATGGCCAATGTCTATCAAGATCGTTTATATTCCGAGGCCTTACCTTTCGAGGTATTTATTGAAAAATTGTTTGACCGAAACCTCTAATTTAAAAAGAATGAAATCTGTATTGATTACCCTAACATTGATTTTTGGCACCCTATTTACGCCTTCTGAGCAACCAGACCAAATTTTTAACACCAAACTTAAGCTTACCATTTTAGATGAACTTGGTAATGTAGTGGAAGGAGCCAAGGTAACAATCTATAAAACTCAAGCAGATTATAATGCCGAAAAAAATGCAGTTCAAGATGCTCAGTTAACCAATAACAAAGGACAAGTGACTTTTAAGAAATTGGATGCCATTTCTTATTACGTATTGGTTAGAAAAGGAGATATGGATAACTCAGGTGGTGGAGAAATGGTGAGTAAGCTTGAGAAAAAGAAGTTGAACAAAGCCAATATTGTAATTTCGGATGGAGTTTAATTTAAGACAAAAACTCCTTATAGAAATTAAGGAATACCAATCTGAATACAAAGAAGAGCAGGCTTTCAAACCTAGGTTTGAAAGCCTGCTTAGTAATTATGAAAATTGCTTTGAACGATCTTTGCTAATGGGGCATATAACGGCTTCTGCTTGGGTTTTGAATCATAAGCGAGACTCCATATTGTTGCTACATCATGCCAAATTGAACAGATGGCTGCAGCCGGGCGGTCATGCCGATGGCGATGAAAACGTGAGGGCAGTGGCCTTAAAAGAAGCTGAGGAGGAAACTGGTATTTCAGATTTCGTTTTCGCTTCAAACCAAATATTTGATTTGGACATCCACACCATTCCTGAAAGGAAAGGAGTGCCTGAGCACGAACATTATGATGTTCGGTTTTTACTCGTAGCGCCAGAAAGAGCCGTGCCGCAGTTGAACCATGAATCAAACGATCTTAAGTGGATTCATTTCAGTAACCTGAAGGAAAGGATAAGTCACGAGTCCTCTTTAGTGCGTATGTATGCCAAAACAAAGCAATTTATTTAGTTGAAAACCACGCTCCTATGCAATAAAATTGCTTGAGTGCCCTATATTTATCATTGATGAAGGTGAACAAAAAATCTATTTCATTTCTGGGTCTTATTGGCTTGTCAGTAATAGTGGCTATAGTGTTTATTTCAACACCTGAGCCAAAGAATAATCAAACCGTAGTAGATCCGCCTAAGGCAAGGTCGGAGTTTTTTTCAAGGGAGAATGTACAGCAGAGGGGTGAATATATTCACCAGATGTTGGCCAATCCCTCAACTGACGAAATCCCAATCAATATTCGTGAGCTGGAAAATCAATTTGCTCAAGAGTTGGCTTTTAAAGCTAATTTGAATCGCTTGCGAATGCGTGCCGCAGGCACGGACTCGAAAAATGCACCCAGCTTACTGACATGGAGTTCGCTAGGCCCGAACAATGTAGGAGGTAGGACAAGAGCCGTAGCTATAGATGTTCAAAATGAAAATATAATACTTGCTGCAGGAGTTTCTGGAGGCGTTTGGCGCTCTTCAAATGGAGGTCAGAGCTGGACAAAAACAACAAAATCTGATCAGTTGCAAAGTGTAACCTGTATTGTTCAAGATACACGACCAGGAAAAGAGAATGTTTGGTACTATGGTACTGGTGAACTGGTTGGTAATTCAACACGATCTCCCGGTGCACCTTTTAGAGGGGATGGAATTTATAAATCGACTGATGGTGGACTAAACTGGCTTCCGTTGCCTTCGACCCAAGTCAATAATCCAGAAAAATTTAACTCACCCTTTATGTACGTATGGGATATTACGATTAATCCCAACAGTGTCAATGACGAAATTATTGCAGCTATTTATGGTGGAATCGTGCGCTCTGCCGATGGCGGTCAAACTTGGGCTACCGTTTTGGGTAACTCGTTATATGAAATTGGAAATAATGTGGATTTAAATGATGTTACCGCCATCTTCTATACTGAGGTGTATCGAGCGAACAATGGTGTCTTCTATGCCACGCTTAGCAATGCTACCAATGCAAATACATTATCTTCAGTTGCTGGAATATACAAATCGATTGATGGCGTGAATTGGACAAGGATTATTACTTACACAAACCGGGTGTATAGACGGACAGAAATAGGTGCTTCCTTGAGTAACGCGAATATTGTTTACTTTCTTTCAGACACTAGCGAAGGGCATAGGCTAATCAGATATAATAACTCCACCGGTGCTATCGATGATAGATCAGTTAACCTGCCTGATGGAACGGATGAAGAAATTGAATCTTTTGACTCTCAAAACTCATACGATTTATTTGTAAGGGTACATCCAGCTGATGAAAATATAGTGTTTGTTGGTGGAACAAATATTTACCGATCTACAGATGGCTTTGCTACAAAGGAAAATGTTCAATGGATAGGTGGCTATAATCCAGATGAAGAAGGGGATAATAATTATCCAAATCATCATCCCGATCAGCATGACTTGATTTTTTTGCCGTCAAATCCTAATGTTATGATTTCGGCCAATGATGGCGGACTGTTTAAGACCAATAATAACTTGGCAAGTCCTGTGGTTTACGAGTCGTTAAATAACGGCTATATCACAACTCAATACTATACTGTTAATATGAGCCAATCGCCTGCAGACAACTTTGCTTTCGGTGGGCTACAAGATAATGGTACTATTCTTTCTGCCTTTGGCGGTAATAATAATGGTATCAACCTGATTGGTGGAGATGGCGGCTTTACAGCATCTACAAGGTTTGGGCTTAATTACTATACATCATTTCAAAATGGGCAAGTTTATCGTCTTACTTTGAACCGCAATTTTGCACTCTCTTCCTTTGCCAGAGTAGACCCATCTGGCGCTGGCGCTGATCCTTCTCAGCCTATTCTTTTTATTAACCCATATGTGTTGGATCATAATAACGGAAATAGGATGTTTTTCGCGGGAGGAGATTTTTTATGGAGAAATAGAAACCTGAGTCAAATCCCTTCTGGCTTACAAACGAAGACTGACGTTAACTGGGAGAGGCTAGAAAGAACAGAAATTGCTTCTGGCTCTATTTCGGCATTAGAAACTTCTTCCGATCAAGAGAATATTTTGTATTACGGCACCTCAGCTGGGCAAGTATTTAGAATGGATTTTGCTCATTCTGACGGGTATGCGGTGACTGAGATTACTTCTGATATTTTACCATCAGGAGGCTATGTCAACTCTATAGCAGTAAACCCAACCAATGCTGATGAAATCGTTGTGGTCTTTTCTAATTACCAAATAAAGAGTGTTTTTAGGTCAACTGATGGAGGTGTAACTTTTGAAGGAATTTCTGGAAATTTAGAAGAAGACCCTACGGGAATGGGAGCTGGCCCTTCAGTACGTTGGGTAGAAATTGTTCCGAAAACAGATGGAGTCACAGAATACTACTTAGCTACAAGTGTTGGTCTTTTTAGTACTACGGCCTTAAATGGCGAGAATACAATTTGGTTACAAGAAGGTGAACAGTCTATTGGGAATGTGCCTGTGAATATGCTTGATTACCGTAGGTCTGATGGCAAAATAGTGATAGCTACTCACGGAAATGGACTTTATCAAAGTCAAATTCAAGGTGTAGTTCCAGAGCCCGTAATACCGAGCGGTAGCGGCTTGATTGTTCAAAATGCATTTCCAAACCCGTTTACAGATAACATTGCGATTAGTTATACATTACCTGAAACCGATGCGGTTAGGGCGCGGGTATATAACTCTAATGGGAAGTTGGTGAAGACTATTGCTTTAGGTTTAGGTTTTCAAGGAGAGAACGAAATTTTTTGGAATGGAACCGATGTCTCTAATAGTCCCGTTCCTCCCGGAGTATATATCATTCGTTTAGAGTATCGCGGTGAAATTAAAGCTCAAAAGGTGATTTATACTAGAGAGTAATTCCTTTCAGAAACAATTGTGGTTTGTATCTTTGCGGCTTAAATCACAGATATGAAATCTATACTTAAGGGAATCTTCTGTTTTACTTTTTTGCTTGTTTTAACTTCTTGCGGAAAAAGCGAAGAACAATTGGTTGAAGAAGGAAGGAATTTGATGGGGCAAGAATCTTATGCCGAAGCCATTAAATCATTTAATAAGGCACTTGAGAAAAACGGCAATAATTATTTAGCCTTAAATGCCAAAGGAGTAGCCTTGCTAAGAATTGGTCAGTTAGATGAATCTGTGACTACTTTTAACCAAGCCATAAGAGTAAATAGTACCGATTACAGAGCTTTTTATAATCGCTCAAATACAAGACGTTTACTTTCTGATGACCAAGGAGCAATGCTCGATTTAGACAAGGCGATTTTGCTTCAGCCCAATGTAGCCGACTTGTATATTAATCGAGGAGCTATCCTTTTCAAATATGGAGAATTTGATCGAGCACTTTTCGATTTCGAATTTGCTTTGAGATTTGAAGCAGATAACCCATTGGTTTACTTGAATAAAGGTAAAGCCGAGCTTAGAATTAACAATTCAGACGATGCCATTTTTGATTTCAAGAAAGCAATTGAATTGAACCCGCAATATGGTGAAGCTTATTATTGGTTAGGCCTTGCCGAATTAGCACTTGATAATAAAACTGACGGTTGCAGTTATTTATCTACTGCCGAATCACTGAATTTTGAAGGTGCTTCAGAAGCCATCAGCCAAAACTGTTTGCAATAGTGGCCATCATCGGAGTCGATATTAATGCAGCTAAATCCATTCTAGAACGAGGAGATTTAGTGGCTATTCCTACAGAAACTGTGTACGGTTTGGCGG
This sequence comes from uncultured Roseivirga sp., assembly GCF_963973945.1. Classification (GTDB taxonomy): domain Bacteria; phylum Bacteroidota; class Bacteroidia; order Cytophagales; family Cyclobacteriaceae; genus Roseivirga. The sequence continues at coordinate 21,010 of NZ_CAXBBV010000007.1, forward strand.
GGAATGCCTTAGATGTTGATGTCGTAGCCAAAATTTTCAAAACGAAAAATAGACCTACTTTCGATCCACTTATTGTACATGTGGATAGTTTTGAAAGACTAAGTGAGTTCACTGAAGAATTGCCTAAAAAAGCGGTTCAATTGACGAGTGTCTTTTGGCCTGGGCCGCTTACTATTCTGTTAAAAAAGAAAGCAATCATTTCGGATTTGGTAACCGCTGGACTCGATACCGTGGCGGTTCGAATGCCCCGTCATGAACTCGCTAGAGAATTATTGAGAAGCCTAAACTTTCCTTTGGCTGCCCCTAGCGCAAACCCTTTTGGGTATATCAGTCCAACCTCTGCCCAACATGTGCAGCAGCAGTTAGGAGATAAAATTGACTACATTTTAGATGGAGGAGACTGTGGAGTTGGTGTGGAATCAACTATTGTCAGCTTTGAAAACGAACTCCCAGTGGTTCTCCGATTGGGCGGAATTTCAATAGAAGAAATTGAAGGGGTGATTGGTAAGGTTGAAGTCAATTCGCACTCATCATCTCAGCCCAAAGCACCTGGAATGCTCAAAAGTCATTATGCTCCGAAGAAGAGGATAATTGCTATAGATGCTTTGAACTCAGAAACTGACGACTTATCGACTTTTGGTTTTTTAGGGTTCAGTAAACTAGATTATCGCTTTAAAGCAGAAAATCAGATATTACTATCTGAAACAGAAAGCCTGAATGAAGCTGCCAAAAACTTATTTGGGAGTTTACGCACACTTGATGAAAACCCAAGTATTAATACCATTGTAGTCAGCTATGTTCCTGAAAAGGGGCTGGGCAGGGCCATTAATGATAGACTAAGAAGAGCAACGGCAAAATAGAAAAGCACAGAAAATATGAAGAACATTACCGACTTTGACTTTAAAGGAAAGCGAGCATTAATCCGAGTTGACTTTAACGTTCCACTCAACGATAAATTCGAAATAACTGACGATACACGTATTAGAGCTGCCATTCCAACCATTCAATATGTATTGGACAATGGAGGCGCAGTAGTTTTAATGTCGCATTTGGGTAGGCCTAAAACGGGGCCAGAAGATAGATTTTCACTACAACATTTGGTTGCTCATTTGAGTGAAGTGTTTGGAAGAAAAGTATTGTTCGGAGATGATTGTGTTGGCGATCAAGCTAAATCGCTATCCGCCAATCTAAAGAGTGGAGAAATTCTTTTGCTAGAGAACTTGAGGTTTTACACTGAAGAAACCAAAGGCGATTTAGACTTTGCTAAATCATTGGCAGGGCATGGTGATGTATATATTAACGATGCGTTCGGAACAGCCCACAGAGCTCATGCTTCAACTTCTATTATTGCTCAGTTTTTTAATGAAAAAGGCTGTGGGTATGTAATGCAGGCTGAGCTTGAAAACGCACAAAAAGTATTAGATAAATCAGAAAAGCCATACACTGCCATTATGGGTGGAGCTAAGATTTCCGATAAAATCATGATTATTGAAAGGTTGTTGGAGAAAGTGGATCATCTTATTATCGGTGGTGGAATGTCCTATACTTTTTTTAAAGCCATGGGCGGAAATATCGGTAATTCTTTGGTAGAAGAAGATAAATTGCCACTGGCTTTAGAGCTGATTCAAAAGGCCAAATCACTAGGGGTTGACCTTATGCTTCCTATCGATTCGGTAATTGCCGATGCTTTCAATAATGACGCTAATACTGATATTGCTATGAACAATGCCATTCCTTCTGGTTGGATGGGATTGGATATTGGGCCGCAAGCAGCTGAAGTTTTCTCTCGTACCGTGAGAGATTCAAAAACCATACTTTGGAATGGCCCAATGGGTGTTTTTGAAATGGAGAATTTTGCCAATGGTACCAAAGCAGTTGCCGAGGCAATAGTTGAAGCTACAAAGAATGGAGCATTTTCATTGATCGGTGGTGGAGACTCTGCAGCTGCAGTAAACCTCCTAGGCTATGGAAACGATGTCTCCTATGTGTCTACTGGTGGTGGTGCTTTGCTTGAATATATGGAAGGGAAAGAGCTTCCGGGCGTTGTGGCTTTAGGGTAAAATAATACCAGATCGAATTAAAATTAAAGAGCCGTTTTAGAATTTCTAAAACGGCTCTTTTCATAGTTAGGGTTGATTGATTTCTTATTGTTTCACTAGGTTGAACACGTAGGTACCGTTAGTGCTATTCGTTCCTGCGGCTACTCCTCCACTAGCTACAAAATTTACAGTTAAAGTAAAAGTGCCTGCACTCGCATTAAAAGCCGACACCACGAAAGTATTACTAGAGTTGCCATCAATAAATATTTGATTGATGTTAGTACCATTGAACGCCCAAGATCCAGTAGCTTTAAAAACGGGATCTCCATCTGTAGTTGAATAAGTTTTGCTCGAAGCCGTTCCTCTTAAGGTAAGGGTGAAATTGTCAAAACCAGTAGCGGCAGCACCATTAAAGGTGATAGAAGTAGCTTCGTAAGTAACGCCAGTGGTTCCTACCAAGTCTAAAAGTCTTTGCTCTTCGGCAGTAAGTGTGGGAGTGTCGTCTCCACCGCCACCTCCTCCACCGCATGAAGATAATGTAAGGGCAAAAAATGCGATAAATACAAAAGAGAAATGTTTGATTCTAAGCATGATTTAGTATTTGTGAGTTCTAAAATAATTATAAAAAGAGGAAGTTTACACTTTTCTCAAGTTTATTTGAAATCAGGAATGTTAACGGCCTGATCACAGAAATCATATTCATATTTCTGATTTGAACTTATGATGACCAGTTTTTTCTCCAATGCTTTTTTTACATGGGTCAAATACCAAGCAGTACCTTGCTCATCTAAATTAGAAGTAGGTTCATCTAAAAAACAAATGGGGCTTTGCGAATAGAAAGCCAAGCCGAGCTTTAGCCTTTGTTTCATTCCAGATGAAAAATTCTGAAGATGCTTATCTCTATCTTTCTCTAAATAAACATGTTCAAGAAAACTATCAATAGTTACTCCTTCCGCCAATTGCTTAAACTTAAAATGGAATCTTAAGAATTCGTCAAGGGTAAACTCTTCGATCAACTCCAAATAAGGGGTGACAATATCTAGATGTTTATAGAAGTCCTCTTCAGGAATATTTTTGTCGTTGTTGGAGTATGAGATTTTTCCTTCTGTTGGTAAAAATACACCGGTAAGTATCTGAAGTAAGGTTGATTTTCCACTACCATTTGGGCCAGTAATGGCATAGGAAAACTGAGAATCGAAATGCATATCTAGTTTCCTGAATATCCATTCCTTCGCATATTTTTTTCCTAGGTTTTCAACCTCAATCTTCATTCTATCTGGCTGTATAGCCTTTCATTACTCCTCTATCAGAATTTCTAAAGAAATTGATGATTTCATCTCTTTCTTTAGAAGGTGGCATTTCAACCTCCAAAAGATCAAGCGCCTTAGAGTTGTTCAATCCTTTAAGAAAGATGTAACGATATACTTCTTGAATTTCAGCTATTTTCTCATTCGCAAAACCTCTTCTTCTTAAGCCTACAGAATTGATGCCCGCATAACTAAGAGGTTCACGTCCAGCTTTAGTGTAAGGAGGAACATCTTTTCTGACTAAAGATCCACCGGAAACCATGGTGTGTGCTCCAATTTTCACAAACTGGTGTACGGCAGCAGCACCTCCAATAATGGCCCAATCTTCAATGGTTACATGCCCCGCCAACTGAACAGCATTAACTAAAATACAGTTGTCACCAATATGGCAATCGTGGGCTACGTGCGTATAAGCCATCACTAAGCAATCTTTTCCAATAGATGTTTTATTGGTCGCGTGGGTACCTCTGTTTAAGGTAACACACTCTCTAATTACGGTGTTGTCGCCAATTTCAAGGGTGGTGTCTTCTCCTCCAAACTTTAAGTCTTGAGGAACAGCTGAAACTACAGCACCTGGAAAAATCTTAACATTTTTACCAATTCGCGCACCCTCCATGATGGTAACGTTTGGGCCAATCCAACTACCTTCATCAATAGTTACGTTTTTACTTATGGTCACAAAAGGCTCAACTACCACATTTCTGGCAATTTTTGCTTCTGGGTGAATATATGATAAAGGCTGGTTCATTGATTTTTAACGATTCTAGCGGTCATAGCGGCTTCGCAAACTAAGGTATTACCTACGTAAGCAGTGCCATTCATTTGAGCAATTCCTCTTTTTATTGGGGCTGTAAGCTCACATTTAAATTTAAGAGTATCTCCTGGAACCACCATTTTTCTGAATTTACATTTGTCAATTCCAAGGAAGTAAGGAGTGTAGTTTTCTGGATCGGGTACAGTGTTAAGCACCAAAATCCCACCGATTTGAGCCATAGCTTCTATTTGTAATACACCTGGCATTACAGGGTTTCCTGGGAAGTGCCCCAAGAAGAAGTGCTCATTCATGGTTACATTTTTGATTCCAGCCACCATAGTTTCATCCAAATGAATGATTTTGTCAATCAAAAGGAAAGGGTAACGGTGTGGAAGAATCTGCATGATCTGGTTAATATCCATTACCGGATCTATTTTCGGGTCATATTGAGGGGCTGAATTCTTGGCCAATTGCATCTCTTTTTTCACTTTTTTTGCGAAAGCTACATTGGCGGCATGGCCTGGTCTGGCAGCTAAAATTTGTGCTTTTAGTGGCCTTCCAATTAGCGCTAGGTCACCTACAACATCTAATAACTTATGTCTGGCAGGTTCGTTTTTGTGTCTTAATTCTACATTGTTAAGAATACCTTCATGCCTAACCTCAACTTTTGGCTTGTTAAATAGTCCAGCCAAATAATCGAGCTCGTTTTCTTTAACCACGCGATCTACAACCACGATGGCATTATTTAAGTCACCACCTTTTATAAGGTTATTTTTGTGAAGCATTTCCAACTCATGTAGAAAGCAGAATGTTCTACTTGAGGAGATTTCCTTTTTGAAATCGCTAATATGGTTGAGAGAGGCATGCTGACTTCCTAATACTGGAGAGTTATAATCGACCATTACCGTTACACGGAAATCGTCTAAGGGGAGAGCGGCAATTTCTACGTCTCTAGCAGGATCTTTATAGCGAATACTTTCTGTAATTTCATAAAAGTTTCTGAGTGCATTTTGCTCTTCAAAACCTACAGTTTCAAGGGCATCAATAAACATTCGAGAACTTCCATCCAAGATTGGAGGCTCAGGGCCATCTAACTGAATAAGTACATTGTCGATCTCTAAGCCAACCAATGCGGCCAAGGTATGTTCAACAGTGTTTATTCTTGCACCATTATGTTCAATTGTGGTTCCTCTAGAAAGATCCACCACATAATCTACATTGGCATCAACAATTGGGCGAGTTTCAAGATCTATTCTCTGAAACTTAATCCCGTGATTTGCAGGGGCGGGGTTGAATGTCATGTTTGATATCACCCCAGTATGTAAACCTACGCCTGATACCGTTACCGGTCTTTTGATCGTATGTTGTTTGTTCTTCATTTTCTCCTCAAAAATTCGACAAATTTAACCCTTTTTTTCGAGTTGGCTGACTCTTCTTAATAACTCTGGAAGTTTTCTTAAAGCTATGCTGGACTTTAGAAACTCTCTATGATCCATAATTGGGGTTCCAGTATAAATGCCTTGGTTTTCAATGGTTTTTGGTACGCCAGACTGCGGTCCAATGACTACCTTGTCGGCAATTGTTAAATGGCCAGTAATCCCCGCTTGCCCACCAATCATTACATTTTCGCCAATTTTAGCACTGCCTGAAATTCCAGCCTGTGATGCTATAGCCGTATTTTTGCCTATTTCAACGTTATGCGCAATTTGTACTAAGTTGTCTATTTTGGCACCATCTTTAATGATAGTAGAGCCCATTGTAGCACAATCCACCACGGTATTTGCACCAATATCTACATGGTCGTGAATAATGACATTGCCCGTTTGGGGTATGGCTTTGAATGTACCATCTGGTTGTGGTGCATAACCAAAGCCCTCACTACCGATTACTGCTCCTGAATGAATTTTACAGTGGTTACCAATTTTACAATCGGCATACACCTTTACTCCGGCAAATAAAATGGTGTTTTCTCCAATGGTTACATTGTCGCCAATTACGCAATTGGGATATATTTTAGTACCCTTGCCTATTTTTACATTTTCACCCAAATAAGAAAAAGCACCAAGGTAAACGCCATCCTCAATTTGGCTGGTGATGCTTTGGAATGAAGGTTGCTCAATTCCTGATTTTTCAATTTGAGTTAGCTTTTGGTACTCTTCTAAAAGTTTAGAAAAGCTTGAGTAAGGATCGGCAACTCGAATAAGGGCTGGGCTTATTGCTTGTTTAAGCTCTAAATCTTGTTTTACGATTATAGCAGATGCCTTGGTGGTGTAGATATACTCCGTGTATTTTGGGTTGGCCAAAAAGGCAATACTTCCAGCGGTGGCTTCTTCAATTTTTTCTAGGCGACTTAGCATTAAGCTTCCATCTCCATCTACCTTTCCCTCAAGAAGTTGCGCGACTTGCTGTACTGATATTTCCATTCATAAAATTTTGAGTGTCACAAAGATATGTCTTTTGGCCAGCATCGATAGTATTTGCGCACGATTTTGCTCATCGCTTTGATGTTCGGTAAATCTGCTGCTTCGGTTACTCCTCTCACTTGACCTGATTTAGAAAGAATGAGGATTTCTTGATCTGAAGTCATATAAGCGTTATTGGTTAGCTTACCATGAGAGAAGAAGTACTTTACTTCCTTTGCTTCAATTTGATAGGCTTCTGCAATTTTAGCTTCATCGGCTTTAATTTCTTCTCTGCTTGGTGGTTCATTCGAAAGCACTATTCGGAAGAGGTTTCTGTCTAAGAGCATTCTGCATAATTTGGATAGAATTGGGTCTTCATGATGAACCCAAACTTTTATTGCTCCCCAAATATCATAATCATCTAATTGAAGGAAGGCTTCTAGAACTGGAGCTTCAGTGGCAAAGCGTTCAATCCCCACTTGTTCTTTCAAAAAGACGCCCAGAGCTGGTGTATGGAATAATTCGTTTTCCTTTTTTGCTAATTTCCTCGCGCGTTTAATGATAGAAATCAACATTTTTTCGGCACTTACACTGGCCTTATGTAAGTACACTTGCCAGTACATTAACCTACGGGCACTTAAAAAATTCTCAATACTATAAATACCTTTTTCTTCTACAACCAAACGGCCTTTATGCACATCCAGCATTTTGATGATTCTATCTGCTCCAATTGTTCCTTCTGAAACACCGGTAAAGAAACTATCCCTTTTAAGGTAGTCCAGTCTGTCTATGTCTAATTGGCTTGAAACCAATTCAGAGAGAAATTTCTTTTTGTAAGTTCCATTGAAAATTTCAAGCGCTAAATCTAATCGTCCATTGAATTCTGCATTCAACTTAGAAATTATCATTCGAGAAATCTGTTCATGCGGAACATCTTCAAGCAAACTAAATTCTAAGGCATGAGAAAAAGGGCCATGACCAATATCGTGAAGCAAAATGGCAATGAGTGCTCCTTCAAATTCTGGGTCAGAAATCTCTACACCTTTGTTTCTTAGGTTTTCTAAAGTGGCTCCCATCAGGTGTTTAGCGCCCAAAGCATGGTGGAAACGTGTGTGGTGAGCACCAGGATAAATCAGTTCAGTAAGGCCCAATTGTTTGATCCTTCTGAGGCGCTGAAAATAAGGGTGATCGATGATGTCGAAAATCAGTTCGCTTCTGATTGTGATAAATCCGTAAACCGGATCATTGATTATCTTTTTTTTGTTCAAAGTTTGTGCGTTAATTCCTTTAAATTCGGGCTTGTTGCTAAAGCGAAGCTATGCAAAGATATAATATTTTATGGGCGGACGATGAGATAGATCTGCTTAAACCACACATCTTGTTTCTTACCGATAAGGGTTATGACATCACTCCTGTAGCGAGTGGTGCGGATGCCATTGAGTCGGTTGAAAATCAACAGTTTGATGTTGTGTTTTTAGATGAAAACATGCCTGGAATGTCTGGGCTTGAAACCCTCAAATACATCAAAAGTAAGCGGCCTTCTTTGCCTGTGGTAATGATTACCAAAAGTGAAGAAGAAAGTATTATGGAAGAGGCTATTGGCTCTCATATTGCCGATTATTTGATCAAACCGCTGAATCCAAGCCAGATTTTACTTTCGGTAAAGAAAATTCTTGATAATAAAAGATTGGTGACGGAGCGTACCAATATTGAATATCAGCAAGAGTTTAGGAACATTAGTATGGCCTATAATGAATACATGGATCATAATGAATGGATAGAAATTCATAAGAAATTGGTGTATTGGGAATTAGAGATTGATAAAACAGAGAACAAGAGTATGGCTGAAATTCTGGATATGCAGAAAATTGAAGCCAATAGTAACTTTGCTCAGTTTGTAATCGATAATTATGAAGATTGGCTGAATGATCCGAACATCGATCGTCCGTTGCTTTCTAATAACTTGTTGAAAACAAAGGTGTTTCCTGAGGTAAAAGATAAACCGCTGTTTCTAATTGTCATTGATAATTTACGCTACGACCAGTGGAAAACTATTGAGAGTGAGCTGACAGATTATTTTAATATACTTGAAGAATTGGCCTACTATTCTATTTTGCCAACTACTACCGCTTACGCTAGAAATTCTATTTTTTCAGGGCAAATGCCTTTAGAAATGTCAAAGAAAGAAAGCGATTTATGGGTGAGCGATAATGATGAGGATGATGAAGGGAAAAACAATAATGAAGAAGAGTTTTTGAAGCGACAGATCAAAAGATTAAGACTCAACATTAAAACGAGTTACAATAAGATCATTCACTCTTCGCAAGGCAAGCAGTTAAACGACCAGTTCAATAACCTGTTGCAAAATGACTTGAATGTGGTGGTTTACAATTTTGTAGATATGCTTTCTCATGCTAGAACAGACATGCGCATGATTCGAGAATTGGCAGCAGACGAATCGGCTTATCGTTCATTAACTAAGTCCTGGTTTTTGCATTCACCTTTGTTTGATCTACTAAAGATGATAAGCGACAAAGGGCTTAAAGTAATGATCACCACCGACCACGGCACATATAGAGTTAAGAAGGCATTTAAAATTGCGGGTGATAAAACCGTAAACACCAACTTGAGGTACAAGCATGGTAAGAATTTGGGCTATAAGGACAGTCAGGCCGTTTACTCCGTTAGAGAACCTGAAAGATTGCATCTACCGCGCCCAAACGTTTCTACTTCTTATGCCTTTGCTACTGAGGATTTATTCTTTGCGTACCCAAACAACTACAACCACTATGTGAAATACTATAAGGATACGTTTCAGCATGGTGGCATTTCTATGGACGAAATGATAATTCCTTTTATTTCGCTAAATTCGAAGAGGGCATAATGAGTACTGAATTGCTTTTGAAATCCAAAGGGCTGAACGATTTAGAAAAGGTTGCCCAAGAAATAATTTCGTTCGGTAAGGAAAACGATATTTGGCTACTTATGGGCCAGATGGGGGCAGGAAAAACAACCCTTTCAAAAGAACTTTGTAGGCAGTTGGGTGTTGTAGATTTGGTTCAGAGCCCAACATTTTCTCTGGTAAACGAATACCTTACCAAAAGCGGAAATGTTATATACCACTTCGATTTTTATAGGATTGAAGATATTGATGAGCTGGCCAATATTGGAGTTGAAGAATACTTTGACTCAGGCAATTTATGTCTTATTGAATGGCCAGAAAAAGTGAGTGAATTAATTCCTGATAAATATTTGAAGATGTTTATCGAGGTGTTGGAAGATGATACGAGAGTAATTAAACTGACTAAACATGACTGAGGGTAAGAAATCGGGGTTTGCTGAATTGGCCAAAGAGAGTAGTCTTTACCCCCAAGAAAAGTTAATGAAGGTTAAGTCGGGCAGTAAGTCGCTCAATATTTCTATTCCTAGAGAAATTTCATATCAAGAAAGCCGAATTGGGCTTACCCCCGCAGCTACGGGTATTTTAGTGAATAATGGGCAAGAAGTTTTGGTAGAGCAAGATGCCGGGAAAAAGACTTTTTTTCTAGACAACGATTTTAGTGAGCAAGGAGCAAAAATAATATACTCTAATAAGGAAGCTTTTGAAGCCAATATTATTGTGAAAGTAGAGCCACCTACTTTGAAGGAAATTGCCTTAATGAAACCCGGTTCAACCGTTTTCTCTGCTTTACAACTTGGAAACTCTTCTTCTGAATACTTTGAAGCACTAAACCGAAAAAAAATTACGGCCATTGGCTATGAAATGCTGGAAGATAAAGTTGGGGGTCTGCCAATTGTAAACGCAATGAGTGAACTGGCAGGCAGTATGGCCATTCCCATAGCTTCGGAATTAATGAGCACAGTAAGCGGAGGTAAAGGAGTGGTTTTAGGAGGAATTACGGGAGTTCCACCGAGCAGGGTAATTATTTTGGGAGCAGGTACTGTAGCAGAATATTCGGCCAGGGCTGCTTTGGGTTTAGGTGCCGAAGTTCGAATTTTTGATAATGAAATCTATAAGCTCCGAAGAATTAAACACAAACTAGGAAACCAAGTGTTTACCTCAACTATCGATTCGGCTAATTTAGCGCAATCACTAAAATCGGCAGATGTGGTAATTGGTGCTTTGAGAGCAGAAAAGGGAAGGGCGCGCTGTGTTGTAACGGAAGAAATGGTGGCTCAGATGAAACCAGGAGCCGTTATAATTGATGTGTCGATTGACCAAGGTGGTTGTATTGAAACCTCAGAATGTATGAGTCACGATAAGCCAACTTTTGTAAAGTACGATGTGATTCATTATTGCGTTCCGAACATTGCCTCAAGGGCTGCTCGCTCAGCTACAACAGCTTTGAGTAATATTCTTACACCAGTACTATTAAAAATTGCCGATGTAGGTGGGGTAGATGATATGATGTATCAATATGGTTGGTTCAATAAGGGTGTTTATGCTTACAAAGGAAGCACGACCAATTTAGGAATTGCCAGAAGATTCAATCTTCCATTTAAAGATTTGAGCCTTCTTTTAGCCGCTCGCTTTTAGTGTGACACTGGAATCACTTTATTCATAAAATTGAATATCTCTTTCGATATTTTTCCAAAGTTGTTCTTATGAATGATGTCGTGAAACTCATTGATTTCTAGCGTATTTTTTATTGAGTCATTTGAGAATTTTTGGTAAGCCATACTCCAATTTTGGTAAGATCGGGTTTTGATCTCTTGCATGTGTAAGGTAATCACGCTATGATGTCGTTGGTCAGATCGAATGCTCTTATAGAGTGCGTTTACTTTGTCGAAATCACCTTCAAGTATTTGCAAAAATTGATTGTTATGAAAGAGTAAACAGCCTGTAATGTGATGCTTGGAATTGAACTCACGAGCAGTTTTGAGAATGCTTTCAATCTCGTAATCTTCAATATTGAGCACAGCTTTGCTATGGTAAATCAGTTCAAAAAGCATGAGAGTCTCGGTTTGATTAGAAAGTTAACAATACTTTTGAAGTTTTTTAATCATATCGGAAATAGGTCTTTTGAGAAAGAATTTAGCTTTCTGAATTTGTAAGCAAGTTTTTCTTGAGCCACCTTGCGCAAATGTTGAAAACCAAAGCTAAACTTTATGATTCATGCCTGAAACTCGTTGATGAACGAGTGGCTCATATTGAAGATGCTATGCGCAATGCACAGGCTTCGGCCAATGAGGAAACCAAGAGCAGTGCTGGAGATAAGTATGAAACAGGACGTGCTATGATGCACCTCGAAAAGGAAAAGTTAGCAACCCAGCTTTCTGAGGTTTCTAAAATGAAAATGGGCTTATCTCAAATCAATATTGACAAGAGAAATGTGCAAGTTGAGCTTGGCGCCTTGGCCATTACCGCAAGCGCTAAATATTTTCTTTCCGTTTCTTTAGGGCAAATTAAAGTTGAAGAGGAGGTGTATTTTGCAATCTCACCAGCTTCGCCAATAGGCAGGGCCATGCTGGGCAAAAAGAAAGGAGATTCATTTGAGTTCGGTGGAAAACAAATCAATCTCCTAGATGTATTTTAGAATGAAGGTTTAGGCCTTCTTCAGAAACATAGTTTTCAATACAATTTGGCTTTTTCCTACTCTGCACTCTACTTCTTCTGGACTACCTGTGAGTCGAATGCCTTTTATTAAATTGCCTCTTTTTAGGGTAGTGTTCATTCCTTTAACTTTCAAATCTTTGGTTATGTGAACTGAATCACCGTCTTCTAGAATATTGCCGTTGCTGTCTTTCGTTTCCATTTTTTATTGAATAAGCTGCAAAGATAGAGGTTTAAATGAGTAGGGCTTTTTCAATCGAGTAAACTCTATTTTTCAATTAGTGTAGTTTCAAACAGTAACCACGCATCCGGATCCAGAATTACCTTAACAGGTTTGCTATCTAGCGTTGGTGTCCATTTTTGATTTTTTTGATTGATGAGTACGGTTTTTCGTTCTGTTTTTCCGTCTGCATACACCAATTCAATTTCTAAATCGAAAGTGAAGTTCTCTTTCTGAGTTTGGTTCAGCTCTAGGTTCAATTGGCCTTTAGAGTAACTCCATGTGGCTTCTATTTCTGGTTGACCGGCTTGATACACCCATTGCTTAAAAAACACATCCAAATCTTTGCCTGAAACGGACTCAAACACTTCTTTCAAGTCGTCAGATAAGGCATTGGAGAGCTTGTATTTGTTATAGTACTTGCGAATTGCTTCCCAAAACATCTCATCTCCCACTTCCTTTCTAAGCATATGCAGCACCCAGCCCCCTTTTTGGTAAGTGTTGGCGTTCAGAATCTCCATATAGTTTTCTACAGAAGTGTCTACAATAGGCACTCGGTTCTTTTTACTGAAGGCAATTACTTGATTTCTATTTTCTAAAACGGTTTCCCAGGCTTTTGCTCTGCCATACTTTTGTTCCATATATAGGATGGTGAAATAGGTAGCAAAACCTTCGCTCAACCATGCGTGATGCCAGTTGCCTTCCGAGGCAGAATTACCAAACCATTGGTGGGCAATTTCGTGTGCGAGTAATCCTTCCACGCTACGTTTTCCTGTTACGGAGTTTTCAGAATAGAAAATATTTCCTGCGTTTTCCATTCCTCCAAACTGAGTTTTGGATTGAACATTGGCCAATTTAGCAAAGGGGTAATCACCCACATGATTAATAAACCAATCTAAAATTGGAGCTGCTGGAGCATAATCGTAAAAGCCTTTTTCTCTGTCTTGAGGGTAAATCCAGCTGGAAACTGTAGCCCCATAAACATTGGCTACATTTTGAATGGCAAAACGGGCCGCACCTATCACCATTACTTTGGTAGGTAGCTCAACTTCCGTTTTCCAGTGTGTGAGCGTGGTTTTATCATTAATGTTAGTGCGCTCCACTAAAAGTCCATTGCCCACCACCTGATAATGACTAGGAGCAGTAACAACCCATTCCACGGTAGCTTTGTCCGAAGGGTGGTCTACAATGGGTAACCAATGTTGACCACGATCGGGATAATTATCTCCGAAGAAAGTGCGGTCGCCATATTTGTTTTTGGAAATGATAAGGCCAGTTTCTGGAATTCCTTCATAAGCAATTGTAAAAGTTTGGCTTTGCCCTGCCTTACCTACATAATTGATGTTTAATTTATTCCCAGAATGCTCAAAGGGTACTTTTTTATCATCTGCCATTAAGGCAATCATCGTCATCCCCTTGCCGCTTGGTTTTGTTTTAACTAGGTCTAAATCAAACTGCTGAACATCTTTTTTGAATTTTACTGTAACCAAAGTAACTCCATTGATTTTGTCAGATTCGTCAGTCAATTGAATTTCAAACCTGTAATGCTGAACATCAATTGCACTAAACCTTTCTTGGTGTTTTTGGGCAAGAAGGAGGTTACTGAATAAGCTTAGAATAACTGCTAAAGTGAATTTCTTCATGATGAATAATTTGGCTCAAATTAATGAAAATGGCGAAGCAGTAAAAACATTTTCCTATACCCTGAATTGACTTAAATGATGATCAAGGTGTTTATAAAACATGTTGTTCCATTCGCTGATACTTAGTCGCCCAAAGGAAAGTGACTCCTTATTGTCGAAATGGGCTTCACCGAGTTCTTGTGTTTTTATAAGGTAGTCAATCAACCTTTTTTTCTCAGTTTCGAAGTCTTTTTCGGTAGTCATTAAAAACTGAGGCGCAGTTCTTAAATTCTTCTTGTAAGGTTTTTCGCCTGTCACCATTCCTTTTACAAAGAACTTCAAAATCAATTTCATCATACCCTTTGGCGGCTGATGTATGCCGTCATAAATCATTTCATAAGTCACACTGCAGTGGGCTAGCATTTGCCCCACGTTCATTTTTCCCCAAAGCGGTTGGCTTTCTGGTGTGAGTTTATTGATTCTGTCAATGACCTCTTGAGTAACTTCTAGTTTAAAAATGTTCTTCATAATTGAGTCTGTAAAAACTGAAATCTAATACATGCCTACTTTGCCATTCATTGATTTAAAAATAGCCGGAGAGTTAAACCCTACGCCATCTTTAAACACAACTTCCATTTTTCGGATATTGCTCACGTCTGCTTCTAAATCTCCATCGATGATTAGGATATCGGCTTGCTTTCCTACTTCTAAAGAACCTACTTTATCAGCACGTTCTAAGAATTTAGCGCCATCTAAAGTTGATATTTTTACAGCTTCGGTTAACGAAAAGCCTGCCTCAATAAAAAGCTCAATCATCCGCTGATTGGCGTAGCCTGCAATCGTTCGACCTGCTCCAGTGGGGTCGGTGCCTGCCAAAAGTTTTCCGCCCATTTCGTAGAACATTTTCTCCCAAGCCATTTGTTTTTGAAATGCAATAATAGAGGTTGAATCTCTGCCTTGTTGACGTTTATGGCTGATCTCTAAGCTTTCCCGAATCTCTGGACTCATGGCTTCTAAACCACCACCCAAAACTACTTCTCTATTGGTATAAGGTTCAAAAACGGTAAGGGTAGAAGTTACGGCTACATCTTTCTCGATCAAAAACTCCATGAGCTCTTTCATTTCTGGCGCGTCTACTGGCAAGGCGCGTAAAGCTTGCCCACGTTTAAAAGCAGGACAGAAATCATCTACCTTATCTCCCACAAAATCGGAACTTTGGAAAAAGCCATGCTCAATATTGTCAATGCCAATTTCGGCTGCTTCACGATAGGTGACAGAACAGATATGGCCAGTTACTTTTTTGCCTTTGGCGTGCGCAGCGTTCACTACGCTTTTTAGGTCTTCTTTCGTAATATTCTGATAAACCTTAAAGGAATTGATACCTCGATCTGCCCAATAATTCACCATTTCTGCAGCTTCATCTGAACTTTTAATAACACCTACCTCAGGTACTGATGTGCCTTCTCTTTCAATAAACGGGCTCGTTAAGTCCATTTTTGGCCCCAACATTCTGCCTTCCTCAATCCATTTTCTAATGTTCAAATCCGTTTGCGGTTCAATGCTTCCAGCAGTACGGATGGTAGTTACACCTCCAGCTAAATACAGACGCGGAAAAGTAAACGTCATTTGAGAAACGCTAAAAATGCCATCGAAAGGTTTGGGGTAGAAAATATGTTCGTGAAGCATCACCATTCCGGGCAATATCGTTTTGCCTGTGCAGTCAATCACCTTAGCACCAGCAGGAATGGTTACTTCGCCCGTATTTCCCATGGCGGTAATAACTCCATTTTCGAAAATCAAAGTTTGATTCGTTTTGATGTCTGCACCAGTGCCGTCAATGGTTTTGGCATGAGTAAGGGCTACAATGTTTTCTTGTACAGCCACATAAGGTCGTACTGCCCTTGAAAATTCTTGAGCTTTCAGTATTTGGGTTGAAAAGAAAATAAGCAGAACGAGGACTGAGTTTTTAAAGGACATAGTATTGATTTGAGTATTGAAAGTTAAAGAATTATGCTTTCTAAATTAAGCTCGAACGTTGCATATGTTAGGCAAGCAGAATAAATTGTAAGATGGAAAGTTTGGTAAATTTCTTTGATAATATTCCCACAGAGTTTCGGGCGGGGATTTTAATTGGCGGAGTGGTGCTTTTTTGGATTATTGAAGGTACGCTTCCGCTTTTTGCTTTCCAGTATAAAAAAGTGAGACATGCAGGGCTCAATTTATTTTTCACTTTAACTACCGCCATTATTGGCTTTGGCTTAGCAGGTGTACTTTTGGCCGCTTCAGATATGGTAGCCAATAATCAGTTTGGACTGCTATATGTCATAGAATTACCACTTTGGGGGCAATTGATTGTTGGTGTTTTATTGCTTGATTTTATAGGTGCATATTTGGTGCATTATACCGAACATAAGGTGAAATGGATGTGGAAATTTCATTTGGTGCATCATAGCGATACTACCGTAGATGTTACTACGGGTTTGCGACATCATCCAGGTGAAACCATTTTCAGAATTGCTTTTACCATTCTTGCTGTAATTATTGTGGGGGCACCTATGTGGCTTATCATGGTGTATCAGAGTCTTTCTGTACTTTTCGCTCATATAACTCATGCTAATATTCGCATGCCGAAATCAGTAGACAGGGCACTTTCTTGGCTATTTGTAACTCCCCTAATGCACAAGGTGCATCATCACTATACACAACCATTAACGGATACCAACTTCGGAAATATCTTTTCTATTTGGGATCGCATTTTTGGTACTTTTGCTCAAGTAGAAGATACAAAGGAGTTGATTTATGGGATTGATACCCATATGGACCCCAAAGAAAATGATGATATGGTGAACCTACTCAAAATTCCTTTTCAGCCTTATAGGGTTCCGGATGAAGCACAAGTTCAGAATCTGATTCCGAAGAAATAGATGAAGCTTTCTCTCGAACAAAAAACCATTCCTTATTTAACTACTCAGTTCGCTCAGGCGGGCAAAGTGGTCTTTATTTCTATTCGTCCAAAAAGAGGTGAACTGCCGCAAGCTGTGCAAGAAGTTAAAGCCATTGAAGAAATAGGTTTAGAAGGAGATCATTACGCTTCGAAGGGAGGTAAGCGCCAAGTAACACTGATTCAGGCTGAGCATATTCAGGCTGCGGCTTCCATGATTGGCCAAGCTGAAATTGACCCTTTATTATTGAGAAGGAATATTGTGGTGGAAGGAATAAATCTTCAAGCCTTAAAAGGAAAGAAGTTTAGAATTGGAAATGCAGTGCTGGAACATACTGGTGATTGTCATCCTTGTTCCAGAATGGAAGAAAATCTAGGAAATGGCGGCTACAACGCCATGCGTGGGCACGGAGGAATAACCGCCAGAATTTTAACCTCTGGTTTAATTTCTATTGATGATGAACTTAGTCCAGTGGAGCAGCCTCTGGAATTTCCTTGACCAGATCTACATTCTGCGACTGGTCAGGTCCTCCTGCCATAATTAATGTGCCTCTAGTGCCATCATTGGCTTCGATTACAAAAATTTCTTCCTCATCTCCTGGATCGGTCATGCCATCAAAGCGGTATGTTTTCACAATTTTGAGTTGGTAAGGGGTGTATGTTTTTTTACTGGCTGTGGCTACAATATTGTTTTCATTGGCCGTGAACTGCTCTTTAAAGCCTTGCTCGTTTAGCTCTGCCAATACCTGCGAAAGTGTTCTATCGTTAGTTTTCATAATGCTTAATTTAAAATTTGTTCTTACATAACCTTTTAGGCGGCCTAGGGTTTAAAGAATAGCGAAAGGGTTAGTTTCTGAAACTTTATAGTCATATTCTTTTGCTCAAGATGTTTCAGAAGCTGTAGAAAAGACCGTACTTTCGCAGATTCAATGGAAAGGCAAACGGCCTTTACTTATATAACATGGGGCCGACTGGAATTGACAGTAGGTGTAATGCAAGTGTAAGCATGCAGGGAGTTGTGAGTATTTCCCTTAAATAAAACTTTCACATTTATAATTGGCGAAAGACAATACGCCCTTGCTGCCTAATTAAGAATTAGTAGCAATGTGTCTCTCTCACCCCCTGGTCTGCCGGGTGGGAAATCGAGGCATCACACGCAGACCTGGCTGTTTCTAGGTATCGTGATAGAAGCGGTAAGACCAATTGCGGATAAGGTGTAGATTAGGTTGGTTGCTGACCTTGCTACACTCGAAAACTAATCAGCGAATAAGCATGTAGAAGGCGCTTAGTGTTCCTTATCTGGACGAGGGTTCGAACCCCTCCGGCTCCACCTTCGCCCACCGAAGCTCGTTAGAGCGTAGGTGGGCCTTTTTTATTGCCTCCAACGCTCGTTGTTTCGAAGCCTCAGTACATGCGGGCTACGGTGGAGAAACTCCACCACTGCGTCCACCGTAGCTTTAGCGAAGGTGGACTGTCTATTATAGCTTCTTGGTGAAGCTGGACTGTTTAAAGTTTTCAAATTCACTTTTCTTGTGTGTAAATAATCTCATAAATTTTTATCTTGAATGATAAGTAATTTCACTCATGCACACTGTTTACATTCTCAAATGTTCTGACGACTCTCATTATGTAGGCTGTACTGGTAATCTTGAAGAAAGATTAAAAAGGCACAATAATGGAGAAGTGAGTTACACGAAATCAAGGTTGCCTATTGAGGTAGTGCTCACCATTAATTTTCCTGATAAATATAAGGCCTTTGCTTTCGAGAAGTATTTGAAGTCTGGCAGCGGCAGAGCTTTTATGTATAAGCGACTTGTTTTGAAGAGTTGATGCAGGTTGTACTCTTTGAACTCATTTAAGATCCATTTTGAACTCGATAATCTCAGCTCCAGCTTTATCAAACGCCCATAATTTCGACCCAGATATTGTAATTTCTTTGAAATATGCTTCTGGCAAATGTAAATTGAGCACCTTTTGGATTTGCATCCTTTTTTTGGAAGTATCAATAACTAAAACCTGGTTACTATTAGGCACTTCGTAGTCCCCGATGAACAGGAGGTATAGCTTTTTGTCACTATAGTATACATCATTATAATAGGCAAAGGCTAATCTGTATTTGTATTGCGGATTCGTTTTAATCAACTCCAGTTTTCTGTTAGTTCGAAATTGGAAAAAATCAGAAAGGTCTAACTCGTCTATTAAGTTACCTTCTTGATTAAATTTTTTGATAATAGGTACCGAAGTCCATATGGATAAAAGCTCGTTTTCTTCTGTTACTACAAGATTTCTATTGTTAAGGGCTCTTTTGTGGTCTTCATTCTCATAGGGTTGAAATTCTCCAAACTCTCGAATTACTCTGCCTGTTTGATCGAGTTGAGTGATTGGGTAATTATTCGTTATATCAGTATAGTAAACGTAGCCATTGTCATCAACAGAGAATTTATATAAAAAACTAGACATGTCAGAATGGGGAGGGTTGATGCTACTTAATGGGTTTCTATCTGCATCAAAAACACTAAATGTGTTTTTCCCAAAGTCAGAAACGTAGTATCTATTTTTTCGATATTCTATGTGATATGATTCTTTGATGTTGTCTGGGCCGAAGCCATGATCAATCTCAAATAATACCGATAAGTCTTTAATGTTTAGACTGAGTGTTTTAAGCGCTTTTCTGTCACTAATTAAAAGGTTCTCATTTACAAAACTCATGTGGGAAACTCCATCGGTAATGAATGTTGAGTCATTTATTTGAGAGATAATTGTAGAAGGGAAAAGATTTAGTTCGTTTACTCTTTCATTATTACTGGAACAACTAATGAAGGATTGGAAGGTGATGCAAGTAAGAAAAATAGCAGAGTAAGGGCTTGTAAACCAGTTGTTGTACTTTGTCATCGTAAGGAGATTTAATTATTTTGTCTAGAATTAAATATGATTCTGAAATACAAACTGTGTTTGTCGATGATTTAAGCTACTTGAATGCTTCAAAAAAATCAATTGTATAACATCTAAAACAGTGCCATATTTTTAATATAGTAAGCTCATT
The DNA here is from genome assembly GCF_963973945.1 of uncultured Roseivirga sp. Lineage (GTDB taxonomy): Bacteria > Bacteroidota > Bacteroidia > Cytophagales > Cyclobacteriaceae > Roseivirga. Next base: position 40,892 of record NZ_CAXBBV010000007.1, read on the forward strand.
TTGGATTAATTCATCGAGACTTCAAGCCCCTTTTCTCATTTACGCCAATACGCTGCGCGTACTCACAAAAGTCATCTTAGTAGAAAAAAAACGTTGGTCTTAAAGCTTGTTGTTTCACTACCGTCATTAAAGCACCATCCATTAGTAGTGAAAAGAACGTCATCGCAGTGTAAACCACCCTCAGCCCCTCTATTATATATACATCAATTTTTCATTGGATTCTTTACTGATTTAAGCTGTGTTCTGCTTTTATTATTTTTTGACTAGATTGTATTGTCAAATATGTATAAATCAACACATTAACCAAATCATAATCGACCATATGGCACAGCTTAAAATCTCGAATCTCTCAAAGACTTATCCCAATGGCGTAAAGGCTTTGGATAATGTTTCATTAGAAATCAACAATGGAATGTTTGGTTTACTTGGGCCAAATGGAGCCGGGAAATCTTCATTAATGCGTACGCTAGCTTCATTACAAGAGGCAGATTCAGGTTCGGTTTTTTTGAATGACCTCGACATTCTTAACAATCCCAAAGAACTAAGAAGAACGCTTGGCTACTTGCCACAAGAGTTTGGAGTTTACCCACGAATAACGGCTGCCCAGTTATTGGATCATATGGCGATTTTGAAAGGTGTTACAAACAGTAAGGAAAGGAAAGAGTTGGTGAAATACCTTTTAAACAAAGTGAACTTATACAAGCAACGCGATAAGAGTGTAAAGAGCTTTTCGGGTGGAATGAAACAGAGAGTAGGTATTGCGCAAGCGCTTATTGGCGATCCTCAATTGATTATAGTGGATGAACCAACGGCTGGTTTAGATCCGGGTGAACGCAATAGGTTTCACAATCTTTTGGCTGAAGTAGGGGAAGAGGTTATTGTAATTCTTTCCACACATATTGTGGACGATGTGCAAGAGCTATGTACCGATATGGCCATCATGAACTTGGGGAGAATAGTGTATAATGGGTCACCATTAACTGTACTAGATGATTTGGTAGGTTTGGTTTGGCAAAAACAAATAGAAAGAGGAGAGTTAGAACAGTATGAAGCAAATTTTAGGGTGATCTCGGACAAAATGGTTGCAGGTAAACCTCAAATCCATGTCTTAAGTGAATCTAATCCAGGAGAAGGTTTTGTGAGCGTTCGACCGAACTTAGAGGATGTTTTCTTCGCGAAAATAGGTGTGTCTGAAACTGTAGCCTCTTAAACCCATTCATTATGTTTAAGATATTCTTTTTGAAAGAATTGGGCGATGCATTTAAGCGTCCAATGGTCTACATCTTCATGTTTGTAATTGCACTGCTGGTATTCTTTGCTGTAGTGAGTGATTCGGTACAAATTGGTGGTTCGGTAGGTAATGTCAATCGAAACGCACCTTATATCATTACGGATTTTATTATGATAATGAGCGTTTTTGGTTTGCTCATCGCAGCTGCATTTTTCAATAATGCAGCACTCAGGGACTACAGTCATAATTTCAATGAAATTTTATTCAGTTCTCCAATCAATAAAGGAGGTTACTTTTTTGGAAGGTTTTTCGGAGCTTTGATTTTAGCCTGTATGCCTTTGATAGGGGTTTTCATAGGGATGTTAGTAGGCTCTTGGGCTGGCGTACTTTTTGGGTGGGTCGAAGCCAAAGACATAGGGCCTTTCTACCTTGAAACCTTCGTCAATAACTTTTTGCTGTTTATTCTTCCCAATATGTTTTTGGCTGGTGCGATCACTTTCGCGTTGGCCAATAAATTCAAGAGCACGGTGATTTCATTTATTGGGGTAATCGTGGTGATGGTGGGATACATTATCTCAGGCACTTTACTTTCTGATATTGAAAATCAAACAATAGCTGCCTTAAGCGATCCTTTTGGAATAAGAACATATACTGTAGTAACACAATACTTCACACCAGTTGAGAAAAACTCTTTGAGTCCGATGTTCGAGGGACTTTTGCTTCAGAATAGATTGATTTATTTGAGCATAGGCATCGCCATCCTCTTACTTTCCTATTTCACCTTCTCATTCGCAGAAAAGCAATCATCAAAGAAGAAAACCGAAAAGGTTAAAAAGGAATCAAGTACAAGTTTTTCACTTCCAGTAATTCATCAGATTTTCAATAACAATACAGCTTGGCAGCAGTTTAAGAGCTTTTTTAGGGTAGACTTTATCAGTATTGTAAAGTCTACAACCTTTAGGATTTTATTCTTTTTCACACTAGTGATGATCCTAGGTGAGTTAAGTTTGGGATTTGAATATTTCGGCTTGCAGTCCTATCCTGTCACTTATAAAATGGTGGATGTGATTGCGAACAACGCTTCCATTTTTGTAATTATTATCATCGTGTTCTTTAGTGGTGAACTGGTTTGGCGCGACCGCGAGAATAAGATCAGTGAGGTAATTGATGCATCTCCGTTTAATTCATTGCCTTCGCTTTTTGCCAAAACTTTGGCCTTGTTCTGTGTTACCCTTTCTTTATACATCTTTGGAATATTGATTGGAGTAGTTTACCAGTTAATGGAAGGCTATTCGAACATCGAATTTGGTGTTTACTTCGGAGCATTCTTTTATCAGTACTTAGCGCTTTATGCGGTTACCAGTGCCTTATTAGTATTCATACAAGTAGTAGTCAACAATAAGTACTTGGGTTATTTCGTGTCTGTGCTTTATTTGTTCTTGATTGACTTGTTTCTACTTTTCTTAAAGGTAGACTCGAATTTATTGAGCATTGGGGCAACGCCAACCATGATCTATTCAGATATGAACGGTTTTGGGCCTGCAGCGGAAGCAGTAGTATGGTTCAACGCACATTGGATGCTCTTTGGGTTACTTCTGCTTATGATTTCAGGTTTGTTATTGAAGCGCGGACAAGTAGGAGGAAGGAAAGAAACTTGGGCTATTGCTAAACGAAACTTCAAAGGGGCTTTCGCAAAGAGTTTTTACATAGTGTTAGTACTTTGGATTGGTGTTGTTGGTTTTGTCATTTACAACGTCCATATTTTAAACAAAACTCCGTCAAACGATACAAGAGAAAAGCTTTCTGCTGACTATGAAAAGAAGTACAAGCAATACCAAAAAGTGGCACAGCCAAAGCTTTTAGCAGCCAATTATGAGATCGATATTTTTCCAAAGAAAAGAGATGTGATTGCTAATATTGCCGTGTCTTTGATCAATACTACCGATCAGGCTATTGATTCACTTCACTTTACGGTGGATGAAAATTGGAATCATAAAATCGATATTGCGGGTTCAGAGCTTGTGTTGAACGATGAGGAAATAGGCTATCAAATTTATAGACTTTCATCTCCAATAATGCCAGGTGATACAATTTCAGCATCAGTTTCAGCAGCGTATATCAGCAAAGGTTTCGAAAATGAGGTAAGTAATACCAGTGTAATTAGAAACGGTACTTTCCTCAATAATTTTCAGATTTTGCCAGGCTTGGGTTATTCGGAGGGTTTTGAATTAGGAGACAATGATACGCGTAAGAAATACGACTTACCTGACAAGGAACGCTCTCCAAAATTAGTAGCGGACTGTGGGCCAGAATGCGACAATAACTATTTGTCGGATGGTAAATCGGATTGGGTAAATGTAGAAACCGTTATTTCTACTTCAAGCGACCAAATTGCGATTGCGCCCGGTTCTTTAATTGAAGAATGGGAAGAAGATGACAGAAAGTATTTCAGATATCGAGTTGATCATCCTTCTCAGAATTTCTATGCTTTTATTTCAGCTGATTATCAAGTAGCCAAGCGAGATTGGAACGGAATAAGCCTTGAAGTCTATTATGATCAAAAGCACGAAGTGAACGTTGAGAAAATGCTTGATGCACTTCAGAAGTCCATGAAATATTATACCGAGAATTTCGGGCCTTACTTCCATAAACAAGCAAGGATCATCGAGTTTCCTCGCTACGAGACTTTTGCTCAAGCTTTCCCTGGAACTATGCCTTATTCAGAAGCCTTTGGGTTTATCATTAACCTAGAGAATGAAGACAAGAACAATGTGGTTGATGCGGTGATTGCACATGAAATGGGTCATCAGTGGTGGGCACACCAAGAAGTTTCTGCTAACATGCAGGGAGGCACTATGCTGACTGAGAGCTTTTCGGAGTACTCTTCATTAATGGTGATGAGCGAAGAAACAAGCCTTTTAAAAATGAAGGATTTCGTGAAGTACGATATGGACAGGTACTTATCAGGTCGAAGCGCTGAAACGGTAAAGGAACTTCCGCTTTACAAGGTTGAAAACCAAGGCTACATTCACTATGGAAAAGGAGCTGTGATTTTATATGCCCTACAGGATTACATTGGTAAGGAAAAAGTGAACAATGCACTTCGGAATTTCCTTGACGAGTATCGCTATTCAACGCCTTACCCAACCTCTTTGGATTTCTTAAGATACCTTGAGCCTGAAGTTCCAGATTCGCTGAACTACTTAATTGATGACTGGTTTAAAGAGATTACTTTATACGATAACAGGCTAACAAACGCTTCAGTTGAAAAATTAACGAATGGGAAATTCAAGGTCACTATGGATATTGAAGCCTACAAAATCAAAGCCGACACAGTAGGAAACGAGACTAGAGTAGACCTCAACGATTGGATTGACATCGGAATCTATGCAGACTCTGAAGAGTCTGACCTTATATTAGAAAAGCGTGTAAAGTTTAATGAAAGTAATTTTCAATTAACTTTTGAAGTAGACAGACAGCCGTTAAGAGCTGCTATTGATCCCAGAAGAATATTGATTGAAAGGGTATATACAGACAACGTTAAGCGATTAGAGGAAAAATAAATTGATTTTGACTTAATAAATTCTCCTAAAAAGAGGCTGAATTGTGATTCCCTTTAAATTACGGGACGTCTATTTTAGCCTCTTTTTATATGAGTAATTAATCGCCTTCAACCGGTCTTCATAAAAAGTGTAGTAACGGCTTTTGTTCTTTTCTGAAAGAAAGCTTCGGTCTATAAAGGTTTTGATTAATTCGTGTTCAGTACGGAAGCTCTGGAGTATTCTAATGGCTCTTTTCTCCTGTAGACCTATCCGCTGGGCGAACTCATAAAAGTCATCATAAGCATAAAAACCATTGGCCTTAAAGCTTTCGGTTTCATAATCATCCAGAAAGAGACCATCCTTTAATGCCATAGCCGTATCGTTTTCGATATGGATTCGAGTGTTTAACAAGTCATAAGCCGGAGCAAGAATATGATCTCCTTGTGGTGTTTGTTGCAAAGAGAAATTTTTGAGGTGAGCATCGCCATTCGAAAAAAGGTAATTGAACAACACTAGTGAAAAGAACTTTTCAATTTCGATCGGGTAGGCTGGAACAAATTTTTGCATTAATAATGCGATGCTTTGATAAGCCCCTTCATACTTAAATGCAGCTCCTTTGTTTTCACTGGTATAACCCGATAGCGCAGCAAAATCCTCTTGACCAATTTTCTTGAAAACGCTTTTTCCTGAAATGTCCTGATTGGGCGCAATATCGAAGCGCTTGGTGATATAAGCAGGTTCACCATTGTTAAAGAAAATAATTGCGCATTCGGCCACATTGAGTTTAAAAACCTGTCTGGCAATTTGCATGGTGAGGTGTTCATTGGCAGGAAGATCGAGGACTTGTCCAATCGTTTCTCTATGTGGGATAGGCTTTAAAATGTAAAGTCCCTGCTGACCTTCTTCTACGAGTTGCAATTGGTTTTTCTCCAGTCGCATCGACTGCTTGATTTGCACCCCCGAAATCGACATTTGCTTACGGTTTTGTCGAAAATCTTCCGCTACTTTTTCATCCAGTTGTGGAGGTGGAAATGGTAAAACATGATTTACCTTCTTGCCATAAAAAACACGCTTTAGGGCCGTAGGGCTATAACTGTTATAGCCTTCGGAAAGTGTAGACGGGCAATATTTGATAATCGAATTACTCATCCTATAGTAGCCTTTAAGGTAACAGGGCCAATTGTATCATACTGGGTGGTGGCACACAATATTCCGAAAAAATCCTGCTTGTCTATTTTTAGATATCTGCTCTGTAGACTTAAGTTGGCACCTTCAGCAATCAGATTATAAAAGAATGGAAATAGCGTGTCAGAATTATACTCTTGTTGACTTTTGGGTAAAGTGAGGCTTATGGCTGGTTTTTTAGCGTTCGCAAAATATTGATCTGAATAGCGGAAACAGAACTTTTTGTCAGAGCTCTCGGAAAGCACGCCTGCCTTTTCTTCATTATAGAAAACATCTGCCTGTCTCATTCAATTATGTGTTTAGCTGCTTTACCTCTAATTTGAGTTCCATGCCTAGTACATTGGCCAAATCGTAAAGCGTTTGTAGTGTTGGGTTTCCTTTGCTCGATTCTATCGCTTTTAAGGTTCTTAAGCTTACGCCAGACAATGAAGCCAAGTCTTCCTGACTAATCCCAAGGGCTTTTCTTCTCTCTTTTATGTGCTCAGCTACTTCTTGAAGGTGCATTATATTGCTCTTTACAGCATAAATGTAAGCAATGTTTTATAGAAAACATTAAATAGTGCGACATAATACACTATTACGTAGCTAAAGATAGTTTGGGAGGTGATTGTCATACAATAAGTGCAGTTTAGTGCACTATTGTAGAATGATGATTTAGCCACTGTAGATTATCTTAACCAATTCCTCTTCAGTATCTTTGCACTATGCGTTGCTCCTCAGGTAAAGTTCAATACGATTCTCAGCAGTTGGCCGAAGATGCCCTGATCGATCAGCATATTTACAAAGGCTTTGCAGAACACCAAGGGCCACAAAATGTATATGAATGTCGTGACTGCGGTTACTGGCATATGACCTCTAAAAACGCGGAGCGCCTACCTCGCCTTCAAGAAATGATAGACTCTGGCGAAATGCGTAAAAAGCAACAAGCCAGCCAGTGGGAGCGAAGGTTTTGATGCTCTTGATAAACTGTCCAAAAGTTTAGGTCGTAATAAAACGAACTTATATAGAACCATAAAAAATGTTGAATAACTTTTGGAGAGTTGTCGTCACTCTTCTCACATAACCTTCCTAATTTCGTTGCATGGAAATGTCTCAAAAACCCCTTGCCGAACGCATCCGTCCTCAAACCTTAGACGACCTGATTGGTCAAGAACATTTGGTAGGGATAAACGGAGTTTTGCGCAGGGCCATTGAGTCGGGCGGAATTCCATCCATGATTCTTTGGGGACCTCCGGGTGTGGGTAAAACCACCATTGCCAATATTATTGCGAATACGGTTAAAGCACCTTTTATCCCGTTGAGTGCCATCAGTTCTGGCGTAAAAGAGATAAGAGAAGTAATTCAAAGAGCAAAATTTCAATCGAAAACCATTCTTTTTATTGACGAGATTCACCGCTTTAATAAGTCGCAGCAAGATGCCCTTTTGGGTGCGGTGGAAAAAGGGGATGTTACCTTAATTGGAGCTACCACTGAAAACCCCTCGTTCGAAGTCAATTCGGCACTTTTGTCGCGATCGCAAGTGTATACGCTCAAAGCACTTTCTAAAGAGGATTTACTTCGTTTGGTAGAAAGTGCCATTCAGAAGGATAAAATCTTAAGTCAGAAAACCATTCATTTAAAGGAAACCCAAGCCCTATTTAGTATTTCTGGTGGCGATGCCAGAAAGCTGCTCAACTTACTCGATTTGGTGGTGGAAAACCTTGGTGGCCAAGAAGTAGAAATCACAGACGATAAAGTAATCGACATTGCTCAACAGCGAGTGGCCATTTATGATAAATCGGGCGAACAGCATTACGATATCATTTCTGCTTTCATCAAATCCATTCGCGGCAGCGACCCCAATGCTGCTGTATATTATTTAGCGAGAATGATTGAAGGCGGTGAAGACATTAAGTTCATTGCTCGCAGGTTGGTCATATTGGCTTCCGAAGATATTGGAAACGCAAACCCCACTGCTTTGGTGATTGCCACCAATGCATTTCAGGCGGTGAGTATGATTGGTTACCCTGAAGGTAGAATTGTGTTGTCGCAGTGCGTTACTTATTTGGCGGCTTCCGCTAAAAGTAATGCCGCCTACATGGCCATAAACCAAGCCCAAGCTTTAGTGCGTCAAACTGGTGATTTACAGGTGCCATTACCTATTCGTAATGCGCCAACCAAATTGATGAAGGAAGAAGGTTATGGCAAAGGCTATAAATACTCTCATGACTTCCCAGGTAACTTTGTAAATCAAGAATTTATGCCTGCGGAAATCAAAGGCACCAAGCTGTACGATCCGGGTAAAAATCCACGCGAAGAAGAAATGCGCAAGCGCTTACAAGCCATGTGGAAAGAGAAGTATGGGTATTAAAATAGTACTAAGAACCTAGTACCTAGCTATTAGACTTTAGCGTTCTCCATTAATGGTCGGAACCCTCCAAAAGTTTTCTTTCATTCATTCAATGAAGCCATTAACTCCTGTTGATCTAGGAGCACCAACTTTTGGAGGGTTTTCTCAGAATATAGTAGAGCCTAATCCTTGATCAACGAATTCTGAACTACATAATTAGCAGTCTCTTTCGCCCAAACCTGATAGGTAAGTTTAGAGGGATGAACGCCATCACTAAAGAAATCTGCGCTGGTCATAGATGGATCTATTTTATCGATCCAATTTTCAAAACTGATTTTCTGGGCATCGTAAAAAACATTTTCATGTTTGGCGATGGTTTGCTCAAGCCTTTCGCCCAGCATTTCAACCAAGTTCCCCATAGAAAACTTTATGAGGCTGGTAAAAGCAGGGAAGAGCTTAATTGGGGGCATGCTGGTGAAGAGAATCGGAGTGTTTCCGAATTTTCTCTTCAAAGCAATAATCAAAGCATCGATATCCTTTGCCCATTGTTTAGGGCTATTGAAAGTAAAGGAATCATTTCCGCCAAGGCCAACTACGAGGAGGTCGGCTTCCGTTTCTTTAATTTTTGGGATTAACCTTTCCGTTACGCGCTTAGCAGTATAACCACTTTTCGCATAGACCTTCCAGTTGATATTTGTATTGAGTTGAGTGGCCAAGTGATTGGCAAAAGTTCCGGTAAATCCTTCTTCGTGTGTTCTCACACCTACACCAGCAATGGTACTTTCACCAAGGGTAATGATTTTAAGTGGTTTGGAAGAAGGGAATGATGAGGTACTTCCTTCAGTACCTTTTGCCTCGGGCAAAGAAGGCACGCTGGCGCGAATTCTTTTGCCTTGAAAGTACATAATTGGCAACAGGGGAATAGTAATCAATGCACCAAAAATGTACTTACTGTTCATCTTTTATCCTCTACATTCAGAAATGGCCTTTTCTAAAATGCCGAGTACTTTGTCTTTGTTCATGCCAATCATTGAGGCAGGAAAACCTACTTCGAGATTAGAAATGCTTAAGCTTTCTTCTGCTTCAGAGTAAGCGAAGTCGAGCGATATTCCATTTTTAGACAGATAACCACTGATACCTTGAAGTTCGATGCCCTGACTTTTTAATTTACCTCTCAGGCATTCAAAGGTTGCGGGATTTACTTGATTAAATTTCTTCATCTTCTTCGTCTTCATCTTCTTGTGAACCTTGAACTTCAGCAATAGGCTTAAATCCTTCTGGTACTTTTTGCTCTGCTGTATGATGGAAAATCTCCAAAACTGGCGATTCCTTCACTTCAGGAATGGTAAAAGTAACCAACATATTGTTCAAACTTTCGCGAATACGTTCGTAAGCCTGTTTTACATCGCTGGCGGTAACCATCATCAGATTAGAAATCTTCTTTTCTTTACCAGAATCAGCATCTGCAGCCATGTATACTACTTTGCAGTTAAAGAATGTATCAGCATCTGGGTATTCAAAAACATCTGTAACTCTGCTTTTTGCAATACCAGTCACTTGAAATTCGCCCATTACACGCTGGCCAATTTCTTCATAGATTTTAGCTTCGGCTTCGGTAAAAGAAAGGGCATCGGCCAAGTAAGTTTCGCTCACGCTTTTAGTGCGACCTTGCTCATCTTCCTTCATATACTTCACCTTACAGGTAAACCAAGTCTTCATAATTCCATTCTTTAAATGAGGGGTCAAAAATACAATTGATATTGATGAAAACAGTAGAGATTTGGAATTTCTATCGAAGAAACTTGCCCGAGATTTAGATGTAATTACCTCTGGCTTATAAGTTTTATATCAGCTATCTTCTCGAAGTCGAATAATTTGTTAAAAATTTCGGTACTTCACGCCAATATGAGTCAAGTATTCCCTTACCCCAGTCAAATTGTTGTCACTTGTTTTCCAAAACAAAGCCCTTGGCTTGCCCAAGAAATTGAAGCGCTAGGCTTTAAAATTGAAAGCCAGAGTATTACAGAAGTAGAAGTAAACGGCTTTATGGATGATTGCTTAAAGCTGAATATGTTTTTACGTACGGCCGGAAGGGTTCTTTTTCAAATCAGAAGGTTTAGGGCAAAAGATGCGGATGACCTGTATAGAGAATTATCCAAGATTCCTTGGGAAGATTATTTTGACACAGATGATTATTTTTCGATCACCTCTTATGTAAGGAATGATACCATTACAGATGATCGTTTTGCCAACTTAAGAGCGAAGGATGCAATTGCTGATCGATTTGTAAAGAAAACGGGTAAACGCCCAGATTCTGGCTCAGATAGAGATGGGGCTGTTATTCATTTATACTGGAAGGAAGACAAAGTGCGTGTTTACTTCGATACTTCAGGGCAAACCATTGCCAAGCACGGTTATAGAAAAATACCAGGCAAAGCCCCAATGATTGAGTCTTTGGCGGCCTCGGCCATTATTGCCAGTAATTGGGATAGGAAGAGCACATTTGTAAACCCAATGTGTGGAAGTGGCACTTTGGCCATTGAAGCAGCTTTGATAGCCACCAATACTGCCCCGGGTTTATTCCGCGAAAACTTCGGTTTTATGCATATTAACGGCTATAGCGAAGACTCATGGCAAGGCTATATACGTCTAGCAGAGTTGCAACGTAAAAACCAGCTCGGCTTTAAACTTATTGCATCAGATTTGAGTAGCGGTGCGGTTACAGCTGCTAAAATGAATGCTCGAACAGCGGGAGTTGATCATTTAATCGATTTTCAGGTTTGTGATTTTAGAGAAACTGAAATTCCTGAAGAAGCAGGTGTAGTAATGTTCAACCCCGAATACGGAGAGCGGCTTGGAGCTGATAAAGACTTGGAAGAAATCTACTCTGCCATTGGCGACTTCTTCAAACAGCAGTGTAAAGGATATATGGGTTATGTGTTTACTGGGAACTTAGACTTGGCCAAGAGGATAGGTTTGCGTACTAAAAGAAGGGTTGAATTCTACAATGCAAAAATTGACTCTCGTTTGTTAGAGTATGAATTATATGCAGGAACACGTAAAGAGAAGTAATTGAAGCTATTGAAGAAAATATGGTCCAGTTTTCCAGTACAACTGATTGTTGTACATGTTAAATACAATCAATTTTTATTGGTCTACTGGTTCATTTTGTTTTCGGCAGTAGGAGGCAGTTTTGGTGAAAATTTAGGGATTCCCTATCTATTTTTAGATCCTGTTTATTTGGATGAAGTCTCTATTTGGGGCTTTATTATTATGGGTATTGCCGTGGCTGGGTTCGGTATGGCCTTTAATGTTACCAGTTATATTTTGGATGGTTTCAGGTTTCCATTTTTGGGTACTTTGCCCAAGCCCTTAGCGCATTTTTGTATCAATAACTCGCTGATTCCTTTTAGTTTTTTGGTGTTCTATGTGATTAAAATCATTGAATTTCAAAGAGATGCAGGGGTTGGAGAAAGCTCAGAAGCTTATGTCAAAGTAGCAGGTGTATTGATTGGCTGTATTTCTTTTCTGATCTTTTTGTTTGCCTATTTTTTCAAAACCAATCGAGACATTTTTAAAGTGTTGGGAATTAACCAACAGCTTAAAATTAAACGAACCAACAGCCAAAAATTAAAAGCTTTTAGAAAACTACAATCCTTAAAAAGGAGCAGGGTAAGAGTAGACTATTATTTGAGTCTCCGTTTTAAGGTGTATTCTACTAAGCGTTTTGAAGAGTATTATGATCGTTTGGCGATTTTAAGAGTTTTTCTACAAAATCAGAGAAATGCGATAATTATAGAGTCGTTGGTGCTGTTGCTCATTTTTAGCTTAGGGCTTTTTCAGGATGTTGCCGTTTTTCAAATTCCCGCTGCCGCTTCAGGTACGCTATTACTCACGATGATAGTAATGCTGACAGGTGCGCTAAGTTTTTGGTTTAGGTCATGGATTATCAGTGGAGTTCTAGGGGTCTTCATTATTTTGAATCTAGCTTTCACTACAAATTTTTTGAGTTACCAGTACCCAGCTTATGGTTTAAATTACGAAAGCACTCCAGCAGAATATAAATTAGAAAACCTCCAAGAATATGCCTCAGAGAAAAATGTAGAAGCTTCTAAGGAGTATATGCTTGAGGTGCTCGAAAACTGGAAAGCAAAGTTTAAGGAAGATAAACCAAGAATGGTTTTGATTACTGTAAGTGGTGGGGGGCAACGCTCTGCTTTATGGACAACAAATGTTTTGCAGAAGGCGGACTCTGTTTTCAAGGGTGACTTAATGAACAATACCTTTATGATTACAGGTGCCTCTGGAGGCTTGTTTGGTGCCGCTTTTTATCGAGAGCTGGCTTGGAAGAATTTAGACCCACAAGCGCAAGAACATTTAGCTGATATTAGTAAAGATGTGCTTAACCCAGTTATTTTTTCTCTATTGGTAAACGACCTGTTTATCAAATTTAGAAATTTCGAATACGGTGGTTTCAAGTATAAAAAGGAAAGGGGCTACGAGTTTGAACAGCGTTTAAAATCTAATCTACATGGCTTATTAGATAACCCAATTTCGGCTTATAGAGCACCAGAATATAATGCCGAAATTCCTCTGTTGATTGTAGGTTCTACAATTACCAATGATGGCAGAAAACTCTATGTTTCACCTCATCCCACTGCTTTTTTTAATACCGGAGCAGACAGAGATCACTCAAAAATTCAGGGGGTAGATTTTAATTTACTTTTGGCTCAGCATCAGCCCGACAGCTTACGTTTTCTTACGGCTTTGCGAATGAGTGCCACATTCCCTTATTTTTCCCCCTCAATTGTGTTACCTACAAAACCTCGAATGAGTATTGCAGATGCTGGGATTTCAGACAACTACGGAATTTCAGATGCAACCACATTCCTACATGTATTTGAGGACTGGATCATGGAGAATACTTCGGAAGTAGTGATGATTACCATTAGAGATTCAAGCAAAGAACCCCCAGTGGAGGCTGATCATTCAAAAAATCTAATTCAGAAATTCATTTCACCTATTCAAGGTGCAGTGAAAAGCTGGGATCAGATTCAGACGATTAAAAATGAACAACGCTTCGATATGATTTCATCTGACTACGGAAGCCATTTAAGGCGTGTTGAATTTGAATACCAAAATCAGAAATCGAACCGTGCTTCTTTGAGTTGGCGATTAACAGACCGTGAAATTCTGAATATTCTCGATGGCATTAAAGACGACATCAACCAAAAGGCCTTGAAGGAACTAGAGAAGTAATTTCATTTTGGCTTCTGATAGTTGCTTTACTTTATCATTTCATTTGTAAAGGCACAACTCCCATTCCTCCTAACAACTGTTAGGAAACTCACTGCTTTTGCTTAAATTCGCAATCCAATAGCTTAGAACACCATTTTATGCAAGAAGTAGCACCATACAAACCTAAAAATAAAGTAAGATTAGTTACAGCCGCCTCACTTTTTGATGGTCACGATGCCGCGATTAACATTATGCGGAGAATCATTCAGGCCACTGGTTGTGAGGTGATACATTTGGGGCATGATAGAAGTGTAGAAGAAGTAGTAAACACTGCCATTCAAGAAGATGCACAGGCCATTGCAATGACATCTTATCAAGGTGGTCATGTAGAATACTTCAAATACATGCATGATTTATTGAAGGAAAAAGGCGCTGGTCACATCAAGATTTTTGGTGGTGGAGGTGGTGTAATTCTGCCTGAAGAAATTAAAGAACTAATGGACTATGGCATTACCCGAATTTATGCACCAGATGATGGTCGTAAAATGGGCTTGCAAGGCATGATCAACGATATGGTGCAGCAATGCGATTTTCCAACGGGAGAAAACTTGACTGATGAGGTTGACCATATCGTGGAAAAGAACACAAAGGCGATTGCGAGATTGATCTCTGCTGCGGAAAACTTTCCTGAAGAATCAAAAGGCGAAATGGACAAGGTACATGCCATGGCCGATAAGGTAGAAACGCCTATTCTTGGGATTACAGGCACTGGTGGTTCGGGAAAATCATCTTTGGTAGATGAATTGGTGAGAAGATTCTTAATGGATTTTGAAGATAAAACCATCGCCATTGTGTCGGTTGACCCTTCGAAAAGAAAAACAGGCGGAGCGCTTTTAGGAGATAGAATTCGAATGAATTCCATTAACAATTCTCGCGTTTACATGCGTTCATTGGCTACCCGTCAATCAAATTTGGCACTTTCGAAACACGTGAGGGAAGCGGTTCAAATCTTAAAAGCCGCTCAATACGACCTAATTATTTTAGAAACTTCTGGTATTGGGCAATCCGATACTGAAATATTAGACCACTCTGATGTATCGCTTTATGTGATGACGCCAGAGTATGGTGCGGCAACACAGTTGGAGAAAATTGACATGCTCGATTTTGCCGATGTAATTGCCCTCAATAAATTCGATAAGCGCGGAGCTTTAGATGCCCTTCGTGATGTTAAAAAGCAATTCCAACGTAACCACGGACTATGGTCCGCTAAGGTAGATGATATGCCTGTTCATGGCACTATCGCTTCGCAGTTCAACGATCCTGGAATGAACTCGCTTTACCGAGTAATCATGGATAAAGTGGTGGAGAAAACGGGTGCCAAATTGGAGTCTGTTTTTGAGATTACCAATGAGATGTCCGAGAAGATCTTCGTGATCCCTCCAAGCAGAACGCGTTACCTTTCTGAGATCTCTGAATCAAATCGTTCATATGATGAGTGGGCTTTAAATCAAGCCGATGTGGCAGATAAACTTTACGGTTTGCACACCTCAATGGCCACGCTCAAGAACTCAACCATTGCCGATCGCGACCGATTGATCAAAGGGTTACAAGAAACTTACGAGCAAGTAAAGCTTGATTTGGATCCAAGAAATTGGATTTTAATTGAAGGGTGGGAAGCCAAGAAGAAAACCTATACCGATCCTGTTTACTCTTTCAAGGTTCGTGACAAAGAGATTAAAATCAAGACACATACCGAGTCACTTTCTCATACGCAAGTGCCGAAAGTATCTTTGCCAAAATTTAGAAGTTGGGGAGATATTTTAAGATGGTCGCTGCAAGAGAATGTACCGGGCGAATTCCCTTATACTGCTGGTATTTATCCTTTCAAAAGAGAGGGCGAAGACCCAACTCGTATGTTTGCGGGTGAAGGCGGCCCAGAAAGAACCAACAGACGTTTCCATTATGTGAGTTTAGGGATGCCAGCCGCTCGTTTATCTACGGCTTTTGATTCGGTAACACTTTACGGAAACGACCCTGGTTACAGACCAGATATTCACGGTAAAATTGGCAACTCTGGGGTAAGCATTTGCTGTCTAGATGATGCCAAGAAACTGTATTCAGGCTTCAATTTATCATCACCAACCACTTCGGTTTCAATGACCATCAACGGTCCTGCGCCAATGTTGCTTGGGTTCTTTATGAATGCCGCCATCGATCAGCAATGTGAAGTGTACATTAAAGAGAATGGCTTAGAAGCTGAGATTGAAGAAAAGATCAAAGCCATTTATAAGAAGAAAGGCGTGGTGCGTCCGCTATATCAAGGCGAGCTTCCTGAAGGAAATGACGGTTTGGGACTGATGCTTTTGGGCGTTACGGGCGATCAGGTTTTACCTGCGGATGTCTACCAAGAAATTAAAACCAGAACACTTTCAGTAGTTCGAGGAACGGTTCAGGCCGATATTCTAAAAGAAGACCAAGCACAGAACACTTGTATTTTCTCTACCGAATTTGCCCTTCGTTTGATGGGTGATGTTCAGCAATATTTCATCGATAAGAATGTAAGAAACTTCTATTCTGTATCGATTTCGGGTTACCATATTGCCGAGGCAGGTGCGAATCCGATTTCACAATTGGCCTTTACTTTGGCGAATGGCTTCACTTATGTAGAGTACTACTTGAGCCGTGGAATGGACATTGATAAGTTCGGGCCGAACCTTTCTTTCTTCTTCTCGAATGGAATTGATCCTGAATATGCGGTGATTGGCCGTGTAGCCAGAAGAATTTGGGCGAAGGCGATGAAGCAAAAATATGGCGCAAATGCCAGAGCACAAATGCTGAAATACCATATTCAAACTTCGGGTCGTTCGTTACACGCGCAAGAGATCGACTTCAACGATATCAGAACTACGTTACAGGCTTTGTATGCGATTTACGACAACTGTAACTCTCTACATACAAATGCTTATGATGAGGCTATCACAACCCCAACGGAAGAGTCCGTGCGTAGAGCAATGGCGATCCAGTTGATCATCAATAAAGAATTAGGTTTGGCTACTAATGAAAATCCGCTGCAAGGGTCCTTCATAATTGAAGAACTGACCGAGTTGGTAGAAGAGGCTGTTCTTTTAGAATTCGATAGAATTACAGAACGTGGAGGAGTGCTTGGTGCGATGGAAACCATGTATCAGCGAAGCAAAATTCAAGAAGAATCACTTTACTACGAGACGCTTAAGCATACGGGTGAATTCCCTATTATTGGGGTGAACACCTTCTTAAGTTCTAAAGGCTCACCAACCGTGTTGCCGAAAGAGGTTATCCGTGCTACGCCAGAAGAGAAGGAATACCAAATCAAGATGTTGGGAGAACTTCAAAAAGGAAATGCGAATAAGGCTGAAGAACTGATTAAGAAAATTCAGGCAGCAGCGGTTCAGAATGAGAACATCTTTGAAGAATTGATGGAAGCCAGTAAGTATTGTTCACTAGGGCAAATTACTTCGGCATTGTTTGAAGTAGGAGGGCAGTACAGAAGGAATATGTAATTTCATACCTGTCAGGTTTCCAAAACCTGACAGGTATTTGCTTCTACTTAAAACGTCAATATTGAAAAAGCTCATCAGCCTTTTATTTTTTATTGTTGGGCTTCAAGTATCCCTCAAGGGCGATTTGGCTGCTCAAAACCTTTCAAACGAACAGTCCATTTATCTTCAACTCAATAAATCAGTTTTTGAATTGGGCGAAGATTTGTGGTTTAGCGCTACCGTTTTAAACGCTCAAAGCCTACTTCCTTCCAGTCTTGATTCTTCCTTATTTGTAGAGTTAAGGAGTAAGGCTGAAAATCAAGTTGTTTTTAAAGAGATTTTCGAAATCAGTAATGGCTTTTCAGAAGGCCATCTTTTTCTAGCTGACACGCTGAAACAAGGCGAGTATAGCCTTTTTGCCTTTACTAGAAACTCCTTTTCCGATGAGGTGAAAAAGACCAAAAGCATTTTACTTAAATCAAGAATCACCCCTTCGATATTGGTGGATGTCAATTTCGATAATGCATTAACGTCTGGCTTAAACGCATTATCACCAAAAATTAAAGTGGTGAGAAGATCTGGTGAATTGGTGAAGACAGCGAAGGTTAATGCTGAAATATGGAGTGAAAACAAACGCGTAGCGCGAGTCAAAACCACTACTGATAGTTTAGGGATTGCTGTTCCCATTTTTGGCAAATTAAAAACATTCGAGAATCTAATATTGAAGATTGATGTGGATTCCAATTTGGGCGAGGAACAATTTGAACTTCCTGTTGCACTGCCTTCAAACGCTCAACGGATCCAATTCAACCTAATGCCAGAAGGAGGAAACCTTGTTCAAGGAATTTCTTCGCAAATAGCCTTTAAGGCGGTGCATAAAAACGGAGCACCCGTAGAAATTGATTCGGCCATCGTTATGGATGAAAAGGGTAATGTGGTTACTTCTTTTAAATCGCGTCATAATGGAATGGGCAGCTTTTACTTCTTACCCCTGCCCTCAAAGCAATATTCAGTTTCCATCATCGCCCCTAAAATCGACTCGGTTTTTAGCTTCCCTAAAGTATATGATGCCGGGTTCGTATTGAATGTGTCCAAACAAACGGAAGATGATCTTCTTTTTGCTGTTAAGAAAAGTGAAGGCTTTGAAGGAGACTCTCTGACATTCTCCATAGAGCAGCGAGGGCAGTCGTTCTATGAGTCAAAGATTATCATGTCTGGTGACGGAGTGCCTTTGAAGGTGCCAACAGTGTCACTGCCTAAGGGTATTATTAAAGTCAGTTTATCAAATAGCAAGGGGCAAAAACTGGCGGAGCGGTTGATTTTTGTGAACAATCAAAAAAGGCTGAACATTACCTACGAACTGAATAAGGCCAATTACACCACAAAAGAAAGGATTGACCTTAAACTAAAAGTAATGGATGATCAAGGCGAGCCTGTTCAAACGGTAATTGGGATGTCTGTGGTGGATGAGGTTTTTAAATCCGTTTTTGATGAAGATAATATCGTTTCTTATTTCTTCTTGTCGAATGAAATTAGGGGGCAGGTCCATAACCCTAAAAGCTATTTTTCTGGCGAATCAAAAACCGATAGGGATAATTTGGATTTGCTTATGCTCACCCAAGGCTGGCGTTCATATCGTTGGCCGCGAGTCCTGTCGGAAAATTTAACAGATTCGGACTTAAAAGTGTCGGTGAAAATTAATCCTAATTCGGTATCGAAAAAAGTACTGAAGGCCCTCGATCAACAAAATATACACGTGGTGTCTATGTTTGGCGCTTCAATTTTAGGTACGGACAAAAATGGAGAGTTGATGTTGACGGATAGCATGCTGTATTGGTCAAAAGGAGGGAAGATGTTTTTTAAAACGGATGAGGTTGAAGGCGCGCTTTTAAACTTTCATACACCATTTGATGCCACCGTTAAATGGAGCTGGGATAAACTTGACCAACAAAAGAGAATCTTTGCCTCAACAAAAAACTGGAATATTCTTCCTCAAGTAGAGAATGATGTAAGAAGGCTAGACGATTTTGTAGTCGAATCCAAACAAGACGAATACGGTGTTGCCCATGGTAATGCTCGAAATATAATTGAAGGTAGGAATACCGACTATGTCTGTATGTACAATATCCTCAACTGCACAAACCATGCTACTGGAAGAAAGCCAAGGGATGGCGAACGCATCATGATCAATGGTGTACTCAAAACCTATAGAGCACCTAAAGAAGCAAACTCTACCCGTTACTTTAACGGGTATTATGAGGTGCCAGAAGTCTACGAACCTGACTATGATAAAGTACCTGAAGACAGGGTTTTTACGGATTTCCGAAACTCATTGATTTGGAGGCCAAGTATCCTCACCAATGAAAATGGCGAGGCTGAGATTTCCTTCTTCACTTCAGATATCCGATCTATTTTTAATGTTCATATAGATGCCTATGGTGACAATGGCCAAATGGGCGCCCTAAAGTTTGACATTAAAGTGTTGAAGTAAATATTGAAGCGAAACACCTGTCAGGTTTCCAAAACCTGACAGGTGTTTATAGAACCCACTGTCGCAGGATCTCCGATTTATCTGCCTTTGGCAGGACCTGTGACTCACGATGGTCTTTAGGACTCTGTTCGCATAAAATCAAACCAGAATCTAAACATACTGAGCTTCCATAGGTGTGTCTTCCACCATTTCATTGATTTTCGGCTGAATGATCCAAACACCAATAAAGTAAAACCAGATCATGAAAAACTCTCCTGCAAAATCACTAAAGCTAACTTCTCTCTGTAATTCAACAGTTTTATAGGTCTTAGCTACAAAGTATAGCGAATAGAAAATGCCAAAAATGGAAAGAAAATGAAGTGGAAGCATAATTGTAAGTAAGCCAAAAGGAAAGGCGGAGTTAAGGTCGGGTTCTGCCTCAAAATCACTTAATCCAAATAAAGCCATAAAAACCAATAGTGAAAGGATATAGATAAAAGGAATGAAGAAAAACACCTTGAACTTTTTAACCTTCATTTTTACTGTATTAGGGACTTTTGTTTGCAAACCGATGGCGATTGACCAAAACCAACCGAAAAGTACATACATCACTATTAATGCAACGCAAGGAATTATGATTGCAAAACTTTTCAACGTAGTAGCATCCAAATCATTGGTTGTAGTGGCGTAGTCAAAAAAGAGGGCAAACATAATGATGTACCCTAATATAGGAAGCCCAATAAGCATTGAGAATAATTGCCAGTGCTTCGCTTTGAGAAAAATGTCTGTCATTTTTTAGAAGTTTAGTGCTTTTAGGTGTTTTTAATAAAACAATATAGTCAAGTTTATAATAAAAATAAACACATCAAAGAAAGTGTAATTTTGAAGCAACTGTCGCAGGTTCTCCGAACCTGTGACTCATTATGGTCTTTAGGACTCTGTCCGCATAACCCAAACAGGAAACCATAAGCATGATAAACCTTAATTAGTATATTTAATTATGAGTACGGCCTATCGGTTTTCTGAAAATGACATTCCTCACTTCGTTACTATGACTGTTGTGGAATGGGTAGACTTGTTCAATCGCCAGCGCTACAAGGATATTATAGTCGAAAACCTGAATTTTTGCATCAAGAATAAAGGTTTGATCGTCCATTCCTATGTCATTATGTCGAACCATATTCACTTGATTGTTCGAACGAGAAACGGAGAGAACCTTTCTTCATTAATAAGAGACTTTAAGAGATATTCTGCCAAAGTGATTTATGAGACTTTGAAGCAAGATCAGCGGGAAAGCAGAAAGAACTGGCTGCTGTGGATTATCGAAAGTCAGGGAGAAATGAGTAGTTCGAACACCCATTCCAAGATTTGGATACATGAAAATCACCCAATCCCATTGGATAGAAATAACATGTTTGAAGAAAGGCTAAATTATATTCACCTCAACCCAGTGAGAGCGGGAATCTGCTTCACACCAGAAGACTATGTTTACTCTAGTGCGGGAGCTTATGCTGGAGAAATAGGTTTGGTGAATGTGGAGTTAGTTTGAACGGGACAGAGTCCCTTTTTAATAAGTCGTCACAGGTTCGGAGAACCTGCGACAGATAAGTCAATTAAGGGAATTGATCCAGTTTAATATCTCATACTCACTAACATCACTTGCTAAATACTTTATCTTAGATAATCGCCCCTTCTTGTACTTAAGCGTTGCGATATGTTCATTCAACTCATTGTAGTACGGCCAACTTCCTATTAAGGTATAATGATGGAAAGTGTCTTCGAAGTTATCATTTGAAGAAATAACATATTTACCTTTTGTTAGCACTCGGTTTTTGTCTTGATAAAAGGTTATGAAACCTTCGTTTTCATTGTTGACTGGATGTTTGTCAGTGAAGACTTTGAATCCTTTCTCATTATAAGTTGTGGTGTAATCCATAACCCTATTTGATAGGGAGTCTTTTATTATTTTAGTTTCTGAAGACAAATAATTGTCTTGGTATAATCTGGATAGATTCCACTGACTTGAATCTTTTGTATTAGGAGGGTAAGTTAATTCCCAAAGTGGTAGGTCACTCTGAATTTGATATAGAACGGATTTTAAAATGAAACCTTCATTGTAAAGTATTTCCCTGCCTTTATAGACTTCAACTTTTGTAAATGTATGAGTTGAAATTGATGAATCATCTATCGCTAGACATAGGCTTTTGTACCATTCAATCCAAAGGCCATCCTTTACTCCATTTTTTGAGAATTCAGCTTGCCTGAGAGTGTCAGTTCCACAATCATGTTTGCGTATTTGATAATATTTCCCAGATAGGAGGTCATCTTTGAATACCCAAATGTCTGAGGAGAAGTTGTCGAATTTCATTTCCTGTTTCATGTACAAAGTATCATTTCCTTCAAAGGTAATTACCTGAGAATTTGCGATTGTACTTATAAAAAAGCACAGTAGAATGATAGACAAGAATTTGTACATGATTTTAATCTAAAGTAGCGAAAGTAATTATGGAATCGAAAAAGAGACTTCTACGTGCTCAACAGACAACCATCCAACTGTCGCAGGTTCTCCGAACCTGTGACTTACTATGGACTTTAGGACTCTGTCCGTATAATACCGTAACCCTTTGCTCAGAAACCGTTACTCTGCCGTACAGAACAGACGGATTACCGCGTCATAAACCTTTGCTCTTGCAAGGTTTATTTCTGTGCCAACGCTGAAGCTAAGAGGTAAGCGTTCGTAATGACGGTTGAGGGACTGTGTGCTTTTAACCTAGACCTGACAGGTGTTTATAGAATAGAGTAATTAGTCCCAGCACCAGCGCTATGCTTCTCTACCAAATTGGCTTTTACCATTTGGGCTAAGAGTCTTTTAACTGTTGGGTTAGGGATATCCAGTCTTTCGGCAATTTCGCCTGACTTACAACCGGGATGCTCTCCAATAAAGGTAAGTATGGCCTTTTCTTTTGGAGCAAGCTCCGCCATTACCCCTTGCCTTTCCAGTTTATTGAGCAACTGAGTTTGTATTTTGATTAAAGCTTGAAAGAAAAAGTGTAACCAAGCTGTTGCGTCTTCCCCTGGCCTTTGTGCCTGACAAGAGCGTAGCGTTTGATAGTACTTGTTCTTTTGGTGTTCTATTTCATGCTCTAGACTTATATACTGCACCCATTGGTAGCCACTTTTCATTAAGGCCAATGTAGAAAGCAATCTGCTCAATCGGCCATTACCATCCTGAAAGGGGTGGATACTGACAAAATCATAAGCCAGCAAAGCACATTTTACCAGTGGATGAGTTTCTTTATCCTTTTTGAACCATGTGATTAGCTCGGTCATAGCCTCCTCGGTAGGAATACCAGGCTCCGTTGTTCTGAAAATCACCTGCTTGGTGCCATCAGGTAAATTGGCTTCTACCGCATTGCTGAGTTGTTTGTAATCACCTCGGTGCCAAACATCTTTTTCACTGTACTTCAGAAGGGTCTTGTGGAGGTTTTTGATGCTGTTTTCAGTAATGGGTATATCACTATAAGCCTCGCTAATGAGGTCTAATACTTCAAAATAACCAGCTACTTCTTGTGAGTCTCGATCTGAAAGTTTAGAGATGTCGATGTTTTTTAATAGTACATCTACTTCTTCGTCCGTCATTCTAGACCCTTCAATCCTTGTAGATGCACCAACACTACGAATAGTAGCAATGGACTTTAGTTCTTTTAGGCTTTGGCCTTCCTTCTTTTCAATGGATGACCAAGAGGCATCGAATCGGTCTATCTGACTAACTAATGCCATTAACTGCCAATCTAGACTGATTTGAAAGGTGTATACCTGAGTTTTCACCTTTCAAAGGTAAGCTATTTATTTTAAAAATGATACGATTTGATACGATTTGATACGATAATGATACGATCCAGTATTCAAGGATGTGATACGATTTGATACGAAAATAGACGGTTATGATACGATTTTCTGCTCAAGCTTATAGATCAACTGTCGCAGGTTCTCCGAACCTGTGACTTACTATGACTTCTAGGACTCTGTCCGCATAATACCGTAAACTTTTGCTCAGAAACCGTTATTCTGCCGTACAAAACAGACGGATTACCGCGTCATAAACCTTTGCTGTCGCAAGGTTTATTTCTCGTAATGACGGTTACGGGGGCTGTAATTCAACTTTCCAGCTTCTTTAATACTTCTTCGCGGTAAGATTGGCCAATGGGAATTTTGTGTTGCGGAAGCTGAATCTGATTTCCTTCTAAGTATTCAATTTTACTTTTGGCAATGATATAGGACTTATGGGTGCGCATAAATGCAGAAGAAGGTAATTCTTCCATAAGCTTTTTTAAGGTAGTAGTGACAATGAGCACCTTGTCCTGCAAATGGGCTTTTACATAATCACCGAGGGCTTCAAAAAAGAGAATTTCTGAGAAGTCAACCTTGTAGACTTTTCGGTCGGCTTTGAGTAAGATGTACTTTTCGTCCGTGTCAGTTTGGTAGATGCTTTTCTCCTTTACCTTATTCACCGCTTTTACAAAGCGCTCGAAAGAGAAGGGTTTTAGTAAATAATCGGTGGCGTCAAGTTCAAAGCCTTCTACGGCAAACTCAGGATAGGCCGTGGTAAATACCACCATCGGTTTTTGGTTCAGCGACTTGTAAAAGTTGATGCCTGATAACTTGGGCATGTTAACATCCAGGAAAATTAGATCAACGCTTGATTTGCCGAGGGAATTCATGGCCTCAAAAGCATCTTTGCAGATGGCCGTAATTTCCAAATCAGGATGATCTGTGCAATAGGTTTTCAGTACATCGCGTGAAAGCGGCTCATCGTCTACTATCAGGCATTTAATCATAGCTTAATTGTTAAATGGACAGAGAAATTGTCTTGCTCGTCTTCTACTTTAAACTCGTGTTTTTTCGGGTAAATCAAGGCCAAGCGAGAAGATACGTTTTGCAAACCAATTCCGCCATATTGTCCCGCTTCCATGTCATCAATTTCACCTTTGTTGTTCACAATGCTAAAATCAATTTGATCATTGCTGCACTTTAAATGCATGTGTACAAAAGCCGATTCTGAAACACCTTTAACGCCATGTTTAAAACTGTTTTCAATCAGCGGAAAAAATAAAAGTGGAGCAATCATGATCCCTGCAAGGTCACCTTCTATTTGAAAGTTCACTTCGGTGCTGGCATCGGAGCGTAGACGCTGCAAATCAAGGTAGCCCTGAATAATTTCTACTTCTTTTTCTAGGCTCACGCGTTTGTCGCCCACCTCGTAAATCATGTAGCGCAATAGGTTAGAGAGTTCTAAAACCGAAGCCGCAGTTTTATCGCTTTTCACCAAAGCCATGGCGTAAATGCTATTCAGGCTATTGAAGAGAAAATGAGGATTGATCTGCATTTTCAATGACTTCAATTCCAGCTCTACCTTTTCTTTTTCTACCTGCTGCAAAGTATACCATGATTTGGATAATTTGAGCAAAGTGGTGAGCACAAGGTAAATGATAAAAATATTGACCAAAACCTGCCATTCGGTAAAGGAAACCATATAGAATTCCGTTGGCAGAACAGGCAAAAGAATTTCAAAGGTGAATTCGTGAACTAGGTAAGCCAAAGCAATGTCTACCGCTACGAAAAGCATATAAAGTAGATATTTGCCCTTTTGAAGAAACCTTGGAATTAGCAGGCGCAAATTCACATAGACCAAGAAGACCAATGGAATGTGAAATAGGATAGCGTAGAAATAATCGATGAAAGCAAAAAGCGCAATGGCAATGGAGAAATAACTCCCAATCGCGTAAATGGACAGCATCCAAAACACTGAATGCTGTAACCATTTTAAGCGTATGAGTTTGTTGAGGAACTTCATTGCGCTACACGTGTGTAAGTTTCGGGATCATCGAAAACGCTTTCGTCCTCTGAGTATTTGTCCAAAAATTTCTGAAGCTCTTTAGGCTGGGCCGTGATTAAAATGGTGCCGTCTACATTTTCGTGTCGTAAACGAATTAAGTTGCTTTTAAAGAGCTTATTGAGCTTGTCTAAATCGAATTGAGTAAGCTTGAGCTGATCTCCGTTCAGGTCCATTTTCATAAAGGTATGCACTGGGAACCATACTCTCGACTCAAAAGCAGCATCACTATAATCGCTATCCGTGGCGGCCAAGTCCATAAAAATATCGTCTCCAATTTTTACCAAATGCAGCTCATATTTAATGGGTTCGCCATCATCAACCACTGTCATTAAATAAGATTTCTCACCAATGGTATAGCTTTTTGGTTTGTTTGGTTTACCCAAATCGTTAAGCCTATTTCCAAATTCACTTAGGTTTTCACCGAACTTCCTGAAGTTATTTTTCATTTCCTTACTTGAGATGAGAGAGTCGAATTGCTTTTCGTAATAGGCTTGAATTTTTGCTTGATCTCTGACTGTATCACCTTCGATAATGGCATAATCACCTTCATCAATGGTTACCGAAAAAGTGGGTTTGCTGATTTTAACTCCACTTTCTTTAGGAGTTTTGGTGTCAGACTCTGTAACAGTAACGGTTCCTTCCACCGAAACCCCATCAGAAATTAGAATGTAATCTTCTTCATCGCTGCCGCTTTGCCATTTGCCTACGATTTCAGGCAAATACACCAGTGTGTCATCCGTGTAAATTGGGAATAATGAATAAACGCAGGAGCTTAAAAAGAAGCACAGCAGTAGGAGCGTGGCGAATACTTTGGTTTTCTTTCTCATGTGTTAGATATTTTGAGTTTTTGATTGATTCAAAAGTGATATTTGAACCTAACCCGGCCAAAAAATATCGGTGAACGCCTTATTTCTCTGGATGAAACCTGAAAAATTTAGCCCTCACCAAGAATGGCATCCACTACTTCGGTAAAAGTATGGGCCACCACTTCGGCCAACTCACTTTTTTCCACCATGGCCATCAACTGAATTCTTCTGATGCCCAATTTCTTTGCGGGGATCAAGTCACGCTCTTTGTCACCCACCATCCAGGATTGAGCAGGATCGACATTGAATTTGGCCATTCCTTTTTCCAGCATAAGCGAGTCTGGCTTGCGCATTAAAGATTTACTCACACTATCTACCAAAGGCGCATAATAAAATTGATCAATTAAATTTCCACAAGCTTCTTGAAGTAAATCATGGCAGTCGTCCACCAATTTATCGTCATAGTATTTTCTGGCAATTCCACTTTGGTTGGTGACTACAACTAATTTATAACCAGCTTCTTTCAGTCTTTTCAAACCATTTGGAACGTCTTCAGGAATTATAAATTCTTCAATTTTTAGAATGTGTCGGCCTAACTCTTTATTTAACACACCATCCCTATCCATGAAAACACATTTGTTCATTTTATTCACTTCTTTTCTTTTGTGATTAACATTTAATTAACTTCCCCGTTCTAAACTTTACGGGGCTCAACTCCCAGACCGATAAAACTAATGAATTTAACTGCTTTGAAGGAATTATTCTTTCAGAGTAGATTTTTTTGAACCATGTAATGAAAGATAGCCTAGTCATTATTCCAACTTATAATGAAAAAGAGAATGTCGCGGAAA
Organism: uncultured Roseivirga sp.; assembly: GCF_963973945.1. Lineage (GTDB taxonomy): Bacteria > Bacteroidota > Bacteroidia > Cytophagales > Cyclobacteriaceae > Roseivirga. Next base: position 67,958 of record NZ_CAXBBV010000007.1, read on the forward strand.
TTGTTCGTGCTGTTCTTTCTCAACCTTCTGGATTTGAATTGCTTATTGTGGATGATAATTCGCCAGATGGCACGGCAGAAATCGTAAAAAGCTTAATGTTGGAATATCCTGATCGCTTACATTTAGAAGAGCGGGCAGGGAAATTAGGTTTGGGTACCGCATATATTCATGGTTTTCGTTGGGCTTTGGCTCGTCATTATGAATTCATTTTTGAAATGGATGCCGATTTTTCACATCCTCCAGAAGATTTAAACAACTTATATCACGCTTGTAAAACCGATGGAAACGATGTGGCCATTGGATCGCGCTACGTAACAGGAGTAAATGTTGTGAACTGGCCCATGAGCCGTGTAATGCTTTCGTTTTTCGCCAGCTACTACGTGCGCATGGTGACGGGAATGCCTTTTAGAGATACCACTGCTGGTTTTAAATGCTACAGACGTACGGTACTCGAAACCATAGATTTAGACAAAGTACGCTTTATGGGCTATGCCTTCCAAATCGAAATGAAATTCTTGGCTTGGAAATTCGGCTTCAATATTACCGAAGTGCCAATTATTTTCACCGACCGCACCAAAGGTAAATCTAAAATGAGTGGCGGAATTGTGAAAGAAGCGGTGTTAGGCGTAATGCAAATCAAAGTAGGAAGTCTTTTCAAAACTTATAGAAGAGAAACCGAAGCGGATTTGGAACAGTCGTTCAATTACGCAGAAAAGGAAGCCTAAACTCTTAAGAATTCAGCTTAATCAAACCTAATGGCCGTTACTGGTTTTATTCTGGCGATAATGGCCGTAGGAATAATCAGCACAAATGATACTAAGATCAATGTCAGTAAATTGAGGCCGATGGTCACCGACCAATCCCAATCAATGGGCACATATTCCATATAATAATTGGCGGCATCTAGGGGAATGATGTGAAAGAAATCTTGAAGGAAAGCAAAACCAATGGCTATAGCATTTCCCACCAACAAACCTTTAAGCACTAATCTAAAACCATTGTAGGAAAATATTCTTCTGATCAAGCTATTCGAAGCGCCCAATGCCTTGAAAGTGCCAATCATTTGGGTACGCTCCATAATGAGGATAAACAATACCGAAACCATGTTAAATGAGGCGACCAATAGAATTAGCCAGATGAAGATGCTCACGTTTTTGCTGAGCAGATTGAGCCAGTCAAAAATCTGAACGAACTTATCGTCAACTCTTTCTGTGTAATGCTCTACACTTAATTTGCCAATAATGGAATCATCTGCAGCCGCAATATCATCTATGTTTTTGAGGTAAACTTCATAGCCTCCCACCTCATCACTCTTCCAGCCATTTAAGCTCCGTATCACATTAATATTACCAATCATCATTTGGTCGTCAAAAGTATCGAGTCCAGTGCTATAAATCCCTTTTACGGTTACCCTACGGGTTTTGGGAGGATCCATAATAAAGTAATTGATCACCTTGTCGCCAATTTTCAATCCCAAGTTTTTGGCCATTTTAGAACTGATCATCACATCTGAATCTGTAGAAATACTGTCATTAAAACTAATGAATTCGCCTTCTACCATGTACTTGTCAAATAGGGCTTTATTGAAGTTTGACGTCACTCCTTTAAAGATAAGGCCATGCACTTCACCATCTTTCGAAATTAAACCCGGTTTGTGCGCGTATTCTTGGATGTGCTCCACATAAGGATCTTCCAGCAATGTCGCCATGCGCTCTGCATCAATCACAATCGGTTCTTCCTCATACGAATTGTTAAGGGAGAACTTTTTGATTTGAATGTGGCCAGAAAAGCTAAAAATCTTGTCTTTGATATTCTCTTGAAAACCACCAAGCACAAAAAAAGCAATCATCATAATGGCCAAACCCAGCGCAACACTGGCAATTGCAATTTTGTGAATAACAGCCGAGAAGCTGTTATCGCCCGGATCGCTGATTCTTTTTGCTATGAAATAAGGGAGGTTCAAGAATATGGTTAATTTTGATGCTACCGTTAAATTTCAAAGATAACGAACCGAATGAATAGACTGCTATCTGCCCTTTTTATTTTAATGACATGTTTTGGCTGTCAATCGCAAACCGAGCAAAAGGAAGCCCTTCAAGTAGGAGCCGAAAGAATGCAGGAATATCTCCCATTGCTAGAAGGAAAACGAGTGGCTTTGGTGGTCAATCAAACTTCTATGGTAGGGCAAACGCATTTGGTAGATACGCTGCACAGCTTGGGCGTTGACATTAAAAAAGTGATGGCACCGGAGCACGGTTTTAGGGGCGAAGCGCCAGATGGTGAAAAAGTCAACGATTCGAAAGACGAAAAAACAGGCATTCCAATCGTTTCGATTTATGGCAGCAATAAAAAGCCCACCCCAGAAATGTTGGAAGATGTGGACGTGCTCATTTTTGATATTCAAGATGTAGGGGTGCGCTTTTATACCTTCATCAGTACCATGCACTACATTATGGAGGCTGCTGCTGAAAACAACAAGCAGGTTTTTGTGTTCGATAGACCAAATCCGAACGGCATGTACATTGACGGCCCTGTAAAAGAGGATAGCGTCAATGGTTTTATTGCCATGCATCCAATTCCGGTTGTTCATGGCCTTACCGTGGGCGAACTGGCGCAAATGATTAATGGAGAAAGATGGTTAGAAAATGGGGTAAAAGCTGATTTGACCGTCATTAAAATGAAAGGCTGGGATCACAATGCTACTTATTTATTGCCTGTAAAACCTTCACCCAATTTACCAACCGATAATGCTATTGCGCTTTATCCTTCTCTCGGTTTTTTTGAAGGCACGGTAGTAAGCGTAGGCCGAGGAACCGATTTTCCTTTCGAAGTGATTGGCCACCCTGATTTTAGTTTGGGTTCTTATACTTTCACTCCGCAACCCAATGAAGGCTCTAAATATCCGCCACTAGAAGGCAAAGAATGCTTTGGTCAAAGCTTTTCTGGAGTAGATCAACCGCATGAGTTGACGCTGCGCTACTTGATTACTTATTACAAAGCCTTAAAGGACAAAACCGAATTCTTCAAAGATTACCTTACCCTTTTGGCCGGAACAGCCGAACTGCGAAAGCAGATCGAGGCCGGCCTGACCGAGGAAGAGATTAAGGCGACTTGGCAAGAAGATTTGAAGGCTTACAAAGCGAAGAGGAAACAATATTTGTTGTATAGGGATTTTGAATGAACGAGCAGAGGCTTATTGATAGAGCTATTAAGCGAGGACAATTAGTGATTAACTTACCTGGTATAATCATTCTAATCTTAACCTTCTGTGTCTTCTTGTATTTCCAAAGAAGATTTGTGTATCCAGATTATTTCTCTCTGTTAGGCCTGCTTTCTGGTTTTATATTAAGTTGGCTTTACTGGAGTTTATCTGTAGCAAGATGGAAGGTTTGGGCGTATTCCAATGTAAATGACCTTGAGCTACTTAAAAATGAAGCTGTAAAGGCTAACATAATATGGCCTGAAGGTAATTTCTTTAACCGTACTATTATTTATAGTAGAAGTCAAAGGAATCAGCTGATTGAACTAGAAAACAAGAACTACAGAATACCGTTTCTCAAAATTGATCAAACAGACTTACCAAAGACAACAGTTCTTAAATATCCTATTGTAAATACTGTTTTCAACCTTATTTTGCCTGTTTTCATGGTTTCGGTAGGGGTGTATCTGATTCTGTCAGACAGAAATATAATTGGGGGAATAATTGTTTTATTTAGTTTACTGAGGCTAGTAAAGGCTCTAAAAAATCTGGTTAATAAAAATGAAATAATTATTACTCTGCATGAAAAGGGGATTACCATCGGTAAGGATAGGTTTGGTTGGAACGAAATTATTGAAATTGAAGCTACATTTGGAGTAGCGGGCAGGGAAGATCAAGTGTTGAAAATAAAGACCTTAAACAATGTTTTTAACCTTAGTATAGGAGATTATAACCTCCCAGCTGATGAAATAAATGAGCGAATTTACATTTATAGAAATATGGGTCGAATATGACAGACTTAAAAATTATATATATGGGCACGCCCGAGTTTGCGGTGCCTAGCTTACAGATTTTGGTAGAGAATGGCGTCAATGTGGTGGCCGTGGTGACAGCGCCTGACCGTCCGAAAGGCAGGGGGCAAAAATTAACCACTACGCCTGTGAAGGACTATGCTGTTTCGCAGGAGATTCCTGTGTTACAACCTACCAATTTAAAGTCGCCAGAGTTTTTAGAAGAGCTGAAAAGCTACAATGCCAACCTGCAAATTGTGGTGGCTTTTAGGATGCTGCCAGTAGCCGTTTGGGACATGCCCGAAATTGGTACTTTCAACCTACATGGTTCTTTGTTGCCACAATACCGGGGTGCTGCGCCTATCAACTGGGCAATTATCAATGGTGAAAAGGAAACAGGCGTAACCACCTTCTTCCTGAAACATGAGATTGATACGGGGAATGTTATTTTCCAAGAAAAAGAACCCATTGGCGAAGAAGATAATGTAGGCGATGTATATGAAAGATTAATGCAGCGTGGTGCCAAATTGGTGCTCAAAACGGTTCGTGCCATTGAAGCAGGTGATTATCCGCAACTGCCACAAGACGAGTCGGTGGAGATTAAGCATGCGCCTAAAATCTTTAAAGAAACCTGCGAGATCGACTGGAAGAAACCGACCGAAGAAGTCTATAATTTCATTCGAGGTTTATCGCCTTATCCTGCGGCTTGGACATGCATTAACGATAAAAATTTCAAAATCTTCGCCACAAAAAAAATGGACTCAGGCAAAAAAACTGAGCCAGGAGAGTACAAAACAGACAACAAAACTTTCCTTCATATCCAAACTGGAACGGGCGCTTTGGCCATTACCGAATTGCAAATGGAAGGAAAGAAACGAATGGATATTGAATCGTTTTTAAGAGGAACACAATTATGATCAGGACCATTGTAGTAGCGATTTCAGAAAACTATGCCATTGGCAAAGACAACGATTTGCTTTGGCGACTGCCAGATGATTTCAAATTCTTCAAGACGGTGACCTCAGGGAATCATATTTTGATGGGACGTAAGACTTACGAATCCCTTGGCAAGCCGCTGCCCAACCGTACTTCGGTGGTGATCACCCGCAATAAAGATTTTGAAATGCCTGAAGGCCATGTGGTAACGCATAGTTTAGAAGAGGCTTTGGCCTATTGCGAAAAACAAGGATTGAGTGAAACCATGATTATTGGTGGCGGGAAAATTTATACCGAAGCCATCGAGAAGGGGTTGGTCGATAGAATGCTGATTACTGAGGTAGAAGCGGTAATCGAAGGGGCAGATACTTTCTTCCCTAAATTCAATAAAAGTGAATGGAAGGAAGAACGAAGAGAGCATCATGAAGCCGATGAAAAGCACAAATATGCTTTCGACTTTGTAACTTATGTTCGGAAGTAATACGTTTCGGTTGGCTAACCCTCCAAGAGTTAATAGTCAACTGCTTCGTTAAAGTACAATTTACAGCCAATATCGGATTGGAACTCTTGGAGGGTTGTGTGCTGATAGAAGAACTAAAATATGTCTTTAACCAATAAAACTATTTGGATCACAGGCGCTTCTTCAGGAATTGGAGAAGCTTTGGCTATGCAGCTTTCTGCGGAAGGGGCTCAACTGATTCTTTCTGCCCGTAGACAGACCGAATTGGAAAGGGTGAAGTCCAATTGCTCTAATCAAGACAACATCAAAATCCTCACCCTTGATTTAGCCGAAGCCGATAGCTTAGTCACGAAGACCAACGAAGCCATTGCTCTTTTTGGAGAGGTAGATATTTTGATCAATAATGGCGGTATCAGTCAGCGGTCTTTGGTGAAGGATACTAAACTTGAGGTAGATCGGAATTTGATGGAAGTCAACTACTTCGGGAATATTGCTTTGGCTAAAAATCTGCTTCCGCATATGCTCAAAAAGGGGAGTGGCCATTTCGTGGTAGTGACAAGTCTGACTGGTATTTTCGGAACACCTTATCGCTCTGGTTATGCCGCCACAAAACATGCGCTTCACGGCTTTTACGATAGCCTTCGTGCCGAACTGGAAGATGACGGAATCAAAGTAACGATAGCCGCACCGGGTTTCGTAAAAACCAATGTGTCGGTAAATGCGCTGGTTGGTGATGGCTCAAAAGCCAACGTAATGGACGAGGCCCAAGCCAAAGGAATTTCTGCTGAAGATTGTGCTAAAGCCATCATTAAGGCCATCAAAAAAGAAAAGCGTGAAATTTACATTGGCAAAGAATCTTATGGCGCTTATGTCAAGCGGTTCTTCCCTGGCTTATTTGCCAGAATGATTAAAAAGGCGAAAGTGAGGTAGCCTTCAATTAAAAAAGAAGTCGCTCTGATTGTTCAAAAGCGACTTCTCTTAAAATCTTACATATCAGCAATTTCTCTTACTTCGATATTGCCATCTTCAGCATTTAAGATGGGGCAACCTTTCGACAGTTCAATTGCTTGGTTCATATCAGTAGCATTTACCATCAAATAACCACCAACAATTTCAGCACCCTCGGCAAAAGGGCCGTCAGTAATCAACTGTCCTCCTTTTGATACTTGCATGCCTTCTGCTTTCAATGGTAACCCATCAATCAATTGACCTTTTTCGGCCAAGCCTTGCATCCATTCGCCCCATTTGGCCATTTCAGCTTGCACTTCTTCTGGAGACATTTCGGCCATTCTTGCATCTCCACCTCTAAACAGGTATAAAAACTTTTTCATCGTGTTAAAAAATTATGGTTTAAAATCGAGTTCTCTTTTTGAGATTCACCCTATTGACGAAAGCCATGTTGAGCAAGGGACAATTTCGTAAAATTAATTTTCACTTTCTTTTTTCATGGCGGATTCCAGTATGAGAATCGCCTTGGTTTGTTCTTGAAAATTTAAAGAAGCAAAGCCCAAACGGATTCCGTTATGGCCTGAATTACTGCTGTCGTAGTTTTTCCAGTCTGGAATTACCAATTCATTTTCCAGACAAGTTTTAGCAATCGTTCCCCAGTTCAAATCTTTCCGAAGCTTAACCCAAAAGGCCATTCCGCCTTCGGGAACCTGAAAACTGATGAACTCTGAAAGATGGTCGTTTAAAAGTTGATGGAAATGATCTCTACGTTCGTGATAGAGTTTGAGTGCTTTTCTACTGTGTCGCTGAAGATCGCCTTGCTCAATCATTTGCCCAATTGCTTTTTCTAATATGGTGTCACCTTGGCGATCAATCGTTCGTCTTAAATGTGCGGCTGCCGCTATAAAATCACTTGGACCTACCATATAACCCACGCGAATGGCAGGTGCAATAATTTTGCAAATCGCGCCCATGTAAATCACATGATTTCCACCATCGGCACTGGCCAAAGGCAAAAGCGGAGCGCGTTGGTAATGGAAGTCGTAATCATAGTCATCTTCCAAAATGGCAAAGCCATATTGATGTGCTAGCTCGTTTAAGTGCAACCTCCTTTCGGGGCTAAGTGTAACCGTAGTGGGGTGGTGATGGTGGGAAGTAACATACACCGATTTGATTTTATGTTTTTTACACAAAGCCTGAATGTCATTGGTGTTCAATCCGTTTTCATCCACACGCACGCGAAGCAGCGAAGCGCCAGCATCTGTTAAAGTAAGGCTGGCAGCAATGTAATTTGTTTCCCCCACAATGCTAAAGCCTCCTTTTTGATGGATCAGTTGAGCAGCCAAATACATTCCCATTTGGCTTCCTCTTGTGATCAAGATATTCTCTTTTGAGCAGGCAATCCCTCGGGTTTCTTGCAGATAGTTGGCTAAAATTTCCCGAAGAGAATCATCTCCGAAAAATGAGCCATAACTCAAATACTTGGCGTTATAACTGCGCGAAATAATACTGCGGTAATGGCGCAAAATCTCAACGATGGGCGCAATCCGAACATCTGGAATTCCTTCATCAATGGTAAGCATTGAAGGCAATTGTGCATAAGGTCTGTGAAGGTGTTTTCTGACTTCGAAAGAAAAACCAGCCGCTGATTCTGGTCCCTTCTCAACTCCTTTTCCTCTTGGATTTACTTCTGGTAGTTTGTCGCTCACAAAAGTGCCTTTGGCGGGAATGGTGGTAATCCAGCCTTGCCCCATCAATTCGTCATAGGCCGCAATCACTGTTTTTCGGTGCAGGCCAATCTGCAAGGAAAGACTTCGAGTACCGGGTAGTTTGGCGCCACTTTGGATGACTCCCGATTTGATCATTTTAATAATGGCGTTGTGCAGCTGAAGATAGATGGGAGTTTCAGCGCTTCGATCTATGTGGATTAAATTCTTAAACGAAACCATAGTGGACTACTCAGTTGTGTTAAAGTGGGTTGCTTTAATAGTCCGATCAATTTAGATATTCGTAGCATATAACAACAATATTATGTCTGAATTTTCTAAATCTACTTACAACAAAGTGATCCGAGGAAGCAAGAGAGCACATTATGATAAGGCTTTGGTGTATGAAATTCTCGATTCCCATTTTCTTTGTCATGTGCCCTATGTGCATGAAAACGCTGCCATTGTAATTCCAACAGCCTATGGTCGAAAAGGAGACCGACTGTTTATTCATGGTTCCATGAAGAACAGAATGATGCTTTCGCTTTTGGAACAAGAGAAAGTGAGCCTGTCAGTCACTCATTTGGATGGGCTCGTGCTGGCCCGTTCGGTATTTCATCATTCGGTAAATTATAGATCGGTGGTGGTTTTTGGTTCGCCTATATTGATTGAAGATGCTGCCGAGAAAATGGAGGCATTAGAAATCATCACTGAAAATATTATCGCTGGCCGCTGGGCAGAAGCTCGCGAGCCCAATGAAAAGGAATTGAACAGTACCCTGGTCATAGGCATTGACATCACAGAAGCTTCTGCTAAAGTGCGTGATGAAGGAGCCGTTGATGAAGCTTTTGATCATGATTTAGAGGTTTGGGCAGGGGTGTTGGAAATTGAAACCCATCCTGGCAGAGTAGTAAAGAATGAAGACTGCAAAGCAGGTTTAGCTACCCCAGCTTCGGTACTAAATTTCAAGTTTCAGAATAGAGGGGTGAAGCGTTAAATTTCCTCTCTCATCAGAAAGTCATATGATCGAAATTGTTCCATACGAACTAAAGTATCAGGCTGGTATTGACCTCATGATGCAAGAAATTGCAAAAGAGTTTTCAGAGCCTATTATGAGTGGGCAAAAAAGCAATTCGGTTACTTTTCCGCATAAGTATTGGGTGGCCGTCTACGAAGGTCAAGTTATTGGGACTATCGCCTTTATAATCATTAAACACGAGTATGGGATTTTAAAGAAGATGATGCTAAAAAAAGAATTTAGAGGCGCAATTCACAACGTTGCAAAACAGCTGCTTCAAACCGCTATTGATGAATCGAGGAAGTGTCAACTTAAGTATGTCTATTTAGGCACTATGAGTCAGTTTAAAGCTGCGCAAAGTTTCTATTGCAAACACGGGTTTGAACAAATTGCTGAAAAAGAACTGCCATCTAGTTTTTTGAAAAACCCAATCGATACGCTGTTTTATAGATTGAGTTTGAAGCTTATTTCGAAGATATAAGGAAAGGCAAGCTGTTAAATCACCGACACTACTATTCTCTAAATACTAGACACTAACGACTCCCACGCTGCCATTCAAAAAATAGCCATTTCAGTGCTTATTAATAATGAATAGGAAACCTGACTTATGAAAAATCTATCTATATTATTTCTTTATCGAATATGACAGTTGATTTCAGTAATTGAATGATTATGCATAATGACTAAATCTATGGATAATTGAAATATTGGTTATATTCGATTTTTACTAAATTTATTGTTAGTGTATGTTTTTCTCTCAACCACTAAGTAAGTGGAAGGATGAATAAGGTAGACTCTAAATTAATGGTATTATGATTTGGGTAATAGTTATAATTGTGATTGTAATTGTGTTGTATAGATTCTTCACATCTCTGAATAGAGACAATCATGATTTACAGAATCAAACACTTTCAAGTAAATTCCAAGTTGTAGTAGATATCCTCAACGATCATGCTTTTAGTGGAAATGGGATGGTGACAATTCTTGATAAAAGGAGTTTTAATCTTTATGAGAACGGTCAGAATCAAATTATTAACTTTCATTATAGTACAGGACACCTAACTATAACATGGAAATACAAATACTTTCAAAAGGAGCTAGTTCTTGAGAGACAGTTTTCAGAAGTAAGAAACCTCAGCATATTTGAGCAACAAAAAATGGGAGAGTCTCTCGTTCGAGAAATGATGTCTAAAATTGATAATCATAAAGGACTTGTTTTGAGGGATGCTCCAATCCCCGAATCATCAACATCGCAGTCTCAAATCATAGCTATTCAATTGAGAATAGAATCTGATTTGAGGGATTTATTAATGGAGACACTTACTGATGCTCAAAAGCTTCCAGAAATGATGCATGGAATACTTGTAATGCAAGCGGCAGGTAACTTCTCAAAAGAATTAAAGGATAATTATTCTGAGATGAGAAATGAAATTGTTGGCTTCGATGATATTTTTTTAGACGAGACAGAATTTGATAGTATGATTGATAATGCTACTAGTAAGGTTTTAGAAGAATTTATTGACTCCCCAACTTAGTTTTGATAGGGATATGTTAGGTCAATTCTCAAAAAGAGAAAACTCCATCAAGCCATTCAAAAAATAGCCATTTCAGAGCTTATTAATAATGAATAAGTTAGGGTATTAATCGGAAGCCTGACCATGAAAAAACTCTCTCTATTACTCCTTACTGTCTTTCTCTTTTCTTGTTCCACTTCAGAAAAAACGAAGCTTGATTTGCTGATTGACCACGCCAATGTGGTAGATGTAAAAACGGGGCAATTGATGCCTGATCAGCAAATTGGGATTCGAAATGACACCGTTATTTTTGTTCGCGAAGCTGGAAATGATACTGACTATACCGCTGAGAAAACCATTGATGCTACGGGCAAATTCGTTATTCCTGGGCTTTGGGACATGCATGTACACTTTAGAGGTGGGGAAGAATTGATTGAAGAGAATAAAAACCTGCTTCCTTTGTTTATTGCCAATGGCGTTACGGGGGTTCGTGAAGCAGGTGGTGATATGACTGCTGAAATTTTTAAGTGGAGGGAAGAAATTAAGTCGGGTACACTTACTGGTCCATTGATTTTTACCTCGGGGCCAAAGCTAGATGGCCCACGTGCAACATGGGCGGGCTCAATTCCAGTAACAACGAAGGAAGAAGTAATTCAAGCAGTGGATTCTCTCGAGAATATGGGCGTGGACTTCATCAAAATTTATGACAGTACCATTTCTAAAGAAGCTTACATCTGGATAATAGAAGAAGCAAAGAGAAGGGGAATTACCACTTCGGGCCATATGCCTTTTACGGTAATGTTGGAAGATGCAGTGAATGCTGGGTTGGGTTCTGTTGAGCACCTTTATTATATCCTCAAAGGCGCTTCGACCCAAGAAAAAGAAATAACGCAAGAAGTAATCGATGGAAAGACTGGCTTTTGGGGTTCTATGGATAAGTTAATTGCTACTTATGATGAGACTCAAGCGCAAACTGTTTTTGAGATGCTGAAAACGAACAATACCTATGTGGTGCCTACCAAACATATTGGGAATACGCTTTCCTATTTAGATAGGGACAATCATGAGAATGACGAGTATCTTAACTATGTAGGCGATGGAATTATCAAAACTTATCAAGGGAGAATTAGAAGTGCCATGCGGGCGAATGAAAAAGCCATTGCAGAGCGACATGAGTTGAACAGTACTTTTGAAAAACTGATTCCTAAAATGCAGGCTGCTGGTGTTTCGCTTTTGGCGGGTTCCGATTCGGGGGCGTCTAACTCTTATGTCTATCAAGGTCTTTCGCTTCACCAAGAATTAGCGGCTTTGGTGGCGGCTGGCTTAACGCCTGCCGAAGCACTTCGCACCGCGACTATCAATGGGGCTAAATTCATGAAAATGGAAAATTTCTATGGTTCGGTAGAAGCTGGTAAATCTTCGGATTTACTCATTCTTAATGCCAATCCGTTGGAAGATATTACCAACACTCAAAGCATCAAAACGCTAATTTTAGGCACACAGGTTTTCTCTGCTCAGGATTTAAAGGGAATGTTGGAGCAGTTGAGGAAGTAGTTTGCTTACTCAATAATTTCAAAAATACATCTGAAACCAAGCCAAGCCTGAGGGGCGCTGTATTCTGATTTTTTAGTGAAGTCGGCTTGAGCGCTTTTGTTCATCCAACTTCCTCCCATAGCTATGCCTTGTTCAGAAGTCATTTCAGCTACATTGTCGTGTAAGCCGAATAAGCCTAGCTTTTGATCCATAGCTGAGAAAACATCGTGGACTTTGCTGCTACTGTTGAGTACATCGTTTTTACTGGTTTTGAACTCCTTTTCGTAGGCACTAGCAATTTTGTCTACTTGTTTGAGCATGCCCTTTTCTTGGGTCATAAATCTCATTCTCGACCATTCGGCTGGAGTTGGCAATCTGAACTCAAACTTTTTAGGGAAATCCGCTCTGTCCCTTTCGTCCATACTGTCCAGCTCCTTTTTGAAAGCTTCCGTTCTCCATGCGGCAAATTTCACCGCTTGGTCGTAGCTAACGCCCACCATTGGAGCCAAAGCAAAAGTGGTGGTTTCGAAGAATAATTCAGAGATTTCTGCAGCCGTTTTTTCCGGGTAAAGCTGCTCCCAAAGTTTCCAATCGGGCAGGTTAGCCGAGTATTCAGTCCCAGTAGCTCCGTACTCCTTTTTTAGGTCTAGCAGATAGATTTTATACATCCGCCCAGATACTTCGGCCATGTCCATGCACAACTTGAAATTCATGGCCAAGGTGTTTGAAGCACATATGTACTGTCGGTCTTGATCACATTTTATGCAGTCTGATTCTATTGTAGTGTTCGAACTGAATAGGAAAAATACGAGTGGGAAAAGGGCTTTCATAGGTTTTATTTGGAAAAATAAACTTACGAAGAAATTTCTTTTTCGGATCGAAGGCTTATTTGCTGATTTTATCTTGTGGGTTTTAAGCCTCCTTCGGCTCAAAAAGTGCACAAACTGCGCCCGCAGGGTCTTCAATAAAACAGTAGCGCCCCATACTGCCAGCACTCTTGATGTCCGTAACCAATTTTCCGCCATTGGCCGTGCACTCCGATCTGCTTTTGTCCAAATCTCTTACATTGATGTACATCATCCATTGCGATGGGATGTCACTGTTGCCCCCACGCTTATGACATACCCCTGCTTTGGGTTCTCCATCAACCGTCATGTTGTAGTCATCATAATCACCCATCGAAACAGGCTCAGGTTTCCATTCTGTTACTTTGGCGTAAAAGTCTTTTACTTCTGTGGCGTTAGGTACGGTTAAATCAAACCAACCGATGGTTCCGTAAATTGATTTTTTGCTATCACTCATTTTCTTTTTTTCTTAAAACTGTCGATTTGCTTGACTTTATAGGTCGTACTAAAGTACCAAATTCTAATTTTCCCTATTAAGGAACTCTCCAAGAGTTTATACTTTATGGTGCATCAAGCTGATAAGTCCCTACTAACTCTTGGAGAGTTTTTACTCGTCTATTTCCAGCCCATTCTTTCTCTTAATGAAGTAATATGTGCCGTATGGTGGTCGCCATGCCAAGCATACATGGCAGCTACCTTACTTAGCACATAAACTTTGTCACCTTCAGGGTGAATGTAGCTTCGATTGAAACCTTCTTCCGACATATTCTTAAGCAAATAAACCCAACGCTCATGTAGGTTCGCTATCAGGTTTAAAGAAACCACTAAGGGTAATTGGTTTTGATAAGATAACTCTGCCCAAGCTTTTTCATCATAGGCTTTTATAAGAGGAGTGTCTTCTGTTAAAGCCCAATGAAAACGGATATAAGCATTCATATGGCTGTCTGCTACATGGTGAATTACCTGCCTAACCGTCCAGCCTTCAGGTCGATAAGGGCTATCGAGTTGCTCTTCTGTTAAACCTTCAATCGCTTTTTTGAGTTTTTCAGGCGTGTCTTTTATTCTTTTAATGTATCCGTCAATATCAAAAGGCGCAATATTGGCAGGAGGATCAAATTTTCCGATTGGATAACGTAAGTCAGCGGTCATATTTCTATTTTTGAAGTATTAGATCAAGCTGGTTTAGTGGATAAACAGCACACTTTAAAATTGCGTAATTAGAAATTTAAAACCTGAAAATATGCTAAAAATATATCATAACCCTAGCTGTCAAAAAAGTAGGCAAACCCTTCAAATGATTGAAGAAAGTGGGGAAATGCTTACCATAGTGGAGTATTTGAAAGATACACCTTCCGAAGATCAACTGAGAGAAATTCTGAAAAAACTGGGAATGAAGGCTGAAGAAATCGTGCGTAAATCAGAAGCGATTTATAAAGAACAATTCAAGGGTAAAACCCTAAGCGAAGATGAATGGATTGCAGCAATGGTGGAATATCCTAAGCTTATTGAAAGGCCAATTGTAGTTAAAGACGATAAGGCAGTTTTAGGTCGCCCACCAGAAAATGTAAAGAGTTTGCTTTGAGGTGGAAGATTAAACTTAATAGAACAACTAAAGGACTTGCTTTTTGATAAACAGGTGCTTAGAACTCAAGCCAATTCTTGAATTGCGTCACCTTTGTTTTACTTATCACCACATCCTCTTTTGGGGCAGGGGTGATGTTGATCTTCAGTTTTCGTTGAAAGTAGTGCGCAGCCGTGCTGATGGATTTTCTGGCAATGATAAACTGCCGGTTCGCACGAAAGAAATTTTTGGGGTCTATCTGACTTCCGATTTTCTCTAATGTTTGGTCGATGTTGTAACGTTTGTTATCGTGCGTAATGCAATAGACCAGTTCGTTTTCCAAATGAAAGTAAGCCACGGTTTCGAGCGATACAGGCAAAATCTGATTTCTTACATATACCAATAAGCTCTTTTTGTATTGCTTTTTTTCTGATTGCCTGAGGTCGGCAATAACTTTGATCAGGTTATCGTAGTTCTGGTCTTTGTTGGTATAAATGGCTTTATACTTGTTTAAAGCACTTTGAAGTGCATCTCGATCAATGGGCTTTACGAGGTAATCGACACTGTTTACTTTGAAGGCTTTGAGTGCGTATTCATCGTAAGCCGAAGTGAATATAATCGGGAAGTTAACTTCTGCTTGTTCGAAAATCTCAAACGAATCCCCGTCCGCTAATCTGATGTCGAAGAAACCTAAATCGGGTTTTGGGTTGTCGTTTAGCCAAGTTACAGCCTCTTGAACACTTTCTAGAATGGTTAGTATTTCGATGCTCTCGTCAATCTCTTGCAGAATATCGCAGAGATTTTGTGCTACACTATTTTCATCTTCAATTACCAGTACTCTCACAACAATGGTAGTTTTACCTTAAAGGTGGTTTGGTTTTTCAAGATAACAATATCCTGTTCGGCAATCAGACTGTAGCGGTTGGTCAGATTTTGCAAACCAAGCCCCAAGCCTTCGCTTTCTTCCTTTACTTGTAAATTATTCTCTACGCTAAGCATACTGTCTTCCACCGTGATCTTAATTGTCAAAGGGCTAGTTTTAGTAATGATATTGTGTTGCGTAGCATTTTCAATAAGCAGCTGAACGGACATAGGAGGGACTTTCTTTTTCAAATACAGTTCTGGAATGTCCATTTCACAAATCAGCTTATCGCCAAAACGCTTGTGCATAATGAACAAATAGGCATTTACAAATGTCAGTTCTTCTTTGAGCTCAACCAATTCTTGGCGTTCACTGGCCAAGGTATAACGGTACATTTTAGAGAGTTCCTGAATAAACTCAAGTCCCACTTCCTTCTTTTCATTACGCACTATTGTACTTAATGAACTCAAGGTATTGAAAAAGAAATGCGGGCTAATTTGTTCTTTTAATGCCGCCAATTGAGCATTCGATTTCTCTTCTTGAAGCTGCGCTTTTTCTAATTCCGAAGCTTTCACCTTTTTGAATAAAATGATAAAATAAGCTTCCGCAATGGCAATAGCGGCTACAGGAAGGCTATTCCATAAGAAGTAATCGGCTTGAATTCTTTTACCAACGATGGAGTATTCATTGAAAAAATATCCCTCCAACAAAACAACGCCAGCATAAATTATCAAAGAGATGATGACGATCAGTGAAATGACCAAAGTCTTTGATTGACGCAGATTCAAAAGCCCATTTTTCCATTTGTAATGAAATAGAGCGAGCAGAGTGAACAGGCCAAAATGGAATAAGGACACCAACATACCAAAGTCAAACCTAAGTCTGCTTCGTTCGTCAAAACCTGTCCAACCTTCTGAAGTAACAATGGTAAGTGCCCACTTAAACACACCTAAATTTAATATTATGGATACCAGAACCCCAGATACAATTAGAAACCATAAAGACCAATCAATCGACCTTTTCATTTAACGGAACCTATAGGAGAAAGTGAGCATAAAGTATTGCGAAATGGTATTCCATTCTGTCTGTGACAGGAAGTTGGCGGTACTGATGCGCTGGAAGCCCTGATATTTATTGAGTAAATCAAAAGCGGTTAAAGCAATTGTTGCCTTTTCTGCTTGTAAAAAACTATAACTGGCCGAGGCAGTAATCAATGGAATGGTTACCGATTCACCAAAACTCTGCGCATTATAATTGGTCACGTTAGCATCTGCTGTAAAATTCCATTTTGGTGCAGGTGTATACCTCAGGTTAGCAAAATAGCCAATATTGAAGTAATTGTCGTCTGGTATATCCGAAACAGAAAATGCATACTGTGTATAATTGATAGTTCCGCCAAAGTTCACCCTAACCTTCTCTTTAGTTCTGTTTTCAAAGCTCAACGTAAGATTGTGGCCTAAAGTCTCTGTGCTATTTTCTTGGCCGTTTACAAAAGTTATGCCCTTGCTCCAGGTTTCCAACAAGCTAGCGTTGAGGTTGAGCCCCAAAGATCTTAATGGCGTTGAGAAGTCAATGTTAGCCGAAAGGGCAGTTTGACCGTCAGTATTTACAAGACTGGTGGTCTGAATCAATTTATCATCAATGGTGACAGCATTATTGATTTTATGTTCAGCATGTGTACCCACAAGTCTTACGAAAAAGGAAGTGAAGGAAAACTCATCGAATACAGACCAAAGTAAATTGAGGCTATGATTCACCTCAGGTTTTAAATCAAAATTCCCTTTATAAATCGAAACTTGGTTTAAATTATTTTCAATAGGGAAAAGCTGGTTGGGGTTAGGAAAACTTGGGCTCGTAGCATATGACGCTTCAACTCTCCTGCCACTTCTGTACTGATTTCTATACCTCAATTGGGGTGCAAAATAGAAGTAGCTTGGTGTTTCTTGTAATCCGTTGGTCAACGACTTTTCGAAATTGGTGCTTTGCCCTCTTAGAGCAAAGCTTAATACTTCTTTACTAGTTGCTCGTCTGAAGGTCAAGAATGGGATTACTGTGTTTTCAACCGTCTTAAAGTCAGGAATGGAGCTATTCACTATTTCACCTTGATCATTGAATACACCTTCGGTTCTGCTCAGTTCTCTTTTGCTCGAATTCAATGATGCTCCCAAGTCAAGAGACCAAGTACTATTGATTTTTCGGGTAAAGGTAGGAATGGCATGAATGCCTAATGTATTTGTTTGATTGTTTCTAAACTGATGGACATTTGTAGTGATTTCGGGTGCAAAAACGGTGGTGATATTCGTCCAGTCTAAGACCGACTCGTTTTCGTTGTAATTCACCCCAAACTTAGAACTGAATTGAAAATCGTCTCCTTTAATTTTAATAGAATAACTATTATTTGAAACTATCGATAGTTGATCCGATTCATTCAAAGTGGAATTGTTAAACCTATTCTGATCTATTCCATTGACACTAGTGTTCGATACTGTTTGGCCATTAGAACGAGCAGACCCTAAGGTGATATCGCCATCAAGCACTAGCATTTGTTTTTCGCCAATTTTTTGCCTAACCCCAAAGTCTATGTCATTGGGTTTATCTTTTTCATTTTCAGTTAGTTCTGAGTTCTGATTATATACACCAGATTCTAGAAAATTCTGAGTTATAGTGGTTTGAAACAAGTTCATTTTACGGCTATTACCGAGGTAGCTAGCAAAGTAGCGATCTCCATTTGTTTTGTTTCTAGAGAGATTAAGCCCTCCAGCAAATGATTCGTTAGTGCCTTTTGTGTTTTCGCCAAAGGCTTCATTTCCTTTGTGTGTAAAGCCAAATTGATTTATGTTATTCTGTAAGCCCAAAACAGCTGCTTGAATTTTTTCAGAGAATCGGTATACTTTGGCTTCTCCTATATGAGTAGCTTGACTACCAGCACCTGCTTTTAATTCTCCAAAATAACCGTTTTTATGATCATCTTTTAGAATTAGGTTAATGGTTCGTTCGCGCTGACCATCTTCAATACCTGTAAATACTGCTTGTTCAGATTTTCTATCTACAACCTGTACTTTATTAACTGAATTGGCTGGAAGGTTTTTTGTGGCAACTTTTGGGTCGTTTCCGAAAAACTCTTTGCCATCTACCAATATTTTCAAAACATCTTCCCCCTGGGCCTTCACATTTCCTTCTTTGTCTACTTCAACCCCCGGTAACTGACCTAAAAGCTCTTCAACAGCTGCTCCTTCACGAGTTTTAAAGGCTTTGGTGTCATATTCCAGTGTATCGGTTTTGAATTTGATTGGGATGAGTTCGGCTTCAACAATTACTTCATCCAATAATCTTGGGTTTTCTTCCATTTGTAAGTCACCAAGGTTTTGAGCACTTAATGGTACTTTGATAGACCGATAAACAGTTTTTAGACCTGTAAATGAAAATTGCATCAGGTAGTCGCCATCCTTTACTCGTCTGATCTGGTAAATACCGTCATCATTGGTAACTCCAAAAAACTTCATCACCGAGTCTGCAGGATGCAATAATACCACAGTAGCGAAGGGGATAGGTTGCCGCGCATTATCCAAAATTCGTCCAGTAAGGTCTTGCTGGGCATCTGCATAAAATATAGCGCCTAAAAATAGCAGAGAAGCAATTAGAAATTTATTCATGAGGTTCATTCTCCTTTTTTGATTAAACCTCTGGCTTTACTCTTCGTGGCCGCATTGTACTCTTCCGTTTTCTCAGCAACGGTTTCATCAAAGTTTTTTCGGCTCATTTGTTTGCCGTCTTTAAGCTTCGATTCCAAGTTTATTGGTAATACAGATAAATCAATTTTGGTAGCCAGAATAAAAACTGCCTCACTCTTCTCTACAGCGAGTATTAAGCCGGGCAATCCATAATAAATTGAAGGACCTGCTGAAATTGGGATTTCTGAACTGAACCAAGCGGTATATATTTCTTCTCCTAGGGTCAACTCAGCACCAATACAGACATAGTCTAATACCTTCTTTCGTTTGTTGGTTAATTTCCAAGCTTGGGTGGGTAATTCTGAGTTAACCTGAAAACTTCTGGTCATAAACTCAACCTGCTCTGTCTGCTTTCCATTTTCGAAATCGTAAAAAACTTGGTGAGTTTCAGGCTTTGGCGCTTTTCCATAACTGGCTTTTCCTAAGGCGTTTTGTAGTTTCTCGGGTACAGCAGTTTCGTTGGCCATGTCTTTTTCGTAGAAAGCATGATTTTCATTAAAACTCAATACAAATTTTGACCTGCCTTGCTTTGGTAAATCTGCTAAATATGCTTCCCATGCAGGGTTGCCTTTATAGTCTCCAAAATCATAGTCAAATATTTTTTCATAGATTACTTGACCATTTTGGTTCGATTGTGCTATTAAGCTTGCGCAGAAGCACATTATGAATAAGAATAAACTCGTTTTCATAAAACTGATTTTTATTGACCTTTTATCTTAGTTACCACCACGTCTATCACTACTCGCACCACCGCCATTGGCTTTCCATTCCTTTATCTTCTCTTCCACAGTTTTATCGAAGTCTGCACGTGTAATTTTTTCTCCGTTAGATGGTACGCTAAGGTTTCCAGGTTCCGACAACGCAACTTCCGATGCCAGTACCAACATGTCGCCATCTTTTTCGATACCCATAATAAGACCCGGTAAACCATGATAGGTGTCTGGTCCGAATGCAACTGGGATTTCTGAAGTGAACCATGCGGTAATGGTTACTTCTCCAACCTGCATTTCTGCGCCCAAGCACACATAGTCAAGCACTTTCTTTTTCTTAGTGGTTATTTTCCAAGCAGGCGTAGTTAAATCACTTTTCACTACAAAATTTCGAGTCATAAACTCTACTTGCTCGATCGTTTCGGCCTTATCGAGGTTTTGATATGTCTGTAATACCTTAACCTTTGGAGGATTGAATCTTGCTGCGCCACCCAGAGCGCGTTGCAACAGCGGACTTATTTCTCCCTTTTTTGATGCATCTTCTTGGAATAGAGATTGGCCATCTTTGAAAGTAAGAGTGTAAACGAAAGTCCCTGCTTTAGGCAGGTCTTTGATGAAATTATCCCAACGTTCGGTGCCATTTGGTTCTATGCCGTAGTCAACTATTTTCTGATAGGTAACTATACCACTTTGCTGTGCCACCACAGTAATCGAAGCAAGTAGTGCTAGCGTAAATGTGAGTGTTTTAAAGATTGATCCTTTCATGAGCAGTCACTTTATGTTTAACACTACAAATATGAGTTGCTAGATGTAAGGAAGATAGAAGAAATCCAGTGAAGCGGACAAATAGGGGAGTAATGGTGTATGGGTGAGTAGATTTAAGACAAAAGAGACTGATCAGAGGCTTGTATTTGTTGAAAAGTGAAGTCTAGTTTAAACTAAATCGGGGACTAAGTTGCGATTGCATCCTAGTCCCCGATAATTTTTTTGATGAAGGCTAAATACTTCCGTACTTCAATTCATCAACACCTTTTTAATAACCTAAGGTCTTCAACATACTTTCTTCCACTTGTTCTGCAGCAAACACTCGACTTCTGATTTTTCCATTTTCATCATGGTCAATCAAAACATGTTTAGGGGCAGGAATTAAACAATGCTGAATACCACCATAACCACCTAGCGATTCTTGGTAAGCCCCGGTGTGGAAGAAGCCAACATAGAGGTTTTCATCTTCTTCAATCAGCGGCATAAACACTTCTGAAGTATGCGCTTCTGAATTATAATAATCCATACTGTCACAAGTAAGCCCACCCATATTTACCTTATGGAAAGGATGATCCCATTTATTGATAGCCAGCAGAATATACTTTTGGCTCAAGCCCCAAGCGTCAGGTAAATGAGTAATGAACGAACCATCAATCATGTACCAAAGCTCTTTGTCGTTTTGTAACTTCTGATCAAGGATAGAGTAGATAAACGCACCACTTTCGCCTACGGTAAAGCTTCCAAATTCAGTAATGATATTCGGGACAGGTACATTGCTCTTATTACAAATCCATTTGATGTTTTCCACAATCTGATCTACCATATATTGGTAGTCATATTCGAATGTAAGCGAAGTTTTGATTGGGAAGCCTCCACCAATATCGATAGTGTCGAGTGATGGACAAATCTTTTTAAGCTCACAATACTTGTACATAAAGCGGCTCAACTCGCTCCAATAATAGGCGGTATCCTTAATTCCTGTATTAATAAAGAAGTGAAGCATTTTTAATGATGCTCTACTTCCTTCTATATGCTCTTTATAGTAATCCGTAATGTCGCCATAGCGAATTCCCAAACGAGAGGTATAAAATTCAAAGTTTGGTTCTTCATCGGCTGCCACACGAATAGCCACCTGAAAATCATCATTGATCAAGTCTTTATATACATCCAACTCATTCATGTTATCCAAAACAGGAATGCAATTGGTAAATCCGTCATTGATCAATTCAGAAATATATTGAGTGTAAAGTGGCCTTTTAAAGCCGTTACACACAATTAAAATGTCTTTATCAATTTTGCCTTTAGCATGAAGGCTTCTTACGATTGGAATATCGAAAGCCGAAGAAGTTTCTATTTGACAACCATTCTTAATGGTTTCATCTAACACAAAGCTAAAGTGAGATGACTTTGTGCAATAGCAGTAAGTATAGCTCCCTTGGTATTTGTGTTTCTTAATAGAAGCCTCAAACCATTTTTTAGCTTTCTGTATATTTTCCGAAATCTTGGGGAGGTAAGTTAACCTAAGTGGTGTTCCGTGTTCTTTAATAATGTCCTTTAATGGAACATCATGAAACTCTAAATACTTGCCATTTACCTTAAATTCTTGTGTAGGGAAATCAAAGGTCTGGTCAATAAGGTCAAAATAACTTTTCATCTACCACTTTTACATAATTCGAAAGGTGCAATATTAGAAATTTCTAAACTTTTAAAAGAAAGCTTGCCAATCAAATATTAATTCACAATCTAAAAAAGATGAACTAGTTTGATATTGAATGTAGCCCACGATGGTAAAGTTATTTCTTCTTAGTGGCAATAGTTTGATTTATAAGAGGTTATTGGCAGCCTTTGTTGGCGATATTCTGCATTAGTAGTCAACAAAATTTGTCAGACCAAGCCAATTGGCAGAGAATAGGCTTTCGATATGAAATAGTCACCGAATTTTAGCAAATTGCAGGCTCTTATTGAGTCAGAACTGACTTGATACGAAACAACAAAAATTGAATGAAAATGTCTCAGAAACCGATATCCGATTTTATTGAAAAGCATTATCTACATTTTAACGCTGCCAGCTTGGTAGATGCCGCCAAAGGCTATAACACCCATTTGGCCGAAGGCGGAAAAATGATGGTAACCCTTGCAGGCGCTATGAGTACTGCCGAGTTGGGCAAGTCATTTGCAGAAATGATTCGTCAAGATAAGGTGGCCATTATTTCATGTACAGGAGCCAATTTGGAAGAAGACATTATGAACCTTGTAGCGCACTCGCATTACAAAAGAGTTCCGAATTATAGAGATTTAACCCCTCAAGATGAGTGGGATTTGTTAGAGCAAGGCTTGAATCGTGTAACTGACACCTGTATTCCAGAAGAAGAAGCCTTTAGACGTTTGCAGTCTAAAATTTTTAAGCAATGGAAAGGTGCCGAAGAAGCAGGTGAGAGATTTTTGCCACATGAGTACATGTATAAAATGTTGCTTTCTGGCGACTTAGAACAGTATTATGAAATTGACCCAGCGAATAGCTGGATGCTAGCTGCAGCCCAAAAGAACATTCCAATCATTGTTCCTGGCTGGGAAGATTCTACCATGGGAAACATTTTCGCTTCATACTGTATCAAAGGTGAATTAAAGCCTTCAACCATGAAATCGGGCATTGAATACATGACATTCTTGGCCGACTGGTACGTAAAAAATTCAGAAGGAAAAGGAGTGGGCTTCTTCCAAATTGGTGGAGGTATTGCTGGCGACTTCCCTATCTGCGTGGTGCCAATGCTTTATCAAGATATGGAAATGGATAAAATTCCTTTCTGGAGTTACTTCTGCCAAATTTCAGATTCTACCACAAGTTATGGCTCATATTCTGGTGCTGTACCGAACGAAAAAATTACTTGGGGAAAACTAGACATGGATACTCCTAAGTACATCATTGAATCAGATGCTACAATTGTAGCACCATTGGTTTTTGCTTACGTATTAGGTTGGTAATTAAAGCAATAAAAGCATGAGAAAGATTCGCTTGGTTGAAGTAAGATCGGAGTTGGCGGCTGGTACGCGAGGTGCTAGCTTAGGAATTGATGCCATGAAAGTAGCCAGCTTGGGTAAGCATTCCGACTTCTTTTTGCGTTTTCAGCCTATTAGGGTGAAAAACGAGAATGATCTTTTGTTTCAAGAGCCAAAGTTTAAAAATGCCAAATACGGAGAGGGCGTATATACGGTACTCAAAAGAGTTTGTGATGCTGTAAGCGATCTTCGTTCCGAAGGTTTATTTCCTATTGTTTTGGCAGGAGATCACTCTACTGCAGCAGGTACAATTGCTGGTATAAAAAAGGCCGATCCTGATAAACGATTAGGCGCCATTTGGATTGACGCCCATGCCGATTTCCATTCGCCATACACAACACCTTCGGGCAATATGCACGGTATGCCTTTGGCCATGGCTACTGCCATCGATAATATTGAATGCGAGCAAAACGATGTTGAGGAAGAAACGGAAGCCCTTTGGGAGCGTATCAAATCTATTGGTATGCGTGGCCCTAAAATGAAACCTGAAGATGTGGTTTTCATTGGCGTTCGTGATACAGAATCTCCTGAGGATTTCTTGATGGAGAAATATGGTATTAAGAATTTCACTACTGCTGAAGTAACCAAAAAAGGTATTCAGCAAGTATCCAAAGAAGCCCTAGAAATATTGAAAGACTGTGATCAAATCTATATTTCATTTGACGTAGACAGTTTAGATACTTCTATTTCAGTTGGTACGGGCACTCCCGTTCCAGAAGGTCTTACCAAGGAACAAGCATTAGAGTTAAATATAGAGTTAATTAAAGATAAGCGTGTTTGCTGTTGGGAAATCGTAGAGGTTAATCCAACTTTGGACACCGAAAACAGAATGGCCAATAATGCCTTCGAAATACTCGAAGCTACAACTGCGTCATTGATCCAGAATTTCTAGGAATGGAATTACAAATTAAAGAAGGAATCTCGGCTGCGTTTGCAGCATTATACAATCATGCAATTTCTGTTGAAGAGATAGCTCTACAAGCCACACGAAAAGACTTTGCCGGAACTTATACCTTGGTCACATTTCCCTATGGAAGGATTTCTAAGCTAAATCCTGAACAAACAGGCCAAGCCATTGGAGAATATTTAAAAGCAAATCTTTCTAATGTAGTGGCTGATTATAATGTAGTAAAGGGTTTTTTAAACCTAGAGCTTTCAGAAGGGTCGCAAGTAGATTTGTTTGCCAAGATTTTTGACGGAGCAAATGTTGCCGATTCTCCAGTTTTTAAAATTGAAGATAAAGACAAAACTGTGGTGGTGGAATATTCATCACCGAACACTAATAAACCACTTCATTTAGGTCATCTCAGAAATAACTTCTTGGGTAATTCAGTAGCGCGAATTTTAAAAGCCAATGGCAACAAAGTAGTGAAAGTGCAGATCATCAATGATCGCGGAATTCACATTTGCAAGTCGATGGTGGCTTGGCTCAAGTTTGGCGAAGGCGAAACACCAGAAGTAGCAGGCATTAAAGGCGACCATTTAGTAGGCAAATACTATGTGGCTTTTGATAAAGCCTACAAAGAGGAAATTGCTGCGCTTGTTGCCGATGGAATGGAAAAAGAAGCCGCTGAAAAGCAGGCGCCTATTTTTGTGGAGGCCCAAGAAATGCTATTAAAATGGGAAGCCCAAGACCCTGAAGTTTATGCCCTTTGGGGAAAAATGAACGGTTGGGTATACGCTGGTTTCGAAGATACTTATCAGCGCATGGGCGTTGATTTCGATAAGCTTTATTACGAAAGCGAAACTTACCTTATTGGCCGCGACCGCGTAATGGAAGGCCTTGAAAAAGGAGTTTTCTATAAGAAAGAAGATGGCTCTATTTGGGTAGACTTAACAGATGAAGGCTTAGATCAAAAACTATTGCTCAGAAGTGACGGTACTTCGGTATACATGACCCAAGATATTGGCACCGCCATTATACGTTATGAAGATTACCCTGACCTTTCTCAGCTAATTTATACGGTAGGAAATGAGCAAGAATACCACTTCAAGGTGCTTTTCTTGATCCTGAAAAAATTAGGTTACAAATGGGCAGAAGCCTGTTATCACCTGTCTTATGGCATGGTAGACCTTCCTTCAGGAAAAATGAAATCGAGAGAAGGAACTGTTGTAGATGCTGATGACTTGATTCAGCAAATGGCCGATACAGCCAAAAGCCGAACCGAAGAATTGGGTAAGATTGAAGGGTTTACGGAAGAACAAGCAAATGCTTTATACGAGACTTTAGGTTTGGGGGCGATCAAATACTTCTTGCTAAAGGTAGACCCTAAGAAAAGAATGCTTTTCAACCCTGAAGAGTCCATTGAATTTCAAGGCAATACTGGCCCTTTTATTCAGTATACATATGCTAGAATTAGTGCTATTGTCCGTAAGGCTGTGCAGCTCGATATTGATATTGCGGCCATTGATTACAGCCAGATTACCGATTTGCACGAAACTGAAAAGGATTTAATTTATGCCATTAGCCAATACCCAGAAAAGTTGGCTTTGGCAGCAAATGAATACTCTCCAGCCGTGGTTGCTCAGTACGTTTACGATATTGCTAAAGAGTATAATCGCTTTTATGCCGAAGTATCTATCTTCAGTGAAGATGATGTGGAAAAACGTAAATTCCGTGTCGGACTTTCTGCTTTGGCGGCTGAAACAATTAAAGTAAACATGGATTTATTGGGCATCAACGTACCAAACCGCATGTAGTATGAATTGGTGTCTTAGCCTAATTTTGTTCATCAACATCTTCAACCCAAAACCAAAAGAAATGAGTTTCTACGATTTCAAAATGAAAACCATTGAGGGAAAAGAAATTTCCTTGAGCGAGTTTAAAGGAAGAAAGGTATTGGTAGTGAATGTAGCTTCTGAATGCGGCTTTACCCCTCAATATGAAGACCTTCAGAATTTACACGAAGCATACGGAGATAAAATTGTGGTTCTGGGTTTCCCTGCCAATAACTTTGGCGGTCAAGAGCCGGGTTCAAACCTAGCCATTCAGCAATTTTGCACGGCCAAATTCGGGGTTACTTTCCAAATGTTCGAGAAAATCTCTGTACTTGGTAAAGACAGAGCACCGCTTTATGAGTGGTTAGAAAAAGAATCGGGCAAAGCACCCAGCTGGAATTTCAACAAATATTTAATTGATGAAAACGGAAAAGTAGTTGCTTTCTTTCCTTCATCAGTAAACCCAATGGATGAGGCCATTACTGGAACATTATAATTAAAAATGAAGCATTGGGTTAAAGCTTTTAGGCTACGTACGCTCCCTTTGGCCTTGGCCAGCATAGGAATGGGCGCTTTTTTAGCAGCTTCGGCAGGTAAGTTTAACAGTGAGGTTTTTGCGCTTTGTGCATTAACCACCATTCTACTACAAGTGCTTTCAAATTTAGCCAACGATTATGGCGATTCAGTGCATGGAGCCGATGGAGCTAGAAGAACTGGGCCATCAAGAGCGGTTCAGTCGGGTGTTATTTCTTTGAAAGCCATGCGAAATGCTATCATCCTATTTTCTGCCTTATCGCTTCTTTCGGGCATTGGCCTAATTTATTTGGCCTTTGGCTGGTCGTCTCAAGTGTTTGGTTTCTTTCTGAGCTTGGGTGTTTTGGCCATTCTAGCCGCCATTACCTATACTGCAGGCTATAAGCCTTATGGCTATATGGGCTTGGGCGATATCAGCGTGTTAATCTTCTTTGGTTTGGTAGGAGTGATGGGGTCGGCCTATTTGTATGAACAAGCATTGAAATGGGAATATTTGCTTCCCGCCATTTCTACAGGATTATTCTCAGTAGGTGTACTGAATGTCAATAATATCCGAGACATTGATTCTGATAAGGAGGCTGGTAAAATCTCTATACCTGTTCGAATAGGAAGAACAAAAGCTGTGGTTTACCATTGGGTTTTACTGGGTACAGGTTTCGCTTTAGGGCTTACTTATGTATTAATGAACTATACCAGTTATTGGCAATTGATTATTGTTTTGGCTTTGCCGGGCTTAATTAAAAATGCTAAAGCCGTGAAACAACATACTGAATCTTCGAAACTAGATCCTTTCCTAAAGCAAATGGCTTTGACAACTTTACTCTACGTGGTACTGTTTGGCGTTGGCCAATTGATTGCGTAGGATATTGAACTAGTTTTTGCTAATACTCCTTTCCTTCTATATCTTTAAGTGTAATCGAAAATTCCTATGTCAACAAAAAATGCTAAGGTTAATCTACAGTGTATTTCTTGTCAGTCGAGAGGAAATTCTCATTTCTCGAACCTCAAAGAGGAGGAATTAGAGATTCTAAGTGAGCACAAGTCTTGCGTTACCTATAAAAAGAATCAGACCTTATTTTATGAAGGAACCCGCCCTATGGGTATTTTCTGTATCAATAGCGGAAAGGTTAAGGTATTTAAAATGGGTTCAAATGGGAAAGAACAAATCTTGTTTATAGCGCAATCAGGCGACTTTTTAGGCTACCGTTCTTTGTTAAGTGAAGAGTTTTATGGAGCCTCTGGTACGGTGTTAGAGCCCGCAGCCATCTGTTTTATTCCTAAAAGTGATTTTTTAAAAGTACTTCATTCCAATCCAGATTTTTTCGCAAAGCTGATGAAAGCCGTTTGCCATGAATTGGGAATAATGGAAAGTAAGCTCGCTCAATTGTCGCAAAAATCAGTGAGAGAAAGATTGGCAGCAACAATTCTGATGCTGAAGGAAACTTATGGCATGGAAGGAGAAGGCAGCGATGTAATTGATATTGTGCTGAGTCGTGAAGACTTGGCCAATATTGTGGGCACTGCTACCGAAACAGTGATTCGATTACTTTCTGAATTCAAATCAGATAAAATGATTGCTTTGGAAGGAAAGAAAATCAAGGTGCTTGATGCTGATAAACTACTCCACGAGGCCGATTTCTATGGCTAGAAAACATGACTTTTGTCATGGTTTTCGCTGATGCGCATCAATCCAATCCGATTAACATACCTCTACCTTTGTTTCAGTGGTAATCTGAAATAAGCGTTTTGAAACAGAAGATTTTAATTGGAACAGCGGCTAACAGCAGCTTAGATACTTTTTATCAAAGGATCGAGTGTTTTTTAAACCCTTTGAATGAGTATTTTTTCACATTCTTGTGTATTGACGACCAATTTGAAAACGAGCTTATTGAAGCTTCCAGTTCGGCAAGAACTGCTTCGGTACCGATCAATGCCTTAAAAAAATTAGAGTTCGAAATAAAGGTAGAAGAGTGGAGTGCCCCTTCTAATGTTAATGTTGAGGTGTTTCAACCTCAGGTCACTAAATCTAGTCTTAGCGGACTTTCCAGTGTAGCAGATTTGTTCGTTTTGGACTCCACAATTTTTAATGGAAACTTAGCTTGGGCAGAACTTGCCTCGTTTGTCGGTAAAGTGAGTTGTCCAGTGCTTATTCTTCCTGAAAATACCACCGTTAATCGGTTGATTATGGTTCACGAACCGGGGCATCATTCAACCCAAATTGTAAAGGACTTTCTGAAAATATTCAACCCTGCTTTGGCAGAACTTCCGCTTTCCGTGTTATTCAATTTTCCTGAAGATGAAAAACAAACAGAGAACGAGAAGTTTTTTGTGGATTACCTCAAAATGGCTTTCCCCAATATTGGAATGCAGCTTATGGTGGAGGAACCCATCAACGAATTCTTCAACGAACTTAACTCAGATGTTGAGAGGGCATTGATTTTAACAGGAACAACTTTAGGAGAGGAAATTCTGGCTTGTCCTAAAACGATTACCGATTGCCGTGCTAAAAGTTCTCCCTTGTTTATCTATAAGCAATGAACCCCCTTAAAACCATAGCGAAAACAGAAACCAAGTGCTATCACTGTGGGGAAGATTGCTTGGAAGGAAAACTCACTTTTGATGAACACAACTTCTGTTGTAATGGCTGTAAAACTGTTTATGAAATCCTAAGCAGTAATGATCTGTGTGATTATTACAGTATGGAGAACACGCCAGGGTTTACGATAAAAGATAAAGCAGAGCATTCAATCTTTGATTATTTAGATAATGAATCAATCAAGAGAGAAGTGCTCGATTTTGAAGGTGAAGGCTTTCAAAAAGTTACTTTGTACATCCCAAATGTACATTGCAGTTCATGCATCTGGTTGTTAGAAAATTTGGATCGGCTGAATCCTGCTGTTTTAGATTCTGTTATTAATTTCTCTTCAAAAAAACTAACAGTCAATTATAAGTCAGATGAATTGAGCTTGCGCCAATTGGCCGAAATGCTCGATTCAATTGGCTATGGCCCGCAGATTAATCTCAAAGATGCCGATGATTCTAAAAAGCCACAGAAGGCTTTCGATAAGCAGTTGCTTATTAAAATGGGAATTGCGGGTTTCTGTTTTGGTAATGTAATGCTACTTAGCTTTCCCGATTACTTGGGTATTGCTGGGGTAGAAGAAGAGTATAGCAGTTTTTTCAGGTATTTAAGCTTGGCGCTTTCTATACCAGTCGTTTTTTATGCCGGAAGTGAATATTTTACTTCTGCGCTAAAGAGTGCGAAGCAAAAATTTGCAAACATTGATGTGCCTATAGCAATAGGTCTGTTGGCGCTTTTTGCTCGAAGTACCTATGAGGTAATTGCCGATGTAGGCCCAGGCTATTTCGATTCGCTCGTAGGTTTGGTGTTTTTCCTTTTGATAGGGAAATGGTTCCAAAGTAAAACTTATGCAGCCCTTTCCTTCGATCGCGATTATCAATCCTATTTTCCTTTGGCAGTTCAAAAAAGAATTGATGATGCTTTTGCGCCAGTACCTGTAAAAGAACTGAAAAAGGGCGATGAAGTATTGCTTCGAAATGGTGAAGTGCTTCCTGCTGATGCTATTTTAATTGATGATCACGCCTCCATAGATTACAGCTTTGTAACCGGTGAATCCGTACCTGTGGCGCGTAAAAAAGGTGACTATGTTTATGCTGGCGGAAGGCAAGTAGGTAAGCAGGTTCGCTTTGTTATTCAGAAAGAAGTTTCGCAGAGTTACCTTACTCAACTGTGGAATAATGATGCTTTTGGTGAGAAGGAAACTCATACCAAGCTCATTGATAAAGTAAGTAGATACTTCACAATAGTCGTGCTTTTAATCGCGGTTATTTCAGCCATCTACTGGCAGCAGACCGACCCAAGCCAAACTTGGTTGGTATTTACTGCGGTACTCATTATTGCCTGCCCTTGTGCACTGGCACTTTCTACTCCTTTTACTGTGGGCAGCGTTATGCGTGTTTTTGGAAGAAATCATTTCTACTTAAAAAATGCAGACGTAATTGAAAAGCTGAATGCCACCAACACAATCGTATTCGATAAAACGGGAACGATTACCGAAACGCAAGGAGAAGCTTTGAAATTCTGTGGGCCAGCACTTTCCGAAGCTGAAAAGGCGTTAATCAATACTGCGGTGGCTAGTAGTACACATCCATTGAGTAGATGGATAAAGCAGTTTACTGAAGTTAAAGGCTTTGATTATACCATTGAGTCTTTTGAAGAAATAGAAGGCAAAGGCTTTATCGCTGTCGTAAGTGGCTTAACCATAAAAGTGGGCTCGGCAAAGTTTTTAGGTGTAGAAAAAACTAATATAAATAATGCTACCCAAGTGCATGTAAGTATTGGAGACGATTATAAGGGCTACTTCAGTTTTGAGGCTACTTATAGGAAAGGCCTAACCAACTTGCTTGATGCTTTGAAGAGTAAGTTTAATTTTCAGGTACTCTCTGGCGACAATGATAAAGAAGCCGAACGCCTTGAGTCGATGTTCCCAGAAGGTTCCGTCTTACGTTTCAATCAAAGCCCAGAAGATAAGCTAAAGGCCATTAAAGAAATTCAAACCAAAGGCAATGCAGTAATTATGTTGGGTGATGGTCTTAACGATGCGGGTGCTCTGCAGCAAAGCAAGGTAGGCATAGCCATTACCGAAGATGTATCGCTCTTTTCACCTGCCAGTGATGCCATTTTAAAGGCATCAAACTTAATGGACTTGAATAAATTCATTAAGCTGGCGCACGAAGGCCGAAAAGTAGTAGTGGCCAGTTTTATCTTGTCTTTACTTTATAACTGTGTTGGAATTAGTTTAGCAGTAGCCGGAGAGTTAACCCCTCTTTTTGCTGCCATTCTTATGCCTTTAAGTAGTATTTCGGTAGTGGTTTTCACCACTGTTTCCGTAAATCTGATTTCTAAAAAAATAAAACTTAAATAAATATGTCGGTCATTCTCGTGCTCATATTGGTCAGTTTGGTTGTCGCTATTGCGTTTTTAACCGCCTTTTTCTGGGCAGTTAAATCTGGGCAGTTCGATGACACTTATTCGCCTTCTGTGAGAATGTTATTTGAAGACCGCGTGAAAAAAGAAAAGGAGGCCAAAAATGATTGATTTAGTGAAGAAATACGATGTGCCAGTTCCAAGATACACCAGTTACCCAACAGTGCCGGCTTGGGATGTAAACGCTTTTCAACTTGAGGAATATAAAGGGCGGTTGAAAGCTTCTTTTCAGCAAACCAAAGAAGAAGGAATAAGCCTATATCTTCACTTACCTTATTGCGAATCACTCTGTACTTATTGTGGCTGCAATACGCGTATTACTATCAATCATAAAGTGGAATTACCTTATATCGAATCCTTACTTAAAGAGTGGAAGTTATACTTAGACCTTTTTGGTGAAAAACCACTGGTAAGAGAAATACATTTAGGCGGAGGAACTCCAACGTTTTTCTCTCCTGAAAACTTACGGTACTTAATGGAGTCCATCCTCGATACGGTAGATGTTCACCCCGATTATCAATTCAGTTTTGAAGGCCACCCAAACAATACCACTTACGAACATTTGGTAGCGCTTTACGAAGTCGGATTTACCCGTGTAAGTTATGGTGTGCAGGATGTAGATTTTAAAGTGCAAAAGGCAATCAATCGACTACAGCCTTTAGAGAATATTGAAAAAGTAACCAAAGCAGCCAGAGAAATTGGATATACTTCTGTGAATTTCGACCTGATTTACGGCCTCCCTTTTCAAACCATTTATGGTATCAAGCAAACCATGGATGTAGTAAAAACCTTTATGCCCGACCGTATTGCTTTTTATAGTTATGCGCATGTGCCTTGGGTAAAACCAGGCCAAAGGGCTTATTCTGAAGAAAATATTCCTCAGGGAGAAGAAAAGCACAAATTGAATATGCTTGGTCAGGCCTTGTTGCTAGATATGGGGTATCAAGCCATAGGGATGGATCATTTTGCTTTGCCTGAAGATCCGCTTTGCCAAGCCAGAAGTAAAGGAAGACTGCATCGGAATTTTATGGGCTATACCGAATCTAGAACTAATTTCATGATTGGTTTGGGAGTATCTTCAATATCTGATATTGGCGTGGCATATGCGCAAAATGTGAAGTCTGTGGAAGGCTACAGAGCAAAAGTTGAGGCTGGAGAATTTCCAATGTTCAAAGGTCATTTGATGACCGTTCCTGAAATGGAAGCTAAACAATTGATTCTGGATATTGCCTGCAGTGCTCGTATTCAAATGCGCGATGTGCTCGAACTTAATTCTGAAAAATATACTGCATTCAATCAAATGGTAGATGAAGGTTTAATTGAGCGCTTCTGCCTCAACTACCAAGTAACCAAAAAAGGCATGATGTTCCTGAGAAACATCTGTGCCCTTTTCGATGAATATTACGAATCAGAAAATAGAGGTAAGCTGTTTAGTAGGGCGGTATGATAATTCTTGATCTACGAAATGACTTAAATATTAGGTTTCTTTAAGTTTTTATTGCTTTGTGTATCCATGTAGTTTTCAATTGCTTCTTTATGATTTTTCAGTTCTGAACCAATTATCTCGGATATCTCGGTATCAGATAATTGTTCGCCATAAAGAATTCTACAAATTTGTCTAGACTTAGAGTCTTGAAAAAACACGTATGTTTGGTGAAAATATATTTCGATAACCATAGAATATTTAAACTCATACATATCCAAATCAATAGCTTGGCTAAAATATACTATGATTCTAATCTTGTTCACTTGTGGAGAATAATCGCTAATAACTTTTCTTAGCCGTTCAAACTTATCGCCACCACTAATTTTTTGACTATCATTATGATATAGGTTCACAACCTTTTCGTAAAAGAATCTATCGAAAGTTGAAGATCTGTGTAAAAAAGTTGAGTAGAGTTTTGAGATTGAAGTGTCAAATATATTGAGTACTGAGTCGCGACTTTTTGATACCTCTATTTTTCTAGGTTTGGATTTTATTTTTTGAGAGAGTAACAAAATCTCTTTATCAATATCTTCTAATTCCTCGATACCCTCACCCTTAGCTCCTCGAATCATTAATTCTAAAGAATGAATTAGATTATTGGCGATGTAATCTACAAAAGGAGTGAACTGACCAGCGTCTGCCAGTTGCAATACATTGAAGTAATTTTCTTTATCCTCTGTTTTAATTACTACAGGAGGATAGCGGTTTGACATCAGAATGAAGTTCATAAGGATTCTGGCCAAGCGTCCATTCCCGTCATCAAAAGGATGAATTCGAATAAACTTGTAATGAAATTCAGCGGCTAAAATAATGGCGTTTTTATCCTTTGTTTCTTTTTCCTTTTCATACCAAGTTAAAAGGTCGTTCATCATTGCTGGCGTTTCTTCAGAAGTAGCAAACCTGAATATTTCGCCAGTTTTGGTTTTTACATGATTAGGAGCTGACTTGTATTGTCCTACCTGAATCATGCGGGTGGTTTCCTTTCCTTCAGGAGTAATTGCTTTTACTTCATAAGGTTCTTTAAGCAGTAGCTTGTGAATTTGCCTAATGAAACTCTCGGTTAAAGGTCTTTCTTCTTTTAAGACTTCAATAATCCAGTTGATGGCCTCGTTGTGGCCAGTCATTTCAAGATGATCTTTTAAAGGCTTTCCCTGTGCCGTAATATTAAAGAGTAACAAAGCTTTTGTTTCTCCATAGGTCAATTGATTGCCCTCTAGGTGATTAGAATGGTAGTTCCAGTCCAGCCTGAACTTCTGCATAATTCGTTGCTCGTCATCCTTAGAAAAGGGTCTGAGTGAATCAAGTTCATCGTAGAGTAAAGCGGCTTGTTGTAATGGATCCATACCTCAATAATAAAATTAAAGATAGTTATTTTCCCTTCTTTTTATGAATTGAACTCATTGGAATTAACTCATCCCTAATAACTAATAACCAATAGCTAAACTTCCAGATTCTTATGCCTGCTCTTTCCCACCCAACCCAAATGGGTATGATCAAAGCTGTCGAAGTACTTTAATCCGTAGCCTAGCATTCTATCAAAACAAGAGTGCGCCATAAATATCAACCCAATAAGAATGAGCAATTCATTGGAGAGCAGGTAGCCAATAATCATTAGTAGTGAAATTAAGCCTTTATGATGGGCAGCGTTGTAAGCTATAGTAGCTACCTTTTTATTTACAATAATGGCCAAGAATGCTAAATCTGGTGCGAAAAATAAGCTAGCAAATAGCACCCATCCACCCTCATAAAATTCAAAATAAATCAGACAAACGATCAATAAAAGTCCGATTTCTTCAAGCTTCAGAGCAGTTTTCATAAGAGAGGGTTTTCATTTAAAAGTTAAGGTACAAAGAGTTTTGAAACTCGAGTAGGCACTCGCTGAGCAAACCTTTATCACGATAATAAACCCATGACTTGATTGGTAACTAAAGTCATAACTCAATGGACCAGTCAAAACCTGATTTATATCATCTTTTTGGCTAACACGAGTCACCTTCAAACTATGCTGTTGAATCTACCTTGCAAAGGTTTAGGAATCACTACGCCCTTTAAATTATGGAACTACAGCAATTCAAGTACGACAACAAAATTGTTAAATACTTCGTCATCGCCACAGTCGCTTTCGGACTGATAGGTATGTTGGTGGGTATTTTAATGGCCATTCAGCTTTTTTTACCTGATGCCAATCTCGGTCTTCAATTCACCACTTTCGGTCGTATTCGTCCGCTACATACCAATGCAGTGATTTTTGCATTTGTGGGTAACGCTATGTTTGCGGGAGTGTATTACTCTATGCAGCGTTTGCTAAAAGCTCGCATGTATAGCGATATGCTCAGCTGGATTCACTTCTGGGGCTGGCAGCTCATTATTTTAGCTGCTGTCATTACGCTGCCGTTGGGAATGACTACCTCAAAAGAATATGCCGAGCTAGAATGGCCAATTGATATTGCCATTACAATTATCTGGGTGGTGTTTGGTATCAACATGATTGGTACAATTCTGAAAAGAAGAGAGCGCCACATGTATGTAGCCATTTGGTTCTACATTGCCACATTTGTTACAGTTGCTGTTTTGCATGTGGTGAACTCATTTGAGATTCCAGTAACAATGTTCAAGAGTTACTCTTGGTACGCAGGTGTTCAGGATGCATTA
Source organism: uncultured Roseivirga sp. (assembly GCF_963973945.1). Taxonomy (GTDB): domain Bacteria; phylum Bacteroidota; class Bacteroidia; order Cytophagales; family Cyclobacteriaceae; genus Roseivirga. The sequence goes on from NZ_CAXBBV010000007.1 coordinate 103,992, forward strand.
GTACAGTGGTGGTATGGCCACAATGCCGTGGCATTCTTCCTTACCACGCCTTTCTTAGGGATAATGTATTACTTCCTGCCAAAGGCAGCCAACAGGCCAGTTTATTCTTATAAACTTTCGATCATTCACTTTTGGTCGCTTATTTTTATCTACATCTGGGCGGGTCCTCACCACCTTTTGTACACTTCTTTGCCTAACTGGGCGCAATCTTTAGGTACCGTATTTTCAATTATGCTGCTTGCTCCTTCTTGGGGTGGTATGCTCAACGGACTTTTAACATTAAGAGGCGCTTGGGACAGAGTACGCGAAGATCCTGTTCTAAAATTTATGGTAGTGGCCGTTACTGCTTATGGTATGGCTACACTTGAAGGGCCATTGCTTTCGATTAAAAACGTAAATGCGATTGCTCACTTTACCGACTGGATTATTGCACACGTTCACGTGGGTGGTTTAGGTTGGAACGGTTTCTTGATCTTCGGTATGCTCTACTGGATGATCCCGAGAATGTGGGGCACAAAACTTTACTCAACAAAATTGGCCAATACGCATTTCTGGATTGGTACACTGGGGATTATCGTATATGCATTGCCACTTTATACTGCTGGTGTGGTACAAAGTTTAATGTGGAAAAGCTTCAATGCCGAAGGCTTTTTAGAATACCCTAACTTCTTAGAAACGGTGACTCAAATTGTGCCAATGTACATGATGAGGGCCATAGGTGGTGTACTCTATTTAGCTGGTGCTATTATGATGGCTTACAACTTGGTGAAAACAGCCAAGCAAGGAAGCTTTAAAGCAGAAGAAGCGGCTGAAGCTCCGACCCTAGAAAAGAAGAAGAAAATTGTGGGTGGACACTGGCACAGTGTTTTGGAAAGAAAACCGGTCATTTTTACTGTGCTGACTTTGGTAGCCATATTAATTGGAGGAATCATTGAAATGGTGCCTACTTTCTTGATCAAGTCTAATATTCCAACCATTGAAAGTGTAAAGCCTTACACTCCTTTGGAGCTTCACGGAAGAGACTTATATATAAAAGAAGGTTGTAGCAATTGTCATACACAAATGATACGGCCATTTAGATCAGAAACTGAACGCTATGGCGAATACTCTAAAGCAGGCGAGTTTGTATATGATCACCCATTCCTTTGGGGGTCGAAGCGTACGGGGCCAGATTTACATAGGGTAGGCGCTAAATACAATAATGTTTGGCATTTCAACCACATGCTCGATCCTAAGTCTACTTCACCAGGTTCCATTATGCCGCCATATCCTTGGATGTTCACGCAGGCTATCAACTTAGACGAAACAGCTGGTAAAATTAAAGCGCTCAGAAGGGTTGGAGTTCCTTATGCCAAAGGCTATGAAGAAACGGCAAATGATGATTTGATGAAACAGGCCAAGGAAATAACCGCTGATTTAGCGACAAGCGATATCGAAATTTCTGAGCAAGCTGAAATTGTTGCCCTCATTGCTTACCTGCAAAGGTTGGGTACAGATATCAAAGTGAAATCAAACGATCAAAACCCTTAAGCCATGTTCAAGCACTATTTTGAAAAAATTCATAATGTAGAGGTTTGGCCGATCATTTCGCTTACCATCTTCTTCGTATTCTTTGTTGGTCTAATGGTTTATGTATGGCGAATGAAGAAGGACTATGTGGAGGAAATGAGTGACATTCCTCTTGCTGATGATGCAATAATTACCCCATCTGATTTTAAAAATGAAAACCACTAAGCTCATGGAAAAGATAAAATCAATACTGAAAAACCTGAGTTCAAAATACCTTTTGCTTCCAATGATGTTATTGACGACACCTTTGGCAGCTCAAACGGAGAATTCTTCTGGAATTTCTCCTACTACAGCCTTTTATGTAGTGGTTGTTTTACTGATTGTCGTTGCAATTTTGGTAATGCTTTTAGCGGTGAATTTACTTTCGCTGCTCAAAGCTGTTGTTTACAAAGATATGTCGCCAGAAAAAAAGGCGAACATGGAGAAAGAACCGAACTGGTTATCTAAAACTTGGGCCAAGTGGAATGCACTTAGGCCAATGGAAGAAGAGCAAGACCTTGTTCTCGAACATGATTATGACGGGATTAAAGAACTTGATAATCACTTGCCTCCTTGGTGGAAAGCCCTTTTCTACTTATCAGTAGTCTATGCCGTGATTTACCTTTTGGTTTTCCATGTGTTTAAAACTTCACCTTTGCAAGAAGAGGAATATGAGATTGAAATGGCCATGGCCATGGCCGCTAAAACTGAAAAGGAAGAAACTATTGTGATCGATTTTGATGAAAATAACGTGCCATTTAACGATAACGCTGAAGCATTAGCCGATGGTAAGAAGTTCTTCGAAGCGCAGTGCGGTATGTGCCATAAAGCTGATGGTGGAGGTTTAGCTGGCCCCAACCTCACCGATGACTACTGGAGACATGGAGGAAGCATGACCGATATTTATAAGACCATTAAAAATGGTGTGCCGAGTACTGCCATGATAGCGTGGGAAAGTAAACTCAATCCAATCCGTCTTCAAAATGTGGCTTCTTATGTAAAGAGTCTAAGAGGAACGAACCCTCCTGGTGCATTGCCTCCTGATGGTGAATTGTATGTTGAAGAATCGAAGCAATAGAAGCAATAGAAAGTGCGCTAATTAAAGAGGGTTGACATGAAAGAGCTGTACGAATATGACGAAGAATACCGCGACAGTATAGCCACGGTAGATGCACAAGGAAAGCGTGTTTGGATATATCCGAAAAAACCAAAAGGCAAGTTTTTCAATGCGCGTAAAATTGTTTCGGTAATCTTACTTACCATTCTTTTTGCTGGTCCGTTCATTAAAATCAACGGTCAGCCCTTTTTAATGATGAATATTTTCGAACGGAAGTTCGTGATCTTAGGAACAGTTTTTTGGCCTCAAGACTTTTTCATTTTTGCTCTAGGACTGATTACTTTCTTTGTTTTCATCATTCTGTTTACCGTAGTTTTCGGCCGAGTATGGTGTGGCTGGGCTTGTCCTCAAACCCTGTTTATGGAAATGGTTTTCCGTAGAATCGAATATTGGATTGAAGGCGATGCTAACCAGCAAAGGAAACTAGCTAAAATGCCGTGGAATGGCGAGAAGATCAGAAAACGACTATTGAAGCATAGTATTTTTGTAGTCATCGCTGTATTGATTGGGCATACCGCCATGGCCTATTTAATTGGTATTGAAAAGGTGCAAGAAATTGTGAGTCAGCCACCCAGCGAAAACTTGGCTGGTTTCTTTGGTTTGATAGCCTTTAGCGCAGTTTTTTATGGAGTGTTTGCTTACTTAAGAGAACAAGCTTGCATCGCCATTTGTCCTTACGGAAGACTTCAAGGGGTGCTTTTGGTACGCGATTCAATGGCTGTCATGTACGACTGGATCAGAGGTGAACCGAGAGGTAAAATGAAGAAATCGGAAGTTCAAGCCGATAAAGGAGACTGTATTGACTGTAAACTCTGTGTGCACGTTTGTCCAACAGGAATCGATATCAGAAACGGCACACAACTGGAATGTGTAAACTGCACTGCTTGTATCGATGTTTGCGATGATGTGATGACTAAAATTGATAAGCCAACAGGCTTGATTCGTATTGCATCGCACAGTGCCATAGCCGATGGAAAGAAAAGGATTTTCACGCCAAGAGTAGCAGGCTATACTGGCGTTTTGGTAGCACTAATTGTACTACTAACCATTTTCGTTTCTAGCAGATCAGATATTCAAGCTACCATTTTAAGGACACCGGGAATGCTTTATCAGAAGGTGGAGAATGACCAAATTCAGAATGTTTATAGCATCCAGCTGATCAATAAAACGATAGACGATATGAATGTACATCTTCGCTTGATTGATCATGAAAGCGGTGTGATAGAAGTAGTAGGAGGAAATGAGATAAAACTTTTGAGTTCTGGAAAAGCAGATGCTGTGTTTACGGTGCGATTGCCTGAGTCAGAAATGGAAGGCAATAAGAATAGTATTACCGTGGGTATTTTTCAAGGTGATGATTTAATTGATAAGGTGAAGACCAACTTTTTAGGGCCAATAAAATTTAAATAATGAACTGGGGAATAAAGATTGTAATCAGCTTTGTGTGTTTTGTAGGGCTACTGGTGACCTTGGTTTATGTAAGCGTTAGCACCGATTTCTATTTGGTAGCTGATAATTATTATGAGCAAGAACTGGCATATGAAAGTCAGATTCAGCGTATCAAAAATGTAAATGGTTTAGCTGAAAAACCAGACTTTAAACTGGTAAGAAGTGAAAGAAAGGCTGAGCTAAGGTTTCCACTTTCAGTAATGAAGGCCATGGAAGAAGGCAAGATTTCTTTTTTCCGTTCGGCTAACGCTCGTCTTGACAAAGAGTTTGATTTGGTTTTTGATGAGACTGGTTTACAGACTTTCGATATGAAAAGCCTTGCCTCTGGTGCTTGGAAGGTGAAAATTGAATGGAAGTCTAAGGGCACAGAATATTATCAAGAGCTTAATATTGTACTCTAATGCTACTTCTAGGAACAGCGCTGGCATTTGGATTTTTCGGTAGCCTGCACTGCTTGGGCATGTGCGCACCCATCGCTTGGGCAGTTCCCCAGAACGAAAAAAAGAAAAAGGTTTGGGTAGCTAACCGCTTGGCCTATAACAGCGGTCGTATGATTACCTATAGTTTTTTAGGCGCGATTGCAGGCTTTTTTGGCGAAATGCTTTCCATGGCTGGCGTGCAACAAGGCTTATCTGTTTTGGCTGGCGCAACAATTATCATTGGAGCCTTACTCCTAAACGGAAAACTATCTGGCAATATTAAAATCAAACCCCTTCAGAAGCTTTTCTTGAATATTAAGGTGCGAATAGGTGCTTTACTCAAAACCAATAATTTCAAGTCGAACCTTAGTTTGGGATTATTGAATGGCCTTTTACCCTGCGGTTTGGTTTATATGGCTTTAGTGGCGGCCATTTCAATGGGTACTTTTTATGGAGGAGCAGCCTATATGGCGCTGTTCGGTTTGGGTACTTTTCCCATGATGCTCGGTGCGGCTTATTTGGGCTTTTCGTTCAAAAGTAATTTCACTTCCGTATGGCTCAAGTTTGTGCCGAAGTTATTGGTGTTGGTCGGCTTAATTCTAATTCTTCGCGGACTGAACTTGGGTATCCCATATGTCAGTCCAAAACTCAATAGCGATATGCCGGGGATGATTTGCGACTGATTGAGCTGTTTCGAGAACTTTCCAAAAGTTGAAACATTGACTAATGCAGAAAATGATGAGCTTAACTTTTGGAAAGTTGACTCAGGATATTTTTTACTTCGCCTATTCAGTTCATGTACTTTCTGATAATATTAAGCATACTGTCTTTAGGTACATTTCGGCCAATGTGCTGTTTCATTACTTCAATCATTTCTTGGGTCATTGTAGGACGAAACCCCATTCGGAAAGCAAGTCGGTGAACTAAATCAATTTCACTTTGATCTACATCTTGATCGAACTTCATTAAGAATAGTAAGTCGTAAAGAATTTCCATTCGAGCATGTTCCGTTTTAGGAATAACCAGCGTGAGGTTTTCAGGGTTTTTGTCTATTTCTTGAACATCTTCAGGAGTCATTCCTAATCGCTCAGCTACTTTATTGATGAACAAAACTTCAAGCGGATTATCTTCATTATCTGCTTCTGCTAGCATTAAAAGCATAAACAGGTGGCTCTTTCTTTTATGTAGTTCGCGGTCTTCAGTGTTCATCCTTTATTTTTTCTGGAAGATAAAGAATGGAGTCCTGAACCGAAACTGATTATTATGGTAAAAGAGGGTCACACTGATATTTTCAAATCACCAAACCCACCCATCTTCAAATTGCCTATTCACTTCTGAGAGACTCTGAAGGGTTGGCCTGTGCTACTCGCCAAGTTTGGACAATGACAATGAACACTACTAAACTGCCTAACAGTAAAATGCCTTGTGCCAAGACTAGTCCATGGAAGCTAGTTTTGACCACCGCCATGCTCCAAAAAGTTTCGTTTAAAAATAAATAGGACAAAGGGGCTCCAATTAAAGCTGAAATGACCAAAGTTATAAGTGTACCTCTGAGCAACATTAGAATAATGCTTTTAACGCGTGCTCCTAGTACTTTTCTGATCCCAATTTCCTTAGTTTTTGTCTCTGCATTGTAGAGTGCTATACCTAATTGGCCCAAGAGCGAAATGGCAATGATAATGATGGATAGGAACTTGAATCCATTAATCAGTTGATTTAATCCTTCATAGCTTTCTTTAATAGAGTCATTCAGGAAGATTGGGGTGAAGGCCTCTTCACTATCTACCTCCTTGGTCGCTTTTTCAAGCTGATTTAAAGTAGCTGCCATATTTTGACTTTCTATTTTGATAGCGAGAGACCTTCGGTAGGAATCTATTTTCTCGTGTGCAACCATTGTTGGTTTGATTTGAGGAGCATCGAGACGATCGAAGAGGTAGTCTTCCATAATGCCAATGATTTGGTACCGGGAGATATTGTTTTGAATAGAAAGTGTGTGACCAAGTGCGCTGTCCAGTGGAATGTTAAGGTTAGATAATAGTTTCTTGTTAACCCAAACCTCAGTGAGTGTTGAGTCAGACGATAATCTTTCAAAGTTTTTCCCTGCAAATAGCCATGGTTCAAAAACTCTGTTAAAATCAGAGTCTACAACTGAAAAATTAACAAATGCGCTGTCGGTACTGTTCGGTCGTTTTAATATGGTCATTCCCATTGTGCCGACACCGGGTAAAGAAGAAACAGCAGAAACACCAACTACTCCAGAAATTTGCTCAAATCGAGATTTTAATAACTGTCTATTTTTAATAGCGACCTCTAGATTTACAACCCCTTCTTGCTCAAAATTCCAGTTATTGTTTAGGATTGAACTATATAAATCTGAGCCTGCTGTAACTACCATGATACAGAACATAGAAGTAGTCAGTTGTACTACCACTAGTCCTTTTCTTATATTTATCAGCGACATGGTTTTACTCTTGATGTTACTCCGGAACGCGCTGAGTGGAGAAATTCTGGCAAAATAAAGGGCGGGAAAAAGTCCAGCGATTAACCCTACAACAATAGAAAAACCTAAGAAGACCAAGAGGAGAGATGTTGTTGTATTTGGATTGAATAAGAGGTTGCCCGTTTGCACTACGGCTAAAAAATCAGGCATGAAAAACATATAGAGGAGGTAGCCTACTAATGTGGCAGCTACGGAAAAAACAATAGTCTCTACTAGGATTTGACCTATGATTTGAGACTTTGTGCTCCCTGCTACTTTTCTAATGCCTATTTCTTTGGTACGCTGAATCGCCCTGGCTATAGATAGATTGCTGTAATTGAAACTCGCCAGTAAAAGTAGAATTGTAATCAGCGAGATAAGAATATATAAGAATTCTTTGGGGGCATTGAATCCAATTGAATTATAGACTTCATCTGTAAACATGATCTCGTTTATCTGTTGACTTTGATAATTGAGTGTATATTCTTTTTCTTTCATTAAGAGGTTGACTTCTTTAGCAACCATCCCCAGTTTATCGTCTAGCTGTTCCTGACCGACAGTAGCGAATGTTCTTAAATACACGTAGTCTTGACTAGAAAAATCCCAGCTTTCAAATTGATCATAATCTTTAGGGTTGGCATAAATAGGTTTTTGGATTCTGAGCTTAACGATATCAAAATCTAGATGTGAGATTCCTTTCGGGCTTTCTATCACCGCGCTAATTACAGCACCAGATCCAAAAGATTTGCCTATTGGGTTTTCATTTGGGAAATAGCGCTTCGCCAGTTCATCTGTAATGATATAACCAGACCTGTCTTTCAGCGCAGCTTTTGGGTCTCCGGCAATAGTTTTAAAATGAAAAACCTCAAAAAAATTCTCATCTACTGATAGCAGCTTGAGGGATAAAGAGTTTCCGTTTATTATATCATTATAAGAATAGTATGGCCTGATTTGAGTTAATACTTCTATTTCGGGCAAGTCTTCTCGTAACTTATCCCCTAAGAGTGGGGAGGTTGAAGCTTCGAGAGATTGCACACCATTTATTCGATCGATCTTACTAATGACTCTGTATAATCTTTCGGTATGCGGATGTTGCGTATCAACAGACAGGCCTGCGTAAATAATATTCAAAGCAAACATACTTACCGTGATGGCCGCAGCAAGCCCGAAAATATTAATGGCACTAAATACCTTATTGCGCCACAAGTTACGGAAGGCCAGCTTTAAATGAATTTGAAATAATGAGGTTCTGAACATGTTGACAATGATTTTAGGTTTTCTAATCACAGAAGGGCGAAGCATTTTAAGCACTTCTTTACGGTAGATGGCTTTGGCCTTTTTCTCTCCTAATTCTTTTAGGTTGAAGTTGAATTCTTCTTCTAAATCACCTTGAAGCTCTTGATGAAGAGTAGGCTTGCAGAAGGCTTCAAAAAGCCGGGTGTATAGTTTTGGAGGAACGATGCGCATGTTTTAAAGGGTTTATTGTAGACGGAAAGCCGGTACTTGACTCCACAATTGGTCGCGAACTTCTTTGGCTTCCTGCAAAGCAACCAAGCCCTTATTGGTTACCTCGTAATAGCGCTTAGGCCTTCCACCTCTGTCTTCGTTACCTTCGCCTTGTTTCGAAGTCAATAGCCCTTTTTCTTCCAAGCGAGAGAGGGCAGTGTGTAAAGCGCCTCTGCTTATATTTCTTTTCCCTTGCTCATTAATTTCGCGCTTAATGCTTACTCCGTAGGCATCATCTTTTAAAACCAAAATGGTGAGTAAAGCTATTTCTTCAAATTCACCCAGATTTGCCCCTTTCATAGTCCGTTATATTTTAAGTATGAAATTGCTTGTTATAGTTTTCTAAAGCTATTTTTAACTAAACTACTCCTCTTCACCCATTAATTCTTTGAGCTTAATTCTCAAGATTTTTGGACTTATGTTAATGGCTACAATCTTCCCATTACGATCAAGGAGGTAGTTTGATGGCAAGTATTGAATTTTTAGATTTTCAATGGTTTCGTTCTTAAAGCCACCCTCTGCAATGGTGTTTTCCCAAGTTAGACCGTCTTTTTCGATAGCCGTTAGCCAAGCAGTACGGTTTTCATCTAGTGATATACCCATAATATCAAAGCCCTTAGATATAAACTCCCTGCGAATATCAACCAGTTCTGGATTAGCAACTCTACAGCCACCACACCAAGACGCCCAAAATTCCACTAGTAGAAATGAGCCTTTATAGTCGTCAATACCGACCATATTTCCATTCATATCGGGTAATGTAATTGGAGAGAACTGTTTACCAATTTTGCTGTTCTTCAATTTGTCTAACGACACCTTCATTGCGGACAGATCAAACTCATCTTGAACAGTAGTGTCTAGCTTTGAGTACAATGACATGGCTTCTTCAAAGCTGAAAATAGGATCCATGATTATCTCGCCCAAAAGAGATCCGCTGAATTGACTACTTGGGTTTTCACTAATGATTTTATCTAACCTTTTGTACATCTGGTTCTGGAAGTCAGGCTCGTCTTCGTTGTCTTCAAAGAAGGCTTTCAAACCCATTAGAGTTTCATGGGTTTTGTTTCCTTCGATAGATTCGATGCTGGTGACTTTGTCTTTGATAGAGACTGAAACGGTTGTGGTGCCATCGTCTAAGTAAAAAGAATCTGTAACGTATCCGCCTTTAGTGTGAACTTTTGCTTCTAATCGATTTGGTACTTGTCCTTCAAACTCAAACCTATTGTCTTTAACTAGAAAGCTGTCCACTTTAGCAGCATAACTGAGATAAATGTATTCGTCAAAGTTATGAGTTACTTTTCCTTTTACTGTAAAGTTTAATAACTCTTGGCTGTAAAGTGTACTACTAAAAAGACTTAATAATAGTACTGTTAGTGTTGTTTTTGATGTTCTCATATCTTCTTATTTTTTGTTTATGTCTACCTCTTTTGAGTTTTTTGTGATTATTCACTCTTTAGGGATTCACTTGGGTTAAGGCGGGCAGTGCGCCAAGTTTGGGTAAGAATAACACCAACCACCATGATTGATAGTATAAGGAATCCCTGAAATACGGCCATTAGACTAATATGTGCTTTGATTGCAATTTGCGGCATAATGAAATTTCCTGCCAATAAATAGGCTAGGGGAGCAGCTATGACGAATGAAATAATTAATGTTGATACGGTGCCTCTTAACAGGAGTCTTAAAATTTGATTTATAGCCGCTCCAAGCACCTTTCTAATTCCAATTTCTTTTACTCTACTTTCGGCATTGTAGAGAGCAATTCCCAATTGACCTAGGACCGAAATTAAAATGATACTTATTCCTAGAAACCAAATAACCTTCATTATACCTAGAAATTCCACATAGCTATTCTTGATTTGATCATCAACAAACTTCGGTTCGAACGCACTATTATGGCTGAATTTCTGGTACATATTCTCAATTTCGGCCAATGTGCTACTAAGGTTTTCAGAAGCTATGGATAGTGTAATGATATTCATTTTAGGGTGTTGTTCGAGCAATTCGATGATGAAGGGTATCCTATATTGTTCTAAAGCGTTTCTTACAAAGCCGTTCAATACCCCTCCGATATACTTAGTTTGAGCAGGTATGTCATTTTTACTCTGAAAATAGACAGCTCGACCTAAGGCGCTGTCTATAGGTATATTCATTCTTTGTAAAAAGAGAGGGTTTACCAAAATTTGGTCAGAGGTTCGAGGCAAGCTCTGCGGGCTACCATCACTTATCATTCTTGGGTTATAGACCTGGCCAAAGTCGTAATGAGCAAAGGCCTTGTAGGTTAATATGGTGTCAAGGCTTTGTGCTATGGATACCTGCTGAATCTCATTGTGGTCGACACCTGGAACGAAGCCCGTCAATGTATAAGCCTTGATAGAAGGAAGTTTTGATAATTCGTTTTTAAATAACTCTGGGTCAATTTCATTTGTCTTAAATGTAATCAGGCCTTCATAGTCAAAGCCCATATCGGTTGATAAGACTTGTTTATATAAATCGTTTCCAAGGGCAATTGTCAATACACAAAGCATTGAGATAGTGAGCTGAAAGCCTGTTAGAAGCTTTCGGAGCCTTAAAACGGATGGCGCTTGCGACTTAATACGTGAATTGATTCCTTTTAATGGTGAGATTCTTGAAAAATATAGTGCTGGCAGAAAACCGGCAAAAAGTCCAATGCCAATGCTTAGAATCAAGAACCAGAAGATCAGTGAAGGATTCATAGACTGGGTAAAAATACCAGACAACTCTTCGAGCACATTATTAAAAGCAGAGGCAAAGAAAAAGTACCCCGTTAGTGCAATTCCCATGGCCAATAGAGAAAATATCACCGTTTCTATTAGAAATTGACCTACTATTTGTGCTCTTGTACTACCATTGATTTTTCTGATACTAACCTCTTTTGTTCGCTGAATTGCCCTTGCAATAGAAAGATTGGTGTAGTTGAATGATGCAATGGCTAATGTGATGACTCCGAGTAAAAGTATTACGTGGAAGAGTTTCCGGTCTATAACATAACCGAAATCAAACTGATGAAAATCGCCAAAGGTGATGTCTCTCACTAGCTGACTTTCGAAATGAAGACTGGTGTCATTTCTCTTAAATTGGTTATTTACTTCCGCAGAGAGTCTTTCAAGTTTTTGGTCTAATTGATTTATTGAAATATTCTCGTTGAGCCGAACATAGAAGTAATTGCCGTAAGCAATACTCCATTTTTGGTTCTGAGTTGACGCTTTGTTTTCAGACAGGGAGTTGATGGCTCGGTTGCCAATTACCTGAAAATCCAAGTGTGACTTATTCTTTGGTGTTTCAATAACCGCTTTGATTACATAGCCTTGAAGAGTTTCTTTTCCAAGAGCACTTTCATTAGGGAATATTTTTTGAGCTACTTCTTGGGTGATTACAATACTGTTGACGTCTTCAAAAATACTTTGAGGAGAGCCTTCAATTATTTTGAAGTTGAACATTTCAAAAAATGCCGTATCTACCAATATACTATAAGCACGATATGATTCACTGCCAAAAGGAAAGGCAAACCCTTGTCCATGTTCGACTACAGTGCTCAGCTCAATTTCTGGTAAACCAAGTAGTAATGTTTCTTCAAGTTCAATTGGGCCAGAAGCACTAGGAAAGGGTTGTCTGTTAGAGTAGTGTTGAGTGGTAGTGATTCTATACAGTCTATCTCCCTCTGGGTGCTGATTATCATGTGATAAGCCAGTATAAAGCATGTTGACTAGGAAAAGACAGACTGATAAAGCCGCGCCAAGTCCTAGAATATTAATTGCGCTAAAAACTTTATTCCTTCTTAAATTTCTCACCGATAAGATTAGGTGGACTCTGAAAAGTGATGCTCGAAATGGATTTTTAAGCTTGATAATAGACGGCCTAATCATTTTAAGCACTTCTTTACGATAAATGGCTTTGGCCTTTTTCTCTCCTAATTCTTTTAGATTAAAGTTGAATTCTTCTTCTAAATCACCTTGAAGCTCTTGATAAAGAGTAGGCTTGCAGAAGGCTTCAAAAAGCCGAGTGTATAGTTTTGGAGGAATGATGCGCATGTCTATAAATGGTTTATTGTAGACGAAAAGCTGGCACCTGACTCCATAATTGGTCGCGGACTTCTTTGGCTTCCTGCAAAGCAGTCAAGCCCTTATTGGTTACCTCATAATAGCGCTTTGGCCTGCCGCCTCTGTCTTCGCTGCCTTCGCCTTGTTTCGAAGTCAATAGCCCTTTTTCTTCCAAACGAGAGAGTGCAGTATGCAGAGCGCCTCTGCTAATATTCCTCTTTCCCTGTTCGTTGATTTCGCGCTTAATGCTTACTCCGTAGGCGTCATCTTTTAAAACCAAAATGGTGAGTAAAGCTATTTCTTCAAATTCACCCAGATTTGTTCCTTTCATAGCATGTTCTAAAATGTAGACCAATGTATGAAATAAATTAGAAGTTCTAAAATGAAGACTTGACTTTTTGATTTGAGAATTTGGTGATTTGAGAATCAATCTTCAAATCACCAAATCAACTCATATTCAAATTAGCTACTCACTTCTCAATGATTCTGAAGGGTTGGCTTTGGCGGTTTGCCAAGTTTGAAAAATCACAATGCCTAAAACAATAGACCAAAATGTAGCGAGCGTTAGAATAATATGCATTTCCGAAACATCAAGATGTATAGTGAAACTTGGGAAGATAAGCTCTTGATAGATCAAATAGATTAATGGAACAGAGATAATGGCCGAAATAGCCAAAGCCTTCACAGACCCCTTAGAAATTAGTTTTGCTATAGAGTGAAACTGCGCTCCTAGTACTCTTCTGATACCAATTTCTTTTACCCTGCTCTCTGCACTGTAAAGCGCCATTCCGAATTGCCCTAAAATGGCAATAATAATAACCGTGATACCTGCCAGTTTTAGCATGTCCATAAAGTTGAAAAAGGCGTCATAGCTTTTTTCAAGTTGGTCATCTACAAAAATGGGGTCAAAGCTATTGTCGCCTGCAATAGCGCTCCAGCCTGCTTCTATTTTTTTAAGAGTAAGTGCTACGTTACTCGAAGTAAGTTTCAACGTGATTTTGTTTGTAAGTAAACTATCTCTCTGGTTACGGATTATGAAAGGGAGTGCAAAAGACGAGGACATGGCTTGATAAACATAGTTGTCTAACACTCCAGTAATTTGTAGGTCTTCCTGAATGTCGAAATGCATAATGTGAACTATACTCCCTAATGCACTATCTAAGGGGATATTCATAGCCTTAAGAAAATTCTCATCAACTATAATTTCGTCCTCACGGTCTTTAGTAAAACCAGTTCCAGAAATAAGTTTTGGGTTATATACAGTGTTAAAGCCATCATCAGCTAATCCGTAGCGAGCGGAAATGGTATCTTGATAATTGCCACTTACTAAGATTCTTCTAGTCATTCCTCCAGTGCCAGGAATCATGGAGGTAGTTGTATAGCTGTTTATTTCTGGGATTTTATCGAGTTCAGCAGTGAGTAAATCGAGATCCACTTTTTTTGTTGGAATGGTAATAAGACCAGAAGTTTCAAAACCTAAATCTGCCGCTAATAGCTGTTGCTTTTGGTCCGAAATCAAAACAATAAACAAAATGCACAAGGTAGAAATACACAGCTGTACACCTACTAGTCCCTTTCTGATACTAGACAATGAAATTTGTTTACCAGCTTTTTTGTGGATAGCCACAAGAGGAGAGACGCGAGCGAAATGTAAGGCGGGCAATATTCCTGCAACTAGACCAACAATAATACTGAAGGCGATGAACCATAGTATAATTTCCAAATTAAGATGGGGCGAGTAGAGTTCTGCCAACTCTTGAATGTGACCTTCAAATTGGGTTGAAATATAGCTGTAGCTAACAAAGGCAATGGCCAAGGCTAATAGAGAAAATATTACAGTCTCTATCAGAAACTGGAAAACGACCTGTTTTTTCGAGCTTCCTGCTATCTTTCTAATGCCTATTTCTTTTGAACGTTGGAGCGATCTTGCTATCGATAAGTTGGTATAGTTAAAAGAAGCCAATGAAATTAGAATGATGATTGGAATTAGTAAAACATATAGCGTGGTTCGAGGGAAAACATTGGGGAAATCTGCCCAAAGAAAGTTTCCAAACATTATCGAGCTTACGGGCTGGACTTCCATTGTATATTTATTACCATCAGACATACTTGAGGTCATTTCTTCACTGAATCCAGCAATAAGGTTTTCAACATCTTCGATTTTTGAGTTTTCACCTAGCTTAAAGTATGTGTAATAACTTTGGTCGAAGTTATTCCATTTGTTGAACCTAGTATTGATTTCAGGTTCAGACATTGTATTCGTCATGAAACCAATATTGATCAAAAACTGAAAGGCGAAATGAGAATTACCTTCTGGAGATTTGATGACTGCTCTAATAATTCCTCTGCTTTTACTTTGTTTGCCTATTGCACTTTCGTCTCCATAAAGTTTTTCTGCGAGTTCATCTGTAATAATCACGGAGTTTAAGTCATTGAACAGATCATATGGATTACCCTCAACAACTTCAAACTGAAAAAGGTCTAAAAATTCTTTGTCAATTGGGTAACCGTTGGCTCTAATCGTTTCTCCTTTTACTTCATAGTAACCAAACATATTCTCCATAAATGTGGAAGACTTTTCTATTTGGGGAATCCCATCCAACTTCCATTTTAAAGCAAACGAGGAAGTCGCCCAATGCATGGAGTTTTTTGGGTCTTCTACTTTAGTGGTTATGCGATAAAGCCTCTCTCCATCTGGGTACTTGTCATACTGAAACCCAGTGTAAATCATATTTACGCAAAAGAGGCAAATGGTGAGCGCGGCTCCTAAGCCTAGAATGTTTACCAAACTAAAAACCTTGTTGCGTTGAATATTCCTAAGCGTAAGAACAAAGTGAAGCTTGAACAAAGAAGTATTGATTTTTGAGTTGAAGCCTTTTGGCTTTTTAATCACGGAAGGCCTCATCAGTTTTAGAACCTCCTTGCGGTAAATAGACTTTGCTTTTTTTAAACCCTTAGTTTCTATATTGGCATAGAATTTTTCTTCCAAGTCGCCTTGCAGTTCTTCATGAAAACTCTCCTTACAGAAGAGTTTTAGCAATCGTGTCGAAAATTGAGGTGTTTTCTGGTTCATAGCTTATCCTTGAATTTTCTGTAAAGCAATTTTGGGTACACTGTTCCAAAGGTCATCTCGAACAGCCTTGGCTTCATTCAATGAGCTTTTGCCCAAATTGGTAACTTGATAAAAGCGTTTTCTTCGACCTCCACGCTCGGCAGTCGCTCCGCCAAACTCTGAATTGATAAAGCCTTTTTCATCTAATCGTGTGAGGGCAGTGTGCAATGCCCCTCGACTTACTTCTCGCCTTGTTCGCTTTTCGATTTCCTCTTGAATGCTTACTCCGTAGGCATTTTCATCCAAAACTAGAATGGTTAAAAGGACGATTTCTTGAAATTCTCCGAGGTAAGTTCCTTTCATTATTTTGTATTTAATACTTAAATGAAGACCTAATCTAGCTATTAAGTTCTTAAATGAAGAGGAAATGAATAAAAAAATGATTTGGTGATTTGAAAATCAATCTTCAAATCACCAAATCAACCCATTTTCAAATTGAAATTACTCGCTGCGTAAGGTTTGGGCAGGGTTAGATTTTGCAGCTCTTCTTACTTGCGAACCAATGGTTAATATGCCTATACCGAATATTATGATTACCCCAGTGAAGAGTTCAAGGATTCCAATTGTAGCACGGTTCTCGATGTCATTTAGAATTTGTTGTTCAAATAATAAGTAGGTGAGGGGGATGGCTAATGCTGCCGAAATTACCAGCAACCACATAAAGCCTCTTGTCAGTAGGCCGATCAGGCTTCCTTCAGTTGCTCCCAAAACTTTACGAATACTGATTTCTTTCATACGGGTTTCGGCAGTGTAAACGGCCATTCCCAATAAACCTAATGCGGCAATGGAAACGGTGAGTACGGCCAGAAAACCCACAATTGTACCCATTATAACATATTGTGAATAAGCCGATTCAATATTCTCATCGTAGAATTGAGCTTGAAGTTCGTGAACAGGGTCTACCTCATTCCATGCATTTTCAATTTTAGCCATTGTAGCTGGTAAATCCGAAGAATTGAGTTTTAGGTTTAAATAGTAAAACGAATTGCTTCTATTTCTAAACCCAAAGCTTTTTATTCCTTGGTCAAGCTTATCATAATGGAAGTCACGCACCACACCTATAATTGTTAAGCTATTCTCGTCAATTTCAACCTGTTTACCGATAGCTTCATTTGGAGTGCCAAGATTAAAGCGTTTTAAGGTTTCTTCATTCAGAATGATCTCAGACTCTTCAGCTTCGGATAACTTTTTGGTAAAGTTGGCTCCTGCGATAATTTCGTGATCCATCAGGTCAATGTAGTTTTCGTCAATCGTATTGTAGAAAAGTTCGGTAGAGTCATTATTGTATTTCATGTCTACCAAATAAGTGCTTCCCACGCTTGGTATCATGGCAGACTTCGAAATCATTTGAACCTCTGGAATTGAAGCAAAGGCTGTTTCAATTTTTTGCGAATCGTTATTTTGAAGTTCAACATTGAGTACATTTTCTGTTTTAAAACCTAAATCAAAGCTTAAAGCATATTTAAATTGAGTGTAGGCAATACTGGCGGAAATGATAAAGGCCATTGACAAAGTGAACTGAATTACGATTAAAACTTTTCTCATGTTCACTTTTGAAAAAAGCTTAGTTGACCCCGCATTTTTTAATGCTTGAACGGCTTTTAGTTTTGACAAAAACATGGCTGGAACAAAACCAGCTAAGAGGCCGACCGCAAGCGCAAATATGAAAAAGTACAAAAAGAGAATTGGGGTAATTTCGAGTTGGAGGCTGCGCTCAATACTTGGATCCAACCCAAGAAAATGAGGTTTTATAAACATGAAAATTAAGTACGCAAAGACCAGTGCGATTACTGATATGATGGTGGCCTCAGTAACGAACTGATTAAATACTTGTCGCTTTGTGGCACCAACAACTTTGCGTACTCCAACTTCTTTAGCTCTTTTTAATGAACGTGCAATAGAGAGGTTAGTATAGTTAAAGCCAGCAGATAGGAGTACCACGAGTGTGAGGGCACCTAAAATCCAAATAACCGCCCCACCTATTGAAACCCCTATATTGTTGGATAAATCAGGGCCAGCCATCATTCCATATAAGGGCTGAAGCTCGGATGTAATTGTTAAATGCTCATACTTCTCACTTTCCTTTTCTCCTAAGGCAAGGAGTTTCTGATTTACATCATTAACATCCGTGTTTGGAGCTAACTTTACATACACATAGTTCATCCACATATTATTCCAAGCGTTATACCACCGTTCGCCACGTTCACCTTGTCGATTTTGGTTTGTGTAGGTAATGTATGAACCTAGTGCCTGGAAGGTAAAATGCGAATTGAAGGGAGGTTTTTTAATGATGCCCGTTACCGTATAAAGGTCTTCTTTACCAAGGATGAATGTTTGGTTCATAGGATCTTTCTCACCAAATATTTTTTTTGCTGTCTCGTCTGTCAGTACAATTGAGTTTGGTTCCGAAAGCATGGTTTCGGGGTTTCCTTGCAATATTTCGAAAGAGAAAACATCGTTGAAATCTTCGGTGGCCCATAAGCCGCTTACGGGTATGATTTTGTCATCGAGTTTAGCATCTCCCCCAAAACCTCTTGTCATTAAAACCTGTGACTCTACCCCAGGAATAGATTCCTTAATTCTGTCCGCCATGATAATTGAAGTAGTGGCGAATGGCGTGGGGTCTTCTTGTTGTTCTTGGTAAATATTATTTACCCTATAAATCCTATCTCCATCTTTATGAAACTTGTCGAAACTGAAAACTTCTGAAATAAAAGTAATCATGAGTAGACCAATGGACATGCTAACCGCCAGACCAATGACGTTTATGGCTGAAAAAAGCTTGTTTCTAGCAATGCTCCGTACTGAGGTTTTGAAATAATTTTTGAACATGATAAATGATGTTATGTTGTTGACTATTTTGAATTTCTTGATGGTGTAGGGGCGGAAAAACTTGAGAACGTCTAAACAATAAATCTGCCTTGCCCTTCTTTTTCCTTTATTGATTGAGTTACGTTCAAAGTGCTCATACAAATCTCCCTGTAGGTCTTCAAGGATTTCAGAACGGCAATACCATTCCAAAAACCTATCGGCCCAGCGTGGAGGTTGATGTGCACTTTTTTTGCTCATATCATTTTTAAATTGAATTCTGGGATTAGGCTCCAAAGCTCGTCACGCTGCGATTTGACCTTTTGCAGTGTGGCTTTGCCAGCATGGGTTACTTCGAAAAATCGTTTTCTTCTTCCGCCTCTGGTTTTAGTGGCTTCTCCCAAATGGGAAGTCACAAACCCTTTTTCTTCCAGACGATTGAGAACAGAATGTACAACACCTAACTTGACCTGTCTTTCGGTTATTCTTTCAATCTCATCGCAAATGGCAACACTATAGGCTTCTGACATTAGAGTTGCTATGGTTAGTAAAACCACTTCTTCAAACTCCCCTAGGTTAGTTCCTTTCATAGATTTTTTATTTATTCACTAAATGTATGAAAAATGAATACAACTTAAATTATTTTTTTATACAAATAGAGAATATATAGATTGTGACATTAGATAGTCTGCATAGATAGGGGCTTAGATTTAAGTGGAAAAATGAATTGTAGTCACTTGTAGGTTTACTGTAGCGAACCGCTGAATATGAATGACTAAGGTTTGATTTTAAACTTCCTTCAACTTCTATAGTATTTACTCTTTACATATAGAAAAATTATTTATGTCGTATAAACATAATATGATAGATGCCAAAGTAACCTTAGTTTTGATCAGGTAGCTGTTGATAGAGCATTGCGAAACCCGAAGGTAAACAATTTAGAAGGTGGCTTTCAATATTATGCTGCTGTAGAATAGGGTTGTGCTTGTATCGTTACAGGGAATCAGGCTGATTATTACTTTGGAGAATTGGAAACTTTGCCCTCTAAGGAATTTTTGAAAAACTACGTTTTCATTAAGCATAAATAAGAAAGGCATCGTTAACGATGCCTTTCTTATTGTTCTTTGTTGTTGCGAGTAACTTATACGGTCATTATCTCTTGCTCTTTTTGAATCAAAAGGTCATCAAGCTTCTTGTTGTAAGCATTAGTTAAATCTTGCACTCTGTCTTCTCCAGACTTTACTAAGTCCTCCGAGAGGCCATCTTTTTGAAGCTTCTTTAACTCATCATTGGTGTCTTTTCTTGCGCTTCTTATACTGATTTTCCCGTCTTCCGTAACTGCTTTTGATTGCTTTACTAAGTCACGTCTTCTTTCTTCAGTAAGCTGGGGGATATTGATAATGATTTGTTCACCGTCATTCTGAGGATTGAGGCCTAAGTCACTATTCATGATTGCTTTTTCAATAGCGGAAGTCATGGATTTTTCCCAAGGCTTTACAAAAAGTGTTCTTGCATCGGGGCTGTTTACTGCAGCTATTTGGTTTAGTGGTGTTAATGATCCGTAATAATCAACCTTAACCACGTCAAGCATATTGGGCATTGCCTTGCCGGCTCTAATTTTTGCTAGCTCTTGTTTTGTATGGATGATGGCTTTCTCCATCATCTCCTTGGCCGTATCCAAGTATAATTCCAGTTCTTCCATTATTATAAAATTAGCTTATCAATGTTCCGATATTTTCTTTTCCTTCAACAATGTCTAATAGGTTGCCAATGGTATTCATATCAAAGACTATGATCGGCACATTGTTCTCTTGGCAGAGAGTAAAGGCTGTCATATCCATAACGCTGTATCCACCTCGAATGGCCTCATCAAAAGACAAGTTGGGTATTCTAGTCGCAGTATGGTCTTTTTCTGGGTCAGCAGTATAAACACCATCAACACGCGTTCCTTTTAATACAACATCTGCCTCAATTTCAATAGCTCTTAAACTTGCTGTGGAATCAGTTGTAAAATAAGGATTACCTATTCCAGCTCCAAAAATAACAATTCTTCCTTTTTCTAAATGTCTAACAGCCCTACGTCTAATAAAGGGTTCGCAAACGGCTTCCATTTTAATACCCGACATTAATCGAGTGTACATTCCATGATTTTCTAAAGTGCTTTGAATAGCCATGGCATTAATTACTGTAGCCAACATTCCCATATAATCGCCCTGAACTCGGTCGATACCTGATGCTTCTGCTTGAACTCCTCTATATATATTGCCACCTCCAATTACGATAGCTACCTCAATTCCGCTTTCATGAACTTTCTTTATTTCTTCAGCATATTGGTTTATTCGTACAGGGTCAATGCCATATTGTTGATTACCCATTAAGGCTTCTCCGCTAAGTTTTAGAAGAATTCTTTTATACTTCATCCGTGTGGTTATATTAAAATTTTATCAGAATTTGATTTTTTTCTACGCTGTTACCTTTTTCAACTTCTATACTTTGGATTACGCCAGTTCCAGGGGATTTAAGTACATTTTCCATTTTCATGGCTTCTAAAATCATCAGTTGATCTCCCTTTTTAACTTCTTTACCAACTTTCACAAGAATATCATGAATAAGACCGGGCATTGGAGCTTTAATTTCTTTTAGCACAGAACTGCTTAAGCTATTAATCCCCATCTTTTTTAGAAGCTGGTCCATTTTATCTTTAACAGACACGCTGTAAATCTGATTATTGATTTTTATTTCAACAGCTTTAGTCTCTTTATCAAAGTCTATTACCTCGGCATTAAAAGCTTGTCCGTCCTTAATAATTTGAAACTTGCCTTTAGAAGTTTTTGAAATGTTCCAATGAAAATTAGAACCGTTAAGAAGTATATTATTGTCTTTGAATTCTACTTCTGACTCGCGGTTTTCCTTAAGACTTACTTTGTACATCAGGCTAATTTAAGAGTAGGGCTTACTTTTAGGTTGTTGTCAAACATAAAAGCCCTTAAATATATTGTTTTAAACCTTGCAAATATAGAGAAGTATTTTGATTAGGAATGCGCAATATAGCCGTACTTTAATAAATGAATAGTTAATTATATGAGTGCTATTTCATGGCTTTGGAGGCCTGTTTTCAAACTTCAATAAAAACTCTTCATCTTTTTTTGGGATATGTTTGAATAATATAAAAAAGGGTCTAATTTTGCATTCCCTTTCGCTAAAAGGATTATTTAAGACGTTCTTTTAGGGATAGGAAAACTAGTTGGGGGGATACCAAAGCGGCCAACTGGGACGGACTGTAAATCCGTTGACTTATGTCTTCGAAGGTTCGAATCCTTCTCCCCCCACAATAATTGAAATGTTAATTTCGAAACTCTAAAAATTTACCTTTGGAGTGGAGATTTTGATTTTCTGGAAAAGCGGGTGTAGCTCAGTTGGTAGAGCGACAGCCTTCCAAGCTGTAGGTCGCAGGTTCGAACCCAGTCACCCGCTCAAAACTTTGAGTTATAAAGTGCGAAGTTTAATGTTTGTCGAACTAAGAACTTCGAACCTTAAACTTAGGAAAGCCGATGTAGCTCAGGGGTAGAGTACTTCCTTGGTAAGGAAGGGGTCACGAGTTCAAATCTCGTCATTGGCTCAATGGTAGTTGAAAATTTCAGCTGCTTAGGTAAGGAATTAAATTTATTGAATTTAAATATTAACTAATTTTCAAGTTATGGCTAAAGCAAACTTTGACCGTTCTAAGCCGCACGTTAATATTGGTACTATCGGTCACGTTGACCACGGTAAGACCACATTAACTGCCGCTATCACTAAAGTTTTGGCAGACTCGGGTCTTGCTGAAAACAGAGACTTCTCTTCAATTGACAATGCTCCAGAAGAGAAAGAAAGAGGTATTACTATTAACACTTCTCATGTTGAGTATCAAACTGAGAACAGACACTATGCACACGTTGACTGTCCAGGTCACGCGGATTATGTGAAGAACATGGTAACTGGTGCTGCTCAAATGGACGGTGCAATTCTTGTTGTAGCTGCGACTGATGGTCCAATGCCACAGACAAGAGAGCATATTCTTTTGGCTCGTCAGGTAGGTGTACCTTCTCTAGTAGTTTTCATGAACAAGGTTGACCTTGTTGATGATGAAGAACTTCTTGAGCTAGTGGAAATGGAAATTAGAGAACTTCTTTCTTTCTATGATTATCCAGGTGATGACATTCCTGTAATCCAAGGTTCTGCTTTGGGTGGATTGAATGGCGAAGCTGCTTGGGTTGAGAAAATCAATGAGCTTATGGCTGCTGTGGATGATTATATCCCACTTCCTGAGCGTGCAGTTGATAAAGATTTCTTAATGCCAGTTGAAGACGTATTCTCGATCACAGGTCGTGGTACTGTTGCTACTGGTAGAATTGAAAGAGGTGTTACAAATACTGGTGATGCTGTTGATATTATCGGTATGGGTGCTGAAGGCCTTAAGTCTACAATCACTGGAGTAGAAATGTTCCGTAAGATTTTGGATAGAGGTGAAGCTGGTGATAACGTTGGTCTTCTTTTGAGAGGTATTGAAAAATCTCAAATCAAAAGAGGTATGATTATCTGTAAGCCAGGTTCTGTTAAGCCTCACTCTCACTTTAAAGCTGAGGTGTACGTGCTTTCAAAAGAAGAAGGTGGACGTCACACTCCATTCTTCAATAAATACCGTCCTCAGTTCTATTTAAGAACTACTGACGTAACTGGAGAAATTATGCTTCCTGCTGATATCGAAATGGTAATGCCAGGTGATAACGTAACTATCGAAGTGAACTTGATCAACGCAGTAGCGCTTGAGAAAGGTTTAAGATTTGCGATCAGAGAAGGTGGTAGAACTGTAGGTGCCGGTCAGGTAACTGAAATTCTAGACTAAACTTTCTAAGCTTATTAAATATTTCAAACGCGTTTTCGATTTGTCGGAAGCGCGTTTGTTTCATATAGTATTTTTATCTACATTTGCAGCCCGTTTTGGGGCTGGATTGTGAAGGTGGGGTGCTGATTCTCTTTAGGAAATTGGTTTAAGCAATTGAATAAAGGGATTGATTTAGACTTAATGAGTATACACGGGTGTAGCTCAGCTGGTAGAGCAGTGGTCTCCAAAACCAAAGGTCGTGAGTTCGATTCTTACCACCCGTGCAAATAAGTAAAGTAAAGCCGATGAGTAAACTGAAAACATTTATCGCTGAATCTTATCTCGAAATGAGACATAAGGTGAGCTGGCCGAAATATTCTGAACTACAAAGTAGTTCTGTGTTGGTGTTAGTGGCTTCTTTAATCTTTGCTCTCTTCATTGGGATCATTGATTTGGGCTTTAATAACATCATGGATTGGTTTTACACAATAGGAAGATAATTGATAGAATGGCAGAGCTGAAGTGGTATATGGTTCGGGCCGTGTCTGGTCAAGAAAGGAAGTCAAAAGAATATCTAGAGAATGAAGTGGACAGAGAGCAATTCCAAGACCACATTCCTCAAGTGTTGATTCCTTCGGAAAAGGTGTATGAAATGCGAAACGGTAAGAAACGTTCGCGTGACAAAAACATGTTTCCGGGCTATATCATGGTTCAAGCAGATCTTACTAATGGTGAGGTCATTCACATGATTAAAAATATCCCTGGTATCATAGGGTTCTTAGGTCAAAAGGGGGGGGATGCTTCCAACACCCCACCTGTTCCGTTACGACAGATTGAAGTCGACCGTATTTTAGGTAAGGTTGAAGAAATCGATGAATTTGACGAACACATTGATACACCATATATAGTTGGAGAGTCCATTAAGGTAATGGATGGACCTTTCAGTGGGTTTACAGGTACAATTGAGGAGGTTTTTGAGGAGAGAAGAAAACTTAATGTTATGGTTAAGATTTTCGGCCGAAATACCCCTGTTGAATTAAGTTACATGCAAGTCGAAAAACAAGATTAAAGATGGCTAAGGAAATATCTGGTTATCTGAAGTTGCAAGTTAAGGGAGGTCAAGCAAACCCTTCCCCTCCGGTTGGTCCTGCTTTAGGTTCGAAAGGACTTAACATCATGGAGTTTTGCAAGCAATTCAACGGACGTTCTCAGGATAAAATGGGACAGGTTTTACCTGTATTAATTACCATTTATTCTGATAAGTCTTTTGACTTTGTAATCAAAACACCACCAGCACCGGTAATGTTAATGGAAGCATCGAAAATCAAAAAGGGTTCTAATGAATCAAACCGTATTAAAGTCGGTTCGGTAACATGGGCTCAAGTGAAAGAGATTGCTGAAGTTAAGATGACGGATTTGAATGCTTTTACAGTAGACTCTGCCATGAAGATGGTAGCAGGTACTGCAAGAAGCATGGGCATTAGAGTGACCGGTAAAGCACCTTGGGAAAACTAAAGATTTGTTGAAATGGCAAAGTTGACAAAAAAGCAAAAAGAAGCTTTAAGTAAATACGATCCACAAAAAGATTATTCTTTGACGGACGCATCATCGATTGTAAAGGAGATTTCCAATGCAAATTTCGATGCTTCTGTTGATATAGATATTCGTTTAGGAGTGGATCCGCGCAAGGCAGACCAGATGGTTAGAGGTGTGGTAGCACTTCCTCATGGTACAGGAAAAGAAGTGAAAGTATTAGTGTTGTGTTCTCCTGACAAAGAGCAGGAAGCAAGAGATGCTGGTGCAGATCACGTGGGTCTAGATGACTATATAGCAAAAATTGAAGGTGGGTGGACTGACATTGATGTCATCATCACTATGCCTACGGTTATGGCTAAAGTAGGTCGTTTAGGTCGAGTTCTTGGACCAAGAGGCTTGATGCCAAACCCAAAATCTGGTACAGTTACTTTGGAAGTTGGAAAAGCAGTTGAAGAAGTTAAGGGAGGTAAAATCGATTTTAAAGTCGATAAGTTTGGAATCATTCATACAAGTATTGGAAAAGCGTCTTTCTCACCAGAGAAGATCATGGAAAATGCTACTGAAGTAATTCAAACCATCTCAAGATTGAAACCTGCATCGGCAAAAGGTACTTATTTTAAGAGTATCAACTTGTCTTCGACTCAAAGTCCAGGTATTAAAATTGATAAAAACTCCATTTCCGGATTATAATCATGACTAGAGAAGAAAAAGGCGTATTAATTGAAGAATTGTTTCAGAAATTTTCTGATAACAACAATTTCTACATAACTGATGCTTCCGGAATGTCGGTTGCACAAACCACGGCACTTAGAAGACTATGCTTTGAAAAAGGTATAGAATATAGAGTGTTCAAAAATACTTTGATCCAAAAGGCTTTGGAAAGAATGGATACTAATTATACTCCATTTGATGAGAAAGTTTTGAAGGGCTTTTCAGGAATTATGTTCTCAGGAGAGGACGCTAATTCACCTGCAAAGTTGATCAAAGAATTTAGAAAAAAATCAGGTTTAAAATCTCCAATGTTGAAAGGTGCTTCCATCGATACCGATCTTTTCATTGGGGAGGAGAATTTAGATATGTTGAGCAGTCTTAAGTCTAAGGCTGAACTTATCGG
Source organism: uncultured Roseivirga sp. (assembly GCF_963973945.1). Taxonomy (GTDB): domain Bacteria; phylum Bacteroidota; class Bacteroidia; order Cytophagales; family Cyclobacteriaceae; genus Roseivirga. The sequence goes on from NZ_CAXBBV010000007.1 coordinate 130,005, forward strand.
AGAGGTGATAGGATTGTTACAATCACCAGCTAAAAATGTTATTTCAGGCCTTAAAGGTGCTGGTGGCAAATTGGCAGGAATTCTTCAGACATTATCTGAGCGTGAAAATTAGTAATTAATCAAGATTTAGAATTAAATAAACAAAAATCGAAAATGGCAGATTTAAAAGATTTCGCAGAGCAGTTGGTAAACTTAACTGTAAAGGAAGTTAACGAATTAGCTGATATCCTTAAAAACGAATACGGTATTGAGCCTGCAGCTGCTGCAGTTGCTGTTGCTGCTGGTCCTGCTAGCGGAGACGGTGAAGGTGCTGCTGAAGAAAAATCAGCTTTTGACGTAGTGTTGACTGCTGCTGGTGCTTCAAAACTAGCCGTTGTTAAACTAGTGAAAGAATTGACTGGTTTAGGATTGAAAGAAGCTAAAGAAATCGTAGACAGCGCTCCTAAAGCAATTAAAGAAGGTGTAGCTAAAGACGAAGCTGAAGCACTTAAAAAGCAGCTTGAAGAAGCTGGTGCTGAAGTAGAGCTTAAGTAATTTGACTGGCCATAGCTAACTATGGCAAAGGAACAGGCCCTGATCCCTTCCCGAATTTCGGGATCGGTATCATGGGTCTTTTCCTGTTTGTATACAGTAAAGAGGTTTATTCTCTACAAGCCTTTGTACGCTTTAAGTGCAAAAATTATTCTTGGTTTAAACTAAAATATTACGGCCTTGGCTAACGCAATTCAAACAGAAAGAATAAGTTTTTCTTCAATTAAATCAGTTCTTGATTATCCTGATTTTCTTGACATTCAAGTGAAGTCTTTCGAAGATTTTTTTCAGTTGGAAACCCCTGCTGAAAAGAGGACTCAAGATGGCCTTTTCAAAGTATTTTCAGAAAATTTCCCAATTTCTGATTCACGAGATAACTTTGTATTAGAGTTCATTGATTACTTGGTTGACCCTCCAAAATACTCTGTAGAAGAGTGTATTGATAGAGGACTTACCTATTCAGTTCCATTAAAAGCAAAGCTTCGTCTGACATGTAATGATGCAGATCATGAGGACTTTGAAACCATCGAACAAGAAGTATTCTTAGGGAATATTCCTTATATGACCGTTAAAGGTTCTTTCGTGGTAAATGGAGCAGAAAGAGTAATTGTTTCTCAGTTACACAGATCGCCAGGTGTGTTCTTTGCTCAAAGCAAACATACCAATGGTACCGCTTTATATTCTGCCCGAATTATTCCTTTTAAAGGATCTTGGATTGAATTTGCGACAGACGTCAACAGCGTTATGTACGCTTACATTGACCGTAAAAAGAAATTCCCTGTAACCACGCTTCTAAGAGCTATTGGTTACGGTACAGATAAAGATATCCTTGACTTGTTTGGCTTGTCTGAAGAGGTTAAGGCCAATAAAGCCCAACTTAAGAAAGGTGTAGGCAGAAAGCTTGCCGCTAGGGTTCTTAAGACTTGGATTGAAGATTTCGTGGATGAAGATACTGGTGAAGTTGTATCTATCGATAGAAACGAAGTGTTGTTGGAGCGTGACTCTGTTTTGAGCGAGGATGATGTAGAAATGATCCTTGAATCAGGTGTTGATTCAATTATCCTTCACCGTGAGGATATCAACATTGCAGATTACACTATTATATATAATACGCTATCAAAAGATAACTCTAACTCTGAAAAAGAGGCTGTAGAGCAAATCTATCGTCAGTTGAGAAATACTGAAGCGCCAGATGAGCAGACTGCAAGAGATATTATCCAAAGCCTTTTCTTCTCAGATAAGAGATATGATCTTGGAGAAGTAGGTAGATATAGAATTAACAAGAAACTTGGTTTAGATATCTCTTTTGATAAAAGAGTGTTAACAACTCAGGATATTATTTCGATTGTGAAATATTTGATCGGGTTGATTAACTCTAAGGCGGTAGTGGATGATATTGACCACTTATCGAACAGAAGAGTTAGAACTGTAGGAGAGCAATTGTATGCTCAGTTTGGTGTTGGTTTGGCCAGAATGGCCAGAACAATCAAAGAAAGAATGAACGTTCGTGATAATGAGGACTTCAAACCAGTTGACCTTATTAATGCAAGAACGCTTTCTTCTGTGATTAACTCGTTCTTCGGAACAAACCAGCTTTCTCAGTTTATGGATCAAACCAATCCATTAGCAGAGATTACCCACAAAAGAAGATTGTCAGCCTTAGGGCCAGGTGGTCTTTCAAGAGAAAGAGCAGGTTTTGAGGTACGAGATGTTCACTACACTCACTACGGACGTCTTTGTACAATTGAAACTCCAGAAGGACCAAACATTGGTTTGATTTCATCTCTATGTGTTCATGCTAAGATTAACAGCATGGGATTCATCGAGACCCCATATAGAAAAGTAAAAGAGAGTAAAGTAAACATGTCTGAAGATGTGGTTTACCTTACTGCCGAAGAAGAAGATACCCACAACATTGCACAGGCCAACGCGCCTTTAGATGATAAGGGTACTTTCGTAAACGACAGAGTAAAAGCAAGATTTGAAGGAGACTTCCCTGTAGTAGAGCCTAAAGAGCTTACTTATATGGATGTAGCTCCTAACCAAATTGTATCTGTTGCAGCTTCATTGATTCCTTTCCTTGAGCACGATGATGCGAACAGGGCTTTGATGGGATCAAACATGCAGCGTCAAGCAGTGCCTTTGTTGAAGCCAGAAGCTCCTATTGTAGGAACTGGTTTAGAAGGTAGAGCAGCAAGAGATTCTAGAATGTTGGTAATCGCAGAAGGAACAGGTGTTGTACACTATGTTGATGCAGATAAGATTACCATTAAATACGAACAAAGTACTGAAGACGAGTTGGTGAACTTCTACAATGAGTACAAAACGTACAAGTTGATCAAATTCAGAAGAACTAACCAAGACACTTCCATTAACCTTACACCAATCGTATTGAAAGGTGATAAAGTAGTGAAAGGTCAGGTACTATGCGAAGGATATTCTACCCAAGATGGTGAGTTGGCTTTAGGTAAAAACCTAAGAGTAGCTTACATGCCTTGGCAAGGATATAACTTTGAGGATGCCATCGTAATTTCAGAGAGAGTAGTTAGAGATGACGTGTTCACCTCAATTCACATCGATGAATACGAGCTTGAAGTAAGAGATACAAAAAGAGGTGAGGAAGAATTGACTTCTGAGATTCCAAACGTAAGTGAGGAAGCAGTGAAAAACCTTGATGAGAATGGTATCATCAGAGTAGGAGCTGAAATTAAAGAAGGTGATATTCTAATTGGTAAAATTACCCCTAAGGGTGAAACGGATCCAACTCCAGAAGAGAAGCTCTTAAGAGCAATTTTTGGAGATAAAGCAGGTGACGTGAAAGATGCATCATTGAAAGCATCTCCATCACTTCAAGGTGTTGTAATCGATACTAAATTATTCTCTAGACCTAAGAAAGATAAAGACCTAAGAGCTAAATCGAAGAAAGAAGTTGAAACATTGAAAGCTCAATACAGCAAAGATTTGACTGTAGTGAGAAATGAAATGATCGACAAAATCTTCTCTTTGCTACAAGGCAAAACTTCACAAGGAGTAAAACATAAGTTTGGTGATGAAGTAATCTCTAAAGGAGTGAAGTTCAACAAAACCAACATTACTGAAAATATATTCCCTGAGAAGAACATATACAGAGACGAGAGTAACTACAATGTTCAGGAAGAAGTTAACCTAATTTCTGACTTGAACCTTGATAACTGGACTACTGACGATAAGACTAATCAGATTATCGTTCGTATGGTGAAGAATTACCAATTGAAGAGAAATGAAATTGCGGGCGAATTCAAACGTAAGCGTTTCACAATCGAAGTAGGTGATGAATTACCAACAGGTATCGTACAACTGGCCAAAGTTTACATTGCTAAAAAGCGTAAGCTTAAGGTAGGTGATAAAATGGCGGGTCGTCACGGTAACAAGGGTGTTGTAGCCAGAATTGTTAGAGAAGAAGATATGCCATTCTTAGAAGATGGAACTCCAATGGATATCGTATTGAATCCACTTGGTGTACCTTCAAGGATGAACATCGGTCAGATTTACGAAACTGTACTTGCATGGGCTGGATTAGAATTGGGTAGAAAATACGCTACTCCAATTTTTGACGGAGCTACTATGGAAGAAGTTCAGGCAGAATTGGCTGAAGCAGGATTGCCAGATGCTGGTCGTGCTTATCTATACGATGGTTTGTCAGGTGTTAAATTTGACCAGCCTGTTACAGTAGGTATTGCATACATGCTGAAACTAGGTCACTTGGTTGATGATAAAATGCACGCGCGTTCTATCGGGCCATACTCTCTCATTACTCAGCAGCCATTGGGTGGTAAAGCCCAGTTTGGTGGTCAGCGTTTTGGTGAGATGGAGGTTTGGGCTCTTGAGGCCTTTGGCGCATCTCATGTGTTGCAGGAAATTCTAACCGTAAAATCCGATGACGTGATTGGTAGAGCGAAAGCCTACGAAGCCATCGTAAAAGGCGAGAATATTCCTAAACCAAATATTCCTGAATCATTCAACGTATTGGTTCACGAACTAAGAGGTTTGGCACTTGAAATTACACTTGACTAATTCTTAAACAGGCTTCGGCCAATAAATTAGAATACAAAAGCTATGGCATTTAAAAAGAATAGAAAACTTAACAATGACTTTGATAAAGTCACTATCAGCTTAGCTTCTCCGGAATCAATCCTTGAGAGTTCTCATGGTGAGGTAACACAACCGGAAACGATAAACTATAGAACATACAAGCCAGAAATGGGCGGTTTATTCTGTGAAAGAATATTCGGACCTGTAAAGGATTGGGAATGTCATTGTGGGAAATATAAAAGAATCAGATATAAAGGTATTATCTGCGATAGATGTGGTGTTGAAGTTACCGAGAAAAAGGTAAGAAGAGAGCGCATGGGCCATATCGAATTGGTAGTGCCTGTAGCTCATATCTGGTACTTCAAATCATTGCCTAACAAGATTGGTTACCTTCTTGGTCTTCCAACCAAAAAGCTTGATCAGATTATTTACTACGAGCGTTATGTAGTAATTCAAGCTGGTATGAAAGAAGAGGACGGAATCGCCTACATGGATTTCTTGACTGAAGATGAATATCTAGACATTCTAGATAAGCTTCCAAGAGAAAATCAAATGTTAGATGATGAAGATCCTCAGAAATTCATTGCTAAAATGGGAGCTGATGCATTAGAGATGCTTTTGGCAAGAATTGATCTTGACGAACTTTCTTATGCACTTCGTCACCAAGCAGCAACAGATACTTCTCAGCAAAGAAAAGCAGAAGCTTTAAAAAGGTTGAAAGTTGTTGAAGCATTCCGTGATGCAAGAACAAGAATCGAGAACCGTCCAGAGTGGATGATCATTAAAATGGTACCTGTAATTCCACCAGAATTACGTCCATTGGTGCCATTAGATGGTGGTCGTTTCGCAACTTCAGATTTGAATGATCTTTACAGAAGGGTAATCATTAGAAATAACCGTCTTAAGAGATTAATTGATATTAAAGCACCAGAAGTAATCCTTCGTAACGAAAAAAGGATGCTTCAGGAAGCAGTAGATTCTCTTTTCGATAACTCGAGAAAAGTAAATGCTGTGCGTTCAGATGGTAACCGTGCCTTAAAATCTTTGAGTGATATGCTTAAAGGTAAGCAAGGTCGTTTCCGTCAGAACTTGCTAGGAAAAAGGGTAGATTACTCAGGTCGTTCTGTAATTGTAGTAGGGCCAGAGTTGAAACTTCACGAATGTGGTTTGCCAAAGAATATGGCTGCTGAGCTTTTCAAACCATTCATTATCAGAAAACTGATTGAAAGAGGTATTGTTAAGACAGTGAAGTCTGCCAAGAAAATAGTAGACCGTAAAGATCCTGTGGTTTGGGATATCCTTGAAAATGTATTGAAAGGACACCCTGTATTGCTTAACCGTGCTCCAACATTGCACAGGTTAGGTATTCAGGCTTTCCAACCAAAATTAATTGAAGGAAAAGCGATTCAATTGCACCCATTAGTATGTACAGCATTTAACGCTGACTTTGATGGTGACCAAATGGCTGTTCACGTACCACTAGGACACGAAGCAGTTTTGGAAGCCTCAACACTAATGCTTTCTTCGCACAACATTCTTAACCCAGCTAACGGAGCTCCGGTAACTGTACCTTCTCAAGACATGGTTTTGGGTCTGTATTATGTAACCAAAGGCAGAAGATCTACTGAAGATTTTAAAGTAGATGGTGAAGGAATGCGTTTCTATAGTGCCGAAGAGGTAATTATAGCAATGAACGAAGGTAAAGTGTCTAAGCACGCTTACATTCATGTGAAGACCAAAGTGAGAGAAGGAGATGCCTTAGTTGATAAGGTGATCGAAACTGTTGCTGGTCGTATTCTATTTAACCAAGCCGTACCTACTGAAGTAGGTTATGTGAATGAGTTATTGACGAAGAAGAAACTTCAAAAAATTATTGCTAACGTATTTGCTATTTCTGGCGTAGCCAGAACAGCCCAATTCCTTGATGATATCAAAGAACTTGGTTTCCAGATGGCATACAAAGGCGGTCTATCAATGGGATTGAATGATATTCACATTCCAGAACATAAAGAAGACTTAGTAATTGGAGCAAAAGAAGAAGTGGATGCTGTATGGCAAAACTACTTAATGGGTCTTATTACTGATAACGAACGTTATAATCAAGTTATCGACATCTGGACAAGGGTTAACACTAAGTTGACCAATGACTTGATGAACGAGATGGAAGAGGATAACCAAGGCTTTAACTCTATTTATATGATGATGCACTCTGGAGCTAGAGGTTCAAGAGAGCAAATTCGTCAGCTAGGTGGAATGAGAGGTTTGATGGCAAAACCACAAAAGAACCTTGCTGGTTCTGTAGGAGCCATTATTGAAAACCCAATTCTATCTAACTTTAAAGAAGGACTAGATGTACTTGAGTACTTTATCTCTACTCACGGTGCTCGTAAAGGTTTGGCCGATACAGCACTTAAAACTGCCGATGCAGGTTACTTGACTAGACGTTTGGTGGATGTAGCGCAAGATGCAGTTGTTAACGAAGAAGATTGTGGAACACTAAGAGGTTTAACAGTATCTGCTTTGAAAGACAATGAAGACGTAGTAGAATCTTTATCTGAAAGAATTTTAGGTAGAGTTTCGGTACACGATATCTACGATCCAATTTCTGAAGAATTAATCATTTCAGCTGGAGAAGAGTTTACAGAAGAAATTGCAAATCGTATTGACGAAACTGCTATTGATGATGTAGAAATCAGATCTGTATTGACATGTGAAACCAAAAGAGGAATTTGTGCGAAATGTTACGGTAGAAACTTATCTACTTCAGACATGGTACAAAAAGGTGAAGCAGTTGGTGTAATTGCAGCACAGTCGATTGGTGAGCCTGGAACACAGCTTACATTAAGAACTTTCCACGTTGGGGGTACAGCTTCTAACATTGCAGTAGATGCAACTGTTAAGGCTAAATTTGAAGGTGTAATTAAGTTCGAAGAACTTAGATCACTTCCTACCACAGACAACGATGGTAAGAAAATAGAAATGGTAATGGGACGTACTGGTGAAATCCAGATCGTTGACCCAAAAACTAATAAAGTGTTGATCTCTAACCACGTTCCTTACGGAGCAACTCTTGATGTTAAAGAAGGAGATAAGGTTGAAAAAGGTCAGCAACTATGTAAGTGGGATCCATACAATGCGGTAATCCTTTCAGAATTTGATGGTAAAGTAGAATTCGATGCTATTGAAGAAGGTATTACTTATAAAGAAGAGTTTGATGAGCAAACAGGACACAGGGAAAAAGTTATCACTGATACCAGAGATAAAACTAAGAACCCTGCGGTTGTTGTAAACTCTAAAAACGATACAAAAGCCTATAACATTCCAGTGGGAGCTCACTTGGCAGTAGATGCTGGTGATAAAGTTAAAGTGGGTCAGCCACTTGCTAAAATCCCTAGAACAATGGGTAAATCTCGAGATATTACTGGAGGTCTACCAAGAGTAACGGAATTGTTTGAAGCAAGAAATCCATCAAACCCAGCAGTAGTGTCAGAAATTGACGGTGTTGTTACTTACGGTGGAATTAAGAGAGGTAACCGTGAAATCTTCATCGAGTCTAAAGATGGTGTGAAGAAGAAATACATGGTGCCATTGTCTAAGCACATTCTTGTACAAGACAATGACTTTGTAAGAGCAGGTTACTCTTTATCTGATGGTGCAATTACTCCTAATGACATTTTGAATATTCAAGGCCCAACTGCGGTTCAAGAGTATTTAGTAAATGAAATCCAGGAAGTATATCGACTACAAGGTGTGAAGATCAATGATAAGCACATCGAAGTAATCGTGAAGCAAATGATGCAGAAGGTAGAGATCATGGATGCAGGCGACACTAGTTTCCTTCCAGGTCAAGTAGTTGATAAATTCCTTTTCAGAGAAGAGAATGACGCAATGCTAGACATGAAGGTAGTGGCTGATTCAGGTGATTCTTCAAACCTAAAACCAGGTCAGATTGTTACTCCTCGTCAATTAAGAGATGAAAACTCTTCGTTGAGAAGAAAAGACATGAAACTTGTAGAAGTAAGAGATGCACAACCAGCAGTTTCGCAACCGAAACTTCAAGGTATCACTCAAGCTTCATTAGGAACCGAAAGCTTTATTTCTGCAGCATCATTCCAAGAAACTACTAAAGTGTTAAGTGAAGCCTCAATTAGAGGTAAAGCAGACCACTTGAAAGGTTTGAAGGAAAATGTAATCGTGGGTCACTTGATTCCGGCAGGTACAGGTTTGAGAGAATACGAAGACCTTATCGTTGGAAACAAAGAAGCTTACGAAAGATTGCAAGCAGCAAAAGCCGCTTACAGATCAGAATCAGAAGAACAAGAAGTAGAGTACTAAGCCATGGCTGAGGATAAAGATCAAAAGAATCAGAACCAAATCAATATTGAGCTTTCCGAAGAAGTTGCGGAAGGCCAGTATGTGAATTTGGCAATGATCGCACATTCAAACAGTGAATTTGTGATTGATTTTATCAAAATGATGCCAGGAGTACCAAAGGCGAAAGTGAAATCGAGAATTATCATTACACCAGAACATGCCAAAAGGCTTTTGATGGCGCTAAAAGATAATATCGATAAGTTTGAAAACCACTTTGGTACAATTACCCAATCCGATGAAGCCCCAAAATTCCCGATGAATTTTGGTGGAACAATAGGAGAGGCTTAATGCGCAAATACTTTTAAATATTTTATAGAAGCCCCTTTCGAAAGATTGGGGCTTTTTAGGTGAAAATAGACTGCAGAAACGGTCAATTAGAATGGGAACTTTGGCCATTCTATGACGCAAAAAGTTAAAGGTGCTTTAAGTTGGAAGTTAAGGACTTACATGTTCGATTATATTTAATCTGATGTGTTTGTTCTGAAAACTTCTTTTGTTACCTTTGCAGTCCTAAATTTGTACATAGGGAAATAAAATCTAAAAAATAACTGTAAATGCCTACTATACAACAATTAGTAAGAAAGGGCAGAAAGAAATTGACTTCTAAGTCAAAATCTCCTGCACTGGATAGCTGCCCGCAAAGAAGAGGGGTTTGTACAAGGGTTTACACTACCACGCCTAAGAAGCCAAACTCAGCTATGAGAAAAGTAGCAAGAGTAAGGTTAACTAACGGTAAGGAGGTAAACGCATACATCCCAGGTGAAGGTCACAATCTTCAAGAACACTCAATCGTCTTGATTAGAGGAGGAAGAGTAAAAGATCTTCCAGGTGTAAGATACCACATCATTAGAGGTGCATTAGATACCGCTGGTGTGAATGGTCGTACACAACGTAGATCAAAATATGGTGCAAAACGCCCTAAAGCAGCTAAAAAATAGAATTTTTATAAAATGAGAAAAGCTAAACCAAAGAAGAGATATATTCTTCCTGACCCTAAGTTCCATGATACTTTGGTAACAAAGTTTGTGAACTACTTAATGGTTGACGGGAAGAAGAGTATTGCCTACAACATTTTCTATGATGCGATCGAGATCGTTGAGAAGAAAGGTGGTGAGAATGGTCTTGAGACTTGGAAGAAAGCATTGAGTAACATCATGCCTTCAGTCGAAGTAAAAAGCCGTAGAGTAGGTGGAGCAACATTTCAGGTACCAACTGAAGTGAGGCCGGCTAGAAAAACTTCACTGGGGATCAAGTGGATGATTTCTTTTGCTAGAAAAAGAGGTGAGAAAACAATGAGGGACCGTTTGGCTGCCGAAATTCTTGCTGCATCAAAAGGAGAAGGAGCTGCCGTTAAGAAGAAAGACGACACTCACAGAATGGCAGATGCAAACAAGGCGTTCTCACACTTTAGATTTTAATCCCTAGAATAAAATGGCAAGAGATTTAAGATTAACAAGGAATATAGGTATCGCAGCCCACATTGATGCGGGTAAAACTACGACTACCGAAAGAGTTTTGTACTACACTGGTGTTTCTCACAAACTTGGTGAGGTTCATGATGGTGCAGCTACAATGGACTGGATGGAGCAAGAGCAAGAAAGAGGGATTACAATTACCTCTGCTGCTACTACTGTATTCTGGCCTTACAAAGACGAACAATATCACATCAACATTATTGATACTCCTGGTCACGTAGATTTTACCGTAGAGGTAAACCGCTCCCTTCGAGTGCTTGATGGTTTGGTGTTCTTGTTTTCTGCTGTTGATGGTGTTGAGCCTCAATCAGAAACCAACTGGAGACTTGCGGATAACTATAAAGTTGCTCGTTTAGGATTTGTAAATAAAATGGACAGATCGGGTGCCGATTTCTTGAACGTGTGTAAGCAAGTAAAAGAAATGTTGGGTACTAAAGCTGTTCCGCTTCAATTGCCTATCGGAGCTGAGGATACCTTTAAAGGTGTTGTTGACTTGGTAGAGAATAAAGCTATTGTTTGGAACGAAGAAGATATGGGGATGACCTATAACGAAATCGAAATTCCAGCAGATATGGCGGATGAAGTAGCTGAATACAGAGAGCATTTATTAGAAGCAGTTGCTGAGTATGACGAAACACTTCTAGAAAAGTATTTCGAAGATCCAGAGTCTATTTCTAGAGATGAGATTATTAAAGCTTTAAGAGCTGCAACAATCGATTTAGCTTTTGTTCCAATGTTGTGTGGTTCTGCCTTTAAAAATAAAGGTGTTCAGTCAATGTTGAACTATGTTATGGAATTGCTTCCATCTCCTCTTGATAGAGAGAGCGTAGAAGGAACAGATCCAGATACAGAAGAGCCTACTTTTAGAAAGCCATCAGTATCTGAGCCATTTACTGCATTAGCATTTAAAATCGCCACTGATCCGTTTGTAGGTCGTTTGTGTTTTGTTAGATCGTACGCAGGTATGCTTGATTCAGGTTCTTATGTATTCAATACAAGAACAGGAAAAAAAGAGCGTATCTCTAGAATCTTCCAAATGCATGCTAACAAGCAAAACGCTATTGAAAAGCTTCATGCTGGTGATATTGCTGCAGTTGTAGGTTTTAAGGATATCAAAACAGGAGATACACTTTGTGACGAGAAACATAAAATTGTTCTTGAATCAATGGATTTCCCTGAGCCAGTAATTGGTTATGCAATTGAGCCAAAAACTCAAGCAGATGTAGATAAACTAGGTATGGCAATTGCCAAACTAGTTGAAGAAGATCCAACATTGACAGTAAACACTGACGAAGAAACTGGTCAAACGATTCTTAGAGGTATGGGTGAGCTTCACCTAGATATCATCATGGATCGTATGAGAAGAGAGTTCAAGGTGGAAGTGAATCAAGGAGCTCCTCAAGTAGCTTACAAAGAGGCACTTACTAAGTCAATCGAACATAAAGAAGTTTATAAGAAGCAGTCTGGTGGTAGAGGTAAATTTGCTGATATCTCTTTCGAAATTGGTCCAAAAGACGAGGATTTCGTAGGAAAAGGACTTCAGTTTGTAAACCAAATTGTGGGTGGTGTAATTCCAAAAGAATTTATCCCAGCAATTGAGAAAGGTTTCGCTTCAGCAATGAATAATGGACCTTTAGCAGGTTATCCTGTTGAAGACATGAAAGTTAGATTGTTCCACGGATCATTCCACGATGTGGATTCAGATGCTCTTTCTTTTGAACTTGCTGCAAGAATGGGCTTTAAAGCTGCTGGTAAGCAAGCAGGTCCAAAATTATTGGAGCCAATCATGTCAGTTGATGTAGTTACCCCAGACGAATATACTGGTTCAATTACAGGTGACTTGAACAGAAGAAGAGGTATGATGAAAGGTATGGATACTAAAGGCACTTCTACAGTTGTTAAGGCCAGTGTTCCATTGTCAGAACTTTTCGGTTACGTTACAGATTTGAGAACAATGTCTTCTGGTCGTGCTACGGCTGCTTTGACATTCTCACACTATGACGTGGTACCAAATGGCATTGCAGACGAAGTGATCAAAAAATCCAAAGGAGAATAATCTGTAAATTTTAGAATAATGACACAGAAGATAAGAATCAAATTAAAGTCATACGATCACAACTTGGTGGATAAGTCATCAGAGAAAATCGTAAGAGCTGTGAAAACTACCGGAGCTATTGTTAGCGGACCAATTCCGTTACCAACAGTAAAGGAGAAATTTACAGTATTGAAATCTCCACACGTTAATAAAAAAGCGCGTGAGCAATTTCAACTTTGTACTTACAAGCGATTGGTAGATATTTACTCTAGCAGTGCTAAAACTGTAGACGCCCTAATGAAGCTTGAGCTTCCAAGTGGTGTTGATGTTGAAATCAAAGTATAAGTACTTTTTAGATAAAGAATATAAGAGGCTGACCTTTTTGGTTGGCCTCTTTTTTATGCAAGGAGACAGGTCGGAATTAACGTCCTGAATTTGAGAGAATTTATTCTGTAAATTTCAAATCTAGAGTTTGTAGCAGAAAATTAATTCTCTATCTTTGCAATCCGTTTCACGGGAGCCCTGGATTTGTAGGGTTCAAAATGAATTAAAAAGATGTCTGGAATAATCGGAAAAAAAATCGGAATGACTAGCATTTACAGTGCCGATGGACGTAGTGTCGCATGCACGGTGATAGAGGCTGGTCCTTGCGTAGTAACGCAAGTAAAAAATGAAGGAACAGACGGGTATACAGCTGTACAGCTTGCTTTTGGAGAGCGTAAGGAGAAAAATACTCCTAAAGCTTTGAAGGGTCACTTCGCTAAGGCGAATACTACTCCAAAGAGAGATGTTGTTGAGTTCCGAAATTTTCGCGAAGAGTTTGAAGGTCAGGTAGCATTAGGTAATGAAATCGTTGTAGGCGATGTCTTCAAAGAAGGCGATTTTGTTGATGCTGTGGGTACTTCAAAAGGTAAAGGTTTTCAAGGTGTTGTAAAAAGACACGGATTTGGTGGAGTTGGACAAGCAACGCACGGTCAGCACAACAGATTGAGAGCGCCTGGTTCCGTTGGTGGAGCTTCTTATCCTGCAAGAGTATTTAAAGGTACTCGCATGGCTGGAAGAACTGGTGGAGATAGAGTGACAGTAATCAACCTGCGCGTAATGAAAGTGGTTCCAGAAAAGAACCTGATTGTAATCAGTGGTTCTATTCCTGGTGCGAAAAATTCAACCGTAATCCTAGAGAAATAAGAAGATGGAGATTGCAGTACTAAAAAATAGTGGCGAAGACACTGGAAGAAAAGTAACGCTTTCAGGCGACATCTTCGGTATTGAACCGAATGATCACGCAATTTACTTAGATGTAAAGCAGTACTTGGCTAACCAAAGACAAGGAACGCATAAATCTAAGCAGAGAGCAGAGATTGCTGGTTCTACCAGAAAGATTAAAAAGCAAAAAGGTACAGGTACAGCGAGAGCTGGTAGTATTAAATCACCAGTCTTTAGAGGCGGTGGTAGAGTATTCGGTCCTGAGCCAAGAGATTACCACTTCAAGTTGAATAAAAAACTTAAAGTATTAGCTCGTAAATCAGCTTTAGCATACAAAGCAAAAGATAATAGTCTTTTGATTTTGGAGGACTTTACTTTCGATGCACCTAAAACTAAAGAGTACAAAAAGATGATTGACGGTTTGTCATTGTCTGGTAAGAAAACTCTTATCGTTGTAGGAGAGCACGATAAAAATGTTCTTTTATCTGGAAGAAATATCCAGAACACTAAAGTAATCACGGCAGATGCATTGAATACATATGATGTGCTGAACGCTGAAAGCTTGCTTTTGAGTGAGAGCTCAGTTGAAATAATTGAAAACTTATTGAAGTAACAGAAAATGAGTGTTCTTAAAAAACCTTTAGTTACCGAAAAAGTATCAGCCTTGAACGAAAAGGGCAAGTACGGATTTGTTGTAGACTACAAAGCCAACAAAATAGAAATCAAAGTGGCTGTAGAGCAGATGTACGGTGTAACCGTAGAAGATGTTAACACCATGAGATATAGTGGTAAGACCAAATCTAGAATGACAAAATCTAGAGTAGTACAAGGTCAAACCAATGCATTCAAGAAGGCAATTGTAACAGTTGCTGAGGGTGATGTTATTGATTTTTATAGCGGCATTTAAATAGAGAATAATGGGCGTTAGAAAACTAAGACCAATGACTCCGGGAACCAGACATAGAATGGCTCCTGACTTTGCAGAAGTAACTGTTAAGAAAAGTGCTCCTGAAAAATCCTTAACCGTTCCTTCTAAGAGGTCTGGTGGGCGAAACAATACTGGTAAAATGACAATGCGCTACATGGGCGGTGGTCACAAACAAAAAATCAGAATTGTTGATTTCAAGAGAGAAAAATTTAATGTACCTGCTACGGTAAAATCAATTGAATATGATCCAACTCGTTCAGCAAGAATAGCCTTGTTGTTTTACGCAGATGGAGAGAAAAGATATATCATTGCTCCTAAAGGATTAGAAGTAGGGCAAACTGTAGTGTCTGGTGAAGGTGTTGCACCTGAGGTAGGTAATGCGATGCCTCTTTCTAAAATCCCAATGGGTACAATCATTCACAACATTGAGTTGAAGCCTGGTAAAGGAGCTTCAATGTCAAGAAGTGCAGGAGCTTATGCTCAGATTGTAGCTCGTGAAGGAAAGTACGCAACTCTTAAATTGCCATCAGGCGAAATGAGAAACGTTCTTTCTGCTTGTATGGCAACAATTGGTGCTGTAGGAAATGCAGAGCATATGAATGTTGTACTTGGTAAAGCAGGTAGAACAAGATGGTTAGGTCGAAGACCAAGAGTAAGAGGTGTGGTTATGAACCCAGTAGATCACCCAATGGGTGGTGGTGAAGGTAAATCTTCAGGTGGACATCCTAGATCTAGAAAAGGATTGTTCTCTAAAGGTTTGAAAACCAGAACACCTAAGAAATATTCGAATCGTTTGATCATTGGTAAAAAGAAGAAGTAAGACATGGCACGTTCGTTAAAAAAAGGACCATATATCGATTTTCGCTTAGCCGGCAAAGTAGAGGCTATGGAAGAGTCTGGTAAGAAGTCTGTAATTAAGACTTGGTCCAGAAGATCAATGATAGCCCCAGATTTTATTGGGCACACTTTCGCTGTTCATAATGGAAATAAGTTTATTCCTGTTTTCGTAACTGAGAACATGGTAGGGCATAAGCTAGGTGAATTTTCACCAACCAGAAATTTCCGTGGTCACATTGCTAAAAAAGATAAAGGTAGAAGATAATGGAAGCTGTAGCTAAGTTAAATAATGTGCCTACATCTGCTCGTAAAATGAGAATGGTTGCTGACTTGATCAGAGGCCAACGTGTAGACAGAGCTTTGAACCTTTTAAAGTTTGAGCCAAAAGAAGGAGCAGCGCGTCTTGAGAAATTATTGAGATCAGCCGTGTCTAACTGGATCGCTAAGAACGAAGACGAAAGATTAGAAGATGCAGATCTTGTGATCAAAGAAATTCGTGTTGATGGTGGTAGAATCTTAAAAAGATTGAGACCAGCTCCACAAGGAAGAGCACATAGAATAAGAAAAAGATCTAATCACGTAACGCTTATTGTAGATTCAAAAAATGGATCTGCTAAAGTTACCGCTGATCAGGAGGAAGAAGTCACTAACGAAACTGCTAATTAAGAACAGATGGGACAAAAAGTAAATCCTATAGGTCTAAGATTGGGTATCATCAAAGGTTGGGATTCCAACTGGTACGGAGGTAAAGACTTTTCGAACAAATTGGTTGAAGACCAAGAAATCAGAAAGTATGTAAATGCTCGTATCCCAAAAGGTGGTATTTCTAAGATTATTATTGAAAGAACACTTAAGCGTATCACTATTACAGTACACACTGCTAGACCAGGAGTTGTAATTGGTAAAGGTGGACAAGAAGTGGATCGTATCAAGGAAGAGCTGAAGAAACTTACAAGTAAGGATGTTCAGATCAATATCTTTGAGATCAAAAGACCAGAATTGGATGCCAAATTAGTAGGAGAATCAATTGCTCAGCAATTAGCAGCTAGAATTTCTTACAGAAGAGCAATGAAGCAAGCTATTGCTTCTGCAATCAGAGTTGGTGCACAAGGAATTAAAGTGAAATGTTCAGGACGTTTAGGC
The DNA here is from genome assembly GCF_963973945.1 of uncultured Roseivirga sp. Classification (GTDB taxonomy): domain Bacteria; phylum Bacteroidota; class Bacteroidia; order Cytophagales; family Cyclobacteriaceae; genus Roseivirga. The sequence goes on from NZ_CAXBBV010000007.1 coordinate 146,605, forward strand.
GGAGCTGAAATGGCAAGAACTGAGATGTATAAAGAGGGAAGAATTCCTTTGCATACACTTAGAGCCGACATAGATTACGCAATTTCTGAAGCTGATACAGTTTACGGAAAAATCGGAATCAAAGTATGGGTATTCAAAGGTGAGGTTTTCGGTAAGAGAGATCTATCTCCTAACATAGGAGGAGGAAATCAATCAGAAAGAGGAGCTGGAGGTGCACCTGGGAACAGAAGAAGACCTTCTGGAAACAATAGAGGAGGAGCCCCAGCCGGTAGAAGACGTTAATCACATCACCTGTTAAAAGTTTACAACGATGTTACAACCAAAGAGAACCAAATTTAGAAAAATGCAAAAAGGCCGTGTGAAGGGACTTGCGGGTCGCGGTCACACTTTGGCTTTCGGAACATTTGGTATAAAATCATTAGAAGCTGGATGGATCACAGCACGTCAGATTGAAGCTGCACGTATTGCCATGACCAGAGCTATGAAAAGGGAAGGTCAAGTTTGGATTAGAATTTTTCCAGACAAACCAATCACGAGTAAGCCTGCTGAGGTAAGGATGGGTAAAGGTAAAGGAGCGCCTTCATATTGGGTAGCTTGTATTAAGCCTGGTACTATTCTTTTCGAATCTGGTGGAGTAAGCCAAGAATTGGCAAAAGAATCGTTGAGATTGGCAGCCCAAAAGCTACCTATATCAACAAAGTTTGTTGTACGTAGAGATTACGTTGGATAGTTATGAAAAATCAAGAGATCAAAGCACTTACCGTTGAGGAATTGGCGGAAAGAATTAAGGCCGAGACAGATAACATTGGCAAATTGAAATTTGCCCAAGCCATCTCTCCAATAGAAAACCCGATGAAAATCAAGGATTCTAGAAAGTTGATAGCTAGACTAAAAACTGAGTTGAGAGCTAAAGAACTCGCAAATTAAGATACGCATGGAGACCAGAAATCTTAGAAAAGAAAGAATCGGGATTGTAACCAGCAACAAAATGGAAAAAACCATTACTGTAGCAGTGTTACGTAAAGAAAAGCACCCGATCTACGGTAAGTTTGTTAAGAAAACTACCAAATTTTCTGCTCATGACGAAACTAATGATTGTGGTATCGGTGATACCGTGAAGATCATGGAAACTCGTCCGCTGAGTAAGAATAAGCGTTGGAGATTAGTTGAAATTATTGAAAGAGCTAAGTAATCATGATCAGGCAAGAATCAAGATTGAACGTTGCAGATAACAGTGGAGCAAAAGAAGTTCTATGTATTCGCGTATTAGGCGGTACTAAAAAGAAGTTCGCAACTGTTGGCGATAAAATTGTGGTCTCTGTGAAAGCTGCCCACTCTTCAAGCAATTTGAAAAAAGGTACTGTTACAAAAGCAGTAATCGTTAGAACCAAGAAAGCCGTAAGAAGGAAAGATGGTTCTTATATCAGATTTGAAGATAACGCTGCTGTATTACTGAACCAAAACGATGAACCAAGGGGTACTCGTATGTTTGGCCCGGTGGCTAGAGAATTGCGTGAAAAGCAATTCATGAAAATTGTTTCATTGGCACCAGAAGTATTGTAAGCAATGGAAAGAAAGAAAAACAAGCAGCAAAAACTGCATTTGAGAAAAGGAGATACCGTAAAGGTACTTTCTGGTAACTCAAAAGGTAAAGAAGGACAAGTCCTCGAAGTTTTCATCGCAAAGCAAAGAGCAATTGTTGAAGGCGTTAACATTGTGTCAAAGCACACTAAGCCTTCCGCTACTAACCCTAATGGTGGTATTGAAAAAACAGAAGCTCCAATTCATGTATCTAACCTAATGGTGAAGGATCCTGCTACAGGTCAATTTGCTAGAACTGGTAAGAAAGTGAATAGCGAAGGGAAATTAGAAAGGTATTTTAAGACTAAGTCAAATTAATTATAATGGCTAATCCTAGATTAAAAGATACTTATATCAATGAAATCACCCCAGCATTGGTGAAGAAGTTTGAATATACTTCCGTAATGCAGGTGCCTAAAATCACTAAAATTGTAGTGAACAAAGGTATTGGTGCTGCGGTAGCAGATAAAAAATTAGTTGACGTAGGAGTAGAAGAACTTACAACCATCACTGGTCAGAAAGCTGTTGCTACAATTGCTAAGAATTCAATTTCAAACTTTAAGTTAAGAGAGGGAATGCCTATTGGTGCCCGAGTAACTTTAAGAGGAGATAAAATGTTCGAATTCCTTGATAGACTTTTGAATATCGCTTTACCACGTGTAAGAGATTTTAGAGGTGTAAAGGATAAAGGATTTGATGGAAGAGGTAATTATACTTTGGGAATCAAAGAACAAATCATTTTCCCTGAAATTTCCATCGACAAAGTGAATAAAATCACTGGTATGGATATCACTATTGTTACCACCGCAAATTCTGATGAGGAAGCATTCGAGTTGTTGAAAGCATTTGGAATGCCTTTCGCAACTGGTAAAAAATAAGAATATGGCAAGAGAATCGATAAAAGCTAGAGAAAGAAAAAGAGAACGTCTTGTTGCAAAGTTTGCTCAAAAGAGAGCTGACCTTAAGGCTGCTGGTGACTGGGAAGGTTTAGATAAACTACCTAGAAACTCTTCACCTGTAAGATTGCATAATAGATGTAAGCTAACTGGTCGTCCTAAAGGATACATGAGGAAATTCGGTATTTCACGTGTTACTTTTAGAGAAATGGCTTCTGCAGGAAAAATCCCTGGAGTAACAAAATCAAGCTGGTAAGCTTTTTTTATTTCGCTAATAAAATATTTTCAATACCTTTGCAGGCCGATTCAGGTCGGAAGGTATTTATTTTCAATAGAAATGCCAATTCTGGGTGATATCGCCAGATTGGAGACGGAGTTTTAATTAACAAGCCGTCATAAACAAAAAACAATGACTGATCCAATAGCAGATTATTTAACGCGATTGCGAAATGCCATCAAGGCTAAGCATAGAGTCGTAGACATTCCTGCTTCTAACTTAAAGAAGCAGCTCACAAGTGTATTGCACGAAAAGGGATATATCCTGAACTATAGGTTCGAGGAAGAAGGTCCACAAGGCAATATCAAAATAGCTCTAAAGTATAATAGAGTTTCTAAAAAACCGGCAATCGAAAAACTTCTTAGAGTAAGTAAGCCAGGTTTGAGAAAATATGTTGGTGCAGAGGAGTTACCTAGAGTTCTTAATGGCTTGGGTATAGCTATTATCTCTACATCAAAGGGAATTATGACTGATAAGGAAGCGAGAAATCTTCATATCGGTGGTGAAGTTTTATGTCACGTATACTAAGATAAGAAGAGATGTCACGAATTGGTAAGAAACCGATTGATCTACCTCAAGGAGTATCTGTAGACGTAGCTGCGAATAACGTGGTTACTGTTAAAGGACCTAAAGGAGAGCTGAAACAGGCAGTTAATCCTGATATAAAGATAACCGTTGACGGTGCTGTGCTTACTGTTGAAAGACCAACAGAGCAAAAAAGACACAAGTCATTACACGGTTTGTACCGCTCATTAATCAGCAACATGGTTGTTGGTGTAAGTGAAGGTTACAAGAGAGATTTAGAATTAGTAGGTGTAGGTTACAAGGCAGCCGTTAGCAATAACGTGTTAGAATTGAGCCTTGGTTACTCACATAATATCTTTGTTGCTGTTCCAGAAGAGATTAAGGCAAGTGCCGAAATGTTGAAAGGAAAGAACCCTACAGTTTCTCTAGAAGGAATTGATAAAGAATTGATTGGTCAAGTGGCTGCTAAGATTAAGTCGTTGAGAAAATCAGAGCCTTACAAAGGTAAAGGTATCAAGTTCGTTGGTGAGGTAATCAGAAGAAAAGCTGGTAAAACTGCTTCTAAATAAGAGTAATCATGGCTGTTAGTAAAAGTAGACTAAGAATAAAAAGAGGAATTAGAAATAAGATTTCTGGAACTTCCGAAAGACCGAGAATTTCAGTTTTCAAAAGTAATTCACGTATATCTGCCCAAATTATTGACGATTCAAAAGGGCATACGCTAGTATCAGCTTCTTCTGTTGAGTTTGATAGCAAGAAGAAAAATACCAACGTAGAGTTATCTAAAGAAGTTGGTAAAAAATTGGCTGAAAAGGCAATTGCAGAAGGTATTACCAGTGTGGTTTTCGACCGTAATGGTTATGTATACCATGGTAAAGTACAAGCATTGGCTGAAGGAGCTAGAGAAGGCGGTCTTAAATTTTAATCAGGATGTCACAGAAAAATATAAAATCAGTAAAAGCAAGTGAGATCGACCTTAAAGAAAAGGTAGTTGCGATCAAGCGTGTGGCTAAGGTAGTTAAGGGTGGTAGAAGATTTAGTTTCTCTGCAATCGTAGTAGTTGGAGATGGAAATGGTGTTGTTGGATACGGTTTAGGTAAAGCTAATGAGGTTACTGACGCGATAACTAAGGGTATTGATGATGCAAAGAAGAACTTGGTAAAAGTTCCTTTGTTGAAAGGTACTGTGCCTCACGAGTCAATCGGTAAATTTGGTGGAGGTTTCGTTTTAGTGAAACCAGCTGCTGAAGGTACAGGTGTGATTGCAGGTGGTGCGATGCGTGCTGTATTCGAAAGTGCTGGATACCACAATGTTTTGGCCAAGTCAAAAGGTTCTTCAAACCCTCATAACGTAGTAAAGGCTACATTCGATGCTCTTTTGAGTATGAGAGATGCTTATACTGTTGCTGAGCAAAGAGGAATTACAATGTCTAAAGTTTTTAACGGATAATAGGGATGGCAAAGGTTCAAATTACACAGGTTAAGAGCACAATCGACAGACCTGAAAGACAAAAAAGGACAATCCAGGCTTTAGGCCTTGGTAAAATCAACAGAACAGTAGAAGTAGAATTAACTGCCTCTATTGCTGGTATGATTAATAAGGTAAATCATTTAGTATCTGTAAAGGAACTGTAAGATGGATTTGAATAGTTTAAAACCTGCAGAAGGTTCTACGAAAAATAGAAAAAGAATAGCTAGAGGTACAGGTTCTGGTCGAGGTGGAACGTCAACACGTGGTCACAAAGGAGCTAAATCTAGATCTGGTTATAAAAGCAAAGGCGGTTTTGAAGGTGGTCAAATGCCATTACAAAGACGTGTGCCTAAGTTTGGTTTCACTAACCCTAACAGAGTTGAATATAAGGCGTTAAACCTTGATTCACTTCAAGAGTTGGCAACCAAATTGAATGCTGATACCATTGACTTCAATACTTTGATGGAAAATGGTTTTGCTCAGAAGAATGATCTAGTTAAGATTTTAGGTAGAGGCGAATTAACCTCTAAAGTGAATGTATCGGCCCATAAATTTTCTAGTTCTGCTCAAGCAGCAATCGAAAAAGTAGGCGGAACCGTTACAAAGCTTTAATATAAGATGAAGAAGTTTTTTACTACCATACGAAATATATACTCCATTGAGGAATTGAGAAATAGGATCCTAGCTACGCTGGGATTCTTGATCGTTTTCAGACTTGGATCTTTTGTTGTTTTACCTGGTGTAGACGTAGCTAAATTAACCGATGATGCGGGTGGGATATTTGGTATCCTTAACTCATTGTTAGGAGGTTCATTTAGTAGGGCATCTATATTCGGTTTAGGTATTATGCCTTATATATCAGCTTCGATTGTAATCCAATTGATGACTGTGGCAGTACCGAGCTTCCAGAAAATGCAGAAAGAGGGAGAGTCTGGTAGAAAAAAACTTACTCAAATCACTAGAGTTCTAACAATTCTAGTAACCCTTGCTCAAAGCTTTGGTTACATTAAAGCAACTATTATTTCTCAAGACGCTGTCCTACCTAGCATTGACCCATCGCTTTTCATGATCAGTTCAATGATCTTGTTAACTGCAGGTACAATGTTCTGTATGTGGTTAGGAGAGAAGATTACTGATAAGGGAATTGGCAATGGTATTTCCATGCTAATTATGATCGGTATTATTTCAAGCTTACCTGGAGCTGCATGGATGGAATTTGTAACAACAAATGGAATCGGAAAAGCATTGTTCTCAGTAATTGAGCTGATAGTATTGTTCTTTGTTGTAATTGTAACTGTTGCTTTAGTTCAGGCTACAAGAAGAATACCAGTACAGTATGCAAAGCAAGTAGTGGGCGGTAAAGTATATGGTGGTCAACGTCAGTTCATTCCTTTAAAGGTTAATGCTTCTGGAGTTATGCCAATTATCTTTGCTCAAGCTTTAATGATTTTGCCAAGTTTATTGGCAGGTATTTGGCAAGACAGTAGCGATATAGCTAACTCAATAGGAGCAGCATTTAGTAATCCATATTCATGGCAGTACAATGTTACGTTTGCCGTGTTAATTATAGCATTTACATTCTTCTACACTGCTATTACGGTGAATCCATCGAACATGGCGGATGATCTTAAAAGAAGTGGAGGTTTTATACCGGGTATTAAACCAGGAAGACCTACATCTGAATTTATTGGAGATGTATTAGATAGAATTACGCTTCCAGGTTCAATATTCCTAGCGATTATCGCAATCCTTCCAACATTCGCATACAATGCAGGTGTGGGGCAGCAATTCGCTTACTTCTATGGAGGAACCTCACTTTTAATTATGGTGGGTGTAATTTTAGATACTTTACAACAAATAGAAAGCTATTTGTTAATGCGACACTACGAAGGAATGATGAAGTCAGGCAAGATGCGTGGCCGATCTCAGAACGTAGCTGTAGCATAATATGATTAATTACAAGACTGAAGAGGAAATTCAGATAATTCGAGAGAGTGCCGATATTCTTGGCAGGGCTCACGGAGAAGTAGCTAAACAAGTAAGGGCAGGTGTTAAAACCGCTGACTTGGACAAGATTGCAGAAGAATATATTCGCGATCATAATGCGAAAGCATCGTTTAAAGGCTACAATGGGTTCCCTTCTACCCTGTGTATTTCAGTGAACGAGAATGTAGTTCATGGATTTCCAGGGAAGTACGAATTGAAAGACGGTGATATAATCTCTATAGATTGTGGAGTCTTCTACAAAGGTTTTCATAGCGATTCCGCTTATACTTACCCCGTAGGAGAAATTTCCCCAGAGACATTAGCACTGCTTAAAGCAACGAAAGAGTCGTTGTATATAGGTATTGAACAAGCCAAGTATGGCAATCGGTTAGGCGATGTAAGTGCATCTATCCAAAAATACGTTGAAGACAAAGGCTACACTGTAGTGAGAGAGCTTGTTGGACACGGTTTAGGAAGGAACTTACACGAATCACCTGAAGTTCCTAACTACGGAAAACGTGGTAGAGGAGTAAAACTTCAAGAAGGATTAGTAATCGCCATTGAACCGATGGTCAATTTAGGAGCGAGGAATATAGTACAGGAAAATGATGGGTGGACCATTAGAACCAGAGACAGAAAGCCTTCAGCTCACTTTGAACATACAGTGGCGATATTCAAGGATAGAACAGAAGTGTTAACAACACATAAGTATATAGAAGAAGTTTTTAAATTTTAGTATGGCAAAACAAGGATCTATTGAACAGGACGGTACCATTTTAGAAGCATTGCCGAATGCAATGTTCAGAGTGGAACTTGATAATGGACACACCGTTACTGCTCATATTTCTGGTAAAATGCGGATGCACTATATCAGAATATTACCAGGCGATAAAGTGAAAATGGAGATGTCGCCATACGATTTAACCAAAGCAAGAATTACTTACAGATATAAATAAGAAATCATGAAAGTGAAAGCATCTATCAAGAAGCGTAGTGCTGATTGTAAGCTGATCCGTAGGAATGGAAAGTTATACGTGATAAACAAAAAGAATCCTAGATTCAAACAAAGACAAGGGTAATTATGGCTAGAATTTCAGGAGTAGATATTCCGGATCACAAGAGGTCAGAGATAGGTTTGACCTATATTTTCGGAATTGGACGTAGCTCGGCTGTTTACATTTTAGGTAAAGCCGGAATTGATGTGAGCAAAAAAATTGGTGATTTAGATGATGAAGAGCAAAAAGCAATTCGTACGATCATCAGTGAAGAGTTCAAAGTAGAAGGAGTTTTAAAATCAGAGGTGCAATTGAGCATTAAGCGTCTGATGGACATCGGTTGTTACCGTGGTTTGAGACACAGAAAAGGTCTTCCTGTTCGTGGTCAGCACACTAAAAACAACTCACGTACCCGAAAAGGTAAGAGAAAGACTGTTGCGAACAAGAAAAAGGCAACCAAGTAATTTGAATTAATGGCCTTTAGGTCTGAAAATATTTGAAGAATGGCTCAGAAGAGAAAAGATAAAGCTAAAAAGCGAGTAGTTCAGGTTGAAGCTATTGGACAAGCCCACATTAAGGCTTCTTTCAATAACATCATCATATCAATCACTAACCTACAAGGTCAAGTGATTTCTTGGGCATCTGCTGGTAAAATGGGTTTTAAGGGTTCTAAAAAGAATACTCCTTATGCAGCCCAAATGGCAGCCCAGAATTGCGCTCAAACTGCCTACGATTTGGGTTTGAGAAAAGTTGAGGTATTTGTTAAAGGACCAGGCTCTGGAAGAGAGTCTGCAATCAGATCACTCCAAAATACTGGTATCGAAGTAACAATGATTAAAGACGTTACTCCATTACCACACAACGGATGTCGTCCTCCAAAACGTAGAAGAGTTTAATCCAGAAATTAGAAAGTAATGGCAAGATATACAGGTCCTAAGGCCAAAATTGCGAGAAGATTTAACGATCCTATCTTTGGTCATAGCAAAGCATTGCAAAAGAAAGCTTACCCTCCTGGTCAACACGGAAGAGGTAGAAGAAAAAAACAATCTGAATATGCAATCCAGTTAATGGAGAAGCAAAAAGCAAAATACACTTATGGTGTATTAGAGCGTCAGTTTGCTAACACGTTCGATCGTGCTTCAAGAAAATCAGGTATTACAGGTGAAATCCTTCTACAAATGTTGGAGGCAAGGCTTGATAATACTGTATATAGAATGGGTATTGCTCCAACAAGAAGAGGTGCAAGACAATTGGTTTCTCACAAACACATCACTGTGAACGGAGAACTAGTGAACATCCCATCTTATGTGGTACAACCAGGTGATGTGGTAGGAGTAAGAGAGAAATCTAAATCTCTAGAAGCCATCACCGATAGTTTAGCTAATAATTCAGCTCAAAAGTATCCATGGATTGAGTGGAACAAGGCTGATATGAACGGTAAAATGATTGCTCTACCAATGAGGGATGAAATTCCTGAAAAAATCAACGAGCAGCTTATTGTCGAGCTTTACTCTAAATAATCTATTTAAGAACTTAAACGATCTAATCATATGTCAATACTCGCATTTCAAATCCCTGAAAAGGTGGTGATGGAGAAGGCGGACGACTTTCACGGTCTGTTCACATTTAAACCACTCGAAAAAGGATACGGGGTTACAATCGGTAATGCATTAAGAAGAATTCTTCTTTCTTCATTAGAAGGTTACGCTATCACAGGTATAAAAATCCCTGGCGTTTTGCATGAATTCTCAACGATTGAGGGTGTTGTAGAGGACGTAGCGGAAATTATTCTAAACCTAAAGAAGGTACGTTTCAAGAAAATCTCTGATACTGTCGATAACAAAATCACTGTAATCGTAGAAGGTCAAGATAAGTTTGCTGCTGGTGATATTGGAAAATTCACAAGTGCATTCGAAATCCTTAACCCTGACGAAGTAGTATGTAATCTGGATAGTTCGGTAAAGTTCGAAATTGAGCTTTCTATCGATAAAGGTAGAGGTTACGTTCCTGCTGAAGAGAACAGACCTTCTGAGCAGTTATTCGGATACATTCCAATTGACGCTATTTATACACCGATCAAAAACGTAAAATTCAGTGTAGAAAACACTAGGGTTGAACAAAAAACTGACTACGAAATGTTGGTTTTGGATATTCAAACCGATGGTTCTATCCACCCTGAAAACGCTTTGAAAGGTGCAGCCCATATCTTAATTCAACACTTCATGCTATTCTCTGATCAGAACATGATCTTGGAAACAGGTTCTCTTGATGAGCCAGAGCAAGTAGATGAAGAAATGCTTCACATGCGTAAGTTGTTAAAAACTCAATTGAACGATCTTGATCTTTCAGTAAGAGCTTACAACTGCCTAAAAGCAGCTGATGTGAGAACATTAGGCGACTTAGCAAGACTTGAAATTTCTGACATGATGAAGTTCAGAAACTTCGGTAAAAAGTCTTTGGCTGAATTGGAGCAACTAATAGCAGATAAGAACCTTACTTTCGGTATGGACTTATCAAAGTATAAACTTGACGAGGAATAAAGTAAGATGAGACACGGGAAGAAATTTAATCACCTAAGTAGAAAAGCACCGCATAGAAAAGCAATGCTTTCTAATATGGCTTCTTCTTTGATCGCGCACAAGAGAATTTCAACTACTGTAGCGAAGGCAAAGGAGCTTAGGAAATATGTTGAGCCTCTTATTACAAAAGCTAAGACCGATACAACTCACTCAAGACGAGTAGTATTCTCTTACCTTCAAAATAAGGAAACGGTAACAACACTTTTCAGCGAAATAGCTGAGAAGGTAGCAAACAGACCTGGAGGATACACTAGAATTATCAAAACTGGAAACAGATTAGGAGATAATGCTGATATGTGTATCATTGAATTAGTAGACTACAACGAATTACTACTTAAAGAAGCAGCTCCTGCTAAGAAAAGCAGCAGAAGAAGCAGAAGAGGTGGTAAGAAAGATGATGCTACTACTGAAACTACACCTGTAGCTAAAGCACCTAAGGCAGCGAAGGAAGAAACTGTTGAAGCACCAGTGGCTGAAACTGAAGAAACTCCTGAAGCTAAAGCCGAAGAAGCGAAAGAAGATGATAAGAAAGACGCAGAGTAATTCTACTTTCTTAAAAATATAGAATAAGGGATTGAGCAAATTTGTTCAATCCCTTTTTTATTTACTTTTGTACCGCATTGAAGAATTGAATTGCGCACCAATCTATAAATATGTCTACAACGAATAATATCAACAGTAAAAGAAAAGCCATTCTTCTTTTAGCAGATGGAAGCCGATACGAAGGTACCGCCATTGGTAAAATAGGTATTGCCGGAGGCGAAATCTGCTTTAACACAGGAATGACAGGTTATCAAGAAATTTACACGGACCCTTCTTACTATGGTCAGATTGTGGTGAATACTGCTTCTCACATAGGAAATTATGGGGTAGAAGATGACGAACAGGAATCTGATTCACCAAAAATCAGAGGTTTGGTTGTTAACACCTTTTCAGAAGACTTCAGCCGTAAAACGGCCAATGGCTCACTTCAAGATTATTTAGATAAGAATAATATTGTAGGAATTTCAGATGTGGATACACGCCTTTTGGTTAGATACATTAGAGATAAAGGAGCCATGAACGCAATTGTGTGTTCAGAAGATTTATCTGATGATGAACTAAAAGCGAAGCTAGCTGAAATCCCATCGATGGATGGTTTAGAGCTGTCTTCGTTTGTAAGTACAAAGGAGCCCTACTTTGTAGGAGATGAAAACGCAGAGGTGAAAATAGCCGTGCTTGATATAGGCGTTAAAACTAGTATTCTAAAGCATCTGGCCAGTAGAGGTGCCTACCTGAAAGTTTTCAATGCTAAAACTACTTTTGAAGAAATGAGCAAGTGGAATCCTGATGGCTATTTCTTATCGAATGGCCCTGGCGATCCAGCAGCAATGCCTTATGCGGTAGAAACAGCAACAAAGATTATGAATGAAGACAAACCTCTTTTTGGAATTTGTCTTGGTCACCAAGTGATTGCTTTGGCTTGCGGAGCAACTACATTTAAAATGCACAACGGCCACCGAGGCTTGAATCACCCTGTTAAAAACTTGATTTCTGGCAAAAGTGAAATTACTTCTCAGAACCATGGCTTTGCGGTAGATCTAACTGCATTAGAAAAAGCAGGCAGCCTCGAGTTAACACATATCAACTTGAATGACAACACAGTTGCAGGCTTACAGGTAAAAGGAAAGAAAACCTTCTCTGTACAATATCACCCAGAGTCATCACCAGGGCCGCACGATTCACGCTATTTATTCGATCAATTTATTAACCTTATCAAATCATAATACCAATGAGTTTAATTGAAAGTATCCACGCAAGGCAAATTCTTGACTCAAGAGGAAATCCTACCATCGAAGTAGATGTAATTACAGAAAATGGTGTTCTAGGCCGTGCTGCAGTGCCCTCTGGTGCTTCAACTGGTGCGCATGAAGCCGTTGAATTAAGAGATGGAGACAAAGACGTATACCTTGGCAAAGGAGTCTTGAAGGCCGTGGAGAATGTAAATGATACCATTGCTGCCGAGCTAATTGGCTTTTCTGTGTTCGAGCAAAATTTGCTTGATAAGATTATGATCGAAGTAGACGGTACTGACAATAAGAGCAACCTAGGAGCAAATGCTATTTTGGGTGTTTCTTTGGCGATTGCAAGAGCAGCTGCAGCTGAGCTTGGCCTTCCGCTTTACCGTTATGTAGGTGGTGTTAATGCAAACACACTTCCTGTTCCTATGATGAACATCATCAATGGAGGCTCTCATGCTGATAACTCAATAGATTTTCAGGAATTTATGATTATGCCAGTTGGTGCCGAGAGCTTTACTGAAGCAATTCAAATGGGAGCTGAGGTATTTCATCATTTAAAGAAAGTACTTTCTTCTCGTGGCCTTTCAACGAACGTAGGTGATGAAGGCGGTTTTGCACCAAACTTAGCATCGGATGATGAAGCGCTTGAGGTAATCTCTGAAGCCGTAAAAAATGCTGGCTATAAGGTAGGTGAAGATTTCGTTTATGCACTGGATGTAGCTTCTTCAGAATTCTATTTGAAGGATGAGAAAATCTACCACTTCAAAGACTCGACAGGAAAGAAAATGACGCCAGTTGAAATGGCTGATTACCTTGCTTCGCTTTGCGAAAAATATCCAATCATGTCGATTGAAGATGGAATGTTTGAAGACGATTGGGAAGGCTGGAAAGCCCTAACAGATAAGATTGGTGACAAAGTACAGTTAGTAGGCGATGATTTATTCGTGACTAACGTGAAGCGTTTACAGAAAGGGATCGATGGAGGTATTGCCAATTCAATCTTGATCAAAGTAAATCAAATTGGTACTTTGACAGAAACAATTGAAGCAGTAAGCTTAGCCAACAGAAATGGATACACAGCTGTAATGTCGCACAGATCTGGAGAAACAGAGGACAATACGATAGCTGATTTAGCGGTTGCTTTGAACACTGGCCAAATTAAAACTGGTTCGGCTTCGCGTTCAGATAGAATGTCGAAATACAACCAATTGCTTAGAATTGAAGAAGAATTAGGAGAAGTAGCTAAGTATCCTGGAAAGAACTTCAGAAAGGCTTACTAAGCTCAAACCAAAATACGATCAAAGACTTCATTCCGTAAGGGGTGAAGTCTTTTTGTTTTGGGTCACGCAGCCTTAGGTATAAAATCAAAGTATAGGGTTCAAAACAACCTTGCTATGAAAACCAAATCTGTATTGCTCGCTCTAGTTCTAGTGTATATTGTTTCAGCCTGTGGTGGCGGAGGTGGAGATGAAGACCCAAATCCTTGCGCAACACCAATTGTGCTGACCATCTCAAGCCAACAAAATGCCTCATCTGGTCAGGCTGACGGAAGTGTGACTATTTCTGCTACAGGATCGAATGGTGGATTGGAGTATAAACTCAATAATGGATCATTTCAAAGCTCATCATCCTTCACAGGGCTAGCTGTCGGAAACTACACTGTTGCTGTAAAAGATAGTCAAGGCTGCACTGCAAGTATATCGATAACATTTACTGAATCTACAGGCGGTTCAAGCACCCCGTCTTTTGCTAACGATGTATTTCCAATTATGCAAAGTAACTGCGCAACCTCTGGCTGCCATGTAAGCGGAGGTTCCGCGCCTTTTGTAATTGCTGGGTATAGCGATGTAAAAGCCAATGATATATCCATTAAGTCGAGAGTTTCTGCCAGAACAATGCCACCATCAGGCTCAAATGCTTTGAGTAACGACCAGATCAATACAATTGTAGCTTGGGTAGACGCTGGAGCTCCTGACAATTGAGATATTTTTAGAGTAATCATTTCAGTACTAACCTCGATCAATTAAACACTCTAGAAGAGGTCATTGAGTCAAAAACTCCAGAACCTAGCAGGTTTCAAAAAGCGAAGTATAATAAAGGAAGGGGTGATCTCTATTTCTTTCTATTCATTCACTAGGTAATACTTCAGAAGCGATCATATTAACCTCCTATTAAAACATTCAATTTGTTCTACTTAAGGTATTCAAACTAAAACTCAGTTTATTCAACTGATATTGAAAGTCACTTCCATCAGCATTTTCTACCTCACTCAAAAAGAATAAGTCATCACCGTTTTCGGCATAAAGACAGTTTTTACACTGAAAAGAAAATGGCCGTTTATAGGTTGCTATTACATTTAAATCTTCATCTAAAACGAAATACTTCTCAAATCTATCAGAAGTATTCCAGGTTTTTGAATCCCAAACATCCTCATATACAAACTCGCCTACTTCAGCCTTGATGATTAATCTATCATTAATAACGAATATGCCTCCGACATAGCTATTTTTATTAACATAATTTACTCTTGCCTCTGTATCACCTCTGACTCTACCATAATTTGCATCTTCAAGTTTTTTAACTTCAAACTCTTTATCAGATATTGTTTTTTGCATAGAAATCGCACCATTTTGAATTTTTTCAATTCCTAGTTTACCAACTGAGCTAAAATATATATTACCATTTCTTGTAGCCAGCCCCCCAGAACATGTCAGCATACTCAGTATCTCACTTTCTCTATCTTCTTCACCATAGTAAGCAATTACCTCCTGACTATCTAGGTTGTAAACCTCAATTAAAGAATATAATGAACCACCACTCATGAAGAAATACAGTTCATCATTGACAACCACAAAATCCTTTATGGCCGTTGAGAACCTATTATACTCTTCCAATGGTTTTCCATTTAGGTCAAAGACTATAAGCTTCAACTGCTGTGAACACCACACATATATTTTTTTATCATAAACCTTGATCTTGCTTGGTGATAAATATTCAAATGGCCCTGTTCCAATATTACTAAAACTGTTAATTCTATTACCATTCAAGTCATATGTGACCACTGCCCCCCCTTTAGTTGATACCACAAAACTAGACTTGGTAACAAAGGCAAATGATGATATTACTCCCAACAATTCTTCCTCCTCATCAAGAGTAGCTATTAAAGCTGTGGATACCTCCCCGTTAATTGATGACTTATCATTTCTAGCACCGTCATTAGAATTACCTCCAGAATTGCATGAATAAACAAGTAGAGCTAACATAGTGAATAAGATTTGCTTCAGTTTCATAGAGTTTTTTTAGAGATGAGGGTTTAAAGACCCTCATCTTAAAGTGAAAAATTTATTGCTGTATAGGGCCACCATTTTTGTCACAGACAAACTTTCCGCCTGTATGACACCCAGTAACACCTTCACCTGGTGTGTAATCAACATCCCAATAGGCACATGTCGTGTCAGGTGTGGCTTCTCCGCACGGGTCTTCTTGTGCCTGCAAAGGATTGTTAAGACCCACGGCCATAAAACCAACCATGGCTAATGTACTAAATCCAATTTTCATTTTACTTTTAGAATTCATAATTGTAAGAGTTTATGTTAATTTAAAACAACACCTTGTTGTCCATTGTTCTCATTCCTCCAATACTCCATAGTGATATAGAGAAAGAATCATAGAGTCCTCTATTTCAATTTCGCTAATATCTTCAAGTGCCTTTTTTGCTTCGGAAATGTTTTTTTTGCCATCAAAGGAATGCAATACTTCCGATGGCAACTCAAATTGAATATCAATAGTGCTAAACCTTATCTTCTTAATTTGCTCTCCGTTCTTTGGCTTCCAATGTTCATTGACACTTAAATGCTCCGGTATTGTTAGCACTTTCTTATGCTCAGCTTTGAGACCCTCTAAAAGAACTTTTTGACGGATTCCAGTTATATCCTCAAATTCTTTGGAAGTCAGCCGACTAATTTGCTCATAGGCCCAAATATAAAAATCACTCTCCCTTCCATACCATTCCCCCCATATATCTACATAATCCGTTGGAGGTAGACCGTCCAATTCTTCAGTGGTAAGTGGTGATTTCTGAATTTTATATACTGAGCTATTGGCAATATAATAATTAAGCCCAGCCTTGATTGCTATATATTGTGACAGACTTTGTTCAACATGATTTAGATATCCTTTTAGAGACCCCCAGAATTTTTTACCCTTCTCTCCAGCAAGCGTTTTACAAAAATATGTTGAGCAAACTGACTCTCTAAATTTCCAAATACTACAATTCCCAGACTCTTTTAGAAAGTATGGACAAAGTAATGTTTCACTACTCCCGAATCCCCCAGATTGATTTGAGTACAACGTGTTATAAAAATTCGGAGTTAATATGCCATATGGTGTGACCCCCGTTTTTTTACTTATCGCCTTTCTAAGGCTTCTTTTGCCCTCGAGCGAGGCTTCTAAAAGAGCACCTCCTACTAAATAGCTAGGTAAAGAGGGATGATAAGTACAACACTTTTTATCTGGATGAAATGGTTTTAGGGTGAGTTTGCTTACATCTCTTTCCTTATCCTTACAAACCATCGCACAATTATTGCATGTCGCCAAAGATTCCTCTGGAATTCCAGAGTTAAAAAAATCAGGAAAGAAATCCTTGTAAATATTAGGAAGATCAGTAAGAATGCTAGGAAACCCAGTGCTAGCAAAATATTGCATGTGCGTTTATTTATAACCGAATCAACTTAAAACATCGATGGTTGTATGTGTACTTAAATATAGAAATTATTCTAATAATATGAAATAGTTTAGTTTATAATTACCATAAATGTACTCCTTTAGCTCTCAATATATGGGTATACGGCATTTAATTGGTTGTCTAATAGGAAAATATAGAGTGAGTCACTAAAATTTGATGAGGAATTCTTCGAAAAGCCTTTTGGTTCCAAACAAGGTTGCTATAACTACCTGGTAGATTTAAAATGGGTCAGTGATTATGAATGTAGACGTTGTAGCCCCATCAACGATAATCATTCTTTTGATCCACAACAGGTATAAAATGTGGCTTTCATGAGTCTAGGGTCGTCTTTACTTTTTTTCATATGTTCAAGCTCAAGTTTGACATGACTTTTGGTGTGCTTTATGAAATAGGCAGAGGTCATTCACCAACTTTTTGGCAAACCTCATTGCTGGCCCCATAGCCTATTCATTCTTTCCCGAGAAACCTGCTATCAAGTATGATACTTTACAGACCAATTCAATGTGTTTTAAAATCGAACTCAGGCTACTAAATTTTAATACTTTTGATTTTATGCTAAAAAGTTAGTTACTTTTGTACTATGAAGGCTTTCACCAAAGTTCCTCGTTTCGCAAAGAGTTTCTATTTCCTCTTCGGAACATTTTTCGTTATCTGGATGCTATTTGTAGACTCCAATGATATTGTGACTCAGATTAGGCTTAAGTCAAAACTGAGTAACCTTGAAAAACAGAAGGAATACTACTTAGAAAAGAAGGTGGAAGTACTTAAAAACAAGGAAGAGTTAACTACCAATCAGGAGTTACTTGAAAAGTTTGCAAGAGAAAAATACTTAATGAAGAAACCATCTGAAGATCTTTTCGTCATAGTAACGGAAGACTAAGTCAAAAAAAATATTCAATACCAAGTCCTCTTTTGAGGACTTTTTCGTTATCAGGACTATGAGAAAATTATTAACCGTTGCTGCCTTCTTTTTTATCAGCTTTTCATCGTTACAAGCTCAAATTTATTTCGAAGAAGAACCTCAAGAAGAAGATTCTGTCAGCTTTATGGACAGAGTTTATTTCGGTGGAAATTTTTCTTTTAACCTAGGTACTGATTTTACTTATATCGATGTTTCTCCACTGGCTGGCTATATGATTACCTCTGATTTTTCAGCGGGCTTGGGTGCTACCTATCTCTATCTTTCACGCAAGTACATCGTTTTACCCTCACGTGACGAATTTAAAGTGAGTAGTAGCGTATATGGTGGACGTACTTTCTTAAGGCATAATATTTTCGAGACCTATTTTGCCCATATGGAGTTTGAGGCTTTGAATGTTGAATTTGCTCCAGACCCATATAGTGAAACCACAAATCGAGAATGGGTACCAGGTCTCTTCATTGGTGGTGGCGCTTTTCAGCCTATTTTTGGAAAAGGAGGAATAAACATCACAGTGTTATATAATCTTCTTCATGATGACCTTAGGTCTCCTTATGGGAGTGCGCTAGTAATAAGGGGAGGGATTACCTTTTGATCTGAGCTTGATGAAACCTTCCGAAAGTTGATGTAATTATATCATCAGTCGTAATTCACTTTGTTTAAAGTCGAAATAGAAACTTTTGGAAGGATCTCTTAATCTATTCTGGTTTTTAGAACTCAATCCCAAACTTCTTACCTACTTCTTTCAGGTCATTCACTACAGGCTGTAGCAAAGGAATTCCTTGCTCCATTCTTATTTTTTCCATTTCACGTTCTGGGTCGCCAGGGATAAGCACAGGTTGTTCTGAGTCTACGGGTGTTGAGTTTCTAAATCGCTGAATCCAGTTGTCCATGTGCTCTTTAAACTCCGTTGCAGGGCGGAAAGCGTCTACACGCATAGCGCCAAAGAAGTGACCTAGCCCTTCACCCACAGGATCACTTACTGGATCCATAAAGCTTACAAATGGAGGTGCCCAAGGCCCATAATTGGCGCCAGAAAGCACAGCAGAGAAAATATCCACCACAGAACCCATAATGTAGCCTTTATGACTTCCGTGTAGCCTGCTTCCTCCTAAAGGACGTAACGCACCACCTTCTTTTACACCAAAAGCATTAGTGGTGTCTAAGCCATTTATGTCTTGTACCCAGCCTTGAGGCACAGGCTCTCCTTTTCTTTGAAGAATTTCGAGTTTTCCATTGGCAGCCGTGGTGGTAGCAAAGTCGCCCACAAAAGGAGGCTCTTTGCCTGCTGGAATTGCAATGGCAATGGGGTTAGTGCCTAAAAGTCTTTCCTTAGAAAAAGTCGGAGAAACCAAAGGACTCGCATTGGTCATTGAAATACCAATCATGTCGTTTTGAGCAGCCAATAATGAGTGGAAGCCAGCAATGCCATAGTGGTTTGAGTTTTTTACTGAAACCCAACCCGTTCCAACGTTTTTGGCTTTCTCAATGGCTACCCTCATTGCGAAAGGAGCAACTACTAAACCCAAACCAGAATCTCCATCTACAACAGCCGTACTTGGAGTTTCATAAGTAACCTTGATGTTCGGGCTCGCATTAATTCTTCCTTTTTCCCAAAGCCTAACGTAGCCAGTAAGTCGCGCTACTCCATGAGAGTCGATTCCCCTTAAGTCGGCAGAAAGAAGCGTTTCACAAGCCTGGGTAGCATCTGCTTCCGGGCAGCCCATTTTGATAAAAACAGAATGAGAAAACTGATATAAATCTTGGTAAGAGTAATTCGACATGTATGTAATTTTTAGTTCGAAGCGCTTTTCTCCGATATCTTAATGTGCGAAAACGATGTATACAAAAGCCCTTCTTTTAACGCATATGCGCAGGCCTTAATGTTTTCGCTAGTCATATGTTTTAAAACAAACTGAATCAAACAACTGGCTACAACAATCATATCTACACGCATGGTAACCATACCGGGGATATGCATTCGCTGTTTTCTATTTTTTGTAATCAGTTCTTCGTAAATTTTATTGTTTGCTTCTATTGGGAATTGAAATATTAAGCTATCAAGTGCTCTTTCAACCCCATTTTCCTTCATGTAAATTTCGGAAAGCGTATCAAAAGTGCCAGAGCAACCGATTAGTCCTTGAGGTTTGAACTCTTCAATAGCACTTACTAAATTGGAAAGTTCAGTTTCGAGCCAAGCATTCATTTCTTCGATACTGGTCTTAAGGATTGGATCTTCCTTGTGGAATTTATCCAAAAGTCTTTGCGCACCAATCTCGAAACTTTGTTTCCAGAATATTTCTTCGTTGTTGCCAATAATAAACTCTACACTTCCACCGCCAATGTCCATTACCAACTGTGGCGTTTCTGTGAGGTGAAAAGTAGATTTTACTCCATAGAAAATGAGTTCAGCTTCACGATCGCCTGAAATGATTTGAATGTCAATAGAAGTTTTTTCTTTGATCTCGTCCAGCAGTTGTTGGCCATTTTTTGCAGATCGAATGGCGCTTGTAGCAACCCCCGTTACGGTTTTGACCTCGAATTGATCAATAATAGTTTTGAAAACTTGAAGGGTATGTAAGGCTCTCTTCTTGGCATCAACTGAGATTCTTCCCTTGCTAATGCCGTTCTTGCCAATTTTTACCGCTATTTTTTCTCTGTATAGCGTTTTGATCTCGCGTTTACTCACCTCCACTATAAATAAGTGGAAGGTGTTAGTACCCAAATCAATAACAGCTATTCTCTCTTTCATGCCCCTCTGCAAAGATGGGCGAATATAAGGCATTCTATTAAAATATGGATGTTCATAGAAAGGTAATAGATGCCGATTATGTTCTTTTTTTGTACTGACCTGTATATCTTTGACGAGTATATAAAACCACACCTATGGCTAAGAATACCCCGCTTAAAAAGCACAAGACCAAAGCAGAAAAAATTGAATGGCTAGAGCAAAAAAATGCAGAAGCTTTATTAGGTGGAGGCCAGAAACGAATTGATAGTCAGCATAAAAGAGGTAAACTCACTGCTAGAGAGCGTCTTGAGCTATTATTAGACGAAGGAAGTTTTGAAGAGATTGGCAAGTTTGTAGAACACCGTGCTACAGATTTTGGTCTGGAAAAGGAAATCTACTTAGGCGATGGCGTAGTGACAGGTTACGGAACGGTTCATGGCCGTTTGGTATATGTTTACTCACAAGATTTTACAGTATTCGGAGGTTCGCTTTCTGAAACCCATGCCGAAAAGATTGTGAAGATTATGGATTTGGCCATGAAGAACGGTGCGCCAGTGATTGGCCTAAACGATTCTGGTGGAGCTCGAATTCAAGAAGGCGTAGTATCGCTTGGGGGTTATGCCGACATCTTTTATAGAAATACCTTGGCTTCAGGTGTAGTGCCTCAAATTTCTGCCATTATGGGGCCATGTGCGGGTGGAGCAGTATATTCACCAGCCATTACCGATTTTATCTTTATGGTAGAAAATACTTCTTATATGTTTGTTACTGGGCCAAATGTGGTAAAAACCGTAACACAAGAGGAAGTAACTTCTGAAGAATTAGGAGGTGCCAGTACGCACAGTACAAAAAGTGGAGTAACGCATTTCGCTTCTGCCAATGAGGTGCAGTGCATTAATGAGATCAAACAATTGTTGTCATACATTCCGCAGAATTGCGAAGACACGGCTCCAGTATACGAATATGATTTAAATGAAGATGCGGTAAGAACCGTATTGAATGATATTATTCCGGAAAACCCGAATCAGCCTTACGATATGCGCGAGGTGATTGAAGGCTTGGTTGATGAAGATTCTTTCTTCGAAGTACATAAAAACTACGCAGAGAACATTGTTGTAGGCTTTGCCAGAATTGGCGGAAGAAGTATTGGGATTGTAGGAAACCAACCAGCGTCAATGGCTGGCGTTTTAGACATTGATGCGAGTGTGAAAGGTGCGCGTTTTGTGCGTTTCTGCGATTGTTTCAATGTGCCTTTATTGGTGTTGGAAGATGTGCCAGGTTTCTTGCCAGGTACAGACCAAGAGTGGAATGCCATTATCACCAATGGAGCAAAATTGCTTTATGCTTTCTCTGAAGCTACAGTACCAAGAATTACGGTAATTACCAGAAAGGCGTACGGTGGGGCATATGATGTAATGAATTCCAAACACATTGGCGCGGATATGAACTATGCTTGGCCATCAGCTGAGATTGCGGTAATGGGAGCGAAGGGTGCTGCAGAAATTATCTTTAAAAGAGAAATTGCCGCTGCTGATGACCCTGAAGCCAAACTAGAAGAGAAAGTGGATGAGTACACTGAGAAGTTTGCCAACCCTTATCGTGCTGCGCGAAGAGGTTATGTTGATGAAGTAATCTTGCCTCAAGATACCCGCAAGAAACTTATTAGGGCTTTTACCATGTTGGAAAACAAGGTGGCCACGCTGCCGAAAAAGAAACACGGGAATATTCCTTTGTAACAAGGTCTTTATCCGTACCGAATTAAATTATAGAACTGGCCTTGGCCAGTTTTTTAGCATTTAGAATAATGAAAATTATGAATAAGAAGAGTCAGGAATTCCTTACCAAATATTTAAACAATGCTTCACCAACAGGTTTCGAAGCTTCTGGTCAACAAATCTGGTTAGATTATATCAAGCCATTTACAGATACTTATTTCACGGATAAGTACGGAACGGCAGTAGGGGTGATTAATCCTGATGCAAAATTTAAAGTAGTAATCGAAGCGCATGCAGACGAGATCAGCTGGTTTGTAAATTACATTGATGACAACGGCTACATTTATGTAGTTCGAAATGGTGGTTCTGATCACCAAATAGCACCTTCAAAAAGGGTGAACATTCACACCGAAAAAGGAATCGTGAAAGGTGTATTCGGCTGGCCAGCCATTCACGTGCGCGATAAAGCTTCTGAAAAATCACCTTCACTGAGGAATATCTTTATCGATGTGGGAGCGGAGTCGAAACAGGAAGTGCTCGATATGGGCGTTCATGTAGGAACCGTAATTACTTTTGACGATGAGGTTTTTAAACTGAATAAGAAGTTCTGGTGTGGTCGTGCGCTCGATAACCGTATTGGTGGTTTTATGATTGCCGAAGTAGCCAGAAGGCTTCACGAAGAAGGTAAGAAACTTCCATTTGGCCTTTATGTGGTCAATTCGGTACAAGAAGAAATTGGTTTGCGTGGGGCAGAAATGATTGCCGCTAGAATCAAACCTGATGTGGCTATTATTACAGATGTATGTCACGATACCGCTTCGCCAATGTATGAAAAGCAATTGCAAGGCGATCAGAAATGCGGTTTAGGCCCTGTTTTGGCTTATGGCCCTGCGGTGCATAACAATGTATTGAAAATGCTGATTGATGTAGCGGAAAAGAATAAGATCGACTTCCAACGTCATGCAAGCTCAAGGTCAACGGG
Source organism: uncultured Roseivirga sp. (assembly GCF_963973945.1). Lineage (GTDB taxonomy): Bacteria > Bacteroidota > Bacteroidia > Cytophagales > Cyclobacteriaceae > Roseivirga. The sequence goes on from NZ_CAXBBV010000007.1 coordinate 169,786, forward strand.
TACAGATACCGATGCTTTTGCCTATTCAAACGAAGGTGTGCCTTCAGCTTTAATTTCTTTGGCTTTGAAGTACATGCACACTACCGTAGAAACTGCGCATGAAAGTGATATTGAGAAGGTAATTGAACTGATGTATCAGTTTATTATTCAATTGCCTGCTGATCATGATTTTAGCTATTTAAAATAATTGGTTTGGAAGGAAGTGTAAGAATGGTGTTAGATCAAATGGGGCGGAAGGTAGAAGTGCCTAGTTTGCCCCAGTGTATTGTTTCTTTAGTACCTTCCCAAACAGAGTTATTATATGATTTAGGACTTGGTGATCGCGTGGTTGGGGTCACCAAGTTTTGTATTCACCCAAGCCAATGGCATCAATCCAAAACCTTTGTGGGCGGCACCAAGCAGTTTAAGTTCGATGTAATTGATGAACTTAAACCTGATCTAATCATTGGGAACAAAGAAGAAAACTACATAGAAGGTATTGAAGAACTGGCCAAGAAATACCCAGTTTGGATGAGTGATATCACTGGACTGGATCAGGCTTTCGATATGATTTTGGCCATTGGTAATTTGGTAGATGAAAGGGCTAAATCCATCTCTATTGTTGAAAAGGTGAAGGAGGGTTTTGCTTCACTTCCCTATAAGTCGAGAAAAAAAGCACTGTATCTTATTTGGAAGAAGCCCTATATGGCAGCAGGCAGAGAAACTTTTATTGATGAAATGATGGATTTCGCTGGCTTTGGAAATGTACTTTCAGAAACACGTTATCCAGAACTTACGCTGGAAGCTATTCAAGAAATGGCGCCAGAAACGATTCTTCTTTCTTCGGAACCATACCCTTTTAAAGAGAAGCATATTGCAGAACTCCAGGCAGTTCTGCCCAATTGTGATGTTCAACTTGTAGATGGTGAAATGTTCAGTTGGTACGGAAGTAGGTTAATGCAGGCTCCTTCTTATTTTGCAAGTCTGAAATAAAAAGAGGAAGCTCCAGCAGCTTCCTCAAACAGGGTTACCTTAACACAGCAATTTCGTTGCACGAGTCTGTATTGTAACACTCCCAAATTTCTTGTCGCTTAAAGCCGACCTTGTTTTTAGCGCCTTCTTTTAAAGCGAACTTATAATCTCCTTCCCAAACTTTCTTTTTCGATTTGTACTGAGAAGTAGCGTAATAGAAATAGGTTTGCTCATCAGAGAGTCCCATTAGTTTCTTTTCTTTGGGTTTTATGGACTGAAAGTCAGATGTAATCCATTCCCCATTGTATTGTTTGTAATGAATTGCTACTTCTATTTTTTCTTTGGAGCGATTCTCAAAAAAGATATGGTACTGTTTTCTTTTGTTTTCTGCAGTATCTAGGATTAACAATGTGGTGTCTGAGATATAAAAATCAACTGTACCCTCGATATACTCGAGTATTGGTCTGTAGTTAGATCCAGTAGCTTTTTCGGCACGCGCGGTACTGAGAAAAGCCACCAGGCTCGTGCAAAGCACGAGCACTGAAAAGGTGACAGTTTTCATATAACGTTTAGGTGAAACGGACTTAAAGATGAAGTATTAATATGAAATATTCAACATATTTACATAAAACTTTCTTAAGCTCGAAAATCACTCAAACACAATGCTGTCTAGAGGGGAGTAGGTTTTAGGAGAAAGTAATACAGCTGCCTTTAAATTCTTGCCTGATAAGTGTACAATTGGAAATACCTACCTTCTTTCGCAATCAAATCATCGTGTGTTCCTCTTTCGGCAATTTCACCATTTTCTATTACTAGAATTTGGTCGGCTTTGCGAATGGTGCTTAAGCGGTGAGCAATTACAAAAGTGGTTCTGCCCTTCATTAAGCTCGATAAACTTTCCTGAATGAATGATTCACTTTCTGTATCGAGGTTAGACGTGGCTTCGTCAAGAATCAGGATTTTTGGGTCGGCCAAAACCGCCCTAGCAATGGCAATTCTCTGTCGTTGGCCACCAGAAAGTTTCACACCCCTTTCACCAATTACGGTTTCCAATCCTTTTTCAAAGCGATCGGTAAACTCATTTACATAGGCTGCTTTCACTGCGTTCTGTAAATCTTCTTCAGAAGAATCTGGTCTTGGGAAAAGAATGTTTTCGCGGATGGTTCCTTCAAAAAGGAAATCATCTTGAAGCACCACACCTAACCTTCTTCTGTAGCTTTTTAACAATACGGTAGAAAGGTCGATACCATCAATGGTTATTTTACCTTCGCGTGGGTTAAGGAATGAAGCGGCTAAACCTGCAATCGTAGATTTGCCAGAACCAGAAGTTCCCACCAAGGCGGTAACACTTCCAGAAGATGCATCGAAACTGATGTTTTTCAAAACGTCCACATCTTCCTCATATGCGAATGATACATTTTCGAATTTGATATTGGCGTCTGTTTCTTTAAGCTTAACCGTGCGGTTTTCGTCATCGTCTTCCGCCTTCATTAACATAATTTCTTCAGTACGATCTAGTCCAGCAAATGCTTCTGTAATCTGACTGCCAATATTTGACATTTGAACAATTGGGGCAATGAGTAAAGCGAGTAAACCAATAAATGCGAAGAGTTCACCCGTGGTCATGGTGCCTTGAATGATATAGTAGCCTCCAATTCCTAGAATACCAGTACTGGCAACACCCGCCAAAAGGAAAGTGGCAGAACTTGTAACAACGGCTGTTGCTGTTAGCGTTTGTTTCACATTTTCATATAATGATTTCACACCACCTTCAAAGCTTTCCGTTTCTTGTAGTTCGGCACCAAAGCCTTTAATTACTCGCACACCACTCAAAGTTTCTGTTAATCGACCTGTTACTTCGGCATTAAGCTGGCCTCTCTTTCTGAAAATAGGTCTTAAATAGGCAAATGCTTTCATGGCGATTAAACCAAAAATAATGACAGGAACGACAACAAATGCGGTGAGTTTGGCATTCATGCCAATGAGTATAACGAGTACGGCTATTGCGGTAATACTACCACCGATAAGCTGTACAAAACCAGTTCCTACTAAGTTTCTAACACCTTCCACGTCCGTCATAATTCTTGAAACCAGTGCGCCCGACTTGGTGCTATCGAAGAAGTTAAGAGGGAGCGATAAGATTTTCTTTTGAACTTGAACTCGTAATTCGGCAATTAGCTTTTGAGCTTGAACACTGAGAATACGCGTAAGGGCAAAGGACGTAATGGCTTGGGTAATGATGGCAGCAATGGTGACAAGAATCACTGTCTTGAGCATTTCCATGTCTTTGTTCACCACAACATCGTCAATGAGGTATTGAGTGGCTTTAGGAAGTACCAAACTGGCAGCACTTCTAAGTAGAATTAAGACCAGTCCGAAAAGTAAAAGCCCTCTTTTGGGCCAAATGATTCTTTTGAAAACTTCACCTACGGTGATATTGTTGAGTTTTTTCTTTTTTGCCATGATAACCGCTGAAATATAGTATGAGCAACCGTCTTGAAAGACAGTTAGTTCATTTGATGAATAGTAATTTGAGCGACAATTTAAAGACCTGTTGCTAGCTCAATATCTTTCCAAAAACCTGGGTAAGATTTATTGACCACACTGGGGTTTTTAATGACGATATTCTGCAAAGTACAAAGCGGAGCGAAAGCCATGGCCATTCTGTGGTCGTCATAAGTCTCAATCTCTATGGGTGTATCACTCAATTCGAATTTCGATCTAAGCTCAAATACTTCGGGTTCAATCTCTTTTAGCTTTACATTGAATTTTTTTAATTCTTTTTTGAGCGCTTTTACCCGATTTGTTTCCTTAATCACCAAGCTTTCTAAGCCCGTCATGGTGCATTTTATCTGTTTTGCTGCACAAACCACGGCTATAGTTTGGGCCAAGTCTGGGCAATCGGTAAAATCAAAATTAACCTCGTTGGAGTGAGGGATTTTCTGAAGAACCACACCATCGGCTTCAAAAGTGCTCATCACACCAAGCTGATTCATCATGTGCACAATGGCAATATCGCCTTGAAGCGATTTTTGTCTGAGTCCTTTTAATTTGATTTTGGCATCATCTGCTAAAGCCACAAAACTATACCAGTAGCTCGCACCCGACCAATCAGATTCTACTACATATGGGTAATCTTTGTATTGCTGAGGCTTAATTTCAATGGTTTGGTTGGTCCAGTTGGAGTGAATTCCAAAAAGCTTCATCATGTCCAAAGTCATTTGGATATAAGGACGAGAGCCGATTTTTCCTTTTAATTCTAAGTTAAGGCCTTGGGGCAAACAAGGGGCAATCATTAACACAGCCGATATAAACTGACTGCTTACATCGCCTTGCATTTTAATGCTGTTGGTCTTTTGATCAACAATGGGTTTTATCTTGAGTGGAGGAAAGCCCTCTTCTCCTAAATATTTTACTTTGGCACCAAGGCTTTTTAGGGCATCCCCCAAAATCTTAATGGGGCGCTGTTGCATTCTTGCGGTGCCCGTAAGAATTCTCGGTGTTTCTCCCACGGCTGAAAGTGCTGTAAGAAATCGCATCGTGGTTCCAGCGTCCAAAACATCTAAAGTTTCTTCTGTACTGGCCAATAAACGAATCATCGTTTGAGTATCTCTGGCTTCTGATAGGTTCTGTAGTGCTGATAGGTTACCAGAAAGCGCGTTGATAATTAAAGCCCTATTGCTCTCACTTTTAGAAGCAGGAAGCGGGATTTCTACTGCTTTGAGTTGGGGTGAGTGTTTAAGGTGAATGGTTTCCAAGGTCAGTGTTTCAGTTTAGTGAAGTAAAAAAGAGAATCAATTACATCTTTTTCGTCTACAGCGATATCGTAGGTGGCCTTTCCGATGTCCATCAGAAGGGAGTGGTTGAGGAGGTTGTTAAGATTCTTTTTGTCTTGGTACATCAGTTTTATGATTCCAGAAAAGTCCTCTTTTGCGATGTTAATTTCAGGATAAATCTCGAGAATGGTGTCAGAAATCTGCAATAGATTTTCATCAGAAAAGCCCAGTAGTTTTTTTGACAAGTAGGCTTCACATATCATTCCAGCCGCAATTGCTTCTCCGTGTAAAAGCTTCTTGTCAGTATTTAAATAGAAGCTTTCAATGGCATGCCCAACGGTGTGCCCAAAGTTTAAAATTTTTCTGAGCCCAGCTTCTTTTGGGTCCGTTTTTACTACTTCGTTTTTGATTTCTACGGAATGAGCAATCACGGCCTCCCAGTTTTCAATGTCTAAGCCATGAGCAGTAGTTTGTTCAAAATAATCGGCATCGGCTATAAGCCCGTGTTTAATTACTTCTGCAAAACCCGACCTCAATTCTCGCGGAACAAGGGTTTTTAGAAATATTGGGTCGATTAAGACAGTTTCGGGATCTTGGAAGAACCCTAAATGGTTTTTAAAGCCCATAAAATCGATGCCCAATTTTCCGCCTACGTTGGCATCTACCGCGGCCAATAGGGTAGTGGGAATGTTGATGAATCGAATTCCACGTTTGTAAGTAACCGCACAGAAACCACCCATATCGCCAATTACACCACCACCCAAATTGATCAGCAATGCTTTTCTGTCAAAGTTGTTTGAGGTGAATTGCTCCCATATGTGTTCACAAGTGCGAAGGTTTTTGTTCTCCTCACCCGAAGTGATTTGTATGAGCAAATGCTCTGGCAAAAAGGCCTGTACCAAAGGATAACAATGCGCACGCGTATTCTCATCGACTAAAACCGCTAATTGCGTAAAGTCAGTTTCCTTTAATGCCGCCTTAAGGCTGGTTTCTATGTGGTCAATTACAATGTGGCTCATGCTTTTGTTAATGGACGGGTTTCTTTCAGTTGTGCTTCTTGCTTTTTCACCGACTCCTCGTGAATGGCAAATAAAAGGCTTTTCATAAACTTCTCCGTCATGTTTTTACGCAAGCCATCCTGAATTCTACTTTCCATTACTTCTTCCCAACGACTGGGCTGGTAAACCGCCAAATTATGTTCACGCTTATAGTCGCCCACTTGCTCAATTACTTTGAATCTTTCAGCAAAAAGCTCTAATAACTGAGCATCTAATAAATCAATTTTTTGTCTGAACTGATCTAGTTCATTCAGCATTTCTGGATGCTCGTCTACGTTTTCTCTGAAAATCAGGCTTTCGTAAATGATCTTGAGCGTGTCTGGTGTAATCTGCTGTTTGGCATCACTCCAAGCCTTATCTGGATCATGGTGAGTTTCAATCATTAAACCATCCAAACCAAAGTTAATGGCCCTTTGACTAACGGCTCCAATAATTTCGCGTGCGCCAGCAATGTGGCTTGGGTCGCAAATTACAGAAAGGCCGGGAATCATACGCTTTAAGTGAATTGGCAAAGACCATTCTGGCTTGTTGCGGTATCTTTTTTCGTAAGGATCTGAAAAGCCACGGTGAATGCCCGCCAATTTTGTGATCCCTACTTTGTTTAACCTTTCAAAAGCTCCCAACCAAAGTTGAAGGTCTGGATTGATCGGGTTTTTTACCATTACTGGAATGTCGGTTCCTTTTAAGGCTTCGCAAATTTCTTGTACCGAAAATGGATTTACTGTTGTTCTTGCACCAATCCAAAGTACGTCAACACCTGCTTTTAAAGCGGCATCTACATGTTCCGTTTTTGCCACCTCTACGGTAACTGGCACATCCAGAATGTCTTTTGCAATTTGTAGCCATTCTAGCGCTTCAGCCCCAACCCCTTCAAATGAGCCTGGTCTGGTTCTTGGCTTCCATACGCCTGCTCTGAAAAGTTCGACAGGACTTCCTTTTAAACCTTTTGCAATAGTTTCGATTTGTTGCGGACTTTCCGCACTGCAAGGGCCTGCAATGAGCACATGCTCTGATAATCCAAGCCCCCAATCTTTAATGTCGATGATGTTCATAATTACGTTTGTTCAAAAAAAAAGCCCGACTCTTTCGAACCGGGCTATTAAATATTTTTAGTGATTTCATTCAATGATAGCGCAGGCTCGATCTCGAGTGAGTTCTAAAGTAAAAAAAGTAATAAAATGATGTCCTTGCTGCTAACATGCGATAAACTTAGGTATCTCTTTTTTAAAGAAAAACATAAAGTGAATAATTTTTTAAATATTCTCTACCAAAGCGAAAGTTGTGTTGTTGGTTGAGTGGTCTTCAATATTCTCCATCAACAGTAATAAGTCGTTGGCTTCTATGGCCTCTTTACTCGCAATTACCCCCGCATTTTTCTCTCGATTATTCTTAAGCTCATGAACGGCACTTACCGTACTTGTGCTAGAAATAAAGGTAATATGACTGTATTTAGTAAAGAACTTTTTAGTTTCCTTGATTGCCATGGGGTGAGAATAAATCTTCTTTATTCCTTCAATGTTTGAAGCTTTAAAGCTACCTAAACAAAGGTGAATCGGCAGTTCGAACTGTTCTAAAATACGATGTCCAGAGCTTTTAATACGCTCCAGATTATCGCCAACTAAACCAGAGGTATTGTTTTTAATGGCGATCAGCGCTTTCTTAATGCGCTTTTCTTTCAGTGCTTTAAAAATTTCATCGAAGGTAGGGAAAAGCATATGGCTAGCGTTGGGCAAAAACTTTTGCCTTGCCATATCATGATAAGTGTTTTCAGGGCCGAGTAGTCCTAGTTCAGTCATTAGGTTGTTTGTCTTGTTCAGTATTAAATACGGATGTCTGTATCCTTACGGATTGTTGATGAATATGGCGGTAAAGTTCACGAATAAATTCTGGGTCTAGGTTCATGGCTTTGGCCCATTCTGGTCTCGATTGAAGGATTTCTTTCCATCGACTTATCTGAAAGATAGCCACATTATTTTCTTTTTTATACTCTCCAATTTTTTCTACTAAACTTAATCTAGTAGCAATCGCCTCAAGTATCTCTCTGTCAGCTTGATCTATTTGTTCACGAATAATTTCTAGTTGATTTATAAAGTCTTGGTCTTTGGAAGTATGACTTCTGAAAATCAAGTTATTCAGTAAGAGATTGAAATCACTTGGTGTTAATTGTTGTGCATTATCGCTTAAAGCATTGTCTGGATCAATGTGCGTTTCTATCATTAAGCCATCATAGTCCAAATCCATAGCCCTTTGCGATAGTTCACTTATCAAGCTTCTTTTTCCTCCTATATGGCTAGGGTCGCAGAGAAGCGGAAGGTCAGGAAATTCACCTTTCAACTCCATGGGGATTTGCCAAAGTGGAGTGTTGCGGTATTTGTTTTGCTGAAAAGTTTGAAAACCGCGATGAATGGCGCCTAGGTTTTTCACATTGCATTTTAAGAGCCTTTCCAAAGCACCTTTCCAAAGCGATAAGTCTGGATTGATGGGGTTCTTTACAAAAACAGGGAGATCAACACCTTTAAGGGCTTCTGAAATTTCTTGTACTGTAAAAGGGTTTACTGTAGTTCTAGCACCCAACCAGAGCATTGATGCATCATTTTTTAATGCGATTTCTACGTGTTCGGCTGTAGCCACTTCTGTGGCAAACTTAATCCCAAATTCAGCCTTAGCTTCTTTAACCCACTCAAAAGCAAGAGCGCCTATGCCTTCAAACGATCCGGGCCTTGTTCTAGGCTTCCATATTCCACCTCTTATATAGTCTATTTTAGAAAGGTCTAAGTTCTTTAATGTTGCGAAAAACTGAACTTGGTTTTCTACGCTACAAGGCCCTGCAATAATGAGGGGTTTCTTGGCTTGGTCTAACCGTCTATATAATGGTGGATTAGTCATGTATATTTCGTTTGCAACTCATGTACAACAAAGGTAGGAGACTATTGGTTTGTTACTATATTTGCGCACTTTGAATATCGCTATGGAACTAAAAAAGTTTGTTGATTTTGACAACCTTACGAATGCCTTTGCGGCTCGAACAGACGAAGCACTAAAGCAAGCGCATTTTATTTTTTCTACTATGCAATCCCCAGGGTTGGTAAAGGTAGGAACAACCCTCACAAAGTGGTCTTTAAACTTGGGCTTGCCAGTGAAAGGACTTATCAGAAAAACCATTTTCAACCTTTTTTGTGGAGGAGAAACCCTTGACGGATGTCAGAGAGCTACCAATGAGTTAGCAGCTTTTGATATTGGTGCCATTTTCGATTATTCAGTTGAAGGTGAGAAAACAGAAGAGGGCTTTGACGGAAGTGCTCAAGAAATAATGCGAACCATAGACCGAGCGAGCCAATATGAGTTCATTCGGTTTTCTGCTTTTAAAATTACGGGTTTGGCTCATTTTGATTTGCTGACGAAAATTCATGCAGGTGAAAAACTGACTGAAAAGGAAGCCGCAGCATATGAAAGAGTGAAGAAAAGGGTGGATATGATTTGTGCCGAAGCCAAGCGAAAAGATGTTTCTGTTTTGATTGATGCGGAAGAAACTTGGATTCAAAAACCAGTAACTGATATTACAAGGGCTATGATGGCCAAGTATAATACAGAAAAGGCTTTGGTATTTTACACCTTTCAGATGTATGCCCATAGCATGTTAGGTCATTTGAAAGAGCTACATGCTGACGCAAAAGAGAACAACTACAGGTTGGGAGCAAAGCTTGTGCGTGGTGCTTATATGGAAAAGGAAGCGGCTAGGGCAGAAGATATGGGATACGAAAACCCGATTCAACCAAACAAAGAGGCAACGGATAGAGATTTTGATGCGGCTACAGAATACTGCATCAAATACATTGATGATATTGGGCTTTTTGCGGGTTCGCACAATGAGAAGAGTAATTACTTGGTCACACTTTATTTAGAAAAGTATGGTTTACCAAGAGATGATAGAAGGGTTTACTTTGGTCAGTTGTACGGAATGAGCGACCATATCTCATTTAACCTTGCTGCAGCGGGATATAACGTAATCAAGTATGTTCCTTATGGTCCAATTAAGGCCACAATTCCTTATTTAATAAGAAGAGCCAATGAAAATACTTCAGTAAAAGGGCAAAGCAGCCGTGAACTGACGTTGATTAAAAAGGAACTGCAACGAAGAAAAGAAGCCAGAAAAGAATTTGCCCATCAGGACAAGTTCTAAAAGCGGAAGCTAAAAGGAAAGCAAAAAGCCTGACTTAGTTGAATTAGGTCAGGCTTTTTTATGCGTGTTGTTTCGATCTTAATTATTACTTCTTTTAACGCCTTTCACTGTAACTACGGGCTTTTCAGTGATTAGATCATTTGGGATTTCTAATATTTCTATACCTTCTTTGGTAAAGGTGCTTTTAACAGACGGGTGGTCTTTAAGGGTTTGCCATTCGCTTTCGATTGATTCTATGAGCTCACCTTTAACGGTTTTTACCTCTATTACTTCTACAGGGACTTCAATTTCTTGCTCTTCGAAAATAATTTCATTACCTGAAGCGAGTGTTGAATCAAGATATTCTATTAAGTAAGGTTCCGTTTGAACATCCAAGTCGATTACAACTTCTTCGAGTTCATCTTCTAATACGGGTTCAATCGCATCTGTACAAGCGTAAGCAATAAATAAGAGGCCTAAAATAGGCAGGGCGAGTAATGGTTTTAATTTGTTCATGACATTTGAGTTTAATTTTTGAATCATTTTTAATCTTTTCTGAATAGGGTGTTCGCTAAAGCTGGAAATCAAGCTGCTGTTCACTTTGGCCAAGGCGAATTGCAATAATGATCTTTCGTAATGCTTTGGGTGCGTACGTTTCAATACCGAATGATCGGCTATGTATTCATGTTGAAGACGGATGGATTTAGCATAGAAATAGCTAAAAGGATTGAACCAATAAACACATTTGAGTACTTCAAAAAGCAGTAAATCCAGTGAATGCCTTCCTTCAATATGGGCAAGCTCATGCGTGATGATCTGCTGTTTTAAACTTTCGTTTTTGCTCAGTTCTTTACCCACAAAAATGGTATTGAAGAAACTATAAGCGTCATTCCCTTCGATTTCAATCACTTCAATACTATGGTTCTGTAACGAAGGCCATTTGCCCACTTTTCGTTTTACAATGAATAATTTGAAAACGAGTATGCAGACAGAGATTGCTAAGCCAATGGCATAGATGATCTCGATTGAAATAAATGGATTGTTTTGAATTGTACTCTCTGAAACACCAACCTGAGAAGTAACAGCTTTAGATGTTAGTGCTTCTACTGAACTAAAAACAAATTGACTTTCGAAATTCAATAGAGGGATTAACATTGAAGCTACAACCGTGAATAACAGGTAAAATCTATTCACAGAAAGCAATTTTTCCCCACGAAGGAAGAGCCAATAGAAGCCATAAAAGCTTGCTAGGCAAATCGAAGATTCTATTAAATAGCTATTCATGGTCTTTTAGTTTTTTCATCAAATCTTCCACTTGTTCGGGGCTTAGCTTTTTCTCCTGCATCATAAATGAAAACAGCTTTTCGGCCGAGCCCTCGAAATAATTACTCAAAAACCCATTCATGAAGTTTTTGGTGTAAGCTTTCTTTTTCACAGTAGCCGAATAAGAAAACGTATTGCCCACTTTTTCTCTGTTTACAAAACCCTTGTTTTCCAAAATTTTCAAGAAAGTACCCACCGTATTATAGGCTGGTTTTGGGTCAGGCATTTCGTCTACAATGTCTTTGATAAACATTTTATCATGCTCCCAAACGATCTGCATTATTTGCTCTTCAGCTTTTGTTAAGTCCTTCATAACTCCTAATTCTTTCGGAAATGTCTTAAACTTTTCGGATAACTCCTAATTATTTAGGAGTAAAATTTTTCAATAGAGCATAGAGACCGCTTTTAAATTCTGCATAAACCCTCCAAAAGTTGACTCTCAAATATCAGATAGGATAAATGGTTCATCTGAAGCACAACAAAGAACTTTTGGAGGGTTTCTAACTTTAGAAATTTCCACACTACCCAAACTATGGCTGTTTTATTCATCGAGTTCAGGTGAATACTACATAGAGACCGCTTTTAATTGTTTAATAAATGTGAGTGAATGACTAAATTGCGCCTCGAAAAAAATAAAGCAATGCAGATTTTAAGCGAACAGGAAATTGTCAGAAGACAAGAGCGGGAGGAACTTCAAAAGCTCGGTATCAATCCGTATCCTTCAGAAACCTATGAAGTAACTACTTACTCAAAGGAAATTAAGGAAGGATTTGATAAGGATCCTGAACGCTTTAAACAGATTACCATTGCAGGTAGAATGATGAGCCGTAGAATTATGGGCTCTGCATCTTTTGCTGAAATTCAAGATTCGCAAGGCCGAATTCAGGTCTATGTAAGAAGAGATGATATTTGCGAAGGCGAAGATAAAACGCTTTACAATACGGTTTTCAAGAAGGTCCTTAGTATTGGTGATTTTGTTGGAATTAAAGGCTATGTGTTTAAAACACAGGTAGGCGAAATTTCTGTACACGTTACGGAAATGACCGTGCTTACTAAATCTTTAAAGCCACTTCCCTTGCCAAAAACTGATGCCGAAGGCAAAGTACATGATGCCTTTACCGATCCGGAGCAGCGTTATAGACAGCGTTATGTGGATTTGGTGGTGAACCCGCATGTTAAAGAAGCTTTCATTAAAAGAACGCACATGGTAAACTCAATGCGTCAGTTCTTGGCCGATAGAGGTTACCTAGAAGTGGAAACGCCAATTCTTCAACCATTATACGGTGGGGCAGCAGCAAGGCCTTTCAAAACACATCACAATACTTTGGACATGACGCTCTATATGCGAATTGCCAATGAATTGTACTTAAAAAGATTAATTGTAGGTGGTTTCGATGGTGTTTTCGAATTCTCTAAAGATTTCAGAAACGAAGGAATGTCACGTTTCCATAATCCAGAATTTACTCAAGTAGAGCTTTATGTGGCTTACAAGGATTACAATTGGATGATGGATTTGGTGGAGGAAATGGTAGAGAAAGTAGCCATTGACTTACACGGAACTACCAAAGTTCAAGTGGGCGAAAACATAATTGATTTCCAACGTCCTTGGAAACGCTTTACCATGTTCGAAGCCATTGAGCATTTTACAGGAATTGATATTTCTGAAATGAACGAGACCGAGCTGAGAGAAACCGCCAAAAAACTTAAAGTGCCGAATGATGAGTCGATGGGGAAAGGAAAACTCATTGATGAAATTTTTGGTGAGCACTGTGAAGGCAAACTGATTCAGCCAACTTACATCACGGATTACCCAGTGGAAATGTCGCCATTGGCGAAAAAGCACCGTAGCAAAGAAGGTTTGGTAGAGCGTTTCGAAGCGATTTGTAATGGTAAGGAAATCTGTAACGCTTTCTCTGAATTGAACGACCCTATCGATCAAAGGGCGCGTTTTGAAGAACAACTGGAGTTGGGTAAAAGAGGTGATGACGAAGCCATGACCTTGGATGAAGATTTCCTTCGTGCTTTGGAATACGGCATGCCACCAACCGCTGGTTTGGGCATTGGTATCGATCGTTTGTCGATGATTATGACCAACTCAAAGTCGATTCAGGATGTATTGTTCTTCCCTCAAATGAAACCAGAGAAGAAAGCCAAAATGGCTACGGATGATGAGTTTGTAAAAGAAGGAGTTCGATTAGAATTGGTTCAAATTCTTAGAAAACTGAACATTAATACCATTGCGCAGCTCAAAGAACAAACGGCTTCTAAACTGCTTAACGATATGGGCGGCATGAGAAAGAAGCTCAAACTTCAAGAGGTGCAAGCGGCTAGCCTAGAAGAAATTGAAGGCTGGTTGAACTAACAGTTAACCCAATCTAAAAATACAGAAAGCCATTTTGCGAGAGTAGAATGGCTTTTTACTTTATTAATTCGTCAATTTCCTTTTCATAAATAGACTTTGCCATATCATTTGGGCTTCGATCATGTATGTTTTTTAATGAAGGATCGGCTCCGTGAGATCTTAATGCTTTGATATTTTCGAAATTTCCTTTAGCATTAAACAATGCTGTCCAGAGTGGAGAGTTACCATGTTGATCCATGACATTAGGGTCAGCTCCTTTTTCAAGAAGGAGTTTTGCTACTTCTGTATTTTGTTCTTGAGCACAGAAATGAAGTCCAGTATATCCGATCCTATCCTGAAAGTTTGGATTAGCCCCACCTTCAATTAGCCACTTAACTATATTCACTTGCCCGAAGAAAGAGGCCCATATCAATGCAGTTCTTTTGTCTTCGTCATAAGCGTCTATTCCATGGTTTTGTAAAATAGTTTCAATAGAATTCTTATCCGCTTGTTCAACAAACTGTCTTAGTTGAGTCAGTTCTTCATGAACTTTGTGTGGACGTCCACCTTTCCCCATTATTCATTGTTTTTTGCTTCATTCTATTTACTCACCTCATTTATGGCGTATATATCTTATGTAATTTATCAAAAACTTTCTTTCAGTGACTAACCAATAGTGGCTTGTTGGTGAAGAACACCAACAAGGGCAGAAGGCCAGTTATTAATCTCTTTGAAGAACGTACTCAACTTTCCTATCCATTTCGTCATAAAAGACATATAACCAACAATCGTCATTGAATACCTTATATACCTCCATTTGACAAATGAACTTCATGTTTTCTCCTTTTGAATTTTTTGGAGTATCGTTAGATTGTAACCACATAGGACGTTCATAAAATCGAATTAGAGAAGATGTTGACTCAGATTTTGAATCATTGAATTTGCTTTTTCCTTCAACAAAATATTTTAAATACCTGTTACCAATATCTAAGGCAGTTTTGTTAAATGTAGGATTATAGAGTCCATCATTGGTAATCTCAAATGAGTAGTTATCAATGTAATCCCCCTCTGGAAAGGGCTCATAGTGATCTATAGCAGGATCAAAACATACAAAAATCACATGAATCTTATCTTTGATGCCTTTGGATGTTAGGTCCAGGGTTGCAATTGGAAAGAAATTCTCAGATTTATTGAATTCAGTTGTCAAAACTTTACTCTTATTTGGGAAGTATTCATCTGACTGGTTTAGGAATGAACCTAAAATAAAGTGGAAAACAGTAAAAAGAGTTATGCTCATAGGTTTCTATAGTTAACTACAAACAAGTTTTTAGCATTGATCTCATGTAATTTATTAAAAACTTCCTTTCAGTGAATAACTAAGGAGGCTTGTTGGTGAAGAACACCGAGGGCGGGAATATTTGTCATAGCTAATGTTGTTCATAGTGTTCTTTGTTTTTTTTAAGCCACTTTTTCGCTTCGTCCATTACAATCGTTTTAATGTTTTCTTTTCTGGCCCCGTCCCAATAGTGATTGTATGTATGGTCTTCATAGTCAAGGGAGACCCAAGCCCAATAAAGTAGATAGAAGTCATAAACTAGGTCTTCATAGTTTCTCATTTGACAAAATTTGTATAGTTCAGTCAAGTTTTCTCTTACTCTTTGCCCTTTGGCTATTTGATGAACATAATAGCTTGTGTAGCTCAAAGTTGCACTATCACCACTTTTCATTTCAAGTCCGAGTTCTTCTACCGTGTCTGTAACGTAGTTAATAACTTCGAAATAATTTGTCGGCTTGTTGAAACTTGCAAGCATGTATAAAGTCGGACTTTCGTATCCAAGTTCCATCATTTCAATTGCCCAATCAATACTCTCATTGGTGTCGACTTGTTGGATTTCAAGAAACGCGACAATCTTATATGTTAGTTGACTTATTGGTTTGGCCATTTTACATTATGCTCAACGTTATATACCGACCACATTCATGGCACATATATCTCACGTAATTTATTGAAAATTCCAGAAAAAATGCACTTTAAAGCAATGGGGGTTTTAGTTGTTGATGAATTCCGCAGACAGCGTCTGCGGGCTTGGGTTTTCTTAGATGGTGTACTCAGTTTTTATTAAATAGTTGAACTAACCCTGCTTCATATTGGCCACCCGCTTCAACTTTGGTAATGTCACGAATGGAAATCATTATGTTTGTCCTGTCAAGAGAGCTTTTGGATCCATATTCATTAATGACGATAGTCTCATCATCCATTTCAGTTATTTCACCAATAAAACAAATGCCTGAGTCAATATCCTGAATGGAAACGTTGATATATCCATAACTCGCATTCATGATTTTCAAGATATTTTGGATTGAAGATAAGTCAATATCAATGCTAGTAGATGCTTTTTCTGAAGTGTCTATGAGACTATAAACACTTGAGATCTCATTGCCACCCCAACGAATTCTTGTAATATTCTCTCTGAAGAAAATAACAATTCCATTGGCCTTACTGTCATCATCAAATGAGTAAAGCACTAAAAAAGTATCATTGAAATCTATTACAAATCCATAAGTTGATTCATTATAGCTATCGGTATAAACATCTACAAACGTTTTGTCTTCAATTATTCTCTTAAGATTCTTCGTCTCTATGTTCATCGGTATTGGTTTCTTTTATAATTAAGTGAAACGTTATATGGCCCCCAGATTCATGGTGTTTATATCTCATGTAATTTATCAAAAACTTCCAGAAAAATGCGCTGTGCAACAATAGGGAGTTTTGGGTGTTGATGAATCTGTCTAACTATCGCCTAAGGTTTATTCATAATCGGGAGTATTCAGTCCTAAAATTATGTTCCTATTGGCAGTCCAAATGCCGTTTTTCATTTCGAGTCGGACAATTCCTGAACCACCGCGATTTTTCTCGGCTTTCTTGATTTTTGCTGTGAGTATAGGATCGCTCTCAAAAAGAATACTGTCTATGTAATAAGGGGTAGTATTTGGTTCCTTAACATAGATATGAATATGTTCAGGTTCTTGAGCTTCGGGGTAATGGGCAGGTCTAAAGGTGAAAAATGTGTACTCCCCGTTGTTGTTAGTTTTTAGCCAGCCTCTATATTGCCCATGACGTTTTTCCCATCCTATTGGATTGTCACTAGGTTGATAGATTCCATTTCTGTCAACATGGTATATGTATAGAATTACGTTGCTAGCAGGTGTCTTTCCGTCTGCCTCAAATACTTTTCCTGATATTTTAACCTTAGGCGTGTTTTCCATAAACCCAGGCAATGTATCAGATGCTTTGGGCTGAGTAGAAAAAAGACGATAGTCCATAAGTGCTTCACAGTCTTGACAAGGCCCTCCAACTTGTTTGTCTTGTGCTAGGGTGGTATTGTTTAGGAGAGCCAGTAATGAAATGGTGATTAAAAATTGTCTCATAGTAGTCGTTGTTTAATTACAGTTTTTTTGAGTTTATTTTTTGGGCGAGCAGGTGATCGATTGAGTATTTCCCTGCCCCTGCAACTAAAAAGAAGAGATATACAATCAAGTATAATATGGCTTTCTCTTTGACGATGAGTGCTTGATCTGCATTAAATATAAAAGTGGCAACAACCATGGTGAATGAAAGCGGGATCACCGCGATTCGGGTCAGAAAACCTAAGGCTAGAAGAAATGAACAAATTACTTCTGCAAAAATAGCGAGTAGTAAACCACTCTCAGGGCTTAATCCGATGAGCTCAGGAAGGCCATTTTGCCCTTCCCAATAATTCTTGATTTTTGGCCAACCATGTAGGTAAACCATTAATGAGCAAGCGCCTATCCTGAGCATAAGAAAACTCAATCCAGAAACCTTATCTGTTGAAGATTGAAGAAGAGGTGTTAAATACTTTTTAACCATGATGTCTAATGAATTTTATCGTCCGAACACTTCTTGTGAAAAAGAATGTGCACTTAGTACTTGATTTGTGTGAACCTAAATGTAGGGACTAGGAAGGGACTAAAATGGCGGTAATTTATAACCTGAGGAGTTTACCTCATGACCTGATGGTTAATGTAGAATGCCCTTTAAAGGTTTAGCATAGTTACGACTGAGCCGAACTGTCTTTCCGCATTTTAAGACTAAATCATGATCACCATTTCCTCGTGATTTTGAGCTTTCTATCTGGTCTGTATTCACAATGGTTGACTTATGAATACGCTTGAAGTTTTCAGGTAATGATTCGATGATGTTCTTTAGGCTGTCGAGTATGACATGTTTATTTTCTAGGGTACTGACTTCTAAATATGGGCCATCAGAAACAATGAAATTTATTTTTTGAGTTTCTATGAACGTTGTTTTACTGCCATGTTTAATTCGAAAAGTATTTATATTACTCTTTTGGTCTATGCTTTTTATCGTCTTTTGGCCAAAGTGATGGTAAATGAAAGAGAAGATAATGTAGAACGAAAGCCCTAGATAAAGTCGGGTTGATAGCTTTTGAGTTAGCAGTATGGCTAATGGCCAAGGCTGGTCATTTATGGTAAATGAAATAATGTGGAGGAGTAATGAAAAAACTAATAAGTGCGATAATGTAATAAGGATAATTAGGAAGAGCTTTTTCAGTAGAATCTTGTTCTTGCCTTCATTCAAATTAAATTTACTCTGCAAACGTAGAAGCAAGAAGGTAAAAGGTATAAATACAAACCAAAATAGCTTGTATGATAATGATTGTACTAAAGAGTAATCGCTGTTATTCAACACAGACTTGATGTAATCTTGACCAAACTCCAGTGATGCCAACAACGAAACTGTAATGGTAAGCCAATAAAGTATTTTTTCGTCCTTAACCTGATTGGGTAGCGGAGGGAATATGCTTGAAAAAGATGTTGAATTAAGAATACTTTTCATCGCAATAGTGTATAGTCTTAACTAACTTTTTTAAGGTAATCAAGCAATCATGGTTTCGTGAAACGTTATATGCACACCATATTTATGCACCGTGTAATTTATAAAAACTTCCTTTCAGTGACTAATTGATGAAGAACACTAACAAGTGTGAAAAGGCGATTTGTCTTTTGGCCTAACCTCTATCATCTAAGATCTAACCTCTTAAAAAATCAATTATCGAAGAAGCTTCTTCTGCGGCTTAGTTTCAAATCTTTAAGAGCAGAAGCTTTAATTTGAATATCGATAGAGTAGGAGGTAAATCGGCCGAATGGAATCCAGTTGCCCGTTAACTCCCAACAGCCTAAGTCGCGATAGACGCCCAAAGAACTTTGGGTGAATTCCTTTAACTCTATGTCGTAACCAGTATTGATTGTGAGTTGCCATTTGGGTGAAAGCCCTAGGTTTCCATTCATTCTTATGGATTGCCTTGTCGAAGTAGAAAACTCATTATTGCTTAGGCTTCGATTGAAGGAATAATTATAGCTAAACCTTATGTTCCAAGGAACGGAAATGTCGATATAGGCATTAGGGTCGTCAAAATATTGAGGTACTTGTCTTTGAATATTTGTCTCTCCGTTGTTCATGGTTCCATAACCATCGTTTGCTGCGTTGCCATAACCACCATCGTCAATTGAAGCGAGGCCTCCAGGGCCACCTTGCCCTCTAGAAGACTGTTGATTGGTAGATGCCTTTGAGTTGAGGTTAGTGCTAAGCGAAAAGCGCCCACTTCTTATCTTTCCAATTCCCTTGCCCTGTGTAAGCGCTATAGCGTCTACTCTTTTAATTACATCTCCTTCACCATTATTAGTAGTTAGGTATACATATGGGTCAAGAGTTAAGCCCCCGCTAATGTCTATTTTGTTTTTAAACAGGGTTGTCCTTGCGCTAAGATTATAATCTGCAAGATTAAAAGAGTCTGCCAAGAAATTGTAGCTGGTAGCGAAGGTCAGGTTTTCCAGAATTGATACCTTTTCTGATTTAGCAGTATCACTTCTTACCTTCATTTCTATCTTGTTATTTACATTGAAACTAATGGCAGCAGACTCTCCCAGGGTTGGGTTTCCAAAAACAAAGCCATTGTATTTAGATAAAAACTGATACACTGGTTCCCCAGCGGAAGTAGTGTCTACTTGCACATATTTGTAATAGCCATACTTTTCCTGACCAAAATCAGGACGATAACTGAAACTTAAATTAGGTAGCATTGTATGACGAATTGATTCGATTTTGCTGCTAGGCTTGAAATTCTTAGAGCCGTACAATTGGGTGGAAATACCAACACTTACACCATAAGTAGAGGCTCTTGAAAAACCATTTAACGTATCTATTCTAACCGCATTTTCATCCTCTATATAAGTGTAATCTAACTCCTCTAAATACCATAACTCTTGAAAATTGATAGAAGGAGAAACATTGAAATTTTCGAATAAAGGAAACGAGGTAGATATTGGAATTGAATGCCTTGCCCCATTTTGAGCATTGGCAAATAGTTCTGGAAGTTTGGCAAAAGTAACAGCAATAGTGTCTGCTTTATTAGTGCTATTTGAAATATCGAACCCTGCAGAATTGGGTCTAACCACATTGGTTATTTTGTTTGATGTACTGAAAGCCCATGAAAAAGAAAGTCTTTTTAGGGCTTCTTGCTTGGCTTGTGAAAAGGGAGTGACCCGCGTCATGTTAAGTGAAAACTCAGGTAGCGATACATCCAGAATATTGGTTTGAATATTCTGAGAATGGCGGGCGTTTAATCCATAACTAAACCTGTTATTGGCGAAACTTCCCGTCAATGATATGTTAGACCGAAACTCTGAGCGTATGGTGTTTTGAAAATTTTCAGTGGAAATATTGTTGTTATTGTATGAGCTAGTTCCTGCATTGATACTTGCAGAAAAACGCGTTTTATTTCTTGATTCAGGTCTGTGAGAAATAGATACCCAGAAGTCTTTCGAGTTTAGAGGGTTTTCGTCTATGTCAGGGGTTTTACTTTTGCTATATCTTAAATCTACGCTTCCGCTATACTTATATCTTTTCTTATAGTTTGATACCACGTTTAAACCAAAACTTCCTTTTGAGTAGTAGTCTCCCGTAACAGCTGTTCTTATGTATTCATTGTTGCCAAAAAAGTAACCCCCTTCACGCAAGAAAATTCCTCTCACCCTCTCTTCTCCATATTTAGGGAAGAGAATTCCTGACTGAGCGTCACTTTTAACATCTGGAAAAAAGGCAAAAGGTAAGGCGAAAATCGTGGGAATATCTCCAATGTATAATTGCGCTGGGCCAGTAATAATCTTATCGCCTGGAATCACTTTGATTTTCTCTGCTTTAATATAAGTAGAGGCCAGAAGGTCGTCACAAGGAATGAATTTACCACCCTTTATGTAAGCACTCCCGTCTTGGTTTTTCTTAATCTCTTCACCCGAAATGTAGCCTTCGTCCTGTTGAGTAACTACCCCGGTAATTTTTGCACGATTGGTGGCGAAATTATAGCGAATGCCCCTAGTTTCGTATACTCCACCCTTGTCCTGAAAAACTGGCAGGCCTATCCAGCTACCGGTAGAATCTTGTACCCCTTTAGCTATCAGTTCGTTCTGGTTTCTGTCAATAATAATTTCAGCAGCATCTAATTTAATATCACCATACTCGATGTAAGCATTTCCATATAAGTACGTTACATTCGTAGCAGTTTTGGTAATGATCGAATCTTCAGCATAGTACAAAATAGTAGTTTCTATGCCGTTACTTTTGATTTTGAGGGTGTCTGTTCCAACTGGTCTGGTTGTTGTTGGACTGGTGCTCAGCGGAGCAGGTTCGATTTTTAAAGGATCATTCTTTAAACTTCCTTCTTGAGCCTTCAGGCTTAATGCCGTCAATAGTAAAACTAATATGAAAGATATGTTTTTTACAGAGACCAAAGGATTTTTCGCTTTATGGAAAAAATTCAGATTTTTGTGTAAAGGTATTCTAATAACCATTTCTATGCGAACCAAAGTAAAAAATAATAGAGTTGTTCTCCTTGTTTTGTTTTTCGCTTTAATAGTTTTTGCTCCATATCAAGGGGTGTCTCAAGCTGCTAAGCCTAAATTTAAAGTAGTGATTGACCCAGGGCACGGAGGAAAAGATTCTGGTACGCGAGGGAAAAACTTACTCGAAAAGGATGTTGCACTTGCAGTATCCTTGAAAGTTGGTAAGTATTTAAATGAACTTTTAGACAACGTTGAGGTTATTTATACTAGAAAAACTGATGATTACAGCCATCCCAAAGTTCGTGCCATCATCGCCAATGATGCAAATGCAGATTTATTCGTTTCTATCCATGCCAATGCAATGCCTCCGGGCAATGAAGACGTGTACGGAACCGAAACTTTTGTGATGGGAGTAAAGAACGAGGGTAGAAATTTTGAGGTAGCCAAAAGGGAAAACTCAGTAATCTTGTTAGAGGAAGACTATAAAGAGAAGTATCAGGGCTTTGATCCTACTTCGCCTGAAGTAAATATTGCATTTTCTATAATGCAAGAAGCCTATCAGGAAAACAGTATTCTTTTAGCTCAAAACGTTGAAGATCAGTTTTCTAAAAGAGCAGGAAGAAAGAGTAGAGGGGTGAAGCAGTCAAGTTTATGGGTATTATGGAATACTTCTATGCCTAGTGTTTTGATAGAACTTGGTTATCTTACCAACCTAAAGGAAGAAAGAGAACTCGGTTCTGCGGAAGTCCAAGACTATTTGGCCTCAGCAATTTATAGAGCTATTAGAGATTATATTAACTATTTGGAATCAACAAGATAGATAGTGGCAAAGGGAAGAGAATTTAAGGTAGGTTTATTTGCGGTACTCATGTTGGCCTCATTATATATAGGGTTCAACTATTTGAGAGGACTCGATGTCTTTTCTCCATTAAATACCTACTATGTTAAGTATAATAACATTAGTGGTCTAAGTAAAGGAGATAGAGTGATCCTAAACGGGCTTAATGTAGGTACAGTATTAGAGCGTAAATTCAGTACCGATACTTATAATGAGATATTGGTAACACTGGCCATTGACAAGACCATTAGAATGAAAGAGGGGACTGTGGCTAGGTTGGCCAAACCCGATATTCTAGGTGGCTTAGAAGTTCAATTGATCTTAAATCAAAGTGGAGCAAGAGTATTAGAAAGCGGAGATTTTTTAGGCGGAGAAATAGACAGAGGCATTGCCGAAATGATTACCGAAGAGGGGCTTTCTGCAGCCAATAGTCTTAACTCAGTAGTTAATAAAATCAGCGAAGTATTGGAGCCTTTTGCTTCTAGAGCCGACACAATTGCTCTGGCCATAGATAACTTCAAATATTTTAGTGATAAACTAGTGTACATGACCGACTCTGTAAATATGGCTATGGAGCAAGTTAAACTAAGAATCGACTATGTAACCGACTCTATGGTTGCTGCCATGGGGGGCGTAACTCCATTGTTAGCAGAGTACACCAAATTGGGTGAAAAAATGAATGCAATTGATATCGAATCACGCTTAATGCGAATGGATTCGGTTCTCCTTGGTACCCAAGAATTTATTGGTAGGCTAAATTCCAATGAAGGAACCCTCGGTAAATTAATGACCAATGATTCATTGTACAATGCCCTCAACAGTTCTATGACTGACTTGGATAGCCTCTTTATAGATTTGAGAGAAAACCCTAAACGCTATGTGCATTTCTCTATTTTCGGAAGAAAGAATAGGCCGCCAGCAGACAAAAAGAAAAAGTAAAACCCAGACCGATTAGCTTCTTTTTGAAATCATTAATCTTAGGTTTACTTTAGATCAAAGGTAATAATACATACTCCCCGGGCTTATCGGGACAACACTTGCTTATGGATATTGAATTCAATAAAAACGATGACACCATGCGCCAATTGGTGTACAGACTCGATGAAAAACTCAAAAAAGTAAAATTGGGCGGAGGCGAAAAAAAGATTGAATCCCAACATAAGAAAGGCAAACTCACCGCACGCGAAAGAATTGAATACCTGATTGACGATGGGAGCGACTTTTTAGAAGTAGCTGCCTTTGCAGGCGATGGCATGTATGCCGATGAAGGCGGTTGCCCATCAGGAGGTGTAGTTACAGGTATTGGTCAAGTGAGCGGTCGCGATTGCATGATTGTGGCAAATGATGCTACAGTGAAAGCCGGAGCTTGGTTTCCCATAACAGCCAAAAAGAATTTAAGAGCACAAGAAATTGCGATGGAAAACCGTCTGCCAGTAATTTACTTGGTAGACAGTGCAGGGGTTTATTTACCCATGCAAGATGAAATTTTTCCAGACAAAGAACACTTCGGAAGACAGTTCAGAAACAATGCGAAGATGTCTTCTATGGGCATTATTCAAGTAGCCGCAATAATGGGGAGCTGCGTAGCGGGCGGTGCTTACCTACCAATCATGAGCGATGAAGCTGCCATTGTAGACAAAACAGGATCGATTTTTTTAGCAGGCTCTTATTTAGTTAAGGCGGCCATTGGTGAAAGTATAGACAATGAAACTTTAGGAGGAGCAACAACACACTCCGAAATATCAGGCGTAACCGATAATAAATTTCCAAACGATCAGGCCTGTCTGGATTACATTCGAAGTGTTTTCGATAAAATTGGTGACTTCGAAAAAGCAGGCTTTGATAGAAAAGAACCAAAAGCTCCGAAAGAGAACCCAGAAGAAATTTATGGCATTATGCCAGACAGTAGGGTAAAACCTTATGAAATCAAAGAAATCATCAAACGTATAGTAGATGACTCTGAATTTGACGAGTACAAAGAAGCCTATGGTAAATCCATTGTTTGCGGTTATGCCAGAATAGAAGGTTGGGCAGTAGGTATCGTAGCAAATCAGCGATTAATCGTAAAATCGAAAAAAGGCGAAATGCAGATGGGAGGAGTGATTTACTCCGATTCAGCAGATAAGTCAGCCCGATTTATAATGAACTGCAACCAGCGTAAAATTCCATTGGTGTTTTTGCAAGACGTAAGCGGCTTTATGGTAGGCAGCCGAGCCGAGCACGGAGGAATTATTAAAGACGGAGCCAAAATGGTAAATGCCATGGCCAATTCTGTAGTACCAAAATTTACTATTGTCATCGGTAACTCTTATGGGGCAGGCAACTATGCTATGTGTGGAAAAGCCTATGATCCGCGATTGATTTACGCTTGGCCAACGGCCCAAATGGCGGTAATGAGCGGAGCTGCAGCAGCCAAAACATTGCTTCAAATCAAAGTAGCTTCTCTGAAAAAACAGGGTAAAGTAATTGAACCAGAAGAGGAGAAAAAGCTGTTAGATGAAATCACAGATAGCTACAATGAGCAATTAAGCCCGTATTATGCCGCATCTCGAATTTGGGTAGATGGTATTATCGACCCCTTGGACACTCGAAAGGTAATTGCCAAAGGAATTCAAGCAGCCAACCATTCACCTATTCGCGAACAATTCAATGTAGGGATCATTCAAACCTGATAATGAACGAAACAGATAACCTGAGTAATAAGGAGTTAAAAGCATTGATTTCTCTGCTAGAAGATGATGACGCAGAAGTTTTAAGTCATGTTGAGGGGAAAATCAAGTCGCTTGGTACGCACATTATTCCTTATTTAGAATTTGAATGGGAGGGAAGCTTTAACCCAACAGTACAAAAGCGAATAGAGGAGCTTGTGCATTCACTCCAGTTTCAGTTGCTAAAAGAAAAGCTAGAAGCTTGGAAAGAAACGGGAGGCGAGGATTTATTGGAGGGAATGTGGTTGGTAAATACTTACCAATACCCCGATTTAGAATATGCCGATCTCAAAAAGCAATTAGAGCAAATTTATTATGAGGCTTGGTTAGAGTTTAAAACCGATGTACACCCAGTAGATCAGGTCAAGATTTTGAATTCGGTCATTTTTAATAAACTCAAGTTTGGGGCGAACACTAAAAATTTTCATTCTCCTGGAAATTCAATGATGAGTGTTGTGCTTCAAACTAAAAAAGGAAACCCAGTTTCACTCTGTATTATCTATGCCTTAGTCGCTCAAAAATTAAAGCTGCCCATACATGGAGTGAATTTACCAAACCTATTTGTACTTACTTATAAACAAGGTGAAACCCAATTCTATATCAATGCTTTTAATAGAGGGCTTATTTTTTCTCGAAAAGAAATTGACGATTATGTAGCCAATCTAAAGCTGACACCAAAGGATCAGTACTATGAACCTTGCACTAATGTAGACATGGTGGTTCGGGTATTGAGAAACCTTTCAATTGCCCACGAAAAACTAGGTAACAGCGAAAAAGTAGACGAAATAAAATCTCTTATCGAAATCTTAGCCGATAAGACTGCTGATTTGGAGTAAGACCTTGTCACTCTCTTTACTCTTTAGAAATAACTAGCTGCAGCCTAAGCCCGTACTAGGTCAGCCCTTAGGGATATTTTTCAGAAGAGAAGTGGAGACTTTCAATAAAGCAGAATGATCACTTTACTCATGTGACTTCACAGGTTCGGAGAACTAGCGGCAGTGGTGCACAGACAAATAGGAGGCGTTGATTTACTTAAAAGAAAATTCTATATAATCGACAGTGCCTGATTCTGAAATTGTAACCTCCTTCTCAGCTTTGGTTTCTGAATCTACACGAATCTTAAGTGTAATCTTATATGGCTCAAAGGGAACACCCACAGGCGTACCTGAGTTATCGCGATAAGTGATATTTAATAAGGTTAAAAAGGGAATAGTCTTATTAATGTAATTCCTACTGAACGGTAGGTGAGAGTCACTACTAGAAAAGTCGGAAATCTCTATTCCACTACCATTTATGCTGAATGTAATGTCGGACATCCTTTCATCATCTGTAGAAGACACGGACATTGAAATATCTCTGTTTTGAGGGTAATTGTCCCTAGGGTCGTCATCTGAAGTACAGGAACTAAATAGAATAAATATTGTAAGGATAGAAAGCAGTTGCTTCTTAAACATAAGGCTGGTTTTTTGTTTTGGGCAAAGAAAGAACAGCCATTTAGTTTATCAAAACCATAGGACTAGAAATTGAGAATGAATTCGTTTCCATTTTTTGTGTAAGTAGACAGCGCCTTTCAGTTCATGAAGTGTTACACTTCAGTCAGCGTTAAGTCATCCCGTAGGGGTCTTTTTCAGTTGAGCATATTTTCACTCTAGTAGACCAAATAATAGGTAGGCAGAATGCTCTCGGAGACTTATCTGAATCAATTGTTTCATATGGTATTATCTTCCTTTATTACCTCTATGGATAAATCATAATAGTCATTTCTCATGTCTGTAAAACATTGAATCAGTGATAATTTAGCAATATTGGAAGTGTATTTTTCTACTTGGGTTAGTAAATCCCTGTTTCTTAAATGGCCTGTAAAACTCATTACATATTTGATGTTGTTCTTAGTGAAAAGGTCTATGAATTCAGACTCACCAATACCATTATGTTTATTCTCTCTTTGAAGTTGGGAATAATTTTTTTTGAGGAATTCATGACTGTCGTTCTTTAAATCATTTTTGAGTCTTCTTGCCGAAGTGATGATTTGGCTATATAGTTCCCTTAATTCTGTACTGAAGCCGTATTTAATATGACAAATAAATAGCGTACCATCTTTTACAAAAATGACATCAGCTAGCTCGACAGAATCAATAATTATTTTGTCTAAAACCCAATAATCATTTTTATTGTATTGGTTATTGTAAATGTCTTCATTTACACGTTTTCCGTCCGCTCTTTTAGACCATTTTTCAGATAGAACAGTGTTGTTTAGGTTGTTTGCTTTTAATATTTCAGAGCACCGGTTATTCATTTCTGTAATAAATATTTCTCTCAATTTATACCACTTTGAATCGAGATAGATAAATGTTCCCATTGATTTAATATATAGCTCTGTATTTAAATGGTAAATAAGAGCTGTTCTAAGTGTGGTCTTTTTTGAGGAGTGGGTGACAGTGGTTATGTAAATGTTGTATATTTTGTGTTTAAATGTCTCTAAATTTCTATCATAGTTTTTCTGGGATAGAAAATTTAAAATAATTCTTAATATATCACTTTTGTAAATAGTGTTACCTATAGTTACAAATTTGTGTTTATCAGTTTTAAGTTTTACTAAGTATTCATCTGCACTATAGAATTCTTCAATTTTATTAGGGTAGCAGACTTCAAAATTTGAAGTCTTGTTGTTTATAATGTCGCTTCTTTTATTGAATAACTCATTGATCAATGCGGGCTTTAAATTATTAGATATGGTTTCTTTGTTTGTGATTTCTTTATATGAACTAAAAAAATCGTTTGCTTTTAGGTTTTGCAAACTTATTAGTGTCTCAATTAGATCACCCAGTTCTAAAAATGTGAGTTTCTTATTAAGTGTAAAGCCACTTGATATGTTTAGTATTATATGCGGTGACCTTAGTGTTAAAAACTGACGAAATAGCAATTCGGACTTTTCAGTGGAAAGACGAATTTTTAATTCTACTGGAATCTTACCAAACTTTATGTAATCTATAATTCGATAGTTGTCCTTGAACTGTTCTTTCATCCCAGCTCTTAATCCAGTCACTCCCCTTGTTTTAATCGATATTATTTGGTCATTTATAGGGTCCATAATCCTAGAGTATGCGTTTAGACCGTATGACATATCTAAGAATGGTAATATATGTTTATAGAATCCACCGCCAACTATTGCGAAGATGTATTGGGGTGCTTGTATTAGAAGTAATAGAGAAGGAATTTGATAGTTCAGCGAGATTCCATTTATGTATTTTTTTGGAAAGAAACTAGACCATTCTGAGTCTTTTTCTTCTGATTCTATTATTATCAACTTTGCTGGATACTTCGACACCTCTAAGTCGCGAGATATAAATGATATAGTGTTTGCTTGTAGTTGAGATGTGACCTTAGTGATAACTTCGATGAAGTTAAAGTCATTGTCAATTTTATATACTGTTGGGTTCTGTCTCATAATGGTTTTTAAGTAAACTGAAATCTCATTAAATTATCGACTTGAAATATGCTTGACTTGATAATGCATTATTGTCAAGAGGTTATAAGAGTAGGATTTAATTTGTATGTTAAAATATGTAGCCTTTTGAAGGTAAATATCATTTAAAAACAATATCTTAAATATTCTGAATATCATCTTAAATCCTTCTTTTCAGCCATTTAAAGTCGAATTCAGCAACGCTGCCACTTTCTATAATTTGACGTTGGCTTATTGTAAGAGATTGGGTTGATCTACTATCAATTATTAAGTTTATAGAGAATTCGGTTTTTACTTGCTATTCTTGATAGTTTAGTGATTTGGCGCTTCTAACAAACTTACCCCGCAACCTCCCTATTCACCTTTTTATCTAACTGAATAAAAAAGAGGATCAAAAGATTGACTACAAAACTGACCATCATCAGTTGTAAAAAGTCGCTGTGCTCATAAATCATAAAGGTCATTAGGGCATAAAAAATGGTCAGTCCAATAATGGATTCCTTCATGGGCTTAGTGCTTTTGAAAATCTTTGTAGGTACCAAGTAGCTCACCAATGGAATTAGCACAAACCAGAAAACCACCATGCTGGCCATGTTCCAACCAATTAAAATTGAGTATGGAATTAAGATAATTGTCATTACCAAAGGGATGGCGAGTGTGCTTTTTAGGTTTGAGATGCTTTGGTTTTTCATTGGGCTTGGTTAATCAAATACACAGATCCTGAAACTAGTTCAGGATGACTAATGTAAGGAATATTATGCTATTATTTATAGCAATTACATGATTACTAAGTGTTTAATACGCCAAGCAACAATTCAATCCTTCTTCTTTTAACCATTGAACATTAAACACTGAACTAATACCCCTTTCTATAATTTGCCCACTGGCTTGCTGTTGTAAATTGGGTTGGCCTACTACCAATTGGTCGGCAAAAATGAGTTGCGTTCGCCCATGGAGTTTATATAAAGCCTCTTTGGCGCACCAAATTTGAGTCAGCTTGTCAACTTTGTTTTCGGCCCAAGGCTTTTCTGTAGGGTGGAGGAATTTATGAGCAATGCGTGTGATTTGTTCACGGTCGTGCTCAATGTCAATGCCAATGGGACCGTTTAAGCTATAGGCAGCAGCACCGAAGTTTTTAGCATGTGAAATTGAAATTTCTACCCCGTCAAAACTCAAGTGAGGCTTACCAAACTGATCTTTCTTTACCTCATAAAGCTGATTCGGAAAAAGCGCTTTTAATGCCAAGCGCGCAGAAAGCCATTCTTTTCTTTTTACCTCTACTTTGAAGCTTGTCAATACTTCACTTTCTGCCAAGCTGGGTTGGTAAAGCTGCGTTAATTCATCTTCCGACTCCTCGATTTTCCATATTGCGAAGCAAACTTTTGGGTTGATATCGGCTTTTAGAAATAAAGGCATGAATTATTAATTGGCTTAGCAGGTTGAATACTTAGTTTTGTATCAAATCGAAAGATAATTCTTTTCAAAAGCTATGACACAAGTAAGCGTCAAAAAACTGAATACTGTAGGCGGGCATCAAGACTGCGTGTATATGCTGGAGCGTGGCCCCGAACCACATCAGTTTTTCTCGGCTGGGGCAGATGGCGTGGTAGCCCTTTGGGATTTGAATGATATGGAAACGGGTCGCATGATTGCGAAAGTGCCCAGTTCGGTGTATGCGCTTTGTTATTACCCCGAAAGAAATGCGCTGATCATCGGTCAGAATATGGACGGCTTGCACATTATTGACTGGGAGAATAAAAAGGAATTGGGTTCTATCAAACTGTCAAATTCGCAAATCTTCGATATTAAAGTAGTCAAAGACAGAATCATTGTTGCCCAAGGAACAGGCGAAGTTCATATTCTGGACATCAAGACTTTGGAAACGCTGCATGTAATCCGCGATTCAGAAAAAAGTGCGCGAACGCTCGCAATTTCAGAGCTTAGTGGGCATTTGACAGTAGGCTATAGCGATAATAAAATAAGGGTCTATTCCTTAAAAAACTGGAAGATGCTGCATGAAATTGATGCACACAAAATTTCGGTTTTTACGGTACGATACAGTCCCGATGAGCGTTTCTTACTTAGTGGAAGTAGGGATGCGAAGTTGAAAATCTGGGATGTTATTGACGGTTATACCCTTAAGGAGTCCGTTGCAGCCCATATGTATGCAATAAACCATATCGAATTTAGTCCTGATAACAAACATTTTGTAACTTGTAGCATGGATAAGTCTATAAAGGTCTGGGATGCCTCGACTTATCAACTTCTAAAAGTTATCGACAAAGCACGACATGCGGGTCATGGAACCTCTGTAAATAAGTTGCTTTGGAGTAAGCACAACAACCTGTTAATTTCGGCCAGTGACGACCGCAGTATTTCCATCTGGGACATCAATTTTTAATTTTTCCAAGCAATGAACATTACACCCTTAGAAATTAGGCAAAAGGTTTTCGAAAAGAATTTTAGAGGTTACGATAAAGACGAGGTAACTGCTTTCCTGACATCCCTGTCGGTAGAGTGGGAGAAACTTCAAGACCAAACTAAGGAGCTAAAATATAAATTGGAGTCTGCCGAAAAGGAAGTGCAAAAACTTCGCGAAGTAGAAAACTCTCTCTTCAAAACCCTTAAAACGGCAGAAGATACTGGCGCAAATATGATTGAGCATGCCACCAAAACGGCCGACCTTCATATGAAAGAAACGGAAATGAAGGCCGATGCTTTAATGAGCGAAGCCAAAAGCAGGGCCAAGAATATTATTGAAGATGCTGAAAATAAGGCAAGCACTATTGTTGATGATATGGAGGACGAAATCCGCCAATTGGAACAAGTGTTTAAAAGCCTAAGTGCGAACAAAGAGTCTATGATGTCGGAATTGAAAATGCTGACAGCTGATATTCTGGATAAGATTAAAAGACATGAGGAATTTCCTGCAGACATTAAACCCATACTAAAAGAGGCCAAGAAGTTTAGCCGAGAGGTAAACGAAACCCCACGAGGGGGTGAAGAAAAGAAAGTGCATGAGATATTAGCACCTAAAACGCCAGAAAAAATAGCTGCTGCACCAGTGGAAGAAGAAAAAGAGGAAGAGCCGATAGACGAGAACCTTACCAATCTAGACTTGGCAGATGTTGCTGATGAGCATGAAGAGGAAGCCAATGAGTCGGCAGAGGGTTTTCTTGGAGTCGACCTTAAAAAAGAGAAAGAACCTCAAAAAGAAGAGGCTCCTTCTGTAGATAAAAAAGGGTCGTTTTTCGATAGAGTAGATTAATATGAATACCGATAAAGTGGCCTTAGAGGGCATAGAGTTCTATGCCTATCATGGTTTTTATGAAGAGGAGCGTAAAATCGGAAATCGTTATACTGTTGACCTTGAAGTAACCACCAACTTTTCTAAAGCCGCTCAACAAGATGATTTATCTGGCACGGTTGACTACGTTCAGCTTTACGAGATTGTAAAGAGTAAAATGGCCACGCCAGCCAAATTGCTTGAAAAACTAGGCCAAGAAATTATTGATGGTGTTTTTGAACGGTTTTCATCAGTTTCAGAAGTGAAAGTAAGCGTAGCCAAACACAACCCACCTTTTGGCGGTATCTGCGCCAAATCAAAAGTTACTTTGGAAAGAACAAGAAGCTAGTAGTTTAGCTAGTTTGCATTAAACCCTCCTCGTTTCCGTTATTGTGAACCTGCCAATGCTTATCGAAGTAAGTAAGTACACTTGAAGCAATCTCACTTCCCCAAAAACAGAGACTGCCGCGTTGCAACTCATGGCTAACGCCTGACTTGCTCCTCGCAGTGACGATCTTATTTTACGCTTTGCGTTTTTTCATGCCCTCTGCGGTTAAAACCGCTCCGACATTGCGAACCTGTCAATGCTTATCGAAAGTAAGGAAGTATAAGTGAAGCAATCTTACTGTCACCAGATAATAGGCAGCTTCATCAAAACTACATCGCTTCTTGCAGTGATAATTCTGTTTTAAACTTGGGGATGCTTTGCGCCCTCTGCGGTTAAATGCGCTAACTTTACCCTCCCAAACAAAACGCACACCCTTTTGACTGAAGCCCAAAAATCCATTCAGCATTTAATTCAATTATTAAAGGTTGAAAAAGAGGAAGACTACGCGCAATACGAGCGAAAAATGCTCAATACTTCCATTGAAGAACGTAGAAGACAAGGTGTAACTTGGTACCCCGTACAGTTGATGAATCGCTACATCGGCACAGGTGAACGCTATACTTTAGAAATTGATCGCACTACACATTTAGATCAAAATCACTCTTTTCAAGTAGGGGCTGTAGTCAGTGTTTTTTCTGGGCATGGAAATGAAGCCGAAGCCGTTTCAGGTGTCGTAAGTTTTTTGCGCAGAGAAAAAATGCGGGTTGCCCTGAATGTTAGCGATCTTCCTGATTGGCTTAAAGATGGTAAAATTGGAGTCAACTTATTATTTGATGAAGGTTCTTACCGCGAAATGAACCGTGCTTTAGAATTGGTGTTGAAAGCGGATAAAGGTAGAGTAGCCGATTTAAGAGAGGTGATGTATGGCGCCAAACCTGCGGAATTTAAAACGGGCTTTGAATACCAATCTGTAAACCTAAATGCCAAACAAAACGAAGCCCTCACCAATATTTTTCATGCACGCGATGTGGCCATTATTCACGGCCCTCCAGGCACAGGAAAAACCACCACTTTGGTAAATGCCATTAAAGAAGTAGTGAAAACCGAGCGGCAAGTATTGGTTTGCGCACAAAGTAATGCAGCGGTAGATCTGATCGTAGAAAAACTAGACAGTCTGGGTTTGGATGTATTGAGACTGGGGCATCCCGCCAGATTAACACCAGAAGTAATTGAGAATAGTTTGGACGTGAAAATTTCTAAACATAGTTACTTCAAAGAACTTAGAGATGTAAGAAAGAAGTCGGAAGAATACCGAAAGCTTGGCACAAAATATAAGCGCCAATTTGGGCGAGAGGAAAAGCTACAGCGTGATTTATTGATGAAAGAATCACGTTTACTTCGTCAAGATGCCGATAGAATTGAGTCGCAAATTACAGAGGACTTGATGGGCAGGGCAGAAGTAGTGGCTTGTACTTTGGTGGGTTCTACACATTCGTTGGTACGCGATCGGGTTTTTAAATCTGTATTTATAGATGAAGCCAGCCAAGCCCTAGAACCAGCATGTTGGATTCCAATTCTGAAGTCGTACCGAGTAATTATGGCGGGCGATCACTTACAATTGCCTCCTACAGTAAAGTCATTTGAAGCAGGAAGGGATGGTTTGGAAGAAACACTTTTCAAAAAAGCGATCGAACAAACCAAAAGTGATGTGATGCTTCAAGCCCAATACAGAATGCATCCGCACATCATGAAGTTTTCTAGCGATTATTTTTATGAAGGGAAGTTAGAAGTAGCACCAGAAATTTTGCTTCGAGACAAAGAACTGGAAGGAGCGAGGTTTGAGTTTATCGATACCGCTGGCTGTGGTTTTTCTGAAAAAGTAAAGAAGGAAACACTCAGCACGTACAATGAAGAAGAGGCGAAACTCGTGATTCAACTTTTGAGCAAATCAATCACTGAAGGCCAACGTGTTGGGATTATTGCGCCTTATAAGGCACAAATCGAATTGTTACGCGACTTACTTGATGCCGAAGAATTACTCGATACGTTCAAAGAGGATATTTCGGTCAATACGGTAGATGCCTTTCAGGGGCAGGAGCGTGACGTAATTTTTATCAGTTTGGTTCGCTCTAATGATAAAAACGAAATCGGATTTTTGAAGGAGTACCGCAGGATGAACGTAGCCATGACACGAGCCAAATCAAAGTTGGTAGTTATAGGCGATTCCGCCACTTTAGGGAAAGACAGTTTTTACAATGCGGTAATTGATTATGTACAAAGCATTGATGGTTACAAAAGTGCTTTCGAGTTTCTTTATGATTAAGATGAAGTAAATCTTTCTTGATTTTTCTTGGGTGAAATTTTTCTGATTTCACCCCTGCTTAGAGGGAACATGTATCAACTACATTTAAGCTAAGGAGCATTAGAACTGTTTATTTTGATTTTTTATTCTAATGCTTGGGTAGAATAATGACATATGGAATTGTTTAATATTCTATATTTATAGAATCAACCGAATCTAAAACCAAAACCATGGAACCACAAAAACCATCTACTGACATTCCAGTACCTCAAAACGAAACCCTCAAAGGCTCAATTTATCACGAATGCCGCATAATGCTTGACTACGTTTTAAAAAACGGCAAGCAAGTCGATGTACAACAGGTAGCACCGCTTGAACAAGATGAAAAGACTTTGGATAGCGCCACGCTAATAGGAGTCTATAACTATTTGGCAGAACAGGTAAAGCCCGCATTGCCAGGAACTTTAATTTTGTTTGCTAAGAATAAAGCCTCAATCAACCGCTTTAAGTTTTTAGGTCCTTTGCCCATTGTGCGGCAATTTATGGCACTCTGCATAATTTCTTTGGTGGCGCTAATTGCTACTAGCCTTTCAGGAACAGTCAACATCAACGACATCCAAATGAGTATGCTACAAGGTGCGGGCTGGAGTCAGGCCATGAGGTTCTTGTTTTTAATGTCTGCGGCAAGTGTGGGAGCTGGCTTTTACGCACTGTTTGAAATGAACAATTACATCAGCGCTGGTACATTCGACACCAAGTATTCATCTACTTACTGGTCTAGGTATGTATTGGGAATTGTAGCTGGTATTCTTCTTTCAGAATTGTTTGTAGTGTTTATTGGACCAAATGAACAAACTAAGGATTCTACTATGGCATTAGATTCAGCTACATATTTACTAAAACCAATTTTAGCCATTCTAGGTGGGTTTTCAGCCAGTTTGGTATATCGAATTTTAAATCGATTGATTTCTGCTGTCGAATCAATTTTTACAGGTTCAG
This sequence comes from uncultured Roseivirga sp., assembly GCF_963973945.1. Taxonomy (GTDB): domain Bacteria; phylum Bacteroidota; class Bacteroidia; order Cytophagales; family Cyclobacteriaceae; genus Roseivirga. Next base: position 205,202 of record NZ_CAXBBV010000007.1, read on the forward strand.
CCAATCAAATGATTGCTCAAAAACAGCAAGAATTCGATTTGCAAAATCAGGCCAATGAGCAACAGCTTAAAACAACTTCGGCACAAAATCTTTTGGCCTTGAAAGCTACTTTGATAGCGAATAAAGTGCCTCAAAGTGTTTTAGATCAGGTAGATACAGCTTTAGGGCAAATTATAACAGTGCCGCCAAGCGCTACACCTTCATCAGTTGCACCAGCACCTGCCAAGTAATTAAACTCAAAATTGACTGGTCAATGTAAAATGAGATCACTCGAAAGGGTGATCTCATTTTTTTTGAATCATTTTCCAATCTCATGCAACCCCTCTTTCTAGTAGGCAGTCTTTCGTGAAACTCAAACAACATACATGATGAAAACACTTAAAATCACAATCTTGGCTTTTTTAGCCTTAGTATTCACTACAGTGGCTTATGGCCAAGAAAGAATCACAAAAACTTTTTCTGGAATTGAAAACGTAAACCTTTCGACTGCTTCTGGAAACGGAACGATCAAGAGAAGCAACAATAGCGAAGTTACCGTTACCGTGGAATACACTTTTGATGAAGATATTTATAAGCCCATCTTCGAGCAAAACGGATCTACTTTAAGAGTTGAAGAAAAATTTGAAAGAAGCCGTTGGAACAGAGGTTATGCCAGATGGACTTTAGAGGTTCCAAACGGAGTTGACTTGAATTTCAAAACTGGTTCAGGAAACATTGAAGTTTCGGGAGTAAATATTAACGTGGTTGCTAAGTCAGGTTCTGGCAATATATACATCAGAGATTTGGAAGGCACGGTGTCTTCAAACACGGGATCGGGAAATCTTGAATTTTCAAGCTTAAAAGGTACTCATAACGGAAGTACGGGTTCTGGAAATATTAGAATTGACAGGTCAGAAGGAGATTCGGACATGAGCACAGGCTCTGGTAATGTAAGAGCAAGAGATATTTCAGGTGCTTTTAAAATGAGTTCAGGCAGTGGAAACGTGGTTGTAGAAGAAGCCACTATCAAAGGCGCATCTCGCTTTAGCACAGGCTCAGGCAATGTAGATGTAGAGCTTTCATCAGCTTTAGATTATGATTTAAACCTTGGTACAGGTTCAGGAAATGCTACACTGGATTTCAACGGTAGTCAAATTGCAGGTGAATTTATTATGGAAGCTTCTTCTAAAAACAGCATTCAAGCACCATTTGACTTCGATAGAACTTCAGAAAAAGGAAGACGCTATGTGAAAGAGGCAAAAGTGGGAAGCAAAAGTATATTGGTTAAAATCAGCTCAGGTTCAGGTAGAGCCGTGGTGAGAGATTAAAGTTTTAATGCAGTGTAACGATCTGTAAACTTTTAAGTCTCTTTAATAACATCACCACAAAACAACGGTCAAATGCTTAAAAATTTTATTCTGGTTACCCTGCGCAGTTTGCGCAGGAATAGCCTCTATTCGGTCATCAATATTTCAGGTCTGTCTATTGGTATTGCTTGTAGTATTCTCATTTTACTATGGGTGCAGAATCAGACCTCATTCAATAAGTTTATTCCAAAGGCTGATCGTCTATACCAAGTTTGGGTCAATGCTGATTTCAATGGAACTATAAATAGTTGGAACTCGGTGCCATTGCCTACTTACGAGGCTATGAAAAATGCAGACGCCAATATTGTTAATTCGGCAGTCTCGGGCTGGGGTGGAAATAGGCTTTTAACAGTGGGCGAAACTCGCATAATGCAGCGTGGCTATTTCGCTAGTAGTGAATTTCTAGAAATGTTCGAATTCCCTATGGTCATGGGTGATCGAACTGAAGTTTTAGCTGAGCCTGCTTCCATTGTCATCTCAGAAAAATTATCGGACTTACTTTTTAAGGGTGCAGACCCGATAGGAGAATTAGTTCGATTGGACGATGCCAGTACAGTAAAGGTAACTGGTGTTTTCAAGAATGTTCCTCAAAACTCTTCCTTCCAATTCGATTACATTATTCCATGGAAACACAGAGAAGCTATAGAGGAATGGGTGAGGAATAATACAACCAACTGGGGGAATTACTCTTTTCAAGTATATGTAGAACTGACAGACGCTGCTTCTGAAGATAAAGTGGAGGCCAGTATTAAAGACATTCTCACCGAAAATGGACAAGATGATATGCCTCGAGCGTTCTTTCTTCACCCAATGTTGCGCTGGAGGTTACATACGAGTTTCGAGAATGGTAAGGAATCGGGTGGGATGCACGAATACGTGACTTTGTTTACGGTGATCGCGTTATTCATCATTATTATCGCTTGCATTAATTTTATGAATTTGGCTACTGCTCGTTCCGAAAGGAGAGCAAAAGAAGTTGGGGTTAGAAAAAGCTTAGGTTCTTCTCGCACTCAACTTATCCTTCAGTTTTATGGCGAATCGCTTATTATTTCTCTCATTTCGTTTATTCTGGCTATTTTCTTAGTACAATTGGTGTTGCCGGCTTATAATAATTTGGTTGACTTAAAACTGGCGATTGACTTTTCATCACCAGAATTTTGGCTTTTTGCTTTGGGAATTATTGTTCTCACTGGCGTTATCTCTGGAAGTTATCCGTCACTTTACCTGTCTTCTTTCAACCCTGTTAAAACCTTAAAAGGGAAGGTGAATATTGGGAAGAATGCCAATACACCGCGTAAAGTACTCGTGATGCTTCAATTTGGCTTTGCGGTAATTTTGGTAATCAGTACTATAGTAATTGTTAAACAAATTGATTTAGCCAAGAATAGAGATTTGGGCTACAGTCAAGAGGGACTTATTACTGTACCTTATACCGATGCCCTAGCAGAAAATTACGATGTACTGAAAAATGATTTGTTGGCCTCTGGAGTAGTAGAGTCTATGACACGCTCAAATAGTGATGTAACAAGTATCAATTCAAACAACTTTTTAGGTTGGCCGGGGAAACCAGAAAGTCAAAAGGTAATTTTCGTGACTATAGCTACAGAATATGATTATGCCAAAACTATCGGTGCCGAAATGCTTTATGGTAGAGACTTCTCAAAGGAGTTTGTTTCAGACTCAAGCGCCATTGTAATCAATAAAGCCGCACTTGATTTAATGGAACTTGAAGACCCAATCGGCACTCAATTGGATTTATGGGGAGGTAAAAGAACCTTGATTGGAGTAATCGATAACGTATTAATGGGTTCACCTTATGATGAAGTGAGGCCAATGTTCATGGTGATGGATCCGGAATGGATTAACGCCATCACAGTTCGGTTGGGTGCTACTAATGATTTGATAGGAACGATGAATACGGTACAGGAAATTTTTGAAAAGCATAATCCTGCTTATCCTTTCGAATCTCGTTTTGTAGATGTGGACTTTGAAAAGAAGTATACGGAAATCAACCTTACAAGAGAACTTTCAATGCTTTTTGCAGGCCTCACCATCTTTATCACAGGTCTTGGCCTTTTTGGCTTGGCTTCATATACTGCCGAACAGCGGATTAAAGAAATAGGAATAAGAAAAGTGTTAGGTGCTTCGGTGGGTAATTTGGTTGGGCTGATGTCCATCGACTTTGCCAAACTTGTGCTTATTGCTTTTGCTGTAGCGGCTCCTGTTGCTTATTTTTTGCTCGATAGTTATTTACAGCGCTATCCAATTCGTACTTCAATTGATTGGTGGGTTTTTGTAGTGACAGGGGTTGTGGCATTGCTTTTCGCTTTAGTCGTAGTAATGAACCAAGCTCGAAGAGCAGCAATAGCCAATCCTGTTAAGTCTTTGAGAAGCGAGTAAACTAATGAAACAATGAGGTAAGGAAATAATGAATTAGTGTTAGAATGAGAAAATGAATGAAGGAGTGGGATAGGTTGTTTTACCGAGTCGGCTTCTTCATTAATTCATTTATCCCTTAATTCATTATTTCCTTAGCCTATTAATTCATTCTTCCCCTAATCATTATTTCATTAACTTCTTAGTTCCCTATTTCATTTATTCCTGTATCCAATATTGTCTACCGCAATAACGCCTTTGGACGATTGATCGAAAACCAGCCTTAAGCTGCTCCATTCAAAATTACCGAGGTTGGAAAAGTCAGAGAAAGGAATTTCGAAAGTTTCCATGGCCAGTTCCCAATTGTTACCAAAACTGCCGTTCATTGCCTTAAACTTCATGTACTTGACCTTAATCTTTGGCGCTATTTTTTTATGTTCCGAAAGGGTAGTAGAAACTACATCTCCATTTTGGCTGAAAAGCTCTATGGTGAAATTCAGTTCATCATTATCTTCCATTTTGATTTGACTGTCATCGGCCCTGGCAAATGAGAATAGTAAAGTGGAAGTAGAGTCAAGTGAGACTGGTTCGTTGAAGCTTAGGGTATAACTCTTTTCAACAGTAGAAGAATCATTGTTCCAACCAATAATGGCTGCGTTGGTGCCCTGCAAACCATTGTCTCGCATTTTCAAATCTTGCTCGTACCAAACGTCTAAGTTTTGAGCAGAAATAGTGGCTGCATCACTTTTGGTAGTAGTAACAATTATGTCCTCTTCATAATCAACCAAGATATGATTTTCCAAAGCTTGAAAATTGTTGACGTAAACGACTTCGGGCAGCCAGTCTTTCGCGACAGCGCTATTGTTAAATAGAGACGCGTATTCAGTTTTTTGGTTGAAAACATATTCTGTGAATGCACCAATATAGGTTTTAGCGATTTGGCGCTGTTCTTCACCCGTAATGAGTGGTGCCGTATTCATAAACCAGCTGGAAGTCCCCCCAAAATCATGTCTTCCCCAAATGGAATTGAACTGTCCGTGGTTGGCCTGATTTGCATACAAACCCACTTTTATACGATGAATGGAATCCGTATAATTGATACGTTGGTACTGACGCAGCCCAAAGAAACTAGCTTCATCTGCGTCATAAGCCCCTTGAATTGAAAGAAAGTTGATGTTTTCTAAATCCAGCCTTCTGAAATAACGAGCATCGGTAGGGGCAATGGCAACAATGCCTTGAATGCCAAAATTGAAATCAAATTCAACCAAAGCGTTATCTGGGAAGTGACTCAGTTTGTTGAAAGCCGCGGCAATCGAAACTGCTTCTCCACCACGTGAATGTCCCATAAGTACGATGTTATCCATGTCGATTTTTTCGAAAAAGTCAGAAGCCTCATCATTGTTCCAATCTCTCCATTGGCTGAGGTGCTTCAAAAGCAACCATGCCCTGGCTGGCATTTCTCTTCCGCCAAAATCACCCGACCAGGTACCGTTGATGAAATTCTCGTCTACCGAAACCGTGATAAAACCTTTACTGGCCAATAATTCACCCAAATAAGCATAACCAGGGTCTGAGTAATGTTCCATGCCATGGTTTCCGTGAACAATTAAAACCAGAGGCAACTTGCCTTCCTTTTTCGGCATCCATGTGCGGCCATTGATGGGGAATTCCTTCATGCCAAAACCCCAATAACGTTCTCTCCATTTTGCTTTCTTCCCTTTCCACTCTGGAATAATGAGCGAAGCATCAACCGTTTCTGTTTTGTATTTTACTTCTTCCGCATATTCTGGCCTGCGCTCATCTGTTCCGTTTCCGTAAGTGAAGTAGTCGAAATCATAAGTGCCATTTTCTCCTGGGTTGTTAATTCCCATTTCTGAAAGTAGAGGAACTTCAGTTTGCTCAAAGTCTAAAGGGTACGGGTTCGACCCTTCGTCCATTAATAAGTAGACAGGATAGGCAATACTGGCCAGAGCAATAATCACGAATAGGCTATAAAGACCTTTGTTATGGTTGCCTCGAATGAGGTTCATTAACGAACCCGCCAAAAGCACCATGGCGAAAATGGCAATGATTAGTGAGTTTTGCACTAAAGCCCCTGGCCAGCTAAAACGCATGTAATCGGCCAAGTGGAAAGTAAGCAGGGTGGCTATGATCAGAGAAACGGCAATTGTAGGAATTCCCTTTACCACCAAGTGTAATGCAGATCCCACCCATCGAAAAAGATAGAATCCCAAAACACCAGCAATGATATAGACTGGGATTTGCAGGTAAGGCGAAATTCCACTTCTGAAAAATAGTCCTCCAATAACCATGAAAGACAATGAGAGCAGGAGCAGTCCGTAGAATGCGCCTTTAATAAAAAGTTGGGTTTGAGATAAATTTGAGCCTTTTGGTAATTTATTTACTGACCGTAATCGATTGAAGAAGGATGCCATTCGCTAAATTTTATAGTCTAAGGTTGTCGCGTTCAGAGTTAAGCAAATGAAAAAATAAGCTTAGAACGAACTTAGGACTTAATATAAGTGATTGACTTTATTGCGCTTAGCAAAAAGCTGTAAGCGGTACTGGCAGATGAAGTTTTAACCGTTTGAGGTCAATTTAATATCATGACTCAAATCTTGAAGCAATTGAACCTTACTTTCAAAAACTTCAACCTTACTTAAAAGTACATCCACTTCCATGCTGCAGGCAATTTCAAAGGTCTGGTTAGTGATTTCTAAATCCAGCTCTTTAACCAAGCGTTGCACCTCGTTCATTTCTTCATAAGGAAAATCAAGGGTGAAACTTTGGGTGATGGGTTTTTCGATGATTTCATTTAGATCGAGTGCTTCGGCAGTAGCTATTTTATAAGCGCTGATCAAACCGCTAACTCCCAATTTGGTGCCGCCAAAGTAGCGAACTACCACCACCAAGGTATTGGTAAGCTCCTTCGATTTTATTTGTCCAAGAATGGGGTCTCCAGCCGAATGGTTCGGTTCTCCATCGTCATTGGCGCGGTAATGTTCTCCATTTACACCATATATATAGGCATAACAATGGTGTCGTGCATCGTAATACTGTTTGCGGAGGGCTTCTAAGTTTTCCTTCACTTCTTCCTCGTTTCGAACGGGAAAAGCAAAAGCCAAGAATTTGCTGCCTTTTTCCTTATAAAGCGCTTCTGAAGTTTTCGAAATAGTTTTGTAATAGTCGGCACTCATGCCCAAAACTAGCAATAGATTTTTGGTCTGCTTTACAAAGTGGTTAAAAAGAGAGTTTGAGCTTAAGAAATCTAGTTCAGGCTAAACTCGTCTCCGTCTAAATAAATACTCAAATTGATATCCTTTGCACCCAGCTTTACACCTTGTAGTTGAACAGCTTGACCTTGTGCATCAAAAACCAATACTTGAGATAAGCCAACTACTTTTACTTTGTCTCCTGAAACCACAATGGCTGTGGATTCATCAATGCCAATACATTTAAGATTCGGGTTTTCCATAGTCAAACTCAGTAAGCGATTAAAGCGACTCCGCACAACAAAGTGCTGATCTATAATAGCATTTTTAATAAAGCCGAGCCCATCAGCCAAATCAGTATTTCCCTGCTCTATTACTTTGAATCCACTATCATCAGGGCGCAGAAGTTGCGTACCTGTAATCATTTTTTCGCTCATCACGGCTGCCCCCGCACTGGTGCCAGCAATCATGTTTCCCTTGTTAAAGCTTTCCCAAATGGCTTTTTCTATTTCCGTATTGGCCACTACACCCATAAAACGGTTTTGACTTCCACCAGGAATGTAGATCAACTTTGCGTTCCGAACGGAATCTAATTGTGCTTCGGTAGGTGTTTCGCCTTCAATAAAGTTTATGGCGCCTACAGCCGAAATTCCGTTGTCCGTAAATTGCTTTTTCCCTGATTCAATAGCGCGGTCGGGCAATGTGGTAGCCATGGGCAAAACCAAAACATAACCACCTTCGCGAAGCCCCGATTCGTCAATCATGCTATTGATAAGGGAAGCAGGTCGAGAGCCGCCACCTATAATGAAGAGCTTTCCACCAGAGTATGTGGTTTCAGGTTTAGAGGCCGTCTCCGTTTTAGAACAGGCTCCTAGGGCAATAATGAATAAACCAAAGAATAATATTGAGTAAGCTTTTTTCATAAGAATGAAAGGTAGAATCAACCTAGCTGCATAACAATCAATCCTTTACCAACGGTGCGCACGTTTTGATTCAAAAATGACAAAATGGTTTTCAAACCTAAAGGTATTCTAGTGACTAAAGAGTTTTTACTTAATTAGCTTAGAACTAAATGAGTGATTAGTCAACGTTTTTGAAAAAAAAGATAAATAGTATGTATTTATAATATATATTTATTAAACTTGAATAGTATAAATTATTTTCAACTTAAATGTTAAAATGGTATGAAAAGACTAATTATTGTTTCTTTCTTATTTATCCTAACTCTAGCTGTAAGCTTTGAAGCTAAATCACAAGTGATATCACCTCTTGTTTTGGATGCAATCGAGTATTGGTTCGTTGGCTGTGTCAATGGTGGTGAAGGATCTGGGGGGTGTTCTATATCTGTTTCAGTCGGTGGAGGGGGTATGGTGTTAGGAACCGGAGGTAATGGGTCGGTAAGTATAACACATTCTGTTTCTGGTTGTGGAGATGGGTATTATGCTTGTTGCAATTTGCTTGGAGCTAAATGCAATGCTGAGCAGTGATTATCCTAATGACTGCGAGAGGAGGTAGATTGCCACTATTTTTGGTATTTTTTGGGTTTATTATAACCCTTCTTATTATACCAATTAATTCCTATGCCCAGAGTTCAGGGACACTATCTATTAGTTTTTCAAACTCTGGGTCTATTAAGGGAGCTTCAGACGGTGTAAGAATGTTGGAATATAGTAATTACAAACTTATAGATATTCTGGATAAAGTGTATGACGGATATTTTTATGAAGTTGATTCAGACTCATTAAGGGTTAGGGGCTTTGACTTCCGGTGGGAAGGTTCTCTTTCGGATCGAAAAGGATTGATTGAGGATATAAACTATATGTTAGCTCTAAACCTTGGAGTTAAAGTAGAGATGGTTAAAGACAGCCCAGATGTTTATTCTTTGTCTTATAATGGGAAGTCAGGCTGTAATAATAATACAGGTAGCTCGATTATGAAATTGAATCGAATGTGGAAGGGAAGATGTGTCTCCCTGTCTCAAGTAGCCGAGCAAATGGAACAATGGTATGATATAAAGACAGAGGTTCATGATGATATAGTATTACCTCAGATTGAATTACACCATGATGACTTGAAGATTTTCCTGCTCTATCTGAAAAAATCTAATATTCATATTGAGGTTAAAAAAACATCAAAAGTTAAATTTATTTATAGATGAGATTTACTTTTAAATTATTTGTACTTCTATACTTGTTCAGTATGTTATCATGTAGTGGCAATAATGATTTGTCTAGTGGATATAATGAGGTATCGATAATCGAAACTAATACTGAGTCACTTTTATCTAAAGTTTTTAACATAAATGATGTTGCGTTTCTAAATCTAGGAGACTACTCAAACTCGGTGAGGGTACCTAAGAAGGTATTAAAATGGGGAGATTACATTGTTTATCAATCGCTTGAACCAAATAATATGGGGCAAGGTAATTTGCTGATTCTTAATTCGAACCTAGAGGTTGTGAAGGAAATGAAACCCTCTTCTAGTGCACCAGGAGAATTTAAGGAGTTGACAGATTTTTTTATCTGGGAAGATTATTTGTATATATATGATTTTCAATCACAGAAATTTATGGTTTTTGATAAAAAACTTAATGCCTATAGAGAGGTAAGGTCTGGCTTTTACTTTTACAATATAGTGGCAACGGAGTCTATGATTGTGGCCTATGCGAACAAAAAAATACAATTTGTCGAGAACGTTAAATATCCATACGATATTATGATTTTAGATGAGGAGTTAAAACCAAAAAAGTATCTTCGAAAAATTGATGAAAGTCAAATAACTGGTACAGTGTTAAATTCAGATCGTAGTCTCATTTCTGGATCAGATGAAGTTTATTTTACACCTTTTTGGAGTGATTCTATGCATCAAATTTTACCAGATAAAATGGTTTCATCCTTTGTTTTTGAATACCAAAATCCCCTGCCTGAAGGTGTAAAAAGACTTGGGCATGTTGAGCTTTTGCAGGGTATTATGGGAAACAAATATAGTGCTTACGAGAAGGGGGCGTCACCCACTTTTGTCTCTAAATCGCAAATTCTATTCTCTTTTGGATCGGAAGATAGGTTGAAGTATGGGGTTTACGATAGGAGTAAAGGTAGTTCTATTGTTTTTGATGACTATCGCTATTCACTTGGTGAACAACTGTTGAGACCTCAATATTTGGATAATGGTCTTTATGTCAGTTTTATGTACCCTTATGAGTTAAGAGGTTATTTAAATTCAGGCCTAATAAATGAAGCGAGTCTAGAAAGTTATTTTTTATCTGAACTTGAAAAGGAAGAGCAGGATGGCAGGCTGATTAGGGTTAGATATAGCCTGAATTTAAACTAAAGGTTAGGTTCAGTACTGTGTTATAGCCATCCAGTGAATTGATCCCTGTCTTTGCTTCTCTCAACACAGTAAACAGAAAAGTAATTAGCACCATTCGGACTCAGTTTTGTCTTCAATTTTCTTCCAAAGCGGTTGACCTCAATTTCTATATTATTTTCGCTTTTGAATAAATCGGGACTGTAATTCAAAACTTCATCTTTCAAACTCAGTAGCTGCTCTGCTGGAGAGTTTGCCGCAATAGCATCAATAAAATACCGGCCTTCTTGTTCTGCTAGCTTCAATCCGTAGATTTTTTCCTCTAGCTTTTTAGCAGGTTTTACATTGAAACTCAAACTAAATTGAGGAAGCAATTCCTTCAATTCCTTTTCAAGAGGGGAGGTGCCAGAAACGTAATTCTCAAAGTAATCCTGAAGAGAGTGTCCGTAAACTTCCTCACATACATTTTGGTAATCTTGGTAAGTATATCCGGCCTGGTTCTTCCCAAACCTTTGCCACATCAAGCGCATTACATCATCCAAACTCCTTTGGTGTCCGGAACGCAATCGAATCTTCAAGTCGAGAATCAAAGCCAATAAAGCACCTTCATTATATATAGATACCTTTCTTCCGGGCACGCCTTTCTCATAACCGTCTAGCCATAAGTCGAACGATGAACTTGCTACAGACATGTTGTTTCTGCCTTCGTTGAGGTAATGACGTTCTAGTAGTTTATTCAGCTCTCCAAGGTATTCTTCAAGACTAAAAACACCACTTCGCTTTAAAAATAGGTCACCGTAGTAGGTAGTGACGCCTTCGGTGACAAAACCAGTTTCATGGTAATTCTCATGCTGAAAATCGTAAGGCGTCATTTCTTTAGGTCGAAGCCTAATCACATTCCAAGTGTGGAACAGTTCATGGCTACTTACGCCTAGAAACTCTTTATAAAGAGGTCGTTCTTTTAATTCTTTAGCAGGACCAATCGTAATTACGGTGGAGTTCCAGTGCTCAACTCCGTGGTAGTGTTTGTAGGGCAAACACTGGTAAATAAAATGGTAATCTGGTGACGGGAATTCGCCCATAACTTCAATTTGAAGTTCGGTGAACTTGCGGAAGTCCCGAATCACTTCACCATCGGTTCTTGGCAACTCTCCAATAATCCATAAATAGAAAGTGCTCGAAGAAACTTGGTATTCAATTTTTCTAATTTTTTTGGCTGCCACCAGTGGGCTGTCCACTAAATGATAGAAGCTGTCTGTCTCAAATTTCTGAACCCCTGTTTGAGTCAAGCCCGTAGCAAATAGGTAATCCACGGGTACATGAATTTCCACTTCGCATTTGTCATTCAATCGACCTTCAGCATAAACCAAACAATTGATAAAGTTCAGGTAAAGTTGCTCATCGTCAAGCCACGAATTACCCGCATCCATCTGAAATGCATAATAGCTGTATTTAACTTCAACTGTTTTAGAAGAGCCTACCTTAACACTCCATTGGTCTTTTGTTACTTTCTCGCAGCTTAACTCAATACCATTTTCATCAAAAGCTGTTAGGTTGAGGACGTGCTTCGCGAAGTTTTGCATCGTATAGCGCCCCGGTCGCCATGAGGGTAGGGATAGATTCAGTTCTTCACTGTTGACCTCACTCAGTTTGAGTTTAATGTCAATGATATGCTTGTTAGGGTTGGTGTAGGAGATTGAATATTGCATGCTCGAAATATAGAATACAGCTTTATAATATCAATTTGAACTTAGGTTTACTTTACCAAAGCAGTGTTAATTAAAGCAGAATCACTACTTTTGCCCCTTGTGAAGCGAATTAGCGTTAATGTCAAACAATTTAAAACTGGCGTTGGCAAATCAAAAAAAGCTACCTATCTTTGCATTCCTTTTTGGAACAGATCAAAAGAATTTAAAATATAATGAAAAGAACATTCCAACCTTCGCAGAGAAAAAGAAAGAATAAGCACGGCTTCAGAGCAAGAATGGAATCGGCTAATGGTAGACGCGTTTTAGCAAGCAGAAGAGCTAAAGGCAGACATAAGCTGACTGTTTCTGACGAGAAAAAAGGCAAGAAGTAATCTTCTCCTAGGTTGAGGTTTTGTTCATTTAGAACCTCTAAGTCATAGAAACTACCCAATTGACATACAATTTCCCGAAAGAGGAAAGATTGCATAGCAAGAAACTAATTCAGGAGCTTTTTGAAAAAGGCTCCTCTTTTTATTTGTATCCCTTTAAGGTAATGTGCTTGCCTTATGAGGTAGAACCTACAGAAAAACCTGTCAATCAATTTTTGGTTTCCGTGACCAAAAGAAAATTCAAGAAAGCGGTTGATAGAAACTTGATCAAAAGGAGGATAAAAGAGGCCTATCGTTTAAATAAAAACCTTCTTTTAAAGATTGAAAACCAACCAACCTCTTCGCTACTTATTGGTCTGATATATACTGGCAAGGAAATTCATGATTCGAAAATGCTTGATTTCCGAATGAAGAAAGTACTCTCTCAGCTCTTGAAAGCCGACATTTAGTGCTGTAAACTCCCCAATAGTGTAGAGGTATCTACACAATGACCTCTGTTTTTTAGAAAGAATTAAGTGTTTTTGAGCCCCTAAGCGGCTTTTCTAGTATTGGTACGCTATTTTCTATATAGTAATCGAAAATCAATTACACTTAACTTAAATTTTTAGAACATGAACAATACAGCGAAAATAGTAACCGGAGTAATAGCAGGAGCGGCAGCAGGACTTATAACAGGTGTTTTATTAGCCCCAGATAGTGGTAAAAAAACCCGAAAAAAAATTGAAAAAGGAGCTAAAGAATTAGCATCATCTGCAAGCGATGCAATTTCTGAAAAAATGGGTCAGGCGAAAGAAAAGTACAATGAAACTTTAGAAACAGCTAAGGGAAAGTATAACTCTTCTCTCGACATAGCCGCAGAAAAAACGAAAAATGGCGTTGACAAAGCTAGTAAAGCGCTTCACGCTTAATCAGTTGAATCAAAATAGAAAATCACTATACAAAACTCTTGCCGTTCGCGAGGGTTTTTTTATGCTTTCTTGTCACTAAACCATATATTGAGGCATTCTGCCGAATGAATAATTAGTACAAACAAGACTAGCATTCCTTCGTTGTAATGCAAATCAATAAACAAACTATGGTAAAGGGTAAATTGAAAAAACGATATCTAGTACTCCTAGGAGTTATGGCTTTTGGCCTGTGGTCGTTTACAGCACCTCAAAACGATAAGTATTTCGAGATTCTTAAGAACCTCGACATTTTCGCCACCATGTTTAAGGAGGTGAATGCCAAGTATGTGGATGATATCAATCCAAATACCTTCATGCGAAACGGTATTGATGGCATGTTATCGAAGTTGGACCCTTATACTAATTACTATTCGGAAGATGAGATAGAAGATGTACGAACCGAAAATACAGGAGAGTATGGCGGTATAGGTGCGCAGGTGGCTCTACTAGATGGCAAAGTAATGATCATAATGCCAGACAAAGGGTTTTCTGCAGATAAAGCAGGCTTAAAACGAGGCGATGAAATTGTAACCATTGATGGACTAGATGTAAAAGGTAAGTTCGACAGAGCAAGTGAGTACATCAAAGGACAAGCTTCAAAGAAAGTGAAAATCGAAGTGCTGCGTCCTAATGTTGGTAAGCTAGATTTTACGGTGAACTTAGAAAAAATCGACTTACCAAATGTCCCTTATTTTGGAATGGTCAGTGCCGATGTTGGGCTTATTAAACAAACAGGCTTTACGCCAGATGCATCAAAAGAAGTGAAGTCTGCTTTGCGAGAACTGAAAAAGCAAGGAGCTACAAAGATCATTCTGGACCTACGAGGCAATCCCGGAGGTCTGCTGAGCGAAGCCGTAAATATTTCAAATATCTTCATTCCAAAAGGCGAGTTAGTAGTAACTACTAAGGGAAAGCTTGAAGAAACTAATTCAACTTATAAAACACTAAATACATCAACCGATGAAGAAATTCCTTTGGTAGTTTTAACCTCAAGCATGAGTGCCTCAGCAGCCGAAATTGTTGCAGGAGTAATGCAAGATTACGATAGAGGAGTAGTCATTGGGCAGAAATCTTACGGAAAAGGTCTTGTTCAGCAAACATTACCGCTCTCATATAATTCTCAAATGAAAGTTACAATTGCTAAATACTATACCCCAAGCGGCAGGTGTATTCAGGCCCTTGATTATACCCATAGAAATGAAGATGGAAGTGTAGGCAAAGTGGCCGATTCTTTGAAAACCCTTTTTAAAACAAGAAATGGGAGGCCAGTATTTGATGGTGGAGGAATAGACCCTGATTTTTTAGTAACTAAAAAAGGCTATGCTCCAGTCACAAAAGGTATTCTTTCAGAAAGTCTTTTGATTAAATTTGGGAACGAGTATGCAGTAAAAATTGATTCAATTACTAGCATTAAGGAGTTTCAGATTACAGATCAGATTTTCAATGACTTTAAAGTTTGGGCAGCTAGCCAAGAGTTCGACTACTCAAGCCCTTTAGAAATTCAATTACAAAAGCTAAAAGAAATAGCAGAAGAAACAGGAGGGTTGAAAAATATCAGTGCTGAGTTTTCAGCTTTAGAAGCAAAACTTTCTCATAGCAAATCAAATGACATTGAACAGGCCAAGGAAGAAATCAAGGAATTATTGAAAGAAGAATTTGTAATGAGAACCTATTTGGAAGAAGGTCGCCTTCAAGCTTCATTCGAAAAAGATAAAGACCTTAGCAAAGCACTCGAATTGCTTTCAGATCAAAGCTTATATGAAAAAACTTTGGCTGGAAACTGATCTTAAAACCAAATTACCTCTTAACCCTTCCATTAAATGATTGAATTTATACTCCTATTTATCATGGGGTTGTTAGGCGGATTTTTGGCTGGCCTCATAGGAGTAGGCGGAGGGGTAATTTATATTCTCATTTTGCCATATGTTTTATTGAACATGGGCTATCCGGACACCGAAATTGTTCAGTTTACCATTGCCAATTCTTTGGTAGGAACCATGTTTGCAGCGCTATCTGGAAACGTAGCACTAATCATGAAGAAGGAATTCTTCTGGAAAGAAGTTTTAATAGTAGGCTTATTCGGAATATTCATCTCCCTGTTGGTTTTGCAATTCGTTGTTCAAACAGACTGGTATCAGCGCGATAAATTCAATGTAGTCATTATCCTGCTTATGTCATTTGTCGTATTCCGAACACTCAAAAGCAACCGTGCTTCTAATTTTGAAAGTGAAGAGAAGCAAGCAACAAAAGGGCAATTGGGAGTTGTTGGGGCTTTGGCAGGAAGTATATCAGCCCTATCAGGGCTTGGCGGAGGAGTAGTAATAATTCCCATTCTTAACTTGCGATTCAAGCAAAGCATGAGAAAAGCGAAGTCCATTTCTCTTGGCGTAATCTTTATTACCTCTATGGTAATGTCAATTTCTAATCTGTTAGCCAAACCAATGACTAACATTAACGGGCAGAACATTGGTTATGTAGTTTGGCCTTTGGTGCTCGTTCTGTCTTTAGGTGTAATAATTGGTTCTCCCTATGGAGTAAGAATTGCCAGAAAGCTTTCCAATCGAACCATCAGTTATATCTTTGTGTCGTTTTTAGGAGTAGTGATTATCGATAAGTTAATCCAACTTCTCTCTTAAAAAGCACTTTATAGTCACTTTATTTAATAATCCGTGCCGAAAATTTTAAGCATAGAAACGTCTACCACAGTGTGTTCAGTAGCAATAACTACCGATGGAAATACATTAGCCAGTCAAAAATTGTTTCTCGAAAAATCCCATTCCACTTTACTAACAGTGGTCATTGAGCAAATCATGAAACAAGTTGGGATAGAAATGGCAGAGTTAGATGCAATAGCTGTATCGAAAGGACCAGGTTCTTATACAGGATTAAGAATTGGAGTCTCAACCGCCAAAGGACTTTGTTATGCTTTAGATAAACCACTCATAGCAGTCAATACTTTGCACGCAATGGCCAACGAAGTTAACCTTCATAATCACAGCCAAGCTCTGCTCTGCCCTATGATTGACGCCAGAAGAATGGAGGTGTACACGGCTTTGTATGATGGAGAACTCAATGAGTTGAAGAAGGCTTCCGCTAAAATTCTAGAAGAAAACTCATTTGATGAAACGCTGAGCCTCAAACAAGTGTTGTTCTTCGGAAATGGTGCTGAAAAGTTCATCACTTTAAAGAAAGATGTGCCGAATGCTGTTTTTATAGATAGAATCACTCCTTCCGCATGGAGTGTTGGGCATTTGGCACATCAAGCATTTCTCAAAAGTAATTTTGAAGATGTAGCCTATATTGAGCCTTACTACTTGAAGGACTTTGTAGCGACCAAACCAAAAAAGATTTTATAATGGAAGAGAAGGGAATAATAAACCGCGTTGCAAATAGCCCAATAGTCACTATTGATCTAGAAGATTACTATCATAAAGGAGAGAGATTAAGCTACGATATTGCCCAACACCTTTATCAAGGGTTGATTTTAAAGGAGAAGGATTTCCGAGCTTTCGTGAAAGATCATGATTGGTCTCAATACAAAGAAAAGAATATCGCTTTGTTTTGTTCCGAAGATGCAATCGTTCCCACTTGGGCTTATATGCTACTAACAACAAGGCTTCAACCCTATGCAAATAAAGTTGTATTTGGAAGTATCGATGTGCTTGAATACGCACTTTTCAAAGAGTCGCTCTCCAAAATTGATTTAAAGAACCTAGAAAATCGCCCAGTAGTGGTTAAAGGTTGTGGTGATTTGCCAGTTCCAGAATCTGCTTTTGTTGAGTTGACGTTTTTACTTCAGCCCATTGTAAGGTCA
>NZ_CAXBBV010000008.1:0-217242 GCF_963973945.1 uncultured Roseivirga sp.
TTACCTGGTTTCACTACAGCATTACCTGTACATACTTTCTGTTGCACTTGTCCTCTCCGCCTTCGCTAAAGCTATGACGGATGACGGCCGTTAGCCGCTATGCTTCCCTATGGTGCCCGGACTTTCCTCTCCGATTTTGATTACTCTAGTCGCAGCGATAAGGTGGCTTGTATCAGCTGCAAAGTTAGGGAAGTATTATGAATTGGCTCTTTATTGATTGATAAACAATTCGCTTAGATCCATGGTGTATGCTTCTGCATCGCCTACCACAACAAAGGCTTGAGTGCCACAGTTTTGGGGCTTAAGTTCTATGGTTTTGTTCACCCCTTCGCTACTTATTCTGAATTTTCCACCAGTCATTTGACCAACTCCAATTTTAAAACAATTGGAATTGTAGGTGATCTGTGTGAAAGAGGCACTCTCGAAACTGATGTTGTCTCGATTAATTCCTGACTTCGTGAATTCAGTAACGAAGTAAAACTCTGTTTCTGCTTGGTTTGTAAAGTCCCATAGGGTGTTTCTATCGGAATTGTATGTGTAAGTGCTAAGGTCATCAAAGGTTAAAGTACCATTATTAACTGTTGATTGAATTTCAGCATATTGTCTGTGCGTACCTCTATTGTTTGTTATTGTTCTATCGCCAGTTACCAATACACTTTCGTATTGATAGTTTTCTAAGGTGATTTCCACCCTTCCAAAAACATTTTCTTTTCGTTCGAAGAGGTTGGCGGTTACTTTTCCGGCCCTGAACCTGCCCATTTCATCTCTACAGCCCGCACCAAAGTCGATCACTACTTGCATATTATTGTTGGTGGTAGTTTTTACTGCGCAACGGGTTCGGAACTCATAAGGGTTGTTTAATTCATGGGTTTGGGTTCCTGCGGCCACACCACGTATGAGTGTAAAGTTGAAAAGCTGTGAGAGTACAATTTTCTCAATGTCATCGTCAATAAACTCGGCAATTATTTCTGTGGCTACTTCTGAATCATATTTTGGAGAAGGGAGTTCTTCCGGGGCTTGGCGACATGATATGCAGGCCATAGAGAGTAAAAGCAAACCGTATTTCAGAGGTTTCATGATGGTTTATTAAGGCTGATGGTTAAATAACTCATAAGCGACATAATATATTACGTTACGCTGAAATTATTTAAATTAATCAGTTATTTATGTTTTCTACAGTAGAATCCTGCTGTTGCTCAACTTAATAAGCAAACCAATGCATCTTCGACTTCTTCGAATTAAACTCGAATGCCGGGGCAGGAATATGAATGCCATCTAAGATAAAGAGCAGCGTTTTGAGCCACTTTTTATCAGTTTCAATGTAAGAAAGGTCGAAATCTACGCCCAAGTAAAGCTGACGGTAACTGTCAAAACCAGCTTGATCGTTTTGTACAATTCTGGCGCGAATCATGTCTTCCGCCCCAAAACCAACGCCCAAGTTCAGCCATTTTGGAAAATTGGATTGCTTTGCGAAAGCATGAATATCTATACTGAACCAATAGGTTTGGCCATTGTAATCCTTAAAGAGTTCTTCTGCCAGCCCATTGCCTAAGAGGTGTCGGCTTTGTTGCGCTAAGGCCGTTCGGTGAAAGGAGAACTTGGGTTTTATGCGTTGCTCATTCCAAAGTAAATCTTGCCCAAGGAAGAAGGCAGAACCAGCCGTGTTGGCGATCATGTCACCATAAGAAAAACCGAAATCAGGTGAAAACCCGTCCAGTATTTCGATGGGGAGAAGTAAACCAGTTCCAGCCACACTCGCCCAAAAAACAGCTTTTTTCTCTTCAACACCAGCCCATTGCAGAAGGCCATCTCCAATGCGCGAAAACTGATAGGTGGAATAGAAGTGCCCAAATTTATCTACTTGATGCCATTCTGCATTGTCATTGAAAAACTTGAACCTTTCCAAGCCTTGTTCTTTATACCAAAGCTGACTGAGCCCGATTAATGTAGCTCCGTAAGTAACGCCACTAACGGTCAGTATGGTGTTTAGCCGTCTATTTGGGATGCTATCATTTTGGAATGCATGTACTTTTGCCGTGAGCAGAAATGAAAGTAGTAATAGGGCAGTCAAGCGCATGGGCAAAGGTAAAACGATTAAGGGGGCTTTTCGAGTGATTTTGAGAATTTAGACCCTTCCTGCGTCAGGGAAGGAAAACAGTCGTCTTTAGGCATTCGAAGCTAAGAATTTAAAGTACCCTCACTTGTAATTCTATGTACAATGTTTTTCATCCTGAGGAACGAAGGATCTAATTCTTGACACCCTTCTTTTTGGAAATGAAAAGCACTTTCAACAAGCCTAAGTTTACTACGATAATGAGTAACAAAGCAGGTAATCCACCTAAATTGGAGAGCATTTTTATACCGTCAATTCCTGCCATACTGACCATAACAAAGGCCACAGCACCAATGGTTAAACCCCAAATGATTTTAATAAAAATGGGTGGTGAAGGGGCTTCTGGTGAAATGCCTGTTGAACTAATGCCGCCCATGGCTTCGGTATTCGAGTCTGCTGCCGTGACGTAGGAAAGAAAAGCGGTAAATAGAAAAACCACGGCCACAATATTACTCCATGGCAATTCTTCAAATACCCGATAAATAATAGATTCTGGTCCTGCTGCTTCTAATAATTTACCCAAACCAATGCCTTGGTTGATTTGCATATCAATGGCTGTTCCGCTAAAAATGGACATCCAAATTACGCCAAACAGGCTGGGTAAAATCCAGTTGACGATCATGAACTGTTTTACGGTATAGCCATAACTCAATCGCCCAAGAAAAAGGGCAGTGATGGGTGCCCAAGCCAACCAGTTAGCCCAGTTAAACGATGTCCAACTTTTTGGCCATGGGTCATCAGGATGATGCATAGAAATAAGACTGAACTCTGGCAGGTTCTGAAAGTACAGCCCTAGTGACTTAATACTCTGAATTAAAATACTTCCCGTAGGGCCAAATACAAAAATGAAAATGGCCAAAATAATGAAGATTCGAACATTAATATCTGACAAAATTCTAATTCCTTTCATTAAGCCTGTAATGGCAGAAATGACAAAAGCCGCCACAATGGTTATAGTTATGAAGATTAAGATGAAATCGGATTCCAGACCAAAAATGCTTTTTAAACCACCTGAGAGTGTAAGGATTCCAGCCCCAAGCGATGCGGCCATACCTGCCACTAAAGCATATAAGCAAATTCCATCAATACCAATGCCTAACCATTTGTGTTTGCCAGATTTGATAAAAGGGTAGAGGGTAGATTTTAAACTAAAAGATCGCTTTTCATTGTAGAAAGCCAAAGCAAACATGACTGCCGGAATGGTGTAAATGGCGTATGGCGTAAAAGTCCAATGTAAATACATTACCGAAAGTGCATATTCTCCAGCGGCAGGAGTGTTGGCTTCAACACCACTAAAACTGGGAGGCGACATTACATGGAAAATGGGTTCGGCTGTTCCCCAAAATATAATGCCGGTGGCAATGGTAGTACAGATTACGATTGAGAACCATCGCCATTTGGTAAGCAGAGGTTTGGCGCCTTCTCCTCCAATTCTTCTTTTGGAAACAGGATGAAGAAATATAATCAAGCAACTCAGTAGCATCATTAGTGTGCCTGCGCTAAAGAGCCACCCGAATCTATCTAGAATGAAATCGTTTATGTGGGTGGTAATCTTTAAGAAATCATTAACATCCACCAAACTATAGACAAGAGCCACCAAAAGTAGAATAAAAGGTGGCCAGAACACTTGGTGTCGAAAACTTTTGAAGATGGATTTTAGGTGATTTTTGGAGCCGATAGTATTAGTTGTTTTGATTTCAAGTTAAGAATTCTACTTTTCAAAGTATTCAAAAGCATCTATAATGTCTAGGTAAGCACCATCAAAACCTGCGTTTAAAATCTTTTTAAGGTATGAGTTTTCGTTGCCATAAATAATAGACTTCCAATCGTTATTCCAGTACTTTACTTTATAATTCCCTTCCCAATTAGAGTTTTCGTCAGCCATCCATTCTGGTGAAGTACTGTGCCAGTCTTCTTGCCAATAATAACGGTAGTCTTCTGCCTCGCCAATAGACAAATATGAAATAACTAACCTACTTCCTCCATTGGCTTTTACTTTAAGTCGGCTCACATCACTAGTATTGAAAGCTGAATCGTTAAAAAAGAAATCTATAATGATAAGGTCATAATTGGTTGCGGCTACCGCATTTATGAATGATTCTTTGGAGTCGAATTTTTCAGGGTTGATAATGTAAAGAAAATTCTTTGCCTTCGATATATGGTCGATGTTTGTGTTGTTTTCAGCATAAACAGGTGCAGGATAACTCGGAATACTGTTGAGCATACGTTCCCGTGAAGAGAAAGAAACAAACTGATTTGAATGATTTTTAACGTATGAGTTACTCATTTTTGAACGAGTAGAACAGTAGTCAGTCACCAAAATAGTATTACCCGCTTTTTGTGAGATATTCAATAGATCAATCAAGCGATTCGTCTCACTTTTGGGTGTTGCTTTATTGTCTCTGTTATAACCATAAAACAGACTTTCTTGTCCATTGGCATCTATGGCATTTAAGTAGGGGGTATGGATAACACCGTTTTCTTCACTGATCAATTCAATTCCATTTTGCGGAATTATCAAAAAATCAGGATCAACAGCTTTAGCATACTCGCTAATTTCTATGACGAAATCTCTCATTTCTTGCCTGTAATTCAGAGACTCATCTATTCCATCATCTTTATTATCCGTATTGCAAGAAGGAATGGGGGTACCAATCATTAAAATTAGGAGTATATAAACAGGCTTTATAATCACTGATTTAAGTTTGGGTTACGGTTTACTAACGAACAATAGCTGAAAGTACATATCGAATTAAGTGTAAACTTAATTTCTCAATCGCTTCCTTTCCATATTGTCAATGGACTTTAACCTTCTATTTCAATTCTCTATCTTCTTACTTTTCACACCTTCAAAAGTTAGTTTTACGGGCTTGATAAAACCATTTTCATCAAACTCCATCTTGTCTAAACTCGTTTGTCTGTGATGTGGGTTGTTAACACCTAACGGCCTACGATGATACACAATATAGTAATCGTCAGAATTAGGACTGATAAGCACTGAATGGTGTCCAGCTCCAGTAGCAACCGTAGAGTCTTGTTGTAGTATTTTGCCTATTCGTTCAAAAGGGCCAGTAGGAGTATCTCCAATTGCATAGGCTACACTATAGTTTGGTCCGCCCCAGCCACCTTCTGACCACATGAAATAATACTTCCCATTTCGCTTGAATACAAAAGGCCCTTCTACATAGTTTTCAGGAGTAATTTCTTTATAAACCTCACCATCGTCAAAAGGCTCAATGCTCAATAAATCATCACTGAGTTTCACGATATTACAATGTCTCCATCCACCATAGTACATGTAGATTTGGCCATCATCATCTTTAAAAGCAAATTGGTCGATGGGCTGCGCTCCGTTATGAAATTCATTGATCAATGGCTTGCCCAATGCATCTTTAAAAGGGCCTGCTGGTGTTGAAGCTACAGCTACCCCAATTCCTCCCGGTTCATCATTACTTTGAATGTCGTTAGCAGAGAAAAAAAGATAGTATTGATCATTTGCTTCAATAATTGAAGGTGCCCAAAGAGAGTATGATGCCCATTTTACATCTTTCACATCTAGTACATGAGAGTGTTTAGTCCAGTTGGTAAGGTCTTTTGATGAAAACGCATTAAAAAAGGTTTGCATTAAGTACTGATTGTTAATGGCATTTTTACGCACTGCCAATTGTTCAGGGCTAAATACAGAAGAAGTATCGGGCTGCTCAAAATGATCTGAATAAGTAGGGTAAATCCAGTATTCATCTCCAAATATGATAGCCTCAGGGTCGGCATACCAACCGGGAAACAGAGGGTTGCCAGAAAATGCGACTTCGCTGACTTCTTTCTTAGCGTTGCAAGAAAGGAGAACTGTAAAAATGAGGAAGGAAAACAATGGCTTTTTCATTGAACTAGGTTGATTTAATCTTCAATATAAAAGGAATTTTGCTAGACCTTAAACTCTGAATCATTTAAGTCTGGTAAACAAAGCCATTTGAATATTTCTGCTGCTGTTCAAGTCTCTTCCATTATTCAAAGTGTATTTACCGCTAGTGTATTTGGCAGGAAGGCTATGATTTTAATGAGTAAATTATTGCTTTAAAACCTTCAGCCATGAAAAAGAACTTATTCTGTAGTACACTTATTTGTTTAGGCTTATTGCTCTCAATGGGCTTGTTTGCTCAAAAAACCAATTTCACAATTGCGGACGCCATCAACGTAAAGTCACTTGGTAGTCAAGCCCTTTCGCCAAATGGTCAATTTTTGGCGGGTACAATTTCTGATGGTCGAAGCAGGTTCGGCACCGACCATTTTAGATTTCGCGACCCTAGCTATTTAAGAACTAGCGCTGGCGAATTGGTGATTATTGATACCAATACTGGTGTTGAAACTCGGCCGTTTACCAGTCCTGTGATGATAACAGGTTTGCAATGGACTAAGGATGCTGAGAAACTGGTTTTCTTTCAACAGAAAGGAGATAAGATGACCATTGCTTACTTTGATATGAAGAGTAAAAAAGTAAGAGAAGTAAAAATGAACGACAGCAGGTCGCTGACCACCAGTAACGGAATGGAACTGCTGCCAAATGGAGATGAAGTAATAGTTGGTGTGAGAAAAGAAGGCTGGATGGAAAAGGCCATGGCTGAATACAAAGAGGCCACGGAAGGTCCGATTGTGGTGTATGATGGTAATGCGCCTTTCTTAAAATGGGATAAAATCAATGTAACTAATGGGCTTACTGAAATTGTAAAAGTGAACTTAAAGTCAGGTAAGGTTGAAAATCTGTTACCAGAATCTGACTATGGCGGATTAAGGGTAGACACTGAAGGTCAGTACTTATCGTATACCGAGAGTTTTCCAATAAAAACTACTTATGACAGAAGTGAAGGCGGAACGGAATACCAAGCAGGATTTAAAGCATTATCCTCAAGTAGTGATCCAACGATATTCTATAAGCGAACAAAAAAACGTAGGTCTTTCAATTGGGACGATGACGGAAGTCAGTTTGTATGGGCAGATTCTGGCAATGTGTACCTACAAACCATTGAAGCGTTTGGGAAGAATGATCCCATTAACCTTACGAAAGGCAAAGCTTTTGAAGATAAGGAGCAGAAGAAAGCCGTAAAATTTTCTGTAATGCGATGGCATCCACAAGGCGAAAAACTTTTACTGAGTTCGAGTAAAGGTTGGTGGACAATAGACACTAATGGTGAAAATCTTAAAATGGTGTATGCCTTACCTGAAGACAAAGAAGAAAAGAAAAATGCGCCTAGTAGAAGTGTAATAAAATGGTCGGAAGACGGTAATTACCTCTATGTCAGCTATTCAGAAAAAGACAAATGGAATCGTGGAATCCAACGCTATAACATCAACAGCGGTCAGTTTGAGAACCTGATGAGCAACAGTAATCTTTACAATGGTTGGCGTTTTGCAGATGAAGGAAACACTGTGGTGTATAGCAAATCTGATGGCGATTACCCTTCTGATGTGTATGTAAATAAGCTTGATTTCAATTCAGAAAAGCAATTAACAAACCTAAATCCATGGGTAGTCAATAAAAAATGGACCAAGACTGAATTGATCACCTACCGAGATGCCGATGGCGTTGAACTTCAGGGCATTCTATACTATCCAGTAGATTACGACCCGAATAAAAAGTACCCGTTGGTATTAGAAGTATATGAAACCTTCTTCGATAACGGTTACCGTTCCAGTCTGAATTTACTGGCCAACCAAGGCTATTTCGGTTTAAGGCCTTCTGTAGACTTAGAGCAGGGTTACCCAGGAGAAGCTTGGCTAAAAGGGGTGACTTCGGCCATTAATAAATTGGTAGACGAAGGGAAAGTAGACAACGACAAAGTAGGGATTCAGGGCACTAGTTATGGTGGTTATGCAGCTTCATTGCTCATTACCCAAACCGATCGATTTGCTGCGGCAATCAATATTTCAGGTAAGGTGAATATTATAAGCTTTCTGGGCGATAGCCCTAAAATTGGCACTAGAAACTATGCTGCGGCTGAAAATGGGCAAGACAGAATTGGTGGGTCGTTTTGGGACGAACCTCTCAAGTACTTCCAAACCACCGCAGTGTATTATGCCGATAGAATTACTACGCCACATTTGTTGCTTACAGGCGAGGGAGACTGGAACGTACCGGGCACGAACACCCGTGAGCTTTACTATGCTATGCGCAGACTAGGTAAAGATGTAACTTGGGTCAACTATATGAATGGCGGACATGGCGCAGGGGGCGCCAGTAACGAAAGTGATTATCATGACCAATGGAATAGGATTTTCGCATTCTACGAAAAGCACTTCAACCCCAAAGAAGAAAAGAAGGAAAGTGATGCCATAGAAGCAGGGCAGGGGAATTAATCAAGCGTTTTCCACCACTGACTGTTAGGCTCTTTACCCATTATGACTACCTCGCCAATTTGCGGGGTAGTGGTTTTTTGACCCAAGCGCTTTGCTTCTGCTGAGCTGCGTTCAATAGGGTCTTTCCAAGTGTGTAAAGACAGTGGAAAGCCAGCCCAATGGACAGGAATCATGATATTTGATTTAGAATCTAGCGCAGCCTGAACCGCTTCTTCGGGGAACATGTGAATGGCATGCCAACGCTCGTTGTATTGGCCACATTCCACAAAAGCCCAATCAAAGGGGCCTAATTTTTCGCCTACAGTTTTAAATACATCGCTTTCACCGCTATCGCCTGTCCAGTAAATGGAATGTGTTGGCGTTTTAAAAACCCAGCCTCCCCAAAGTGATTTGGCCCTGTCGGTTAAGCCACGGCCAGAGAAGTGACGAGAAGGGGTGAAGGTCATGGAAATCCCTTCGAATTCAATATGATCCCACCAGTCAAACTCTTGGATTTGGCTCGTAGGAATACCCCAAGCTTCTAAATGACGCGCCACACCCAATGCCACAAACCATGTATCCACTTTCGATTTCAGTTTTTTAATGCTCGCCAAATCAAGGTGGTCGTAATGGTCATGCGTAAGCAGTATAGCGTCAAGCTTTGGTAGTTGGTCGATGATGGCTAAAGTATTTTCACTGAATCTTTTGGTTTTGAAAGGCGCAATAGGTGAAGTGTCTGGGCCAAGCATAGGGTCGATAAGGATGTTCTTTGAGTCTAATTGAAGTAGCACCACAGAGTGACCATACCATACAAATTTGGGTTTTTCTGGCTCACTTTTCCATGTAGAATTGTCGAAGGGTATAACTGGGATAGGCAGTTTTGGCTTGCGCGAATGACTGTCCCTAAACTGCTCCTTCATAAGCCCAATAATGGAACCAAAGCTCATGTCCATTTCGGTAAGAGTTTCATTCACGAATTTCTTTCCATCCCATTGCTTGGACTGGGTATAACGAGCCTTGTGCGCTTGCGTAATCTTACCTCCAAATTGTGGATTGAAATTGAGAAAGAGCAGAAAGGCCATAATTAAGGCAGCAAGAACAATGAGAAAGAGCATAAGGTAATGGAATGTAGTTACTGATAAACAATACTCTAAACTATAGGTTGAGGTTATTATGCAATCATTGATTTTGTAGCTAGGCCCAGCTGATATGTTAGTAAGTTTTTCTTTATTAAAAAGTAACCCCTAGATAGCAGGTATGCATAATTGTTTAATGCTGTAAACAACACAGTTAAATTGTAATCCAAGTATTTTTCACGCCCAAAGTATTCCCAGTTTTTAGAAAGATATAGTTCCAGTTTTTCTCTTAATTCAGGGGTTATTTCCTCTTTATAATGCTCACTTGTTAGTATATCTTTGATTGCATTTTTGAGTTTTTCTTCAATTGGTTTAATGTGTTGGAAGTTTTTTAATATTCTTTCAAAAGGTAGTGTTTCATAGGTGAAATTAAGAAGCCCGCTTAATTGTGTGTATAGCTCATATTTATTATCAAATTCTTTGTCAAAAATC
The DNA here is from genome assembly GCF_963973945.1 of uncultured Roseivirga sp. Classification (GTDB taxonomy): domain Bacteria; phylum Bacteroidota; class Bacteroidia; order Cytophagales; family Cyclobacteriaceae; genus Roseivirga. The sequence goes on from NZ_CAXBBV010000008.1 coordinate 10,012, forward strand.
TCGAACTCTTCATAAAGTGAAGTCAAGCTTGAAATGTTGCCCTGCTCTTTACTTAATTTGTTGAAAAATAGATAAATAGCCTTGTCATTCAGTTCTATTTCATCATTCAATGTTTTTAAATCACTTTGAATTTTTGGCAATAATGATTTCACCTCTTTTCGGCTGTACTTTTTACCGTCATAATCAAAAGTCTTAATGTTTAAGCTCTTGTCAGAAATTTGTTTGAGAACCTCAATATCATTGCGTATAGCAATTTCTTTATAAATCAAACCTACATTATAATCTGAAAATAGAGACTCAATTGGTGCTGTGCTCTGTAAAGAATCTAGGTGTATGGAATCATACCTTTTTGGGCTCTTACTATCATAGTAACCATTAAATACTTCAGGAAAGGAATTAGCATAAAAATCATTTTGAAATTGAGTTTCAAACTCGCTAATATCTATTAAAGATGTTTCAGAGGGATATTTCACCTTGCTGAATATCTTGCTAGTCATTGTCTCTTCTAACAATAAACTGTTTTTAAATATATTCATAGCAGGGATGAATTCTTCATTATTGAATTCGATTTCAGTCAGTTTGAGTTTTTCAACCCTGTCTTCTGTACTAGGGTGGGACGACCATTGATCCTCTATTACTAATTTTGATTTATTATACCTGTTCAACTCTTCCAAAGGGACTAGTGGGAGTCCATTAGTCTGAGGGATATTGCTTCGATTAGCCAAGAGCTGGACAACATAAAGGTGTTCTCTGTAAATGTTACTGGTTTTTACATTTTGTTCAACTCGCTCATCATAAAAACTAAGTACGGAGTTAAATGCATGTTCAGATAATGACATTCTCAGCAGGGCATTAGCCAAGGGTTTATATCCCGTAATATGAGCAGCAATTTCGTCAGCTTGGAACTCCATTTCTCTAGATAAACCTAAATAATTTCGGTTTACCACATCATATAGCTTTCTTAAACACCATTGAATAGCAGCAATAATTTTGACTGCTACTACAACAAAAATTGAGAAATAGCTACTAATGTTAGCCCATTTTTGGATGAGGTTATCGTAAGAATCATTATCGTAGAGTAGGTTATAAATTACATGGTTAACATTATACACATAACTTCCTAGTTTCATTGTTTTTTGTGAAAAATGTCCGAATTCGTGAGCCAATATGGCTTTCAATTCTATTTTAGATATGGTATTGATTAAGCCCAAGCCGATTTGAAGGTTTTTTCTAATGGGGAAAAACATACTCCAAAAACTGGAGTCATAGAAAACAGAAGCGTTCACATCTCCAGAGAGATAGACCTTCTTTGGGAAATCTGTTCCTACTTCTGTTACAATTTCTTCAATCATTCTAAATAGCTCGGGTTCATCTTTTCGGTTTATTTCCACCAGATGCGAGCGATCTATTGTGTGTGACTTAAAAATAAACTTTAACAAAAACATTAAGATAAATAGCCCTGAGCTAGCTACTCCAATACCTAAGGCTAGAGTTACAAGTCCGGGTAGTGCAGTTACTAGATATATACCAGCGTAAATACACAGAACGGTTAAACCCACCGTGAATGTCAGTAGAAGTGCATAAGCAATAGCAAAAAACACTATTGAAAAAATAGCTTTTTTGGCTTGAGATTTAAATTCCGAGGATGGTTGGATTTGACTTATTGACATAGATAATGTATTAGCAAGGTACGATTTGATTACGAATGAAATTTGCTAAAAAGGAGGGTGCTATCCTACTTAATCAGCAAATATTGCAGATTGAAAAATGTATATGAAAAAGTATAAAAATCATCTAAGCTCAGTATAAGCTATTTAACTCTACGCTATTGGATATTTATCAAGGAAGGCGGAAAATTCGATCAGAATTTTTTACTATGTATAAGCCCTTAATTACTTCAAATAATCAAGTGTATTTACCATTTCGAATTTAGGGCTTCTCTCAAGTAATTCTCTTAAAAACGAAGCATGAGCCGCGCCCATAAGAATGAAGACTCTGTCATCTTTAGTCATCGGGATTCGGTTAAGATTTGAGTAAATTCTCAGGTTTCTTTGGTAGAATTTAGTGGCTTCGTCTGCACCTTCAAAACCATCTTGAGTACCTACGTATAGCAGATTATCTGCATTGATGTTGATATTGAAATCCAGAACTTTTGGATGGTTGTAAAACCTCAATTTTTCTAAGAGTGTTAGGTTTTCAAAGTTTTTATCAAGCTCGGCCAACTCAGGTGAATCTTTGAACGGGTTGTTCATGTAATCTCGGTAGGTGGTGGAGTCTATTGTATTGACGATTTGCTCCCCAATCAGATAATTGTAATCCATATAACTGTCGATTCCATATAATTGAGCTAGATTATTCAATCTAGCCACATCAAAAGCGACCATGCTTCTTTCTCCATAATTGGTATTCAATTGAGATGGATCCTTTAGGTATTCCTGATACACCCGATTGATTTCTGCATCATATTGAGGATGGTTTTCTATGCAAATAATGGTGGGTTTAAACTCTGCTAACATTTTGGAAAGGGTACGAATTTCCTCCTGTATTTTACGGTCATCTTCATCAAAATCTACCTTGTTGGCATCTGAGGTATAACCAAAATGGAAGGTGGCTACATTTAGCACTTTAATTTTATCAGATGTTTCCTTGGTTGCTTCAGTTGGTGTCTGAGTAGTTTTCTTTTGGTCGCAACCCAATAGGGTGATGAAGAACAATGACAGTAATAGTGTTGTTGTTTTATGCATGAAATTTTGTGATTTGATCTTATTTGAATTTAGCGCGGAAGATGAAGAAAACTGATTTATGAATCAACGATATGGCGTATTAAAGTATAGAATAGCTAAGAAGATTGAAGATTTGTCTCGTCCCTACAGGACTTTAATAAAAGTGCAGATATGTGTCTCGAAGGGCTTCACCCTTCGTTAGGGTATTAGGTTCTTTAGGGGGCTCTTAATTAAAACCGGGTCATAGACTCTGTCGATGTTAGAAAAGTTAGAGAACCTGTAAAAGGGTTCTGTTAATATCTTAAGGTTAGCCATTCTTCTCACTTACCAAACCTTTGGTAAACTTGGCAAAGTCTTTAAACCCTTCTTTGGTGAAAACAGATTTGACTACTTCCCAGCGGTTAGTAGGTTTGGTCGACTCAGATTTTGGTGCTTTGGTTTCTGTTTTGGGCAGCGGATTGGTCTTTGAAGGGTCATAACCTACAAGGTTATTTGAGCGATCGAAACTTTGTTTTGCTTTGTCTTTATAGCCCAGTTTTTCTTCCACCAAACCTTTGTTGTTTAAAGCAATAGCATCTTCTGGATCTAATTCCACTGCCTTTTCATAATCGGCTATGGCGCCTTCTAAGTCACCCGTTCTGTCTTTAAAAAAGGCACGGCTAGAGTAACGATAAGGATTGGTAGGCTCAAGTTGGAGTGCTTTCTCAAAGTGAAATAAGGCCAATTCATTTTTGTCATTGAGGTGGAGGGCAACGGCATAATCGCCAATAAAAGAAGCATGGGTAGGGAAGAGCTCGGTCAGTTTTTCGAAGTCCGCTAAAGCTGCTTCCAGTTGGCCAATTCTAGAAAGTGCCCTGGCGCGGTTATGTAAACCTGTGGTATGGTTCGGTTCTTTTTCCAGCGCTTTATTAAAGCATTTTACGCCTTCTTCAAACTTTGCATTCTCGCAGTGTTTAACCCCTTCTTCAATCCACTTTTCAACCATTTCTCTCATTTTGTGCAAATATAATCAGTCAACCCAAGCATTCCCCAAATTGATTCCATTGTTCACCAGTTTTTCCTTTTCAGCCTACTTTTCATACTCTTTCTTAGAGATGATTGGAATATTTAGTTTTATGGTCGATGGTTGAAGTTTATTTCTAAAACCAACCAGCAGATACTTGCTTTTGTATATGCTAAAACGGAATGCGAATTGTATATTCGTGACAAATTGATTCCATGAGTTTGCATCCTGATCAGGTCTTACAATCATTAAAATCCGGTGACTTCAAACCAGTCTATTTTTTGCAGGGTGAAGAACCTTTTTACATCGATCAAATCGTAGATTATATCGAGGACAATTGTCTTCAAGAAGCTGAAAAAGGTTTTAATCAAACCATTCTGTATGGTAAGGATGTGAGTATGGCCGAAGTGCTGACCCACGCCCGAAGGTTTCCGATGATGGCCGAAAGGCAAGTGGTGATTGTAAAAGAGGCCAAGGATATTCAGGATTTGAATAAAGAAGATGGCCAAAAATTATTGATTCAATATTTAGAAAAACCTGTGCCCAGTACGGTATTGGTTTTTGGGCATAAGCATAAAAAAGTAGACGGCAGACGGCCTTTAGCCAAAGCCTTGAAAGATAAATCGGTGTTGGTAACCACTACACCATTAAGAGATTACGAGTTGCCTGCTTGGATTGATAAGTATGTGAAGTCTCAGGGCTACAGCATCAATCAAAATTCGGTACAAATGCTGGCTGAATATATTGGAACGAACCTAGAAAGGCTTTCTAATGAAATTAGCAAAGTGATTGTGAACCTTGGAGAAGGGAAAACCATCAACGAAGACCTGATTCAAAAGTACGTTGGGATTAGTAAAGAGTACAATGTTTTTGAATTGCAAAAGGCCATTTCGCAACGCGATATATTAAAGGCCAATAAGATGGTGAATTATTTTGCGGCTAATTCAAAAGCCAATCCTATTATTCCAATGGTGGCGGCTTTGTATTCTTATTACGCCAAACTGCTGATTCTTCACGGAAGTAAAGATCAGTCGGATAAAGGCTTGGCGGCTGCTATGGGCACAAATCCTTTTTTTATAAAGGAGTATAAGCTTGCTGCTCGAAATTACCCAGTAGGTAAGGTAATGCAGAATGTAAGTATTCTTCGCGAAGCAGATTTAAGGAGCAAAGGAGTAGGAGCCGGCAGTATGTCGGATGGAGATATTTTTAAGGAATTGGTGTATCGGTTGATGCATTAATAAATAGGTTGAATAAATTATTCTTGGTGGTAATTGTTCAACAGCAATATTCATAAGAGATTAGAGTTTAGATAAGGAGTGAACAAACAGAGATAAATGAAGCACAAAATTCTTTTGATCGCCACACTGTTTTGTCTTCACGGGTCATTAAACGCACAAAATACACTACATCCATCTAACCCGAATATTTATTTTTCTTCGGGACTGGAGCTTTTGGAGATGGAAAAGTATAGCGCAGCCCGTGATCAGTTTGAGCGATATTTGGCCCAAGGCGATGACGAAATTAAAAAGGCAGATGCTGAATACTATATGGCATTTTGCGCCCTCAACCTAGACAATGGCGATGGAGCACAATTAATATCACAATTTGTAAGAAACCGACCCAACCACCCTAAGGCGGCAAAAGCCTATTATAATTTAGGTGTGGTGAGTTTTAAAAATGGTGATTTTACCACTGCTGAAAGATACTTTAAACTGGTAAACGCTTCGGCTCTGAATGGAGAAGAAAGAGTGGAAACCAATTTTAAAATTGCCTATTCTCTCTATGCTTTAAGACGATACGAAGAGTCTGTTCCTTATTTCGATAAAGCCAAAGGAAGCAAAGGGCCTTACTTTGCTGATGCTAACTATTACGCGGGCTATTTGGCTTATGCTTATAAAGATTACGACAAGGCTTTAGTAGACTTGAAAAATGCAGGCACTACTGAAAAGTATAAGAATAGAGTGCCAATTATGGTAGCTAGTGCTTATTATCAGCAGAAACGTTATGGTGAATTGGTGCAATACGCTTCTCAATTCAAAACAGCAATAGCCGAAAATAGAAAGCTGGATTATCTGTATCAGATCTACCAAATGACCGCTGAGTCTTACTACAATCAGGGGCAGTATAAAGAGAGTTTAGAGTATTATGATTTGTACAGCCAGTTGGCGCAGCAAAACGTAACACAAGAGACATTGTACAGAATGGGCTTTGCTTATTATAGCACAGGTCAGGCTGAAGAATCCATTGAGCAGTTTAAGAAAGTGGCGCTCAATAGCGATACGCTTGCTCAAAATGCTTCGTATTATTTAGGAAGACTTTATGTAGAACAAGAAAACTTCCTTTTTGCCATTGCTGCTTTCGATAAGGCTGCAAGCTTAGGTTTCAATAAAGAAATTCAAGAAGAAGCTGCTTTCAATTCGGCCAAGGTTAATTTCCAAGCCAGTAAATACTCTCAGTCCATTATTGCTTTGGATAAGTTTATGAGAGATTATCCGACCAGTGATTACATTCCTGAAGCAAACAATTTATTGAGTGAAGCTTTTTTGAATACGAATGATTATTCGAGGGCAATTACTTTTATTGAAAGAATTGAAAACAAGTCTGACCGATTAAAAGAAGCCTATCAAAAAGTGACCTTCTTTAAAGGAACTGAGTTTTACAATGCTAGAAAGTATGACAACGCGGTGCAGTTGTTCGATAAGTCATTACAATATCCAATAGATAAGGATTTGGCCACTGCCACATACTTTTGGAAAGGAGAGGCATTTGCCACCGCTCGAAATTATCCACAAGCGATTGCTTCTTATAAGAAAGTGATTACGTCAGGAAGTAGAGATTCAGAATATTTAGTGAAAGCCAATTATGGTTTGGGCTATGCTTACTATAACGGTAAATCATATACAGATGCAAGGATTTACTTTAAGCGATATGTAGATGCGCTTGAAAATGCTCGCGACAAACAAAACTATAATGATGCCCTTATAAGGCTTGCCGATTGCTATTATGTCGAAAAGGAGTATAGCGCAGCCATTAATTATTACGACAGGGCTATTGGAACAAGCAACCCAAATATCGATTATGCTTACTTCCAGAAAGGAGTAGTATATGATTTTGAAGGAAAGCCATCAGAGGCCATTGCTAGCTTAGATGTGGTAATCAATCGTTTTGCTGATTCACGTTATTACGATGATGCCATTTATAAAAAAGCGCAAATTCAGTTAGAAGACCGTCAGTTCCGAAATTCTATTCAAGGTTTTAATCGAATTATTGACAGATTAAGTCAAAGCCCATTTATTCCTTATGCTTATGAAAGCCGAGCTTTGGCCTACTTTAATTTAGAAGATTATGATCAAGCAGAGCGTGACTACAAAACCATTTTAGATAATTATATCACCAGCTCGGTTTCTAATTCGGCATTGCTCGGTTTGCAGAATACTTTAAAGCTTCAGAATAAAACCATTCAGTTCGATCAGTATTTGGCACGTTATAAGAGTGCTCACCCTGAGAATCAGGCTTTGGAAAATATTGAATTTGAATCGGCCAAAAACTTATTCTTTGGACAAGAATACAGTGCTGCCATTGGTGCTTTAGAAGATTATAGAAAGAATTACCCTAACAGTGGTTTAGTGCACGAAGCCAAATACTACCAAGCGGAAAGCTACTATCGTTTGAGCGACACTGAAAAAGCTTTGGAGATGTTCTATGAGATTAATCGTGACAGCAAAATCACTGGAATGGATCGTGTATACGAACGTATTGGTGAACTGCAATTGAAAGCAGGTGACTTTAAAGAAGCAACTAATTTCTACGGTCAATTAGAAAAAGTAGCCAAAAGTAAAAGACAAGAGAACGATGCGTGGTTGGGTCTGTTAGAAGCCCATTACCGATTGAGTGAATACACTCAAATGCGAGTTTACGCTAAGAATATCATTACCAAAGGGTCTGTTACTCAAGAAGCTACTGATAAAGCACAACTTTATTTAGGTAAAGCAGCTTATGCTGAAGGCAATTTTAATGAGGCTATCGATCAATTCTTGACTACCCTGAATACGGCAAAAAATCAGTATGGAGCCGAGGCGCAGTTTATGGTTGGTCAGATTTTCTATCAACAAAAACAGTATCAGCAGTCATTGAATACACTTTTTGAAATGAATGAAAACTTCTCGGCCTATGACGAATGGTTGGGTAAAGCTTTCTTACTAATTGCTGATAACTACATTGCCTTGAATGAGATTTTCCAAGCAAAAGCCACGGTGAATTCAATCATTCAATATTCTCAATTAGATAATATAAAAGAAGATGCGAGAGCCAAACTGAAACAGATAGAGAAGTTGGAGGCAGAGGCGCCATCGCAAGAAGAAGTAAATGCAGACACAACAAGAAAAGGAGGGAACTAAGATGAAAAACTTCAGATATATCGTAACTCTTGTTTTTGGACTGTTGGCTTTTACTGCTTATAGCCAAGAAGAAGGTCAGTTGGAAGAGTCAGAAATTGTAATTCGAAAGGACAGGAAGATTACACTTCCGCCTGCCACTAGAAATTTTGAAAAAATTCCGCAGTTACCAGTGCAAAAAGCGCAGTCGCAACAAACCTATACTTTCCATGAATATGTATTGAGTTTAACACCAATTCAGCCCAATTTTAGAGCCGTTAATTTAACCATTAACCAAAAAGAAAAGGCCATTACTGGCAACTACTTTAAATTAGGTTATGGTAACTATGGAACACTGTTGGGTGAGGCTTATTTAGGTTCTACCCGAAACCCAAACTATCTCTATAATTTATATATAAGACATCGCTCTTCAGCTAAAGGTCCGGTGTTTGATAAAAATTCTGGTGATGCTAAAACCGATGTGGTATTAGGAGGGAAGTTTTTTAATGGCACAAATACTATTTCTGGCGACATTCAATATGGAGAAAGAAAAGTCCATTTCTATGGCTATAATCCAGCATTAGATTTAACACCAGATTTAGTAGAGCGTAAGTTCAACAGTTTTACAGCTAGGGCTGGCGTAGAGAAAACGGCATTGGATGAAGTGACAACTTATCATTTTAAGACGGATTGGAATTTCTTTAGAGATAACTTCGAAGCAAAAGAAAGTCGATTCAATTTTGACTTAGGATTAGGTTATAAATTTTCAGAAGAGCTGCGTTTCAAAGTGGGTGGCCAGGTTACATTTTCTAGCAAGGAAGACACCGAGAAAATTGGCAGAAATTTCTACAATGCTAAGCCGCGTTTAGAATACGCAACTAGAAGCTTCAAAATAAACGTAGGAGCCAACCTTGCCGGAGATAATGATGACTTGACTCAAATTACTACAGTGGCAAAAGATGGTTTTAAAGTATACCCTTATGCTAGGCTAGATATCAACCCAACGAGTAGTATTAATATTTACGGAGGTTATCAAGGCGATTTGGAGTATAATTCCTTCCAGTCTTTTTCTGGAGAAAACGCCTTTTTGCAAAAAGATTTCATTTTACTCAATACAGATAAAGAGAGCGATATTTTCGCAGGAATTAACCTGGACCTGACCAATGGTGTTAGGTTGAATGCTGGCCTTTCAATGGCCTCTATTCAGCGCATGCCATTCTTTACCAACAGTATAACAGATTCTACTAGGTTTGAGGTTTTGTATGACAACGATGCGGTAGATCGCACCAATGTTTATGGAGAAGTAGTTTTCGAAAAAACAGAAAGTGTAAGAAGCGGTCTTCGATTCGATTACTTTGATTACACCCTAAGCGCTTTAGCAGATCCATACCATAAGCCACAGTATCAAGCAGTATTTAATAATATCTTTTATCCAATATCAGGGCTAAAGGTAACTGCTGACCTATATTATATGGGAGGTTTGGTTGGCTTGAATAGAGAAAGCAGCACAAGAGTAGAGATGGATGATATTATTGATATGAACTTGGGTGGTGATTACGATTTGAATAATAAGATTTCTGTGTTTCTACAATTCAAAAATGTTTTTGGAAAAGAATATGAGCGATACCTAAATTACCCATCCAGAGGCATTCAAGTGTTGGGGGGGATTACAGTATCCTTCTAATTTTGTAGATTCGCGTTAGCCAGACCTTTAATATGGTGGCTATATTTTGTTAATTTGAACGAATATCAACCAATAACTATTTCTTATGGCTGCTAAAAAGAAGAACAGTTCTTCGGACAATAATAAAAAAGGAGGCAAAACACCAGCAAATTCTGGTAGAAAGAGAGCCCCTAAAAAGGAAGAACCTAAGGTATCAGATGATGACTTTGGTTTAGATGATATTGATGATTTAAGCACTACAGAAGATGGTACTGAAGAACTAGAACTGGCAGACGATAGTACTGTAGAAACTGAAACACCAGTTGAGCCACCTGTTGAAGAAGTGCCTCCAGTAGAAGAAGAAAAAGAAGAACCAGTTCCTGTAGTTGTAGCCCCTGTTGTAGTAGAAGAAAAAAAGCCAGTTGCTGAAAAAAAGGTAGTTATGGTAGAAAAGAAAGAAGAAGAAAAAAAGGGCGGTGGTATCTGGATCGTGCTCATAGTATTATTGATTGTCGCTGCTGCGATATATTACTTTGGGTTCTACCAAAAAGAAGAACCTAAACCAATACCTGTTGAAAAGCCTAAAACTGAACAGCCAAAAGTGGAACCACAACCTGAGCCAGAGCCAGTAAAAGTTGAGACACCAAAAGCTGAATTAATTACAATTTCTGCACGTCAAGGGCGTTATTTTGCCGTAGTCGGTAGCTTCTTTGATGGCGACTTAGCAGAAGATAAAGGAAACGAATTGGTTGCTTCTGGAATTACAGCACACATTTTAAAACCTATTGGAGATGTAAGTTTCCATAGGGTAGGAATAATGATTCCAAATGTAAGTTCTATAAAGGAAGCGGAAGCTGAATTGGCATCCTACAGAGAAAAATACGGAAACGAAGTCTGGGCACTTAAATATTAAAATGACATTTATTCAAGAACTCGCAGCATCTGATTCATTGAACGTTTCAGGTAGCGAAGGAGGAGCTTTATTTTGGTTCGATTTATTGTTGAAAGGTGGAATCTGGTTGATCCCCTTGGTAGCACTTTGGATTACAGCGATTTATATATTTTTTGAACGATACAGAAACATCAATAGGGCTTCTAAAACTCCTTTTGAGTTTATGGACAAAATCAAAAATTTGGTTTTAGCTGGCGATATTAATGGGGCAAAATTGCTTTGTTCTCAAACTGAATCACCTATTGCCAAAATGATTGAGAAGGGAATCCATAGAATTGGAAGCCCACTAAAAACCATTGAAGCTTCTATCGAAAATGTAGGTAAAATCGAAGTATATAAGCTTGAGAAGAACTTATCCATGTTGGCAACTATAGCAGGAGCCGCCCCAATGGTAGGATTCTTAGGTACGGTAACAGGAATGATTCAAGCCTTTATTGCTATTGCGCAAGAAGAGGGTTCGGTGAGTCCTAAGCTTTTGTCTACAGGTATTTACGAGGCCATGATTACAACGGCCTTAGGTTTAGTTGTAGGAATTATTGCTTACCTAGGTTATAACTACTTGGTTTCTAGGGTTCAAAAGGCTATTCATTATATGGAGTATACTTCTGTAGACTTTATTGACTTACTTCAAGAACCTCAATAATGGATATTAAATCGAAACTTAAAGTAGACGCCAACTTCAGTATGTCTTCAATGACAGACATTGTGTTCTTGTTGTTGATCTTCTTTATGTTGACAGCTTCCTTTATTACTCCTTCCGGACTGCCGGTAAATTTACCTTCTGCAGCTGCTTCAAATATCGTTATGCAGAAGAATAGCGTTACGATAACAGAAGATTTACGCTACTATGTAAATGATAAGGAGGTGACTCTTTCAAACTTGGAACAAGAATTGCGTAAAGTAATAAGCGGACCAGACGGTTCGGTTACCTTACATGTTGACAAAAGTGTAGCTTCTGAATACCTAATTAAAATTGCGGGTATAGCTTCTACGTTAAAACAAAAGGTAACGGTAGTTACAAAACCTGAGTAAGAATGTCAGATCAAGAAAAGAAAGATAAGAAGTTCAGTATGATCATGTCCGTATTGGTGCATGGTACTATACTGACATTTCTTTTGTTTCTAGTCGCTTGGCGTCAGCCCGACCCACCAATTCCAGAATATGGTATCGAATTAAACTTTGGCTTCGAAGAAGCTGGCTCTGGAGATATTGAAAGAGAAAATAAAGCCGAAATTGAAGAAACTGAAAATGACACTCCGCCTGAATCTGAACAAGAAACGGAGGAAGTGATAGAAGATCCGGTGGAAGAAACCCCAGTGGTAGAAGAAGTAAAAGAGGTGGTTCAGCCTAAACAAGAGGTGGTGAAGGAAGTAGCCAAGGAAGCACCCAAAGAAGAAGTAAAAGCCGAAGTTGTTCAACAAAAGGAGAGCGAAGTTAAGGCGGAAGAAAAGAAAGTAGAAGAGGTTGTTGAGAAGAAGGAAGAAGTGAAACCACCAGTTGAGGTGAAAAAAGAGGTAACTAAGCCTGTTGAAGAAAAAAAGGAAGAAGTAAAGCCTAAACCAAAACCAGTAGTAGACCAACGTGCTATTATGGGGGGCGGTAAGAAAGCCGAATCAGAGAGTAAGGAAGCCGCTTCTAACAATCAAGGTAAAGAAGTAGATAAAAGAGGCAACATGGGTGACCCTAAAGGGAAGACTACCGCCAATGGTACGCAACCTGGTGGTGCCGATTTTGGAGTTAACTTGAGCCTTGATGGCTGGAAATGGGATAACCCACCAACAGAAAAGGATGATTCCCAAATAGAAGGAGTGATTAAGTTTAGAATCGAAGTAGACGATCGAGGAACAGTGATTAACGTAACTAAAATTCCTGGTACCACGATTAGTGATAACACCATTATAGAATTCTATAAAAAACAAGTAGAGAAGTTGACTTTTAAACAAACAGACCCTTCTAAAATGGCTGCTAATATTTCTAAAGGTGAAATCACCTTTAATATCAAAACGAATTAATCAGCCATAGCTTGAAGCTCAACTGAAAATTTGCATTAATGAAGAGGAAATGATTTGTCATTTCCTCTTCATTGTTTATGACCACATTAGGTCGCCTAATCTACCGTTAGTCTACAAAAAGACTATACTTCTTGTACGGTTACACGGATTGAACTAATATAGTAGCTTAACTAAAAAATTACTGACTTGGGTTTTATAGAAGAAGCTGTAACAGACTTTAGTGGCTGGATTTGGGGAGTTCCCCTTTTGATATTGGTAATGGGTGGAGGATTAATTTTTATGCTCTACTCTCGATTTTTACCCTTTAAATACTTAGGGCATGCCATCAATGTTTTAAGAGGTAAATACGATACTCATGAAGAAGAAGGACAAATAACCCATTATGAAGCGCTTTCCACGGCAATTGCAGCCACAGTGGGGATGGGTAATATTAGTGGAGTAGCAGTTGCCATTACTATGGGAGGCCCTGGTGCTATTTTTTGGATGTGGGTTTCAGCTTTCTTTGGTATGGCTACTAAATTTTTCACTTGTACGCTTTCCGTGATGTATCGAGGGAAAGACAGCGATGGTGAAGTTAGGGGCGGGCCCATGTATGTAATTACTGAGGGATTAGGAAAGAAATGGAAGCCGCTGGCTGTGTTCTTTTGTGTATTTACTCTAATTGGAGCACTGCCTATTTTTCAAGCAAATCAGCTAACAGCAGCAATGAATGCTGTTTTAGGCCCAGCAATCGGGTATGACACCACAGCTTCCTTTAGCTTGTTTGGAGCACCTGTGGGTATAGCATCATTTATTACAGGGCTTATCTTAATGATTTTAGTTTCCATGGTTGTTTTTGGAGGAATCAAAAGAATCAGTAGCGTTGCTGCTAGAATGGTACCTTCAATGGTTGTGCTGTATTTTGTATTGGTAGTCTATATTTTGCTTCAAAATCTAGGTGGAATTCCTGATATTTTTGCTTCTATTTTCGAAGAAGCTTTTTCTGGTAATGCTATGCTTGGAGGTGGTATTGGTGCTGTAATTATTATTGGAGCTAAACGAGCTGCTTTCTCAAATGAGGCGGGTATTGGTACAGCACCTATGGTACATGGTGATACTAAGACAGAAGAACCCGTACGTGAAGGTTTGGTGGCCATGCTTGGACCAGCTATCGACACACTTTTGGTATGTACGCTTACAGCTTTGGTAATTTTAGGTACTGGAGTTCATAATGAATTTATTGGCGCTGCTGATACTGGTTTGTTGGGAGTGACATTGACATTAAAGGCTTTTAATGCTGCTATACCGGGCGTTGGCGGTTATTTACTTGGACTTTGTATTTTGGTTTTTGCGGTGTCAAGCTTGCTCTCTTATTCATACTATGGAGTAAAAAGTGTGTCTTACTTATTCGGAGCGAAAAAAGGAGAGTATTATAACTACGTATACATCGGTACCATTATTCTTGGGGCGGTGGCTTCCTTAGGCTTTGTAGTGAGTTTGATCGATGGAAGCTTTGCTTTGATGGCAATTCCTACCATGGTTTCGGCACTTATTCTAGCACCTAAAGTAATGAAGGCTACTAAAGTATATCTGACTCGATACAAAGCAGGAGAGTTTAAGAAGAAATAAAATATTGAAAGAAATAATAGAAAGTCGGTTTGGTTTCCAAATCGACTTTTTTGTTTTGAAGAGGGGTTATTTCATTAGCTCTTTAGCGCTTTCTAAAGAACTTTCAGAAAATTGCTTACCACCAATCATTTGTGCCAATTCAGTCAAGCGTTCGTCATGATTTAGCTTTCTAATGTTACTTGCTGTTACATCTTGTGCATTGTCTTTGTAAACATAGTAATGCGACTTTCCGCGAGCAGCAATTTGTGGCAAATGCGTAATGGTAATTACTTGATGGTTTTGGGCCATCTTATTCATCATTTCAGCCATTTGAATAGATATTTCACCTGAAATACCCGAGTCAATTTCATCAAATACAATTGTTGGTAGAGCAGTTTTATCTGCCAGAATGTACTTTACAGCAAACATTAACCTTGAAAATTCACCACCAGAAGCTACTTGCTTTAAAGGTTGTGGAGCAATTCCTTTATTAGCAGAAAACAATAAATTGATTTTATCTACTCCAGATTCAGAAGGCGACTGTTTCTCATGCTGAATAGCTAATTTAGCATGTGGCATTCCAAGGTCATCGAGCAACTCGCCAATTTGCTTTTCAAAGCTGGTAAATACTGTTGTTCTGGATTGACTTAAAGTATCTCCAGAAGACTTTACTAATTCAAAGGCTTGATTCGCTTCTTTTTCAGCAGCTTCAATCGCGTCATCTAGGTTTCCAACCCTAAGTACTTTATCTCCCAACTCTTCATAAATAGAAAGGAGGGAATCAATATCTGGCACTTGATGCTTTTGCTGTAGTTTATAAATCAGACTTAGTCTTTCTTGTACTTCTTCCGCTCTTCGAGGCTCGTATTCTACTTGCTCTTCTTCGCTTTCTAGTTCAGCAATAATATCTTTTAACTCAATCCAACTACTGTTTAGTCGCTCAAAAAGTGCGTCATACTCCTTTGAGAATTTGTTGATTTGTCCCAAAGCTGCTTTTGCTCCTTGTAGCATTTGGTTGGCATTAAACTCCGACTGGTCTAGAGCACTTAATGCTTCATTCAATTTAAGCTTAATTTCTTCAGCGTTTTCAAGCTTATTTAGTTCAGCTTCTAGCACTTCTTGCTCGTCTGCTTGCAGTTGAGCTTTATCTAATTCATCAAATAGAAATTGATGATAATCAGCTTCTTTTCTTAATTCTGCCGACTCTGTTCTAAGCTGCTCCAGTATTTCATGCTTTTCGCGATAGTCAGAAAAGGCTTCACTATACTTTTGTAACAAACTATTGTTTTGGGCGAAAGCATCTATTAGACCCAATTGATAGCTATTCGCGCTCAAAAGCAGGTTGTCATGCTGAGAATGGATGTCCATTAACTTTCTTCCCAATAACTTTAAAAAGTCAAGGTTGGTTAATCCATCGTTTACAAATGCTCTTGATTTACCACTGGTGCTAATTTCTCTCCTAATGACACATTCTGAATCGTAATCCATGTCATGTTCTTCAAAAAGTAATTTGAGCTGGTAGGCAGAGATATCAAAAGTGCCTTCAATTACGCACTTTTTATCTTGGTCCAATAACGATTTCGTATCTGCCCGATTACCTAGTAGCAAACCGAGCGCTCCTAAAATAATAGATTTTCCAGCGCCAGTTTCACCTGTGATAATATTCAGCTGGGCATCGGGGTTGATTTCCAGTTGTTGAATAAGGGCGTAATTTTCTATACTCAGGCGTTGAAGCATATCACAAATGTATCAATTACATGGTGTTGTGACAATACTAGTTTTGAACGATTTTCTGGTATTTACTTCTGCGTGTGGGATCAAGTTTTAGCAACTCATTATATACCTCTTTTCGGGTATTCATTAGACCTTCTGAAAAAATACTAGTGATCTCTTCGTTTTTAGTGTCTAAAAAGGCGGTAATCAATATTGCGTTGGGGAGTATCTCATTAACAGCTTGAATGTTCTTAATGACTTGTGTAATGGTTTCTCTGCAAGCTTTGGGATCGTCTTTGAACTTGTCTAAACCATTGATATGATAATCATAAAGGCCTTTTCTCACAGCTTCATACTGTGTATTAATGGCTAAATTTTCAACCAACCAATAGCGATTTCTTCGGCTCTGAAATTGCCCCCAACCAGCACCTCCGTTGTTTTGGGCATTATTCACTACGTTTAAAGCAGACCTAAAATATGGTGTTCCTCCTAAAGGACTAAAGGAATCGTAATCTAAACCAATTGCAATGTAAGCGTAGAAGCCTAAAAGTGAGGTGATATTATTAAGGTATCTGTTTTCACTAAAATCCATGTTTTGCCCTTGACTAAACTGAAACTCCCAATCGCGATCGGCAAAATTTAAAAGTAGCGTTTCATATGAAGCACCATAAACTGGTCTAATGATTTGAATTTGGGCATTGGCCTTGAATTGACCAATAGAGGGCTGATCTTGAATGTTGAGAATTAAATTGCCTTTTATTTTTTCGTTGGGCTGAAAGTTGTCACTTGTCCAAACGCGGTCGTTAAAAAAACGCTGCATAGCCGTTTCCATTTCTGAAAAAATTGCCCTTTCGGTGGTTTGTACATTCGAAGCGTTGACACTCACTGTAAAGTCTAGCTCTTGAGCGACCATTTGGAGTGGGAGCGTGGCCAAGAATAGGCCTAAGAAACTAAACTTCCAATTTTTGAACAATGGCATTGATGATGTCTTTGGCAACTTCTCTTTTTGACTTTAACTCAAAATGCTGAATATTATTTTGATTGTCAATGATCGTAATTTTATTCGTGTCGTGACCAAAACCTGCACCTTTATCGTTGAGGGAGTTAAGTACGATGAGGTCGAAATTCTTACTTTTTATTTTTTGCTGGGCATGTTCTAGTTCTGCTTCAGTTTCTAATGCAAAACCAACATTTAACTGGTTACTCTTTTTAATAGCACCAAGCGATTTGGCTATATCGGTGGTTTTTACCAATTCAATAGTCATTGCATCACCTTTCTTCTTTATTTTTTGATTGGCTACGGTTTTTGGGGTATAATCTGCCACTGCAGCCGCCATAATGTTGATGTCGGAGAATTGGTTTGCTTTAGAGCATGCTTCATACATTTCATTCCCCGATTTAACCCGAATAAGTTTAATGTTTGAGTGTTCAATGGAAAGATGTGTTGGCCCTGATATTAAAGTAACTTCTGCTCCTTGATTTGCTGCAGCTTCTGCAAGGGCGAAGCCCATTTTACCAGTAGAATGATTACCAATAAAGCGAACAGGATCAATAGCCTCGTAAGTTGGGCCTGCTGTAATCATTACTTTTTTACCCTTAAGGGCTGATTTGCTCGCAAAGAAGTCTGAAAGATAAGCCACGAGATTTTCCGTCTCGGCCATTCGCCCTTGACCAATAAGGCCGCTGGCTAACTCTCCGTGTTCAGCTTCAATTAAATGATTTCCAAAGCCAATAAGCTTTTGAATATTTGCTAAAACCGAAGGATGCTGATACATATCTAAGTCCATTGCTGGGGCAAAAAAGACTGGGCATCTAGCAGAAAGGTAAGTAGCTAAAAGCAGGTTGTCACAAAGTCCATTAGCCATTTTGCCAATAGTATTGGCACTGGCTGGAGCCATTATAATGGCATCTGCCCAAAGCCCTAAATCAACGTGATTGTTCCATTCACCTGTTTTGTCTTTTTTGAAATCAATTAAAACAGGGTTTTTTGAAAGGGTAGATAATGTTAGAGGTGTTATGAAATCACAAGCTGAATTGGTCATTATAACCTTTACTTCAGCTTCTTCTTTCACCAGTAACCTAACGAAAATAGCAGCCTTGTAAGCTGCTATACTTCCGGTTACTCCCAGAATAATTTTCTTACCCTTTAGTAACATAGGGGATTATTTTGCTTCGTTAGCTGCTTCAGCTTCTTTCATTCTCCAATAGATCTCTCCATTTGCGAATTCTTCCATAGCCATTGCTGTTGGCTTCGGCATTCTCTCGTAGAACTTAGAAATTTCGATTTGCTCTCTGTTTTCAAAAATCTCTTCAAGATTATCTACAGTAGAGGCAAATTCTGAAAGTTTTCCGTTTAGTTCTTCTTTCATATCACTCGCAATTTGCTTTGCTCTTTTAGAGATCACTGCGATTGATTCGTAAAGGTTACCAGTTGGCTCAGCGATTTTGTCTGTGTCTCTAGTAATGATTGATGGGCTAGCTGCCATAATTATTGCGTTTTATTAAGTTCTTTTAATTCTTTAATCGATCGGTCGTACCAATCTGTTACTTTGCTCATGTATTGGCTTTCAGGGTATCTCTCTGAAAACTCTTTATAGAAAGCTATAGTTTTGTTAAGCCTTTCTTTTTTCTTTGACTGAATACTATTATCGGCTAGTTTAAATTCTGTTTCAACAGCCAAGTAAAGTAGTTCTTCATTGTATTTTGAGTCGGGATAATCATGTTTAAATGCCTCGATTGTAACGATAGCGGCTTCTAAATAGTTTTTATATGATAATCCAGTAGTAAGCTTGTGGTAAAGCTTAGCTTTTAAATATGCTTTGGTTTCAAATCTTACTTGCAACTCATCAATAATCTTGTTGGCATCATCATAATACTTTGAAGCTGGCCATCTGTTAAGGAAAGTTTGCATAGCTACAACGGCCTCTTCAGAACTAGTTTGATCTAAGTTTGCATCTGGTGCATCCTTGTAGAGAGAATATGCCGCCATGTATTCCGATTCTTCAGCATATTGGCTTCTTCCGTAAGTTTGGTAGAAACTTTTGAATCGAAATGAAGCTAGTTGATAAAGTCTTTGGTAGTATAAGCTATAAGCCCAATAGAACTGAACTTTTTCTGCTTCAATATTTCCTCGGTAATAAGGAGATATCTTTTCAAAAAGTATTTGCGCCTTGCCATATTTACCTTGTTCGTAAAAAGCAATGGCCCCTTTGTATAGTTCTTCGTAGTCATCACTTTTTTCAAGCTTGGACAAACTGTTGGCGCAACTTGATAGTGAAATGATTACTGCGAAAAGGGTTAGAAATACCGTTTTTTTCATAAGCCTGCAAAGTTATTAGTTAAGTCCGATAATTCCAATCTTATTGAACTCTCTTACTGTAGCAAATAAAACGAGTTTTTTGGCTTGTATTAAGCGATTAACCTTTTTTAACGCTGCTTAATTTTCTCTATTTCCATCTGCTTCGGGTTTCCAGTGATGCCTTCTAGCGTGGGTTTTTGATCTAAGAGCCATTTAAATCCTTTGAGTCTCCGGTCGGGTTGAACGATTTGAGGGCCAGGAATTAGCCTTCCATCTACTTCACGATAGGTTCTTAACTCCGTTACAACGTTCTGTTCAAAGTAAAGCGCCATGTTGCTACAGCTTAATTTGTTCATGGTTACTGCTCCATTTTTATCAAAAGCAAAATAGATACTTTCTCCATTTCCAAATACATCAGTTTTACTAATTAAGCCTTCATCAAAGTCTACCACCATATTTCTACCCTTCACTTGATTAAAGTTTGCGGCAGAATCTTGTGAGATAACAAATGAGCTTTGGTTCAGAAACATTTTTGAGATTCGATTATTGGCCAACTGTATTTTGATGGAGTCGGCTGAAATTTGACTATCTGCATTCCAAATTAACGGAGACTGATACATGTAAATCGTGGAGTCCATCATATTATAGGAAAGCGAATCGGCTGCGCCCTGAAAATCCGATTTATACAACTGAACATTATGAAATGCGCTGAGATATTTCTTTCCAATTTCTTCGTTCTGAACCGATTTAAGCGTATCGCCTTTAATAAATAGGCTGTCGCCTTTCATGATTTTGCGTATATAAGCATTGTCATAGACGATTGCCGTATTTTCGATTTTATTGTACCGTACATGATCTCCAAAAGCGGTGAGAGAATCTGAGAACGACTCCATTTTTACGTTCATGTCGCCTTGGTAATATTTTATGCTGTCATCGGCAATGAGTTTGTCTCCGTAAATGCGATAATCCTCAGTTTTGATCCAACCAAAGTAAACTTCGCTATACTTTTCTTGAGATTTATAAAGAAAGCCAACATTGGTAGAAAGCGAATCTCCATCTACAGAAACTGCTAAAGTTCGTCCTTTGGTAATGGCTACTTTTTCTACGGTGGTATATTCTAGGGAATCTGTGTCTAGCACAAAATCTGGGTTGGTGAGGTTAACGGAATCTAGGAACAACGCTGATTTCGTTTTTGAGTAGTAATAACCACGCGCGCTTTTAAGCACATTGGTACTATCCACTAGCTTACCGCCATTGTAGTAATATCCTGTTTGTGTGTTTCGGTCGTAATCTAGAAAATCGGTATAAAGATTAGTACTGTCATCTTTCAAAACCACATTCTTCCGCATTTTGGCCATGCCATTACTTCCTGTGTATTCCATATAGTCGCCAGAAAGGTCTAGTGAATCAACAGTATCGATAATTCTTACATTGCCGTAAGCAATAGCTCTATTCGTTCTTGAGTATAAGTAGGCCGAATCGCAATAAATCACGGTACTGCCTTGCACCAATCTTACTGAGCTAATCAGCCTCTGAAGTGGCTCTCCGTTCTGGGTTCCATAATGTAGGTATACAGCAGTATCGACTCGCACCCTCTTTTGGGC
This sequence comes from uncultured Roseivirga sp., assembly GCF_963973945.1. GTDB lineage: Bacteria > Bacteroidota > Bacteroidia > Cytophagales > Cyclobacteriaceae > Roseivirga. The sequence goes on from NZ_CAXBBV010000008.1 coordinate 30,940, forward strand.
TGAAACCCAAGTGGTAGTAATTAGAAATAAAAATAAAAATAAGGGTCTGACCATGTTTTCGAAAGTGCAAAATTATCGATTTATGCTAATTTTGATTCATGTTGAATAGGTTTTTGAGTTTTATCAAAAAACATGCCCTCAATTCGGAGGGAAATAAATGGCTGTTAGCGGTGAGTGGGGGCATGGATTCCATGGTGCTTTTGAACCTTTGTTATCAAGCAGGTTTTAATATTTCCGTAGCACATTGCAATTTTAACTTGAGGGGAGAAGAGTCTGATGCAGATGCTCAATTTGTGAAAGATACTTGTTACAAGCTCAAAATACCCTATTTCGAAAAACACTTCGCTACTAAAGAATATGCGTCAGAGCATGGGATTTCTACCCAAATGGCTGCACGTGATTTACGTTATGCTTGGTTCAACGAACTTTTAAGTGAACAAAATTTAGATCAATTGGCCGTGGCACATCACGCCCAAGATAATTTAGAAACCGTGTTACTTAATTTGGCTAGAGGAACATCAATTTCTGGTTTAAGAGGTATGTTGCCGAAATCTGGAAACATTGTTCGTCCACTTTTAAGTTTTGAAAGATCAGAAATCGAAAACTTCGCGAAGCAAGAGAATATTGAATGGAGAGAGGATAGCTCTAATGCTTCGGATGACTATAAGAGAAATTACTTAAGACATCAAGTTATCCCTGCTTTGACTGAATTGAATGCTGGGTTCTATTCAACCTTTCAAAATACTTTGGAAAAAAACTTAGAGGTTGAGCGGGTTTTTCAGGAAAAGGTAAATGCATTAAAGCCTTATATTGAGGAAGTTGAGAATGGCTACCGATTTTCTAAAGATCAAATCGTTCAAAGTGGCATAGGTGCTCTTCAGCTTTCTGAATTATTAAAGCCTTTTGGTTTGAACTATGAGCAAAGCAAGGAGCTTTTGGGCGCACTAGAAGGAATTTCCGGAAAAGTTTTCGCAAGTATTTCGCATCAGTTTCTGGTAGATCGTGAGTATGTTTTTATTTCTGAACATCAAACAAAAGAGTTTGATCCATTTCTAATTGAGGAAGAGCAGGAGCAATTCACACTTTCTGAACAAAACTATAGAATAGAACGGCTGAATAGCAATAGTGAGATTGATAGAAACTCTTCAAATGCTTTTTTAGACTTTGATAAGCTGACTTTCCCTTTAAGAATTAGAGCTTGGGAAGAAGGAGATTATTTTTTTCCATTGGGTATGAAGGGTAAAAAAAAGTTGAGCGACTTTATGATTGACCAGAAAATTCCTCTAAACTTAAAAGACCAGATAAGAGTATTAACTTCTGATGAAAATATTGTTTGGGTGATTGGTTATAGAATTGATGATCGATATAAGACCAACGATTTAACTAAAGAAATTTTACGCATTAGCCGAAATTAGATAATGTATAACCCATTTAAGAAAACCTACAGTCAGTCCGAAAAGGAACAAATTAACTTCTTGAAGGGGGTTGGCCCCTTTAGAAAACTGACGGATGATCAGCTTTTTGCTTTTGTACCTTATTTGTATATCAGAAAATACAGGAAGGACGAGGCGGTTTTCTTTGCTAAAGACCCTAGCCAAGCAGTATATATTGTTAACCATGGATTGGTTTCTCTTAGCCTAGAACGAAATGGTTCTTTTGAAGAGTTAGACCAAGCTGGAAAAAAAGAGTGTTTTGGCGATAATGCCTTTGTTTTAGATAACCATCGGTTATATAGCGCCATTGTAATAAGTGAGGATGCTGAACTCTTTGTGTTACCACAGGGTAATATCATGGATATTTTTGAGTCCTATCCTGAAATTAAAGCCTCAGTTTTGGAATGCTTAATGGAACGCTATAACCATTATACTGAAAGCTTGTTTAAGGCTTATAAAGAGTCCTTCGGATTTTTCGAACTAAAACAAGCCTATTCCGATCATCACAATTCGGAAAGAAACCGTAGCCTCTAAGTTTCATTTAGCCGTTTCGCTTGTTATCTTTGTTCATCGAAATTATTTAAATCAAATCCAGTATACCCTATGAAAGTTACAGTAGTCGGTGCCGGAAATGTAGGCGCAACCTGCGCAGACGTTTTGGCCTACAGAGAAATTGCAAACGAAGTGGTGCTTTTGGACATTAAAGAAGGTGTTGCAGAAGGAAAAGCATTAGATATTTGGCAAAAAGCTCCTATCAATCTTTATGACACAAGAACAGTTGGTTCTACCAACGATTATGCTAAAACAGCAGATTCTGATGTTGTAGTTATTACTTCGGGTTTACCAAGAAAACCGGGTATGACTAGGGATGATTTAATTCAAACCAACGCTGGTATTGTAAAAAGCGTAACTGAAAATGTAGTAAAACATTCTCCTAACGCAATTATCATTATCGTTTCAAATCCTTTGGACGTAATGACTTACCAAGCGCACATTACTTCTAAATTTCCAAGAACTAGAGTAATGGGTATGGCTGGTATTTTAGATACCGCAAGATATAGAGCGTTTTTAGCTGAGGCTTTAAATGTTTCTCCAAAAGACATCCAGGCAGTATTGATGGGTGGTCATGGTGACACTATGGTGCCACTTCCGCGCTACACTACTGTTGGTGGTATTCCTGTAACTGAGTTGATCGGTAAGGAAGAGCTAGACGCAATCATCGAAAGAACTAAAACTGGTGGTGGCGAATTGGTAAAACTAATGGGTACTTCAGCTTGGTATGCGCCAGGTTCGGCAGCTGCTCAAATGGTTGAGGCTATTGCAAGAGATCAAAGAAGAGTATTCCCCGTTTGCGTTAAGCTAGAAGGTGAGTACGGAATCAAAGATTGCTATTTAGGTGTGCCTGTAATTTTGGGTAAAAATGGTATCGAAAAAGTAATTGAACTTGATTTGAACGCTGAAGAGATGGAGCTATTGAAAGTTTCAGAAGGCCACGTAAAAGAAGTAATGAACGTATTGGATAACCTAGCGTAACCAATACCGATTTCAAATAAAACAAAAATCCCGATTCGTAAGAGTCGGGATTTTTTTGTTGGCAACGCAGCCGTTCTTGTATTACTACTTAGAATCTAAATGCTATAGAAAGCAAAGCTGATCCATTTGATAAACCGTAACTATACCCTGAAGTATCTGCCTTCATTTCAATTCCGTTGTTGGTATTAGAGTCTTTTTCAGTTAATGTTCCAGAGAAATAATTAAAGCTAGGTAAGATTTCAGCACCAAGGATAAGATTTTCATTCAGCATATAATTAAAACCAATAATCACATTAATCCCAGGTTCATAAGTTGTTCTGTTACTTGACCTAAAGTCATTTGGAACTGATTTATTTTCAAATTCACTTTTTACCTGTCTATAGTTGAAAGAAATATCTCCACCATATCGAAGCTCTAATTTATCAGCCAATTCCTTTCTGAATTCTTTTCCAACTCTAAAATTAAAGCCTGAGTTTATGTGTTTATTTACGGTAGTGCTAGTGCTATTGTCAGTGTTGTTTCCAGATATGATTAATGTGTTAAATCTCCAAAGTGATTGCTCTGTTCCGGTTCTGTAGGTTAAGCCGAAACTATCGATGTTATAGAATGTCAGTCCTGCTTCTTGTTGTTTAGCAGGCTTTTGTGCCATTAAACAATAGGACATAGAAAGCGATAAAAGTACAAGTAATGATTTCCTTATTTTAATTAATTTTAGATGAATAAATAGGATATTTTAAAAATGATTGTTTACTGAGATAAACAATCTTCACACCATAAATCTCTTAATTAAGAGAGTGAAGTGATTTTTTGTAAAAAAGTTATTCGCTTAAGGTGTAAATCACTGAGAGATAATTGATTGGTGCAATGAGTTTGATTCAATTTTTCCCAGTACTAGAAAAAGGGTTAGTAAGTTATAACGTAGTTATTATATGAAGGGGGGCTTAGGTGTCTCCATTTTTCTTGGCAGCCAATCGCATTTCATCGCTATTCCATTGGGTGCTATCGTCTATAATTCCTCGCTTTAAGTCTTCTTCTAATTGCTCTTCTTGTTTTTTTATTTCTTCCCTTACTTTAAAAATATACTCTTTCGTGTCTTTCGGTCTTTCAGTTAGTTTTCGGAGCATTTCTTCATCATACTGAATAAATTTTTGCGATTGACGATGTACTGTATATTTTCTGTGTCCCATATTTGTTAATACATCTGCAGCCATTTTCACAGAAGTATCGAGAGATTCTCGGTATACATCATGAATACCGAGGTCTAGAAGTTCATAGGCATCGTTACGATTCTTAGCCCTAAACATTAGCTTTAAATGAGGGTATTTTTTAATCAACACTTTGGCAAAGGGAACAGCGATGTCGGGATTGTCAATAGAGCAAACTAGTATTTTGGCCTCTTCAATGCCTGCTGATTCCAAAATGTCCAATCTTGTAGCATCACCATAATAAACTTCAAAACCCATCTTTCTCAGTAAATCAACCCGATTAGAGTCTTGATCTAGAATTGTAGCTTCAACACCAGAAGCCCTAAGAAAGCGCCCAATGGTGCTGCCGAAATGGCCAAAACCTACAAGGATAACTTTGTGTGTTTTAGCAATGTGATCGACTGGTCGTTTTTCAGCCTGCTTGGTACCTACATTGGGTAGAACAAGGCGCTCGTTTATAATACCTAAAATAGGAGCTAAGGTCATACTTAAAGCAGTTACTACCAACATCATGTCCAATTGCTCTGCGTTCAGAATCTTTAGATCAAAAGCAAAAGAGAGTAACACAAAGGCAAATTCTCCCACTTGTGCCAAACCAACAGTAAGTAATAATTTTTGGTCAAGCTTAATTTTAAAAATGGAAGCTACTATAAAGAGAACAATACCTTTGAGCAGAATTGTACCTAGAAGAAGCCCCGTAATTGTTAATGGATAAGTACTTAAGACAATAAAATTAATAGATGCTCCAACGGCCATAAAGAACAGCCCCAGCAATAGGCCTTTGAAAGGATCTAATGTGCTTTCTAATTCGTGTTTAAACTCACTTGTGGCCAAAACCACTCCTGCTAAAAAGGCACCTAAAGCAGGGCTAAGCCCAACCAATTCCATTAAAAAGGAAATGGTTACAACAATTAACAGAGAGGAAGCTGTTAACAACTCTCTTACCCTAGTTTTAGCTACCCATCTTAGCATGGGCACAATAACATACCGACCTAAGATTACGACTAATACCACAGAAGCAATAACAGCGAGAGCTTGTAATCCAATAGGCAGACTATCTAGGAATGAGCTATGATCTTCACTTACAACTTGTTGGGTTGTAGGAGTTTCATCGGCTTTTGCTAGCAATGGAATTACTGCTAACATAACAATGACTATGATGTCTTGAAAAAGTAAGATGGAAAAAGAAGAAGCACCATAAGTAGTGTTCATTAGTCCTTTTTCTTTTAAGGTTTGAAGTGTTATGGCGGTAGATGACAAAGCTATGGCCATGGAAATAGTAAGGGATACTTGCCATTCTAACCCAAGAAGAGTTAAGATAAAGTAGGATAGAAGCATGGTGAGTATTACCTGAGCGCCTCCCATTCCTAGGATGGTTTTACGCATCTCCCAGAAGTTTTTGGGCTCTATTTCTAGGCCAATCAAAAAGAGCATCATCACCACACCAAACTCAGCAAAGTGCATAATATCCTCGCCTTCTTGCCCAATAAAACCTAAAACGTATGGGCCAACAATTATACCTGCGAGTAAATAACCAAGCACAGAACTCAGTCCTAATTTTTTGGCAATGGGCACGCAGATTACAGCACCAGCCAAAAGAACAATTGCGTTAAAAAGGATGCTGCCACTCATTTTTTTGGAGTTTGATTGATGAGTTGGGTGTCATTCAAGAATTCGCAATGCTTGGTAATATCAAACGTTTTTCCCTGTTGTAAAGCATCAATAAGTCGTTCATATTGGTGTGTGTGAAGCTCTAAATCCTCAGTTGTTATTTTATGTGTTCCCATCACAGCAAAAGGGGGTAAATACTCCATGCCACACAATCGGGCTGTTTGCTCAAAAGGTCTTAAAAATTCATTTACCGAATAGTGGTTGTTTCCACTCGTACAATATACTTCTCTGGCACCTCCAGTAGTAATCACATTTAGACATTTCTTGTTCTCTAATGCATTTCCTTGAGGGCCATAAGCCCAGTTAAACTCTAAAACTACATCTATCCACTGTTTCATAAGCGGGGGACAGTTGTACCAATAAAAGGGGTGATGCCAAATAATTACATCATGCTTTGTAAGTAGCTCTTTTTCTCGCTGTAGATCAATATTGAAATCAGGGTATAGCTCATAGAGGTCATGAAAAGTAACACCTTCGCGGTTCTGTATTTTACTCACAAGTGCCTTATTGGTCTTTGAGTGTTCGAATTTTGGGTGTGCGAAAAGGACTAAAATACTTTGCATGCTTATAATTTAGATAAGAAAGAACTGGATCGGGGCGATAGTTCCCACCACTTCAAATTTCTGTTTAATTATATCGCTTATCATATTCAAAATAGAAGTGTTGCACTGTGCTGTCTTAATCTTCTATTGCCTCATAAATTAGCTTATACATGTTGTTCCAAAAAGCATTGTCATTGAAAGGCACAATCTGCGTCATACCCACGAACACCATTTCTTCTTTAGGGTCAATAAAGAATTTGGTATTGAAGTATCCGCTCCATTCGTAAGTGCCTGCTGATTTTGGACTTCTCTTGTTTTCGCTATCCAAATACACCGTAAAGCCCAAACCAAAGGATTGGCCAGCATTATTGTCTTTGTAATCAGTAATCACATTGGGCATTTGATCACTCGACATTTCTTTCAGGGCTTCTGCCCCTAAAATATCACCACCGCCTATGGCAAGTGTATTGATGAACTTGGCGTAATCCATTGCGGTAGATGTAAGGCCTCCGCCTCCTGCAAAAATATTTCTAGGCCCTTCCATTGGATAACTGGCTTGAGTAGCCATTCCCATTTCATCTAAAGTGATCAGTTGCCCTTGCGCTTTGGTATATACAGGTACCAAACGATCGAACTTTTCTTTGGGTAAGTAGAAATAGGTGTCTGTCATTCCAGCCTTGTCGAAAATGTGTTGCTTGAAATATTCGTCCAAAGGCTGACCTGAAACCACTTCAATCACCCTACCTAAAACATCCATGCTGAGGCCGTAAGAAAACTTTGCTCCAGGTTGATGTGCTAAAGGTACTTTGGCCAGTTTGTCAATCCACTCTTCGGTGGACCAAGTAGGGTGCGAGAAACCTACGTTCATATTGTATTTTTCGTAAACTGCCATCAGTTTTCCAGGGTTAAAGCTTCCGTAAACAATACCCGAAGTGTGGGTTAGGAGGTTGCGGATGGTCACGGGTTTTTCTACAGGTACTGTTGTAAAACTTGAGTCGGAAGGCTCGAACGTATCAAGTACTACTTGATCTTTAAATGAAGGGATGTATTGATGCACAGGGTCATCCAAACCTATTTTTCCTTGCTCGTAAAGCTGCATAATACTTACTGAGGTAATGGCCTTGGTCATTGAAGCAATTCTGTAAATATCATCGTTTTGGTAAGCTTTTTCTTTTTTAGAAGTTCTGTAGCCAAAGCTTTTGTTATACACCACTTGGCCATTTTTGGCGAGTAAAAATGTTCCCCCAGGAAGCTTTTTATCATTAATGGCTTTCAGAATGAGTTGATCAATTTCTGCCAGTTTTTCTGATGAAACACCTACACTTTCAGTCTCGAAGCTTCCAGGAGAGTGGACTTTTAGCTCAGTGCTTTTGGTACAGGAATAGATTGAAATACAAAGGAGGAGAAGTAAGGCTAGTTTTTTCATTGGTCGAATTTGAGGAGAAGATAAGGACAATGGTTGAAAAGAGTTCTACCTCTTGCCAATTTCCTAAAAAGGAGATAGCTGTTAAGTTGTGATAGAGGCTGTGAAGTAAGGTGTATTAGTCTCCAAAGGAAATCCCAATTCCTTTGGCTGCATGTACCAAATAGGAGAGTGGGTCTACATTATTGTAGGCTTCGGTGGCTGCTTCCAATGACACCGAACTGATCTCATTGTTTTTGAAGGTCACCATTTTACCGAATTCTCCTGCCAAAGCCATTTCCATGGCCTTAACACCATATTGAGTAGCCAAAACTCTGTCGAAGGCATTTGGACTACCGCCTCTTTGTAAGTGGCCGAGCACCATTTCACGGATATCGGCTTTGCAGCCTACCTCTTTCAATTGTTGGGTAAGTTGGAAAGCTACACCTCCAAGACGCAAGTTTTGGTAGCCTGCCTCATCACTTTTTCTGGCTGTAATGGTTCCGTCTTTAGGTTTAGCGCCTTCTGCAATAACGATGTTCACAAATCCTCTACCGTCTTTGTACCGAGATTCGATTCTTTCTTTGACGGCTTCAATATCATAAGGTATTTCTGGAATAAGGCAGATTTCAGCTCCGCCAGCAATGGCAGAGTGTAAAGCTATCCAGCCTGCACTTCGACCCATAACTTCCAAAATAATCACCCTGTGGTGGCTTTCTGCAGTAGAAACCAATTTGTCTACCGCATCTGTAGCTTCTTGCACTGCGGTTTGAAAGCCGAAGGTGTAATCGGTAGCGGAGAGATCATTGTCAATGGTTTTAGGAACGCCCACTACAGGCATGCCTTTATCGAATAAGGCTTTACTGATGCGTTGAGAGCCATCGCCTCCTATGCTAATCACACAGTCGAAGCCCATGTTTTTGATCATTTGCACCATTTCATCTGAACGGTCAATGGTTTCTATCTTACCATTTTCTTTTGTAATAGTGTAATGGAAAGGATCGGATTTGGTGGTCGTACCTATAATGGTACCGCCTTTTACGTGAATACCGGCCACTGTTTTGTTAGTGAGTCTGATAATTTCTTGTGGAGAGCGAAGTACGCCATTGTAGGCCTCTATGCTACCGTATACTTCTACATCGCCTTCATGGTCGGCTCTTTTTACGATCGCTCGGATGACGGCATTTAAGCCAGGACAATCGCCACCTCCAGTAAGTACAAGTATCTTCTTCATGCTACCTTTCTTAATTACCAATTTCAGGATAAACGAACCCTCCAAAAGTTGCTGTTTAAGCTTTAAGTGAAACCATCTAGGTTTGAATGTTCGTTTGAATTTAACTTTTGGAGGGTTTCTCTAAATCCAGCTCAATGTTAAAGCTAATAAACAAAAAAACTCCTGAAATTGATTTCAGGAGTTTTGAATTTTGGAGGTTGAAAAGGAATTAATCCTTTTTCGCCATTCTTAAACGAGTGCTCTCGTCTAACCATATTTTTCTCATTCTTATCGACTTAGGAGTTATTTCTAAGTATTCATCTTTTTGGATGTACTCCATAGACTCTTCCAAAGAGAACCTACGAGGAGGAACGATTTTAGAGTTGTCATCTGAACCTGACGCACGCATGTTCGTCAGTTTTTTTCCTTTTTGGATGTTTACTACGATGTCGTTTTCACGGCTATGTTCTCCGATTACCTGACCTGTGTAAAGCTCTTCGCCCGGAGCAACAAAGAATACGCCTCTGTCTTGAAGTTTATCAATTGAATAGGCAGTTCCAGGGCCAGTTTCCATAGAGATCAATGATCCTACTGAACGTCCTTTGATCTCACCTTTCAATGGTTGGTATTCTTTGAAACGGTGGTTCATAACGGCCTCACCAGCAGTTGCGGTAAGCACGTTGTTTCTTAAACCGATCAAACCTCTTGAAGGAATTTCGAACTCTAAATGTTGTTGGTCGCCTTTTGGCTCCATAATCTTAAGCTCACCTTTTCTTTGGGTGGCCAATTCAATTACTTTACCAGCAACGTGATCAGGTACATCTACTACCAATGTTTCGATTGGTTCGCATTTCTTACCATCAATTTCCTTATAAATAACCTGTGGCTGACCTACCATAAGCTCGTAACCTTCTCTACGCATCGTTTCGATCAATACAGAAAGGTGGAGAATACCACGGCCAAACACCAAGAACTTATCTTCAGAATCAGTCTCCTGAATCTTAAGTGCTAGGTTCTTTTCAATTTCTTTGTAAAGTCTTTCTCTCAAGTGTCTTGAAGTCACGAATTTACCTTCGGTACCAAAGCCAGGAGAGTTATTGATGGTGAACAACATGTTCATTGTTGGCTCATCAATTTTAAGTCTTTTTAGTGGTTGTGGGTTGTCGAAGTCAGTAAGTGTATCACCAATCTCAAAACCTTCAAGTCCTACAATAGCACAAAGATCACCTGCTTTAACTTCGGTAACTTTTACTCTACCCAAGCCTTCAAAAACTTGTAGTTCTTTAATTCTAACTCTTTTTACAGTGCCATCAGCTTTGGTTAAGCCCATTGCTTTTCCTTCTTCAATCTTACCTTGGTATACTCTACCAATGGCAATCCTTCCTACGAAAGAAGAGTAGTCAAGTGAAGTTACTTGGAACTGTGGAATACCTTCTGGAGAAGGTGCTTCTGGAATTACTTCCAATATTTTATCTAAAAGCGCAAAGATGTTGTCAGTTGGTTGCTTCCAATCAGTACTCATCCAGCCATGCTTAGAAGAACCATAAATGGTATGGAAACCTAGTTGCTCTTCTGTAGCGTCAAGGTTGAACATTAGGTCGAAGACCTGCTCATGAACCTCATCAGGTCTACAGTTTTCTTTGTCTACTTTGTTGACTACTACAATAGGAGTTAATCCAAGTGCTAATGCTTTACCTAATACGAATCGAGTTTGAGGCATTGCACCTTCAAAAGCATCAACAAGCAAAAGAACACCATCGGCCATTCTTAGAACACGCTCTACTTCACCGCCAAAATCTGCGTGACCAGGAGTGTCAATAATGTTGATCTTAACACCATGGTAAACGACAGAAACGTTTTTAGAAAGAATGGTAATTCCTCTTTCACGTTCTAAGTCGTTGTTATCCAGTATTAAGTCACCAGTTTCTTGATTCTCTCTGAAAATCTGAGAAGCGTGGATAATTTTATCTACCAAGGTTGTCTTACCGTGGTCAACGTGTGCGATAATCGCGATGTTTCTAATGCTTTGCATGACAGCTTAAAATTGAAGCCGCAAAGGTAGGGATTCCGATTTAATAATTGTGCTTTCTTTATTAAATGAATATGAAGGAGATGTGAGAATATGCAAATTGGTTATTGAACGAGTAGTAGATTCTGATGAAATTTATAAAATGGAAAACTTTATATGGCTATTTATAAGAAATAGAGCCACTTATGACTCTATTTCTTATGGAAAGCAAGGTGTTTTCATCCTTGCTCTAAATAGTTTTGTCGCTTGAGTAATTATGAATTCTAGTTCTTGTGATTTTCGAACCAAGTAAGAATTGCACTTACTTTGGCTATTAAATTGCTCGGTCTTGAGGCAATTCCGTGATAGGCATTTGGTATTCTTACCATGGCCGATTCAACTTTTTGCAACTTCAAAGCGGTATAGTACTGTTCGGTTTCATGGATTGGTGTGCGCAGGTCAGATTCGCCAGTCAATAGCATGGTTGGAGTGGTGACATTGCCGACTAATGAAATAGGGGAGCGCGCCATAAATTCTTCTGGGGCTTCCCAAGGCATTTTATCGAACCAATACTTTGTAGCGACTATCGGTAAATCAGCATTAAGCGCCCAACTGTACCAATTGATTACCGGTTTTGCTACTACGGCCGCAGCAAATCTTTTTGTTTTCCCAATGATCCATGCGGTCAGCACTCCGCCACCACTTCCTCCAGTTACAAACAACTGCTTATCGTTAATATAGCCTCGACTGATCACTTCGTCAACACCAGAAATTAAATCATCGTAATCTTCTCCTGGGTATTTTTTGTCGATGAGGTTGCCAAACTCCTCTCCGTAGCTTGTGCTTCCTCTAGGGTTGGTGTAAAGCACTACATAGCCAGCTGCGGCCATCAATTGGATCTCACCCGAGAATGATGCTCCATAGCTCGAAAATGGTCCGCCATGGATCTCTAAAATTAGGGGATACTTTTTGTTGGGATCGAATTTGGGAGGCTTCACAATCCAGCCTTGGATTTTTCTTCCATCAGCTGATGACTCGTACCATATTTCTTCCACTATACCGAGTTCTTTATACTCAAATAGGTCTTCGTTTACTTTTGTGATGCGTTGGTTTTTGCCATTATTTCCAACCCCTAAATCGGAGGGCTCATAAGTCTCTGCCCAGGTGTAGGCATAGTTTCCGTTGCCACTAACGCTAAATTCACCAGTGGTATAGGGTCTGCCGAGTGATTGGCCACCCAAGCCTTCTGTGATATCCGTTACTTTCCCATTCGTAGCGATTTCCGCAATTTTAGTATGCCCAAATTCTGTATACTGAAAATATAAGGCTTTCCCATCTGCAGCCCATTCAATACCATTTACATCTCTATCAAATTTCTCTGAAATGATAGTGGAGTTTGACCCATCAACATTAGCAATGTACAATTGACTCAATTGATAGCCTTTGAATTTATCGTCATAGCCGATGTAGGCTATTTTTTTTCCGTCTGGGGATATTTTAGGGTTTCCATCTGGGCCATATCGATTTGTTAGTTTGGTGAGTTTTCCGTCTGCAATGCTGAGAGAGTACAGGTCTGAATCTTGGCTTTCATATTCAGCATCTTCGCGCATGTTTGCACTGAAATATAAATGCTTTCCGTCTTTCCCCCATTCAGGGTTAGAGTGGTTAAAAGGGGTGTCAGTTAATTGCCTTGGTGTTCCGCCAGTAGCGGGTACTGTAAACAATTGTTGATTTCCTGAAGGTAATTCTCCAACGCCATCACTTCTCCAGTTCAGGTTGTCTATATATTTTGGTGGAGCATTCCATACGGCACCTGCTGGTTTGGCTGGCATTTTTATAGGTGAAACTTTGGTTGTTCCAACGAACATACTAAAGGCCAAGTACCGGTCATCTGGTGACCATTTTACTCCGGATGGAGATTTTTCTGAGTTAACGATTACTTGCTCTTCGCCCGAATCCATCCACTTTAAGTAAAGTTCGGTTTCACCAGATTTGTTTGAGAAGTAAACGATCTTCTTACCATCGTGTGACCAGACTGGAGATCGGTCGCTTTGTTCGCCTGTGGTGAGGGGGCGATTATTTGTACCATCAAAGTTGACCATCCACAGGTTTGATAAGCCTTTGTCAGTCATAATATCTGAGAAATTTCTCACATAGATTATTCTCATTCCATCCGGTGAAATTTGAGGGTCAGAAATGTATTCTAGGTTGAAAATATCCAACATTTCAAATTTGTCGGAAACCTGAGATTTAAGCGGAAGCGAAATAATAATGGCCAATAACGTGAATAAGGCCACTCGAGTGGCTGTGGTTGATCTTGTCATCTATCGTAGGTTTTGGTGGTGGTGTTGAAGTTAGTTAAATCGGCAATGGTGGGCAATCGAATTGACGAAATATGTAATACTAATGACTAAGTCAATTGGTGATAAAATACCCATGTGTGGATAAATTACGCTATTATGAAAAAGGTTAATCGTGGCTCTTTAACAAATTAGGCTATTTGTACTGTGGCAGGGTTTTAGAAATGTTCGAAATATGAAAATCTCTCTCTCAAAGACAGCATACACTCTTATCGTTATTGTATTAGGGGTGCTCATCCTTAAGCAAGGTGGCTTTTTATTTATTCCCTTGGCTTTTTCTTTTATTGGCGTTTCTTTCTACCTACGGCCAGTACAATGGTTGGAGTCCAAAGGCTTTAATTCCATTTTGTCGATTTTTATACCGCTGTTAACAGGGAGTATTATCGTTTTTTTTGTAGGTTATTTAATGACTTTCCAAATCTTTCAAGTGGCACAGTCTATGGATTCCGATGTCAATATTGAGAATACTTCAGCAAAAATTGCTGAGTTTTTTAATGACAAAGTACCCGCTGGAATGATGTCGATTGATGAAAAAGAAGTGTCTGAAAATATGAAGAACATGCTTGGTGATGTTGGAATGCCACTGATAGGAGGTACCTTCAAAACCACGGGTTTATTGCTGACTTATGGTACTCTAGCCTTAGTTTTTACCTTTCTTATTTTACTTTACCGAAAGGGTATAGCGGATGTGATAACTCATTTAGGCAGTAAAGCCAATGCTAAAGAACATACTCAGTTACTACTGAGGTTAGCTAAAACAGGGCAACAGTATATGTCTGGTTTGGGCTTACTAATCATTATTCTCACCACACTGTATACCATCACTTTTTATGCGTTTGGTCTAAAATATTCACTAGTCTTTGCTTTTGTGGCCGCTACATTGGCCATAATTCCTTACATCGGTACAACCATTGGCGCCTCACTGCCTGTGATTTACGCTTATATTACCTACGATAACCACTTTATTGCGCTTGGCCTTATTGGCTGTATTGTTCTAATTCAGTCCTTAGAGGGTAATTTTCTTACCCCAAAAATTGTTGGGGGAAGCATGAAGTTGAACCCAATGGCTTCGCTTATGGCCTTGGTTATTGGGAATTACATTTGGGGCTTGGCGGGAATGGTTTTGTTTCTGCCTTTGGCTGCAATGGCGCGTATTGTCATTAAAGAAATAGAGCCATTAAAGCCTTTGGCTGAACTGTCAGGGGATAAAATCACCAATAGCGAATGACAAAGGTAAGTACAAGTGCAATCACTTTGCTAAGTCTATTATGGCTTGTACCGTTTCTCCATTGTTAACCCCAAGTCCTTCTTTTTGGTGAACTAATTCTCCTTCTTGATTGAATACACTGATGATGTTAGAGTGGGAGAAATCCATGGGAGAAATTTTCTTATAGTTTACTGCCAATACCGCGGCAAACTCTCGGGTATCGTCTTCTGAACCTCTAAGGAAAAGCCATTGATCGGAATCCATTTCATTTTCAATAGCGAACTCCATTAATCTTTCAGGCGTATCAGTTTCAGGGTCTATGCTGACCAAGATGAACTTTACGTTTTTCTTCTTGTTGTTCGGTAATTTGGATTCAATGTCTCTCATGTCGGCCACTAATCTTGGGCAGGCGACTTGGCAAGTAGTATAAATCATCACCATCACTAGCACATCGCCTCTTAGGTCTTTAAGTTCAGTAGTCTCATTGTTTTGAGAAGTCCAAACCGAGGGGAGGTTGTAGATGGAGAGCTCGGAAATATCTTTACTCACTTCTGCTACTTCTTGCTTTTTTTGACTTCCACAAGAAGAGAATAGAATGGTTAAACTTATCGCAAATATGGAGAGTTTTTTCATCTTGAAGGTTTGTTTAAGTATGCGTTTAACCATTTTGTGAAATGGGTTATTGGTTTGTATTGACTTCTTGAATACACCTGAAACCTAGGTTCTTGATTGAGTATCGTGCTTTAATGCTGCCTCTAAAGGCATACCTCATAAAGGCTGCATAATTCATAAGGTCAGAAGCACCAACTGCTGCGCTACCACAGAAAAGATCACTGTCTTTGTCTACATCTTTTCTAGACTCACCTGAAATAAGCACTGAGTTAAAGTCCAAAGCCCATTCCCATGCCGAGCCATGCAAATCGTATACTCCCCAATAGTTCTTGAAAGTGGAACCCACTGGTTTCTTTACAGTATTTGAGGTTTCGTACCATGCTAAAATGAACTTGTTGTATTCTTCCTTTCTCCTCGCATCTGCGGTGGTTTCATCGGCCATGGCGGCATATTCCCATTCGTCTACGGTAGGAAGTCTTTTGCCCTGACATTCACAGTAGTTTTTGGCGGCAAACCATGATACACTAGTAATAGGCGCGTTAGGAAGGAAGTTTCTACTGAAAGTGGTGTCATTTTCCCAGTCTACTAAATAGCTGTCGTCTGCATATAACTTTATTACGCGGCTTTTTTGCCATTCAGGGTGTTCAATCACAAACTGTCGATATTCTGCATTTGTAACCGGATATACATCCATTAAAAATGAACTCACTTTTACGGTCATAGTATCCACACCATATAAGGGAATAAATTCACCGCCTTTCACTAAAGCCATATTGTCTTTCTGCGCAAAGGCAGTAAACGGTAAGGCTAAGCAAAGGCATGATGCGAGTACTTTTTTGTAAAAGGAGTTCATTTCTGTTTTATAATTTATTTAGCGTTTCTTCTACTTTTCACCATGGCTGAAGTAACTTCTTTCTTGGAGTTACCCCAGTTGTTATAAACGAAGGTAAGTACACTGGCCACCTCAGTATCGGTCAGGGTTTGCTTTGTCATCACACTATTATACTTTGTGCCATTTACAGTAATTTCTCCTGACTTTCCGTGCAATACAACATCTATTGCTCGATCAACATCTGCATTTAAATAATCAGCCTTCGCCAATGGAGGGAAGATACCTGGGATACCCTGACCCTCAGGTTGGTGACAAGCAAAGCAAGTTTGTTGATAAACACTTTTACCAAGGTTCAGTCTTTCTGCAAGCGATAATTCTTGAGGTGCCTCTTCCTTGGCTGTAGCTGTGGACGGCATTGTTTGGATTCCACTACCTTCAGGTAGGTAAATACCTTCCATTTGTGTTCCTGAATAAACTTTCTCATCCTCTTCTCCTGAAACCTTTAGCATGCCCAAAGCTCCTTTATTGAAGGCTCTGAAGATGGAGTGGTCTACTAGGACTAAGGTGCCGGGAACGTCTACTTGAAACTCAACCATGGCCGCGCCACCTGCTGGAATTAGTGTGGTTTGCACATTTTTATTTACCAAAGTGCCGCCTTCAACGAATACTCTGTCAAAAATTTCACCGATAACATGGAAAGAAGAAACCAAGTTAGGGCCACCGTTACCCATAAATATTCTAACAGTTTCACCAACATTTGCAGTAAGTGCATTATCGCCAGTAAGCCCATTTACTTTGCCATTGAAAACCACGTAATCGGCATCTTCATTTACAGCCTTTTGCATGTCGAATGCTTGTAAACCACGCTCACCATTCGCTCCTTTTGTATAGAAATCACCTTGCATAACATAATACTCTTTGTCGACAGGAGGTAAACCACCTTCTGGCTCCACTAAGATTAGACCATACATTCCGTTGGCAATATGCATTCCCACAGGCGCTGTAGCACAGTGGTACACATACAACCCTGGGTTTAACGTTTTAAAAGAAAATGTTTTTTCGTGACCCGGTGCAACGAAAGAAGATTCTGCACCACCTCCAGGGCCTGTTACTGCATGTAAATCAATATTGTGAGGTAATTTGTTGTCTGGGTGATTTGATAATGTAAACTCTACTTCATCTCCTACACGAGTTCTAATGAAACTACCCGGTACTGAACCACCGAAGGTCCAATAGATGTATTTTACGCCATCGGTCATGGTGCCTTCTTGTTCAAGGATTTCCATATTCACAATTAGCTTTTTGGCTTTTCTATCCCCAATCGGAACAGGAACTTTTGGTGGAGAGGTAAGATCCGCAGTAATCTGCCCAGTAATAAGCATATCCTTAGCGTTCTTGGTTTTAGGTTTGTCATCTGAACATGATGCCAGAGTGACTAGAAAAAGCACCAATAATGTGGCCCTTTTTATGTCCTTGAGCGGTTTAAACGAGATGTTTTTCATAGTGTTAATTTGTTTGTTGTGTATGGCTTCTTTTCTTGTAATAAAGGTAAGTGTGGGGCAAGCGTCACTACATGATTTAGGTCATGTTTTTGTATGATTTATACTCATATTGGACGTGCTTTTTTCACTGTTTTTCAATGAGTTAAGTGCTTGATTTCTTTGTGTTTAAATTGGCTGTTGATCAACTCTGTTGAAGAGCAGTCAAATCAGTCAGTTCCTTTGAAAAGGGTAGGAGTAATGTCCAGCATAACCCAAAACCAATTGTTGGTGTTTTTGTCAGAATTTCCTTTTAAAACCTCCATACCGTCAGAAGCGAAAAGCTGTGAGTAGCCCACCTTCAAGGAGATACTCTTTTGTACCGCATGAGAAAACACCAAATCTATTTCATTGCCCAATTGCTTTTGAGTACTGCCGGCTATTTCAGAAGCTGCTGAGAAGTTGTGTAAGGTCACTGCTAAGCTGCTTTTGGTGTTTAATTTGGTGGTATTGGTAAAGTAAATATCGGTTAAGCCTACGTTGGGATAATGGTTGCCCACATAGAAGTAATCCATATACCCATTGAACTTATGGTTGGTGCCATACAGTGGGCTAAAAGCTTTGTTTTTCTGGTTACTAGGCGTCCCATTATCATTGCCGCTGATCATTTCCGCACCAAGTACAACTTTCGATTTTCCCGAAACTTGATAGTCAGCAGATAAGGCTAGGAGGTAGGCGTTCAGGCTACTGTTGGTGATGTCTTTCCCGCCTTGGTAATAAAGGTTAGAGGATAGCCCGAGTTTGTCCTTTTTGTAGTTGGTGTGGATTCCAACAGTTTGGCTGTATCGTACTTCATTGTTCTGACTGTTGGCATTGTCAATGTGTTGTAAACCATTGTTCAGGAATAGAAAGCTTCCAGAAAAATTATTCCAATCCTTGTGAAGCCACATGTACTGAAAGGTTTTATATGTCCCTAAAATGTTATAGTCGTTTCCTGTGAGTTGCTCGTTCGTTTGGTTGTAAGCCAAGCCAACATCTAGTTTGAAGCCCTTGTTTTGCCATTTCAACTGCAAGGCGTCATGGCTTCTTCCTTGGGTTGACCAATCCACATTGCCAAAGATCCGACTGTCGTCATAATCAATTTCTTGACGACCAGCCTTAATCGCAAATGCTTCGGTCAAATGAATTTTTGCCCAAGCTTGATAAATCATGAGGCCATTTCTATCCGCGGTATTCAATTGGGGTACATCGCCCCAAACGCTAATATTTTGAAAACTCAGTAACACATCGAGATTTTCACTCTTATAGTCAACATTTAGGCGGGTGCGCTGCCCAATAAATGCAGCGGGGTCTGTATTGTCTGGAAATAGCGTTTTGTAGCCGTGACGGTATTCAAAACGACTTCTCAGCTGCGCATCTACACTGATCTGCGCATGGAGGTTTGAAAAAAAGAGTAAAAAAAACACTACGGATATTCCTTTCAGTATTCTCATGACATTTTTGTTTTATTGTCGAATACAAAAGTTGTTTGAAATCATAGTGTACACTATGACTTATATCAGCTTAAGAGGTGATATAGAATGGCAGATTCGAAAGGTGTTAATTTTACGGTCTCTTCTTTACTCCTTTAATCGCAAGGTTGTTAGAAGGGTATTCTCTCCAATAAAATCTAGTGTGAGGCTCTTCAAGTATACAAAAAACCTTCATTCTTATTTAGAATTAAGATCCATACCTGATCAATATCATTGATCATCCAAAAGCTAAAAATGACTTTGTCAACCTAATTAAATGAGTGTGTGAATTGCCTTTTTTGATTAAATGGTTCGTTGTCTTTATGAAGCTTTAGGTTAACAGATCAAGCTTTGCCTATCGTAAAGATCACTTCCTAATTCACAGTAAAATCAATGGAAAAACTCAATACATCTGTTTCATAAACTCTTCCACTATCACTGAACTCAAATGATTGATCGAATGCTGTTCTATAGCTGCCTTTCTCCAATGGTGGGGCGTTACGACCTATACACCATAAGTGACCACCATCAATGCCATCTGCAGGCACAACCCAAGGCAACTCAAACTTGATTAAACCTTGTGAGTTGAAGTATCTGCCACCGCTTTTATTACAAAACATCCCAATATGTGGTTGACCCAAATCAGCCCTGCTATCAACGCCTACTAATTTGTAGACTCTAAAAAAATCTTCATACTGCGCCCAATCTAAAAAACTATCTACATTACCATTATTGACAATCCAAAAGCTAAAAATTATTTTATCACCTTGATTAAACTTTGTTGTTGGTTGGCCTTGATCATTAAACAAGCCGTATTTAAATTCGAACTGACCATCAACACGTTCCACTTGATGCCCGCCAGTAATTTGAATTTCTTCAATGACTTGTATTTCATCACCACTGCAAGCCGATAGGATTGCAATGGAGAGTGTTAATGTCAGCTTGAAGTAAAGCTTAAAAATCTCTTTCATTACTCTTTATTAACAACTCAAACTTTAAACTACCATGTTTTAAGTTTTACAGATAGCGACAACCACCTTCTAATTCACAGTAAAATCAATGATAAAACTTAACAAGGCTGTTTCATAGGTTTGCCCACCAATACGGAAATCAAATGACTGATCGAATGTTGTTTTATAGACCCCTTTTTCTAAAGGTGGTGCATTTCTGCCTTGTTTCCACAATGTCTTATCAAGCTTAGCACTTTCTGGTACAATCCAAGGTAATTCAAACTTAAGAACCTTGTCCGAACTTGGTTCCACCCCAAGTTGTTTTGTAAAGAACATTCCATCATGGGGCTGTCCCATATCAACTTGATGAGCAATTCCCTCTAGTTTATATACCCTAAAAAAATCTTTATATTCAGATTGCAGTAAGTCCCAATATTGCTCCGTATCGTTTTTGATCCAAAAGCTAAAAATAATTATGTCACCCTGCTTAAACTCAGTGGTGGGTTGACCTTGGTCATTGAATAACCCGTATTTGAATTCGAAATCACCATCGGTGCGCTGCACTTGATGACCGCCTTCAATTTGTACTTCCTCAATTGTTTTTAAATCATCACTACTGCATGCTGACAACATTGAAAATGATAATAATAAAATTAGTTTGGCATAAGGTGCGCAGAATAAATGCCGAGACAGTTTAAGTTTGAAGTTTTTCATTGCCTGATAATTTAATTTTAAAGCGTAACTCAAGTTACTGAATAATTAGACCTTTAGTAAATAATCCTTTGTCTGTTTCTATCAAAACCTGATAAACACCGGTTTTTAGTCTGCTAACGTCAACCGTAACTTCTGATTGTGGCTTGTTGAGTCGCATGCTTATTTTTTCGATCATTTGTGCATCGAGTATTTTGATAGCCGTAATTTGAGTTGGGTTTTCCGTTTGTTTGGCTGTTGTCTCTATTGGTGCAATGGCAACCGTGGTTTTATTTTCAGCGGGGTTAGGATAAATGTTTATACCATCTGAGTTACTCACCCTTAGATCGTAAGGCCCTCCAGGGCCTCCCAGTACTCCCGAGTGCTCTACCCATAAAATTTTCGCTCCACCAGTACCACAGTCATTAACACCCATCAATTGAACATATCCGCTATTTCCGTCTATACCAGTATAGGCCAATAACTGAGAATGGATTGTGGTATTCTCCATTTGCCAGTCGTTTGCTGGACCACCTAAGGATGGAACGACTTGAAAAGGGTAGGGTAACCACCACAGATAAGAAGTGGCACCATCAGCAGGGCTGCCTTGATAAAGGTGGGTGGTACTGGCATCTACTTCAGTAGGGCCAGTAACATTCCCAGATGGGGCCGCAGGTTCTCCTATCCAAATTGTTTTTGAAAGCACAACTGGGCCACAACTGGCATTTACAGTGGCCCAAATTTCCCTAAAACCAGAAACGTAAGCGTCCGATGCTTTTACAGTAAGACTATTAGTTCCTTGACCAGACACTATATCAATATCGGCCCCTACCACCCAAGTAACGGTCGCCCCCACAGGAGCATTAGAAATGGTATAGACACCTCCCGTTGGATTAACGCTGCACAGAATAGGAGGGGCAATATTAATAGATATTGGGCTTTTGGTATTGATAGATAATGCCCCTGTGTTGCCTGGGTCAAGCCAATCGCTTAGGCGTGTCTGGGGAGTGCCGCCACCAGTCCATGATATGTCAAAACGGCCATATAAGTCTTTTGCAAATGGTGTTGCACAAGATGAATCTCCGCCCTCCAATTGGCCAATTAAGCGATGATTCTGGTCAAAAAGCCCAGACCCTGAAGAACCACCCTCAGTTACTCCTTGGTTCCAACGGACACTCCAGAAGTTATCACTTGGTACTACATTAATATTCGGGCTAGCCTCTTTAACTGGGCTATTGATATCAAGTGATATTTTCATGACATCACCTGATGGGTGATGAATTCCAGTTGCTGAAGTGGCAGGAAGAGTGCCACGATTCCAACCCGCCATTTTTGTACATACTTCGGGCTGTTGATCTAATTCCAGCAGTGCAAAATCGGAATTATACCATCCAGATCTAAAAGTACTACCGCTATAACTCATAAAATTAGTATCATCTCCACCGCCACAAGTGGGGCTTTTGTATTGAAACCGAAATACAAAGTCTTCCGCACGATCAATTTCTTGCTGGGACAAAATAGTATTTTTTGGAAATTCAACATTAAGGCAATGAAAGGCAGTTAAGAAATTAGGGGTGAAATCTTGACTCGTGTTATTGAGTAATGTCCCTGAACACTTCCTTGTACCATTTGCCAATAGCACCATTGCCACGGCATCAGATTCATCCTGCCAATCAGTGCCTTGTGGACAGTTAATATCTATGTTACAGTCACCAGAGAATCCAGTGCCGCCAGCCTTAAAAGTATTTTTATATCCGTGGATTACTTTCTCCAAGTGTAATTGGCTTTCACCATTTGACTCTGAAGGCTCAAATAGCTCAAGAACTATTCCCTCTCCTTGAATTAAATCTGTGGAAAATCTTTTGCTTTTCTTATTATCCTTGGGGGTGATTGGCCCCATAAGCATGGTTTGCTCTTGATTGTAGATGTACAATTCTGCGCCTTTGGCCAAAAAGAAGCTCTTGAAAATTAAATTAATGGAGTATGCATTTTCAGAGGTAATGGGTAATTTCCAAATACGTCCACCCTGAACATTTTTCCATTCTCCAGCATTTTCTAAGCCCAAATCAACATCTATGGCTTTTCCAAAACGAAAAGGGAGGCCTAAGCCTTTTTCAAGCTCATCTTCAGCTAGTAAAGCGTTAACGTCAACTACGGGCATTTTAACAGCCGCTGGCAAAGATTTAGGGTTGAATCTTTTTACGCTTTTAAGTTCTTGTGGGCTTAATCTTTGAGTTTGGACTTGTGCAACCCCTGTTGCGATGGATAACATGAGTACAGCTAGAGTGACGATATATTTCATATGAGTTGGTATTTATACTTATAGTGCAAGAAGTTAAAGGTATAAATTGAAAGTTCCAAATAGATGTAGCTGGTACTGCGTAGCTTATATAATTGATTTTTTAAATTTGGTTTTAAAATAGCACTAAAATATTTGATTATTTGTATTAATGAGGCTAGTGTTGGATATGGCTAGTGTACTATATAGGCAAAGCAGATTCAAAGAGGGGCATAAGATAAATGAAGACAACAAAGAATCACTTACTTCTTATACCTTCTTCTTGATTCCTTTAATCGCAGGCTCATTCCATGGGTCATCGGGCCAAACGTGTTTAGGGTAACGCCTTTTCAGCTCTTTCTTTACTTCAAAATAGGCATCAGCCCAAAAGCTCTTTAAATCGGAAGTGATTTGAACAGGTTTAAAACCAGGAGAAAGCAGATGTAGCAAAATGGATTGTTTACCGTCATTTACTTTTGGAGTTTCGGTCAAACCAAATACTTCCTGAATACGAACAGCCAATACAGGCGGTTCGGCATTGTCGCGGTACATTAGCTTGATTTTAGAACCGCTGGGAACGTTGATATGTGTTGGAGCCTGTTTGTCTAACTGTTGCTGTTGCTCAAAAGTAAGGCTGTGTTGCAATACTTCTTTTAAGTTAATTTTCTTTAAATCTTCAGGTCGTTTTACATTGGTTAAATAGGGGCTGAGCCATTCGGCATTGGTTTGTAGAAGGCTAGAAGTGCTTACCTCTGGCCATTGGTATTGTGGATTCCATTTTCTTAAACTAAGAATCCTGTTTTGCCATTGTTGAACGTCTTCATTAAAATCAAGAAGTTTCTCACCTTCTTTTTTCAAAGCTTCAGAAATGGCCGCAACCAAATGACTTTCGTCTGGAGCGGGCAGAGGCTTACTTTGTAATACAATGCTTCCAATGCGTAAATCCTTGGTAGCAATTAGGCCACCCTCATCAGTGTCCCAAGTAATAACTTCCTTTTCCTTTACCAAAGGGGCTAAATCACGAGGGTTCAATGGAGAAGCCATAAAGATTTTCCCCATCCCTTCTCTGGCGTCAATATGGCAAATGGCCAGCCAAGGTTCATCTGCCAAGTCTTCTCTATGGTCTGCCATGGCATAGCGTCCATTAGAAAGTTGGAATTGAGCATTGTTGCCGGGGCGTGCAAAAGCAATCCTTTCAGGGTAGGCCCTCGTCAGCAAAACACCAGTTTCAAATGGGTCGATGCCATTATTGTCGGGCTCAATATTAAAAAGGCTTCTGTATTGACTAGCAATTTTCTCAATACGTCCCATTTTGCGGTTGTCTCGGTTTTCTCTTCTGTGGGTTCTGAGGGCTTCAATTCTAGTATTGATATCAATACCCGCCTCTCTGCCAAGTGGGTCGCGTTCTTCAAGTAAGGCTGCAATATCTGTAGCCAATTCTAGTTGATCATCTTCTTCAGCCATAAGCAACATATGAGCGATTCGTGGATGGCAGGGTAATCGGAGCATGCTTTTTCCATGCTCGGTGATTCTACCGTTTTCCAGAGCTTCTAACTGATGGAGTAAATCAGTGGCTTGAGATAAAGGGCCCTTTGGAGGAGGAGTGAGCCAAGTCATTTGCTGCACATCTGTAATGCCCCACTGCGACATGTCGAGTACCAATGAAGCTAAATCTGCTTCAAGTATTTCTGGCGTAATATGCTCAGTTAATCGCTGTTGGGTTACCATGGACCACATACGATAACAAACTCCTGGGCTTAATCGGCCAGCCCTTCCTGCCCGTTGATCAGCCGAATCTCTTGAAATACGAACAGTTTCTAATCGAGATAAGCCAGAATTGGGGTCGAATTTAGAGGTGCGGCCAAAACCACTGTCTACCACTACCTTAATGCCCTCAATGGTCAAACTGGTTTCTGCAATAGAGGTAGCCAAAACTACTTTTCTCTTCCCGTCTCTATCAGGAAGAATGGCTGCGGCTTGTTGCCTTTGGGGCAACGAACCGTAGAGCATGTGGATAGAAAAGCCTCTTAGTTCTTTTCTTAGTATTTCGTTGGCGGTGTGGATTTCCCGTTGGCCGGGTAAGAAAATCAAAATATCACCTTCATTGCTTTTAGCAGCCTTAATTACAGTTCTGGCACAGAGTTCGGCCATTAAAAACTCGTCAATGTCGTTTTCATAGCGCACATCAACAGGATATTGCTTGCCTTTGCTTATTACTGCAGGTGCCTTCAACAACGAAGTTAGTTGTGGCATATTCAGGGTGGCCGACATGACCATGATTCTTAAATCGGTACGTAATACCTGCTGAGCCTCACGACACAATGCTAAAGCTACATCGGCATGAATGCTGCGTTCGTGAAATTCATCAAAAATAACCAAGCCTACATTTTCAAGCGCATTATCGCTTTGGATCATTCTTGTTAGAATTCCTTCGGTAAGCACTTCTATTTTGGTTTTTTCAGAGGTTCTATTTTCAAACCTAATCCTAAACCCAACTGTTTGTCCTACTGGTTCACCTAAAAAATAAGAGAGACGTTCAGCAATGGTTCTGGCGGCCAACCTTCTTGGCTCCAACATCAAAATTTTCTTTCCCTCTAGCCAAGGTTCGTTTAATAAAGCAAGGGGTAAAAGGGTGCTTTTTCCTGCTCCAGGAGGCGCGTTTACAATAAGTGTGTTTGCGTTAGAAAGGTGTTGACGTACATCGTCAATAATTTCGGTAACTGGAAGCTGGATAGAATATGGGTCGAAAGACAAAGTCTGCTGAGTTATGAGGTATAAGTGAACGTAAAATTAAGATGCTTTTATTAAGGTTAAAATGGTTTGGGGTAAAAGCTTTGAATGACATCAGCGGTTGCAATGGTTGAAGAAAATTATTCTAAATTCACACCATAAACAAATTGATGATTATACCATGAAAAAGCCCATTTTATCGCTCCTCACATTTTTTGCAGCTTCCTCGTTAAGCATTACTAGT
Source organism: uncultured Roseivirga sp. (assembly GCF_963973945.1). Classification (GTDB taxonomy): domain Bacteria; phylum Bacteroidota; class Bacteroidia; order Cytophagales; family Cyclobacteriaceae; genus Roseivirga. The sequence continues at coordinate 56,839 of NZ_CAXBBV010000008.1, forward strand.
TGCCAAACCCCGCCAGAAGTTAATCAAGAAGATGTAACCAGAATTATTACCACTTTGGCCTCTGATGAGATGGAAGGCCGAATGATTTTTACTCCGGGAATTGAAAAAGCCTCGCAATTTATTCAAGAGGAATTTAAGAAAGCTGGGTTAGAATACTTGGAAGGAATGGATAGCTATAATCAGCAGTTTAATATTTATTCGATTACTCCAGGGAATGCGATTATATCGGTAGATGGAAAGGTTGTTGAACCTCAAAACTTTCTCACCATGTCAAGTGCCGAAAGCCTAGAATGGCCAGAGCTTGAAGGGGTAACTGTGCATACCGTGGCTGCTAGTGATAATTTTCAGTCAAAGTATGGTGAAATCAGCCGAATGTCGGGTAAAAATTTAGTGCTGGTTGATCCTGCTCACAAAGACTTTTTTGGTAGAGTAAAGAACTTTACGCTAAGAGCAAATAGGGCAACAGAAGTGAATAATAATGATGCTACTGTAATGGTTTTGACGAATAACACGGCTATCAAAAGCCTTAATGTTAAAATTGAAAACACGGTTAAGGCCCAAAGTCTTTCTAATGTAACAGGTAAGATTACAGGTAATAGAGAGAATGAAATTGTTTTATTTGGTGCGCATTATGATCACCTAGGCATTAGAGAGGGAATGGAAGGGGATAACCTTTTCAATGGTGCTAATGACGATGCTTCTGGAACTACAGCGGTAATTACTTTGGCGAAGTATTTTGCCGCAATGGGCAAGAAGCCCGAAAGAACAATTGTTTTTGTTGCTTTTACTGCCGAAGAAAGTGGTGGGTATGGTTCAAGACATTTCTCTGAGCAATTGAATCCAGATGAAATTGTAGCCATGTTCAATATTGAAATGATTGGAAAAGGAGCGAAGGAAGGGCCAAACACTGCATGGATTACAGGTTTCGAAAAGTCTAGTTTTGGTAAATTATTGCAAGAGGCGGTTGAAGGAACGGAATACACTTTCTACCCAGACCCTTACCCAACTCAGAATTTATTCTACAGATCTGACAATGCTACATTGGCTAGGTTGGGAGTTCCTGCTCATTCGATTAGTACTACACAAATCGATATTGATCAAGATTACCATAAAGCTTCTGATGAAGTAAGTACTTTAGATATGGCACACATGACGAATACCATTAAGGCCATTGCTAAAGCCGCAGAAAGAATGATTTCTGGTGAACAAACACCCACCAGAGTTGACCCAAGTGGGTTAAGATAAACTGGATATAAACCTATAAAAGAGGCTCATCTGCAATTTGCGGATGAGCCTCTTTATATTATAATGACACTTTTACAAACTTAAACGCTCTTCTTGCTCAGCCACCTACCTTTAAAAACGAATAAGGCAGACATAACAACGAACACTAAAACTAAAGCCGCTGAATTGATTAAAACCTGAGATAAACCTAGAGCAGATACGTCTATAAAAGCGTAGGGGTAAAATTGAGAAATACTCCCTCTAAAGAGTATGAATATCAAATAGACAAGTGGAAAAACAAGCCATTTAGGAATCTGCTTGTAACTGATTTTTGATTTGTTTTCATATAAAAACCAAAAGCATATGACTAACAACGGATTTACTGAATGCAGCAGTTCATCTACTAACATGCTTAAGCCTTGAGGCTCCCATATTTGACGAAGTAAAATTTGATAAACCAAACCCACAATAGTAATGTAAACTGTAATTGCGGTTAAAAAGCCAGAGCTGTTAGCTCTAGTGCTTTTGGTTACTGAAATCGCCTGATCAGTAAAGTAAATGGCCACCAAGGAGTTGGTAAGGATAGTGAAGAAGCTAAAGAACCGAATTGTAGTTTCTGGAATTCCCGTAACCCTGTTTTCTAACATTATGTAATACTGCGCGACTACAGCGAACCAAACGATAAGAGCAAAAATTACAGATAAGGTTCTTTTCATTTTAAGACTGTTCACAAGGTTATTGAATCAAAGATATCCTCTAGTAATTACCTAAATTCTTTTGGAACAATAAGCATCTAGCAAACTATAAAGCCTCTTTTTTGAAAATTAAGCTGAGTAAAATTGGTTTAGTTTCCTCTTTGACTTTTACTCCATTCCCAATTTTACGGCAATTGCCTTATTGAAGCAGCTTGGGCGAGCAGGTAAGTTTGTAGAGTACATAAACCGTTCAATCATGCATTTTGAAAAGAAAGTCCTAGTGCTCATAATTGCTATTTTAGCAGTTTTTGCTTGCGACCCCAAAGAAGACACAGACCCAACTATTAAGGCAGCACAAAACGTCACATTCAAGAAAATTATGGAGCTTTCTCCCTTTGCTGCTGCTGAAAACATCAGTGTAAGCCCTAATGAGAAGTACATGATATTCTCGTATCAGGAGAACACCACGGTAAAAAATTATTATTCTAAAGATGGCGGAGAAACAGTTCAAGAGTTGTTTACCTACGGAAACGGCAGTGGCATCTCGACTCAAACCAATATCAGCAATAGCGGACTATTTGTTACAAGCGGTGGAGGAGTCTATGACCTCAACAATATCAGGTCAGGTTCTGCGGCTGTGCATTACGCCACAGGGGTAACTGATTCAGGAAAACTGATATACATTCAGAATGATGGTGCCAATGGCAAAACTTTCTTTATCGACAATAATGGCACTTATGAAAGTACAGGAGTTCGACTAACCATGGACCAGAGTTTCTACCTAGGTACTTCGGGTGAGAAAATGGGCTTTTTCGATAGCTATAATAGAGTGATAGGTGAGTTTGATGTAGCTACAAAAACCTTCACCCAAGCTACTTTAACCAACCTCAATTATTCACAAGTGTATGGCAATGGACTCAGTAGAAACAAAGTGAAAACTGCTTATAGCTACGGTCACTTCGCTTATGCAAAAGAGGGTGGAGTAATCATTATTACGCCAAGTAAAGAAATTCGGTACTATAATTACCCAGCCGATTATCAGATTTGGCAAAACACCGAAGGCGGTATGAAGCTTTTTGGCGACCATGCTTATGTAAATATTTTCGACAGGTGGGGCGCGAAAAAGTTGTATGTAGCTTCAGGCACTACGGTAGAACCAGTTGACCATGACTTTGCTGTTTGCCGAGTAGGAGATAAGGTGTACAGCCAAGGGTTTTTAGAAAATGGCTCTCGTTTTAAAAGCGGAATTATTAAGGAATCGAATGGGACGAAGTCTTACCTGCCATTGGAGTACGACTTTCAATATGCTTCAAATCAGATGTTTGGAAAAACTTATGTATTGGGCAATTACGCCTATGTGAGCGATAAAGTATACGACATTAGTGCTAAAACTTATGCCACTTCGCCCATCGGTGAAATAGTAAGCATTTATCATGACGAAAGTAAAACACTGGCTTACACTTCAAAGGGGATTTACACCAGTACTGATAACAGAAACTGGACCGAAGAATCTACTGACCCGATAAGACCTAACTTGGTGACCAAAGGCACCGATGGAAAATACCATGCGCTAACACTGGTTCAGCAAGTGTACATATCACCAAGTACCCAAGCTAGAACATATTCGGTCGATATCCGTGCCTACGAGTCTGTCAATGGTATTGGTTGGAACTTTGTAACCGGATCGGCCACAAACCTGTCAGGTACCGGTCCGAGATTTATGAGCTCTGATGGTAAAGTTCAGGCTATAAACAATAATGTGGGTAGTGCAGGTATCTCCTCTTTTAGTGAAAACTTTGGAGAAAGTTGGGTGAGGATTGTCAACGGTGTGAATACAACAACTGGCGAAGCAGTTCCAGCTGGTTTTAAAACCAGTGAATTTGAAATGAGCAACGGTAAGTTTTTGTCAGTGCAATTCGAATTCAACGGACAGATGTTCCTCAACTCTTGCGCAACTTCTACAGGCGATTGTACCGAAATAGAAATTGTTCCAAGTTTCAATGCTGAAAGCATGTATCAGTTCGATGATGGTAGTACCACTTTAACCAGTAAAGATGAATTGGTTTTCAATACGTTAGACGGTATTTACTTATCGAGCAGCATTCGCTAAGGTTAATGAAAGAACAACTTCCTTTAGCGCCAGAAGACATTAAAAGGCTGAGAAGGCACCTTATTCCCATGATGATTTTCCCAATCATGGTGGTGGTGATGTTTGGCCTTTTCGCCTCCTTTGTTTTCGAAGATATTTTTGAAACTTTCGGTAGCGACAGCAGCGGAAAAATTATGCTGGCTGTATTTGGCTTATTCTTTTTCGGCATTATCGGTTATATGATATGGTCGGCTTCTATCGATTTAAAAAGAGGTATTAAATATAGAATTACAGGCAAAGTTACCGACAAGCGCTTAAATGTAACCACGTCAACCACCACAGGCAGTGGTGGTTCAAGAGGGGCAAGTGGAACTAGTACTAAAACCACGAGAAGCTACTTTTTATACATCGATGGAGAAGAGTATTCTGTAGAGTATAAAGAGTATACGCGAACCAAAGTTGGTTCTCAAGTGGTGCTAGACCAAGCGCCAAAATCTAAACTTACTTTAAAACTGACCGAAGTACAGCCTGCAGGTTTCGATCAAAAAGTAGTGGAAGAGCAGAAAACCGAGAATAGAAAGTTTTTAGAAAGCACAGTTCAAGAAGTTCGCCTCAGCGACCGCGACCTAGAGGCCATAAAGGGTATTTATACTGCCGAAAAGAATAGACGGTTTATGTTTATGGGGCCTGTGCTAATTTTTGACCTGATGTTAATCGCTAATGGTTTATGGACTTTCGTGTTGGTGATTTTTCCGCTTCTGCTTGTGCCCTTATGTCAGTTTTATAGGGTGTTGAGAAGTTACATAAGGTACAACAATGCTAAGCTTTACGGATACAAAATAGGATACACAGCCTTGGTAGAAGATAAATTGACTTTCACTTCTAACCGTTCGGGCAATGTAAATAGGGTAGTGACTACCAGAGGCACTATTAATGTAAATACCCTTCTTTACGATAAGCTTTCAGTTGGTGATAAAGTCATTTTATTCGCTCCAAAGCAGGGTAAACACTACTTAAGTCTGGTCACTTTAGACAAAGAAGAGTTTCATTTGAGGTAGGGGAATGGTTAAGTCCGAACGGCTTGCACCCAACGGTTCTCAGCTATACGCAGGCAGGGCTTTTTACCACTGAGCTTCCTACGAAGAACTGAACTTCAAATTTACCACTTGCCTGTCCTACGAAGCACGAAACCCCTGCTTGCGTATAGGTGATGTTATGCGGTCGTACTTTTTAAGCCCATTTTCTTATAGCTTCTACAATACTATCTGTATTCCACCTAACAACTTCATTTGCTCTTGATGAAATAACTGTTGATACTCTCTCTGCTCCACGAGGCACAACACCAATAATAGGTTTTCCTAACCCCAAAGCCTTGTCCAATTCCCAAACCATCCATTCACTATGAGATGCATAGATACCTGCTATTCCTAGAACGACATCTGAATTTGATATTTTCTGTTTTAATCGTTGTCTTATATAATATGCATTATCTGAATTTATTGGAACGTCAGGTGTCGCTTCTTCAAATTGCACATTAAAATATCCTTTATTCTCTAATAGTCTTTTCAGACTGTTTAGGTCATCGATATAAGCCCAAGAGTGGCTTATGAAAATAGTGTATGTCTTTGCCATATTTTATTATTTTAAAAGATTCTTAATTTGATTAAGAGATTTTTGGTATGTTTCCAATTGCCATTCCTTTGGACTTAACTCCATAAATTTTTGTTCAAACTCTTTATGTTTTTCTTTTTCTCCTATACCAAAGTAACAATTTGATAAAGTAGCATAAATCCACATCAAATCACTTCTAATCTCAAAATCTTCATCCTCTTCAAAAAGATTAATGATTTTGATAATTTCCTTTCTAGTCTCTTTGGCAGAAAACTTCAAAAATACTTTTTCATCGGGATCCTCAATTAATTCAGCTTTTAGATTTAGGCATAAGGCAAAATTTTCACCTGTATAATAATCTTGATTAATTGTGAAGCCTCTTTTGTAATAATCTATTGCCCTATCAAGGTATTCTATTTCGTCTTGATTATTCTCCCAAAGTCTCTTATAAATTGCGCCTGTTATTCCTAAAGTTTCTGGGTCAATTGTATTCCTATCATCGGGTTCAAGCTGCTTTATTATGCCTAATGCGTCAATTAGAGCAACATTAGGGCTAACTGTTTTATCCTTGTAAGTACAAAGTGCAAGTTGCTGGATGAAATAAGTGTCATTATCAACCTTGTCTACGAGTTTTCTCCATAGTTTCTTAGCTTCTTTAAAGTTACTGTTTGACATTTCAATTTTAGCTTTCTCTGAAATGGCAAAAATGCTTTTCTCTTTCTCCGCCAAATCTTTAATGACTTGAATGTACTCTTCTTCAGGTAAGGTATATGGTTTTACGCCTCGAATATGATGAAATAAAGGACTGTCGGTTTCTTGACTTCTGTCTACTTCCTTTATTAATTCAGTTAATTCTCTAATACATCTTTCAGCCTCTTTACTCCCTATGTCCTCGCCCATATGAGTATATGTGAAAGTTTTGTTGTGGTTAATATCAAATGGGATGTTTCCATCCTTTTCTTTCATTACTATTGTAGAAAATGGGCGTGCTGCGTGTCTAATGCCAAGTTCATAAATTGCATTAGGGTTAAATGTCGTTATATCTGCAATTACAAGGTCAGAATGTATTAATAATGCATACATACTTTTGTCTATTATACCTGACTCTAATACCTCGTCACCTCTGATACATTTAAAACCTGCATTTTCTACCGCTGGTTTAATTATGGTGTTATATGTGACATCTAAGTCGAAGGTTTTACCTAATGTTGGGTCTGTTTTCTTTCCATAACCCATAATCACAAAACAAATCTTTTCCATTTTTTAGTTGTTCGTTGTTTTTTTAGTATGCCGCATAACGTTAGCTATCTTGCACTTTTATGCACGATATATTTCCAATAATTTACGAAAAGTGCACTATAGCCAACCAACGGGTACTGTATAACGTGCACTTTTTGAATTTTCTAGAAAAACACAGGGGTTTAAAAAGTATATGCGTGTTTTTCTTCTCGGAAGAAAAGAATTTAAAAGAATAATTACAAGGGTAGGTTGGTTTTGGAGCTAGAATTAGTCGGCTGAGCAATTGTCACCAACACAGGCCAGAGTTTCAGCTCTAAATCCGATTAACCGATAACTAATACACCAATCACCGATTTTTCTAGTCAAGTGCAAGGCCGTGGGAGATGCTGAAATAAATTCAGCAGGACGCTGTATGGCTGGCTTTTGAGCTAACCCCAACTTTTAACCATGAACCATAAACTCGGAACTTTCTTCCTCTTTTCCGATTAACTGATAACTAATCCTCTAATCCCCCAATGACTAATGACCGATCCACTGTTTCCCTGCTTCTGCGAAGCAGATTACGTCAATTGCCCTATTGAATGCCGTAAGCAAGCAGCCTAAGTTTGATTTATAATTTAGATTAAAATAGGAGGTACATTATGAATAGGAAATTATGGTTGTTTATGCTAGTCGCGATGTTTGCTGGCTTAACACTCAAGGCGCAATCAGTTGGTGAAATTAAAGTGAAAAAATTAGGGCCCGCTAACCTGAATTATCGCAAGAGTCCTAAACGAGTTGCCATTTCAGATTTTCAGGTAAACTATCAAACTGCACTTACCTTAGAAGATGAGAAAAAGGGCGGGAAAATGTGGCGAGGTGGAATTAAGGGAGATGCCAAAGCTTCACTTACCGTTGTGCTCGATGGTCTGAACCCAGATGATTTGCAAAAACTTACTGACCAGCTATATGCCCAGTACGTGAACGATTTAAAAGCTCAGGGTTTTGAAATCGCTTCCATTGATGAAGTTTGGAACCACAACGCTTTTGTGAAAAACCGTGAGAAAAGGTGGGAGTTAAAGGCAGGTGAAGGACCCGAGCAAGGCAAAGCCTTTGGTGTGATTCTGACCAGACCGTCTACGCAAAAATTTGTTGTTCCGCTTAAAACATTCGATAAGAATAAACCAGGTATCGCCAGTTTAGCCGATTATGTAGAAGGTACCGAAAACAAAGTGGTTAATCAGAAGCGTGACTTTATTTGGAACAAAGTAGTGATTGAGGTGACTGTTTTTGAAGATGGGCAAGGCGAGATGTCTAAAACGCTAAACAGACATGCAGGTTCGGCACAGGTAAAGGTGGAAACCAATTTTAAGGTGAATGAAGCCAGTACAAACCGATTTGATATGGGAACTTTCATGGCCAGAGGCGGAGTGGAAATCGAGGATGTTTTGGAAAGACAAAAGTTTGAGGCAGGTATGAATGCCGACAGAGATAAATTAGGAACAGATTATGGTGTTTTGAGAGTATGGAGTGTTGAAGATAGAGAGAAAACCAATTTTGCTACGGTGGTTTGCGATCCTTCTAAATACTTAAAAGGTGCTGAAATGGCAGTAGATGCATTCTTAAAATCTACTGTTCAGGAAATGGCCGCTAAAGCCAATTGAGAATACTTTTTATGGTGATGTGCATAAGCTCGTTGGGTTCTCAATTTATTCAGAACTCGCGGGCTTTGCCTTTTGAGTTTCTATCGCCATTTCTAATTTGCTTTCCCTTCTCAAAGCAGTTTTCAGAAAGAAATTCAGGTACGCTTCAGTCCAAACCTTGTTAATAATCAAATTAGGTTTGATCTTATAAAGGCTTGATCGGGTAATGAATGAAAAAATGTTTCAAATACTTTAAAGCTCAATTTCCCTAATTCAAATTCTTCTCTATTTTTATTACATGCGTTCATTCCATAAACTTCGTTTCCTAATAGCCATTTCGCTGCTACTATTCACGGGCGCCTACTTACAGGCACAGAATACACCTCAATCGGTTATCGATGCCCTTAAAGATTCCCTCTCTGTGAAGAGTGGAAAAGAGCGAATTGAGTTTTTAGGAGATATAGGCTTTAAGTACCGAACCATTAATAAAGATAGTGCATGGCATTACGTTCGCCAAGCCTATAAAGAAGCAGAGGCTTTTGGAGATAAGGATCTTCAAGGTAGAATATCAATGAATTTGGCCATTCTGAAAACCGAGGCCGGAGATTACGAGGATGCCATCAAGTCTTATAAACTCGCTATGAATTTGGTAGACTCTACCAATGGTTCGCAAACACTGAGTTTTGTATATCACAATATGGCGAATGCCTATGAGCGCACTGGCGTTATAGATACCGCTATTTACTATTCCTTAAAGGCGCTCAGACGTTATGAAATCGCCAATGATTCGCAGAGAATCGCATCGGTAAAGCTGAATATTGCCAGCCAATACCGAACCATTAAAGAGTATGAGTTGTCGGAAAAGGTGAATATGGAGTCTTTAGAAATGTATCGCGCTTTGGGCGATGTGTTTTTTCAGGCGGCAATTGAAAATAATTTATCCTTGCTCAATAATGATCAGGAGCGCTATCAAGAAGCACTTCAGCATGCAAAAAAGTCACTGGAATTATGGCAGTCTATTGGGCAAAGGTTGGTCGTAGCTTACAGTTATACCAACTTAGGTATTGCGCAAAAAGGACTGGGTCAGTTAAATGAGTCAGAGCAATCTCTTAAAAATGCCTTGGCACTTCAGCAAGAAAGGGGAGATAGATACGAGGTAATATTCTTGAAGATGCATTTAGCAGATGTATTAAATAAGAGAGGAAATTATACCGAAGCGGCAAACTTAGGTAAAGAAGCATATCAAGGAGCGGTGGATGATGACCTGCTTATCTTTCAACAAAAAACAGCACTCACGCTTTCTAGCATTTATGAAAATGAGCGCAACTACCAAAACGCATTAGTTTACCTGAAAAAGAGTAATGCGGCTCAGGATAGCCTATTTATTACCGATAAGGCCAAAGAAGTTTTAAAGCTTAAGCAGCAATACGAAACAGAACAAAAGGAAAACGAAATCCTTCGTCAACAAAATGAACTGGTTGAAAACGAGCTGATTATTAAAAAACGAAACAACTTGCTTTTAGCCAGCGGTGGCTTAGTGATACTTATTCTTGTGATAGGTTATGGGGTTTTTAGAGATCAGAAGTTGAAAGCACAAGCGCAAAAACGAGAGGCCGAACTGCAAAAGGCCATGGTAGAAGCGCAAGCACAAGAAAATTTAAAGGAACAACGTATTCGTATTGCCCGCGATTTACACGATAATATCGGGTCTCAACTTACCTACATTACCTCAATTACAGATACCGCAAAACGCAATATCGAAAAAGGAGAGGTGTTTATGGCAGAGAAACTAACCCAAATGAAGCAGTTCACTTTAGTTACCATTTCTGAATTGCGCGATACCATTTGGGCGATGAATAAGGATGAAATCAGTTTGGAAGACATTCAGGAGCGTACAAATCAATTGGCCGCTACCATTCACGATGCCACTGATGATGCCATTAGCGTACGCACAGTTGGCGACAATAGCGATAAGGTGCTGAATGCTTTTGTGGGAATGAACCTGTTCAGGATTATCCAAGAATCTATCAATAATGCCGTAAAACACTCAGAAACTAAAGAGGTGGTGGTGTCTTTTAAAGATGTTGGAAGCAAGATGGAAATTGTGATTGAAGACTTCGGAAAAGGCTTTGACACCAAAACACAGTCTGCTGGAAACGGACTTTATATTATGAAAAGTAGAGCGGAAAAAGCCGGGATAGAATTTAAGCTTAGCAGTAAAGTAGGAGAGGGAACAAAAGTAGAGTTAAGTGTAGAAGCTTAAAAATGTTAAAATTGGAGACCAATTAAGGCAGTGAAAAGTATGAGAACAAGGTTAGCCATAGTAGATGATAATACCTTTTTAGCGAGGGCTATTAATGAGAAACTGTCTCCTTTTAGTGATTTAGATATTAAATACACTGTTCATAACGGAAGTGAGTTTTTAGCCAAACTAGAAAAGAACCATAACCTTGATTTGGTATTGATGGACATTGAAATGCCTGTACTCGATGGTATTGAAACCGTGAACATTGTCAAGCAGAAATACCCTCATATCAAGGTGCTTATGCTCACGGTTTTCGATAATGATGAGAACATCTTCAATGCCATTCGTGGTGGAGCCGATGGTTACTTACTAAAGGAAATTGAAGGAGATAAATTATACAAAGCCATTGTAGAAACCATTGAGGGAGGCGCAGCCATGAGCCCTTCAATTGCAGTGAAAACGTTAAAATTGCTTCGGTATCCTGAAAAACAAGACTCACTCCGAATCGAAGAAGATATTGTGGGTTTAAGTACGCGTGAACAAGAAGTACTAGAGCAATTGGCCGAAGGGCTGAGCTATACTGTAATTGCCAATAACCTGTTTCTTTCGCCCAGTACAGTAAGAAAGCACATCGAAAATATCTACAAAAAACTACAAGTGCATAATAAGCTAGAGGCCGTTCAAAAGGCCAGAAGGCAAAGCTTGATCTGACCCAAGCTCAGTTTTTTTCAGATTAAGCCTTTTTCTCGAAATCCTTATAAAGTAAACTTGGCTGAATACCTTGGTTGTTCTGATACTTGCCTTCTTTGTACGTATCGTAATCCCCTTCAATGGTGTGATAGAAAATCTGACAAATTTCTACACCTGAATAGATTCTAATCGGTTGTACACAGAAAATCTCCAAAGTCCAGAAACCGTTGAAGCCTACATCGCCAAAGCCAGCAGTAACGTGAATAAACAAGCCTAAGCGCCCGATAGAAGAACGGCCTTCCAGCATAGGCACAAACTTAGAAGTTTCGGTGTGCTCCACCGTACGACCCAAGTAAAGCTTATTGGTTTCTAACAGTAACCCTTCTTCAGGAATAATCAGTTTTTCTGTTGGGTTAGGTTGCTTCATATCCAACTCGTTGTTGGAATAAGTGAGCAGCTCGTGATGTAACTTTAGGTTATAGCTATTTGGGTTAAGCTGAGAAGGACTAAAAGGCTCTATATTGATGCCTTTGCCCATTTCTCTTTGAATTTCCCTTCCTGAAAGAATCATATGATTAGTCTATGGTAAAAGAGGTTTCCCCTCCTTTTTCGTCTTTTAATTGAATGCCCACATTTTTGAGGTCATCTCTAATTTTATCTGAAAGCGCATAGTTTTTAGAAAACTTGGCTTCTTTTCTAAGATTGATCAAAACCTCCATTGCGCCCTCTAAAACATTGTTTTGAGCGGCATTTTCGGTTTCAGAAACTAGGCCTAGCACATCGTTAATAATGGCTTTAAATTTAGTTGTCACAAAGTCAAAAGCTTCCGCATCAATTTCAGCCAGTTCCGAAGGGTTTTGATAGTAGGTGTTAACTTTAGAACTGATTTCAAACAAAGAAGCAATCGCTTTTGCTGTATTAAAGTCATCGCTCAAATTTTGTATGGCTTGGTCGATAAAACCTTTCAGCTCTTCAGATTTCTCTTTAGAAACCTTTCCAGTTCCAGCAGCTGGCAATTTATCGATCAATTGAACGCTGGCCATTAAACGCTTAAAGCCTTTTTCTGCGGCCTGCAAGGCTTCGTTACTGAAGTCTAGCGTGCTGGCATAATGACTTTGAAGCATAAAGAAACGCACCGTCATTGGGCTATAACCACGCTCCAAAAGTTTGTGGTTTCCTGTAATCAGTTCTTCTGGAGTAAAACCATTGCCTTCACTTTTTGCCATTTTGCGACCGTTTACGGTAAGCATGTTGGCATGAATCCAATAATTGGCTCCTCCAGTATGGTGACAGCCTTTGTTTTGGGCAATCTCAGCTTCGTGGTGCGGGAATTTTAAATCCATTCCTCCTCCGTGAATATCGAAAGACTGACCCAAGTATTTTGTGCTCATGGCAGAGCATTCCAAATGCCAACCTGGAAAACCTTCGCTCCAAGGCGATGGCCAATGCATTAAGTGTCCTGCTTCAGCCTTTTTCCATAAAGCGAAATCCAATGGATCGGCTTTTTGGTCTTGGCCAGCCAAAGCACGCGTGTTCGAAAGCATATCGTCTACGTTTCTGCCCGAAAGCTCTCCGTATTCGTGTGCTTCGTTGTATTTTCTTACATTGAAGTAGACTGAGCCATCTTTTTCATAGGCAAATCCATTTTCAATGATCCTCTTAATAAATTCAATTTGTTCTATTAAATGGCCGGTGGCCGTAGGTTCAATAGAAGGCGCTTGAATATTGAAAATTTGCATTACATCATGGAAGCCATTGGTGTATTTCTGCACCACTTCCATAGGTTCAATTTCTTCTAAACGAGCCTTTTTTGCAATTTTATCTTCTCCTTCATCGGCATCGCCTACAAGGTGACCCACATCGGTGATGTTACGCACATAGCGTACTTTGTAGCCCAAAAACTTGAGGTACCTAAAAACAATATCGAAAGAAAGAAAGGTGCGAACATTACCCAAATGGACATCGCTATACACGGTGGGTCCACATACATACATGCCCACTCGGCTTTCTACTAGTGGCTTGAAAGCCTCTTTTTGTTTTGTGAGAGAGTTGTATACTGAAATTGGATATTGTTCAATCAGGCTCATTTAAGCTTGTCGTTCACGTAAGTTAAAAATTCTCTTTTGGTTTCTTCTTCTTTGAATTTACCGCTGTATTCTACCGTAACCGTAGATGAAGATTGGTCTGACACACCTCTAGAGCTTACACACATGTGTTCGGCATCAATATATACTGCTACATCTTCGGTGTTTAGAGCACTTTTCATTTCATCAAGAATTTGCAAAGCCAAACGCTCTTGCACTTGAGGTCTTCTTGAGTAATAATCTACAATTCTATTGATTTTAGAAAGGCCTATTACGTTTCCGTTTGGAATGTACGCCACATGGGCTTTACCCACAATAGGTAGGAAGTGATGCTCACAGTTTGAGTATAGTGTAATGTTCTTTTCAACGAGCATTTCACTGTATTCATACTTGTTCTGAAAAGTAGAAAGCGATGGCTTATTCTCAGGTTTTAAGCCTTTAAAAAGCTCCTTTACGTAAAGCTTGGCCACTCGCTTTGGCGTTCCACTTAAACTATCATCGGTTAGGTCTAAACCTAAAGTGTGCATGATTTTTTCGAAGTGGGCTTGAATAATAGCGATTTTCTCTTCGTCTGATAAGTCAAAAGCACCTTCGCGCATCGGTGTTTCAATAGAGGACATCACGTGATCGTCACCCATCTCTTCAATTTGCTTCAACAAATCCTCTGAACTTTTACCGTTTTTGTTTTTCATTTATTGATTACCTAAAACAATGAATCGTTTATACTGCCCGTAAGCAGAAAAGTTGTGCAAAAGTACAATTAATTGACTGGCTTTTGAAACGGGATTTCAAAAATGATTAATGCCCAATGCAGCCTTTAAACATGGTATTGCTCTATGTAGTTCAAAAGCCGTTTACTATCCCTTTCTAACTACTGTTTTGGTCTGAAAACCTTCATTATTTCGGGCTTGGTTTCGATAAACGCTCCGCCAATCAAATCGATACAATAGGGGATAGCAGGGAATACAGCATCGAGGCATTCTCTTATCGACTTAGGTTTGCCTGGTAAATTCACTACGAGCGACTTTCCTCTGATACCTGCCGTTTGCCTTGATAAAATGGCTGTGGGCACGTATTTCAGACTTTCTTGACGCATTAGTTCACCAAAACCTGGCAGCATTTTATGGCAGACGGATTCTGTGGCTTCGGGGGTTACATCGCGTGGAGCAGGGCCTGTTCCGCCTGTGGTAACGATTAAAGAACAGTGTTCTTTATCTGCCATTTGTTTGATGGTACTTTCAATTAAATGTTGTTCATCTGGAATCACATGATAAACAGGTTCCCACTTAGAAATGAGGTATTCGTTAAGGGTGTCGATAATGGCAGGGCCAGAAAGATCTTCGTAGGTTCCTTTACTGGCTCGATCTGATACTGTGATTATTCCTATTTTAACTTCCATGTTCCTTGTTTTGATGCAAATAAGTCAGGTTGAAAGAAGAATCCAATGCTTTAATGCGAAGTATTCGTTCTACCTTTGTGGCTGAATAAAATAAAACAAACAGTGACTACATTTTCCGAACTCGGCATATCCAAAGATTTAATCAAAGGTTTAAGCGAAATGAATATCCTTGAACCATCTCAGGTTCAGTCGCTTTCCATCCCAATTCTGCTTCAGCAAAACACGGACTTTATTGGTCAGGCGCAGACGGGAACGGGTAAAACCGCGGCTTTTGGTTTGCCATTGCTTCAGAAAATTGATGCAAAGAAACAGACTATTCAAGGTTTGATTTTAGCGCCAACACGTGAGTTATGCCAGCAAATAGCGAAGCAGCTATTTAAATTCACCAAGTACACCGATAAGATTTTTATTGAAGCGGTATATGGTGGTGCCGATATGCAAGTTCAAATTCAGCGCCTACAACGACCTACGCATATTGTTGTTGCCACTCCTGGTCGCTTAATGGATTTGATCAAAAGAGAAGTGATTGATATTTCTCAGGTGAAGTACGTGGTGATGGACGAAGCGGACGAAATGTTGAGCATGGGCTTTAAACAAGATATGCACAGTATTCTTGATTTTGTTCCTGCCGAACGAACCATTTGGCTATTCTCGGCTACCATGCCTGATGGAATTAGAGAAATTATCTCGAAGTTCTTAAGAAATAATGCTCAGAAAATAGAAGTAGGTAGAAGTGCTGGTGTAAATGCCAATATCAGTCATGAGTATGTGGTTTGCCAATCGAAAGATAAGGTACAGGAAATCAATCATTTCTTATCGTATCATAAAGACGAACGAGGAATGATTTTCTGCCAAACTAAAAATGCAGCTCGTATTCTAACCAAGCAGCTTTTGGCCAAGAATATTGCTGTAGATGTAATTGAAGGCGATATGGGCCAACGCGACCGCGATAAGGTAATGCGTATGTTCAAGAGCGAAAAAGTTGAGCTTTTGGTGGCTACCGATATTGCTGCTCGTGGTATCGATGTAAAAGGCTTGAGCTTTGTATTGCACTATCAACTTCCGCAGCAAATTGAATATTATACCCACCGTAGTGGAAGAACGGGCCGTGCTGGACTGAAAGGAACTTCGATCTTATTCATTTCTGAAAAAGAGAAGTCTAAAATTTTCGAAATCGAAAAGGAATTAAAGATCAAGATTAAACCGTTGAGTTAATTCATTCAGCCATTAGCTTTCTTAAAATACTAAAGTCTTGAGTTTCTGATTTTAGCCCAGTAGCCATCACCTCATGGTAGTTGTTTTCGAATTGAACGTTAACGATGTAAGTTTCTGCGCTATGCAGTTGGCTGGCAATTCCATGATAGATGTATGAAGCAATTTGGTCGTGCGACATCTGGAATGAATTGAAGTAGCCTGCGCTGAACAAGCATACTCTAATTGTATTGATAGGCTTTAGCTTTAGGCTATTTGGACTGTTGTGTAGTGTGAAATTTTTGTTGTAGTACATTACAGCCCTGATAATGTTTTCAGCAGTGTCTTCAATAGCATTCAAAAAATCGTTTGGGGTGCTGTACAAATCGGCTAGGGGAGGCACCACGTAAATCATGGCATAATTGGCATCTATTTGATAGGGGCGTAAATGATCTTTGAAAACATCTACGAAAACCGTTCCGTCAAAATCAATACAAGCTGTATCTATTGGTGGCTTTTGAACAAGCGCAAACTGCACCCCAAAATCACTATCGAAGTCATCTATAAAAGCGGTCTCATTATTTTCGGCAAGACGGTGTAATGTTTTGTGTATTTTCTGATAAGGGTGCTTTCCTACAAAATTTTGTTGTACACTGAGGATGCCATAAAAAGCGCCTGTCATACCTTCTTGCCCCATTTCAAATAAAGACCCTGTGTAGGAAGTTCCAGCGTTTACTGACCCCATAACTACTTCTGGCTGAAGCGGTGGACTTTCGTAAAATACCTCACAAAAGTTGGAATGCTTTGGGTTGAGTAATTCTGCCGTGATGTGGGTTCCAGGGAATTTATTGATGATCATGGTTCAGAAAGCTAATTAAAATTGACGATTGGTCTTTACAAACTACGAATTTCTGCTCACAATTTTAAATGTCAGTATCTATTAAAACATTACCTGATTAATTAAGCTGGCGGTAAAGACGCTTAGCAAGAACCAACCAATAAAACCTTGAAGGATACAAACGTACCGCGCCAAGCCAGTAGTAGGAATGGAACCAAAGCCTAAGGTTACAAATGAGTTCAAACTGAGGGTAAAAGCATTGACCAAACTGACGGTAAAACCACCAGAAAGTCTCAGGAATGGCTTGAAATATCCGTGGTCATTTTTCTCGATAAAAATCTTATAGTCTGCTATTAGTTGTCCCTTGCTTTTTGTGTCCCATTCGCTTGGGAAAAAGAAGTAGAAGATGGCGAATAAGGCCACTACAAAAATTGAGATTCGGATGGCTCGGGCAGGGTTTGTTCCATAGTCGGTGTAGAAACGCAGTAGCTGATTCAGGCGCCACTGGATAAAGTTTTCAAGTCCACCATAGGTTTTGTATTTGTATTTCAGCTGCCTTAGCTGCACATCTTTCATTTCAACATAAGTATGGTTGGCATCATCAATTTGCCCATTTTCTTTAAAGACCTTATATATTCTGTAATAGCTTGAAATAAGCCCTTGGAAAAAATATTCATCTTCAAAGCCGAGTTCTTGATCTCCTTGAAAAGGGATAAGAATCATGTCACTAGTTTGAGCAAAAACGGAATCTCTTTGTGAGAGGTTTAAGCCATAAATTTCGAGGTTTTCAGATAAAACTGATTCTACGGCCAGAGCCGCTGCTAATTTGAAGCCCTGAAGATCCTTCCAATGTAAATCGTTGTTTTTACCTTGAAGTATAAGGTCTGTAAATATAAGGCCCTCTAATACTTCATTCTCGATGAATGTGAATTTGTTAGCAACAGTGCAAGAAGGAAAAAACCTAGATTCAAATAGGTTTTCACTTACTTGCATATAATCAAAATCCCCTTCTATATAAATGATTTGATCCTCTCCATTGGATAGAAATTCATTTCCTTCAACTATCATTTGGTTTACTTCACCAAAAAGATTTGCCCTCAATTGAGTGCGGGGAGTAAAATTTTCAGGAATTAAATCAGGGTATTGAATTTCCATGCTTGAGGAAATTGGGTCGAAAGTATTCCTAGCCAAATAAAAATCAGTAAAGTTGCCCTCAAAAACTGGAGCAATGTACGCACCTTCTTTAAACCTAGAATCTAGGGTCCAGAATTCTTCATTTATGGTGGAACTACCAAGTTCAAAAAAGGAATCAAATACACATGCTGTTATTTGATATTTTATAAAATGGTTTTGATAGTCTCGGAACTTACCAAAGTTAACATTGTCGTAAATCACGCCTTTATTTACCTTGGACTCATAAATGGAATAAAACGAAATATTAGAGTCGTAAAGATTCAAGTACTCAATTTCACTTAAGTCAATCAGAAATTCCTCTATGTTTAAATTCGACAAGGTTAGGACCTTCGCAGAAACATTGATTAATGACAGTTCCAGTACATTGCTTATTAGGCCTGAAGAATCAAGAGGAACTGACTTTCCCAATATTGACTCCAGAGCTGCTATAAAGTTCAGCGAATCATTTTGTAATTGCCTTTTATTGATGTCATCAATAATTGTAGTGTTTTCATAGATCAATACTTCCTCTTTGGAACTTATTAAGTCCTTATAAATTGAAGACAGGTTAATTTGCTTTGGTGTTTGATAAGCAAATGACTGATTACAAATTGATACTGTAAAAAGAAGTAGTAAACTCGTTTTAAAAAAGCTGCTTAGAAATTGGGAATTCATGTTCTTGAAATCGATTAAAGTAGGCTTTTGATAGTGCTGAAATCTTGTTTTATACTCTTTACTTCATCTCCCATTAGGTCATAATAATTGTTTTCGAATGGTATAGAAGTAATACAGGTATAGCGGCTATGTAATTCACTCGCTATACCTACGAATAAAACTCTGTTGCACACTCTCGTAAAAAGCTCCAGTCATGCTTTCTTGTGCCATTTCGAAAAGCGGACTTGTATAAGAAGCACCCGCGTTTACAGTAGCCATTACTACTTCGGGTTGAAGCGGTGGACTTTCGTAAAATACCTCACAAAAGTTAGAGTGCTTTGGGTTGAGTAATTCTGCCGTGATGTGGGTTCCAGGGAATTTATTGATGATCATGGTTCAGAAAGCTAATTAAGGTTGACGATTGGTCTTTACAAACTACGAAAAATAATCGAAGAATTGGTAGGACTATAGTCCTGACTTCATTGTAATTCTCCCATTATGATGACACGTTCATTTTTTATACTTTCATGAAAAAAAGAGAATGAAAAACCTGTTAGCGCTATTATTCATTGGATTCCTTTCAAGTTGCACTCCAGAAACCACTTACCCTGTAGGTCAAATTAAAACCGATAAAGGCGATATTTTGATTTGGCTTTACGATGAAACCCCAAAACATAAAGAAGCTTTTATTGAACTGGCCGAAGAGGGGTATTGGAACGACTATACCTTCAACCGTGTCATTGAGAATTTTGTAGCACAAGGCGGTTGCCCAGATACGCCCGAAGGTTTTGCTTATTCAACCCACCTTTTAGAGCCTGAGTTTGATCCAATTGCCAAGCATGTTTATGGTGCTTTTGGAGCAGGTCGCGATAACAATCCTGGTAAAATTTCGGCTGCCTGTCAATTCTATATTGTTCAGAACAAAAAGGGTTTACCACGTTTAGATGGAGACTATACTATTTATGGGCAAGTGTTTAAAGGAATGGATGTGGTTGATCAAATAGTTAAGGTAGAAAAAGACTCAACGAATGCGCCTTTGGTTCCTATTAAGTTAGATGTTAGTGTTGTACAAATGACAGCCGCTCAAATTGAAGCAGAAGGTTATACAATGCTGACCAAAGGCCAGTAGTTTGGATAGTTTTTCTGATGATTAGGCTTTGTCTCTTCTGTCTGAGTAAAGGAAACATTTAAGCTTTTGAGATATTTTTCTTTACTAGTTTCCAAGTATTGATTAGTCCAAATAAAGGCCCTACAAACAAACTAAACATCAACCATTTGGTATCGATAACAGTGGCCAGATAACCCAAAAGTTGAATACTGGGAATGGTCAGTAGAAAGCCGATACTCACTACAATGGTAATGGCCGTACCGACAGATTCTTTAGGTGCGGTCTGCGCAGTGAGTGATGAAAACTGAGCAGAGTCGCCAATTACGGCAAACCCCCAAACGAGGAGTATTACTATAAAAGCTATTTCGTTCAAATTAAAAATTAGTGGCGAAAGCACGCAGAGTATTCCAGAAATCAATAGGAACATGAAAGCTACTTTGGTACTCCCTTTCTTTACAGAGATAAACCCACCTAAAACACAGCCAAAAGCACCAATGGCCATGATGATAAATGTATATAGACTTGCTGAAAGGTTGGTGTTGTGTGTTTCATTATAGTACACCAGCAATACAGGAAGAAATGCCCAAAAGGTGTATAGTTCCCACATATGGCCGAAATAACCAAAGGCGGCAGATCTAAATTCACGTACTTTGAAAACTTCGAAAATCTTAGCGGGATTGAATTTTGCACCTTTTCTGCGGTGTGGCCCTTCCCCCACAAAAACCACCATGGCTAAACCACCAAGAATGGCCAAAATGGAAGTGCCTATCAAAACGAATTCCCAAGAAAGACTACTGCCAGTATAATTGAGTAAGTGCGGAAAAGCCGAGCCTAAAACCAAGGCGCCCACTAGGTAGCCAAGTGCTTTGCCAAGTTTACCTTCAAACCAATCAGAGGCTATTTTCATCCCAACGGGATAAATTCCAGCAATGAAAATTCCTGTAAGAAAGCGAGCGGAAAGCAGAATAAAATAGGTAGGGGGTAAGAAAATTAATGAGACGTTTAACGCGCTACCTATAAGGGCGCAAAACAGAAATACCCAAGAGGGCTTAAAACGATCGGCAATACTGAGCAAAGCAAAAGTAAAGGTGCCGAAGATAAAACCTAGTTGCACAGAAGATGTTACAGTAGCCAGGGCATCTTTAGGCAACTGCCATTCTAATTGGAGTTCTTTTAAAATAGCGTTACCAGCAAACCAAAGGGAGGTTCCCGCGAATTGGGCAAATACTATAGTGGGCAGTACCCGCTTGGGAACGTTCAAAGTCAAAATTAATGAAGCTTGGTTGGAGTAAAGTTACTCAGTATAGTTTGACTTGCTAAGGGTAACTCACATCTTCTCGATAATCTTTTGAATCAATTCGTTTGTAGTTTCGTAATCTGTATCGCTTTCTTTAGCAAGATCGATTGCCTCTTTGGCTTTTTTAAGTGCTTCAGTGTATTGACCTGAAAGGTATAAAAGGGCTGCGTAAGTATCGGTATTGTTGTAATTAGCATTTAAACTGATGGACCGCTTTACAAACTCCAACGCTTTTGCCATTTTTTCGTCTGTCTCGGGAATAATTTTGTCTTCGGGTTGTTCTAAATAATAGTCCCAAGCATAAGAATTAAGACCTTCAGAATCTTCCCAAATAAACTCTTTACCAAAGTAATCCACAAACATATAAGACCTTAAACTATAGCTTGCATCGATATATTTAACGTGGCCCATATCATCAAAAAGCATTATAACTGGGGCTTTTGCTACTGTGAAATAATTATCAAAGGAGTTGTTTAAATCACTGTCTACATACAGGTTGGTTACATTGCTCCAGTAGTTATTATGATAATTATTGGCTTTCATGGCTTTCCAATCTTCGTCAATATTCACTGCCAAAACCTGAACTTTACCCGATTTTGCGGCAGCTCCCAATGATTTGACTACATCCATGCATGGAGTACACCATTCTCCGCTCCATGTAATTAAGAAAGTTTGTATGTAATCTCCATTCTTGTCTTTTATCAATGTTGAAATGTTAACGGTTTCGTCATTATCCGCTTTTCTCAATTCAAAGCTAATCTGAGCATTGACATATGTAGATAGGGTTAGACAAAGAGCGAGAGTGAGTAGACGTTGCATAAGGGTCGATTTTTAGGCCAATTTAGAGAAAATCAAACATCTAAATCAAACGACTCACATAAAAAAAATAGACACCTGAGAACAAAGGTGTCTATTTTTAATCATTGATACCGAAAGCAAAATGCGGCTTCTAGTTTAATAACCCCGCCCTTCTTAAAAGAGCTTTTACATCTGGTTCTTGACCTCTAAATCTCTTATAGAGAGTCATAGGGTGTTCTGAACCTCCTTGAGATAGAATGTTGTCTTTGAATTTAGTTGCTACTTCTTTATTGAAAATGCCGTTTTCTTTGAAGTACTCAAAGGCATCGGCATCCAGCACTTCAGCCCATTTGTAACTATAATATCCAGCGGAATAGCCTCCTTGAAAGATGTGTGAAAATGAACAACTCATGTTAGTTCCATCAATAGGAGAGAGCACTTCGGTATTCTTCAAAATGTCTCTTTCAAAATCAGAAACACTCGTAATACTAGAGTTGTCTTGCCCGTGCCATGCCATATCTAACTTGCCAAAGCCCAACTGACGCATGGTTTGATAACCTTCTAAGAAATTAGCACTTTCCTTTATTTTTTCTACCAGCGATTCAGGAATAGTTTCTCCCGTTTCGTAATGCTTCGCGAAAAGGTCTAAACATTCTTTTTCGTAACACCAGTTTTCTAATATTTGAGAAGGAAGCTCAACGAAATCCCAGTATACACTTGGGCCAGAAAGACTTTCATATTGAACATTCGAGAGTATTCCGTGTAGGGCATGACCGAACTCATGGAAGAGGGTGGTTACTTCGTCAAATGTGAGTAAGGAAGGTTTACTTTTTCCGGGTTTGGTAAAGTTGCATACGTTTGAAACTAATGGGCGATGATCACCAAGTTCATCTCTGTATTGGCCTGCAAAAAGGGTCATCCAAGCTCCAGCTCGTTTTCCTGGACGTGGAAAGAAATCGGCATAGAAAATTGCCATGTGTTCACCCTTCTCATTCTTCACTTCATAGGCCGTTACATCAGGGTGATAGACTTCTATTTCATCATTCTTCTTGAACGTTAAACCAAATAGCTTTTGAGCAGTTTGAAAAACACCGTCTACCACGTTTTCAAGTTTGAAGTATGGTTTTAGCATTTCATCGTCAATGCTGTACTTTTCCATTTTCAGCTTTTCAGAATAATAACCAAAGTCCCATCGCTCTAACTTTTCTATACCATCTAATTTTTTTGCAAAAGCCTCTACTTCTTTTACATCGTTTTTAGCAGCCTCAATTCCGTGCTTCTGTATTTCATCTAAAAAGGCGAGGACCTTTTTAGGCGATTCAGCCATTCTTTCTTCTAAAATAAAGTCAGCATGTGTTTTGTAACCCAAAAGCGCTGCGCGTTCATTTCTAAGCTTTACAATTTGCTTTACCGTTTCTTGGTTGTCCAAATCATCTCCTTTAAATGCTTTTGAAGAGAAAGCAATACTGAGTTCTTTTCTCAATTTCCTGTTGGCTGCGTAAGTCATAAAAGGAACATAACTAGGGTAATCGAGGGTAATAACCCATTTGCCTTCATGTCCTTTGTCTGTTGCATCTTGAGCAGCTTGCTCTATGGCGTAGTCTGGCAGCCCTTTTAAGTCAGTTTCATTTTCTAAAACCAGCGCATACTTATTCGTTTCGGCTAAAACATGCTCTCCAAATTGTAGAGATAATTTTGACAGCTCTACATCAATGCTTCGAAGTTTTTGCTTTTGTTCATCATTTAAAAGTGCTCCGTTTCTTACAAAACCTTTATAGGTTTTATCTAATAAGGTGATCTGCTCAGGAGTAAGTTTTGAACGATCTGTTGAGTCGTATACCGATTTCACCTTCTTGAAAAGTGCTTCGTTTAAAAGTATATCATTTGAAAACTCAGTCAATAGTGGAGACACCTCTCTTGCAATTGCCTGCATCTCATCACTGGTTTCAGCAGAATTTAAATTAAAAAAGATAGATGAAGCCCTGTCAAGTTGCTTTCCTGAAAACTCTAATGCTTCTACCGTATTTTTAAAATTAGGTGTTTCACTCAGTTTATTAATACTATCAATTTCAACCTTTGCCTGATTGATTAAAATTTCAATAGCGGGTTTGTAATGTTCGTTTTTGATTTGTGAGAAGTACGGAGTTTGAAATGGGTTGTCGTTTTTATTAATAAGGGGATTCATCGGAACAATTTTAATCTGTTTGAACACTGCAATATTAACCAACTCAAAATAGAAGCAGTTTCTAATTCCGGAAAAAGTTTTTCATTCTTTTTGATCACAAAGAGGGTTTGTGTTTTGAGTATTTATCTGGGTGTTATTACAGGGCTTCTTGTATTATAGTCCAAATAAATTGAATCGTGTTTTTCTTTAATGGTTGGCGGGTAAATTGACGCTCCTTTATATTAAATAACGAAATAAAAATAAGCATAGAATTTGAGTAGGGTGTAAACTATTAAAAGAGTAATGAGGTTGTATGAATACAAAAAAGCGCGTTTCGCAATATGAAGATATTCTTAGATTGATAAATCCGACCCCTCCGAACCTCTCGTATGTCAAATCTTTAAAACGCTAACTGATCATCTTTGATGAGATTTATTACTTTCACCATTACCCTTTTCTTGCTATGCCATTTCCCCACTTTTGCTCAAGCTGTATTTGAAACAGCTGGGAGTTCAACATGGAATAGTACATCAAGCTGGACTTTAATTAGTGGAACAGATGCTGATGGAATTCCTGACTCAAATGATAATGTAACAATCAAGTCTGGCCACTCCATTAGGATTACTACAAATGAGGCTGCTAATAACTTGGTTTTTAATGGAGGAACGATTGCTTTTAACAGTACAAGAACGCTAACGGTTAATGGCAATGTTACCATGACTGCTAGTTCTGAAATTTCGGGATATAACAATGCCCATATATTTCGAGTATTGGGTAGCTTAAATGTAAGTACAGGTAATACACTTACTGTAGGTGCAATTAAGTTTGAAATTCAAGGAGCTTCTACCGTAAGCGGAACTTTGGCTATTTCTGGCTATGGAGCAAAACCTCGTGATTTTGGTGATTTAACAATCAACTCAGGAGCCACTATGACAGTAGGTGGTCAAGACCTTTACACTTTCAATGGTAATGTAACCAATAACGGAACTTTTACGGCCAACGATCAAACGGAATTTAGATTTGCTAAATCAGGAGGTACAATTGGTGGAAGTGGAGTTATGAGCATGTATAAAGTGGTTTTTAATT
The DNA here is from genome assembly GCF_963973945.1 of uncultured Roseivirga sp. Classification (GTDB taxonomy): domain Bacteria; phylum Bacteroidota; class Bacteroidia; order Cytophagales; family Cyclobacteriaceae; genus Roseivirga. The sequence goes on from NZ_CAXBBV010000008.1 coordinate 82,046, forward strand.
CTCCAGCTTCATACACCAATAATGGAAATTTAGCGGTGAGGTCTACCATGTCGGGTACGGGTAGCTTTACCAACGGAGCTGGCGGAAACCTTGAGTTACAGAATGGAGGGCCTTTTACTGTTAGCACTTTTAATGCTTCGGCTACTGGTAATACAATTACTTACACTGGTTATGGTAGCCCAACTTCATTTTCTGGTAACTACTATAATCTTGTGCTGAATAAATCCAGCGGAACATTGAGTTTTGGAAGCAGTCTATCCGTGTTGAATGATTTAACCATTCAGGATGGAATACTTCAGGTAAATGCTGTAACGCTTACTATTGGTAATGATTTGACAATTGAGGATGGTGAGTTTACTCCCGATAATGGGTCGGCAGTAGTGAACATTGGAGGAGATTTTATAGGAACGGGAGGTCAGTACGACCATAATAATGGCGATGTAAATGTTACTGGTGTTGTTGATATTTCAGGTACTGAATTTCTGTTTAGTGGAGTTTCGTCTACTTTAGATGCCGGCTCTTTTTCAATGAATAATGCCGCAATTACTTTTAGTAGTGGTACAATCTCTACCTCGGGTAACTTCACTTTAAACGGAACGAGTAATTTAATTGTAAATAATGCTGCTGCTACGCTTTCAGTTGGTGGCCAGTTTTCTTTAGTGAATGGAACCACCAATTTAAGTGCTGGAAACTTCTCAGCAGGGTCAATATTAGTGGCTGCAAGCAAAGAATTGGTTATAGGAAATGTGCCTACCACAGTGTCAGGAACTACTACAGTGAATGGAACCATCACATTCAATTCATCAGGGAGTGCCAAAAATTTCAGTTCGATTTTAGTGAACTCTGGAGGTTTATGGGCGGTTACACAACCCAATAACTTTACCGTTTCTGGAAACATTACGAACAATGGCTCCTTTACTAGTCCAGGTTATGGAACCAGTATTTATACACTTTCTAGTACATCAGGTAGTTTAAATGGCTCTGGAAGTTTATCTCTTAGGGATATCCTAATCAACACACCAGCTGTTTATACTAATAATACAGATTTAACAGTTGGGGCTAGTTTGAATGGATCAGGCACATTTATTAATGGATCAGGAGGAACACTGAGGTATCAAGGCGATAACAGTGGAGGTTCAAATTTCACAGTCTCAAATTTTACGGCATCTGCTACAGGAAATACCGTGGTATATGGTGCAGCTTCTTCAAGCCAAAGATGGAGGGCAACAACTAGCACAAATAACGATTACTATAATGTAACCTTAAATTTTACAGGCACGGGGGATTATCAACGTTTGCAGTTGGTAAATAATGTAAGAGTCAATGGAACTTTGAACATAGTGAATGGAGACCCAGTATTGAATACTTACAATTTAGAGCTAGCCTCTGGAGCCAGCGTAACAGGTGGAAGTGCAACTGATTACATTAGACAAAACAGTTCTGGAACCATAAGAAAGTATTATTCAGCCACAGGTGAATCTATATCGCTTCCAATGGGAGATACCGATGATTATTCTCCGATTACCAACTTTACTTTAAGTGGAGGTACTTTAGGAGTAAACCCATTTGTGAGTTTTGGAGTTACAGATGCTGTTCACCCCAATAGAAATACAGACAACACAGGCTCTGGAGGAGACGATGACGGAACCGCAGCAGTTTCTTATTTAAGCAGATATTGGACAGTGAGCGGAAGTAATATTTCAGACCCAGAATTTAGCGCCACCTATCAATATGTAGATGCAGACGTTACTGGTACGGAATCAGACATGGTTGCTGCACTTAGAAGAACAAGGACTGGAGGAATGGGGCCAGTTTTAGACTGGAAAGAAGCAGGAACAGTAAATCCCACTACAAATACTGTATCTCTAAATAGTGGAGATGGATTTGGCGATATGTATGCGATGGACAACACAGATAGTCGTTTGCCCATTGTACTCCTTTCATTTATGGCAGAAAGGAGTGAGTTTGGTGTGAAGTTAAAGTGGATTACTACTTCAGAAATAAACAATGATTTCTTTACAGTTGAACGCTCTGTAAATGGTATCGACTTTGAACCAGTTTTATATGTTCAAGGAAAGGGGACAAGCGAGGAAACTAATACTTACGAAACCTTAGATGACAGCCCATTTTTAGGAAGAAGTTACTATCGCTTAAAGCAAACCGACTTTAATGGCGCTTTTGATTATTCAGAAATAAAGATGGTTGAGCTTAATTCAACTCAAGATGAAACACCTTCTTTTAGCGTTTATCCAAACTCTGTTTTGGCTGGGCAGACTTTAAATCTAAAAACTAAAGGTAAACCAGTAGAAAAGTCCGTTTTGTTAGAAATGAAGTCATTAAATGGTACCACTATATTTCAAAGGAACTTTCAGCTTTCAAAAGAAGAAACTATTGAAGTTCCAGCTGGGTTGGAATCAGGTTATTACATACTAAGAATATTAAGTCATGATCTCAATAAGACGTTTAAAATTATGGTTGAATAATATTCGAATTAGAGTTGAAGTTTATCTTATCTAGCTTCAAGTTTTAACCTCTGATTGATACCCCAATAAAAGTAGGGTGCTTGATTTGTAAAGAGTAAATAGCACAAACCTCCCGAGCAACCAAAGTATAGTGAATTAATTGTAGCCTCACATTACGATTAATGTTTATCGAATAAATATTAAAACAAAGTTAATTTTGGTTACTAGCCACATAAGTATTTCAAAATCAATACTTCTTCAGTTTGTTTTTTTAGCGTTGCTATCTCAAACCGCAGTTGCTCAGGCTGTATTTCAGAGCGCGGGTTCTGGTGGAAGGTGGGATAGAAGTGCAAGTTGGACAATTGTTAGTGGAAGTGACGCTAATGGAATACCAGATGCTGATGATCAAGTAACTGTATTAGCTGGTGATGTTATTGAAATAAGGACAAATGTGGCATGCAATAATCTCACTGTGATTGGAACCTTGGATTATGGGTTGAACCGCACACTTTCAGTTGGAGGAAACTTAACAATGTCAGGTGTAACTGCAGAGATTATAGGTGGGAATAATAAAGTGTTAAACGTCTCAGGGGCATTTTCTGTAGCCTCTGGTGCCAACGTTGATTTAGATATTTCTGACTTAACAGTTACGGGTTTAACTACTCTTAATGGTACACTTAATTTTACCCAAAGTCACGACCACGTTTTTGCATCTATTATTGTTTCATCTACTGGTACTTGGAACAACGCGACAATCAGTGATTTTATAATCAATGGAAACTTAACCAACAATGGTGGCTTCACTGGCTGTACCAACGACCTAGCCTGCGAATACTATTTAAACAGCAGTTCGGGCACAATATCTGGTTCTTCGGTAATTAAAGTTCCTGATTTTGTTATTAACAGTCCAGCCTCTTATTCAAATACAGGTAGTATTATTATAACAGATAATTTAGATGGAACTGGGACTTTTGTCAACTCTACTTCTGGAACAATAGAATTTGAATTATCTACACAAACTAATATTTCAAATTTCACAGCTTCCGCCACTGGTAATACCGTAATCTACAATGTTGGTATCGACAGAGATTTAATCAACCCTACGGCTAGTACTTTTTATAATCTGGTGATTAATAATGAATCGAACCTAGATGATATTAGCCTAGTAAGTAACATTACAGTTACGAACCAACTTACTCTAACACTTGGTGATTTAATACTTGGTACTAACACTTTAACATTGGGCTCAGCAGCATCGGTGTCCGGTGGCAGTGCCAATAGTTATATTCAACTGAATAGTACTGGTGTAGTAAGACAGAATTATGTGTCAACAGGTGGTTCTGTTAGGATTCCACTAGGAGATAACAATGATTACTCCCCCATAATCAGCTTTGTCTTGAGTGGAGGAGCTTTAGGGATAAATCCATTTGTGAGTTTTGGTGTAACAGATGCTGTTCACCCCAATAGAAATACAGACAACACAGGCTCAGGAGGAGACGATGACGGAACCGCAGCAGTTTCTTATTTAAGCAGGTACTGGACAGTGAGCGGAAGTAATATTTCAGACCCAGAATTTACCGCCACTTATCAATATGTAGATGCAGACGTTACTGGTACGGAATCAGACATGGTAGCCGCACTCAGAAGAACAAGGACTGGAGGAATGGGGCCTGTTCTAGATTGGAAAGAAGCAGGAACAGTAAACCCCACTACAAATACTGTATCTCTAAATAGTGGAGATGGATTTGGCGATATGTATGCGATGGATAACACAGATAGTCGTTTGCCTATTGTACTCCTTTCATTTATTGCAGAAAGGAGTGAGCTTGGCGTGAAGTTAAAGTGGGTTACTACTTCAGAAATAAATAATGATTTCTTTACAGTTGAACGCTCAGTAAATGGTATCGACTTCGAACCAATTTTATATGTTCAAGGAAAGGGGACAAGTGAAGAAACTAACACTTACGAAACCTTAGATAATGGTCCGCTTTCAGGAAGAAGTTACTATCGTTTAAAGCAAACTGACTTTAATGGCGCTTTTGACTATTCAGAGGTAATTGGAGTAAATGCAGCGATAAACTCAGAACTTGAAACCCTTGTAAAGATATTTCCAAATGCAATTTCACCTGGTGATTACTTGAACATCCACCTGAATAAAAACGGAGAAGAAGAAATCATTGTCAAGTTGTTTACGCTTGAGGGAATTGAAATATTAGAAATACGAAAGCAAACCAACGAAGGATTTAAAGTAGAGATTCCAACCTATTTAAAATCAGGTATATACATTTTGAAGATTAAGAAGGGCAGATTCTTAAGTTCATCAAAACTAGTTGTTGAATAACCCCATTACCATTTTTTGCTATTTTTCTGGTCAAAGATGATTTAGAAAATCCGAATATTTTTTGTTCTTTTACAGCCAGAACCTCAATTATTTTAATAAGCTCAAAGCGTCTTTCACCGCTCTACTCAAATTTGAGATTATTAAAACGACTATTATAATTCCTAGCACTAGTGCTGAATTAACCAAATAGATTAAATACCGAAACTGCTGTGAAATTTATATTTACCGTCACATTATTTGTGTGCAGTATACTTTGTAGTGCTCAAGCTACTTTCCAAAGTAATGTTGCTACAGGCAACTGGACTGCTGCTGGGAGTTGGCTCTTGGTTAGTGGGGCTGACGCAGACGGTATTCCCGATAATGACGACAATGTTACTATCCAGACCGGACATACCATTAACATAGCAACTACCACCACCCAAAATTGCAACAACTTAACCATTGATAGAGGTACTTTAGCCTATACAGCAGGCTCAGGAAGATTAAATGTCAGAGGTAACTTAATCGCCAACTCTACAGTAGGAACTAGGGCAACATTATCTGGTTCGTCTAATAATCACCGAATAGTAATTACTGGGAGTTCTACAGTAAACGCATCCAGTCATTTAGAAGTAATTGCAGTTAGAATTACAGCAAACGGACCAACAGTTCTTAGTGGCCTCCTAGAATTCACCACGGCTCAAACTTCTAATAATACATTTATTGATGTCACAATCAACGGAAGCGGTACTTGGACTAATAACTCCACCCAAAATTTTGCTATTAGTGGCTCTCTACTTAATAATAGCGGAAATACAATGACCCCATGTTCTACAGTAGATGGTTGTAATTATGCATTTACTGGGGATGGCGAGAGTATTGATGGTACGGGTACAACTACTTTATCTAGATTAATAATTAACACGGTATCAATTACTAATAATGGCACATTGGTAATGAACGATGATATTGTAGGATCTGGAACTTTAATCAATGATGGTTCTATTACAGTAAACACTCATGCGGGAGGCGCTAACTTTACTCTTGATAATTTTGACCTGAACAATGTTGGAAGCTCATTCACTTATCAGGGAACAACCAATGAAAATATTGATATCACATTTCCTTTTTATGACCTCATAGTAAACATGGATAATGGTGTTCTGCTTCAAGTACTCAATAATGATGTGTCTGTTGAGAATAACCTAACCATAAACTCTGGAGAAATGAGAGTGAGGGACAACCGAACGCTAGCTGTGACAGGAAACTTAAGTATTGCTGGTGCTAACGCTGAATTTGCTCCTACTTCAACAGGCAATATTGTAAATATTGGTGGTAATCTATTAATGTCTGATGGGAATTATGACCAGAATGAAGGTGATGTAAATGTAACTGGCGATATTATTCTGACTGGCGGCACCATGATTATCTCCGAAACAGGCTCTTCTACTTTAGATGCTACCGATATGTCCATAACGGATGCAGCCGTTACCTTGAATAGCGGGACAATGACTATTTCTAATGCTGCTGGAGGACTTACAAGTAATAGTAATGCTCAGAATGTGGTGATTTTAAGCACCTTAGATGTAGCAGGTCAAATTGAAGTACAAAGTGGTACTACTATTCTTAATGCAGGAGCAGATGTTTCAGCAGGGGCAATTACAGTTTCTGGGGGAATTTTAAGACCAAATAACGCTACTGCCATACTTGATGTGACAGGAGATATAACTACTTCGGGAACTGGTCTTTACGATCAGAATGATGGTGATGTGAATGTGTCTGGAGATTTTAACCTAACTAATGGATCTGCCTTTTTAGATGGAGGGACGTTAGATGCTACTGATATGACCATTGCAATAGGAGATGTCCAACTGAGGGCTGGTACAATGAATGTAACAAATGCAGCTGGAGGTGTCACTATCAATTCTGGTAGGCTATTAATGAATGGAGCAAATACACTTAACGTTACAAATGATATATCTATAGCAGGAGGAGAGCTCCTTTTTAATGATAACACGGCTGTTATTAATATTTCAGGAGACCTAACCATGTCATCTGGTGAATATGACCATAATGATGGAGATATGAACATTACTGGCGATATCATTATTACGGGTGGGACCATGGATTTAAACGTAATAGCAACAGCCTCGACAGTAGATGCCACAGACATGACGCTGGCTACAGGTACAGTCGACTTAAGGGGAGGTACTTTAACACTTTCGAATGCTTCTGGAGGATTAACCGTGAATAGCGGTGCTTTGAGTCTTTTAGGGACAACGGTAAACATATCTGGAGATTACGATATAAATGGAGGTACGAATGATTTAAATACTGGTGACATATCCTTTGTGAATATGGACATTGCTTCAGGAGGCGTAATAACTGTAGCAAATGCTACTATTGCTTCTTCCGGTACAGTCACAGTAGATAATGGAAGTTTTACAATTGATGGTGCTGCAGGAACTTACAACTTCAATAATATTGATGTAAATACCAATGGTTCTTGGCTCGTAACAGCTGCATATTCACCAACCATTTCGGGCAGTATATCCAGTGACGGCACATTTACAGGCTGTAATGGCGCTGGCTGTGTGTATACACTTACCAGTGCTACAGGAACTATTTCTGGAACAGGAGCAATGAATACCATGTCTGATTTTTTAATTGATGCACCTGCTAGTTATACCAACACAAACTCTGGGGGAGTAGATATATCCGATGCCCTTGGTGGAACAGGAACATTTATTAATGGCGCGAATGGAGCAATGCTCTATGGAGGGTCGAACGGAAACTTCACAATTACATCATTTACAGCCTCAGCAGTTGGAAATACCGTTACCTATAATCGTACTGTAAGTAATCAACTTATTCAACCTACAACAGATGCTGGAAACAATTATTATAACCTCATCATTAACAAGGCAGATGGTCAGGATGTAACTACAAGTGCCGATATCACTGTAGACAACCAGCTAACACTTACTCTTGGGGATATAATAATGGGAGGTCAGAATATAATCATGTCATCAGGCTCAACCATCACAGGAGGTAATGCATCAAGTTATATTCAGGATAACGCTGGCGGGGTATTAAGGTATGAACTGTCTGCGGTTGGGACATTCTTTGTCCCCATTGGTGGAGATCGATATTCACCTATTACATTGACTTTAAATTCAGCAACGATAGGAGGAGGGGCTTCAATTGATTTTAGTATTACGGATTCCGCTCATCCAAATCGTGATAGAGATAATACTGGTGATTCACCTGCGGGTGACGATGACGGAACTGCTGCTACTGATTTTCTGGATGTATACTGGACTCTTTCAGGAAACAATATAAGTAGCCCTGTTTATAGCGCTAGTTATATTTATGATGCTTCTGATTTTACTCAAACTACAGAAAGCAACATGGTAGGAGTACTTTATAGGGTTATTGCAGGTGGTACTTTAGATTGGTTTGTAGCTGGAACAGTTAACCCTACCAACAATACAGTAAGCATTAGCGAGGCGGATGGATTTGGAGATTTGTATGCTATGGATAACACCTCTCAGCGTCTACCTATTGTGTTAATTTCTTTTAAGGCATCACCACTAATTAACTCAGTCAATTTAAAATGGGTCACTGCAATTGAAGAGAACAATCAACTCTTTACAATTGAAAGATCGGTAGATGGTAAAGAATTTATCCCGATTCTGTACATAGAAGGAGCAGGGACAACCAATTCATTCCGTTCATACAGTGCTTCTGATCTTGACCCAATTTTAGGTAGATCATATTATAGATTAAAGCAAACTGATTTTAATGGGCAATTCGAATACTCCGAAGTGATCAGTGTTTTTTATGAAGGAAGTAATGCTTTCGACTTTGGGTTAAAAGGAAACTTGATTAAGACAGGAGAGCGGCTTGGGATATGGTGTGAAAATGCACTTGAGGCTCCTCAGTTAATGATTAGAGATATAAAGGGAGAAGTGTTGGTAAGTAAGAAATTTACTTCTGATTCTTCAGAAATTGAAGAAACTAGCCAACTATCTGCTGGAGTATATTTCTTGATAGTGAATTACTTTGGTAAGGTAGAAACCAAGAAATTCATTATTAGATAATGATTAGTTTCCAAAATTAGAGTTACAAACCGTAATGCTTTTTGTTCCATCAAAATAAGCCTGATTCTGGTCTGAGTTAAGTCCAATGTTTGTAGAACCTAATATTTCGTTTTCAAGAGGACCAGAGGATTCAAAGTGTATTTTAACACTTCCATCAAAACGAATCAGGTCGTTATAACTAATTTGGGTATTGTTATCAAGCGACTCAAGAATAGTAACGCTTTTCCCAATGCCATTTTGTTCTTTTAAAGTAGTTAAGAAAGTAGCTACATCACCATCGCTGCTTAGGTCACCAAAATGAAGGTGTACTGGGTGCTCAGCTCCTGAAATCACATTGTTCAAAGTAATTTCAATTTGAGCTTTCCCGTCATTCCTTTCCCTAATCTTCAGAGTCCCTGTGGTGGTATTTCCTTCTACCGAACCTGGAATTAAGGCCAGTTCCATTTCATTATCGGTAAACTCAGAAATTTCATTTCCAGAATCACTACAAGACCATGTATAAAATGTGACCAGTAAAATCAAACAAGATGAAAGTAACTTTTTCATAATTTTCAAATTAAGCAATTCTCTAAAATAAACGGTTTCAAACGTGCTTTGGTCTATAAACTGAGTGATTTTTATTACATAAAGCCAACTGCTTTTTTTGCTCTTATCAACACTTCTCTTGCTACTACTCTTGCCTTAGCTTCGCCCTCTTCTAATTTTCTATTAAGCTCGTCAAGATTTTCCATATAGTAATTGAAAATTTCTCTTTCCTTGGCATACTTCTCTTTAATCAATTCGTAGAGCGCTGTTTTTGCATGCCCGTAACCGTAGTTTCCACCTTCATAATTGGCCCTCATTTCCTGAGTTTGAGCCTCTGATGCGATCAGCGAATAGATAGCAAAAGTGTTATCCGTATCAGGATCTTTAGGTGCTTCAAGCGGTGTGCTATCCGTAACAATCTGCATCACGTTCTTCTTGAGCGGCTTATCTGCTTGAAAAATATCAATGGTATTACCGTACGACTTACTCATTTTCTGGCCGTCAGTGCCTGGAATGGTCATTACCTTATCATTGATTTTTGCCTCGGGCATCTTGAATACTTCTCCATACTGGTTATTAAAAGTATTGGCCATATCGCGGGCCATTTCAAGATGTTGTCTTTGGTCTTTTCCTACGGGGACAAAATTGGCATCATACAATAATATATCGCAGGCCATCAACACGGGATAGGTAAATAATCCAGCATTAACATCTGAAAGCCGATCGGACTTATCCTTGAACGAATGCGCATTTGCAAGCATTGGGAATGGCGTTAGACAGCTTAGATACCATGTAAGCTCACAAACTTCTGGCACTCTAGATTGGCGATAGAAAGTGTTTTTATCTGTGTCGAATCCAAAAGCCAACCAAGCAGCAGCCACAGCATTTGTATTATCAATTCTAGTTTGAGGATCTTTTATTGTTGTAAGCGAGTGTAAATCAGCAATAAAGAAGAACGATTCATTTTTTGGGTCCTTCGATAATTCAATTGCTGGAATAATTGCCCCAAGCAGATTTCCTAAATGTGGTTTGCCCGAACTTTGTATACCTGTTAAGATTCTTGCCATGAATTTAATATTTGTCACAAATAAATGATTATTGACTGGTCGATTCAAGTCTTGGCTTGTTATTTTTGCTCTTCAACATATATTAAAATAGATACTCCTGTCGTCAATAGCATATGACTAAATTCTGTAGCCTTCTTTTCTTGATTTGTATTTCCACTTTAGTTTGGGCTCAATCGCCAGAATTGATTGATGTAGGGGTGATTGATGGCGAAATCAATACTTTTTATGGTGAATTTCAATGGGAAAATAACTCTGCCGATACCATCCAGATTACCTTTTGGTCCGGAGAAGAGCGATTGAAGCTTGAAAAGAAAACTATAAAAGCTGATCCAAGAGAAACTTTAGACATTCCTTTCACCATTTCTACAGAGGGCCACATAGGGGGATTTAAAATAGGACTGAGAGTTTTAAGTAAATCTGAGGTTATTCTGAAGGAGTATGTTGTGGCGGGAAGAATTCTAGCACCCGTTAAAGATGTTTTTAAAGCCTATAGGAATGTTTTTTGGCCGTTTCGTTCGAAATATCAAGTGGTTAATTTTAAGTCAGGCTTTATTGGAGATCAGTTGAGTGCGGAAATGATACTGTATAATTTTGGGGGTAAAGAAGTTAACTTGATTGACGCCAGTATTTCGGCCTATTATAATGTGAGCTTTCAGCCCATGGTTATTCCTCATAATAGCTTTGCGAAAATGAATGTTGTACTCAAAACAGATTCTTTGTTAGCTCCTGGATTTGTAAAGGAAATGGTACAAGTGAAGGATAGAAACGATTCACTTATTTTCTCTATTCCGGTTCAGTTTACATTAGAGAATAAGCCTACAATGGCAAACCCAGACTCGCCTTACTTATCGGTGAGCGATTTAGATCACGACTTTAAAGTGCTTGGAGTTAACGATAAAGGAAATGTTACGATTAAGCTGTCTAACTCAGGAAATGAACCTTTAGAGCTCTTCAAGATTGAAAGCAACTGTTCATGTTTGAAATATGATATCGATAAAGCAGTTCTTGCCTCGGGAGAATCCGTAGATATGGAAGTTACTTTTGATGCTACAAACCGATTGGGCTTTGAAAGAAAAACATTGGCAATTTTTAGCAATGATCCGCGAAAACCAACTGTGGTGATTACTTTTAGAGCTCATGTTAAATAAAGCCTAATCGACTTTCGGTCATATTTGAAGGTATGACTGAAAATCAAATTTCACATCAATAAGGCAAAGTGTATTGTCAATTGGGCTATTAATAAATAAAAGTTAGCTTCAATTGATGATTTTATTCATCAATTCCATTAGTTTTTTGTCGTTTTTAATTGCGTTTTTAATTGCATTAATAAGGTAATCTGATGCTTTTTCTCCATTATTCAGTTTTGATGAAAAGTTAGAAAACATGTCAATTACATTGTCTTTATCTTCAACCTTTTCAGAATACTTCAATAAAGCCTCAAAGTCCTTTAGCATGGTTTGTTTGGACTCTGATATGTTAGAGACATTGGTATTATAAGATATGGGATTTTGTTCGATTGAATTTTTTAATGCAATGCAGGCATTATAATCATTTACAATCTGATCTATGTCGTTTCTTTTTAATTCCTTTTCATCAATTTTATCTGATACTTCAGGGCAATCAGAAAGGTAATCACTCAATAGTTTTCTAAATCCCACTATACCAGGTAGTACAAACGTAGATCCACCAAATTTTTGTAATGCTGTCGTTCCAAAATCATCCATCCTGTTTGACGTAGAATATTTGTAAACACTCAAATAACCTTCAATTTCAAGCAAACCAAACCGATATTGTTCCCCAACCTTTATTGGTTTAACAAGACCAATTTCTGGAAGTGAAATGTTTTTTATGCTAAACAATTCTACTTTTTCTTTATCTTTTCCATTTTTAACTATTGCATATGGCATACCATCTGAATTTGCTAAAAGCTTAACGTCTCCCGTTATAGTTTCTCCTGAAAGCTTTGTTAGAATGTCTTGACCAGTGGCTGAGAATGAAAGAATTGAAAGGGTGAAAATAGATAGATATCGTTTCATATAGTTTTATTCAGTTAGCGAAGGTAGGGCATATTTTTTTTTAATTCCACAGAATTGATGAAGCTTAATGCAAAGGGTGTAACCATTTTGATTATTTTAACGCCAGAAACCAATTCCAATTATGGGCGAATTTTTAATAACAGATGATTCTGTTCAAAATAAGTTAACCAACGATCAAATGCTTGATAATCGAGATTTCTCGAATATTAAGAACGGAGCTGATTTAGAGCGTTTACTTCAAGAAAAAGGGAGGGATTATTCAAAGGCACTGTACAACCTTGAATATGAAAAACAACTAGAAAAACTGCAGGTGGAGTTGGTTAAACTTCAACATTGGATTGCCGAAACTAAACAAAGGGTTGCTGTAATTTTTGAAGGCCGCGATGCAGCTGGAAAAGGCGGAACCATTAAACGATTTACAGAGCACCTTAATCCGCGATCAATGCGCGTGGTAGCCCTAAATAAACCTACCGATTTGGAAAAGGGGCAGTGGTATTTCAGAAGGTATATAAAGGAACTTCCCTACGCAGGCGAAATGGTTTTCTTCGATCGTAGTTGGTACAATAGAGCGGTAGTAGAGCCTGTCATGGGATTTTGTGATGAAGAGCAGTATCAGCGTTTTATGCGTCAGGTACCAGAATTTGAACATATGCTTTTTGAAGATGGTGTTCATATTATAAAGTTTTGGTTTTCAATAGGTAAGGACGAGCAAGTGAAACGCTTTAATGATAGAAGAGCAAATCCTTTAAAGCAATGGAAGTTAAGCCCAGTAGATGAGAAGGGGCAAGAAATGTGGCAGAAGTACACCTACTATAAAGAGCAAATGTTTGCCCAAACGCACAACAGTTTTAGCCCTTGGGTAATTATAAAAACCAATACTAAAAAGCAGGCTCGCTTAGAAAGCATACGCCACGTACTATCTAAATTTGAGTACCCCGGGAAAAAAGATGCAGATATTGTTGTATTACCCGATCCAAATATTGTAATGAGGTTCCACCGATCAATTTATCACTTGATATAATGTCTGAATTAAAATACAACTTTACTGATAAGGAATTGAAGCTCTTAAACAGCAACAAGGCCATTAAACTACTGTTGAAGGATAAGAACAATATCAATCCTGAAAAGGTATTACGGTATGTTAAATACGAAAAGCGCCTTGAAGAATTTCAGGTAGAGCTTATCAAGCTTCAACAGTGGGCAATCAATGAAGGCAAACGCATTTGTTTATTATTTGAAGGTCGAGATTCGGCAGGTAAGGGCGGAGCGATTAGAAGGGTTACACACCACTTGAACCCCAGAAACTATAGAGTAGTAGCATTACCAAAGCCCTCAGAACAAGAACGTGGGCAGTGGTATTTCCAGCGCTATATAACTCGCTTACCAAACCCAGGTGAAATTGTTTTTTTCGACCGTAGCTGGTACAATAGAGCGGTGGTAGAGCCTGTCAATGGTTTTTGTACCAAAGAGGAATATGAACGCTTTATGAGCGAGGTTAATAACTTTGAAACCATGTTGACCAACGATGGAATTATTCTATTGAAGTTCTATTTTTCGATTACAAAGAAGGAGCAAGCCTCTAGGTTTAAAGACATTATGGAAAACCCATTGAAGCGTTGGAAAATGTCGCCAGTGGATGAAATGGCGCAAGAGCTATGGGATTCCTATACAGAGTACAGAGTAAGAATGTTTGCAGAAACAAATACAAAAAACAATCCTTGGATTGTGTTGAAAGCTAATAAAAAGACTTCTGCAAGAATTCAAGTCATTAGGCATATTTTGGAAAAAGTGCCTTATAAGTAGCGTGTAATGCTCTTTACTTCAGGTGGTATGAAATCATCACCAAAGGATCTTCTGGGTTAAACGCATTAGTGAAATTCAAAAAAGCCTGTTCTTTTTGATTGAACTTACTTTTCTCTTGTTGCAACTTATAGGCCTTCGCAAGAACGTTTTCAGAATCAAAGATCATAATGATATCACGATCATTAATTGTATGAGCCCAATAAAGGGGTAAGCCTCCGTCAACATCATTTTTAGCGGTAGTTTTTAAGACGATTTTAGATCCATTCTTAATATCATAAATCAAATGGTGACTATTACTTTTCGAAAACTGTGTTATTAAGAAGTTAGCGTTCCCTTGTAAACTCGGAGTATGATAAGCTTTATCCTTATTCTTATTCAAGTAGCCAATATAGTCGTCATATGGAGAATTATGTTCAAACATTTCAGGAGGTAAAGCGTCAGGAGAGAAGTCAAGTATAACTTCTGGAACAAAACTATTATCCTGTTTTTCATAGATTGTGTCATTAAAATAAGTGCCATAATATGTTTTACTAGCTGTGTTTTTCAAAATATTTCTCTCCCTAAAAGAGTGGGGGTCTTTTCCATTATGAATTTCGAGCAGACAGTCTGATTTTTTTGTCTCCAAATTATATTGAACCACTTCACAAGACTTTCCATTTCTCCCGAGTTCATTCGGTATTTTACCTGTTTGAAATTGGTAATCATTACCTCTTTTTAAGAATGCTTGTGCAGAGAAAGGTAATTTTTCACTCCTCTCAAAAATGCCTTGATTATCATAAAACACCAGTTTTCCTCTAGCATCCAGCACTTCAACCTTGCTCTTGTCCACTAAAAAGTCTTGAATTGATAGGTATTGGTTGGGGCCTTGTCCTGGTTTGGTAATGGCAAATTGGAAGTTGCCTTTTAAATCATAAACCGACAGTGATCGACCTGAGTAGTAATCAAAAATATAAATCAACCCATCTTCAATCAAAACCTTATCAATTCTGTAGGCACGGTGTTCTGGGTGGTCTTTCAGAGCGGTATAACTGATGTTATCAATTACATCCGACAGTTTACTTACCTTGATATCAGCAATAGAAATCACCTCAATACCTTCAGAAGTAGACTCGGAGCTCTGTTTGCCAGAATTAGAGCCACAGGATGAGGTCAGAAAAATAATTATGACGATTAACCCAGAAATTAAAAGTGTCTCTTTGGTTGATTTCATAAATATAAACTTAACGAATATATTTCTGTGTTCTGATCAAAACCAAGCCGCTAACCATGTTGTGAGGCAGTAGGTTTGTCGATGTTTTGAATCTAACTTTGCAGCAGATAAAATAACAATCACTTTAGAGATAAATACTCTACGCTATGCAAAAGACTATCAAAACTACACTTCGCCCCGAAGAAGCGTTCAATCCAGAAGTATTTGAGGCTATTATTCTGAAAAGGGCCAACATAACCAACCCCAAAAGTGCTCAGGTACGGGCTTTGAAACGCTCTATCGATGCACGTTCACGCAATGTGAAAGTCAATATTGAAGCGCAAGTTTTTATTAACGAAGAGCTTCCGCCTGTAATTTCCTATAAAAGAGATTATCCGGTGGTCACTAATGCCGAACCAGTTATTATAGTAGGTTTTGGCCCAGCTGGAATGTTTGCCGCGTTGCGTTTGATCGAATTGGGTTACAAGCCCATTGTTATTGAACGAGGTAGCGATGTACAGAAAAGGAGACGCGATCTTGCTGCCATCAACAAAGAGCATATAGTGAACCCTGAATCCAACTATTGTTTTGGAGAAGGAGGGGCAGGCACTTTTTCTGACGGTAAACTTTATACTCGTTCCAAAAAACGTGGCGACATTCTCAGAACCTTAGAGATTTTAGTCGCCCATGGTGCTACTGAAGATATTTTGGTAGATGCACATCCGCATATTGGCACTAACAAGTTGCCTAAAGTGGTGCAAGAAATCAGACAGAGCATTATGGATGCTGGTGGAGAAATTCATTTCGATACCAAAGTTGCTGATTTCATTATCAAGGAAAAAAGAATGACAGGAGTGGTTTTGGCAGACGGCTCTAAGGTAGAAGGCTTAGGTGTTATTCTGGCTATGGGTCATTCCGCTCGAGATATTTTCCATTTACTACAGAAGAATGAGGTATTGATTGAAGCCAAACCTTTCGCTTTGGGCGTAAGAATTGAGCATCCTCAATCGCTAATCGACAAGATTCAATACCATTGCGATACCGATAGGGGTGATTTTTTGCCAGCATCCTCTTACGCACTTGTTCATCAGACTTACCATGAGAGCAAACAAAGAGGCGTATTTAGTTTCTGTATGTGTCCGGGAGGCTTTATTGTGCCTGCCGCTACTGCTCCGGGCGAAATCGTAGTCAATGGAATGAGTCCTTCAAGAAGGGATTCAGCCTTCGCCAATTCTGGAATTGTTTCGGCAGTTGAATTGGAAGACCTTACCGCATATTCCAAATTTGGTGCTTTGGCGGGAATGGAATTCCAAAGAGAAATAGAACAACGTGCTTGTCAGATTGCAGGTGGAAACCAAACAGCTCCAGCACAGCGCATGACTGACTTTGTCAATAGTAGGGTTTCATCTTCCCTAAATGACACTTCCTATCAGCCAGGATTAATGTCTGTAGATATGCGTGAAGTGTTGCCTGAGTCGATTCACTTGAGGTTGAGAGACGCCTTTAAAGGCTACGCTAAAAAAATGAAAGGCTATTACACTAACGAAGCGCAAATAGTGGGAGTGGAGAGCAGAACTTCTTCGCCAGTAAGAATTCCAAGGGATAAAGACAGCTTAGAGCATGTGGAAATCAAAGGCTTATTCCCGTGTGGGGAAGGAGCAGGTTTTGCTGGAGGCATTGTTTCTGCTGCTATGGATGGCGAGAAATGTGCTGAAAGCTTGATAGCTGGTTTGAAAAGAAAGTAAAGAACGGATGGAGTTAGAATAGGTAGATTAGAGGTTAGCTGAAGTCCTCGTTGCAAACGAGGATTGGTTATCTTGAAATACATTGTGAGGTGTATTTGAGTAGCACATAAGGATTCTGCTCCTACGAGTTGAAGTCGTTCACCTCCTGATTAATACCTCGGTAATACTCTACTGTGGAATACCAAGAAGTTCCCCCGATTAAGCTTAATGTTTTCATTTTGTAGTTTCAGTCAATTGTTGAGTTTTGCCTTTTTAAGTTCGGTCTCAATCTCTTTGTAAACATGAATGAATAATTTGACGCATTTTGAGTTAAGGCCTCGATCAAAAAAAGTATCCTTTAGAGAAGTGCTTTCAACCCTAACTTGCCCTGTGTTAGTGATACTGACCATTATCTTCTCTGTCCACGGTTTGTTTGCATCATTAGCTCTTCTTGCTTCTAGATGTTTTGAGTCAATATAAACCAATGCCCATTCAAGCCTTTTGAAAACCGCCATGGCAGTTTGTTGGATTAAGTCATTATCACTTGAAGAGGTGAATGTTTCGGTAAAAATGGGCCTAAACCGGAAGCTAGATGTTACACTAATGGACTTTTTAAACTCATCGTATCGCTCTTCTCCCTTATAAGGGTTTTTCTTATGCTCAATTTCTTTAGCTAACCTTCCGTCCTTTTCTCGTTTTTCTAACTCCCAACGCGCGGCAGTCTTTGCTTCTTCAAGATATGCACTACCTGATGAAATTATACTATTCAATTCATCTGAGCTTTTGGAGGCCATTTTTGTTGAGAATGAATTGCTGTTTTTCATAGAACTTTAATCCCTTTTATGGTCTAAATTTCTTGAAAACTATGATACTAGGATGTCCATCCATCAAATAAAATAGACCCGTTGTTACCCTAACCTAATTCCCCTTCATTTGCTGAACAGCCAGAATAAGGCTGTCAGCCATTTCTCTTTGCTCATCACTTTGGGCAATGGTTTTAGCCTTTTCTAATTGTTCAATGGCCGCATCATAATCACCTAACAAGCCTTTGGCATAACCTAAAAGCGCAGCAGCTTCAAAGTGAGTAGGATCTATTGCAGCAGCTTGGGTAAGTAAATTGGCAGCGAACTGAAGCATTGAAATATCTTCTTCATCCTCAATAATTTCAAGACCATTGCTAAACAAGAAATCGACTTTTGAATCTTCGTCCACATGGTTATTCATGTAGCTGTTTACTTCAAACTGATATTTTTGATAGTTCTCTCGTTGTCCAAAGTATATCTTTTTGGTAATAAAGGCGGCTTCAGGAATTTCCATTTCTGAGAGAAATTGAGGGATCACCTCACGAATTAATTGATAGAGTAAGTTTTCATCACCGTATTTAATGGCCAACTGGAGGTTGTCATTATAAACGGTTTTGAAATAATCATGGTATTCATCTAAACCATGTGCTTCAACAATCAGGTCTTTATTGTTAGTGATATAGTTATAGGGCACAGAACTTAGTTGGTTCTCGAACCTAGACACCAGCCAAAGGTTTTCAATATTGTTTAAATAATCATCAAGCTTTAACTGACTGATGTAGTCTTTTGCGACTTCAGCAGCTCGTTCGAAGTTCTTGCCCTCGAGAATTCGGATCAGTTCTAGCTTCTCCTCACTGGTGGCGATCAAATCATCATATTTCTCTTCTAACTCAGGAAGTAAGGCGTAATCATCTACCGCTCTTTGTCCATACGCCATTAGTTGCGGAGCAGGAACAAAACCCAAAACGGTATCGAATACTTCTTGCTTTTCGGTTAGAAAGAGTAAAGTCGGTAGACTAGATATTTTAAATGCATAGGCCAATACTTCTCCATATTCCGATTCAGTATCAAACTTTACATTAATAAAATTTTCATTAAAGTATGTGATTACCTGTTCGTTAGTGTATACTTCTTCATCTAATTGATGACAGTAAGCACACCAGTCGGCATAAGCATCTACAAACAAAAGTTTTTTCTGTGCTTTAGCCATTTCAAGTACTTTTTGCCAATCCTTTTCACTCGTGATTTCATTGAAATTAAGTGTATCGTTGGCAAAGCTTAAGGTGGAGATGAAAAATGATATTGCTAATAATGGAACTCTCATAAATCTTTTGGATGTTCGGAACTGGATAACGTGTGTACTATACTCACATTGCAAGTGCAAAGTTATTCATTTAGTTTCATGTCAATCGTTAATTATAGTTAAGTGAAAAGAACGGTAATCATAGGGAGCAATCCTAAAACCAATAATTACGCATTCCTTGCTGCAAATAGACTTCAAGATCATGGTCATGAGTTTATTCCTGTTGGTATTAGCGAAGGCCAAGTTTTGGGTAAATCAATTATGAATATTCATGATAAACCTGAAATAGAAGAAGTAGATACTGTTACACTTTACATCAATCCACAGCGGCAAACTGAATGGTATGATTATATCCTTTCATTGAAGCCAAAGCGTATTATTTTCAACCCCGGAACTGAAAATCAGGAACTTAAAAAGAAGGCCGAAGCTCAAGGTATAATTTGTGAAGAAGCCTGTACTTTAGTGATGCTTTCAGTGGGCAATTTCTAAGTTATTTTACGTATCTTCGTACGTTGTATGAGGGCGGTCTAAAATCCTTAAGATTTAATTCCTAAACCGACCGTAACCTCCTTTTTTAACAGTTTTTATTCACAATGAGCGAAGAGAAAAAGAATCAAGAATATTCAGCGGTTAACATTCAAGTATTAGAGGGTTTAGAGGCGGTTAGAAAGCGGCCAGCCATGTATATTGGAGATATTGGAGTTAAAGGACTTCACCATATGATTTGGGAAGTAGTAGACAACTCTATTGATGAAGCCTTAGCAGGCCATTGCGATACAATCACAGTTACTATTGAAGAAGATAATTCGGTAATCGTAACAGATAACGGTAGGGGAATCCCAACCGATATGCACGAAAAAGAGGGTAGATCAGCACTAGAGGTTGTAATGACAGTACTTCATGCTGGTGGTAAATTTGATAAAGACACATATAAAGTTTCTGGAGGTCTTCATGGTGTAGGTGTATCCTGCGTTAATGCGCTTTCATCAATGATGTTAGTGACTGTTGAACGTGGTGGTTCTAAATTCCAGCAAGAATATTCAATAGGCATTCCTAAGTACCCGGTAAAAGAAATAGGCACTTCTGATAGAACAGGTACTACTGTTCATTTTAAACCAGATGGTGATATTTTTACGGTTTTAGAATACAAATACGAAACTGTAGCAGGAAGACTAAGAGAACTGTCATTCTTGAATGCAGGGATCACAATTACACTTACAGACAAAAGAGAAAAAGACGAAGAAGGAAACTTCATTGGTGAAGTATTCCATTCTGAAGGCGGTTTGAAGGAGTTTGTTGAGTACTTAGATGCTACTCGCGAAAAGCTGATTGAAGAGCCAATTTATATTGAAAATATTAAGGGCGAAGTACCTGTTCAGGTAGCCATGAGTTATAACTCATCTTATGCTGAAAATGTGGTTTCATATGTAAACAACATTAACACCATTGAAGGTGGAACTCACGTTTCTGGATTTAGAAGGGCTTTAACCCGAACCTTAAAATCTTATGCAGATAAATCTGGTTTGCTGGATAAGGTTAAAATAGACATTACCGGAGACGACTTTAGAGAAGGGCTTACGGCCATTATTTCTGTAAAAGTAGCAGAACCTCAATTCGAAGGTCAAACCAAGACTAAGCTCGGTAATAATGATGTTATGGGTGCAGTTGAATCTGCCGTGGGAGAAACCCTTCAGTATTACTTAGAGGAAAACCCTAAAGCCGCTAAAACCATTGTTCAAAAAGTGATTCTTGCAGCACAAGCGCGACATGCCGCAAGGAAAGCACGTGAAATGGTACAAAGAAAGAATGTGCTTTCTGGTACTGGCTTGCCAGGTAAACTTGCCGATTGCTCTGAAAAAGATCCTGCGCTTTGCGAATTGTATCTTGTTGAGGGAGATTCTGCGGGTGGTTCTGCCAAGCAGGGTAGAGATAGAAATTTCCAAGCAATTCTTCCATTAAGAGGTAAAATTCTGAATGTAGAAAAAGCACAAGAACATAAGATTTACGATAATGATGAGATCAAGAACATGATCACAGCATTGGGTGTTTCCTTCGGTACCGAAGAAGACGATAAGGCTTTGAACATGACCAAATTGCGTTATCATAAAATCGTAATTATGACGGATGCGGATATTGATGGAAGTCACATTCGTACTTTGATTTTAACCTTCTTCTTTAGGTATATGCGACCTTTGATCGATGCAGGTTACTTATACATAGCGCTTCCTCCTTTGTATTTGCTGAAAAAAGGTAAAGACCAACGTTATTGCTGGAATGAGCAGCAACGAGCTCAACTGACTAAAGAAATGGCTGGAGATTCTGGCAAAGAAGATTCTGTAAGTATTCAGCGCTATAAAGGTTTGGGAGAAATGAACCCAGAGCAACTTTGGGAAACTACAATGGACCCAGAATCTAGAAGTATGAAACGTGTAACCGTAGAGTCAGCTGTGGAAGCAGATCACTTGTTCTCTATGCTTATGGGAGATGAAGTTCCACCTCGTAGAGACTTTATCGAGAAAAACGCAAAATACGCTAAGGTTGACGTTTAAGACCTTGTAGCCATAGATTTAAAAACCCCGTTAATCTCTCAAGGTTAACGGGGTTTCTATTTTATATAAATCATTTGTAATGAGCTTTTTAGCGACAATTGTTTGAATTAAAAAACAACTACAACAAAAGAAGATCTTTAATTACTGAATCTCGCCAGAACCAATCAACTCGTTATCATCATACCAAGCCACAAACTGTCCAGAGGCAATCCCTTTCTGATGGTTTTCAAAAATGACATAAAGACCATTTTCTTCCATAAAAAGCTCAGCTTTTTCTAGGGGCTGTCTATATCGAATACGGGAGTCATAAGTTCTAGATTCTCCTGCTTTTAAAGCCAAGTCTGGACGCACCCAATGCACTTGCTCCTTCGGTACAAATAGTCCCTTTCTCAATAGCCCAGGATGGTTCTCACCTTGACCAGTATAGATCACATTTTCCTTCGTGTCTTTTTCAATCACAAAAAGTGGTTCTGGCGTTCCACCTACAGCCAAACCTTTACGCTGACCAATAGTGAAATAATGAGCTCCATTGTGTTCACCTATTTTTTTACCATCTGTAGATGCATATTCATAGGGCTTTGAAAGGTGTTTTAGCTCTTCTAGTTTTGTATCAAAATGAGACATCTCTTTTTCAAAGAAAGAACTGAAATTAGCTGAATTTGGCTCTAATTCACGTATCTCGCCTTTTTTAGGTGCAAGCTGTTGCTGTAAGAAATCAGGCAACCTCACTTTTCCTATAAAGCAAAGTCCTTGTGAATCCTTTTTGTCGGCTGTAATTAAATCGGCCTCTTTAGCAATGGTTCTTACTTCGGGTTTTTGTAAATGTCCAATAGGAAAAAGTGCTTTGGCCAATTGCTCTTGGCTTAGCTGACACAAGAAATAGGACTGATCTTTATTTTGATCAGCTCCAGCTAAAAGCCGATGAATTTCCTTTCCATTTTCAACAATAGTTTCCTTTTGACAGTAATGGCCAGTGGCCACAAAATCTGCTTTGAGCTTCATGGCAGCTTTCAAGAAAATGTCAAATTTCACTTCGCGGTTGCAAAGAATATCAGGGTTTGGAGTACGACCTTTTTCATATTCAGCAAACATATAATCTACAATACGCTCTTTGTACTGCTCACTCAGATCGATTACATGAAAAGGAATTCCAAGTCTTTCAGCCACAGCCAAAGCATCATTGCTGTCTTCTACCCAAGGGCATTCTTCCGAAATAATCACAGAATCGTCTACCCAATTGCGCATAAACATTCCAATTACCTCGTAACCTTGCTCAATCAGTAAATGTGCTGTAACACTTGAATCTACACCACCAGAAAGGCCTACAACTACTCTTTTTGCCATTAATTTGAATTATGAATTAGGCTAACATCATTTTTGCAAAAATAGTTGATTTGAAAGTGAAAAAGTAATGCCTTATGTTCTAAGTCAAAAAGCCTTGCTTGGAAATACTATTTTAGGAGATTAAGAAAAGAAGTGTCACGAAACTTAAGCATTCGTGACACTTTTTAAGCATTTATCTTGGTGTGGGAATCCAATGTATTGGAGAATGAATTACGGGCCACAGAGCTGTAATGTAGACTCCGTTTCCTCTATTCATTAAACCAACTAGTGCAGCATGAGCAGCAAGTATTGCAGTAAGAACACCTGGAATAATAGCTAGGGTATTTGCTGGAGGAGGTAATACTGAAATTACACCAGTAATAGCTCCTAGCACAGTTGTAAGCCCCGCTTGTCCCGAAGCAAGATCTTTGGCAGCTTGATCAGATAAGATGAAAACCAATCCCCACCATTGTGCTTCAACTTGAACATAAGGCTCTGTACCCGAACCAAGTTCTGCAGCTAATCTTTCACCAAGTTCTTTTAAATACTCATTTGTTTTTTCAACCGGCATAAAAACATGGGATAAGTTCCTTTGTGGAACAATAGCATTGATTTGCATGTCAGTTGGTATATCAATTTTATACTCGGCTAACACCCCTTTTGGGTCTTTCATGAATCTAATGTAAAGTTTTGGGTCACGAATCATATCCGGAAACAAAATCTTATTCATATCATTTTGTGCATGTACACTTAATCCAAAGTTTTGGATTTGGTTACTAGAAGAGTTTGTGTTCTTGTTTTTCATAATGGTAAAGTTTATTTGGTTAGAAAAAATTATGAAGTAAAGGTAGAGCGTTGGGTAGGCTCAGGTAAGCGTGCAAACAATGGAAAGTAAAACCACGGGAAAACCCCTGAATTTCCGGTTGTTTTCCACCTTTTTATGAGAGTTGTTTCAAGTGTAAATCGGTATAATCAACTGAATTACAGTTGATTAAATGATTGTTTTGCTAGTTCAATATATTTGCTTTAACCAAGTTTTCTATTCAATTTCGGCTTGTACTTCACTTTAAATATATTGTACTATGCAAGTAGAAAAGGCTATTGACTATATTGACAATTGGAAGAAATGTGATATCTCTCGTTTGGTTAATCACTTCCATTTTATCAAGGGAAAGGATGTATCTTCCCAGTATCAAAGGGTTCAATCAATGACCTTAAAAACAGATTCTTTAAAAGCCTCACTTTTAAAGAATGATATTAAGAGTATGGCAATTCATATGGGCTTGAGTAAGGCCCAGGCAAAACCAGAAGAGTTGTCTTTCAGTCCTGTATTTAGCGTAATAGGTACTATTGGTAAACCGACTTATGATGACTTTTCTATATTAGAAGAGGAGCCTAAAGGGATTGTGCCTGAGTCTTTTAAACAGGCACTTTCAAACAACTGGTTAATGACAGATCAATCTATGATTGATGACCTTTTTGTTGCTGTGTCTACTGATAAGAATTCACCGCAATTACAGCGTTTACATAGCTATCAGATTACAAGGGAGATCAATGACCTTTTATTCAGTATTCTAACAGACAAAGGAATTGTCTCAAAAATGAAGAGTCTTCATTTTCATTTAGGAGCAGACATGAACAAGTATTCCGACAAATATGCTTTTACTTTTTCACCAGTAATTGAACTTGTAATTGAAAAGTTGGATGATGAAGAATTGTTGAGAGTTGCTAAACTCGGAATGCGCTCAAACATATCATTAATGGACGATGAAGACGACTCAATCTTTATTGAGTATTTAAAACCCTGTCCTTCAACTTGTAACGAATAGTTTTGGATCAAAAAGAATTCTATTCACAACTCGTTATAGTGCCCTATATTCTTATAGGGCTATGTTTGTTTATAGGGATGGTCCGCTTTAACAAGCTATCAAATACTCAACGATTATTGTTTTGGCTGATTCTGGCTACGGTAATAACTGAAACAGTTTCTGAGGTTTTATGGAGAAAGGAAATGAACAACTTTCCTGTTTTTCATTTTTATGCAATCATCGAGTTCAGTTTAATTTTCACAATCTACTATCGGGCTTTATATCCAAGTTTTTCTAATAAGTTTCTGTATTGGACCTTAGGCGGGTTTTTAGGGTTTGCGATATTCAACGCTCTTTTTTTACAAAGCCTTTTTACTGCTAACTCCAATGTAACCACGTTGAGCAGTGTTATTTTGGTTGTTTTATCCTTGTTATACTTTTATAAGACTCTGAAAGATTCAAAACTGATTCATTTAGAAAAAAGTATTATGTTTTGGGTGAGTACAGGCGTGCTTATTTATTTTTCGAGTAGCCTAGTTTTGTTCACCTTCGGAAACCTATTGGTATCGGAATCAATCAGCGATACAATGAGCATTTGGGTGGTTCATGTTTGCTTCAATATATTCTACTATTCACTTTTAAGTATTGCATTATGGATGAGGTCAGCGAATTAAACACCAATATACTTTTGGTAGGTATGTTGGGCATGTTTGTGCTTGCCCTGTCCATAATCTTCTTTATAGTGGTTTATCAAAGAAGACTTTTGGCACAACAAACAAAACATAAAGAGTTGGAGGCAGCTCACCAACTAGACTTGTTAAAGGCTTCGCTTAAAACACAAGAACTTGAAAGAGTCAGAATTGCCAGAGATTTACATGATGAAGTTGGTGCAATGCTTTCTTCTACAAAGCTGTATTTTAATCAGTTGGAACTAGAAGAGGATAGAGGGCAGTACCTAAACCTAATCGACAAGGTGAATCATTTGTTCGATGAAACTATTCATTCGGTAAGGCGAATATCACAAGATTTGCGTCCTGTTATATTAGATAACTTAGGTCTTGTAGAAGCCATTCGTTTCTTTTCTGATCAGGTTAATGAAGTTGCCGAGTTTTCAGTACACCTTACCACAGATTACTCAAATGGTTTATTAAGTAAGGGTGAAGAACTTTCAGTTTATAGAATTGTACAAGAGCTGCTAAACAATGCTTTGAAACATTCAAAGGCCACCGAGGTAAAATTAACACTAACGAGTTCCGCATCGAAAACCATACTTGAATACATAGACAATGGTATTGGAATGCCGTCAGGTGCTGTACTTCAAAAGAGCAATTCGTTAGGGTTGAAAAATATGGAAAGTAGAATAAGTATATTGAACGGACGGCTTGAAATTATTGAACCGAAGAATGGGGGGACAAAAATTAGAATTGAGATTTAATCTATAATGGAAACCATAAAAGTTGCTATAGCCGATGATCATAGCCTTTTTAGAGAGGGTTTAAAGTTTATTCTGGCTAAAATGAGTGGTATTGAACTCATATTAGAAGTGAGCAATGGAGTAGAGCTATTGAAGGGCTTTGAAAAAGAAGTGCCAAATGTAGTTTTGCTTGATTTAGAAATGCCAAATGGTGATGGGGTTGAAACCTGTAAACAATTGAAGAAGGATTATCCTGAGGTTAAGGTTTTGGTACTTACTATGCACAGCGAAGAACGGATGATTTCCTATTTGATGGAGATTGGCGCCAACGGGTATCTGTTAAAAGACATTAGGCATGATGTATTGAAAAATGCCATAGAAGCTGTTCATACACAAGGGTTTTATTTCACCAATGAGGTGTCTAAATCACTACTAGAGGGGTTGAAAAAACATAGTAGACAAGTTCCTAAATTTGGTATGGAAGTTAGTTTAAGCACAAGAGAAAAGGAAGTTTTAGAATTAATAGCCAAGGAATTAACCACCCTAGAGATAGGGGAAAGACTATTTATAAGTGAAAGAACGGTAGAAGGGCACCGTAAGAATTTACTGTCGAAATTTGATGTAAAGAACACTGCCGGCCTTATTCTAAAAGCCGTAAAGCAGGGCTTCTTACAAGTTTAACCTAGAGTTTAATAATTATCTGGCCCTGCGAAATCTAAGGCGTAGTCGGCTACAATAATTCCATTGGCTGAAAACAGATTTCCTTTGTTCATTAGCTTAGTAGGGGTAAGAGAAGTAGAAATAACATGGGCACCACCCTGATAAGAGCCTATTGTGATTTCAGAGATTTGTGATGTTGTTCCATCAGCTAAAAAAATACTCCATTGGGTAGATATATCTTCTGACTTCCTCAATTTACCATCTCCTATTAGAATTTTTTGTTCTGGAGAACAGATTAGGCTTTTACCATTTGCAAGTGTGATATGAACCATAGTCTCTGTAATAGGAGCATTGCCCGTACCACTCGACATTACTACATCGAGTAGGCCACCACTGGTGAGCCCGTTATCATTAGAATAATTGAAGGTTTTGATTTGAGATCCAACTACAATGTTATGAATGATGACTGTTTCGTCATAAGAAATGGCTACAAGCGTATTTGAGTCTAAAGACATAGTGTGTTGTTCAAGGTGAAAGGATTGGAATAAGGTGTTTAAATTCAGCTAACATTTTGAAAGAATAAGCCTTTTGCTTAATGTCTTTCTAAGAAACCGTTATATGCACTTGAGGCAAGTCCGTTTCATTATAACTGTTGATATAGTATTCAACTGTAGCTCCGGCTTGAGGCCTATAGCTAAGACTTTGATCGCTGGCAGTTACATTTTTAGTAACCTTTTGTACATTGTTTTCATATATAGCGAAGTTGGCAGTTCCAGTAGCTAAATTTGATAATGTCATAGTTATGCTTTGAAGCCCATCGAATTTGCCAGTAAATAATGACCTCTGAGCTGAAGGGTCTTTTGCTAATCGGGCATAAAGTTCAAGAATTTTCATAGTAAGTGCTTTTGGTCAATTTCCTACTCATTTAGCTTTTCGGATTACTCCCTGTTTTTCTCTGTTACAGTCAGTTCTTAAATAAAGAATCGTTTGAAGCATTGAATGCTCATACCTGAGTAGATTCAATGTCAATTCAAATTTGAATGATTCTGATAATGATACTTTACCGCAAAAGGGTGGTTGTGCCCGATACCTAGAAAGAGGTATTGGAAGAAGTGATGAGAAGAAAACTAAGTATTGATTATTTGGCGATTTGCACTTTCAAATCTCAAAATATTAAATCGATTGAGTCATGTTTTTGGAGAATTCAAACAGTTTTACAACTGACTGTCATTACCACTTAGTAAGTCGAAAGCCGATTCTAAAATTAAAGCTTGATTGATTTTTATCAGAATATGCTGAACCTCTGTTGCAGTAAAGGCCATATGGTAATTAGATTTTGCATTGCCAATTACTGCTTTCAAGCCTTCGGGGTGACTCACTGTATAGTTTAATGGCTTAAGCGATTCAAGCATTTTCTGGAAAAGCCTAAACTCCTTTTTGCTAAAATCAACAAATAGATTGCGGTAATTAAGGTTGTATCTGCTACAACAACTGCACTTTGATATCTGCAAAGAGTTTGACTCTGCTAAAATTGTCGATTGGTGAAGATCTCCCATGTTATTTTAAGCTTCTAGGGCAGTGTAAACATCCAACATTAGCCGAGCTTCCTCCATTAAGTTTTGAAACTGTAAAAACTCATCATGGTTGAAACAGAACTGTACATCAGGATGACAAGTGGTCACAATAATGTACAGCTCATGATTTGGGAAAAGAATTGCCCCTTCATTGAAATTAAGACTTTGTACACCCTCAGAAAAATGCTCGAATTCAATTACATCAAAGCCCGAAAGAATGTTGTTATAGAAAAGCCCGATACGTTTACAACAGCCACAGTACGAAACATTGAAATGATTACCTTCTGCAAGAATTTTGGTCTGACACTGATTCATGGGCTATTTGTTTTGTGAGTTTTTTTAGGTGTACATTTTGTTATTCCGATACCGTATTAATCATACCTTCCTTTTTCCATGTCAATAAGGTTTTAACCAACACTATATTGGCCACGAGCATTAAGCCCAGAATCAGTATTTCTGAAAAATTTGAAGCCTCGTGTAGTATGGCTGTAACCACATGATATGCATTAAACAACCCTAGAATTACAGCCCAGAAAATCGATGTAACTCTAAACCAAGCAGCTTTTATTTCGAGTGTGAACAAACAGAAAAGCATTGATGCACCTTCCAGTCCAATTCGCCAAAGGTGATGGTCTACAGGTACTATTCCCGTTGCGCCTTCCATCATTACACTTTCGTAATAATAGACATTGAATAGTCCGTAAATGTGATGTATGATATAACCAATGGCGATAAACAGCCAAAGAAATGCAATTTTAGATTTCATGTTTTCTATAGTTTTAAGGTTTGAATTATTGTGAATTAGTTCAGGGTATTCTTGTCGATAGAATGTTACAAGCTCCTGCAGCAACTGTTTGTGCTCGACTTTTTCTACAGGGCGTTTTAGTTTTTTCAGTACAACAAAAGTCATTGCGGCCATGGCAAGCCAAAAGAGGTCAATAATTAAAATAGGGAAGGCGTTATTGGAATAACTTACCCAAAGCCAGTTACCAGAAATTAAACCATTAACAACGGGAATTATCAGACCCAAATAAGCAGCCAATCGGAGTGACCAGAGCGTAGTAAAATAATTGTCTCGTTTAAAGCGGAAGTATAAAGTGGCCAATAGCCAGCCAATAAAAAATACAGCATATAAGATTGACTGACGCTCTGGATCTAGCGAGCGAGGCAAGGCTTTGGCAACAATAAATGAGAAGGCGATAATAGGGTAAAGGCTTAAACAGATGGCTATGTAAATATGTCCCACCTTTCGGTTAAACAACCTTTGGTGTATTGGAATCACCTTTTTATTACGCGCCTCTAACCAAATGAGCACGCCCGATATAATGACAAAACAGGTAACAAGTGCTAAAATGAAGTAGAGTATTTTCAAAGGGAATCCACCAAAATCACCAAAATGGAGCGATCGTACTGTATGTTCCACACTCTCTAAGTAACTAGTTTCAAAAGGGTTCTTTTCTGAAAAAATTGCTCCGCTGCTTACCTCGTAAACAATTCGACCAGTTCCCATAAATTTGTCTTTCGAATTGGCCTTACCATCTATTTGGAACTTCATATTTTCAGCTCCATAATTCTTTATATACACTTGGAGAGGCTCGAATCCAGGCCATTTTGCCTGTGTCTGATCTATAAATTGGTTTATCTGTAACAGCCTATCTGTCTTACCTTCAAGTTGGTAAGTTTGCGTCATAGGGCGCAGATCCGTTAATAATTTGGCTTGGTCTCCACTATATAGATAATTAGCTGGAATTAGCACCAATGCAGAAAGGCACAAAAAACAGCTGGTAAGTGCAAAAATAAACTGAAATGGAAGCCCAATCATTCCAAGCGCAGTATGGGCATCAGTCCATACCGTTTTCAATTTTACTTTGGGGCGAAAAACATAAAAGTTAGAAATGATTTTCTTCCAGTGAACAATAACCCCAGTAACTATGGCAAAAAGGAAAAAGAAAGCTACAAAGCCTGCAATGTAAATACCAATGGTAGGTATTTGAGAAAAGAAATGAAGTCGGTAAATCAGCTCTCCAATACTATAGAAGCCATAGTATTCTGATTTTTCATAGGTTAAAGTGTTAATGAAGAAGTACGATTTCTGGCCGGGCTTGTATACTACCGTGCTGTCTTGTGACGGGCTTAAAAGCACATAAAGTTGCTGTTTGGCATCTGGTAATAACATGCGGATATCGCGGCCATAGAGATCATAACCTTCTTTTTCCATTGTAGCAATGGCCCTTTCATAATCCACATCATAAGCCTGTTCAAGATCTATGGGATCACCTTTTTCCCAAGCTGTAATTTCATCTTTAATTAGAGCAAATGCTCCACAGAAAAACAGCACAAACAGTACTGCACTAATAATAATACCGCTTACGGTATGTGTATGAAAAAAAACGTTGTATAGTCTCTTGCTCACAGTTTTAAAGTATTGGATGGTTGGTTTGTAGTGAATTGACAAGTAGGCTCAGTAACAGTGCTACAGATGTATAAATTGCTAGGGCTTTCCATCCACTTTTGAATAGAAAGACCATAATAAAAAGTGTCATCCAGAGCAGATAGAGCGAAAATATAGATGTTATTAAAACAATCTTATGATCAGTAACTAAAGCCAAACCAACATGGAACAAGGCCGATATGGCATATCCACCGATTAATCCCGCAGTTATTTTGGCAAATCTTTGAAAACCGTTTTGAGTCAGGTATTTAGTGTTTGCTGGCATAATTAGAAGAGCATTTCTAAGGTGAAAAGAAGGAGAGTAATTGCCATAAAGCCTTTGAGTGAAAAAAGCTTCAGAGGCACTAGTAAAATGCCCAAACTGAACACAGTCATGATTAAAATGGTGAACCATAATATGCCCGTTCCCACTCCGTATAAATACATGAAACCTCCCGTAGAAATAAGAATAAGCCCCAGCCCAAAGTATTTAAAATACGGAGCGACAATGGGGAGTTTCTGCAGTGTGTTTTTGAATTGGCTTTCCTCCGCCTTTTTAGAAGAGCTATAGCAGAACATAAATCCGAGTGTACAAAAGAGGGATAAAAGTGAAATCATGTCAATCAGAAGAAATGTAACATCCTTGCCATATAGCAAGGATGTTCTCTGTTAAAAATGGCTGTTATTAAAACTTGTAAATGAAATTAGCCATCAAGCTTCTCGGTTCTTGGGGAGTAATGGTCGACCACCCCTTATAATATTCTTTATCCAAAGCATTGTTGAGTTTCAGCCCAATTCTAAACTTTTCTGCCTGATAGAAAATAGAAGCATTTGCTATTAAGTATTCGGGCAACATAAAAGTACCTGTGTTTACATAGTTAATAGCCGCTTGCTCGCTGCCACCATTAAAGCCAGCGCCAAAACCTACACCATTCAAGGCTCCTTTCTGAATTTCATAAGTAGACCAGAAATTATACAAAGACCTTGGACCCGCTTCCAACGGACGTATATTCAGAATATTCGGGTTGTCTGTTTTTGTAGTCTTGCTATCGTTGTTAGAGTAGCCTGCGCGTATGTTAAATCCAGCAACTGGGTTGGCATTGATCTCTATTTCATAGCCAGAGCTTGTTACTTCACCACCCTGAATTTTGTTGAAAGGAGAGTCTGGATCGGTGATTACTCGGTTAGATACCAATATATTGTAATAGCTCAGGGTGGCATTAAATCTATAGTCGAACAGATTGGTTTTAATACCCGCTTCAAACTGATTGGCTTGCTCTGGCTTAAAGTTTTTAACCGTTTGAGGTCCAGCATTTGGGTCGCCCACTAGTGCAGGTGCTACATTAGAAAAACCGTTTTGGTAATTAGCAAAAACCGAAAACTTATCGAGAATAGGTTGATACATTAAACCAAACTTCGGAGACAAGGTAGTTTGGTCATAATCATCAGCATCAGTTAAAACATTGCCTTGATTATCGAACACATCCAGTCTTACACTCGCCATGGCAGAGAATGCAGGTGTGAAATTGATTACATCAGATACATAGGCACTGTAGACATTAGTACTTGTTTTGGAAGTAGTAAGTGCAGAACCAGATAACGCTTGATTTACAGCCACTTTCGAAAGAGGGAAAGGTGCAGTTTCTACCGCTGGAGTAAATGGATTATCGTTGTTTACGCCACCTTGTGGAGTAATATTGCCATAGAATACATAACCAGTATTATTGCTGAGCATGGTGGCATTGAAGAAGTCTAACCCAGCCACCATTTTATTTCTAAAATCTCCAATTGAGAAATCACCAATAAAATTTTGCTGAACATCGGTAGTATGCGTACTGGCATTCTGATGAGAAATGAACCTTGTATAAGTGTTACCACCTAATATATTATGGTCGAACAAGTAAGAGTAATACCCTTCGGTTGACGTATGGCTCTGAGAAATAATGGTTTGCGAATTCCATGCTTCTGAAATCTTATAGTCAGTTTCTACTCTATAGTTAGAAGATGGGTTTTTTAGTGTTAGATCATTACTGGTGAAAGACAATTTGTTGTTGTAATTCAGTTCATCCAAGTTAGAAGCCTCCGTAGGTGCAGACCTGTTCAAGAATAGAAATACCGGATTGGTTTGCTCTGCCTGCGAAATTTCAGAATACAATGAGAATGTAAGTCGGTTGTTTACTTTATAGGTTAGGGAAGGGGCTACAAAA
The DNA here is from genome assembly GCF_963973945.1 of uncultured Roseivirga sp. GTDB lineage: Bacteria > Bacteroidota > Bacteroidia > Cytophagales > Cyclobacteriaceae > Roseivirga. The sequence continues at coordinate 115,347 of NZ_CAXBBV010000008.1, forward strand.
AACGACTTTCTAAACCCAGCATCCTGAAAACTGTTTTTGGTTGAGTAAGAAGTGTTCAACCTGAAATAGATATTGTTTTCTGAATCCAATGGGGTATTGAAGTCGCCAGTTATGGTATTTAACCCAAAAGAACCTGTGGTATATGACATTTCGCCTCCAAAACCTGCATAAGGTTTTTTTGTAACCACGTTAATCAAACCACCATATGAGCTTACTGTATTACCAAACAAAGTAGCCGAGGGCCCTTTTATAACCTCAATTCGCTCTATATTGGCTGCGTTAATAGACCCGTTAGTAATACCAGGCAAGCCATTTACTAACCTTGGTTGAACGGAAAATCCTCTGAGTGAATAATATCCGGCTCCATCTCCACCACGGCCAGTAGATGTCCATAGTTTCTGTACACCAGCAGCATTTTTCAAAGCATCCTCAAAATTGGTTACCACTTGAGATATTAATAGATCACTCGTAACGGTGCTGTATACCTGTGTGTTTTCTAAATCCTTTAGTGGAAGTTTGGCCACATAAGCTGTTTCTTCTCTAGAAAACTTATTGGTACGCTCACCAGTAACTACTACATCTTGAAGTATTTCGCTTCCTTCATAAAGTTTTATTGTTCCAAAGTCATGCACTTCATTGCTTGAGATTGCTACTTCAATTTCTCGGTTTTTAAAACCTACGAATGAAAAGAGAAAAGTTTGTTTCCCTTGAGCTATCCCATTTAAAATGAAATATCCATTGGTATTGCTGATAGTGCCTATGGAGGTACCTTTCAGTGTTATGTTTACTCCCGGAATAGGGAGATCATTGTTGTCGGTAATTCGGCCTTCAATACCACCGTTTTGTGCTTTTACAGAAACTGTGGCAATAATTGCGATAATAAATGTTATGAGTTTTTTCATTCTTATTTAGACTGATTAAAAATAGTGACACAAATGTAAGAGCCGAATATTGGCGAGACAATCACTAGTGCTAGTGAAATAAAATCACTAGGGATGAAGAGCAGAATAGTCCAATACGGCTTATCAGCCACAGTTTTTTGGCTACTATTTTTAATTATTGAATGGTGAGAATGGGTTAGAAATCATTGCTAACCTCGCTGATTTCCTGACTATTGATTCGGGCCTATGGAGGAAAAGAACAGATGATAGTTTGATGGTAGATTCCCAATCAATGAATTGTATTACTGAAAAGGTTGCTTATGATAATTCCCTATTTGCTAGAGTAGCGTTTTCTTGTTTCAACCTTTTGTAATTCTCTTTCCCAAATCATTTGAGCGACTGTTTTAGCGGGATTATCAGATTCAGCCAAGGCCATTTTTAATTTTTCTTCCGATACATCAATTCTGTAAAGACTGTTGAGTAGACGATTGAAATCATGAGTCATGAGATTTTCTACTAGCTTGAGTAGAAAGTCAAAAGCCTTGTCTTGAGTCAGTTCTGTATCATTGGGTAATTGCCAATCCGAAGGATCAACTTGAAAATCTTTGCTGATAAGAGCAAGACCAGTTTGAATGTCTTTTGAATTGATTGAAGCCATCTTTTATTGAATAGAACTTAAAGTAAAGACGATCTGATTTATATCTCAAATCAAATGAATTTTAATTTTTTGACCACTCATAAATTATAAATGCAACTACGTTGCATTTATTGAATTACATATTATGTTTGCAACATTGTTGCATTAACATGAACCTATAAAAATGATGAAAAAAGTAATTCTATTCTCTGTTCTACTTGTTTTTACGCTCAGTGCTTGTAAAGACGATGACGAAAAAGTACCCGCTCAATCAGAAGAGGGGCAGTTTGTAAGACTAATGGCCTCTGATCAAGATCAAGCCAACTATTACCTAATTAACCCCGGCAAGGCTACAGTTGAAACGCATTCCGGACAATTTGCAAATGGCAGGCTATACACCAGTCCAAGCGGCAGATTTGTTTCTGTAATCAATACAGAAGAAAATTTAGCCACATTCTTTGATAGCGGTATAGAAGGGCATGATGATCATGTACACATTAAAGGCACACCAAAATGGGCTTTAAGTAAAGCTACTGCGTCAAGGCCAGTACATTATTACGGCAGTGGAGATAATATTTTGGTATTTAATGATGGAGAAGGAAGCATCTCTCACTTTAAAGAAAGTACACTACACACTGAGGCGAACGCAAGAGTTTTTAATGTTGGGGTGGCGCATCACGGAGCTCCGGCCTTGTTCAATAATGGTACAATTGCCGTAACAGAAAAGGACGGTAGTGCAGCAGGAACTTTACCTGAGCGTGTGAAAATTATAGACATGAATGGTGGGTTGCTTCATGCCTCTACCATACAAACTGGTGGTATTCACGGAGAAGCGGGCAACGGAAGCTTAGTTTTGTTTGGTTGCACAGATGGAATATTACAGGTAAATCAAGATGGTAGTCAAGTACTTATTCCAAATCCTTCTTCTTTTGGTACCAACTGGATAGGAACAATTCTTTATGGCAAAGAGAGCGATCAGTTTGTTGGCTTCAAGTCTAAATATGGTTTGTATAAAATCGATGTGAATGGAAAAACCATCAATGCGATTGAAGAGAGCGCTGACTTGGTTGGAGCCATGTTTGATTGGGAGGGGCATGACTTATTGGTGCTTTATACTGATGGTACAGTTAAAGTATTGGACGGACATGATTTTGATATCAAAACCTCAAAGAAGCTGAACGTAAACTTTCCTGCAACGGGAACCCCAGCTTTCGCGGCTAGCGAGGATTTTCTTTACATTACCGATGCAGAAAACAGTAAAGTGAGTATGTATAAGAAAAGTAATTTGGAATTGGTTAAGGAAATCAGTTTACCTGGAAAGCCTAGCAAAATAGCTTTGATGGGAAGCCTTGCTGATGATGAAGATGGGCATTAAGATGTCTGTAAAAAAAATGCCGGTGATAAGCCGGCATTTTTTTATTTCTCTTCAGTTGTTTCTTCTTCCACTTCTTCTTCGAAAACCTCAGGATGGTCTTTGGCCAAAAGGTTATACCAAGTTACTAGTTTCTTAATGTCAGAAACATACACTCGGCTTTCATCATAATCTGGAAGAATGTGCTGTAAAAAAGCTTTTAATTCATCAGGGTCAGAAGTTTTGCTCAGGCCTGTGTCGCCATTAAATTCACTGTGAATCTTTCTCATTACATCAGCTAGGGGAGTGGCTCCTTCTTCAGTATGTGTGTAGATCGAAATCTCACTTAAAATAGAAACTTGTGCATCGGCTCCAACCACAACCTTCTTTTTTTGAGCATCCATTGATTCTAAAATGATGCCCGTTCTTCCTGGTTTTGCTATTCTAAACAAACCGCCTTTTCCAGTTACTGCGGCAATTTCTTCAAACTTCATATTTATGTTTTATACATTAAGTGCCTTTGGCCAACGAGCCACTGACTTTGATTTAAAAAAATTAAGTAGTTAATACTGCGTGAATATACTCTCCAATTTCTTCACGACCCAAACCTGTTTCAGAAGAACTTACAAACATTACGGGCAGTTCTTCCCAAGTTTGTTTCATTACTTTTTTAAAGCGCGCAATACTCTGTTGAGATTTATTAATCGATTGTTTGTCGGCCTTGGTAAAGATTAACCCTAGAGGAATCCCTGCTTGACCTAGCCAATTCACAAATTCTATGTCAATCTTTTGCGGCTCCAGTCGGCTGTCAATCAGCACAAACACCATTTGAAGGTTTTGCCTTTCCAAAAGGTATTTCTCTATCATAATGCTCCAAGCCACTCGGTTCGACTTACTGGTTTTGGCATAACCATAACCCGGCAAATCTACCAAATACCACTGTTCATCAATAATAAAGTGATTGATTAGCTGCGTTTTCCCAGGTCGACCAGAAGTTTTAGCCAAGTTCTTCTTTTGTGTAAGCATATTAATGAGGGAAGACTTACCCACATTCGATCGGCCAATAAATGCAAACTCAGGCTTATCTGGTTTGGGACATAAATTGTGATCGGTGTTGCTTATTACAAAACTAGCAGTTTCAAACATGCTGCAAAGGTAAATAAGTACCGCGAACCTTTAAACCTTTCTTAGTTCTTATTTGTGAAGGTTTTTGTATGTGTTGTAGAGATTGATTATCATTATTTCAAACAGTTATAACAATACCCAGTTGAGTCTGTTCTACCTTAAGAACCCTTAAAAACAAAGAGGTTGGCAGCTTTTCCCATTATTACTGGGCATTGCGCTAAGGTTTTGTAACTTTGCAACTTCTTGAAAATCAAGGAAAAATTTAAAAGAAAGAATTATGTCAAAAGCAAAGCAAGGCGATAACGTCAAAGTGCATTACACTGGAAGATTGAAAGATGGAACGGTATTCGATTCATCTGAAGGAAGAGAACCATTAGGTTTTCAGGTGGGTGCAGGTCAGATGATCAAAGGATTTGATGCTGCCGTAGATGGGATGGAAAAAGGACAAAAAGTAACTGCTGAAATTCCTGCAGCAGAAGCTTATGGTGAAGTAAATCCTGATTTATACTTCGATGTGCCAAAAGCTAACTTACCTGAAGATTTAAAACCTGAAGTGGGACAACAACTTGCAATGTCTCAGCCAAATGGACAACAAGTGCCAGTAAAGGTGAAAGAAGTAAAAGAAGATATAGTAGTAATTGATGCCAACCATGATTTGGCTGGAAAAGACTTAGTCTTCGATATAGAATTAGTTGAGATTGCTTAAGTAATCACCAGTCTAAAAGTAAAACGGACTCGCCTTAAAGTGAGTCCGTTTTTTTATGCATTGACCTAGAAATTAAAGCAAAGGTTTCCTCAAGGTATTACTCACTAAAAGTTTTCAAAGACTTCTGATGAAGTGGTTTGCCATTGATATCATAAATGATGTCAACTTTTAGAGGGTGCTAAAATACTAAGCGTCAATCTACCAATAACTGAATAGCGAACCCCGCTAAAGCCATAAATAAGCACAAAGGAGAAAACAGCTTAGTGTCCATTTTGGCAAAAGGAGTAGACTTGATTTTCTTAAAGAAGCCCACATATTTAAAGTCACCCACTGCCCTCAGTAAAAAGATAGAGGGTATAACCCAACCCCCATAAGTGCTAAGCCAATAAGGCATTTCTATCGCTGTAATTATTGCTTGAAATAAATAGAAAGCTCCAAACGCAGAAAGACCTAAACCTACAATCAGGCTATCGATTTTTTTAGGGTTGAGTACTCTTTTTCCATTTTCATTTGTAGGTAGAGCGGCCTCAAAACCCCATTTGCCACCTAACACCCAATTGAAATGGATTAGCCCAAGCGCAATTAAGGTAATGGATAATAGGAGAGAGAGGATGGAAGAAAGCATTGGCTGATTTCAGATATTGGTTTGGTTAACTTTTGTATTCTAAAATCTAAATGGTATCGATTACTATCTAGATACTAGCTACCATATACTAAATACTAATTTACCCCATTTTAAAGCCCTTGAGCTTAATCTGTGTTAGTTTACGTTTAGTATCGAGAGGGAAGTCTCCTTGCATCATCCAGTCGTAATAACCACGCTCTTTTTCGAGTACTTCGGTTACTGGCTTTCCTTTATGTTTGCCAAAGTTAAAGACTTCAATGCCTTTGTCGTTAAACACAAAGCGTCCGCCCAAGTCTACCATATTAGAGCCCACCAATTGGTGTAGAGAGGCCATGTCATTTTCTATTTTAGCAATTACATTGCCTCCAATATCTTCTACGGGTTGGCCATTGTACTTATCAAGTTGCGCTTTGAGCACTTCATAAGTTGCCTCGGTATCGGCCATGGCACCATGAGCACCTTCTAATTCTTTATTGCAATAGAACTGATAGGCAGCAGAAAGCGTCCTTTTTTCCATCATAAAGAAGATTTTTTGGGCATCGACTAATTTTCGGTTGCCTACTTCAAAATCTACCCCAGCCCTTAAAAATTCTTCCACCAAAAGCGGAATATCAAAACGAACATGGTTAAAACCCGCTAAATCGGCCCCTTCTAAAAATTTAGCAATGTTTTTGGCTAAAGATTTAAATGTGGGCTTGTCCTTTACATCTTCATCACGAATGCCATGAATCATGGATGACTCTTCAGAAATAGGGATAGTGGGGTTAATGAGGTGATGCATCTTTTCCACTTCGCCATTGGGTTTTACCATCAGTATGGCCAATTCAACGATTCTGTCTTGGGAAATATTGATTCCTGTCGTTTCCAGATCGAAAAACGCCAATGGGTTTTTTAGGTTTAATTCCATGATTTCCTGTTTAAGCAGGTGTTTTTTTAAAGAATGTGTTGTTGTAGTGCGTCTAAGTTAAGTCCACCAAAATTACCTGAGCTCATAAGAATAAGGTTTTTGTTGGCCCAACTGTGTTGCATTAAATGATCATTCAGTTCAGCGCTGTCATTAAACAGCATAATATCTTTTCTATTGAAGGCTGTTCTAAGGTCGGCTTCTGTTAATGCATCAAGCCCTTTTTGCTTTGCAGCTTCTGGGTTAATGTAAATAATAGCCTCATCACTATTATTGAAAGTATTTTGGTATTGTTCAATAAAGTCTTTGTTCAAGCTGCTAAAAGTATGCAGCTCAAGACAAGCCACTAAAAAGCGGTTTGGAAACTGATGCTTTATGGCTGTAGTAGTGGCTAAAAGTTTAGATGGGGCATGAGCAAAGTCTGTATAAATGGTAGTGGTATTGTTTTTACCTAAAATCTCCATTCTTTTTCCAGCACCTTTAAAGGTTACAATGGCTTTGTAGAACTGATCATCGGTAACTCCAATTCTCTTAAGCAATGCTTGGGCACCACTAAGGTTTTGCATGTTGTGATAGCCGAAAATTTCAACTTTAATTTCGCCATCAGGCAATCTTAAATAGGTAATTCCATCCCTAACTACATGCTCATGTGCTTTGTAAGGAATGTTGGTTACATCAGGCCTGTCTTTTTCAGAAATAATCATTGAGGCCAAATTGTCTTCTTCACAATAAATTAGCGTGCTTGCCTTAGAGGAAGAATCAGCCAGCAATTCAAACTGGGTAACATAATCTTCTAGTGTGGGGAAAACATTAAAGTGATCCCAGGCAATTCCTGAAACGGTAGCTATATGATGATGGTAGTGTAGAAACTTGGGTCTTGAGTCTAAGGCTGATGTTAGGTACTCATCGCCTTCAATAATAATAATTGGAGCGTCTGATAACTTGACCTGATCATCAAACCCTTTGATTTGCGCCCCAACCATATAGTCGAAGTCGCGGCCAATATCTTTTAAAACATGCATTACAATGGCTGTCATGCTAGTTTTTCCGTGGCTCCCCGCAATTACTATTCTTTGCTTGTTTTTGGAAGCTTCGTAAATATATTCAGGAAACGAAAGTACTTTTAAGCCTAATTCCTGAGCCTTTAATAATTCTGGGTTGTTTGCTTTGGCGTGCATGCCTAAGATTACCAAGTCCAAACTACTGTCAATTCTAGTGGCATCCCAACCTTCATTTTCGGGTAGCAGTCCTAATTCTTTTAATTTCGATTTAGAAGGCTCGTAAAAATGATCGTCAGATCCGCTCACTTTGTGCCCTGCCTTATTTAAACTCATGGCTAGGCTGTGCATGATGCTTCCTCCGATAGCAATGAAATGGATACGCTGAGAATTTTGAGTCATATTATTAAATGAGTTGAACGTTCAAAATTAAGACAAAAAGGACGTTCAACAAATAAAGCAAAATAAACTAGAACCTCACGTGTATAACACAGTGTAAAAATTGTGGGTAAGTACTGGGCTCAATCGTTGTTGAACACAGGAATTTGCTCTAGGTTTGAAGGATGGAAAAAGGAAAGTCTGCAGCGTTGCGTTTGGGTTATAAATCTAGGAACAATCTAGGGAATGATCTTAGCCAGTTGGGTAAGTTACCACCACAAGCTACAGACCTTGAAGAGGCCATTTTGGGAGCTTTAATGTTGGAAAAGGACGCCTTAACCAATGTAATTGATATTCTCAGACCTGAGTCTTTTTACAAAGAGGCACATCAAGTAATCTATCAAGCTATTTATGATCTTTTTCAGGCTTCGGAACCCATCGATATTCTTACGGTAACCAGCCAGCTGAGAAAAGAGGGTAAAATAGAAATGATTGGTGGGCCGTATTACATTACGCAGCTTACCAACCGGGTGAGCTCTGCCGCCAATATTGAGTACCACGCCAGAATAGTTGTAGAGCAATCTATTAAGCGAGAGTTGATCCGTATTTCATCTGATATTCAGCGCGAAGCTTTTGAAGATACAACGGATGTTTTCCAGTTGCTCGACAAAATGGAGCAGTCGTTGTTTGAAGTTTCTGAAACCAATATTCGTAAGGAATATCAGAAAATGAAGGACATTATGACAACTGCCCTTGAAGAAATTCATGCCCGTAGAAATCATAAAGATGGCCTTACAGGAATTCCTTCTGGCTTTACCAGTTTAGATAGAGTAACCTCTGGATGGCAGAAATCTGATTTAGTAATTATAGCTGCAAGACCAGCCATGGGTAAAACTGCTTTTGTGGTTTCTGCCTTGCGAAATGCAGCTGTGGACCATGGGCATGCCGTGGCAATTTTCTCTTTGGAGATGTCATCGGTACAATTGGTAAATCGTTTGATTTCTGGCGAAGCTGAATTGGAAGGTGAGAAGATTAAGAAAGGCAATTTGGCCGAACACGAATGGGCACAGCTCGTTCATAAAACAGCGAATCTAACAAAAGCCCCCATTTTTATAGATGACACCCCTGCGCTTTCCATCCTTGAATTAAGGGCGAAGTGTAGAAGGTTAAAACAACAGCACGACATTCAACTGGTGGTAATTGATTACCTCCAGCTGATGTCTGGCGATTCATCTAAGAGTGGAGGCGGAGGAGGTAACCGTGAACAGGAAATTGCTTCAATTTCGCGAGCCTTAAAAAATATAGCTAAAGAATTAAATGTGCCTGTAATTGCCCTTTCTCAGCTGAGTAGGGCGGTAGAAACCCGTGGTGGAGATAAAAGGCCGCAACTTTCAGATTTGAGGGAATCGGGTTCTATTGAGCAAGATGCAGATATGGTAATGTTCCTTTACCGACCTGAATATTACGGTATTACGCAAGATGAAAACGGAATGCCAACTCAGGGTGTGGGTGAAGTAATTATTTCTAAGCACAGAAACGGTTCTTTAGAAAACGTTCAACTTAAGTTCATTGGTAAATACACCAAGTTTACTGATTTAGATGTGACTGGTTTTGGCGGAAGTTATGGTACATCGCTTCCGGGTTCTGGTGCGGCCAGTTTTGAATCTGGTGGTGCTATGACCTACCAAAGCAAAGCCAATGGAAACGACAGTCCTCCTGCATTGCCTCCAAGTGGTGAAGATGCTCCTTTTTAAGTTTTGTGATCTTAAAGCTAGATAAGGGTATTATCTTCATCACCTACTGAAATGATAATTTTCCCTTTGTGTTTACCTTGCCCAAAATAATCAAGGGCTTGAGGCATTTTTTCTAAGGGATAGGGCCCATCTATCACTGGTCTGATTTTGCCAGCACTGTACAGTTCGTTGATGTAGTCTGAATTCTTGTTTGGCTTTAAGCTTAGTAGCTTTAATTGCTTTCCAGTAATTAGTTTGATTAATGGACCGAGAAATACAATTTGTATTAGTCGAGACATATGGCCGCCAACTGTTACATATTTTCCACCCGATTTTAGGGATTTGAGATATTGAAATGGTGAGCGATTGGTCTTTGTATCAAGAATTAAATCATACTGCTTTCCATTTTTGGTGAAGTCTTCACTTTGGTAATTTATAGTCTCGTCATACCCCATAGACTTCATCATGGCTTGTTTGTCCAGGCTGTCTACACCTGTAACTTTCGCTTGATATAGTTTGGCTATTTGTATTCCAAATGTTCCCACGCCACCTCCAGCACCATTGATGAGTACTTGCTGGCCTTTTTCAATTTTTCCTTCATCAATAAGGCCTTGTGTAGTAAGTGCAGCGGCATGAGGGATAGCTGCTGCTTGATCAAAAGTCATATTTGAAGGTTTGATTGTGAGTGCTTTAGCTTCTGCGCAAACATATTGGGCAAAGCCTCCAAACCCACATTCTGAAAGGTCTCCATATACTTCATCGTCAGGTTTAAAGGCGGTAACGGCTTTTCCCGTAGCTACTACTTTTCCAGCAATGTCGACACCTAGAATTTTAATCTTCGGTTTGAAGAAAGCACCATATAGCATTCTAATAACGAATGGCTTACCAGTCAGTAATGCCCAATCCCAATCATTGATTGAAGCAGAGATTACTTTTACTAAAACCTCATTGTCCTTTTGGACAGGCTTTTCAATTTCTTCCAGTTTGAGGTTCTCTATTCCTCCGTATTGCTTGAGTACTATGGCCTTCATCACTGATCGGTTATTTTCATAATTACTTGACCTACTTTATCGCCTTTTTCTACATAATGATGGGCCACAGCCATTTCTGACAAAGGAAAGGTTTTGTCAATAACAGTCTTTAGCTTGCCTTCTTCTACAAGTTGCTTCAGATAGACTAAATCTTTTGGGTCTTCTTTTGCTAGTTCTATAATGAATTTCTTTTTACTCATCAGCGAACACCAAAAGCCTTGTATTACCTGATACACCCAAGGTGTGGCTAAAATGTAGCGTCCTTTTGGAGTGAGTGCCTTCATTCCTTGACGTACCGATTTGCCTACTACATCAAAAATGACATCATACTTTTTATCGCTTTCTGCAAAATTCTCTTTCGTATAATCAATGAGGTGATCAGCACCTAAGGTAGTGAGCGGCTGGAGTTTATCAGTGCTATCTACACAGGTTACCTCTGCTCCAAAGTGTTTAGCAAGTTGGATGGCGTACGTACCAAAACAACCTGCAGCACCATTGATCAGTACTTTTTCACCAGGTTGAATTTTTCCTTTTCTAAGGTAATGAAGTGCATTTGTTCCTCCTGTGGGAAGTGAGGCTGCTTCCTCATAGGTCATGTTTGAAGGTTTAAGTGCAATCATGGCATTGCTTTTCAAACATTTATATTCTGCGTGAGCTCCAAATCCAAGACTTGTTCCGCAGACTATTCGATCGCCAACATTAAAGTTTTTAACCTTTTGGCCAATTGCTTCTATTTCTCCCGATAACTCCATCCCTAAAATGGGGCGTCTTGGTTTGAATATACCAAAGTAAATACGAAGGGGAATCCAGAATAAAACGTGCATGTCGAACCTTCGAACTTCGCAATCACCAGGGGTTACTGTTGCTGCATGAACCTTGATAAGCACTTCGTCATCTTTAGGAACAGGTTTTTCAATATCTGCTAATTCGAGGTAGTCAGGTGAACCATATTTTTTCCAAACTATTGCTTTCATGTATTTATGCTTCATGGTAAAGGACACTTATCATAGCTCTGTACTGCTTGGTTAATTCAAATGCTTTTATCACGTAATTGTGTGTAATCTACGCAAACTAAATAAAAAATAATGATCGAAACATTAATATGCGTTTTAATTACGCAAATAAATGTTAATTGTTGGTTAATAAGCGTTTAACGTTGTTTTGAGAAGATGCTTAGCAAGTGAGTTTGTTCTGTTCATATATAATGTATTAACTTTATTGCGTGAATAGAACGCAAAATATTGAAGTGGCCGTAGATGCAATCGTTTTTGGATATAGCAAAGAGGAGGGAGTATCTATTCTTCTAATTAAAAGAAAGTATGATCCTTATAAAGGTGCATGGGCGATACCAGGCGGATTTGTGTTAGATGATGAATCATTGGAAGCGGCAGTAGCGCGAGAGCTTCAGGAAGAAACGGGTGTTGAAATTAATTACCTCGAACAGTTATACACATTTGGGAAACCAGATAGGGATCCTAGAAAACGCATTTTATCCGTGGCTTATTTTGGCTTGGTAAAATCGAAACAATTCGAAAAGCTGAAGGCATCTACAGATGCAGCCGATGCAGCATGGTTCAACTATAAAAAGCTTCCCAGACTGGCTTTCGACCACAAGGAAATCTTGAAAATGGCTATCGAACGACTGCGAGCTAAAATTGTGTATCAGCCCATAGGGTTTGAATTGCTTGATAAGAAATTCGCATTTTCTGATTTAGAACATCTCTATTCTACATTGTTAGATCGCCCAATTGATAGAAGAAACTTCAAAAAGAAGGTGATGAGTCTGGGTATTTTAGATGAGCTCGATGAAAAGGCAAAATCAACAGGAGCAGGTAGGCCTGGAAACCTATTTCAATTCAATAAGACCACATACAACAGGCTACTCAAAGAAGGAATGCACTTTGAGATATAGAGTTCTTGATAAATAAGTGGTCGCAGGTTCTACCTACTGCTAATAAATCGAAGAACCCGCGACAGAGATAAGACTTTTCTATCTTCTCTACATTAGTTTTTTTCGATCACGACAGGAATGTCACTCACAACCTTCCATTGATCGTTTTCATCTAATACCAGTATCAAGTATTTGTGCATATTGGAGCTAATGTCCGATGTAAAAACTAGATCTACCATAGCGGTATGACCGGTGATACTGATACTTTTGAATTGAGTAGTATATGAGGTGCCTCCAATTTTACCGGCTTGCATCATTTCTAGATACACTTCTCTTGTAATGATGGTTGTCGTACTTGATCCTTTAAACCTGTTGGCGACAACTCGATAGTCTTTGTGAAGGTATTTTTCTATTTCTAGAATGTTCCTTTCAGCGGTGGCGCTTTCCAAATTCAACACTACTTTTTTGATTTCATTTTCCATAAGCGTTTTGTTTTGTGCTCTGCAACTCACCAGGCCAATTACCCCTAGGCCAGCAAGTATTAAGATTTGTTTCATATGATTGTTTTTTGAAACAAATTAAGGTCAGAGGTTTTTCCCTTCCTTTGACTTAAGTCACAAAACAATTTATGAAACCCGCTTACGAATTCTGCTTAAAGACTCTCGGCTGATCCCTAAATAGGAGGCAAGGTGTTGCAACGGAATGCGATGGACCAATTCAGGCTTATTTTCTAGAATATGGAGGTATCTCTCTTTTGGTGAGTTGGCAGCTAAAAGTGCACTGTACTTTTGTTCTGTTATGGCCAATTGTTCCAAAATTCTTCTACCCAATTCTTGAAAGAAAATGGATTGTTGGTAGAGGCCAGTGAGTTTGCTTTTTTCTATATAAAACAACTTACTGTTTTCAATTGCCTGAATGTATTTCTCTGAAGGTTGATTATTGGCTAAACTTTCAATTTCTCTTAAAAAATCATTTTCAAAATTGAACGAGGTATTAATCTCTTGCCCATCTTTTAAATAGAAAGTTCGTACAGCGCCTTCCCTCAAAAAGTATATCCCATTACAAATTTGACCCGCCTTTAAGATGTAGTCTGCTTTTTTGACTTCTAAGGTGTATAGAATGGACTCAAAAGTTTTCCAATCCTCATCTGATATTTTTAAGGTTTCCTCTAGTTTGGCTCTTAAAGCTTGGTGCATTGGTCTGCATGAAATTTGAATAAAAGTAAAATTGTATCTGATCAGTTAAGAAATGATTGTCATAACGATCACTCTATAAATTAGCGGACTCTTTCATTCTTTTCATACTATTATTGATGAAAAACAGAAACCTGAACGAGCAGATGGTCACAGGTTCGGAGAACCCGCGACAGAGGAATCGAGACTTGACTAACTGCGAAATGACGGTTATTCCGTCCCTTCAGGACTCAAATAGTGTTTGTGGTAGCGTTTTTCCGAAGGGTTTCACCCTTCGTTTTAATATTTGGCCCTTTCAGGGCAGTGAAACTCGCGTTGCAAAGGATGATGGGTTGATTGAGCAGCTAAAGCCCCAACGGGGCGAAATAGCATAGGAATGGGTGCAACCCATCCTAATTCAGTAAAAATTAGTTTTAGCCCTGTAAGGGCGGAATACTTTTTTATGGACAAAGAAATCATCAGTCGCCTTGTTCTGAGGCTCAGAAGGTTTTGTCGATGAAAAGAAAGCGGACAGAGTCCTTGATTAATAGTTGGTCACAGGTCCTGCCTATGGTAGATAAATCGGAGAACCCGCGACAGTTGATGAGTATTTGAATTTGAGCATTGAATCCTTGTTCTAAACGAGGGTTAATGAGATTTCATTAGTTAAATACAAACGAAAACGCCTTGCACTAAATAGGTAGTGAAATAATACTGTATATTACTGTTTTACAACAAAGGTAGAATGTGTTTCCTTATGAATGTAATTCGGTCTTTCGCTCTTGGCATAAATAGGGAAGTAATTGCAATTACTGTTTTCATGACAGGGTCTACATAGATTACATTTCCTCCATCGCCAATAGCTGCAAAGCAATTATTTTTCTGGTCATCAATTATCCACCAGAGATAGCCGTATGATAACTCTCCATAGTTGCTATGCGCCTTGGTACTATCTTCAACCCATTTTGACGATAATATTTGTTGATTATTCCATTTGCCCTTGTTTAAGTATAATTGTCCAATTTTTACTAAATCCCTTGTAGTTAGAGTTAATCCCCAGCCAGCTGTATTGGTTCCTATGGGGTCTATTATCCAACCATTAACATGCCTTCCCTTGAGAAAATCAAAGTGCTCCTGTTTATTATGTATTCTTAAATTATTAGGCTTTTTAATCCCCAATGGTTTAAATAGGTTTTCATTAGCAAAGTTGAGTACAGAATGTCCTGTTGTGTTTATTAGAATTCCAGATAAAACCTGAAGCCCGATGGTCGTGTATTTGAAGTTTTCGTTCAGATTTTTCCCTCCTATTTTGTCCAGTCTTCACTTGAATATACTTGTGTATATGGCTCAGATTGGAATTTGTAAGGGGCTGTCATAGTTAATAAGTGCCGGACTGTTACTTTTTGTATTACCTGTTCTCTTCTCTTTACCTGATAATCAGGGAAAAAATCTAAAACATTTTGATCTAAACTTTTTATGAACCCCTTATCAATTGCTATTCCAATAAGAATGGATAATATGCTTTTGGTAACAGAGGCAATATGAATAGTATCATTTTGATTGTATTCATGAAAGTAATTTTCATGAGTTATTTTATTATCCTTTAAAACAACAATTCCTCTAATGTTATCGTAACTGGTTGCGATTAATTGAATTATCTCTTCTGGAACTCTTCTGATCATATACTTTAAATATTTTGCAAGAATTGGGTTGTCATTTTTTTACAATGACATGCAGCAAATATGCTTAGTTTACAAAACTATTATATAATTATAGCGTATTAATTTATGATGATTCTTTTTTTAAAATATTTTATTGAAAGAAAGAATTAGTAATGATCTTAGCTAATAGAAATGAAAAGCAGCTTACAACTTAACTTTAAATATGTACGGTTGATAGGGTTTAACAGGCACGGTCTATTTCATACAGAGCTTTCTCAATTCTCAAAGGAATTAACTCTTTCGTCTAAAAATTATAGAACCTCTGAATTTGAGGGATAACTCAGAATATACTGATTACCTAGGTCAAAGAAGGGGAGTGGGGCTTAGTCTTGGTCCGCTCTGAAGGCTTCAATTCCGCCAACAAGGTTTCTTACATTGGTGAAGCCTCTAGAAATAAGGTATTTCTGAGCCCTACCAGCCCTTGCGCCAGACTTACAGTGAATAATGATCTCGGCATCCTTTAAGTCTTCAATTTCAGCAACTCTATGCGGAATATCACCCAATGGAATTAATTTGGCACCTAAGTTATCTTCATCATACTCCCACTCTTCTCTCACATCAATAAAGTTTTTAACTTCTCCGTTGAGCATTATTTCTTTGAGTTCTTTTACTGTAATATCAGCCATGGTCAGTGGTTTAGAATCAGTCTTTTGGTGATGATTTTGCCTTCTTTTTTAACGTGGAGCAAATATATGCCTTTTTGATTTTTTCCGAAAAGAACTTTCAACCCAGTTTGAGTTTCTTCTACTGTAAACTGAGCTTCTTTTCCCCAGCTATCGAAAAGTTGAAGAGCTTCCACTTGGCCTCTTATATTAAATTCACCCTCACTTGGGTTAGGGTATACATCCAATTGAACTTCAGGAGCCACTTTTCCGGGAACAAAGGTTGATGCTACTGTTTTATCAAATCTTGGGCGCATGAGGAAACTGCCTTTTACATTTTCGTTTTTTCTCCATGTACCGTCCACATTGTAGAACATTTTATCTCCAGAATCTTGATTTTTATCAAGCCCCACGGCTAAAAACTCGTTGGTAGCCTGCTGAAAACCAATAAAGAAGGTACCTTGAACAAAAATTGGGGTATCTAATTCGTAAGTGGTCATAGCGCCAATACTAGCAGGGCGCAAAACACTGTAGGAGTCTTGAAAGAGTATTTCTTCTGACCGAGCCTCTTCTTCAATATTCGTCCATACAAATAACTCAATGGGTTCTCCTGCCTGCTGCGTGAAGGGGAAGTTGATGTCTATATGCGTAAGTAGGGCTCGTTCTTCTGCAAAAAACTCATAAGCTAGTTTACCTCCATTTTGATTGATGCCAGCAGCGAAATCAGCTTCATTATCATCATAAGCAAAGAAATCGTCAATTTTTGTGATTACCCGAACGGTGTCGTTTACTCTGTAATCAAGGTTGGTATTGAAGGTGGTGTCATTGGTAGCCGAAATATTTTCAATATAAAAGTTATCGCCTGACTTAATGTAGTAAGTGGTTTCTAGCCAAAGAGAATCAGCGTCAACATCAATATTAGCAACAGAAAGAGTAGGAGAAGTGAACGTTCTTCGAGCATAGGGGCCTGGTGGTGGATTAGCTACGCTCTCATTGTTTAAGACTTCCAATTGATTTCCAGTGCCAAGATCTTTCACAGTAGTTGTAAATTGAATGGGTTGAAAGAAATCGTTCAGGTTGTAAAATTCTGTATTGGTTTCGGATAGGTATTTTGCAGGGTCAGCAAAAAACTGCTCAGTTGGCATGGCGGAATACGGAGCAATTAAAAACGAAGGTCTTCTTGTTAATGCTCTATCCACATGTGCAACATCGTTTTGATGGCGTCCATCATTAAGGTAAATATAATCTACCAACCAAGTATCAAAAGCACCTGCTAAGCGGGTGAATGACTTAAATCGAAATTGGAACCCATCATAAAAAAACTCTGGATTTACTTTTAGAACCACCTGGTTAAATTCTTCAGATTGATTGTCGAGCCCACCAATTTGGCGCCAGGCACTTTGCCAGATACCATCGGGTTTTTTGAATTGAAGCACTAATGAATCTTGTCTGTCGGGCATTTCTCCATTGCCTGTTGCTTGCCAAAAGAAGCTGATATAAACAGAGTCAACTTGATCTGCCGTTAAGGTACTTAAATCAATCATTTGAGAAACCAAACTGTCCGTAGCACCATTCAGTAAACTAGTAGCATTATAAGGTCTGCCGCTGGCATCTACACCATCGAAAACGGCAACATTTAAAGTGGGGGCAGATTTAGCAATAGAGCTACTGATTCTAACATGTTCCCCCGATAGCCATAATGTAGGGTTTGGTGAGAAACCAGCTTGTGAGAAATCATCCCAAAAAGGAAGCGTTAAACTGGCTTGGGTTTGGTTATTTCCAGCTGCTTTAGATACGAAATTATTGTTGTTGCTATTTTTTTTAAAGGGTAAAGGTCGCTCAGTAATCTGAGCCATAGTTTGAATGGCAATAAAAGCGAATGATATGAGCAGCAGCTTTTTCACTAAATATTATTGCATTTTAACATCCCCATCAGGTGACTCATTTAACTCTTCATCATTCGAATCCTTTCCATTCACCCAGATTTCAATCAAACTTCCAGACCTGATCATGCTGCCTGCAGGAGGCAATTGTTTATAGATCGTATTTTCAGCTACACTGTCCACCTTAATAAAGTTGATAACATCAAGCTTAAGTTTTGAAGCATTGATTTGGAATTTCACATCATCCAAAGTTTTCCCAATAAAATCAGGAGTCAGAAAACGCTGAACGCCTTCACCATCTCCAATCACTAGGTCGATAGACGAACCTTTGAAAATGGAAGTGCCGGCATCGATTGGTTTACCATTGATAGTTTGAGCTAAAACCGCATTGTTTGCTAAGTTGGGTTCGTAAGTTAAAGACCCTAGCTTCAACCCATTGGTGTTTAAAATGTCTTCAGCGTTTTGAACATCCGTATTGATAAGGTTTGGCATTTTTACTTTTGGAGGAACCTTAGCGTTAAGAGCAATGTAAATTTTTCGGTTCATCTTCACTTTAGACCCGGGCTTTGGGTTTTGAGAAAGAATAGAAAGAGGAGCGGCAGATTCAGAATAACCTGAGTCTTCCACAATCTCATACCTCAAATCTCTTTTGATTACAAACTCGTCTAAATCCTCATAGGTCAAACCAATCAGTTCAGGAACTGTGATGGTTTCATTGTGATTGGTTGAAGAGGGGAGATAGATGTAAAAAAAGAACAGTACGAAAACAATTCCGATACCGGCCATAATCAATACATTCTTCAAAAATCTGCTAAAGGTAAAAGACTTGTCACTCATAAGGTTTGATATTGGTTGAAGTAGGTTAAAAATGTGATGGTTCCTAGGTTACTTCGTCCACAAAGATAATCAATTAAGAAAACGGTCAAATGTTTAATAATAGCATGAACACAACAAGTTATTTTTTGTTTGGCATTACTGCTGGTTAAAAATCAAAAAGGCATAGTGCTTTAACACTATGCCCATTTAATAGGTGTTGGCTGAGGAAAGTTATACTGTTGCAGTATTTACCGCAACTACTCCCTTTATTTCAGGAATATCTCTTTTAATAGCTTCTTCAATACCCGCTTTCATTGTCATGTGCGACATGGGGCAACTTTCGCATGCGCCAAGCAATTCAAGCCTAACAACCATGTCTTCTGTAATCTCTAGCACTTTTACATCTCCACCATCTGCCAATAGAAATGGCCTAATCTTCTCTAAAGCTGCCTCAACTCTTTCTTTCATAAGTATAAATGTACGTTAAACTTTTAATTCTACCCGCTTTGTTTCAGCTAATTGCGCATTTCTTATAGCAACCTGTTGTGCAGTTTGCTGCGCCAATGTTTTAAATGCATCGGCAGTAACCGAATCTTGCATTACCGCTGGGTAACCAATATCTCCTGCTTCGCGAATACTCTGCACCAATGGAATTTGTCCTAAGTAAGGTACATTGTGCTTTTCTGCCAGTTTTTTTCCTCCATCTTTTCCAAAGATATAATACTTATTATCAGGTAGTTCTTCTGGGGTGAAATAAGCCATGTTTTCAACAATACCCAAAATTGGCACATTGATTTGCGGTTGCATAAACATAATCAGACCCTTTTGAGCATCGGCTAAAGCTACTTTTTGCGGGGTAGTAACCAGTACAACTCCAGTAACTGGTACAGTTTGTACCAAAGTCAAATGGATATCGCCTGTTCCTGGGGGTAAGTCAATTAATAAATAATCGAGTTCTCCCCAATCCGTATCGCCAATAAACTGTTTCAATGCGCTGCTAGCCATCGGTCCTCGCCAAACCACTGCATTTTCGGCAGGAGTTAAGAAACCAATTGAGATAAGCTTTACACCATATTGCTCAATAGGAATGATCAGATTTCTTTCTCCTTCTTTTCTAATATTCGGTTGTTCATGTTCGCAATTAAACATGGTAGGGATGGATGGCCCATAAATATCGGCATCGATTAAGCCTACTTTTGCACCACTTCTGGCCAATGCTACAGCAAGATTGGCCGTAACAGTAGATTTACCTACACCTCCTTTACCAGAAGCAATGGCGATTATATTTTTTACTTGAGGTAGAAGAGGAGCATTGTCTCTTGTGCTGGTTACATGCGAACTCATGTTAATACTCACTTCGATATCAGCACCTACATGTTCTTCAATGGCCTTTAAACAATCATTTTTGATTACTTCTTTCAGCGGACAAGCAGGTGTGGTTAACATCACCGTGAAGGCAAGTTTATTTCCTTCAATTTCAATGTCTTGAATCATGTTTAGTGTTACCAGATCTTTCTTAATGTCTGGGTCATCTACATGTCTCAGTGCTTTGATTACATTTTCTTTAGTCAGTGCTGCCATAGTTCTTGAATTCCGCTGCAAATTAACGGCTTTTTGTCTAGTCTGAATAACAGGATTAAATGAAATTCGTTCCGTGCTTTTTCAAGCCTTATCAATGCCCTATATTTGAGGCAAGAAGGGATGGCAATCAGCGACAGTACAATACAAGAAATTAAGAACCGCACCGATATAATCGAGGTGATCAGCGATTTTGTGTCATTGAAAAAAGTGGGGTCGAATTATAGAGCACTTAGCCCTTTCACCAACGAGAAAAGCCCTTCTTTCTACGTTTCTCCCTCAAAAGATATTTTTAAATGCTTCAGCTCTGGAAAAGGAGGCGATGCCATCGCGTTTATAATGGAGGTTGAAGGTGTTAATTATATTGAAGCGCTGAAGTACCTGGCCAACAAATATGGTATTGAGGTTCAGGAAGAAGAACAAACAGACGAGCAAATTACTGCTCAAAATGAGCGAGATAGCCTTTTTATAGTGCTTAAATATGCTGGTGAATTTTATCAAGATGTTCTTTGGAACCACAGCGAAGGAAAGAGTATTGGGCTTAGCTATTTTAAAGAAAGAGGTTTTTCAGAAGCCACAATAAAGAAATTCAATTTAGGATATAGCCTTGATGCTTGGGATGGTCTAATGAAACCTGCTTTGGAAAAAGGGTATTCCGAAGAAATATTAGAAAAGGCGGGCTTAATTCTTAAGTCTGAAAACAAAACCTACGATAGGTTCAGAGGTCGGGTAATGTTTCCTATTCATAATGTAGGAGGAAAAGTAATTGCTTTTGGTGCTCGAACACTCCGTAAGGACAAGAAGCAGCCGAAATATATCAATTCACCCGAAACAGGGGTGTACCATAAGAGTGATATCGTTTATGGTATTCACCAAGCCAGACAAGCCATTCGGAACGAAGACCTTTGCTATTTGGTAGAAGGCTATACTGATGTCATTTCAATGCATCAGTCTGGAGTTCAAAATGTGGTTTCTTCGTCAGGCACTTCGCTTACTAAAGAGCAAATCCACCTGATTGGTCGCTATACAAAGAACATTACCGTGCTTTATGATGGCGATGCGGCAGGTATAAAAGCTTCGTTCAGGGGTATTGATTTGATTCTTGAGCATGACTTAGATGTGCATGCGGTGGTTTTCCCTGAAGGGGAAGATCCAGATAGTTTTTCGCGTAGCATGAGCTCAGAGGCCTTTCAGCAATTTCTGAAAGACAACGCTCAAGATTTCATCACCTTTAAAACCAACATACTTACCGAAGGCGGTAAAAACATCGATCCGGTTAAAAAAGTAGCCGTTATTCGCGATGTAGTAGAAAGTATCTCGCTTATTCCTGATGGCATCAAGCGCTCGGTGTACATAAAGTCTTGCGCCAATTTACTAGAGATTGACGAACAGGTTTTGATTTCAGAATTGAATAAAATTCTGATAAAAAATCAAAAAAAGGACAGACAGCATAATGAACGTGAGTCTGCTGTGGATGAGCAGTTGGCCGATGCACTTCAATCGAAGCAAGAAGAACAGCCTGGTTTTACACCGTTTTATGTTGAAAGGGAATGTTTAAGAATGATCATTAATTATGCAAACGAACCTTTTGATGAAAATCAGAAAATAGGGGAGTTCATTTTAAACGAAACGGCAGACCTGAAATTTGACGATGTATTGATTAATGAAACTATTTCTAAGGCTTCTGGATTTATAAGGGCAGGTAAAAAGGTAGAGCCCGACATGTTTATTGGGCCAAGTAACCCAAGAATGAGTCAGTTGGTGATCGATTTACTTGATATGAAGTATTTTATCAGCGATGGTTGGGAAGAACTTCACAGAATTAGTACTTCTCATGAGAAGGAAGATTTACCAAAAGCTACCTACAAAGTGATTCTGAGATTGAAAAGAAAGAAGATCGAAGAAATGCTAAAACAGAATGAAGAACAACTGAAGAAATCGTTGAGCGCAACAGAGCAAGACGAGTTACTTCAAATGATAAAACACCTAAAAACACTTTTCGATCAGGTTACCACCGAATTGGGAATTGTGGTGTCTAAATAAAGGAATTTTATACCCTCGAGAGTTAAAGAACATGACAGAAGCAAGTACAATTGATATTGCTAAAGATAAAATTCAATTGAATACGATTGAAGAAGCCATTGAAGCTATAAAAAATGGTGAAGTAATTATTGTGGTAGACGATGAAGATCGTGAAAATGAAGGTGATTTCATTTGTGCCGCAGAAAAAATAACTCCTGAGATTATCAATTTCATGGCTACCCATGGTCGTGGGCTTATTTGTGCAGCAGTGATTGAAGACCGTTGTGATGAACTGGGCTTAGAGTTAATGGTAGGTTCAAATACAGCGGCCTATGAAACTCCATTTACCGTTTCTATAGATTTAATTGGCCACGGCTGTACCACTGGTATTTCTGCCAGCGACCGATCTAAAACGGTTCAGGCATTGGTAAATCCAAACACAAAACCTGAGGAATTAGGCAAACCAGGACATATTTTCCCGCTAAGAGCAAAGAGAGGTGGTGTTTTGAGAAGAACGGGCCACACTGAAGCTGCTATTGATTTTGCACGTTTGGCGGGCTTGCAGGCTTGCGGTGTTTTGGTAGAAATACTGAATGAGGATGGCACAATGGCGCGTTTACCAAACCTTAAAAAGGTAGCTGAAAAGTTTAATTTGAAGCTTGTCTCTATCGAAGACTTGATCTCTTATCGTTTAGAAAAGGAAAGTCTTATTGAGCGTGTAGACTCGGTTGATTTACCGACAGACTATGGTGATTTTCACCTTCAAGCTTTCAGGCAAACAAACACCGAAGAAGTGCATTTGGCTGTAGTAAAAGGAGAGTGGAAAGAAGATGAGCCAGTTTTGGTGCGGGTACATTCCTCAAGTACTTTGGGCGATGTTTTTGGTTTCAATAGAGACACTGGCAATCCAATAAAGCATGCCATGCGTATGTTGGAAGAGGAGGGAAAGGGCATTGTTCTCTATATGAACCAAGGCGCAAGAGGAGCCCGTTTATTAGACGAGCTGAGAGCAATTAAAGCTTCGGAGCAAAAAGAAGGTAAGTTCGGAGTGAAAATGGATCAGAAGGACTTTGGAATTGGAGCTCAAATTTTACGCGACCTCGGAGTATCTAAAATCCGTTTGATAACAAATCATCCTACAAAACGTGTTGGCCTTATTGGTTATGGCCTCGAAATCGTTGAACACGTTACATTAAAGAAGAATAAGCATTAGGGTTTTCTGCGATTTCGACCCAGTATTAAAACTTTGTGAAATATGAAGTTATCAGTGTTTCTTTTCGTGCTTTTTAGCTTTATCGTTTTTGGTGCCAATGCTCAGGTATTTCCATCCGAACTATGGCATGATGGACAAGTTACTTTGACCGATAACAGTATTAAGCAAGGCAGTGTTAAATACGATCTGGATAGACAAACCCTTCAGTTGAAGATTGGGCAACGCACTGAAACCTACGATGCTAGCCAAGTAGCTTCATTCTCGTTTTTGCAAGAGTCGATAAACCTTAGAAGAACCTTTTACTCTCTTCCTTATGCTATTCAAAACAATTACAAACGTCCCGTTTTTTTTGAAGTAGTTATTACCGGGAAAATGACATTACTGGTTAGGGAATACGTAGTGATTAGAAATAACAATACACCATCTAGTTTCAACAGCAGGTACAGGTATCGAGATTATTCCAATTTTAACACAAGCAGAAGTTATCTGGCCTATAAAATGTTTTTTGTTAAAGAAGATGGTGTAATAAGAGAGTCTTCAGGTAAAAGAAATGACATATTGTATGAGTTTGGGGCAGCACGCTCGGAATTGAAGAAATATGTCAAAAAAGAGAAATTAAAGCTTGACCAGATAGAAGATGTTGCGAAATTGGTGCTTCATTACAACGAAGAAATCAATTAAATGTCAAAGCCTCTTATTCTTGTTTCAAATGATGACGGTATTACCTCAAAAGGTATTCGTGTGCTTATTGAAGCCATGTGCCAAATTGGTGAAGTAATAGTTGTAGCACCAGATAGCCCACAATCGGGAATGGGGCATGCCATTACCATAGGAAATCCGCTAAGACTTATTGAAACCAATATTTTTGATGACTTGGGGGTGGTAGCTTATAAATGTTCTGGCACTCCAGCCGACTGCGTTAAATTGGCCAAGCATTTTGTGATCAAAGATAGAACACTTGACTTGGTTGTGAGTGGTGTAAACCATGGAAGCAATTTGGCCATTAGTGTACTCTACTCAGGTACAATGTCGGCCGCTATTGAAGGAGCAATAGAGGGCTTTCCATCCATTGGTTATTCTTTGGCCGATTTTTCTTTAAAAGCGGATTTTTCCCACGCTATTGACCAAATTATACACATTGCTAAAGAGGTTTTAGAAAAGGGAATGGCAAAAAATGTGGCTTTGAATGTGAATATTCCCCCTAAACAAAACGAGAAAATTAAAGGCATTAAAGTGTGCCGACAAGCAAAAGCGCATTGGCAAGAAGAGTTCGATCAGAGAAAAGACCCATATGGTAGGCCTTATTTTTGGCTAGCCGGAAATTTTGTGAATAACGATAAGGGAGAAGACACGGATGTTTGGGCAGTTGACCATAATTACGTTTCTGTTGTGCCTTGTCAGTACGATATGACTGCCTATCATAGTATTGCTCAAATCAATGATGATTGGGATATTTGATTATAGCACCAACTCTATTCTTTACCCTAGTTAATTCAAGTGAGGCTTTTGTTTTACAGTGGTTTTTAATGATTTAGAAGAGAAGATCAGTGCCTGAATAAAAAGACCAATGATAACTAAAATGGCCATTTCTAATTGAGAGATAGTAATATTCCCCAGAATTATTTTTTCAGACTCTTCACGAATAGTTTGCGCTTCTGTAGTTTGAATGGAAGAAAGGGCCGATAGACTAGAGAAAGCCTTGGTGGTAGTTTCATTATTGTCGCTCACTAATTGGTGCAATTGATCGATAGAAGTTTCATTCTCTACAAGTTGGTTTTCAATCTTGTCGATGTTCTCAACCACACCTTTCAATCTTTCAAACTCAACCTCTTCTTCAGGTGTAAGGTAGGTTGTTGCGTACTTTTCAATCAGTTGATTTCTTTGCGCTCTTGAGTCTGAAAGCCTAGTTTCTAAGTGCTTAAATCCATTCTGAGGGTCGGGTTCTATAATCAAAGCTTGACGCTTGTGAAGGTTTTCGTATAGCTTGAAAATATAGCTTTCAACAAGCATTCTATCTTCATACATCGAAGCAAATGAAGCATCGAGTTGTTTAAAATGACTTCGTTCTACAAGGTTATTGGCCAAGGTAATTATCATAATAGCCGCCAAAAGTACCGCAGCGGTGATTTTATTTTTAATACTATATGTCCATTTCATAATCCTACGTTCTGCTTTGAAGTAAAAACGCTATATGATACGAAATATGTTTTGAAACTGAGTTGAAAATGGGTGCTATCGGTAGCGCTGCTACAAGTTTCTTTGTAGAAACATCAAAGTTACTTGAGTTTCTACCTTCTAAATTATACCTGTTGGTTATCTGTCTATCGTTCAATACCTTGTGATTATCTCTAAATATTGATGTTATGAAAACTCTAACTGCCCTTTTCGCACTTGTACTAGTTAGCTTGTATGGCCCTATTGAAGCAGATTACTCTCCTGAAGCTTTAAAAGGCGCTTGGGAAACGACCTTTAAAAATGATAATGGAAGAGAAGTACATGCCGTGGCAATTTTAAGTGGGGGCTATGTAAGCTCAGCCGCCCATTATACGGATGATAACTCATTTATTTATACCACTGGTGGCTCATGGAAGGTAGAAGGAAATACTATAGTTCAGACTTATGAATTCAACACACAAGATTCTGAAATGGTAGGCAAGTCTGAAACCTATGAGTATAAGATTGAAGGAAACAAACTTACTTTTAAGGGTGATGAAAGGGTTTGGACAAGAGTAGATAATGGAACTGGAGGAGATTTAGCGAATGCTTTTTTGATTACTGGAAGACAACAAAATGGAGAAATCGTAAATCGCCCGATTAGAGCTAGAAAAACCATGAAGATATTGTCTGGAACTAGGTTTCAGTGGATTGCCTATAATGTAGACACTGGTGAATTTTCTGGAACGGGTGGTGGTACTTATACTACCGTAGATGGAAAGTATACTGAAAACATCGAGTTCTTTTCAAGAGATGTAAACAGGGTAGGAGCTTCATTGGAATTCGATTACAAAGTGGTTGACAAAGCTTGGCATCACAGCGGATTAAGTAGTACAGGAAGTCCTATTTATGAGGTGTGGACTCCTCGTGAAATTATAGAGAAGAATTAACTGTTTTCTTTTAAGGTTTTTATTGCCCTGTTTAGGTTGCGTTCGGTTATGCCCAAATAGTTGGCTATATCTTTTTTGGGAATCACACCATACAAACCTGGGAATTGAGACTCTAACCTCTGTAGGTTAGTCTCAGTGCTATGCGATTGATTAAAAGAATGCCTAATGCCTTTATACTTTATTTTAGAAGCCAACAACTTCAATATAAACCAGTTGAATTCTCTGTTCTGACTTAGTAAATAGATGAAATTCTCTCTTGAAATTTTAAGTACAGAAAGAGGAGTTAGCGCTTCGATAGAACAAAAACTAAACTCATCATTAAACATTTCTACTTCTCCAAAAATTTGGCCTTCGCCAAAAAACTCTTGAACAAAATCTTTTCCTGTATCTTCGGTTAAATAACATTTAGCTATTCCCTCCCTTACAATAAAAACATCTAATACTTTACTTTCTTGTTTGATAATTAGCTCTTTAGGCTTGTATTGCTGCTCAATAATTAGGTCTTTAAACCCTGATTGAGTTGAGCACTTGTTAATGAAGTCGAGGAATTCCTGATTAATTCGAATCATACTACATAGATCGGGACAATTGTCCTTTTTTTAAACCCTCAGGCTATTGTTCTTTGCAAACATAAAAGTAAAGGAAGTATGAATACAGAAAGACTTAAAAGTCAGATTGAGTTTATTTATGAAATTGATCGATTGAAGTACATTCAACGGAAAACAAAGCTTTTTAACAGTGATAGGCACGAGAACGATGCTGAACACAGTTGGCATTTGGCTATGATGGTAATGGTATTGGCCGAACATTCAAACGAACCTATTGATGTTCTTAAAGTGCTTAAAATGGTGCTGATTCATGACATTGTAGAAATTGATGCTGGCGATACATTCCTATATGACACCAAAAAGAATCATGACAATTGGGCTGAAGAGCTTTCTGCTGCGGAAAGAATTTTTGGATTGTTACCCACAGATCAGAAGGAAGAGTATATAATGGTTTGGAAGGAGTTTGAAATGGGAGAAACCAACGAATCAAAGTTTGCCAAAGCTATAGATAGGTTTGAGCCTGTTTTGCAAAACCTTTCAAATAATGGAGGCACTTGGACTGAGTTCAATGTTGAGTTCAATACCATTATTCAAAAGATCAATGGAATTCAGAAAGGTTCAAGTGCCATATGGGACTATACCGAAGATATGATCCATGAAGGACTTAGAAAAGGCGATTTTACCCTGTAGAATTAATGCTTATGTTCCTTTTTTGGAACAGGGTCATAACCATGCCCACCCCAAGGGTGGCACTTACTGAAGCGTTTTATCCCTAGCCATGTTCCTTTCAGCGCTCCCCATTCTTTAATGGCATCAATAGTATAAGCCGAACAAGTAGGAGTAAATCTACAATTGGCACCTAGCATTGGTGAAATGGCGTATTGGTAAACGCGAATTGGAAATATGAAAATGGCAGAAATTATCCGCTTCATGCTGCAAGATAGGAGTTTGGGGCAAATAGCGTTTTCTTCATTTGTATTGAAAAAGTAAGGTTACTTCCGTTTGTGGGCTTCTTCAAAAATTACTTTTCTTAAAATTTTAACCTCACCCACCATCAACAGTCTCATATCTTCTACAATATAATCTGCCAATTCCTCGTCAGAAATGGAGTCGCCTTCAATGTCAAGTCGAAAGTCTTCTCCTTTTAAATTACCTCCATTTGAGAAGTAAATCTCAAAATCAAATTTCACTCTTTTTTCCATGCATTAATTTTAGAACAAATTTCACTTGATTTCAAACTCCTTTACTAACGAAGTGATTGGAATGGCTGTTACTTTTTCATCATTTAACAAAAAAAGAACATTGGCAGTCTTACCAATCATAATACCTGTTTTTACTTCGTTGTCTGAAAAGCGAATTTCGACTGGTGTCTGTTTCTTGATTTGTCTGCTAGCATAATTGCCATATTCATCTGCAGAAAGGTATAAATAGGTTATGAAAAGAAAGCTAAATGCAATGTATCGATACCTGTTAAACCAAGGCTTTTTATCCAAACCAAAGCTAGATTTTGAATATGATTTAGGGAATTTCTTTTTCCAGATAATGTCGGTTTGGAGTAATATTGATGAAAACCCTATGGAAGCCACGGAGAATAATAAGATTTTGAAATCAGCAAAAGGAGCAATTAAGAAATCAAAAACATCTGAATAATCGAAAACATTGATGCCAAACTCAGAATAAAGCTGATAATTGAAGAGCATTCCAATGCCCACCGTGAGAATATAGCAGATGGTAATTACTGTTTGAATTTCTTTGATTAATGCTTCATAGGCATCTTTAATTAAGCCCTCTTTCATTGATTTTCTATTTTCTGAAAATTGCAGAAAACTTAATAATTAACCTATTCAGAAAGAGAAAAGACAACTCGAAAATATTTCAAGAGTCTATCAGGCCATTATTTTTGAATGATATACGCCATGTACCCAAGGTAGCCGATTAGTAGTATTGCAGCCTCCCATCGGTCGAGCTTTTTCTTTTTACCAGTAAACATAGCAATGAAAACAAGTAAAGTTCCACCAGCTAAAATGTACATGTCTAGATCGAAAACAGTATCGTAAGCGATTGGTTTAATAACTGCTGAGGTAGCCAAAATGAAAAATAGGTTGAATATGTTAGATCCAATAATATTCCCTACGGCTATGTCGCTATTCTTTTTAAGTGCTGCCACCACAGATGTGGCCAATTCTGGCAGAGATGTTCCTGCCGCTACAATGGTTAGTCCAATCAATTTCTCACTCATACCAAAAGTAGTGGCTAAATCTACAGCAGTAGTTACCAAAAGCCTTCCTCCAATAACCAGTCCTGCCAATCCAAATATGACATAGCACCAAATTTTTAGGTTAGAGTAATTATTGACTTTGACTTCTATTTCAACAGGGTCAGATTTTAATTGTTTATAAACATAATAAAGGAATAATCCGAAGAGCAATAGTAGCAGAAAACCGTCCACTCGTGTGAGAGTATTACTATCACTACCCAGAAAGTGATGCGTCAGTAAGTAAACGAGTACAATGCCTAAGAAGGAAATAGGAATCTCTTTCCATATGGTGCTCGATTGAACCACTATTGGAGTGATTAAGCCTGTAATCCCTAAAATGATAAACAGGTTGAAGTTATTACTGCCAATTACATTACCAAAAACAATATCCTGATGCCCCTGATAAGAGGCAAAAACATTGACAACCAATTCGGGAGCAGAAGTACCAAAGGCCACAATAGTAAGGCCAATGGCAAGGTCTGATACATTAAACTTTTTGGCTAGGGCAGAGGCGCCATCTACCAAGCCATTAGCGCCAGTGATTAACAATACAAGGCCTAAGGCCAGCAATAAAATCTGAGTGATCATCAATTTTCTACAGTGAGAATTAGCGAAAACGTAGTTTTTGAAAAATAGTTTTCATCTCTAAAACAAATGAAAATTAGAGATTTAGTTTGATAGTTAAGTTGTTTATGAAAGCCTTTTAGCAAGAAGTCTACTTTCTGTGTGTGTTTTGTTAAAAAAAAACAGATTTTAAGGCTTTAACCGAGTACAAACCTAGGCTAAATTATCTATGGCAGATTTTGGTAGCAAGTAAGGGCTACCTCTTTAAACCCATTGGACTACCACTTTTAGGGTATCTGTCATTTACCTTTTTTGCTCTATTAGAATCGAGCTGAATAGCCAGAGATTTATAATATCATCAAAACCAAAAGATTATGACTAAAATACTACGTGGAATGAATTACAGCCCAACATGGATAGGCTGGAGCCCTGGTCAGCCAGGACAATTCTCTGATTCCGATTTTTTCAATGATGCCTTTGAGGCAATGTGGAACAAGGGCGAAACTAGTGGGAGCCAAGTTCATCAATATCGAGATGACCTAGGAGTTATCAGCAGTGCTGGACTGAACCTGATTAGATTATTTAATTGGGGGCCAACCCGAGGCTGGAATGGAACCAAAGGCAATGGGCATATAAGTGCATTGAATAGAGCAAGTACATTGGGAATGAAAGTTATCGTTCCTGTATCTAATTACTTTTTGTCAGACGATAAGTATGCATGGGATAATACAGACCCAGATGATAGTTTTTCATTTAGTTCTGCACCGACTGGAATTCAAAGTGACCTTACCAATTTTATCAGTAGTGTTACTGTAAGCGGATCAATACATTCAGCTGTTCACTCATTTTCTGTAGGAAACGAAATCGATTTGAATAACATGGTAGGACAGGGAACGAGCGGGCCCGTTTCTCCTACCTCCAGATTAAAACGTGTGATCTGGTGGCTAATAAACCTACAAGCAAAATGTGCGGACAGTGGATTACTATTCACTAGTCCTATCTCTGATGGAGATCAGGGTGGGACAGAGGCAGCAACGCCAAGTTATTGGTTTCAGGCCATTGTTAATGGTGTAACAAATAGTACTAGCTTACCTAATGGCACAGTGTCGGGTGGTGAAACTACTTTTAAAAGCACTGTTAGTGGACTTAGTACCGCAGCTTCTTCTTACGCTAGTTGGTATTACAACAGTGTGAATATTTACACAACAGGTAGCAAGCTATCATCTACAATTGGACAGTACGATTCATGGACAGCAAATTCTAAGAATTCATTAAACTGGCCAGGACAACAATTTACTGTGCCGTTAATGCTTACAGAAGTAGGCAGTAATAGAGGAGGAGGAATTGTATCTGCAAGTGCTCAAGAAACTCAATACACTACAATTGTTACAGACATAGTAACGGAGATAGAAACTTATGTGACAGGGCATACCGATTCGTTACTGATTGGGTATTGTGTTTATGAGTTTAGTGATGAGACAACACTTAACGCTAACTGGGGCACTAACATGGTTGAGTCACCAACTGAATCAGGTGGAAATATACTCTTTTCGCCTATGACGGGGGCTACGATTGTTAGCTTTGGAACCTTCCCAAGTGTAAGTTATCCCGTACAGGAGTTGTTCCCTGTAACCTCGTCAGGAGGAACTACTCTGTTGGCTGGAATAAAGGCCGCAATTAGCTAAAACTAATCTCTAAATAATATGAGTCAAGCCCTGTGCTTGCTTGATGTTTCATATATACGAAGCCCTCTTTTGGAGGGCTTTTTTTAACATTCTTCAATTTTTGAATTAGAGTTTCTATACACTAAGATTGAATGCTGACTTTCTGGTTAGTTCCTTCGTTGCCACTAAGGATAAAAAGGAGAGTGCTAATAATGGAATAAGGCGGCTATGCTTGCTTTCTAGTCATCCCTGTAAGGATCTTTTTCAGGAACACAGAGGTTGTGATTTCTATAATACAGAATATCATTAGAGGTACGCTGCTTATTTTCTTCCCTGAGGTAACGAAGGGTCTAAAAGCTTGAGCGCTGGTTTCTTGTTTAGTTCCTTCGTTGCCACTCAGGATAAAAAGAATAGTGCTAATAATGGACTAAAGCGGCTATGCTTGCTTTCTAGTCATCCCCGTAAGGATTTTTTTCAGGAACACAGAGAG
This sequence comes from uncultured Roseivirga sp., assembly GCF_963973945.1. Taxonomy (GTDB): domain Bacteria; phylum Bacteroidota; class Bacteroidia; order Cytophagales; family Cyclobacteriaceae; genus Roseivirga. Next base: position 147,241 of record NZ_CAXBBV010000008.1, read on the forward strand.
GGTTTGATTATCAATATATTGAGGGTTAATGGCGTGTCAGAAGATTAGTGAGATTTTACTTTTTTTTCAATTATGAATGTGATCGCGAAGAAGAGAACCCAAACTGAAATTGATTCAAAATTTGAATGGTTGAATATGACAGCTAATATTCCAGTAAGCATAAATGTTATAAAGCCAATGATTGAGAATAGTTTGCTTTGCCTTATTTTAGTGTATAACCCGTCTTCCAGCATATTCATACGCTTGGCAAACTCAAAGAATGGTAATAACCAAAGAAAAAAAGATCTCATTTTTTCAAAAAAGGTTAGTTCAATTTTAGCAATGTGATTTGAAATTTCAGCTTCAACAATTTGTTTTTCAATGTAATCTTGAACTTGATCTTTTTTAATATCTCTTTTATTTATTTCATCCATTGCCGCACCAATAGCATCAGTTGTATACTGATCATTTTTATTGATGATGTCGAGAAGATTCTTATCTGAGAATGTCGAATATAGTTTAACTAGTTCTTCTTTTGTAGGCATAAGTGGATAGGTTGTTAGAAATCGTTTACATTAGAAAGTTCCTCAAAACTTCAATAAGAACCAACACAAAAGAGCCTGACTCTTTCGAATCAGGCTCTTTCTATATATTAGATACTATTGCCTAAACTAGGGACTTAATACTAATCGCTTCGCGATTACATCATGCCGCCCATTCCGCCACCGCCCATTGGAGGCATTGGTATTCCGCCACCTTCTTCAACTTCTTCAGCAATTACGCATTCAGTAGTCAATAGAAGTGCAGCAATAGAAGCAGCATTTTCAAGTGCCAAACGAGTTACTTTAGTTGGGTCAATTACACCCGCAGCAATTAGGTTTTCATACTTTTCAGTACGAGCGTTGTAACCGTAATCCGCTTTACCGTTTTTCACTTCGTTTACTACCACAGAACCTTCACCACCACAGTTGGCAACAATTGTTCTTAATGGCGACTCAATAGCCACTCTAATGATGTTTACACCAGTAGCTTGGTCTTCGTTGTCAGTTTCTACGCTATCTAAAGCAGCAGCTGCTCTGATAAGCGCAACACCACCACCAGCAACTACACCTTCTTGTACGGCTGCTCTGGTTGCGTGCAATGCATCGTCAACTCTGTCTTTTTTCTCTTTCATTTCTACCTCGGTAGCAGCTCCAATGTAAAGGATGGCCACACCGCCAGCAAGTTTTGCAAGTCTTTCTTGCAACTTCTCTCTGTCGTAATCAGAAGTAGTGTTTTCAATTTGTTGTTGGATTTGCGCTACTCTTGCTTTGATATCGGCTTCAGTTCCAGCACCATTTACAATGGTAGTGTTGTCTTTGTCGATATTCACTTTTTCAGCAGTACCAAGGTACTCCATGGTAGCGTTTTCTAACTTGTAACCTCTTTCTTCAGAAATTAAAGTTCCACCAGTTAAGATGGCAAGGTCTTCCAACATTGCTTTTCTTCTGTCGCCAAAGCCAGGAGCTTTAACCGCAGCAATTTTGAGAGAACCCCTGATTTTGTTTACTACCAAAGTTGCAAGGGCTTCGCCATCTACATCTTCAGAAATAATCAATAAAGGCTTTCCGCTTTGAGCTACTGGCTCTAGGATTGGAAGTAATTCCTTCATTGAAGAGATTTTTTTGTCGTAGATCAAGATGTAAGGATTGTCCATCTCTACTTCCATTTTCTCTGTGTTAGTAACAAAGTATGGAGAAAGATAACCTCTGTCAAACTGCATACCTTCTACAGTTTTTACTTCAGTTTCAGTACCTCTGGCTTCTTCAACAGTGATTACACCGTCTTTACCTACTTTGTCCATCGCATCAGCAATCATTTGCCCGATTTCTTCATCGTTGTTGGCAGAAATGGTAGCTACTTGCTTGATCTCGTTAGAGTTCTGGATTGATTTTGATTGACTTTGAAGGTTAGCAACAACAGCTGAAACCGCTTTGTCGATACCTCTTTTCAAATCCATTGGGTTTGCACCAGCGGCAACGTTTTTAATACCAATGTTGAAGATTGATTGAGCAAGAACAGTGGCAGTAGTAGTACCGTCACCAGCGCTATCAGCAGTTTTAGAAGCAACTTCTTTAACCAACTGAGCACCCATATTTTCGATTGGCTCTTTTAGCTCGATTTCTTTTGCTACAGAAACACCATCCTTAGTTACAGTAGGAGCACCGAATTTTTTGTCGATGATTACGTTTCTACCTTTTGGACCCAATGTTACTTTTACAGCATCTGCCAAGGTGTCAACACCTTTTTTCAGACGGTCTCTAGCGTCATTACGAAAGAATAATTCTTTAGCCATTTTATTTTAGATTTTTAATTTCTGATTTGATTAAACAATTGCAAAAATGTCAGACTCTCTCATGATCAAGTAGTCTTTACCTTCTACTGAAATTTCAGTACCAGCATATTTACCGTATAATACAGTGTCGCCAACTTTTACAGTTAAAGGCTCATCTTTTTTTCCAGCTCCAGCTGCTACTACAATACCTTTTTGTGGTTTTTCTTTCGCAGTGTCGGGAATGATTAAACCAGAAGCAGTTTTTTCTTCAGCAGCGGCAGGTTCTACTAGAACTCTGTCGGCTAATGGAGTGATGTTTACTTTTGACATTTTCTATAAATAGTTAAGTGTTAAAACAATTTGTCGAGGAGCCCATTTGCATTAAATGTGCCAATCCCTAAATATGAAGTTTTGTCAGGTTCTTGTCACAGTTTATGTCGGATGCGGCTTTCCGGTAATGACAAGAATATAATTTTGTCAGGCTTTGCATTGATAAGCCCATTGGTAGGTAGGCCGTACTGTCAGGTAAAGAAATATTCTGGCTGTTCTTTACTTTCTTACCCAATACCACAAAACAAAAAAGAGGTAACCATTACGGCCACCTCCTTCTATATTTTATGATTGTAGAAATCTTACTTCAGCGAAGCAATTAACTTCTCATTCAATCTCACATAATCAGGGTTTCCACCAGTTTTGGCCAATGCCATTGATTTTTGTGCCGAAGCAATGGCTTCTTTGTTCATCCCTAATCTAGCCTGTAATTTGGCTTTAAGATGAATTACCCAATATTGCTCTTCATTACTACCTGCAATTGCTTTGTTTACCCATTCTAAGGCTAATTTTGAATCACGCTCGGTGTCGTAATAGTAACCAGCCGCTTGAAAGTATACACCTGCATTTGAAGGGTTTTTGTCAATTACTTGCGCTTTAATGTCAGCCATTACTTTGCTGTCCACATCTGATTCGATAGTAAACATTGCTTTAGTATGTTCCCATTTCATGTTTAGGTTGGCAGAGTTCATGGTGAAATCTGAAAAACTAATGGTAAAGGTTTCGTACATGCTGCTAGGGTGTTTTACAGGTACATCAAACCTTAAAAGGTCGTCTTTTTTATCATAACCAATGGCACCCCACCAAGTAAGGTTTTTACTCAAAATAATGGTTGCAGTTTCTTCGGTAAACTGGGTGTAAAGCGCATAAGTACCAGCAGGCACAGGGTTGCCATTCAGTTTTACACTTTCGCTAAAAGTAATTTTAGTAGAAGCATTGGCACCTGTTCTCCATACTTCGTTGTAAGGAATTAATACGCCAGCTACTTGTCGGCCGCGAGCGCTAGGTCTAGAATACACTACTTTAACATCGGCCAATCCTACAGTACCTTTCAACTCAAAAGTTGGGCTTGCAGGGGGCATTTTAATTTGGGCAATGGCCATTGCACTTATCAAAAGAGCAGCTAGGGCGAATGAATATTTTCTCATGAGGTTTTGTGTTTGTTCGGTTCAAATATAAATGATTACTAGGTAACAGTTCAGCAATTCGTTTTCCCTTAATTAAGTTCAACAACACATAAAAAAAGGTCGAACCTTAATGGCCGACCTTCTCTTATACTTTTTTAGTGTGATTTAGTTATTCACTTTCACTGGAAATTTCACTGAAAGATTTCCCCAAGCCAATTCGATATTTCCTTTGTCTTTAGAGTTTTTGTCGAAGTCAGTAAGGTTGATCACGAATGTCTCTACTTTATTAGACGTTTTTGTTACAGGAGTGAAAAAGCTTAAAACATCACCAGAGCTATCGTAGGCAGTACCCCACTTGTCTGTAATGCTGCTAATAATAATTTTCCAAGTAGTATCTCCAGGTACAGTCCATAATGAATAGCGTCCAGCTTTGATTGGTTTACCTTTAATCATTACATCTTTATCAAAGCCAATAATGGTGTTTGTATTTGCGCCCGTGCGCCATACTCCATTGTTCAGGGAGTTTACCAATTCGTTTACATCTCTGCCATCAAGGCTAGGGCGACTGTATACCAATTCCATTTCGGTAGTTCCAATCATTTGTTTTACCGTAGCCAATGGACTGGCGGCTGGTTTTTGAGCAAAGGCGTTTTGAGTAAAGACAAAAAGGCCAAGCATTACAATTAGGGTCAGTGTTCTTTTCATAGCTATAAATTTAGTTTTTAATTTTTAAAATCGAATTTTGATTCTGTAGACTAAACTGAATTTCTTGTTTTAGGTTCCTTATAATTGATTTGAAGCAAAGGATTAAAGTGGTGTTTGGTCAGTAATATTTCATTTAATGCAATTAACACGGAAATTTTACGAAGAGAGTAATGTTGAGGTTTTATCCAAGAAGCTTTTGGCTAAAAAGCTCGTTACCAACTTTAACGGAGTGATTACCGCTGGTTTTATCACTGAAGTTGAGGCGTATTCGGGTAGAAACGACAAAGCCTGCCATGCAAATAACGGACTTCGTACTCCAAGAACAGAAGTAATGTACGGAGCGGGAGGTCATGCTTATGTCTATCTCTGTTATGGAATTCATCATATGATTAACATTGTATCGAATGTAGAAGAGCAGGCCGATGCAGTTTTGATTAGGGCATTTGAACCGATCGAAGGAATTGATGCCATGCTTGAAAGAAGAGGGTTTGATAAGTTGACCAAAGCACTAACTTCGGGCCCAGGAAATGTAGGTAAGGCTTTGGGTTTAGATACTAAAACTCATAACGGACTTAGCCTTTTGGGAAATGAAATATGGATTGAAGACCAACCCGAAGTTTCTGAAGAGCAAATAATTACAAGTACACGAATAGGGGTGGATTATGCGGAAGAAGACGCATTGAAACCTTGGCGATTTTACATTAAAGATTCAAAATGGGTAAGCAAAAAATAGATATTTTACTTTCAACTTCAGTATGGGATCCTAAAGCATGGATTGAAGGATTAAGCCAGTCGGAATTGGTAGGCAAAATTCATGTTTGGCCTACGGAAGAGGATTTAACTAATGTAGAAGCACTTTTTGTTTGGAAGCCTTTGGCGGAAGGAGTGATTAAAAGGCTGCCCAATTTAAAATGGATCAGTTCCCTCGGGGCAGGAGTAGACCATTTAATGACAGACCCTCAAATTCCTAGAAATATTCCCATCACTCGAATTGTAGACCCAAACTTAACTACCGACATGACCAATTATGTGATGATGGGCGTAATCATGCATCAAAGAAGTTTCAGATTGCTTCAGCAGAACCAACAAAAGTCTCACTGGAAACGCATTACCTACAATAAACTCCGAGTAGGGGTAATGGGGCTTGGTGAGCTTGGCGGACATTTAGCGAAACAACTTTATTCGGCAGGTTTTGAGGTTTCGGGTTATTCTAGAACTCAAAAGCAGATTGAAGGGGTGAAATGTTATGATGAAAATCATCTTGATACGTTTCTTTCTGAACTAGATGTTTTGGTGAATTTACTGCCCATCACTCCCAAAACGATTGGCATTTTGAATTATGACCTGCTGAGGAAAACACCAAAAGGTTGTTACTTGATTAATGTAGCGCGGGGAAATCACTTAGTTGATCATGATTTGCTAAAACTTATTGATGAAAACCACCTTTCTGGTGCTATGTTAGACGTGTTCCACCAAGAGCCGCTACCGAGCGATCATCCATTTTGGGCGCACGATAAGATAACAATTACCCCTCATGTGGCCAGCGTAACCTCACCCGAATCAGCCCTTAACCTTCTTAAAGAAAACGTTGAAAGGTTGATTAGAAAAACACCATTATTACACCAAGTCGATCTGAATAGAGGCTACTGAATTTTAGTCAATAGTCAATAGTCAATCGACTGTTGACTGATATCAAACGCCCAATTCACTCCTCTAATTTCCCGATTCAATTCATCCTTTGTTTATTTCATTTGCAATAGTGAAACATATCTATTTCATTTACTATTGTGAAACTAATAAAAACAGATGCAAAGAATTAACCTAGGAGAGTTTGAAGAACTGGTTTTACTCATCGTGGCTATTCTAAATGACAATGCTTACGGCATTAGTGTAATGGAAGAAATTGAAGCCCAAACTGGACGTAAAATCAACATTAGCGCAGTTCATTCGGCTTTAGATCGATTAGAAAGTAAGGACTTTCTGAAATCTGAAGTTGGCGGAGCCACAAATGAAAGGGGAGGTAGAAGAAAGCGATTTTTCACCGTAACTGTTGCAGGAAATAAGGCCCTCAATTTTGTGCGCGAACAGCGTAATCGACTACACGAACAAATTCCAAACATAGATTTTGGTCTGAATCAATATGCCTCAATTTGATCACAATCCACCACGCTGGGCACTTTGGTTTTTACAATTGTATTGCAAGTCACGCGTGAGGGAAATCATTGAAGGAGATGCCTATGAACTATTTTATAAAAGAGTTGAAACAGAGGGTTTAAAGGCAGCAAAACGCAAATTCGGATGGGATGTGCTTCGGTTCTTCCGTCCAAAATATATCAAAGGTCTAGAAGATATTAACTCATTAAACAACATTGCCATGTTCAAAAACTATTTCAAAATCTCGGTCAGGAGTTTGGTTCGCCAAAAGTTCTTTTCCATAATCAACATTTCAGGGCTTTCATTAGGTTTAGCGGCCTGTTTGCTCATCATGCTCTACATTACTAATGAGCTTAGTTACGACAATTTCCATAAAGATGTAGACCGTGTTTATCGGATTGCCAATGGTCAGGGGGGGCAATACACACCCGCTCGATTAGGAGCTCAATCCAAAATGGATTTCCCTGAAATAGAAGAGGTCGTTCGTTTGTCGGGTCCTTTCGATCAGACTTTTAAGGTCAATAATCAGATATTTAAAGAGCAGGAAGGTTTTTCAGCCGATTCTACTTTTCATAAAGTTTTCACTGTACAGTTTATAGAGGGAAACCCAGATAAAGCATTGACTGAGCCAAATTCAATTGTATTGACTGAAGGTTTAGCTAGCAAGCTTTTTCCTAAGCAAGAGGCCTATGGTCAGTTGATTACCGTTAATGGGAACTCAATAAAAGTAACTGGTGTGGTGGCCGATCCGCCTAAGAACACCCATTTCCATTATAATTTCATTGAATCTTTTCCACATGAAAGCTGGATTACTGTAGGCAACTGGACTGGAAATAACTTCTTTACTTATACCAAACTGGTGGCGGGCGCCACGCCTGAGTCTGTAGAAGCCAAATATCCAGATTTTGTTGCTAAATATGTGGGCCCTGATTTAGTAAAATATACAGGACACACTAATTATGAAGAATACTTAGCGGACGGTGGAAGGGAGCGGACTTTCACTTTAAAACCAATGAAAGACCTTCACCTGTATTTCCCACATATGGCTTTAGGTTCGCAAGGAAATATTAACAATGTGTACATATTTTCTGCCGTGGCAGTTTTCATTCTGTTAATAGCTAGCATCAATTTTATGAATCTTTCTACCGCCCGATCGGCCGCTCGCTCAAAAGAAGTTGGGATGCGCAAAGTATTGGGTTCTAGGCGCAATCAGTTGGTTTATCAATTTTTGGTGGAGTCCATGATGATCAGTGTTTTAGCCATGATCCTGTCAATGGGATTGGCCAGCCTGTTTCTTGGTGGTTTTAATGAATTGGCCAATCGAAATTTTAGTTATACGGATTTATTAGCACCAAGCACGTTGTTTTTATTGTTTGGCCTTGTACTCGTAGTTGGGCTTTTTGCAGGGAGTTACCCAGCTTTTTATCTTTCTGGTTTCAAACCACTTAAGGCACTAAAAGGAGAAAACAAAGCAGGTGGAGGAAATGTGTTTTTGAGAAAGGGATTGGTAGCATTTCAGTTTGCTATTTCCATTTTCTTGATCATTAGCACTATGGTGGTGTTTTCTCAGCTAAGGTTTATGGGCAATAAAAAATTGGGTTTTGAGCCAGAGCAGATTATGGTGGTAAAAAACACGGGACTGTTAAGAGAAAAATTATCTGCCTTTAAAAATCAACTAATTCAAAAACCGAATATAGAATCACTTACACTTACCAATCAATATGTATCCAGCAGTGTTGCAGATTGGGGATATTCAACAGTTGAAGACAACCCTCGGTCTTTCGACCTGATGAATATGTTTACCACCGATGACTTTTTGAAAACCATGGGCTTACAATTGGTAGAAGGGCGGTTCTATTCAAATGATTTGGCATCCGATTCCGCTGCCGTAGTAATCAACGAAAGTGCCAAAAAGGAATTGGGCTTTGAAGATGTAATTGGTAAGAAAGTATCTAGGGGAGATAGTGAGGATTATACTATAGTTGGTGTGGTAAAAGACTTTAATTATGCCAGCTTAAAGCGTTCCATTGAACCCCTAATCTTAAGAAGAATGTTTGAAGACGGGCGGACGGAAGGAGAATGGTATGGAGCTAACTTCTTATCGCTTAAAGTAACGGGTAATTTTGCCGAAACTGTAAAACAAGTAGAGTCAGAATGGAATGCTATGGTGCAAGATGAACCCTTCGATTTTGTTTTCCTCGATGATTCATTCAACTCACTTTATGAAGAAGAACGAAGATTTGGAAAGCTATTTACCGTTTCTTCAGGCTTGGCCATTGCCATTGCTTGTTTGGGATTATTCGCTTTGGCAGCATTTACTTTAGAAAGAAGAAGAAAGGAAATAGCCGTAAGAAAAGTAATTGGAGCGTCTGTTAAAAGTTTAACCATGCTTGTGGTATCAGACTTTACTAAACTAGTGGCTATAGGCTCTTTAATTGCCATTCCAACTGGCTACTGGATTATGCAAGATTGGTTAGCCACATTTGCCTACCAAATTAACATTAATAACCCCTTGCTGTTTTTAGTCCCTGTTATTCTCGTTACCGTGATCGCTTGGCTTACAGTAGGTTTTCAGTCGGTAAAAACCGCTACGAGCAACCCTGTTAAAGCGCTGAGGAGCGAGTGATATAGTTGCTGAAAAATCCACTTATAAGTGCATAACATGTAACAATACGTAGCGCTACGTATTGTTACATGTTATGCATAAGGGTTATCTTCACGTTCCAAATACTCAATTTTAAATGAATAAGGTAACCCTAGTTTTGGCTGATGACCACCCTTTACTATTGCAAGGACTAAATACAGCTTTAAAAGCCAAAGGATTTAATGTTTTGGGAACAGCCTGTGACGGAAGTGCAGTTTTGAGTTTAATTACCGAACTTAATCCTCAAATTGCTATTCTAGATATTGAAATGCCACATATGGATGGGCTTTCTGTAGCCAAATACTGTATGGAAAAGGGTTACGAGACTAAGTTTATTATCCTTTCATATCATAAAGAAATAGAGTTTATAGCTAGAGCCAAGAGCCTGAATGTGTCAGGTTACTTGTTAAAAGAAGATGCTTTGGAAGAAATAGAAGCCTGTATTAAGGAGGTGGCAAATGGAGGGCAGTACTTTAGTAGCGCTTTCCAGTTAAAAGACGTAAAGTTTGCTCAGTCATCTATAGAAAAAGTAGAAGCACTGACTCCTTCAGAGCGAAAAATACTCAAGCTTATAGCTGCAAACCAATCTACAAGGGAGATTGCAGATAGGCTTTTTATTTCAGAAAGAACTGTAGAGAAGCACCGGAGTAATGTTATTCAAAAGTTAGATTTAGAAGGTAAACCGAATGGATTAATTGCTTGGGTTTTGCATAACAAACACCTGTTAAATTAGTGTGGTGAGAACTTATTTGTTTAAAATAGTTGTCTTAATTCTACTAACTGAGGGGGTAATACTTGGGCAGAACTCCAATGAAGTACATCAAGAGCTCGATAGCCTTAAGCGAGAGCTCTCTACCGCTACAGATTCACTTGTGGTAGCAGATTTATGTTTTGCTATCTACGAAATGAACACTTTTGGAATAATGCGGGATGTGAGTGAAACTCCCAGTTTATTATTCAGAGCCTTAAGGATTTATGAAACCACCACAGAATTCACTAAGCTGGCAGACGTTCATAATGCTTTAGGTGGTTTTTATTATAATCGCGACTTATTGGATCAAGCCAGAGAACATTGGAGCAAAAGTAGTGGCTATTATCAGAAGGCAGGAGATAATTTTGGAGTTGCTAAAAGCTATAATAACCTGTCCCTTACTTACCCTGCTAAGGATTCCCTCAAGGTGAGCTATCTTCTGAAAGCTATTGAAATTGGAGACGCTAGAGTTCAGGGGAGTGCCTATAATAATCTTTCCGATCACTACCTACTAAATGGAGATTACGCAAAGGCAGAAGAGTATTTGTTATTTTCAATTAAGACTGGCGAGAGTATAGGAAGAACATCAACACAGCAGGCTGGATATTATGATTTAGGTAGTTTGAAAAAGAAGCAAGGTAAGCCAGAGGAGGCCATTGCTTATATTGAAAAGTCATTAACATTTGATGCAATACGTTCGACAGACCCTAGTGTAATTGGGGCTTATGAGCTATTGGCTGAGCTGTATGAAAGCAAGAATGAGTATGATAAGGCATTTTACTATCAGAAACTGTGGATGGGAGCGAAGGATTCACTTTTTAATGCACAAGTGGGGCAGGAATTATTATCGTTAACCACCGAATATGAGACCGAAAAGAAGGAGCTCACAATAACAAGCCAACAATCAAAAATCGACTTGTTTGAAAAAGAGAGTCAATTGAAAAATCAGCTGTTTACTTTTATTTTACTTATGATTTTTGTGACTGCCTTAATCATCTATCTATGGAAGTCGCGCCAATCTTCACGGAATGGTATTGAACTTCAAAAGGTGTTTGCTCGAGATTTGATTAAGAACGTAGAAGAAGAGCGAAAGAGAATATCTAATGAACTTCATGACAGTGTTGGGCAACAACTTATTTTGCTAAAGAATCAGGCAAAAATGGAAGGTAAGCAAGCAATAGTTGACACTGTAGCTTCCACACTCGAAGAAGTAAGAAGTATTACTCGTGATTTACACCCCGCAATTTTAGATAGACTAGGGCTAAAAGCTGCTTTAGAAGAAATGATCCGTAAGCTCGATGAGAATACAGATATTTTTTTCTCTACTGAACTTATAGAGATTGATAGCTTATTCTCTCCTGATGATCAATTGAATATATATCGAATTGTCCAAGAAGCATTTAACAACGTGCTAAAACATTCAAATGCCACTTCAGCCAAACTCTCTATAGATTATAAAGAGAACAATGTAATTGTTACGATTCAGGATAATGGTCATGGATTTAAACCAGAGGTTGAGGTAAAAAGAAGGGATTCATTGGGTTTAAAAACAATTCAGGAAAGAATTACGATGCTCAATGGGAAAGTACGGATTCTATCGGGAGGGGTAGGAACGCGCATTATACTTGAAATCCCGAAGTAGTAATTTAGGTTACCCCTTATCTTTCAATCACTTGATTACAAGTGAAAAACGCTTGCAGTTTCTTATTCATACTTCAAATCCAGAGAAAGAGTATACAATTAGATTTTATATACATGTCTCAGAATTTCGGAGTCATACAAACCCTTTCTAAGTTGTTCAGGTCCTTTTCATTTTAAGAACTCCATAGTAAAATCATATATAGAGTTTCAGCTCCGCAAAATACGTATCGCTACGTATGTTCTGATGTCTCTTTGAGGTTTAGTTTTGTTCTAACTCAACTGATCATGGAAGCTCTATCAACTAAATCTATATTTTGTGCCATAGTACGGTATTTAACAGTCTATTTTCTTAAAGCGGTAGAGGCATGAAGAGACTGTTAATCTTTACTTTAATGCTTTTTTCGGTAGTGCACATTTCTGCCCAAGAATGTGATGTACTTTCTAGTGAGTGGCTTAACCCATCTCCACAAACAACAGTCTTTAACTACTCAGGTGGAAGACTTACAGGTATACCAGATCCGGCCAACTCAAATAACCCAACAGACTCAAAAACAATATTTGAAGGGTTTACCAGTCCCACTCCGGGTACAACCCCAGTAGGTGCAGTTACATTGGGTTTGGGCTTTCTTTCTGATGCTAATGATAATCTTAGGATTGACGTGATTGTTTATAATGACAATGCAGGAAAACCTGGAACTGCGGTAGGTGGAGTTACAGGACTTTCTCCAACCGCTTTAGGAGTAACTCACGCTTTTAAGGAGATATGGGTAGAATTATCCTCACTTCCTGTTCCTACTACGAGCAGGTTTTATGTGGGAGTGGTGATGCATCCTGGAGATGCTAGTGATCAATTGGTGGTTCAAAGTAATGCTAAGGGACAGGGGAATGGAGACGGTTCTAATAGTATTACCACAACCAAGTTTGGAAATGAAAAATTACTAAATACTTACAGTAGTGATGTGGACCTGAAGGTACTTCCTAAACTTGGAGTTTATAAAGATGCTTCTTTTAGCTACGGGAGCAGTAGTTATTGTTCCAGCCTTTCCGATCCTACACCTACAATTTCGGGAGATGCAGGCGGTACATTTACCAGTTCCCCTGCTGGGCTTTCTATCAATAGCTCTACTGGTAGAATTGATTTGTCGACAAGTACAGGCGGAACATATACCATTCGGTATTCTATTGCGGGTAGCTGTCCAGTTTCTGAAACGCAAACAGTTTCCATTTCAGCGCCTATTGCGGATTTTCCAGCACCCCCTAAATTTGGTTGTGGCCCTCTTACCGTAAATTTCACTGATGCTTCATCTATTTCAGGTACTAATACCATTGTAGGTTGGGCTTGGGATTTTGGCGATGGAAGTACTTCAACAGCTCAAAACCCTTCACATGTTTACGATAAACCAGGGCTCTACAATGTAAAACTGAGGATTACAGACTCCAAGGGCTGTACTAATGAAAAAACCAGAGTTAATTACGTTCAGGTCATTGGCCCTGAGGTTAAATTTAGTACGACTGGCACCACAATATTGGGTGGCCCAGGAGCAATAACTTTTCAAAACCAATCAACTTCAACTTCTCCTATTGTTAATTGGAGCTGGAACTTCGGAGATGGTTCAACTTCTAACTTACAAAACCCGACACATACTTATACTACATCTGGTACTTTCGATGTAAGCCTGACAGTCACTGATCTTGACGGTTGCTCCAGAACACTCACAAAAACGAATTATGTAAATACTATATCAGGTGCTTTTGATATATCCAAAGCAATCTTTGAAGGTAATGAAGACCGATTTTCAGTGGCTGCGCAAGAGAGTGAGCCCAGATCCATTGCTTTTAATCTGGATGGCACAAAGTTGTACGTAATGGGGGGTAGTGGTGATGATATTAATGAATACAATCTGTCTGTTGCTTATGATGTTACCTCATCAGTTTATGCTGGGGATGCCGAGCGATTTTCAGTGGCTCTAGAAGAAACTAATCCACGCTCTTTTGCTTTCAATAATGATGGCACCAAAATGTTTGTAATTGGAACAATTGGTGACGATGTTAACGAATATAACCTTTCCACTGCTTTTGACATTTCTACGGCAGTTTTTGCCGGAAACGCACAACGTTTTTCAGTTGCAGCTCAAGAAACCTATCCAACATCGCTCACATTCAATCATGATGGCACTAAAATGTATGTGGCTGGTAGCGATAATGATGCAGTGAATGAGTATATACTTTCAGAGGCCTTTGATGTTTCTTCTGCTACTTACAGCAAAAGGTTGCTCGTAGGAACGCAAGAATTGTTTCCTCAGTACATTGTATTTGTGAACAACGGCTTCAATTTGTTATTGATGGGTTCCTCTGGTGATGATATTAACCAATACACACTAACTACTGCTTTTGATTTGTTTACTGCTACTTTTGCAGGTAATGCAGCACGTTTTTCTGTAGCTTCACAAGATGGTCAACCTAATTCAGTTACTTTCAATTCTGATGGTACCAAAATGTTTGTACTAGGTTTTGAAGGAAAAGATATCAACGAATACTCCCTAGCTGCCCCTGTAATTACTGGTGCTGTTGCTAATCAGGCGGTAAACGACAATGCTACAATTAGTCCATTTTCTGCAATTACAGTAGCCGACCCTAATGGAGACAATGTTTCAGCCACCATAACCTTAGACGACAATGCCAAAGGAGTCTTGTCAGGAACAGGCCTTACGGGTTCGGGGCCATATACCTTAGCAAGTACTGATGCTGCCAGTTTACAGGCCAGTTTAAGAGCTTTGGTATTTAACCCAACGGATAATAGGGTTGCCTCAGCAAGTACTGAGAAAACAACTTTTACTATTCAACTGAGTGATGGTGAACGAAATGACACAGACGCCAATACTACCGTAATTTCAAGTCCAGTGGCTCCAACAGTTTCATTGAGTAGCCTAGCCACTGCACCGACAAATGGTTTTGGTATAACTATTACTTTCAGCGAAGATGTGACTGGGTTTACCGTTGGTGATATCAATGTAAGCAACGGCACCGCAAGTGCTTTCAATGCAACAAGTGCTTCTGTTTATACAGCTCTTATCACTCCAACAACTGATGGCGCTGTCACAGTGGATGTTGCAGCGAATGTGGCCCAAGACGCAGCAACCAATGGAAATACCTCCGCCACTCAGTTTAGTATTACTGCTGACTTGACTGTTCCAACCGTCACCATTTCAAGTACGGTGGCAGATCCAACAAACGGAGCCTTTACGACTACTTTTACTTTTAGTGAAGCAGTAACTGGTTTTGCAATAGGAGATATTACTTTAGGAAATGCGACAGCTTCTAACTTCAGTGCCATCAGTTCAACGGTTTATACTGCACTAATTACTCCCACAACTGATGGTGCTGTAACGATTGATGTAGCTGCGAATGTAGTCCAAGACGCAGCGACCAACGGAAATACAGTAGCCACTCAGTTTAGCATTACTGCTGATTTGACTTCACCAACGGTTATCATTACCAGCACTGCAGCTGACCCTATCAACGGAGCGTTTACAACTATTTTTACTTTTAGTGAAGCCGTGACTGGTTTCGCGATAGGAGATATTACGGTAGCCAATGGTACAGCAAGTAACTTTGCCTCTACCAGTACAACAGTTTATACGGCTCTAATTACGCCAACTATCGATGGTGCAGTGACGGTAGATGTCACCACGAATGTAGCCCAAGATGCAGCAACCAACGGAAATACAGCAGCCACTCAGTTTAGTATTACCGCAGACTTGACTGAACCAACGGTGGTTATATCTAGCACGGCAGCCAATCCGATCAATGGAGCATTCTTGACCACTGTAACTTTTAGTGAAGCAGTTACAGGTTTTGCGGTGGGAGATATTACTGTTGGAAATGGGACAGCAAGTAATTTCACTTCAACCAGCGCAACGGTCTATACCGCTCTAATCACACCAACCGTAGATGGTGTAGTTACAGTGAATGTTGCAGCAAATGTGGCCCAAGACGCAGCGACCAATGGAAATGTCGCTGCCACTCAGTTTAGTATTACTGCTGATCTGACCAATCCAACGGTACTTATTTCTAGCACCGCAGCCGACCCTATCAATGGAGCGTTTACGGCTACCTTCACTTTTAGTGAAGCAGTTACAGGCTTTGCAATTGGTGATATTACAGTTGCAAATGGCACAACAACTAACTTCACTTCAACCAGTGCATCGGTTTACACGGCATTGATTACCCCAACTACTGATGGTGCTGTAAAGGTTGATGTTGCCGCGAATGCAGCCCAAGATGCAGCAACCAACGGAAATGCCGCTGCCACTCAGTTCAGTATTATTGCTGATCTGACCAATCCAACAGTACTTATATCTAGCACCGTAGCTGACCCTGTCAACGGAGCGTTTACGGCTACCTTCACTTTTAGCGAAGCAGTAACAGGTTTTACAGTAGGGGATATTACAGCAGGGAATGGAGCTGCAAGCAATTTTACTTCAACCAGCGCAACGGTTTACACTGCTTTAATTACCCCAACTACAGATGGTGCAGTGACGGTTGATGTTGCCGCGAATGTGGCTCAAGACGCAGCAACCAATGGAAACACCGCAGCCACTCAGTTTAGCATAACTGCTGATCTGACCAATCCAACTGTGAATATTACGAGCACCGCAGCTGACCCGATCAATGGAGCTTTTACAACGACATTTACCTTCAATGAAGCCGTTACCGGTTTTGTAGTGGGAGATATTACTTTGAATAATGCTTTGGCTTCGAATTTTACAGCCACTAGTACATCTGTTTACACTGTATTGATTACTCCAACTACCGATGGTGCAGTGACGGTAGATGTTGCTGCGAATGTGGCACAAGATGCCGCTACTAACGGAAATACAGCAGCTACTCAGTTCAGTATTACTGCAGATTTAACTTCACCGACAGTAACAGTTACAAGTACAGCAGCCGACCCGATCAATGGAGCCTTTACAACGACATTTACTTTTAGTGAAGCAGTTACAGGTTTTGCAGTGGGAGATATTACTGTTGGAAATGGGACAGCAAGTAATTTCACTTCAACCAGCGCAACGGTCTATACCGCTCTAATCACACCAACCGCAGATGGTGCTGTAACGGTGGATGTTGCCGCGAATGTAGCCCAAGATGCCGCAACCAACGGAAATACAGCAGCCACTCAATTTAGCATTATTGCTGATTTGACTAATCCAACGGTGGCAATCACAAGCACCGCGGCTAATCCAATCAATGGTGCATTCACGACTACTTTTACTTTTAGTGAAGCTGTAACCGGTTTTGCAACAGGAGATATTGTGGTTGGAAATGGTGTAGCAAGTAACTTTGCTTCTACAAGCACGAGTGTTTATACTGCTTTAATTACCCCAACCACGGATGGTGCAGTAACGGTTGATGTAACAGCGAATGTTGCTCAGGATGCCGCAACCAATGGAAATGTCGCTGCCACTCAGTTTAGCATTATTGCTGATTTGACTGAACCAACGGTGGTTATATCTAGCATGGCAGCCGACCCGAGTGATGGAGCATTCTTGACCACTTTTACTTTTAGTGAAGCGGTTACAGGTTTTACATTGGGCGATATCACAGTTGGAAATGGTGCAGCAAGTAACTTTGCTTCCACAAGCGCAACAGTTTACACGGCATTGATTACCCCAACTACTGATGGCGCAGTGACAGTTGATGTTGCCGCAAATTCAGCCCAAGATGCCGCAACCAATGGAAATACAGCTGCCACGCAGTTTAGTATTAGAGCAGACTTTACAGCCCCGACTGTAATAGTACAAGGAGTGCCAACCGAGCTAAATACATTCGACCCATTTACAGTTACGTTTAGCTTTAGTGAACCAGTAGCAGGCTTTGCTTCTAATGACTTTATTCTTGACAATCTGTCGGTTATCAGCTTTTCAGTTGTGGATGCCAGTAATTATGAGGTAAGTCTGAAGGCAATTACAAATGAAGATGTGTCTTTAAAGTTACCCGTCAACTCACTCCAAGATTTAGCAGGGAATACCAATACGCTTGAAACCACTATGAATATCTCATTCAATAGCCTGCCCATGGACATTTCATTATCAGAGATAAAAATTGATGAAAACAATGCCCTTGCCGCAGAAATAGGGCTATTGGCAACAACTGATGCTGACCTTGGAGATACTCATTCCTATAGTCTTGTGGCAGGAACTGGGTCAGAGAATAATGATCAATTCAGTATAACATTTGATAAACTTCGGGCAGCCACCACTTTTAATTATGAAACAAAGTCGAGCTATAAAATTCGGGTTAAGACTGACGATGGAAAAGGCGGATTGTTTGAGAAGACCTTTGCTATTTCGATCAACGATGTAAACGAGCAGCCTACCGATATTGCCCTAAGCAATACCCTGATAGACGAAACAGACGAACCTAGTGTGCTCGTGGGTGTTTTTGCAACAACCGATCAAGACAATGGAGATACTTTCGCTTATGAACTGATAACAGGAAATGGATCTGCCAACAATAATTTCTTTGCTATTTCCAATGGCCAACTGCATACAAATCAAGCCATAAATTTTGAAGAACATGAGTTGCTTTCTATTAGAGTGAAAGTAACAGACTCGGGAGGTTTATCATTTGAGAAAGCTCTCGAGATAGGTGTAAACAATGTCGTGAATGAAGATCTTCGGGATTTCACCAAAGATGCCCCAGATGCACGAGTAAAGAATTTCTTTACACCTAATAACGATGGTATGAATGACTTTTGGGTCATCGAAGACATCAAAGATAACCCAGTCAATGAAGTCAAAGTATTTACCCAAAGTGGGAAAATGGTGTTCAGTGCCAAAGACTATCAGAACGATTGGGCAGGTAAGTTCGAAGGCAGTGTTCTTCCTAGCGGTACTTACTATTATGAAATCAATATATCCAATGGACAAGCCATTGTGAGAGGTACATTGTTAATTCTCACCAAGTAGATAAGACATCATGAAATTCTCTTTGAAATCCTTCTTTGTTTGGCTTTTACTTGTAATCGGTAGCACTGCTTACGGGCAACAAGTGCCATTGTTTAATCAGTATTACACTCAACCAGCCCTGATTTATTCATCGGCTAGTGCACTTCAAAAAGCCCCACAGCTAAGCCTGATCTACCGTGGGCAATGGGCGGGGCTTGACGGTGCTCCTCAAAACTTTGTACTCAGTTATGCACAGCCATTTGCTAAAAAAATGGGTTTTGATATTAATGTAAATAGCTTTGAAACAGGAATACTTCGTCAAACAAACGTGGGTGGGGGGCTGGCCTATAGTTTTAAACTAAACAAACACCAATTTTCCATCGGAACGGAACTGGGCATAGCTCTCCATTCTTTAAATGAATCGAAGCTGAGTATAGAAAGCCTCAATGATGAATTGATCCAGAGCCTTTTAGGCAATAATGGAAGCAGTGTTAACCTTGGTTTGTCATTATCATATCAATATAAATCGCTAGTAGCCCATATGGCTATGCCCAAAGCCTTAAGCGAGAGTATTAAAAACAATGCATTTGCGGAACTAAGCGATAATGACTTATCAGATTACATTGTAGGATTAGGCTATTCATTTACAATAGATGCGCTTCATCAAGTGATATTTACACCTAATGCGACTTGGCGATACCAAGACATTACAGGAAACACCTTAGATTTTATGGGGAAGCTTGATGTAAAGGAAAAGTTTCATGTTACTGCAGGATATCGTCAGGATTATGGAGCTACAGCAGGTTTAGGTGTTAAAGTAAAGCCTAATATTCTTTTCACCTATAATTATGACTTTGGTAAAAGTGATGTTCCTTTTGTTTCTGATGGATTTAACGAAATAGGCTTACATTTTTCATTCAAACAAAAGCACGATAGTGATTCAGTAATTGAAAGAAAAGGAGAAGCCATTATTGAAAGGTTAAGGAAGGAAGAGATTTATGATCGAAAACTAATCAGTCCCGAAGACCAAGAAATTGTGATAGAGTATCTCTCAGCTAATGAAACAGGTAGAAAGAAGGAGAGAAGAGAAAAAGGAATAGAGGCCTTCGATGCTATTCTGAAAAACATTGAAAACACTGGACTTGCCCGAATGCAGGCAGAAGCAAATGCAAGAGCTGCAAAGCAAAAAGAGGCCGCTTTGGAAGCTAAACGTATTGAAGAGGCCGAAAGGGAACAAGGTCGAATTGATCGCGAAAAAGCCGAAGCGGCAAGATTGCTGGAAGAGAAGCGTTTATCAGATGAAGCAGCGAAGGATTCAGATGAACTTACAAACAATTATATCTTAGTAGTAGCCAGTTATTTGCCAAACAGTAAATGGAAAGATCAATACTTAAATGAGCTGAAAAACAAGTACCCTAAAGCGGGAGTTTTTAGAAACTCAGAAAGAGGCTACGACTATGTTTACATTCAAACATTCAGCAATTTAGAAGCTGCAGTTAAAGCTATGTTGGATTTAAAGGCTAAGAATCAATTCTTAGATAGTTGGGTGCACATACTTAATGTTAAGAGGGATAGATAGATAGTTAAACTAGCCTAAAGCTAGATAGGCTATACTACCTAGAAGTAATGGGCTTGAATATTCCCCCAAGGTCTTTAAAACTAAAGGCCTTGGATATAGTTGCAACGAAAAATGGCCTCGGGTTTTTCCATGCATTGTTTACCTCCGCCTGTAATGTAAGGCCTGTGCTAGCTTCAGTAATCCAAGCCCTACCTGAGAAAAAAATGTCTTGAAGTTTTGTAAATCGAGCATTACCACTGTTGTCTACTCCTGAATATATAGATGTGTAACCTACGGATCCATGAACTCGAACACTAAGGTCTTTATTTTCAAGGATCATGAATAGACCTATCAATCCAGCGTTAAATGCGTACTCATTGTAATTTCTGGTTAAACTAGGCGTACCCGTAGAGAATGGAGGAGCCGACCCCATCACTATTGAAGTATCTCTTGAAATCTCTTTGTAGGTAATTAGTTCATTGGTTCTTCTCCAAACAAACTCTAAAGATGGAGCATAGTAAAAAGCAAATTTACTTTTTGGGTTGTTCGATTTGTGAAACATTTTTAATCGAATCAAAGGACTAATATATGACCCCAAATTATCACTAGTTCTTTCAACAATTGCATCATTACTAATGCGAACCTGTCGATAGGTAGAATCGGTAAGTCGAGAGTTTTGAAGAAAACTTACCCTTCTTGTGCTATCTATTTGTGTCATGGCTCTATTCCCATACAAGCTTAAATAGAAACCAACTTTATTGTCGGGTGTATTGGGAAGCTTCAACACGTTTGAAGCAAAGAATAAATTTTTCGATTGAATTTTACCTTCTGCTAAATCGAAGTTAGTGCCTAAATAAGCCAAGTGATCAAAATCACCACCATTGTTAGGTACAGAATAGGGTTTAATAACAATGGTTATTTGTTTGTTGCTCGCAATATTATCCCCATTAACGGCTGTACCAGTACTGTCAATCAAATTGAGCTTCAAAAAGATTGCTCTTGTCCTATCTATGGTAGAGTCGCCCTTAAGTTCAACATAAACCCTTAACAAACCACCATTCAGATTTTTTAGTTGGTTCTTGCCGAAAGTCTGTTGGCTAAGCTTAAAGTCAGAGTAAAGAAATGTACTTAAATCCCTATTGTACTCAAGAGCCAAACTTTCATACAAGCTATCAGCAGGCAGCAAACTTACATCTAAATCAATATTGAAAATAGTCGGTTTGTCAGATCTGTTTACCGTAATAGAGTCTTTATTGAAACCAACTGAAAAATCTTGTTGAGACCAAAGTTCGGGTTGCAAACAGAAAACTAAAAGAACAGAGTAGAGAATAGTACGAGCTTTCATATTTTAACCAATTGTACCTAATAAAGGTAGTAATTGGATTATGAAATTCAAATAAGTCGTATTTAATGCTTTTACGTTCTCTGTTTATGAAAATTGAATATCTTACTATCAGTGCTAGTAAATGTGATTTCTATTTCGTGGCATAAATCATGTCCTTCCTAACAGGCCAAAATCGCTTTATGGTTGTCATATCTATAACCATATGACCAGTCAACCTATTTTTGAAGGGTTCTAAACCTTAGTTTATTATCTTCCCAATTCAAGATATAGGATATGCGAAAAACTAGACTACTAACCCTTTCCGCGCTTTGTCTGCTGATTTTTAATTTCGGCCAAGCGCAGGATAATCCTCAACTCGATGCTTTTCAATTTAGAAATGTAGGTCCAAACCGTGGTGGCCGTGTTACAGCCGTTATGGGAGTGGAATCACAACCCTCTACTTTCTATATGGGAGCTACTGGTGGAGGCGTTTGGAAAACCGATGATTATGGAAATTCATGGGAGAACATTTCAGACGGATATTTTTCAACCCCTTCAATTGGTGCTATTTCAGTGTACCAAAAGAAACCAGACATTATTTATGTAGGAACTGGCTCTGACGGTCTTAGATCGAACGTTATTACCGGTAAAGGAATGTACAAATCGACCAATGCGGGTAAAACTTGGGAGTTTATAGGATTGAAAGAAACTGGTCAAATTGGCGCAGTAGAAATTCACCCAAATAACCCTGATGTTGTGTTTGTTGCGGCAATTGGTAATGCTTTTGGAAGAAATACTGAGCGTGGTGTTTACAGAACAAAAGATGGAGGAAAGAACTGGGACAAAATACTTTATCATTCAGATAGTGTTGGTTTCTCTGATTTAGAGTTTGCTCCAGACGATCCAAATACTATTTATGCAGGTGCTTGGCGTGCTGAAAGAAAGCCTTGGGATATCATTTCGGGCTCAATGGAAGGTGGAGTGTACAAGTCAACCGATGGCGGTGAAACTTGGAAGAAGCTAACCAATGGTCTTCCAAATGGCCTTATCGGTAAAATCGATTTTGCTGTTTCACCTGCAAATCCAAATAGGGTATATGCAAACATTGAAGCAGGTGATGACAAAGGTGGGCTTTATAAGTCGAATGACCGTGGAGCATCATGGGAGTTTGTAAGCGACAATTCAAATCTTACTAACCGACCATTCTACTACACAAACATTTATGCTAATCCAAAAAATGCTGATGTGCTATACAATAGTGCATTGCGCTTTATTAAATCAACCGATGGCGGTAAAACATGGAGAGGCGTTTCTACTCCACATAGCGACAACCATGACATTTGGATTAACCCTAACGATACTTCAATTTGGGTACAAGGAAATGACGGTGGTGCAAACGTAACCATCAACAATGGTAAAACTTGGTCAACACAATTGAACCAACCAACTGCAGAGCTTTACCAAGTAGATATTGATGATCAAGAACCATATTGGTTATATGCAGGGCAGCAAGACAACTCTACTTTGGCTGTACCTAGTTTGCCAACTGGCTCAAACGATTTTCCAATCTTTAACTTAGGAGGTTGCGAAACTGGTCCGGCAGTACCAAAGCCAGGTAATCCAGATATAGTGTATTCAAACTGTAAAGGAAACTTTGGAGTGTATGATAAGCGCACCGGCCAAGAAATGCAGTATAGTGTAGGAGCTATGAATATCTATGGTCATGATGGCGATAAATTGAAATTCAGGTTCCAACGTGTAGCACCAATTTCGGTTTCACCACATAACCCAGATGTAGTATACCACGGTTCTCAGTACTTACACAGAACATCAGATAACGGTAAAACTTGGGAAATCATTTCTCCGGATTTAACGGCCTTCGACCCAACTAAGCAAGTTTCTGCAGGTAGACCAATTACGAGAGATGTTACTGGTGAGGAGTATTTCAGTACCATTTATGCCATTCAAGAATCAAGAATTCAACCAGGATTAATTTGGGTTGGAGCCAATGATGGTCCAGTACATGTAACTCGCGATGGCGGTACAACTTGGACGAACGTAACACCAAACATGCCTAAGGATGGTCGTGTTGATTCAGTAGAACCTTCACCACATAATCCGGCCAAAGCATATGTTACCGTATTACGCTATCAATTAGATGATTATAGACCATATATCTATAAAACAGAGGATTATGGTAAAACTTGGGAGCTGATTACAAAAGGAATTCCTAATGATTACCCAGTAAGGGTAGTAAGAGAAGATCCAGCCAAAGAAGGCCTTCTTTTCGCAGGTACAGAGTTCGGTTTGTTTATGTCTATGAACGATGGTAAGGATTGGGTGACATTCCAAAACAACCTTCCTGTAACACCAATTACAGACCTTAAGATTTACAAGAACGACATCGCCATGTCTACCATGGGCAGAGGCTTCTGGATTCTAGATAATATCACAAGCCTTTACAATATGGAGGCAGCCGTTAACGCTGATGCATTCCTATTCAAACCAAAAGATACCTACCGTTTCAGATATCGTGGTGGAAGAGGTGTTCCAGAATATCCAAATTCAGCAGTAGCTATTGATTATTATTTGAACGATACCAATGAAGAAGTTCAATTGGACATTATTAATGAAGAAGGTAGAATTGTAAAATCATTTACTAGTGGAAAACCTGCACCAGTTGAAAATCTTGAAGTAGATATGGCTACAGGCTTCTCTATGCCGCCACCTTCTTCTGGTTTAAGCAAAGACAAAGGTCTGAATCGTTTTTCTTGGAACATGCGTAGTGCAGGTGGTTGGGATGCTAACCCTAGAAGGTCATATCAAGGTTTTGGTCCAATGGTATCGACAGGAGAGTTTACTGTGAAGTTGAAGGTCGGAGATAAAGTGTCTACTGAGAAGTTTACTTTGAGCTTAGACCCTAGAGCCACTTTGGTGACCGATGCCGATGTGAAAGAGCAAGAAAGAGTAGCTTTATTGCTTCAAGATTTCTCTACCGATGTAGATCGTTTATTGATCAGTGTAACAGAAGCTAGAAAGGCTTTGGACAACTCATTAAACAAAGAAAGAATCAGTAAAAAAGATCAGAAGAAGAAAGATGCTTTGGATGGTTTATACTATAGAATTGTGACTCCTCCGGGAACTTACATGCAAGGAATGCTCCAAAGCCAATTAGGCTATTTAAATGGTATGTTGAGCAGAGCTGACCAAGCACCAGGACAAGATGTTTACGAGCGTTTAGAAGAACTTAGAGCTGAGTACAACGCAATTAAAAAAGCTTTAGAAGAATTGAAATAAACACCAACCTTTTAAGTGAACCCTCCAAAAGCTTCGAATTTTTGGAGGGTTCTTTTTTTTAACCTGATTTATGTATTAGGTTTCGTAATGAAGAGATAAAGCGCAAATAAAGAGTTGCTTATATTGAAGAGGCATAGCACCGCTATGGTGAATTAATAGTTTTAAGTTAGCTTCTACCAAAATAACCTATGGAAAAGAAGAAATGGTATTCGAGTATTCCGCATCCAGTTGTGATGCTCTTCGGTATTCTGGTACTCATTACTTTGTTAAGCCACTTTATTCCAGCCGGAGCTTACGATAGAATAGAAGTAGATGGTCGCCAAATGGTGGAGCCGGGCTCATACCATCAAATCGACCCAACACCTTTGTCTTTTCTAGATATGTTTAGGGCCATTCCAGGCGGTTTCTCCTCTGCCATTCTTATCATTTTTGTAGTGCTTTCCAGCGGTATCATGTTTGGGGTTTTAGAAAAAACTGGAATGATTGAAAACGCTGTCGGTACTTTCGTTAAGAAAATGGGCTTCGAAAGAAGAATGCTGCTGGTCGTAATTATGACTTACCTTTTTGGAGCACTTGGTGTTTTTGTCGGTTATGAAAATAACATCGCCATGATTCCGATTGCGGCCATTGCCAGTTTGGCATTAGGTGGAGATTTAATGTTGGCGGCAGGAATTGCCGTAGGAGGTGTCACTGTTGGTTTCGGGCTATCGCCCGTTAATCCGTACACCGTTGGTACAGGACATACTTTGGCCGAAATGCCTATGTTTTCGGGGTGGCTCTTACGTTCCGTGCTTTGTTTTGTAGCGCTTAGCGCTTTGGCCTATGTCAATGTTAGTTACTTCAGAAAAATATTAAAGAACCCAGAAAAGAGTCTTTCAATTGGGTTAGAAACGAAAGGCTTTCAGCTTTCAAAGCCATTAGATACTTATGGAATGACAGCCAAAGATTGGCTAATGTTAATCATTTTTGTTGGTGGTTTGGTGGTAATGCTTTATGGCGTATTCACCCATGGTTGGTACCTTACCGAAATCAGCGCCATGTTCATTATTATCTCCATCGTGGCGGCACTTGCTGCGCGAATGTCGGGAACAGAAATAGGAGAGACCGTTTTATCTTCAGTAGCCGTAGTTGCCCCCGGGGCTTTTATGGTGGGGCTAGCGACTTCCATTAAGGTAGCCATGGAAATGGGCAATATCTCTGATACCATCGCTTTCAATTTAGCTGAAACCCTTCGTGACTTACCCACTTATGCCTCCGCTGTCTCCATGTCTTTGGCGCAGTGTGGCATCAATTTCTTAATTCCTTCGGGAAGCGGACAAGCCTTGGCCACATTACCCATTATGATTCCGCTGGGGGATGTTTTAGGCTTAACCCGTCAAACCACGATTCTGGCTTTTCAGATAGGCGATGGCGTTACCAACCTTTTCAATCCAACGCTGGGTGGTTTAATTGCTATGCTTGCCATGTGCCGAATTTCCTTCGACCGCTGGCTCCGATTTATTATGCCTGTTGTTGGTGTAATTCTGATCGTTTCATGGCTATTTTTGCTCTTCAGTGTGAGCATTGATTGGGGGCCTTTTTAAGGTATAGGGTAAGTGAGTATTAGGTATTGAGAAGCTCATACCCATGACCAATGACTATTGACCAATGACCAAATTATGACCGTAGAAGAAATACTAACCAAACTCGTTTCATTCCCAGTATTAGGGGGCGAAAGCAATCTTTCTATTTTAAGTTGGATTGAAGAGTACCTCGATAAACATGGGGTAGAACATCACCGTGTGCCAAATGAAGACGGAACCAAAGCGAATCTTCATTGTCGTATTGGTCCAGAAGTAGAAGGTGGTGTGATTCTTTCCGGACATATGGACGTTGTGCCCGTAAAAGGCCAAGCTTGGGATACCGATCCTTGGGTATTGACAGACAAACAAGATGGCAAACTGTACAGTCGTGGTTCATGCGATATGAAGGGCTTTGTCGCTTGTTGTTTGGCTGCTTTACCTGCCATGCTCAAGGCCGATTTGAAAACGCCCATTTACTTTGCCTTTTCATACGATGAAGAAATTGGTTGCTTAGGTGCTCCCGACTTGGTGAAAGCCATTAACACCCACTACAAAGTAAAACCTAAATTCGCCATTATTGGAGAACCTACCATGATGCGTCCTGTAACAGGACAAAAAAGCATCTGTATTTTTGAAACCACAGTAAGCGGCTCAGAAGGTCATAGTAGCCGAATTAAGCAAGAGGTAAGTGCTATTCATGAAGCCATGCGTTTAATCCTTTGGCTTGAAAATAAAATGAATTCATTGATTGAGGCAGGAAGAACAGATGATCGATTTACGCCTAATCATACTTCAATTCATATAGGCATGGTCAATGGCGGAATTGCACCCAATGTAATTGCCCAAGAATGTAAATTTAGTTGGGATGTGCGTACCATTCCATCAGAAACACCACAAGAAATCAAAGCTGAATTCGATCTCTATTGTAGAGAACGCGAAGCTGAGTTAAGGAAAATTCACCCTGATTTTAAAATCTCGACCAGTAATGTGCACCCTGCTGTGCCGGGCTTAAATACTGCTAATGATCAAGAGGTTGTGGACTTGGTTAAAGATTTGGTTCGCAACCCAAAATTGGATGCTGTGTCATACGCTGCTGAGGCTGGACAATTTGCAGAAGGTGGTTTTCAAGCCGTAATCTGTGGCCCAGGCGATATAGCTCAGGCCCATCGTGCCAACGAATTCATCCATAAAGACCAACTTGTTCAAGGCATGGAGTTTATGAGTAAGCTGATTCAAAAATTGAGTTAGAATTGTAAACCAATGTAATCTTTTGAGTTTAATATAAAGTTGCTATACAGCTCTTAAATAAGAGGTTAAGGTTTTAGTAATCGCTCTTCTTGTGCCTATGTTTCTATCATTTAAGCCATCTTCAGATTTATCTTTTTCTTCTAAGGTGTGAAGTATAACATTTGTCCATGAACACCATGTTTTAATGGCATTCAGCTGACTGTATTCATAACTATCAGTTTCTTGACTAGCAGAAACAATCATGGATGCTCTTTCGGTTTTCAACCAAGTCAAAGCCTCTGTAGGTGTACTTACTAGGGTAATAAGGTATCTTTTGGAGAAATAATTTGCCAAAACCGTTTTAGCCTTTTCATTACTTTCTATAATTAATAACCTTTCCATGCCCTTCGTTTTTATGTTCTGATAATTCAAATGTAAATACTCAGAAAACCTTTACAGGGGCTTTTTAGGTGAATAGAGTATTTGTGTCGATGAACTGATTTGATCAAGAGTTAGCTCGGTTCTACTGTGCAGTTACAAGGAACATAATTCTATTGGTCGATCATTTGGGCAAATATTCTAATTGAGCGACCTTGCGGTAATTAACAAGTTCAGGAATTACCTGACTGAATTGAAATCCATTGCTTATGAAATTACATGTAATAGATACAGGCTTTTTTAAACTCGATGGTGGTGCTATGTTTGGCGTAGTACCCAAATCACTTTGGACACGTACCAATGCTGCCGATGAAAACAATATGTGCACTTGGGCCATGCGTTGTCTTTTAATTGAAGATGGAAATCAACTGATTTTGATTGACAATGGCATTGGCAACAAACAAGACGCAAAATTCTTCAGCCATTTCTATCTACATGGAGACGCCAGTTTGGATGGTTCGTTGAAGAAAGCTGGCTTTTCGCCCAATGATATAACCGATATGTTTCAAACCCATTTGCACTTCGACCACTGCGGTGGTGGAGTAGACTATGTGGGAGACAACCTAGATAAGCTGCAACTACATTTCCCAAATGCAAAATATTGGAGCAATGCTGATCATTGGAAATGGGCTACCGAACCTAATGCACGTGAGAAGGCTTCGTTTCTAAAAGAAAACATCCTACCCATTCAAGAAAGCGGACATTTAAATCAAGTGCCTCTCAATGGAAAATCTCCTTTTTCTCAATTCGATATTTTCTTGGCCGATGGTCATACTGACAAACAGATGATTCCTAAAATCAAGTATAAAGACAAAACCATTGTTTTTATGGCAGATCTATTACCATCTACTGGCCATATTCCATTACCTTATGTGATGGGCTACGATACACGTCCGTTACTTACACTTTCTGAAAAAGAAAAGTTTTTAAAAGAAGCAGCCGACAACGAATACATTCTTTTTCTTGAACACGACTCAGTAAATGAATGTTGTACAGTCAAAAATACAGAAAAAGGAGTAAGGCTAGACCGTACCTTCCCATTGTCAGAAGTACTATAACATGAAAACAGGAATTGCTTTATCGGGTGGAGGCGCTCGCGGATTTGCCCACTTTGGCGTATTGCAAGCGCTAGATGAACTTGGTATCGAAATCAATGCGGTTTCGGGCACAAGCGCAGGTTCGATTGCCGGTGCTTTTTACACACATGGCTATACACCAACTGAAGCCCTAGAGCTGATAGCAAAAACCAATCTATTCAAAATTATATGGCCTGCTTTTAGTCTTACAGGGCTTATTAACATGAATAAAAGCGAGGAGGTTTTTAAGAAATTCTTTAAGGAAGACACCTTCGATAATGCCCAAATTCCACTACAAATTGTTGCTACAAACTTGAATGAAGGCCGAAAACATGTGTTTTCTTCTGGGCCTTTGGTAAAAGCTATGATGGCTTCAAGCTGTATTCCCTTTATCTTCGACCCAGTGAGAATAGGAGAGGAAGCATATGTAGATGGTGGAATTGTGAACAATCTACCATCGGAGGTTTTACGAGGTACATGCGATGTCGTGATTGGAGTGAGTGTAGCACCAGTAATTCGTGAAAATGAATTGGGAGGACCAAAGCGAATGATAGAGCGTATTTCTATGGTAAGTATCAATGCGAATGTTTCCGCAAGTAAAGAGCATTGCGATATTCTTATTGAGCCTACTTCGCTAAGAAAATACACGACTTTTGACATGAAAAAGGCACATGAAATTTATAAGATTGGTTACGAATCGACCCATCATTTTTTTGATACACATCAAGACGACCCTTCAGTGATTAAACTCTTATCTAAAGCAAAACAAAAAATTCAACCTTCAACCTTAGCCAAATGATGAAGCTATTTTCAAGATTTTTATTTTGGATTACGGGATGGAAACTCGAAGGGAAGTTTCCTGAGGGAGTAAAGAAAGTAGTAATTACCGCAGCGCCACATACCAGTAATTGGGATTTTGTGTATGCGAGAGCAGCTTTTTATTTACTGGAAGTACCGTTGAATTATACCATTAAAAAGGAATTTATGGTAGGGCCGTTGGGCTGGATGCTGAAGAGCATGGGGGCAATTCCAATTGATCGATCACCCAAAAAGCCAGGAGAAAAACGTCAGAGCACGGTAGACGCTATGGCTGGTTTGTTTCAAAGCCGAGAAGAACTGGCGGTTATGGTAACACCAGAAGGAACCAGAAAATATGTTCCTGAATGGAGAACCGGTTTTTACTATACTGCGATTAAAGGAGGAGTGCCCATTGTGTTGGGATTTTTAGACTATAAGCATAAAATAGCAGGCATTGGCCCAACCATTTATCCTTCAGGAAATGTAGAAGAAGACATTGAAAAGATGCAGGCCTTTTATAGAACGAAAACAGGTAAATACCCAGAGTTAGGTGTAAAATAGAATACTATAGAAATAATGTTTACAGGAATTATAGAAACCACAGGCAGTATTACTAAGGTTGAAAAAGAGGGCACAAACGTGCACTTTTCTGTAGAAAGTAGCCTGAGTGGAGAATTAAAAATTGACCAAAGTGTAGCACACAATGGTGTTTGCCTTACTGTGGTAGAAGTGAAGGACGGTATTCATGTGGTAACCGCCATTGACGAAACCCTTCAAAAGACAAACTTGGTCAACTGGCAAACAGGAACTGTAGTTAATTTAGAGCGTTGTATGGTGGCTAATGGTCGTTTTGATGGTCATGTGGTGCAAGGGCATGTGGATCAAATTGGCACAGTTGCTCAAGTGCAAGAACAAGACGGAAGCTGGCTTTTCGACTTTGAGTACGACCCTAGTTTAGGAAATGTAACTGTAGAAAAAGGTTCTATCTGTGTCAATGGTACAAGTTTGACCTGTTTCAATTCAGAAGAAGGAAGTTTTAGAGCGGCTATTATTCCATATACCTATGAGCATACTTGTTTCCACCAATTGAAGGCGGGTGATAAGGTAAACCTTGAGTTCGATATTATAGGAAAGTATGTAAAGCGCTTATTAGGAAAGTAATGCACTTACAGTTCGAAGTCATTCCACACCTTTTAAAATTTCGTTTCGAAGCAGGCACGAGTAGAGGATCATTTACCAAAAAGGAAACTTGGTTCATTAAGGTTTGGGAAAAGGGAAACCCTGATTGTATTGGTTGGGGAGAAGCCAGTCCGCTAAAAGGTCTGAGCATTGACTATAGCCCTAACTACGAAATCGAACTTCGAACTTTACTAAATACTCTTTCAACATTAGAATTCCCTGAAGAAACAGAGGGGCTGCTTCACTTCATAGCGGCAAATACTCCAACTGAAAAACCATCTGTCCGCTTTGGCTTAGAAACTGCCTTGCTCGATCTTCTTAATGGAGGCAAGCGAATAATTTTTGATACTCCATTTGTACAAGGGAAGACCCGAATTTCAATCAATGGTTTGATTTGGATGGGAGAGAAGGCCTTTATGCAAAAACAGATTGATGAAAAGCTGAAAGCTGGCTTTAATACCATCAAACTGAAGATTGGTGCCATCGACTTTGATACGGAATTGGGTTTATTAGAAAGTATCAGAGAACAATATTCCGCCAATGATATCACATTGAGGGTAGATGCCAACGGAGCCTTTACGGAAACCGATGTAATGGGAAAAATGGAGCAATTGGCTGCTTTGGAGATTCATTCTATCGAGCAACCTATAAAACCTGGGCAATACGAGTTAATGAAAACGCTCTGTGCCGAAAGCCCTTTGGATATTGCTTTGGATGAAGAGCTCATTGGCTTAAATACGAAAGAAGAGAAAAAGGCACTTTTGGAACGCATTCATCCGCAGTATATCATTCTGAAGCCCGCCTTATTGGGGGGAATTCTTTCCTGCCAAGAATGGATTGAAATAGCCGAAAGCCTAAACATTGGTTGGTGGATGACCTCTATGCTCGAAGCAAATATTGGCTTAAATGCCATTGCTCAATTCACAGCTCAATACAATCTCACTTTACCGCAAGGTTTAGGCACAGGTCAACTCTATCACAACAACATTGATTCTCCGCTTGAAATCAGAAAGGGCGAGTTGATTTATAATAAGACGAAGGGTTGGGGAGTAATAGGAGGATAAACTTTATGACCATTAAGAGCTGCAACGCATGCGATAGGAATGGTTTTGAAGGTAGTATATATTGTACATAACAAAATAACAATGACGCTCAGAATAGCTTTTACTCACCCTTGTTTTACCGCAATCAAACGCTGCCAGCAAGCTTAATCGTGAATTCCGTGGTACCTTTGCTTTGGTCGGTAGTAAAGCCGATTTCCCCTTTATGGGCTTGCACAATTTGTTTGACTAAACTAAGACCAACCCCAGAGCCACTGGATTTTGTGGTATAGAAAGGAATGAAAATATTTTCCTGAATTTCCTCAGGAATGCCTCCACCATTATCCGTAATGGAAATCTGAAAACTACCCGACTTTTCCTCCAACGGACTTGACCGTTTTACAACTAGACGGATGATCCCCGTATTGGCTTCCACGGCTTCTTTGGCATTCTTCAGTAGATTGATCAGCGCTTGCTCCATCAAATCCGGGTCGATGTGTAAGGTGAACGTTTCTTTGGGTAGCTCCATATGGAACTGAATATTGCTGTGGACCAGCGTGGGTTTAAAAAGCGAGGCAATGCGCTGGAAATATAGCAGACCTTCAACTGGCTTAACGTGGGGCAAGGGAACACGCGTTAGACTTCTGTAGGCTTCTGTAAAGGTCATGAGTCCACCGCTGCGGTGCTGTATGGCATCGAGGCCTTCTTGTAGAGATTGGAGTTGGGCTTCGGTCAAATCTTGACCCGATGCCCGTGATTGACTTACAAAATGGTTGAGCGTTGAAGACAGTGAGGTGATAGGTGCCACCGAATTCATGATTTCATGGGTCAGCACACGTATCAACTTTTGCCAAGCCAGCATTTCATTATTGTCTAGTTCGGTATGGATATCGTGAATAGAAACCAAGGTGAATTTTATTCCTCTCAATTTGAAGATAGAAACCTTGATAGAAAGCTGAAATTCCCTTCCATGAATAGTCACTTTCAGTAATTCACTTTGCCCACTTTCAAGTTGAAGTATTGAGTCGTAAAGTGTTGAACTAATTGTTTTTATACTGTTTAATGTAATTAGTTCTTCTTTGCCCAATAGTTGCTTGAGTGCTTTATTTGCCAAATGAATTCTTTTCTTTTCATCAAAGGAAAGTACACCAATTTCGAGCTGTTGAACCAATACCGACAAATACTGATATTCGTTGGCTTCGCGCT
Source organism: uncultured Roseivirga sp. (assembly GCF_963973945.1). Classification (GTDB taxonomy): domain Bacteria; phylum Bacteroidota; class Bacteroidia; order Cytophagales; family Cyclobacteriaceae; genus Roseivirga. Next base: position 180,538 of record NZ_CAXBBV010000008.1, read on the forward strand.
GTGAGGCCACGATGAATTTTTGGTTTACTAGATTGAAACTATCGTAAAGTAAACCGAAGCTTTTGCCTTTATGATGGGCTGAATACTTTAAAGTGAAGTCGTTGTGGAGAATGGCTTCAAGGAAGTTTTTAGTGTCCCTGTTGGAGCGATTGATGTAATAAAAAAGCTCTATTAGTGCTGATAGGATAAAAATGACAATAAAGAATAATCGAATGTAATTGAGGTCCTCAAAAATGTAGAACAGCAAAAAGCCCAAACCTACCGTGATGAGGAGAAGCCTTACTATGATTTGGAACTGGAAATGTTTAGAGTTCATATTTCTCCATTCTACGGTATAAGGCGCCACGGCTCAGTCCCAATTCTACAGCCGCATTGCTAATGTTTCCTTGGTGTTTTTTGATGCAGGTTTCTATTGCCCATTTTTCTAACTCCTCCAGATTAAAGCTTTCTATTTGCGCATTATCGCTGGTGTTTTGGCTACTTAGGTTGAAGTCCTGAACATGGAGTTGCTTGCCATCACTCATAATTACCGCGCGTTCAATGCTGTGCTGAAGCTCCCTGATATTGCCTGGCCAATCGTATTTTTCAAGTTTGGTAATGACGTAATCAGGTACGAAAAGTCCTTTCTTTCCATATTTGGTTTTATACAAATTGATGAAATGCTCGGCTAAAACGGCAATGTCTTCTTTGCGTTCGCGCAGGGGAGGAAGGTGTATTTCGATGGTATTAATTCGAAACAGTAAATCTTGTCTGAACTCATCTTCATTGACCATTTGTGGTAAGTTGGCATTGGTCGCGCAAATCAAACGGACATCAATTGTCTTGGCATCATTTGACCCAACTGGCACAATTTGCCGGTCTTGAATGACGCGCAACATTTTGGCTTGAAGCGGTTTGATTAGATTGCCGATTTCATCTAAAAACAAAGTGCCTTCATTGGCGGCTTCAAACTTTCCAATGCGGTCTGTTTTAGCATCGGTAAAAGCGCCTTTTTTATGCCCGAAGAGTTCGCTTTCAAAAAGCGTTTCTGTAATAGCACCCATATCAACATTCACAAAAATGGATTTAGAGCGGTTGGAAGCCCTATGAATCGCTCTGGCGACCAATTCCTTTCCAGTTCCGTTTTCACCCGTAATCAGAATATTTGCATCCGTATGGGCTACCTTTTCTATTTGTTGAAAAACCTGTTTGATTTTTTCTGATTCACCAATGATTTCAGTGAAAGGAGCATCGAGCATAGCTTTCAATACGCTTTGCTTAGAGCTTAATTCCTTGACTTTATGGTTTGATTTGTTGAGTTGAAAAGCAGCTGAAACGGTACTGAGTAATTTTTCATTTTGCCAAGGCTTGGTAATGAAATCGAAGGCTCCCAGTTTTATGGCTTCTACAGCCAAATTGATTTCGCCATAAGCCGTAATGAGCACAATAGAAGTTTCTGGTGAAATGGTTTTAATTTGATTGAGGTAATATAAACCGTCATTTCCAGAGCTTTCGCCTGCTTTGAAATTCATGTCCAAAATAACAAGGTCATAATTGTTTTCGACCAATGCCGTTTCAATTTGAAGCGGATTGTTAATACCCCGAACATCGTCATAATGCTGTTCCAATAAAATGCGGATGGAAAGCATCACATAATTGTCATCGTCTACAATTAGAATTCGACCTTTATTTTTCATAACCGCTAAAGCACCAAATTTATACCAAGCTTACAATATGCTGATTCATTTACTTTTAGTAATATGAATGTATTGAAAAGTGCCCAAATTTGGGCACTCCTGTTTTATTGATGGACAATTAGAGTTGATGCAATTAGAGTTAATTAGTTTAATCACTTGATAATCAATTGATTGTGATATTGGTTCGAAATTGGTCACAAGGACATTGTCAAAAACTCATTATATGATTAAGAATTACTTCAAACTCGCTATTCGGAACCTTTGGAAAAATAAACTGATAACAGGCACCAACCTGATTGGCCTTACTTTAGGTATTTCATGCAGTTTGCTTCTATTGCTTTATGTACAGTATGAATACAATATGGATGATTTCATTCCAGAGAAAGAGAACACCTATTTTCTATATGGTATTCAAACGGGAGTGAATTCAAGAAAGGTAGGACTTTCAGCCGAGGGTGACTATAAGGACTTGTCGAATAATTATGCGGGAGTAAAAGAAACCGCTATAATTCGAAATAACCGAAGTGATTTTTATCCTGAAAACAATTCAACAAAGAAGCTCAGTATCGATTATTGGTATGCCAGTAGCAACTTCTTCGAGTTTTTTGGCCTTCCTCTAATTGAAGGAAATGCAGCACAAGTACTGAGCGACCCTTCTTCCATTGTTATTACTGAAAGCACGGCCATTGCGCTGTTTGGTACTTCTAACGCCATTGGGAAAACAGTGAACATGACTGGGACATCTACCGACAAATCATTGGTAGTGAGGGGTATTGCAGCTGATATTAAAAATTCACACATCAAATTTAAAGCGATTGTTCCTTGGGAAATGACTTTCCCTGATGGTTCGCAACCCACAAAAGGCTTAGCCTATTCGCTTTACACTTATATAAAAACTACATCAGGCGCTAGTATTGATGAAATTAGAACTCTGAAGAATGAGAGATTGGCCAAGGCACCTGGCTTTAATGGCGATTTTAGTTATGAATTTCTTCCTGTAACAGATATGTATTTAAAATCTGGAGACATTCAGTTTATGTCTTTCTCTTCAGGAAGTGCTTCGGCCATCCAAACACTCTTATTTATTGCCATTATTATTTTGTTGGTGGCCTGTATCAACTACATCAATTTACAGACTGCAAAAGGAGCGAGACGCTCTTTAGAGGTTGGGGTAAGGAAAGTAATGGGCGCACACCGAGGGCAACTGATCCGTCAGTTCTTAGGCGAAGCCATTCTGATTACGATCATCTCCGCTGTGTTCTCCATTTTGTTGATTGATTTAGGCTTATCGTCTTTTAATCAGCTTACTGGCAAAGAATTTACTACAGCCGCTTTAATGAATGAAGGTCTACTACCTGTTTTATTTGGGATTGTACTTTTTACGGCCTTGTTCTCAGGACTTTACCCAGCTTTGGTGTTGTCCTCTTTCCAGCCTTCTCAGGCACTTAAAGCTTCGGCACGTGAATCTTTGAAAGGAGGAAGGGCGCGTAAAACATTGATGTTCGTACAATTTTTGATTTCGCTGTTTTTAATCGCTGTTACAGTAATCGCCTTTAGACAAAACCAATTTTTACATCAGAAGGACTTAGGTTTTAACAAAGACCAAGTCATTACTTTCAGTGTTTCAACCAAAAACTTAAATAGAAATTATAGGTCGTTCAAAAGTGAAATTGATGCCTACCTGGGCGTTGTGGCTTCATCGGTAAGCACAGATGTACTTGGGAATGGCTATACAAATAACTCTGGACCTATGATGTCCAAAACCAATCCAGATTTGAGTGCAGTAACCACCATTTTTGGAGTTGACTTCGACTTTATAAAAACCTATGATTTGGAGTTGGTGAGCGGCAGAGATTTCGATATACAATCTTCATCAGATTCAAGTGCACTTATTGTAAATCAAGCCTTTGTAAATCAACTTGGGCTAGATAACCCTATGGAAGATGAAGTGACGCTTTATAACCCCAATAACAGGGGAATGAAGATTATTGGCGTGGTAAAAGACTTTCACTTTCAAAAGCTTCATCAGAAAATCAGTCCAGTAGCTTTTAGAATTGCCAACCGAAATTTATGGAACCTATCGGTAAACATGAAGGCCGAAAATATTACAGAAACCCTTTCATTCTTAGAAAGTAAATGGGCCGAATTTGAGCCAGATCAGCCATTTACCTACAGCTTTGTGAACGATGACTTTGCGCGGTTCTATGCCAATGAAAACAGGTTATTAAAGGCGATTAGTTTCTTTTCTATTATCAGCATTGTGCTTACCGCTTTAGGCTTATTCGGAATGGTCACTTTCGTAATTGAGCGCAAATTGAAAGAAATCGGTATTCGTAAAGTGTTGGGGGCTTCGGGCACTAATATCAACTTCATTATTCTCAAGGAGTTTTTGGTTGTGTTGGCTATTGCAGCTTGTATTTCAATTCCTTTGGCACTTGGGGCAGGCAAAGAATGGCTCTCAAATTTTGCTTACACTACCAGTATTGGAGTAATGCCCTTTGTGGTCGCATTGGTTATTTCTCTAGTGATTGTACTGATTACCGTTGGTTTACAGGCCATTAAAGCCGCTAAAGCCAACCCGATAAACGCCTTGAAAAGCGAATAAAAACTTCAAAACAGCAAAAAATGTTCAAGAACTATTTCAAAATAGCCATACGCACCCTTTGGAGAAGTAAAGGCTATGCTTTTATTAATATCCTTGGCTTGGCCATTGGTATCACGGGTGCTACATTGTTGCTGACTTATGTCAATAGCGAACGAAGTTTCGATAAGTTTCATACCAACTATGAACGAATTGTTCGCCCCGTTTTTATTCAAGGAGGTGGAGCTGAAGGTGATCGATATTTTAGCCGGGTACCAGCCATATATGCAAGAACGTTGGTTGATCAACTGCCAGAAGTAGAAGAAGAAGTTACCTTGACAAGGCTTAGTAGCCAATTTAATGCTAACGTGAACAACGTTAATTTTACAGAAACTAATTACTTCATTACCACTTCTGATATATTTTATGTTTTTGATTTTGAATTGCTTCAAGGTAATGAGAAAACGGCTTTGGATGAACCATTCTCCATGGTGGTGACGCAGTCGCAAGCATTGAAGTTCTTTGGTACTGAAGATGTGATGGGTAAAACTATATATGCCTCAAGCTATTTGGGCAACTTCAAAATCACAGGAGTAATGAAAGACCTCCCTCAGAACTCTCATCTTGAAATAGACATTTTATTAGGTCAAGAAACCTTAAATGGTACAAACACCGCTAGCCTCTATGATTCATGGTCTAGATTTTCTTCCAATTCCTATTTACTGCTTAAAAAGAATACAGAGCTAACTACTTTTTCAAGTAAGGCGAACAAAATCGCTAAAGACAACATGCCGAGCGAAGTAGTGGCATCTAGCAGTTTCATGTTTCAACCTTTAGAAGATATCCATTTTCATTCTGCCAATATTGAAGGAGATATAGCAGCCTTTAAAGGAGAAGAAAGTTACAGTGTCATTTTTACAGTCATCGCTATTTTCTTGATTGTTATAGCAGCGGTAAATTATATGAATTTAGCTACCTCAAAGGCCGTATTTAGGGCGAAGGAAATTGGAATTAGAAAAGCAGTAGGGGCAATCAGACAACAACTCATTGCTCAGTTTCTGATTGAATCGTTCATGATTGCCTTTTTTGCACTGGTTATATCGGTGGGTATTACAGACATCTCAATGCCGTTTTTCAATGAACTAACAGGACGTACATTTGAATTTAACTGGAGTACACTTTTGGAGTATTTGCCATTATTGATGGGCATTACTTTAGCCATTGGTTTGCTATCGGGCATATATCCGGCACTTTTTATGACCAAGTTTAAACCTGTTCTAGTGCTGAAAGGTGAAAATGTAACAGGTAGCGCCTTCAATTTGAGAAAAGCATTAGTAGTGTTTCAGTTTGTGCTTTCTACCGTATTCGTAATTTCTACTTTGGTGGTATCAGACCAAATGAATTTTATTCGCGAAAAGGATTTGGGTTTTGATAAAGAGAATCTTTTGGTCATTGATATTAATAATGGTTCAATTCGCCCTGTTTTTAAAACTATGCGTTATGAGTTGGAGCAAATTTCTGGCGTACATGAGGTGGCTGTAGCTTCTAGAATTCCAGGGGAATGGAAGAATATTAACGAAGTAACAGTGAATTCCAATGATCAGTTGGGAGAGGTGAGAGATTCTGTAAAGAGCTATTACATGAGTTTTGACCCCAACATGCTCTCCACCTTTAATATAAAGTTGAAATCAGGTGAATTTTTTAGTGGGAATGACCAAAGCGACAGCACAAAGGTTGTGATCAATGAAACGGCAGCCAAAAAATTTGGTCTTGAAAACCCAGTAGGCACTGTAGTACAGATTAGTGGAAATAACACGGCAAACTATACAATTATTGGAGTCCTTGAAGATTTCAATTTTCAGTCGCTACATACGAGCCTATCTCCCTTAGTAATTGGTGCATGGAACAATCCTAATGCGATCATTGATTACTTTATATTGAAAATATCGGGAGACCCCAAGTCGATTGTCGATGCCGCTGGTTTAGTCCATTCAAAATTTGACACTCGAACTGTAATGGATTACCATTTCCTTGATAATCAACTAGAAACCTTTTACGAAACAGAAAGAGAAGCCAATGTGATTTTTAAGGTAGGTGCTAGTTTGAGTATTTTCATTGCCTGTTTAGGCCTTTTTGGCTTGGCCTCTTTTACAGTTCAAAAACGAATAAAGGAATTGGGAATCAGGAAAATACTTGGCTCAAGTCAGTGGGGGATTTTCCTTTTGTTGTCAAGTTCATTCGCAAAGCAAATACTGCTTTCTTTTATAATAGCTGTGCCAATTGCCTATTATATTATGAACAATTGGCTCCAAAATTTTGAGTATAGAGTAGGTATTGGAGTAGGCTCTTTTCTGCTTGCCGGATTTTTTACTTTTCTAGTTTCTATGCTCACGGTAAGCTATAGAACTGTAAAAGCCGTCAACTCAAACCCAATACATTCTCTTAGAACTGAATAAACTCAAAAGCAATACGCCATGCTCAAGAACTATTTTAAAATAGCCTTTCGTACTCTAGTTAGAAACAAGGGCTATGCCTTTATCAATATTCTGGGTTTAGCAATCGGTATTACTGGAGCTACATTACTACTGACCTATGTTCAAGACGAAAACTCGTTTGATAGATTTCATTCAAAATCAGATCGTATTGTTAGAACAGTATTGACTTATCATCACTTAGATGGAGAACGATTTTATGGTGAAAACCAGCCTGTACTGGCCAAAACGCTTGTAGATGAACTACCAGAAGTAGAAGATGCGACTACGCTTCAAAAGATTGGAAACTTTATTGATTTTGAGGTTGATGGGGTAAGGTTTGCAGAGGACAGCTACTTTATGGTGGGTTCAGATTTCTTGAGGGTATTCGATTTTAATTTACTTCAAGGCAACAAAACACAGGTACTAAGCAAACCTAACTCTGTTGTGTTAACAGAAAGAATGGCGAACAGGCTTTTTGGTAAATCGGATGTGGTTGGCCAAACAGTGACAATTGCCTATGTAGGGGAATGTACAATTACCGGTATTGCGGAAAACACGCCCATGAATTCCCACTTGCAATTTGATATGCTGATTTCTCCATTGATTGGAGATGAAGAATGGTGGGAGCCAGACCAAAAGGACTGGAGTAGTTTCAGTGGAGCGAGTTACTTTGTGTTGGCTCCAAATACTGATTTGAACAGCTTCACAGAAAAAGTAAATAAGCTTGCTGGTGAGCGCATGGGTAAAAAATTGGACGATGTTTATGACTATAGTTTTCAACCGTTACATAATATTCATTTCGGTTCTAAGAGTATAGAAAAAGGATTAGAAGCGAGTAAAGGAGATAAAAGCTACATTATCATTTTTAGGTTTATTGCTATTTTCCTTTTGCTCATAGCATCGGTCAATTATATGAATTTGGCTACTTCTAAAGCAGTTTTTAGGGCGAAAGAAATTGGTATACGTAAGGTGGTTGGAGCAGCGAAAAAGCAATTGATTGCTCAATTTTTAGTTGAGTCAATTTTGATTGCTCTACTGGCTTTGTTGATTTCCATTGAGATGATGGATATTACCATGCCGTTTTTCAACCAGCTTACGGGTAAAGAGTTTGAGTTTAGCTGGGCCACTTTAGGTGACTACTTGCCAATGCTCATGACTATTTCTGTTTTAATAGGGTTGGTGTCAGGCATTTATCCTTCATTCTTTATTCTTCGATACATGCCCGTAGAAGCACTAAAAGGTGAGAATAAAGGAGATTCTTTCTCACTCAGAAAAGCTCTAGTCATTTTTCAATTCATCATTTCCATTGTCTTAATCATAACAACATTAGTTGTTCAAAATCAGATGAGTTTCATTCAAGAGAAGGATTTAGGCTTTAATGATGAAAACCTGCTTGTTATCGATATCAGTGGTGGAGAAGTAAGAGAAAAATTCAAAACAATGAGGTCTGAATTTTCAAGAATACCTGGGGTGCAAAGCGTAGGAGTTTCTACAAGAGTACCCGGTGAATGGAAAACTATATTTGAAGTACAGGCTAGTTTTTTAGATAATAAAGGCTCAACAGGAGATTCTTCTACAGTGTATTACATGGGTTTTGATTATGGAATGAAAGAAACCTTTGGCTTTAGAGTTAAAGAAGGGGCATATTTTTCAGGAAACGATCAGGCAGATTCTTTGAAGGTATTGATTAATGAAGAGGCTGTAAAGGCGTTTGCTCTTACAAACCCAGTAGGAACTATGATCAATCTAAAAGATAGAGGAATGCGTGTTCCTGTTCAGGTTATTGGAGTTCTCGAAAATTTCAACTTCAAATCAATTCATAATAAAGTAGAGCCCATCATCATAGGGGCTTGGAATAACCCTTCAGGCTTGGTCGACTATTTCACACTTAAGGTTACAGGTAATTTGGCCAATGTGATTGAAAAGGCTACCCTAATTCATGAAAAATTTGACAAAGAAACTGCCATTGAATATCATTTATTAGAGAATCAGAGAGCGGCTTTTTACAAAAAGGAGTCACAGGCGAATGCGATTTTCAAACTAGGAGCAGGCTTGAGTGTTTTCGTTGCTTGCTTAGGTCTGTTCGGTCTGACTTCGTTTTCGGTTCAAAAAAGAATTAAGGAAATAGGAATAAGAAAAGTGTTAGGAGCCAGCCATTGGAGTCTGTTTTATATGCTCTCTACATCCTTTATTAGGCAAGTTATGCTAGCCTTTTTAATTGCTAGCCCCATAGCCTATATACTAATGAACAATTGGTTGCAGAAATTTGCCTATAGAATAGATGTTGGTTTAGGAGTATTTCTAACGGCAGGTTTGGCAGCAATTATTGTCGCCTTAATTACTGTGAGTTATAGGTCGGTCATAGCCGCTAACTCTAATCCAGTTAAAGCATTAAAAAGCGAATAAAGTAAACTCAAAAACAACACACCATGCTCAAAAACTATTTTAAAATTGCCTTTCGTACCCTTGCCAGAAGTAAGGGCTACGCCTTTATCAATATCCTTGGCTTGGCCATTGGTATTACAGGAGCCACACTTTTGCTAACCTATGTAAAAGATGAAACTTCCTTTGATCAGTTCCACAGTAAAGCAGATGATATTGCACGCATTATTGTTGTGGATAAAACAGGAGAAGCACCAAGAAAATTTGCATCAAATGCAGCGATTTTTGCATCAACTTTGGTGGAAGAATTGCCAGAGGTAACCAACGCCACCACCTTGTTTATGCGAGGTGGTCATATGAATTTTACGATTGATGGAGTTCGATTTGCCCAACGGAACTACTTCATCACCGACCCTTCGTTTTTCGAAGTTTTCGATTTTGAATTTTTAGATGGGAATAGAGCTACGGCATTGGCTGAGCCCAATTCAGTTGTTCTAAGTGAAAATGAAGCCATTCGCTATTTCGGAAAAACGGATGTACTTGGTGAAATCATTACTTCGCCATTTGCAGGAGACTTTAAAGTAACAGGCATTTCAAAAAACACTCCTGCCAACTCACACATTAAGTTTGACGTGCTGATTTCACAAAATTATTCTGACCCTCAATGGCAGCAGATGCTCACCAGTTGGGAGCAAATCGGGCCTACATCGTATTTGGTTTTGGCCAAAGGAGCAAACATTGCCGATGTACAAAGCAAAGCAGAAGCGCTAGCGAATGAGAAAATGGGAGTGCCTTTTGCTGATATGGTTGATTTTGAATTGCAATCGCTGTCTGATATCCATTTCGAATCGGCTAATATTGAGCAAAGCATAGCGCAGACGAGTGGCGACAAAAGTTATATCTTTATTTTCATTTCTATTGCTGTATTCTTGGTGGTCATCGCTTCGGTTAATTATATGAACTTGGCTACTTCTAGGGCTGTTTTTAGAGCCAAAGAAATTGGAATTAGAAAAGTAGTAGGAGCCGTTAAAAAGCAGTTGGTCACTCAGTTTTTAATGGAATCGTTATTGATTACTACACTCTCGCTCATCATTTCAATCGGCCTTACCGATTTGAGCATGCCTTTCTTCAATCAGCTTACACAAAAGAATTTTGATTTTAGCTGGGCTACTTTAGGGGAATACTTGCCGATGTTACTTGGACTTACCGCTGTTATTGCTTTGCTCTCTGGGGTTTATCCTTCCTTTTTTATGACCCGCTTTAAAACAGTGGATGTATTGAAGGGAGAACGTAAAGCGAACAGCCCTTTTGCTCTGCGTAAAGTTTTAGTAATTGCTCAGTTTGCCCTCTCCATTATTATGATCATCTCTACCATTGTGGTGACGCAACAAATGAACTATATCAATGACAAGAATCTCGGTTTTCAGGATAATAACTTGGTCGTGATTGATATTAACAACGGGAATGTTAGGGCAAACTTTAAAGCCATGCGTACTGAATTGGCCAATGTGACAGGAGTGGAATCGGTTTCAGTTTCAACTCGCGTACCTGGCGAATGGAAAACCATTAATGAAGTTACCGCTGTTACAAACAATGTAAATCAACAAACACGCGATTCGGTGGATGTTTTTTACATGGGCTTTGATGAAAACCTAATTGAAACTTTTGGCTTTAGGTTAAAAGATGGGGTGAGTTTTACGGGTGTTGATGCTACAGACAGTACTAAAATATTGCTCAATGAGACAGCTGTAGCCACTTTTGGTTTAGAGAATCCAATAGGGGAAACCATAGAATTGACTTCGCGAGGTAGGAGCCTTCGTGTTCAGGTAATTGGTGTGGTAGAAGATTTTAACTTTCAATCGCTTCACACTAAAGTGGCACCAATTGTTTTGGGTTACTGGAATAACCCAGCAGCTACTATAGATTACTTTACGGTAAAAGCTTCGGGCAATATGGCGAATGTGGTGGCTGGCCTCACAGAGGTGCATAATAAGTTCGATCAAGCTACGGCTATGGAGTCACACTTTTTAGACAGTCAGTTGGCCAACTTTTACCAAGCAGAGCAGCAGGCCAGTGTAATTTACAAGGTAGGGGCTGGACTCAGTATTTTCGTGGCTTGTTTGGGGCTATTTGGTTTGGCTTCGTTCACCGTTGAAAAACGAATCAAGGAATTGGGGATCAGAAAAGTGTTAGGTGCAAGTCAGTTGAGCTTGTTCTATTTACTTTCATCCACCTTCGCGAAGCAAGTATTCTTGGCTTTTATCATTGCCAGCCCCTTTGCTTTTTGGATCATGAAAAATTGGTTGAATGGATTCGTCTATCATGTAAACATCAGTCCAATCGCGTTTATCGTTGCGGGATTAATGACCATGGTGATTGCCTTACTGACAGTGAGTTATAGATCAATTTTGGCCACCAGATCCAATCCAGTAGATGCACTAAGAAGCGAGTAATAGCGACCCTATATATCAAATCAGGCCTTTAATGGAATTCATTAAAGGCCTGATTTTTTAAGGTCACTTAGGTCGCTGGAAGTTTCTTTCCCTGAGTTTACGAAGGGTCTAGAGCTTAATTATAGTTCCTTCGCTGTGCTCAGGATAGAAAACCATAAAACAGTTACCATCAGATAATCGAGCAGTTGAATACTAAATGAGTAAATCGATTCTTTTTAATGAAGTTTAGTCTACCAATCTATTGGTCTATAGTCTTTTAAGAACTTACCGCACCAATGTTTTCCAGTGTTGATTCCATCAAATAAAGGATCCATTACTCGGGCGGCTCCGTCTACAATATCCAGAGGTGGTTGGAAGTCATGTACTTCTTGTTTCATCTTAGAAAGCTCTGCAGGATCTTCATCAGTTACCCAACCCGTATCTACAGCATTCATATAAATTCCATCCTTGGCAAAGTCAGAAGCAGAAGTGTGCGTCATCATGTTCAAGGCAGCTTTGGCCATGTTCGTATGTGGATGTCGGTCTTCTTTGTGGAAACGGTGGAACTTGCCTTCCATGGCCGAAACGTTAATGATGTGCTTCATGCCCGTGTTTTCCTTTCGCATTAAATTTGAAAGTCGATTACACAGAACAAAGGGCGCTACAGCATTTACGAGCTGTACTTCTACCATTTCAGGCGTTTCAATTTGACCCAACTTTAAACGCCAACTGTTGGTCTTTCTTAAGTCAACTTGTTGTAAATCGGCATCTAATTGCCCTTCAGGGAATACTTCTTTAGTAGGAAGCGAATTATCGAAACTGTATGGGATCTGCGATAATTGCGCAGAAGCCCTGATTCCAATCCCCGGTTCTGGCGCATGCCAAGTGACCGAAAGGGCATTGTTCTTCTTGTCTGAAGCACCTGAAGAAAGCGTTCTCAATTCTTGTAAACAGTAATGGTGATCGGCCAAAAGGTCTTTCACATAAGGTGTTAATTTCTCAATTGGTTTTTCCTCGTTCTCCATCAAGTGATGGTAAAAACCAGAAGGTCTTCTCACAGTTTGTGCCGCGTTGTTAATGAGAATATCGAGTCGATCGTATTTCTGCTCTATGTAATTGCAGAAGATCTCCACACTCGGAATGTGCCTTAAATCTAAACCGTGAATCTTCAAACGATGTCCCCAGTCGGAATAATCTGCCTCTTTGGAAAAGCGAATGGCAGAATCCACAGGGAATCGGGTAGTGGCCACCACGGTAGCACCAGCCCTTAAGAGCATTAAGGTAATATGATAACCAATCTTAAGTCTGGAACCAGTAACCAAGGCTACTTGGCCGGTAAGGTCTGCGGTTTGAAATCTTTTGGCATAATTGAAGTCACCACAATCTTTGCACATGGCATCGTAGAAATGGTGCACTTTAGTGTAAACCGCCTTACACACGTAGCAGTTTCTTGGCGATTCTAGTTCTGGGGTATCCAGCATTTCTGGTTCAACCAAAGAAATGAGTTTTGGCGCTTCGAAAACAATTTGCTCTCTCGCACTTCTAATCCCAGTGGTTTTTCGAGCGTGTTTATCGCGCTCAATCATTTTACGTTTGGCGGCTTTTTTAGCGTCCTTTCTGCGTCTTGCAAATTCTTCTCGGTCGGGACGGGTCAATTTTCCAGCCGCCATAAATAAGGCGACTCGTTGTTCCTCAGGCATTTCAAAGAGTTGATTGGTATCGCCAATAAGGCGTTCCATTACTTCAATACAGCGTTGTATTTCTTCCTGACTTAGCTGTTTATCGGCCTCTTCTTTCATAAAACAAAGGATTGAAAATTATGGCTGCAAAGGTATACATTAAACCTGATTTCAACTTTATAAATGAAGTAACTCACCGAAGTGCTACGGATGAAATTCTAAAAAATTACGTCCTTGTGTAAGAAATCCATTGCCTGTTGGTACTAGTAATTTGAGAATAAGGCAAAATGACGGAAAACGAAATCAATCACATTTTTCAAACCTGGTTAAAGCAGCACAAAGCTTTACTATTTAAAATAGTGAGGTCCTATGCCTTTAACGAAGAAGACAGAGATGATCTTTTTCAAGAAATCGCGATTCAGGTTTGGAGGTCTGTGGCGAGTTTTAGGCAACAATCAGCGATAACCACTTGGCTCTATCGTGTTGCGCTAAATACGGCCATCAAATGGACTACTAAGGAGCGAAAGCACCAAGATAGACATGAGTCGATTGATGTTAGCCAGCACATCATTGAAAGTCATCAACCGCCAGACGATCGGCTGGCTTGGTTGTATGAGGAGATTGCCAAACTCAATGAGGTAGATCGTTCACTCACCCTCTTACTATTGGACGGGTTCAGCTATAAAGAGATGTCCAAGATTTTGGGAATTTCTGAAAGCAACGTAGGGGTGAAGATCAACCGAATCAAAAAACATTTAACAACGAAATCAGAAAAATCATGATCGCCATGGAATTTAAGGAAATGAAAAAAATATGGGATACGCAGAACGATGAGGCACTTTATGTCATTAATGAAGATGCACTGCACAGAAGAATTAAAGCGAAGAAAATGGGCACAAAAAGGAAGACCAGTTTCTCAGAAGTTTTACTTATTGCCTCTAACCTTTGTGCGGGAGGCGTGGTAATTATATCGCACTTACTGAAAAATAGTGGCAATGTAGCTGCGCTTACTATGGGAGCTATGATGATGATTGTTGGGGTATATATTTTGTTTTTACGTTCGCAAAGAATCAAAAGAGATCAACAAACGGATGTTTCTATTTTAGGAGATTTAGAGAATGCAATAGAGAACATCAATTATCGAATTAAGCTTTCTCAATCCATGATTTGGTTCTGCTTGATTGTGATTACACTCACTATGTATACTGTACTCAATAGCGATCAATCTGTGTTTAACATTGTCTTGATCTCCGCTTTCTTTATTGTAGGCTTTATTATGAGCCGTTGGGAACACAAGCGATTTAACCTTGGAAAAAAGAAGCAGCTGCTAGACCTAAAGGAAAAGTTGATCAATGAATTCGAAATGTAATTTCAATCTTCTATAAATAAAATGGCTTCTCTATGGAATAGGGAAGCCATTTTTTTGAGCATTGAGATAGATGAAGCTTGTAAAACCCTATGCTCAATTTACAAACTCATTTTTTCAATCTTTAAGTGGTTTTGTAGCGTTGGTTTTTTTGATAAAAATCACTGAATCAAAACCTTTCGTAAGTTGAATTTCATAGACATCCTGTTTCGTCTCTTCTCTGTATCCGATAAGTCTTGTTGAACCGATTATGCCATCGGTATTCAATTTCTTTTTGAATGTTGAAATATCAAGATAAAAAGCATTTCCATATGAGGCCAGTAAATTTTCCCAGAGTGAAACTTCGAGTGATTGGAGGTCAGACTGTTTAAGAATTTCTCGATAATTATGATCGCCATTGATGAGTCTTTCAGCAATAAATGAATATTGCCCTTCTAAAGTCGTAAGTGCAATTGAATGATAATCATCTCCAAATTCTTGCTTTAAATCTCTACCCATAATTCCGATCTCGTTGTCCACAATAATCTCATTTGAAATATGTGCATTATGAGCCCAGACAATTATTTTTTTATTCTTGTTTTTGGCTAAATAGGAGATTCTATCAGCCATTATTTCATCTCTGGTTTGAATTGGCTTTTTGTTTTTCATATTTACATAGTTGATGAAAGTACTCTTTCCATTGAAAAGAACCTCCTTTAAGGGATTGGTTAGAGTTTCGGTGGTTTCTAAATACTTTTCTATCGACATAATGTTATGGTAAATAGCAACGCTTGTTTTTAATTTAGCCGTAGTGCCTTTGGCAATATTTGACTTTAAGTCTGCAAGGAGCTTCTCCAATTTTTTATCATTAACTAGCCCTATATGATCAGTCAAAAGTTCATAGAAAACCCAAAACGAATCGTCAGAACCTTTAAACTCGATGTCATAATTGAATCGATTATCCTTATACCATTCAAGAAAGGATTTCATCTCTTGCGTCTGGTAAATTGAAAATAAATGCTCTTTCATTAAGCTGTCCAATGGGCTTTTTGATAATCCTTTATTCAAAATTTCGATATCATCGTATGGGCTTTCTAAAACCACGAGGTTAAACCCTTTCTCTTCAATCAGTCTTTTTGTGATAATCTCTCTGAGGCGATAAAATTCAGAAGTGCCGTGAGTACTTTCACCAATGGCAACTATTCTTTTGTCGGCCAAAGACTCTATTAATCCATTCAGGCTTAAGCTGAAAGTATCTTCCGTTGTTAAATCGATTGGCATTGATGCTTGATTTAATGCAGCATCGAGTATGTCTTTATTAAAATCTTTCAAAAACAGTTTTGGTGTTTCTTCCAGTGTTTCAACATTTTCCCCATCTATTGTAACTCTAAAATCATCGAACCAAGCAGTTCCAGTTCCACTTAATATACCTGCAACGTATATTGATTGAGCGGTAGAGTGTAATGGCAATTTTATAGCGTATTCCTTCCAATCTTTGGTTCCTTTAATCTTTAAGTTTTGCATGCTTTTATAATCTGATGAACCATTATTACTATTTATTCGCATGAAAAGACCGACATATCCCTTTACGTTTTCATGCTTTATGCGACCCGTAAGGGTAATTGTGTCACCAACATAATTTACAGGAACTCGATAAGTAACAGTTCCGAATTTTCCTTTTTGGTCTGAAACTACTTTGATAGCATATTTTTCATTCCCCAAGTTTTCTCTTGATACACTTTTGAAATCACCCCATTTGAACCAACCATTAGGTAGGGTTTGGTTTATAGAATCATATTCATCAAAATCTAAATTGTACTTGTCTTGATTTTGAGCATAAACGATGGAATGGAAAGAGAGAATTGTTACGCAGATTAGATGCAATTTCAGATGTTTCATAGGCTTTACGCTTGCTTGTTATGCTGGTTACTTTGCACTTCTTGTGCACTAAGTTTTACATAGGTACTTAAAAAGTATTATTCAATCTTTTATCTGTATTATAAAACATGTTAAATCGAATTATAACTGATAAACAAGTGTGTGATATGACGTGAGGGTGGACAGTAGGACTAAAGGAAAACCTGATCAATGAAAGATAATTTCAACTTTGTTAAATTTAAAATGGCTTCTCTGTTGAATAGGGAAGCCATTTTTATAACTAAGGAATATTCAGAAACTTCTCTTAAAAGGGGGTAGGTGATATCCGACCCCTTCAGGGTTTTTGAAGAAATTAGATTGTACTTGTCGAAGGGTTACACCCTTCGTTTAGTTATTACGTCCTTTCAGGGCTAATAGGTAGAGTGATTTTTATTTTAGCCTAAATATCGTTTCACCACAAAAAAGCCCCAACGGGGCGGAATATCATAGGAATGGGTGCAACCCATTCCATATGTTTAATATATAGTTAATAAGCCCCGAAGGGGCGTAATAACTTCTTGTATTAAGAAAGGATGATGAGTTAAACCAAATTATCCTTAAAGAACTTGATGGTTCTTGACCAGGCTAAAGTAGCAGCAGCTTCATCATAACGAGGAGTGGTGTTATTGTGGAAACCATGATTGACATCAGGGTAAATAAAAGCCTCATACTTCACATTGTTGGCTTTTAGTACTTCCTCGTAAGCAGGCCATCCCGCATTCACTCGGGTATCTAAACCGGCATATTGTAACATCAAAGGAGCTTTTACTTTGGCGGCATCTTCTGCCGAAGGCTGACCACCATAGAAAGGAACGGAAGCCGATAAGGTAGGTACTTTAACCGCCATCATATTGGCAATCCAACCACCAAAACAGAAACCAACCACGCCTATTTTACCATTACAATCGGGGTGATTGCGTAAATACTCATAAGCTGCAATGAAATCCTCTAACATCTCATTTCTATCGCGCTTGCTTTGCATGGCCCTGCCTTCATCATCATTGCCGGGGTAGCCACCCAGCGGAGTGAGGGCATCGGGTGCTAAAGTGATAAAACCATCCACTGCTGCTCTACGTCCTACATCTTCGATATAAGGGTTTAACCCACGGTTTTCATGCACCACAACTATCCCCGGTAGTTTACCGCTCGAATTGTTGGGTTTAGATAACAAACCTTTGATGGTGCCTCCACCTTTTGGCGATTCATAATTGATATAATCTGAACTAATTCTTTCATCGTCTGGGGCTACCACCATGGTGTCTTTATAATTGGGCATCATAAAGCTCATGAGGGAACCAACGGTTATTCCACCAACCGCATAAATAGAGAGTCTTTCCATAAAAGCCCTTCGGTCAATTTTACTATGGGCATAGTCATCGTACAAATCAAAAATTTCCGGATTGACTTCTTCTTTGGTTAGCTTTTTCATGTGAGTATAGATTTGGTGGGTTTAACTTATTGATTGACTGTTCAATATAGCTGAAAGTTTAAGGCGAGACAAGGGGTATTGTGTGGTGAAGAACATAAAACGTTCATCAAAAAGGCTTTAATCAACTCGAATTTAAACCCTATCTTCATTCCGAATAAAGACCTAAACGATGAAGAAACTAACAGCCATACTTTTCCTGACTTTCTTAAGCATTAACCTTTTTGCCCAAAAGGCTGAGGTTGAAAAGTCCTATACTAAAGAAATTAAGAACCTTACTTTAGAAAAGCAGCTTGAAAAGGCTTTCCAAGTGATAGATGAGCTTGAACCTCAATCTCAAAGTGATTTGGTACTGCTGACGGAAATTGAAGCACCTCCGTTTAAGGAAACCAAACGTGCCTTAAAGTATAAAGAAATGCTCGAAGAAGCGGGTGCTGATCGAGTATGGATTGACGAAGTGGGGAATGTATTGGCTTTAAAGAAGGGTACGAAAGGCGGTAGAACTGTTGCTTTAGATGCACATTTGGATACCGTTTTTCCTGAAGGCACCGATGTAAAAGTAAAGTACAAAGGCGATACCATGTACGCCCCTGGAATCGGAGACGATACCCGAGGTTTGGTGGTAGTACTAACGACCTTAAGGGCTTTGAATAAGGCCGAAATCCAAACTGAAGCCGACTTACTTTTTGTGGGCACTGTGGGCGAAGAAGGCTTGGGCGATTTAAGAGGTGTTCGTCATTTGTTTGAAAAAGGTGAAGTTAAAATTGACGCTTGGATTTCGATTGATGGAGGCTCTATCGGTCGTGTCAACAATCAAGCTTTAGGGTCTAAAAGGTACAAGGCCATTTTTAAAGGGCCGGGTGGACATTCTTGGGGTGCTTTTGGTTTGGGGAATCCTCATCATGCCATCGGAAAAGCGATTGATTATTTCACGCAAGATGCTTCTAAATTCACAGCAGAAGGGCCAAGAACTAGCTTTAATGTGGGCCGAATGGGCGGAGGAACTTCGGTGAATTCTATTCCTTTTGAATCATGGATGGAAGTAGATATGCGTTCAGTAAGTCCTGATCGTTTAAATCAAATTGACAAAATCTTTAAAGACGCCATGAACCGTGCGTTGGTAGATTACAATAATAGCGGTATCAAAGGTGAGAAGCTTACTTTAGAGCTTGAACAAATAGGAGATAGACCAAGTGGTGAACTGCCGACAAGCCTAGCTTTGGTGCAGCGTTCCATGGCAGCTACTGAGTATTTTGGTGAAGAACCTTCATTAACCAGAGGTTCTACTAACTCTAATATTCCTATATCTTTGGGCATTCCAGCAGTTACTTTGGGTCGTGGCGGTGTAGGATCAGATGGGCATTCATTGACAGAATGGTGGCTAAACAAAAATGGAGCTGATGCTATTAAATTAGCTTTATTGGTCACTGTAGCCGAAGCTGGTTTGGATAAAAATAGAAAGATTAGTAATAAGTGATTAGAAGTAGGGGTCAATTTCTGAATTTACTTAGATGATTGTTCCAATAATCTTGGATAAAACCCCATTTATTGTCCTTGTAGGTGTCAATGATTGAATAGGGGAGAGTCTCTATTTCCGTGGAACTATTGTCAGGTAGATATTTAACTATTCTGATTTGCCAATCTTTATCGTTCTCCGAGCAACCTTCTCCAATAATGGTGCTATTTTAACCGTTTTAAAATTCTCAATTTTGAAAAGATGGCTTAGCCAGTTCATATCGGCACAACCATTCTTAATATAGGAGTAAAAATAATCATGATCATTTTTAATTATTTGTGCGTCTGGAAAATCCCAAAAACCCGATACTCTAATGAACTCCATACGGGCGCTATCAAACAGGTATAACCAACTACGCCAAGTGTTATATGTCCAAGTTATTTTTAAGTCTATATATCCATCTTGATTAAAATCAACGAATTCTCTACCAACATTAGGCCCAGTGTAATCCATGGAGTCAAGGAAAATAAGACTTCCATTCTTAGAGAATTTCAGAAATGAGTGCGTAGGGCTATAGTGTTCTTCATTAAACTCAAGTCTGTTCCCTGAAACCATAAAAGTAGTGTCCCAAACAAAATCTTGCGCTAGCAAGGATATGGGAGAACATCCTAAAATTAATAGAATCGATATTTTATACTTGAGAAGTTTCATTTCAACCCACTAGCAGTGTGCGGATTGCTCAATAAAAGCTTAAAAACTTCCCAGCGCTTTTCTGGTTGGTCAGCCGTTCCGCCTTGTTTTTTAATATAACTCGCAATCAAGTCTCTTCCGAGGTTATAATTAATTACATAGCTTCTGTATTGGTCGAAAAAGCGGGTGCGTTGCAAAGCACGGTCAGCTTCGTAGAGTAAGTATTTCTCAAGCCATTTTGCGGCTTCTTCTCTACTGATTTCTTTGTTCAAGTACTTTCTGGCCGCTTCGTTTCCTGCATAGTCCAGTTTAGAACGTAACTCTTGAATTTCGTAATACTGTTCTGCCATGTTGGGGTCAATTCCCGCCAAAGGAAAAAGCACTTCCTTTTCGAACTTGATTCTTTCTGCACCCGGAAAAGCCACGTTAATACCGTAGTTGGCACTTCCTTCCGCAATAAGCGACTGAGGAGAAAAAAGCGGGTACACCGAAAATTCTTTCCAGCCTTTTCCATTCACTAAGTTTTGCTCTAGCAAAGCGTTAAAAACATGATGCCCAGGGTAACCTTCATGGCAAGCCAAATCGATCGCCCTTTCAATATAAATAGGGAAATCGGTGTTCAACTGAATTAAACTTTGGCTGTTGCCCTGATAGTAATTGTAACCCGACCAAGATTTATCGTTCACATATTCTAAAGCAAAGTTTTCGTTTTCGGGTAGGTTGAAATGCAAATCGGTGCGCTTTCGGGCTTCGGTAATGGCGGCCCTGAACACAGCGTCTAATTTATCTTTAGGGATCACAAACTGACTCGCATAAGCTGCGTATCGTTCTGAAATAGAGCCTTCTCCGCTAAGCGCATGATCAAGATCGCTTAATAAACTATCGAAGTATGCTAAATCATAATGAGGCGGTTCGGCATCGTATAATAGTTTTGCTTCTTCATCGAAAGTGAACGATTTTCCAGCCATCATTTCGACTTTGGTTTTCACAGCCGTCAACTGCTTTTTCATCATATTCAACCGCGACTGCTCAAGCTCGGTAAAACCCTCACTGTTTACCAATGCTAGCTGATTAAGTAGGGTAGAAGCCCTTTCTATAAAGTCTTGCGAAGGAAGTGTCTCAAGTTTTTCACCCGTTGGTTTCCATTCTTCAGGGCCATAATATGCATCCACAAAGTCTGAATCGTATTGGCCAATTTCCAATACTAACTTGACATAGGCTTCAGAAATTGAATTCATTTCTACGGTAGATTCAGTGGATTTTCCGCAAGAAAGGCAGAAGAAAATGAATAGGGTAAATAATAAGGCTGGCTTTTTCATGGCTTCAAATATTATGACGAAACTCAAATGTAAGTGATTTGTAAATTGGTTTAAAATGGGTATTAAAAAAACGCCTTATGCTGAAAATTCAACATAAGGTGTTTCTTAAAATTTGAAGTGTGCTAAACTTTGAAGGTTTTCCACTTCCCTTTTTTGAACCAATACCACGACACCGCAGCAATCAAGGTTTCGGAAAGCGTAATGGCCAAATAAACGCCCAAAGGCCCCCAGCCTAGAATGAGTGCAGCGACATAAGCTACTGGAATTTGGAACAACCAGAAGCAGAAGAAGTTAATTACCGTTGGCACTTTGGTATTTCCTGCCCCATTAAAAGATTGCGTGAGCACCATGCCATAAGCATAGAAAACATAGCCAGCCGCAATCACCTGTAAACTCAAGGCTCCAGCTTCTATTACGGCAATATCACCTTTAAACCAACCCACAATGGTTTTGGCGAACAGTAGGTAGATCACAGAAATACTCACCATAAAAATGGCATTGTATTTAGCCGTTGTCCATACCGATTTTTCGGCCCTGTCGGGTTGGCCTGCGCCTAAGTTTTGCCCAACCAGCGTAGCAGCAGCATTACTCATTCCCCAAGCGGGCATCATGGTAAACATCATTACACGGATGGAAATGCCGTAACCTGCCAATACATCGCTACCAAATTCAGAAATAATTCTGGTGAGAATTACCCAAGAGGAAGTTCCTATAATGAACTGACCAATGCCGCCCAAAGAAACCTTGATCAAGCCCCACATGATTTTGCCTCGGAATACTAAATCTTTAAGACCGACTTTAATGCGACTGCCGCCCATAAAGAGCACTACAAGTTGGCCGATTACCGCCACTCCACGACCAATATTGGTAGCAATGGCAGCACCTTCCACGCCATAAGCTGGAATAGGGCCAAAACCAAAAATGAACATTGGGTCAAGGATAATGTTGATCCCGTTGGAAAGTACCAAGGTCCACATGGCGATAGAGGCATTGCCCGCGCCACGGAAAACTGCATTGATTAAGAATAGGAGTACTACCGTAATATTTCCCCCAATCATAATTTGGGTATAACGATAGCCTTCTTCGATTAAATCGGGTTCTCCGCCCATTAAACCAAGAATCTCTTTGGGATAAATAATACCGAAAACGCCAATTACTGTAGCGATAATTGTACCTAGAAATATGGCTTGAACTGCTGTTTTAGAAGCGCCTTCCATGTCCTTCTCGCCAGTTCTACGCGCTACAACAGCGGTGGCGGCCATACTCAAGCCAATCGCTAAGGCATATACCAAGGTGATTACGGATTCTGTGAGTACCACTGTGGCAATGGCGTTGGTGCTTACCTGCGACACAAAAATCATGTCGACCAAAGCGAAAGTAGATTCCATCAGCATTTCCAAAATCATAGGAATGGAAAGCATAAAGATGGCTTTGCGAATGCTACCAGTAGTGAAGTCTTCTTCCTTACCAGTAATTGCTATTTTAAAATAGTGTATAAACTTCTTAATAGAAGATTTTGAAAAACCTGTCATTGTTGTCTTGAAAAAAGTAATGTAAAAATATGAGTAATAGGGGGACGAGCGATTTTACTTGCTCGCTTCTGCGACCAGTGCACTGACGGCTACTATGGTAAACACAATTCTCATAACTTCATGATGGCGTAAAAGTGTGAGTTTTTTTTCTTTTTACAAAATCCCGATGTAGTCTTTAATTAATTTTTTTAGACCCATCAATTCTGAAGTGTTGGAACTTCCCCAAAGGGGAGGGCTTTGCTTCATTATTTTAAAGATTCTTGATTCTGTAATAATTAGCTGATTATGAATTAAGCGTATTTTTCAAGTAAGATTTCTTTGAGCGATACCATTCCAATAGTTGCTTTTTCTTGAATAAAATGGTGGTTTGATCTACGGCTAATTTCTGGTTGATGTGGGTCTACAATAAAGATAGGCACGTGATTACCTACATAATGCACTAAACTGGCAGCAGGATAGACCACAAGTGAAGTTCCCACAATCACAAGAATATCGGCTTGTTGGGTAAGATCCGCTGCGATATCCATCATGGGAACAGCTTCACCGAACCATACAATATTGGGACGCAATTGATGTCCTTTTTCGCAAAGGTCTCCGAGTTTAAGTTCCCAATGGTCCATCTCATAAACCAATGATTCATCTACCACGCTACGACTCTGAAA
This sequence comes from uncultured Roseivirga sp., assembly GCF_963973945.1. GTDB lineage: Bacteria > Bacteroidota > Bacteroidia > Cytophagales > Cyclobacteriaceae > Roseivirga. The sequence goes on from NZ_CAXBBV010000008.1 coordinate 204,109, forward strand.
AAGCTGACCGTGCAAGTGAATCACTTGACTTGAGCCTGCCTGTTCATGAAAATTATCCACGTTTTGGGTGATGATGCTCACCTCGAAATAAGCTTCTAATTCTTTTAGAATTTCATGTGCTTTGTTTGGTTTGGCTTCTAAAGCTTGCTTTCTACGCTGATTGTAAAACTCCAACACTAATTCCGTGTTCCTGCGCCAACCTTCGGGAGTGGCTACCTCGGTTACGGAGTGACCTTCCCAAAGTCCGTCTGCATCGCGAAAGGTTTTCAAACCACTTTCGGCACTTATGCCTGCCCCGGAGAGTATAACTAGCTTTTTCATCAAATATTCAGATCTTTTCTGTTTTCTTCCAATACCTTAATAATGAACTCTATGTGTTCGGTCAGATCAACACCCAAGAGTTCCACGCCTTTTTCGATTTCATCACGCTCTACTTTGGCCGCAAAGCTTTTCTGCTTGAGCTTTTTCTTTACCGATTTGGCCGTTAAACCCTCAATACTTTCTGGTCGAACTTGGCAACAGGCAATGGTAAAACCTGTTAACTCATCGCAGGCTAGTAAGGCTTTGTCCAGTTTGGTTTCATATTCTACACCCCATTTGGTGTAGTGGGCAGAAATGGCATGAGCGATTTTCTCTTCACCTATTTCTCTAAGCATATTTACAATTCGATTGGGGTGTTCTTCGGGATAAGCCTCATAATCGGCATCATGGAGCATGCCTGTTATAGCCCATTCCTCAGAATCTTCTCCAAAATGCTTTCCGTAAGCTTCCATTACCAATTCTACACTTCGGGCATGACGCAAAAGGCTGTCGCCTTTGGTCATTGATTCTAGAATGTTTCGTGCTTCGTCTCTCGTCATAGGGTCAAAATACGAGCAAAAGCCTGATTTTAAAAATAGTAGGGAAATAGTTTAGCTTCTTAGATATGCTGGATTATTGAACTGTAATACAGTTTTATTTTAAGTTGTGTAATGTGCGGAATGACTTTACAACTAGACCTCCTCTTCATTAATAACCAGAAATGTATTTATATGAAGTAAAGAAATTACCCAAGTTAAACGAGCTTAAAAATAGATAACCATATGAGTACTAAAACCCATAAGAAATAGACAATACTTATTCCTTTTGCAATTTTATACGATGGTCTTTCTTCTCTGTTTTTACCTCGCTTAATAATAGTCAAGGCAGATTTCTTACTACCAAAAAAGTAAAAGCTAAAAATTGAAAAGACTAAGTAAAAGCAACTATATATCCATTTGTTTTTATCTGGAGCATAAAACAAGAATACAAGGAAGTTAATAAGCGCAAACAAAATACATGTTTCAAAAGATCGAAAATATATATCATAGGCAAAAGACCAAATAGAGAAGCGATCAATAGTTTTCTGGAAATTTCTCAGCAATATGTGAGAAGTAGTAAATAGGTCTTTAACAAAAATCCAGAGTAATTTCATTTGGTTCAAGCAAAAACAAAAATAGCACAATCAGTTGATTGTGCTATTAGTGGGCCCACCTGGGCTCGAACCAGGGACTTTCTGATTATGAGTCAGATACTCTAACCAGCTGAGTTATAGGCCCAAGATCTTATTTAAAGCGGCTGGTTTTATATTGAAGCTATTCTGAAAAACGAACAAGCTACATTGTGCTTTAAACCCTTTGATTTTGGGAGTGCAATGTTACATATTTGCGATTAATTAAACAACAAAACATGACGCCAGATTTAAGCAATATTAACGCAATTATTTTCGATCTAGGTGGGGTAATCATTAATTTAGATGAAGCAGCTACTATTAAAGCCTTTGCCAAAATTTCTGGCATGCCTGAAAATGAAGTACTTGAGCTATCAAAATCAGCTGAGTTTTTTAAACTTTATGAAACTGGTCATATTGATGACCCCACTTTTAGGGCGCATCTAAGAGAATCATTAAATGTGTTTTCTGAAGATAATGTTTTGGATGGTGCTTGGAATGCTATGCTTGGACAGATTCCTTTACACAGGCTTCAGAAACTGGAAGAACTTTCAAAAACTTATAAGCTTTTTGTAATGAGCAATACAAATGAAATTCATGCAAGATTCTTCCTTAAGCTTGTAGATTTAATTTCACCTCATAAACCTTTCCATAGGTACTTCACACAAGTTTACTTTTCTCAAGAAGTGGGAGAAAGAAAGCCTAATTTAGGTGCTTGGCAACCCATATTAAATGACCATCAGTTGGATGCTTCACGTACTTTATTCATTGATGATAAACTCGAAAATATTCAGGCTGCCATGGGTATGGGCATGAATGGTTTTCATAACATTACTCCAGATGATTGGGTGAATGTGATTAAGTAGGTGTGTCTTTAGTTGACATTTGCATAAAATTAACCAACCCATTTTATAGAGTTACTAACTCTTTAAAACTGAAAACCCATAATTATATAGTATTGATAATCATATCAAAGCCCGATTTGTAATACCTGCTAAGTTTCAAGTAAACAAAATTTCTAATCAACAAATGAGCAGACCTGAATAATCAACTGCAAAGGAATATTTGATCAACTACCGCTCAGAACAGTCGCCTTGCTCCAAAGCTTCGGAGGTCTTTTTCAGAAACACAAGAAACTAAGCTACATGCTTACTTTTGGTGTCATACGGAGTAAAGAAAGCGGACTGAGTCCTTTATTAATGGTTGGTCACAAGTTCGGAGAACCCGCGACATAGGAATCGATACCTGACTAACCGCGAAGTGACCGTTATTCCATCCCTTCAGGGCTCAAATAGTGTTTGTGGTAGCGTTTTTCCGAAGGGTTTCAACCTTCGTTTTGATATTTGGCCCTTTCAGGGCAGTGAAACCCATGTTGCAAAGGATGATGGGTTGATTGAGCAGCTAAAGTAAAGCCCCAACTGGGGAAAATAACATAGGAATGGGTGCAATCCATTACTAATTTCAGTAAAAAGTTATTTTAGCCCTGTAAGGGCGTAATACCTTTTTTCGGACAGATCATAAGCGGCCTTGCTTGCTCTGAGGCTCAGGAGATTTTATCGATGAAAATAAATCGAACAGCGTACTTGATTAATAGTTAGTCACAGGTTCTCCGAACCTGTGACAGTGGGGGTGAATGTGTTTGATGGTTGGTTTTAGCCACTCCAGTTAAGAAAAGTATGTTATAGGCTCAAAGTAATATACTATTGCTCATCAGTGAAGGGCACTAATAACAAGAGAAGAAATTTAATTTTGTTCTGGAATATACTCCCATATATCATCAAATCTATTTCCTGGGCCTCCGAGAGTACTATTACCTCCAAGTCCTATAAATATTCTATTATCTAAGACTTCGGAAATCATATTGATACGTCCTTTCCCTGGGTATTCGGTGTTCAATTTAGTCCATTGATCATCTGACTGACTATATTCCCATAAATCTGTAAGATAATCACTGTTGCTCCTCTGTTGATTAACCCCACTTCCTAAGTATCCTTTATTCATATAAGAAAAAGCATATGCACTATATCTTGGCTCTCCAGGGAAATTATCTTTCTGAGTCCATGTATCTGTTATTGGATCATACTCCCAAAAATCATTACAAGTCCCACTAGACCAACCAAACCCAACATACCCTTTACCGTTTAATGAGAAAGAAATTCCCCTACTGAAACAACTTCCAGGATAATCTGTCTTTTTTGCCCAACTATCTGTTAATGTATTATATTCCCATAAATCATTATCTCCACTGGAAGATCCACCAGTAATATAGGCTTTGTCTCCAATAACAAAACTTGTAGCGAATGCTCTTGGAGTTCCAGGGAAACTTGACATTTCCTGCCAACTATTACTTGCTGGGTCGTATCTCCATAAATCATTATAATATTGAAATGAGCACAAGCCTGACCCAACGCATTGATATCCTAAACCGACATAGCCATAATCCCCAACACTGAATCCTATTCCTTCTGCTCTTGGGTTTGAAGGCAAACTTGAAATTAACCCCCAAGAACCTATTTTGCTATTATACTTATAAAAGGAATTTACAAAGCTATCATGCAAACCCGTTCCAATGAATAATTCATCGTCAACAACAAAGCTAACTGCTCTGGAAAGATGTCCGCCTGGATAATTTGTTTGATCTATCCATACATTTGATTCTGAAGTACTAAACATCAATTCGTTTCCGTACTTGGTTTTATCAACGTCAAATTGTGTAAAAGAACGAACAAAATAAGATGTGTTTGACTCTAAGTTATTAACCTCACTTTGGAAAACACCTATATTATTAATTGAACCAAGTTGAATTTTGATATCATTTAAAGTTGGCTCAGATTTTTTTGATAAAACGAAACCATGATCAATTATATCAAAGTCGCCCAATTTTAATATCTCACCTTTAACTATAGCAGAACTTGAAGAGATTCCCTCTACCTCCTTCGTTAAAACTTCAGGAGATTCTAAAATCGTTTCACTTTTATCACAAGAAAAGATGAAGAAGAATAAAAATACTAAACAATAGTGTTTTACTTTCATAGTATAGTTTTAGCTGCGTGTAAATTATGAAATATAGATAAATTTTATTTAAAAGCAGGAATCCCCGTAATCTCAGCACCGAGAATTAGCAAGTGAATATCATGTGTTCCTTCGTAGGTTACTACAGATTCTAAGTTGGCCATATGGCGCATCATTGGGTATTCGCCTGTAATGCCCATGCCACCATGCATTTGTCTTGCTTCGCGAGCAATGTTCAAGGCGGTTTCTACTGCATTACGCTTCGCCATAGAAATTTGCGGGGTAGTCGCTTTTCCTTCGTTAAAAAGTTGGCCTAAACGGAAGTTTAGCAATTGTGCCTTAGTGATTTCGGTCAGCATTTCAGCTAATTTCTTTTGTTGCAATTGAAAAGAACCAATAGGCTTGTCGAACTGAATACGCTCTGCGCAATACCTTCTGGCAGACTCATAACAGTCCATTGCGGCACCAATAGCGCCCCAAGCAATGCCATAACGGGCTGAATCCAGACACATCATTGGCGCACCCAAACCACTTTTGTTAGGCAATAGATTTTCCTTCGGCACTTTCACATTGTCGAATACCAATTCACCTGTAGCACTGGCACGTAAAGACCATTTTCCGTGTGTTTCTGGTGTAGAAAACCCTTCCATTCCGCGCTCGACAATAAGTCCATGGATTCTTCCTGTTTCATCTTTTGCCCAAACCACGGCCACATCGGCATGCGGAGCATTTGATATCCACATTTTAGCACCATTCAAAAGGTAATGATCGCCCATGTCTTTAAAATTGGTGGTCATACCCGAAGGGTTAGAACCATGATCTGGTTCTGTTAAACCAAAGCAACCCAACCATTCGCCCGAAGCAAGTTTCGGTAAGTACTTTTTGCGTTGCTCTTCGTTTCCAAATTTGTAGATAGGGTACATAACCAAAGAACCTTGCACTGAAGCCGTAGAGCGCATTCCTGAGTCACCACGCTCAATTTCTTGCATAATCAAACCGTAGGAAATATAGTCCATACCACCGCAACCATATTCGGTTGGTAATTGAGGCCCAAAAGCTCCGATATCTCCAAATTTCTTCACCATTTCAAGCGGAAAATGAGCGTTTTGCGCCCAGCTTTCGATGTAAGGAGAAATCTCTTGCTTTACGAAATCACGTACCGCACCGCGTACCATGATATGCTCTTCTGTAAGCATCGAATCCATTCCGTAGAAATCAGGGTGATCAAAAGTATCTTGCTTAGATGATTTCTGGATTTTTGCGTGGCTATCGGTATTCATATGTTCTTTGGTTTCTAAATATTATCTTTCAAATTTGCACGTATTTCAGCACAATGCAAACGTATGAACAACAAGGAAATCGACCAAGGGATATTAGATAGAATTAAAAAACTTGAAGCCAAGTTCGAAGCAATGGGACAAGATATGGCTTCTTACCTTGATGGTTTACTGCATGCAGATTACCTCAAATATTGGGAATACATTAATTTAGAGTCACTTTTGGCGCTTCAGCATCCAAAAACACATTTTCCTGACGAAATGATTTTTATCGTCTATCATCAATCTACAGAGCTGTATTTTAAGTTGATTCTATGGGAAATGAAACAACTGCAATCTGCTGAACATCCAAATACTGAGTTTTTCACTACCAGAGTAAAGCGAATCAATAACTACTTCGAACACCTTTGTCATTCCTTTTCTATCATGATTCAAGGCATGGAGAAGGAGCAGTTTTTACAATTCAGAATGTCGCTTTTACCAGCTTCTGGCTTTCAATCAGCACAATATCGAATGATTGAAATAGCCTCTACCGACATGATTAATCTGGTGAACTATAAAAAGAGAGATGGTTTCGATCCTTATGCTTCAATAGAAGAATTGTATGACTCAATTTATTGGAAAACAGGGGCTACAGAACTAAAAACAGGAAAGAAAACATTGACTCTGGATCAATTCGAAACCAAGTATTCCAAAGAGTTTATGAATCAGGCTGAAGAGGTAAAGTCTACCAACTTGAATCAGATTTATACAAGGTACTATAAAGGGCAGGAAGGAACAGAAGAACTTATAAATGAATTAAAGCGCTATGATATGCTGGCCAATGTGGATTGGCCGTTGGTACATTATAAATCAGCCGTTCGTTATTTGCAGCGCGCACCAGAAGATATTAAGGCAACAGGAGGGACGAACTGGCAAAAATACCTTCCTCCAAGATTTCAAAAGGTTATTTTCTTTCCCGAGTTATGGACCGAAGAAGAACAACACGAATGGGGAAGGCATTGGGTAGATCAGAATGTTCTTAACTAATTCAGCTTTTCTAAATAAAGACTTTAGATCTCCAGAGGAATCTGGAGGTTTTTTTTGTTTTGATAGCAAAAATCAATTGAAGTAAAACTGCCAGTTTCTTTTCCTGAGTGAAGCGAAGGATCTATACCCATTCACTTAAGCTATTTTTTAGTTCCTTCGTTGTACTCAGGATGAAAAGCGGTGTGCTTACAATTAGTTTAGGATGATAAAGCCAATTGTCCAACTCAAACTATAAAGAACTTTGTAAGTATACTTTATATATGGAGAGCCCTTCAATGCAAACTTGTATTGATATAGCTTCTATCTATACCTTCATAAAAACTATAAATAAAAATTATCGAAAGGGTTTTCTTAAATTGTATTCGTTAACAATAAAACCTATCGAAAATGGAAAACAACGAACATTCAAAAGCAAAAGTTTACGATATGAATAGTGAAGGAAAATGCCCCTTTCATGGGGGTGCAATAAAACAAAGCGCTGGTGGTGGAACCTCAAACCGCGATTGGTGGCCAAACCAGTTAAACCTCAACATTCTTCGTCAACATTCTTCCCTTTCAAATCCCTTGGGTGAAGACTTTAATTATGCTGAAGAATTTAAAAAACTCGATTTAGCTGCCATTAAAAAGGATTTATATGACTTGATGACGGATTCCCAAGATTGGTGGCCTGCTGATTATGGTCATTATGGTCCGTTATTTATTAGAATGGCTTGGCATAGTGCAGGAACTTATCGTATTCAAGATGGCCGTGGGGGAGCGAGTTCAGGTTCTCAACGTTTTGCTCCACTCAACAGCTGGCCAGATAACGGAAACTTAGATAAAGCTCGTTTGCTGCTTTGGCCAATCAAACAAAAATATGGAAACAAAATCTCTTGGGCCGATTTAATGGTGCTGGCAGGTAATTGTTCGCTAGAGTCAATGGGTTTTGAAACTTTTGGTTTTGCCGGAGGGCGTGAAGATGTTTGGGAGCCAGAACAAGATGTTTATTGGGGCGCTGAAACCGAATGGTTAGGCGATAAACGATATACAGGAGATCGGGAGTTAGAAAACCCACTTGGTGCGGTTCAAATGGGGCTTATTTATGTAAACCCTGAAGGCCCTAACGGTAACCCTGATCCGTTGAAATCGGCCATTGACATTCGCGAAACTTTTGGTCGTATGGCGATGAACGATGAAGAAACTGTAGCCTTAATTGCTGGTGGGCATACCTTTGGTAAAGCGCATGGTGCTGCTGATCCAGGTGAATATGTGGGAAGAGAACCAGCTGCTGCGGGCATTGAAGAAATGAGTTTAGGCTGGAAGAATAGCTTTGGAACGGGACACGGAGATCATACCATTACAAGTGGAATTGAAGGTGCATGGACACCAAACCCAACCCGATGGGACAATGAGTATTTTGACGTGCTGTTGGGTTATGATTGGGAATTGACCAAAAGCCCAGCTGGAGCACATCAATGGACACCAACGGCTGCTTCGAATGCACTTAGGGCACCTGCTGCAGGAAATCCTTCAAACACGCAAGCATTAATGATGACTACTGCGGATATGGCTTTAAAAATGGATCCAGTTTATGCTCCAATTTCTAAGCGCTATCATGAAAACCAAGCTGAATTTGCCGATGCTTTTGCTCGTGCATGGTATAAACTAACACACAGAGATATGGGGCCAATTTCGCGCTATTTAGGTTCGGAAGTACCCAAAGAAGAGCTGATTTGGCAAGATCCAATTCCAGCAGTTACCCATGAGCTAATTAACGATAATGATGTTTCGGATTTGAAGAAGGAAATTCTGAATTCAGGTTTATCAGTATCAGAGTTGGTTTCCACTGCTTGGGCTTCAGCCTCAACTTTCCGTGGTTCAGATATGCGTGGTGGTGCAAATGGTGCGCGAATTCGTCTTGCTCCACAAAAGGATTGGGAGGTGAATAATCCTACACAATTGGCTAAGGTGCTGAAGACCCTTGGAGGAATTCAAAAAGCCTATGCTAAACCAGTTTCTATGGCCGATTTAATCGTTTTGGCTGGATGTACTGGTGTAGAAAAGGCTGCTAATAATGCAGGTCATAATGTTACAGTACCATTTATAGCCGGTAGGGCAGATGCTTCACTCGAACAAACCGATGTAGAATCGTTTGGTGCGCTTGAGCCAGGAGCCGATGGTTTCCGAAATTACTTCAAACCAAGACATAAAGTTACGGCAGAAGAAATGCTTGTAGATAAAGCTCAATTATTAACGCTAACAACTACCGAAATGACAGCTTTGGTAGGGGGGATGCGTGTATTGAATACCAACTACGACCAGTCTAAGCATGGTGTGTTTACCAACCGTCCTGAGACATTGACAAACGATTTCTTTGTGAACCTACTTGACTTAAGTACCACATGGAGCGCAACTTCCGATGCGCAAAATGTATTTGAGGGGAGAAACCGTAAAACAGGTGAAGTAAAATGGACAGGCACCCGTGCCGATCTTATTTTTGGTTCTAACTCAGAATTAAGGGCTTTGGCGGAAGTTTATGGTGCTTCAGATTCAGAAGAAAAGTTTGTGAAGGACTTTATAGCGGCTTGGAACAAAGTAATGAACCTCGATCGTTTCGATTTAGCTTGATTTTAGAAATAGAATATCTAATGTAAATACTGAAAGGTGGTTCGTAAGAGCCACCTTTTTTGATTAAAATTAGTCGCTATTCTGAAATTTCGGGCCAAGGAAAATTAGATTGAAATGAAAGGTTCAGAGTGTCTTATTAAAGCAGAGATGATTTTTTTAGATGAAACGCCTAAGCCACTCTTAATATCTTTTCCATTTTACGGCCTTTCGCCAATTCATCTACTAGCTTATCTAAATACCTTACTTGTTGTGTTAGTCGGTTTTCAATTTCTTCAATCCTATACCCACAGATTACACCAGTAATAAGAGGGGCATTGGGGTTTAATGAGGCATTTTGAAAGAATTCTTGGAAAGTTACTTTGTCGTCAATAAGCTGATGTAGCTTCTTTTCATCATAACCAGTTAACCACTGAATTACTTCATGCAGTTCTTCTATGGTTCTGCCTTTCTTTTCAACTTTTACAACATAGTGTGGGTATACCGAAGAAAAAGTCATTTTTGCGATACGCTCATCGTGATGGCTAGTGTCGTTCATGTTATGAGGTTTTATGTTGATTTCTCAAATTACAACAACCGTTCTAATTTGCCTTTCCTTTTCACTATGTTTTTATAGTCCCATTGAATTTCTTTCGACTTTTTTAGCCAGCGCTTGAGGTCATTTATATTGACTTCTTCAATTTTAGTGTAGAAAACAGAAGCATCTTTAAACTTTGCGCCAATTACATTTAGCTTTTCGTCTTCAAAACTAGCTCCACTCCAAAACATTAACCGTAAACCCGTTTTTTGTTTGCTATAGCCAACAATGGGGTTGCCATTTAAAAACCAGACAGGATGGGCATGCCAGATTTTACTTTCAGCCTCAACTAATTCACTGCTAATGGTTGTTGCAAGAATCTCACAAATCTTCTGATCAACTGTTGTTTGTTTATTATTATAAGCTTGAATTTCTAGGGCTATCATTGTTTAAATATCTTTCTTTAATAATGTTTAAATGATGAACTTCATGACCAATGATTGATTTTAAGAAATCTTCAAGTGTGATTTCATCTTGGCCAGCGAAGCCTTTAATATTTAATTGACTTTCAGAAAGTGTGTTAAGAAAACTGACAGATGCCTGTCTTACATAATTATAATCTGCAACCAGTTGTTCTTTTGTTAATTCATCAAAACGACTATTGTCTACAAAGAAATTCTCATCATAGCCCCATAATTGAATTTGTGCGTTTCTACTTAACGAGAAAGCTCGAAACATTTTTATTCTTTCATGATCAGTTATATGACCAATGATTTGCTTAATACTCCATTTGATTGGTGCATATCGATAAGAAGCTTTTTCTTCATCTATTGAGTTTAAAAATGTAAAGGTGGCTGATGACGAAAAAAGTGAAATACAGTCTATACTCTTAACTAGACTATAATAATAAGGGAAGCCATCTTGGGGTGTGTATGCAGAATTAGTCATTTCGACACTTTTTATTAACATCTAAACATATTACTTAAAGGTTTATAGAAAGTTGCTTGAAAGTTCTGAAATAACCTAAAAGGAAACTGTTTTAGTAATGGTTGAAATCTTTGATAAAAAAATCAGCAGGGTTGGGGCTTTATAGCCAACACCCTTATTTTTCCTCCCTTGCATATTCTAAAATATCTGCTGGCTGGCAATTCAATACATCACAGATTACCTCTAATGTACTGAAACGAATGGCTTTAGCTTTTCCTGTTTTAAGAATAGAAAGGTTAGATAAGGTCAAGCCTACTTTTTCGGAAAGCTCATTGAGCGACATTTTTCGCTTTGCCATCATAACATCTAAGTTTACTATTATAGGCATGGGCTATACAACAGACTAATATTAAAGAGTGTTGATTCGTTTAAAGATGAAGCTATTCAAGTAGAACTGTTTATTTCCTTAATGAAGGAAAGGTCTAAAAACCTCTATGTTTAACATGTGAGGAGTTATTTTATTTCAAATTACACAGACCAAGGAAGACAATCTGTGCTATCCTTCAACCAATATAAATCTGCGATCGCACACTAATTTCACTGTAATTAATCGTAACAAAACTCTTATCCCCCCTGTTTCCTTCGTATTATTGCACCCAAATTCGAAAAAATGGCGGTTGTACCTTACAAAGAGAACCAAGCAGGTAAAAAAGAACAGGTGGCTGAAATGTTCAATAACATTAGCCACAAGTACGATTTCTTGAATCATTTTTTAAGCCTAGGCATAGATATTCTTTGGCGTAAAAAGGCTATTCGAATGCTGAAATCTCATCAGCCAAAGCAGATTTTGGATATTGCCACAGGAACAGGAGATTTTGCCATTGAAGCTTTAGCCCTTAATCCAGACAGGGTAGTAGGGGTCGATATTTCTGCGGGAATGCTGGAAATCGGTAAGCAGAAAATGAAGAAAAAGGGGCTCGATCATATCATTGATATGCAGATGGGCGATTCTGAGAAGTTACTCTTCGAAGACAATACCTTTGATGCCGTGATCGTTTCATTTGGCGTAAGGAATTTCGAGAACTTAAAGAAAGGTTTGAGCGATATGCACCGCGTATTGAAGCCAGGAGGGAAGGTAGTCATTGTAGAGTTTTCGCAGCCACGAACTTTCCCCATGAAGCAGCTCTATAATTTTTATTTTAAGTCGATTTTGCCTGTCATTGGAAAAATGGTGTCTAAAGATCAATCGGCTTATACGTATTTGCCAGAATCGGTAGCTGCTTTTCCCGATGGTGAAAGATTTTTGAATATTTTAGGGGAAGTAGGATTTAACAAAACTGAATGCAAGCCACTAACTTTTGGTATAAGCTCAATATACATCGGTCAAAAATAGTTTTCTGTTTAGCATTATTTATTTGCAATGTGGCCTTGGGGCAAAAAGCACCCGTAAAGCTTAATCGCATTGGTAGTGACGCTAAAAAAGTAAACTATGGCTTCTTTTTGGGCTATCATCAAAACTACTACGGAATAAAATACTCTGATGCCTTCGAAGGCCCCGATTACGATAATGTAACTTCAATTGTGGCCAAGAACAACTCAGGATTCAATCTTGGCTTTATGCTGAACCTCAGGTTAGACGATCAATTGACCCTGAGGCTTGTACCAGTAAAAATTGGTCTGTATCAACAAATGGTGCAATACAATATGACGGATGGTACGGTAGATGAGCAGTTGATTGAAAGCACTCGAATAGAACCTGGTATCTTCGTTAAATACCGTTCTATCAGACGGGATAACCTTAGAATGTATGTGATTGCAGGTGTAAGTGCCTCTATGCGTTCAGGCAAAGCGGAAGATTTAGGCGGTGTGGATAAACTTGAAATAAGGAAAGGAAACCTGAAAGCTGAAATCGGTTTTGGCTTCGAAAACTACTTTGAGTTCTTCAAACTTGAACCCGAAATCAGATACTCAAGAGGCCTTACGAATGTGCTGAATCCTTCGAACAACTTCTACTCCAACGGTATAGGGCAAATTACCACGCACAACTTCTCTATTTATTTCCATTTTACGGATTAGAGTATCGTCCTGAAATAGTTTGACCACACTCCCTTAACCCCTCTTAATAGAGGGGAATAGATCGCCATTAATATTCAACTTCACAGACCTAACTCAAGTAAAGAACGGATAACCGTTATTAATGCACCATCCCCCTTTTTTTGAAAAGGGGGTCAGGGGGATTAGAATTTGACTCGTCCTAAAAAAAGTTTACAGGTTTAACATTTAGTACTGTAATAGATTTA
>NZ_CAXBBV010000009.1:0-209523 GCF_963973945.1 uncultured Roseivirga sp.
TTAAACTACAAAATATTATTCCGTTCTAGTTTCTGAATCCAAACATAGGATGACGCTCCGATTGAATGTTTGCAGTATATAAGTGGGATTCGGAGCTAGCTTGATTAAAAAAAACCAGTCAGGTTTTAAAACCTGACTGGTTTGGAATGTGCTTTTACTTCTTCTTGGCCTTCGCCTTGGTCGGTTTTTTCTTTGGGGCTACCTTTTCTATTTCGGCTTTGGCTTGTTCTAGCGTCATGTCGGTAACATCAACGTTTTTAGCAAGCTCAACCTTGGTTTTTCCTTTGATGATATTGTGTCGTCCCCAACGGGCTTTTTCTATTCTTATACCCGCATCTTCCCAGTTGTGAACCACCTTGTCGATTTCCTTCTGGATTTTATCTTCAATCAACTCTACAATGTCATTATCAGATAAATTATCCCAGTCGTATTTCTTATTGACATTGATAAACATATCGTTCCATTTGATAAATGGGCCAAACCGTCCTTTTCCTTTCTGAACAGGCAATCCTTTGTAAGTATAAATTGGGGCATCCGCATCCAGTTTCTCCTTAATGTATGAGATGGCTTCTTCCAACTCAACATCCAAAGGATCAACACCTTTTGGCAGTGAAACGAAACTATCTTCATACTTTACATAAGGCCCAAAACGCCCAATGGCGGCAATAATTTCTTTGTCTTTGTACATGCCTACCGTACGTGGTAGTTTAAACAAGTCGAGTGCTTCTTCTAAAGTAATGCTTTCGATAAACTGGCCTTTTCTAAGGCTGGCATATTTTGGCTTTTCTGCTTCTTCATCGTCAGGGTCGGCCTCGCCAATTTGCGCCATTGGCCCAAATTTACCCATCCGAACGATTAATGGCTTTCCGCTTTCAGGGTCTGTACCCAATTCGCGAGAAGAGCTAATGTCTGATCTATTTAGTTGTTCTGTGTTTTCTACTTTCTGATGGAAATCTCCGTAAAAGGCAGCAATCATTTTTGGCCATTCCTGCTTGCCACTGGCAATTTCGTCAAATTGCTCTTCTACTCTTGCCGTAAAAGAAAAGTCGATCACATTCGGGAAATGTTCTACCAAAAAGTCATTCACAATCATGGCCATATTGGTAGGGAAGAGTTTCATTTTCTCAGCTCCCGTATTTTCCGTTTTGGTTTTAACTTTGATACTATCATTTGCTAAAACAAGCTCCTGATAATTTCTTTCTACTCCCTCACGGTTTTCTTTTACCACATATTCTCTTTTTTGAATCGTGGAAATGGTTGGTGCATAGGTAGACGGTCTTCCAATGCCCATTTCTTCTAATTGCTTTACCAAGCTGGCTTCAGTAAACCTTGCAGCATGACGTGAAAAGCCTTCCTTTGCCATCATATGATTGAGCTCCAAGTTTTGCCCAATGGTCAATGGAGGTAACATGCCTTTGGCTTCATTTCCTCCATCTTCATCGTCTGTAGACTCTATATATACTTTCAAGAAACCTTCAAACTTAATTACTTCACCGTATGCGGAAAGAGTTTCATTTCGGGTTGAAATAGAGATTGAAGCCGTAGTTTTTTCCAGTTGAGCATCGGCCATTTGTGAGGCAATTGCTCTTTTCCAAATCAGATCGTAAAGCCTTTGCTCGTCATAATTTGCACCTGCAGTGTGGGTAGCAAAGTTTGTAGGCCTAATGGCTTCGTGAGCTTCTTGCGCTGATTCTGACTTGGTTTTGAACTTTCTGGTCTGCACAAATTCTTTTCCATAAGCAGATGAGATTTCACCCACAGCACTTTTTACCGCATCATCAGAAAGATTCAAAGAGTCTGTTCTCATATAGGAGATCTTACCAGCCTCATATAGCTTCTGGGCTAATGACATGGTGCGTGATACGGAATACCCCAATTTTCTACTGGCCTCTTGCTGAAGCGTAGATGTAGTAAATGGAGGGGCAGGGGTACGCTTGGCTGGTTTTTTCTGTAAATCTATAATGGAATAAGCTGCACCAACACATCCTTTTAAAAATTCGTGTGCTTCGTTTTCCGTCTTAAATTTTGAAGGAAGCTCAGCTTTTAGTTCAACACCATCACCAAGGTTGAAAATAGCTGTAATCTTAAAAGAAGAAACAGGAGTGAATTGCTCAATTTCGCGCT
The DNA here is from genome assembly GCF_963973945.1 of uncultured Roseivirga sp. Classification (GTDB taxonomy): domain Bacteria; phylum Bacteroidota; class Bacteroidia; order Cytophagales; family Cyclobacteriaceae; genus Roseivirga. The sequence continues at coordinate 2,125 of NZ_CAXBBV010000009.1, forward strand.
CTCTTTCTACCACCATACGTACAGCCACCGATTGTACTCGACCAGCAGAAAGGCCACGTTTAATTTTTTTCCAAAGTACTGGCGACAGCTCAAAACCCACGAGTCGATCAAGGATTCTACGGGCTTGCTGCGCATCTACCAAATCAATATCAATTGTGCGCGGATTGTCAATTGCCCTTTGAATAGCCGTTTTGGTAATTTCACGGAAAACAATGCGCTTAGTATTGTCTTCACTAAGTTTCAGAGCTTCTTTTAAATGCCAGCTAATAGCTTCTCCTTCGCGGTCATCATCACTCGCTAGGTAAATCATTTGCGATTCTTTGACCAATTTTTTCAAGGTTCTTATCACCTCTTTTTTGTCGGCAGTAACCTCGTAAGTTGGCTTAAAACCATTGGCTATGTCTATGGCCTTGTTACCTTTAGGTAAGTCACGTATATGTCCATAACTCGATACAACTTTGTAATCCTTTCCCAGAAAACCTTCGATGGTTTTGGCCTTGGCTGGGGACTCTACAATGACTAGGTTTTTAGACATAAATAAGTGATTTTTTAATTTTGACCGCGCCAAAGATGGGCATAAAAGTTTCAAAAAAACAAATGAAACAGTTTTTACCCTCCATCTATTTATATGAAGAAGGGAAAAAATGCGTTGTAGCAACCGTAACTAAGGAGGAGGAAGAATGGTTAGAAATCTTTTATTAATTAGACATGCAGATGCCATCTCGGCAGGAAGCAATCAGCGAGATTTTGAAAGAAAATTGAGTGAAAAAGGAAAAAGTGAATCGGCTTTGCTGGGAGAGTACATAAAGAACCTTCCTTTTGAAGTTGATACTATATATACAAGTCCATCTGTTCGCACTTTACAAACCTGTGCCGAAATAACACAGCAGCTAGAAAGAGCCCCACGCATTATCTCATCAGAAGAATACTACGAGGCTACAGGAAATGTAATGTTTGCAGCAGTAAATAGAATTGATGATATTTTTAAAAATGTGGCCATTATAGCCCATAATCCATCAATTAGCTATTTGTATGAATATCTATCTGGTGATTCTCAAGGTGGGTTTTTAACAGCTTCATGTGCTTGGCTTCAGATCTCGGCCAAACACTGGAATGAGGTAAGCGGAGGCATGGCTCAAACCAAAGATTACTATTACCCAGGTATGAGTTAGGAGGAAGTTTTTTTATTTTGTTTTAGTGCGTTTAAAATGAAGACCTCATATTTGTGCAAAAATTATATTAAATGGCTTCATTGGGTAGACACATCATTGTCGAGTATTACAACTGCTCATCAGAAATTTTAAACGATGTAGTACACATCGAAAAAAGTATGGAAGGCGCTGCGGAAGATGCAGGTGCAACCATTATTAATTCTACGTTCCATCATTTTTCGCCTTATGGCGTATCGGGTGTTGTGGTAATTCAAGAAAGCCATTTGGCTATTCATACTTGGCCAGAATACGGTTATGCATCAGTAGATATTTTTACTTGTGGCGATACTGTAAACCCTTGGGTGGCTTATCAAATTCTTAAAGAAAAATTTGAAGCTGGTCATGGTTCGGCAGTAGAGCTATTAAGAGGAGAGAAGGCGCTTTTGAAAGAAAGAGATTTCGATATCAAAGCCATACGCGATGAAAAAAGCAGCGAAGAAGGCAGTCCAATCCGCACCAGAGATGTATGGTTTACCGAGCGTGACGATAAAATAGCGCTTTCTTTAAAGCATGATGGTAAGCTTTACGATGTACAGTCTGATTTTCAGAAAGTAGAAGTATATAAAACACAGGCTTACGGTAACCTACTTACTTTGGATGGCATGGTAATGACCAGCGAAAAGGATGAGTATGTGTACCACGAAATGATTACACACATTCCTACTTTAACACACCCTAAGCCAAAAAGAGCTTTGGTGATTGGTGGTGGAGATGGCGGTACTGCCCGCGAATTATTGCGCCACGATGGCTACGATGAAGTAGTGATGGTTGAAATTGACGATAAAGTAATAGAGGCTTGTAAAGAACATTTACCAGGTATTGCGGCAGCTTTCGATAATCCAAAACTGAACCTGATTGTAGATGACGGAATCAAATATGTAAAAGATGCAGCAGATGGCTCTTTCGATATCGTAATCGTAGATTCTACCGACCCAGTTGGCCCAGCAGAAGGTTTGTTTACGGTTGAATTCTACAAAGAAGTGTACCGTATTTTGAGCGATGACGGAATTATGGTTACCCAAAGTGAATCACCTCGGTTCAACAGCAAAGTATTCAGAGAAATTTACCAAGTATACCGTTCTATTTTCGGACAAGATCAAGTGCATTGCTACTTGGCTTACATCCCAACTTACCCAACAGGTATGTGGTCATTCTCTTATTCTTCTAAAGGAAAAGCACATCCGTTAAAGGATTTTAATGCAGAGGAGAGCAAGGCTTTTGCTAAAAAGCATGGTTTGAAATATTATAACGAAGGCATTCACCAAGCTGCCTTTGCTTTGCCTAGTTTTGTTGCTGAAATGATCAGTTAATATATGGCCGATATAGACAATTTTAATCCTAATGATGTAGGTGTAAAGGGCACTCTTTTCGGATTGCCTTTTGATACCGATTCTGCCAAAGTAGTGGCAATTCCAGTACCTTGGGATGTTACCGTATCGTACGGTGCGGGTACAGCTGAAGGCCCAGAAGCCATTTTAGAAGCCTCATCTCAAATCGACTTTAGTCAGTTAGACATTGCGGAACCTTGGAAATTGGGTGTGGCCATGGCCGATATTCCAGAGGTTTGGTATTCATTGGGAAGAGAATTGCGTGAAAAATCGGAAGATTATATTGCTTGGTTGGAAGAGGGCAGCAATGAAGAAGAGCGTGAAGAGATGGAGGCTATTTTGGCCGAAGTAAATGAACAGACGCATCAGCTAATGAAGTATGTGAAGCAACAATCGGAATACTGGTTGAAGCAGGGGAAAACCACCATTTTAGTTGGTGGAGACCACAGCACTCCATTGGGTCATTTCCAAGCTTGCGCAAAACATTATGGCGACTTCGGTTTACTGCAAATAGATGCCCATGCCGATTTACGTGAGGCCTATGAAGGTTTTGAGTTTTCGCATGCCAGTATCATGACGAATGCCCTTAAAATTAAGGAGTTAACCAAATTGGTGCAGGTGGGTATTCGCGATTTCTGTGATGAAGAACAACAGCTTATCGCCAATTCCAATGGGCGAGTGGTTACCTTTTTCGATCAGCAGTTAAAGCACGACCAATATGCAGGAAAAACCTGGGCTAAGCAGTGCGAAGAGATCATCAAAGAACTTCCGCAGCAAGTTTATATTTCATTCGATATCGATGGCCTTGATCCAAAACTTTGTCCGAATACGGGTACACCAGTACCAGGAGGTTTTGATTTGGAGCAGGTGATGTATTTAATCAAGCAAGTGGTGAAATCAGGGCGCACAATCATTGGTTGCGACCTGAATGAGGTTTCGCCTAGCGAAGACGAATGGGACGCTAACGTGGGCGCTAGGGCGCTTTATCGAATGATCAACCTGATGGCTGCCAGTAAAGGAATGCTACAGTTGAATTGAAAACTCTGATTCTGCAACTTGAATGACAGCTCAACAAATAGGTAGTCGAATAGCAGTTAAATCAACTCTAATGGGAATTGGAGCTGCGTATTTGATTATGGCAACACTCGTTGGGCTGGACAGCGGAATCAAAGGTGTGATTTGGATACTGGAAGTTGATTATTGGGAGAACCTTCTTCTAGGGGGCTTTGGACTAACTCTCATGGGGTATTTATTCGGCCGAATAGCAGGAGTAGAGATAATTCAACGGAAAAAGAATCATAAGTGGGTAGGAATAAAGTATGGGTATTTAACCTTATTAACAGGAACAATTATAGGGAGTACATTAGGCTTCATTCAAGAGGGGCTTGATAATATCGGAACACAAGCCAGTCCTTTCGAAGATTACTATTTCAAACCTTTATTTTTGGTAACCATATTTGGGTCAATACCAGTGGTTCTTATAGGTGTTTGGTTTGGACGAACAATCAAGAAAGTAGGCAAGGAGGAACAGGGCATATCCAACGGATTTTAATTTATTCCATTCTTTTAACGAAAATTCTACAATTGAATTAATTATACCAAATACAGTTCTGGGTTTAAGAATTTAGAATCCCTTACTTCAATAAGTTTGGGATTTTTTTATGTCTTGAAATGAAAAGCAAACATTCAATATATGACCCAGAGTTTTTGTTAAGAAACTAAAGATCAATTACCTTATCCGATATTCCCCTGATCACCGATTTACTGATTCCTCATAACTAATACCCAATAACCAACTCCCCATGACCGAATTATTCGCTACCGATAAACTAAAAGCCCTTTACCCTAAAGTAAAGCAGTTTATACAGGAAGAGTTGTACCCTTCGGAACTCTATTTTTTGAAAGACCCTTGGGACGAAGTGAACCATATTTTGAAAGCCAAGCGCGAGAAGGCCAAGAAACTGGGGCTTTGGGCACCTTATCTTTCTGAAGAAGAAGGCGGAGCAGGTTTAACTCTCACAGAATTTGGACAGCTATCAGAGTTATTGGGAAGAACGCCATTAGGTCATTATGTGCTCAACTGCCAAGCACCCGATATAGGCAATATTGAACTGATGCATCAATTTGCTTCGGCCGAATTGAAAGAGAAATACTTAGCACCTTTAATGAAAGGCGAAATAAGAAGCTGCTTTTCCATGACCGAGCCTGATTTTGCGGGTTCAAACCCCGTGAATATGGGCACCACGGCCGTTCTGGATGGAGATGAATTCGTCATCAACGGACATAAATGGTTTACCACAGCGGCTGATGGGGCTACTTTTGCCATCGTTATGGCAGTGACCAATCCCGATGCAGAACCGCACAAAAGGGCCAGTATGATTGTAGTGCCTACCGATACCGCAGGATTTGAGCTCACCCGAAATATCCCCATTATGGGCGATGTGGGAGAAGGCTATTTGAGTCATGCCGAAATCCACTATGTGGATTGTCGTGTACCGAAAAGTAACTTGATTAGCGAAATGGGCAGTGGCTTTATGTTGGCGCAGCAGCGTTTAGGTCCAGGCCGAATTCATCATTGTATGCGCTGGATTGGCATTTGCGAACGTGCCTTCGATATGATGTGCAGTAGGGCGGCTTCAAGAGAATTAAGAGACGGCAAAATGTTAGGCCATCAGCAGACCATTCAGAACTGGATTGCTGAAAGCAGGGCAGAGATTAATGCCTCAAGGTATATGGTACTTCATGCTGCACAAAAGATTGATAATGAAGGAGCTAAAGCAGCACGTTTGGAGATTTCTACCATCAAGTTTTATGTGGCCGATGTGCTGATGAAAGTGCTCGATCGTGCCATTCAGGTACATGGCGCACTGGGCATTACCGATGATACTTTGCTTTCGTTTTGGTACCGCCATGAACGTGGTGCAAGAATTTACGATGGCCCAGACGAGGTGCACAAAGCCAGCTTAGCCAAGGCTATTTTGAAGGAATACGGGTTGTGAGAAAGTTAGAGGTCAGTGTAAGGCGACTAAAAACAAAAAGGAGATAGCTTGTTCAATTAGGCTAATAGAAATCTCCAATCAGATTAATTTCTTCAAAGGTTTTTCAATACGCTTTCAATGTTGGAAATCCCTTACTTCAAACAAGAAAATAAGTATATATTGTAATCTTATAAAACCGCCAGTTACAGGCCAACTAGTGCCTTTTCAAGGTGTGAGATTTCAAACTATATAGAAGACTATGTCAACCTTAGACTATGCTGTTTTTATTGCCTATTGCCTTATTATTATAGGTGTAGGGCTATACTTATCGTTTCGGAACAAGAAAAAAGAAAAGACCTCTGAAGATTATTTTTTAGCTGGCAAATCATTGACATGGTGGGCGATTGGAGCTTCTCTAATTGCTTCCAATATTTCTGCGGAGCAGTTTATTGGCATGTCAGGCTCTGGTTTTGCCTTGGGTATTGCTATTTCATCCTACGAATGGATGGCAGCCATCACGCTTATTCTCGTGGGTAAGTTCTTGCTTCCCATCTTTATTAAAAAGCAGATTTATACCATGCCCCAGTTTTTGGAACAACGGTATAACAGCAATGTGAAAACTACTATGGCCATTTTTTGGATTGGAGTTTACATTTTCGTGAACCTAACCTCAGTGCTTTATTTAGGCTCTTTGGCAATAGAAACCGTGATGGGCGTTGAACGCATCTATGCCATTATTGGCCTAGCGCTTTTTGCCATGATCTATTCGATATACGGAGGGCTAACCGCTGTAGCTTGGACGGATGTAATTCAGGTAATTTTCCTTATTGCAGGTGGTTTGGCTACTACCTATTTGGCCTTAGATGCTGTAAGTGAGGGGAGTGGGCCAATTGCTGGTTTCCAAACATTAATGGATGCCGTTCCCGATCGTTTTGATTCCATTTTAAGTAAAGATCACCCGTTTTATGGAGACTTACCCGGCTGGGGTGTCATCATTGGTGGAATGTGGATTGCAAATATTAGCTATTGGGGTTTGAACCAATACATTACACAAAGGGCTTTGGCTGCAAAATCGCTTAAAGAGGCTCAAAAGGGGGTGATGTTTGCTGGTTATTTGAAACTACTAATGCCGCTTATTGTGGTGCTTCCGGGTATTGCTGCGTATTATTTGCTTATGAAAGAAGGGGCTGCAGATTTGGCTTCAATGAGTGTAACCAACGATGTGCTTTCAGGCTTACCCGATAGTAGTGTTACGAAATCGATGACCGATGTAGCAACCATGACCATAAAGAGCGATAAAGCATATCCCGTGCTCTTACAGTTTTTACCTACAGGCTTTAAAGGAATTGCTTTTGCTGCCTTGGCTGCGGCAATTGTATCTTCATTGGCCTCTATGGCCAATAGTACCGCCACTATCTTCACCATGGATATTTACAAACCTTTGATTAATTCAGGTGCTTCTGAAACCAAACTAGTTACTGTAGGTAGACTTACTGCTTTGGTGGCATTTGGGTTGGCCATACTGGTAGCGCCAATGCTTGGAAAATTAGATCAGGCCTTTCAGTATATACAGGAATACACAGGCTTTGTAACCCCAGGTATAGTAGCGATTTTCCTTTTGGGTATTTTCTGGAAGAAAACTACGCCTAAAGCTGCTTTAGTTGGTGGGGTGAGTACATTCTTGTTCTCTATTTTATTTAAGCAGTTTTTGGAGGAAGTGCCTTTTATGGATAGAATGGGGTATGTTTTTCTGATCTGTACGGCCTTAATGATTGCCGTTTCATTGTTCGATGGTAAGGGCGCTGATTCTAAAAAGGCAATTATAATGAAGGATTTCGACTTTAAAACCTCACGTAGTTTTAATGCTGGAGCCATCGCTTTATGTATTATTCTTACTGTGCTTTATATTCTGTTCCAATGAGCTTGAATGTCTTAAAGAAAGAGTTTGATAGCCGATTTGAAGGGCAGCCAAGGTTTTTCAAGTCACCCGGAAGAATCAATCTGATTGGTGATCATACCGATTATAATGATGGTTTTGTAATGCCTGCAGCCATTAATCGCTATGCACAATTGGCTGTTTCTTTCAACACAGTGAAAAGACTAAATGTAAGATCAATTGATTTAAACGAAATTCTTGAAATTGATTTAAACCAGCTACAAGCCAAGGCCAAGTCAAGTTGGGAAAATTACTTTATTGGGGTGTTGTCCATCTTTGGTGAAAGAGGGATTAAATTAAAAGGCGTTGACTGTGTTTTCACCAGCGATATTCCAGTTGGAGCTGGGCTTTCTTCTTCTGCAGCTATTACTTGTTGCTTTGCTTTTGCTTTGAATGAAATGTTTGAAGCTGGTTTTACGAAAAATGAATTGGTGGACATAGCCCAACAAACGGAACATCGTTTTGCACAAGTAATGTGTGGTAATATGGATCAGACAGCCAGTGTTTTTGGTAAAGTAGGACAAGTATTCAAGTTTGACTGTAGGAGTAGGGAGACTTCTTTCCATTCCTTAAACCTGAATGATTCTTCACTATTGCTTGTGGACACTAAAGTGAAACACGCCTTAGCAGAAACGGCCTACAATACACGTAGAGAAGAATGTGAAGCAGCAGTAAAATTAATTCAGCAGAGTTACCCTGAGGTAAGCAGTCTAAGAGATGCCGAGTATCATATGATCAATGAAGTAGGGCTTAAGGATAATTTAAAACTACGGGCCGAATTTGTTATTGAAGAAAATGATAGAGTAACCAAAGCGGAGTTATGCCTAGATCAAAATGATTTGGATGGCTTGGGCGAACTGATGTGGGAGTCGCATAAAGGCTTAAGTCAGAAGTATAAAGTGAGTTGTCCTGAGCTCGATTTTATTGTTCAGCATACCAAGAACTTGAGCTATATTAAAGGAGCAAGAATGATGGGAGGAGGCTTTGGTGGATGTTGTATACTACTTATTCAATCTAGCGCCATAATGGGTTTTAAAGAACTGATTACAACTCCTTTTACAAAAGCATTTGACGCACAGCCCGAATTCTACCAGTTTGAATTAGTAGATGGAACACAAGAATACAGTTGATTGAAAGTAATAGTGGAAACCTACCAAGCTACAGAACCATAGTTGTCATTCTTATCAACTTGAGAAGGCATACTTTTAGACTTTTCGCTAGAGCGAGAAGGAGATGAGGTATTCAGTTCTGGAATTTCTATTTCCTTGCCTACATTCACTTTACCGTTGAGTTCAGCTCCTTTTTCTATGGAAACCTCTAGTGCGTAGATTTTACCATATATTTTTGCCCCTTTGGTAATGTGAAGCAAACCTTTGCACATTACATCACCATTAACATAGCCTTCAATGGTAATGTCGGTGCCTCTTAAATTTCCTCCAATCTCACCATTAACTCCTATAATGATTTTTTCATTTGAGAGTAAATCTCCGGTGATATTTCCATCTACACGTATGCTCTGTTCAGATTTTAAATTACCCGTAATAATCGAGCCTTGCCTAATTTGAGTAATATGTGTAGATGGAGTAATAGCAGCCATTAAAATTAGATATTAATATTCAGAAGGAATTGAAGTTTCAGATACAGTATTGTTGTCGTCAAAAATTGAAACGACTGTTGTGGCATTTCCGATATCTAAACCTACAGCAGTGCTTTTTACACCACCATTAAGTTGTGCAGAGTTAATGCAATAACCACGACTCGCCAATGATTGTGGCTCATGAGCGATTTCGAGATCTAAAACATCACGGAACTCTTCCTTAAAGCAATCTACAAGAGCGGTGTAAATAGCACCACCCCCTGCTAAATACATAATCTGACTTGCTGTAAAGTCATTATCATTGAAAGCCTTACGCATTGCTGGAGATATTACGTCTTCATAATATTGCTTCAGCACTCTATCGCGCATGCTTCTGATGTCAATTCTTTTTCTGTTCAAGAAAATCACACCTTTTTGGAAAGCAGCATCAATCTGATGTTCTGTTTTCAATTCAAGGTAGTGCTCTTTGGCCAACTCTTTTTCTAGCAAGTTTACTGCGTAACGAAGACCATATGTTGAAAGTGAAGTTCTTTGAACAATACCACCTTCAGTACTCAAAAGTCCTTCAAGAGTTCCGTAACCCAAACTCATTACAAAGAAATTACCCTGCGCTTTTGTAATACCTTTTCTCAAAGCAATGGTACAACCAATTACCTCTGGAATTACCTGCGCACCAGCTACTTCTACTTGAACATTCTTTTTAACTCCACCACCATAAGTTGCCGCATCATATTCAACGGTATGTTGCCCGTCAATTAGCTGTGTAGCTTTTTCTTTGTTCAATTGAAAAGTTGAAAAAGGAAATCCAGTAGTGACTGTGATTGGGTTACCTAGTTTTTGGTTAGCAATAAGTAATGCAGCCTTTAAAAGAAGTTGGTAATCCAACTCATCTGGAGCACTATTTATGTTTTTATGTGGAGAAACTCCCTCGGTTAGAGCAAGATTTCCTATGACATAACCTTCACCATTATGAAAAATTTTTAATCCATTGATCAGGTCAGGGGACACGTTTTTAAGGTCGGTATTATTCCCTTCAAAGACACTAGGGAAAGTATAGGTTTTGAACATAGTTAATGATTTGGTATGCAAATATTTTAGAGCACTTTGAACGAAAGACAATAATACGATTTAATCGCTTTTTTTTGGATGTATATGTTAAAAATCGCTGGAATTTCTGAAAAAGATTTTGATTTCAAAACTGATAATCCGCTATCGGTTAATTACGATGGCAATTTTTGTGTTGTTTTCATTTACGGCCATCCGAGTGATTCCAGAAAGCCCCATAGCGCTTAAATCTGTAATCTCATTCCATTCTTTATGGTATTTAGGATTGAATGTGAGGATTTTAGAGCCTACACTGGTTACATATGTTCCCTCATTTGTAATTGTCCAATCGCTAGAATTTTCAGGCTTTTTTACTGTTAGCTCAAATCTAGCTGTAGCTGAATTGAGCCTGTAAATATTTTTGTCACCGTTCTCTTCAGTTCTTTCAAAGGCAAAATCTGTAGTTTCAGGAATCAATTTCAGTGTTCTACCAATATTGTCGGTAATCTTTTTTTCACCAGGTTCTCTGGCATTAGCCATTAATAAAGTAACGGGAGTGCCCAAAACAAACATGGCCACATTAGAACCGCTCCATGCATGATAGCCCACGGGAGCAATGTCTTCAAAAACAAGTTGAGGAGACTTTTTTGTGTTTAAATGAAACAACCAAAGCCTTTGCGTACCATCTTCTTCAACCCGTACTGCCGCAAATGACTCGAAACCAGGAACCATGGCTGCTGAATACTCACTTTCTTTTGAATTGGTTAAGTTGGTTTTTTTATTCTCCAACAAGTCCAGCATCATAATGTCTGTTTGTCCATTGTCATATGCGGTATAGAGCATATAATCTTCTCCATAAAAATAAGGTTGGTTGTCGTAGCCTTTCCGTTCGGTTACATTTTTGCCTTTTTCTATAGTTACGTTTCCCTTCTTTTCTTTAAGGTTGAAAACAAATATATCGGTATCAGGAGGGGGAGCTTGGGCATTGCCAATAAGGGTACAAAGCCCAAAAGCAAGGCACATGATGAGTCGTTTATTCATAAAAGGAATACAAAATGTTTATCGAAAATATTAAAGTTTACCGACAACGAAAAATTTAATTTAAAGCTCTGAAATTGGTTTGCTGTGAATCAAGTATAAAGTTTAGCGATAAGTTTATCTGTTTGAACATACAATTTTGATAAAGACAATCTTTTCATACCTAATTTAGAATGAATATGCTTTTGCCAAAGCAATTGAAAGTCAGTGGATTGTTGACTTAATAATATACCTTTTATAAAAACTTCTTTGGCGAAAGGCGCTCATTCCAGTTGAATTCCTTAAATTTTAAGCTGAAATCAACCGTACCTTATGCAAGTTATAGAATCCTCAAAAGTTTATGATGTTGTCATTGTCGGCTCAGGAGCCGGTGGGGGAATGGCTACAAAAATATTATCAGAGGCAGGTTTTGATGTAGCAGTACTCGAAGCAGGTCCATTTTTTGACCCCGCAAAAGATGAATATAGAACCCAATTGCGCTGGCCGTGGGAATCTCCAAGGCGTGGCGCTAGCTCAGACCGAAGGTCTTTTGGTGATTACGATGCTGCATATGGCGGCTGGAATTTAGAAGGTGAGCCTTATACTGAAGCTCCAGGAACCCGCTTTGCTTGGTTTCGCTCTAGAATGCTAGGGGGGAGAACCAACCACTGGGGAAGAATTTCATTGCGTTTTGGGCCTTTAGACTTTAAGCGTAAAAGCGTTGACGGCTTGGGCGACAACTGGCCGATTGGCTATGATGATGTAAAGCCTTACTACGATAAGGTGGATAAGCTTATTGGTGTTTTCGGTAGTAAAGAAAATATTCAAAACGAACCCGATGGTTTCTTTTTACCTCCGCCAAAGCCAAGGCTTCACGAACTATACTATATTAATGGAGCCAGAAAAGCAGGAATTCCAGTAATTCCTTCAAGACTTTCCATTTTAACAAAACGAATTAACAACCAACGAGGAAGCTGCTTCTATTGCGGTCAATGTAACCGTGCATGCTCTGCATATGCCGATTTCTCGTCTGGAACCTGTCTGATTTTCCCAGCCCAGAAGAATGGAGGTAAAATCGAGCTGTTTACCAATTCAATGGTACGCGAGGTAACTACCAATAAAGAAGGAAAAGCAACGGGCGTAAACTATGTCAATAAACTCGATAGAAAGGAGTATCACTTAAAGGCCAAGGTGGTGGTTATGGCCGCATCTGCTTGTTCTTCAGCCCGAATCCTTTTGAATTCCAAGAGCAGTGTTCACCAAGACGGTTTAGGAAATAGCAGTGGTTTAGTAGGTAAATACCTGCATGATTCTACAGGAGCAAGCCGTTCGGTATTCATTCCAAAACTGATGGATCGTAAGATTTATAATGAAGATGGAGTAGGAGGAATGCACGTTTATACACCTTGGTGGCTTAACGATAAGAAACTGAAATTCCCAAGAGGTTACCATATTGAAGTTTGGGGCGGAATGGGCATGCCTAGTTATGGCTTCGGCTTCAACCCAAATAATTTGAATAAGATTATGGGTGGCGAAGTTGGCGGTTATGGCGAATCACTCAGAGAAGATGTGAAGAAATACTATGGAGCTGTACTTGGTGTATCGGGTAGAGGTGAGAGTATTCCGCAACGTGGTAATTATTGCGAAATTGATAATAACGTGGTGGATGAATGGGGAATTCCTGTACTTAAGTTCAATTACCAGTGGACGGAGCACGAGATAAACCAAGCCGAGCACATGCAAGATACCTTTGAGCAAATTTTAGAAGCTACTGGAGGTATTTTATTAGGTGACAAGCCTGGTAAGGACAGAAATTATGGACTCACTGCACCAGGAGAGATTATTCACGAAGTGGGAACCACCAGAATGGGTAATGATAAGAAGGAATCGGTAACCAATAAGTATAATCAGCTTCACGATTGTGACAACGTGTTTATTATGGACGCTGGCCCATTTGTGTCGCAAGCAGATAAGAACCCAACTTGGACCATTTTGGCCTTGGCTTGGAGAGCCTCAGATTATTTAATTGAACAAGTAAAACAAAGAAATATTTAAGTCATGGATAGACGCGAATCATTAAAATCTTTATTGGTCGGTTCTGTAGCAGGTGGACTACTCGTGACTGGTTGTGCGCCAGAAACCACAGTTGAAACACCAGAAAAGCCGCAACTTCCTGGCTATGGTAGAAACGAAAGAGAAAAAGAACATGATGAAAAAGTACTTTCCGAGACCTTTTTCAACGAACACGAATTGGAAACCATTGCTGTTTTATGTGATATCATTCTTCCTGCCAACGCAGAGTTCGGATCGGCAAGCGATGCTGGCGTACCTGAGTTTATAGAATTTATAGCCAAGGATATGCCCAATAACCAATTGCCAATCCGTGGTGGTTTAGCTTGGTTAGATTCCCATTCCAATAAGTTATATGGAATGGAATTTAAGAAACTGAACGATGAACAACACAAGACTATTTGTGATAGCATTGCTTACCCCGGTAAAACTGCTCCTGAGCTAAAACATGGAGAAAGGTTCTTCGCTAACATGAGAAACTTGACCATGACTGGTTATTTTACCTCCGAAATGGGAGTGAAAGACTTGGGTTATAAAGGTAACATGCCGGGAGTTTGGGATGGTATTCCTGAAGATGTTTTGAAGCAACAAGGAATGGCATATGAAGAAGAGTGGCTAGCCAAATGTGTGGATCAAACCAAACGAATGGACATTGCTACTTGGGACGATGACGGAAATTTATTGACATGATGAAGCCAATGTTATTCCTGATTTTTGGAATGGCCTTCCTAACATTAGGTTGTACCGAAAATATAGCCAAACAAGTTGATGTTAATGAATTTGAGACATTAATGGCTGATGAGGCTTCGGTACAGATTATTGATGTAAGAACCCCAGATGAATATGCGCAAGGTGCAATTAAGAATTCTACCTTAATGAACTTTAATGCACCAGATTTTAAAAATAAGCTAGAAGGGTTAGATAAAAACAAACCAGTAGCGGTGTATTGCCATTCAGGCGGACGAAGTAATCAAGCCTTTGAAATGATGAAGGAGATGGGTTTCAAGCAAATCTATGAACTTCAAGGAGGTATAGCCGCTTGGCAAGCTGGAGGTAAAGAAATCCAAAGGTAATTGAAGTAGAAAAGCCCGAAAGGGCTTTTTTCTTTTACAGCCCATCCTAATTTTCTATCAGTCATTTAAACTTTCAATACTTTTCCTGAACAACTCAGGGCATCAAATGGTATGTTTGTGGAAAGCTTATTCAAAAATATGTTATTTGTACTTTCTCCCGCCAAAACCCTCGATTTCGAAACCCCTTGTAATGCCGAAAAGTCTTATCCTCGTTTTCAGAAAGAAACGCTAGAGTTGATTGGTATACTCAAAAAAAAGACCCCTGAGGAAATTCAAGAGTTAATGGATATAAGTGAGGGTTTGGCGGAACTGAATGTGGATCGTTACAACAAGTTTAGAAAATCAAAAGACTCTAAAGCTGCAAAACAAGCGGTTTATGCCTTTAAAGGCGATGTATATATTGGTCTTGAAGCAGAAGAATTATCTAATGAAGACATCCTTTACGCACAAGAACATTTGCGCATTCTTTCAGGTCTTTATGGCTTGCTCAGGCCTTTGGATTTGATTCAACCTTACCGATTAGAAATGGGCACCCGTTTGGCCTTTGACGATTATACCACATTGTATAACTATTGGGCCGACACCATCGCCAATCAGGTGAATCGCGATTTAAAGAAACAAGGCGATAAAGTGTTAATCAATTTGGCTTCGCAAGAATATTTCAAAGCCATCGACAGACCAGCACTTAAAGCTAAAGTGATTAATGTAGAGTTTAAGGATTTCAAAAATGGGCAGTACAAAATCATATCCTTCTTTGCCAAAAAGGCGAGGGGTTTAATGGCACAGTACATTATTAAAAATAGAATCAATGAAGTAGAGCTATTAAAAGGCTTTGATTACGAAGGTTACTATTTTGATGAAGCTGGTTCTGACGAAAGTAACTTACTGTTTAAAAGGGATTAGTTTTAAGGAATTGTGAAAGACCCAAAAACCATAGCCTCAAGAGATTTTTTGCCTGAACTTCAGTTTCAGACTTCGCGCAGCTCTGGGCCAGGTGGTCAAAACGTAAATAAGCTTGAAACGCGGGTAACGCTCAGGTTTAATCTTCAAAGTTCAAACGTATTGAATGAAGAGGAAAAAGAGCACCTAGCGAAAAAATGGGAAAAGCAATTGACCAATGAAGGGGAGTTGCTGATCAGTTCGGAAGCTCATAGAACCCAGCTACGGAACAAAGATGAAGTGATTACCAAGTTTAGGAAAGCGATAGAACAGGCCTTTACCAAACCTAAGCCACGTAAGAAAACCAAACCCTCAAAAGGAGCAATTGAAAAGCGCCTTACCAGTAAAAAGAATCATTCCGAAAAAAAGGATTTGCGTAAGCCGCCCAAGTACTAAAAAAGGCCTCGAATTATCGAGGCCTTTCAATTTTTATAGGTTCAGAAGGTTAATTATTCACCTCCTTTTCTATTTGGATTTCTTGGGCTTGGCCACTCCATTGGCTGACCGTTTCTTGGGTTTACAGGCAAAACACTTTTGTCTCTTGGGAAGAACTGATCATCCTCAGAAGCCATGTAAGTCATTATTGCAGTAAGAATTGCGTTGTTTCTTACATCTTCGAATACAATTTTATCATAAGTATCCTTGTTTGTATGCCAAGTGTAAGCGCCATAATCCCAGCTAGTTGAGCTTAAGCTAAAACCAGGAGCACCAGCAGCTACAAAAGAAGCGTAGTCAGAACCACCTCCTCCAGGAGAACCAGGGAAGTTAGTGTCAATTTCTCTTCTGATAGCACTTGGTACAGGAGCCAACCATCTGTTGATAAACTCATAAGCGTGAAGGAAACCTTGTCCGCTAATGTTTACTACTCTACCAGTACCATTATCTTGGTTGAAAAGAGCCTGTAAACCTTTAATCACTTCTGGGTGATCTTGAACGAAAGCAGAAGAACCGTTTAAGCCTTGCTCTTCGCTACCCCAATGTCCTACAAGGATTGTTCTCTTTGGGTTAGGATAAATCTTTTTTAAGATTCTCATAGCTTCCATCATTACCAAAGTTCCAGTTCCGTTATCTGTAGCTCCAGTTCCACCATCCCAAGAATCGAAGTGAGCAGAAAGCATAACATATTCGTTTGGCTTTTCAGAACCTTTGATTTCAGCAATAGTGTTGAAAGTTGGCATCATGCCTAGGTCTTTTGCAGTAGTTTTTACAGTGATTTTTGGAGTATCACCATGTTCAGCCATTCTGAATAGTGTTCCATAATCCTCTAATCCTATATCAATCGTTGGAACTTTTGTAGTTCTAGCACCAAAAATTTTGTTAGCACCAAAACCTCTTGACCAGTTAGAAATCAAAATACCAGCAGCACCAGCTTCTTCTAAAACAGTAGGCATGTCGCGTGAGCTTGTACCTGTGTTTCTAAGTCTTTCTTGCCAAGCTCTAGATAATTCAGCTCTGTCTTTTCTCATGTTTTCCACAGAAAGTTCAGTTCCGTTTTTCTCCCAGTTATAATCCGGACGACCAGTTGGCTGTGCCATATCGATCATTACGAACTTACCTTTAATGCCTTTCAACCAAGTTTTAAACTCAGCTTCGCTAGCCACATTAGGGATTACTACTACATCACCAGTTACATCTTTACCGTTTGTAGAAGGGCTCCATGCCAATTGCATAGCCTCTAAAGTTTTTACACGAGGAGAAATCATGTCTACGTGAGTAATTCCACGTTCCCAACCTTTCCATTCACCCCATTTCTCGTTGCGGGCATCTATACCCCAGCCTTTATATTTAGCCACAGCCCAATCGTTGGCTGAATTCATTTGTGGAGTACCCACTAAACGAGGTCCATTTTTATCCAATAGCTCATAAGCTAAATTCTCTAGTTGAGAGTTGTCATTAGCTTCTGCTACGATTCTGTCTACAATGGCTTTAGTGTCCTGAGCATAAGTATTGATACTCAAGCAGAACGCCAAAATCATAAATAATTTGAGTGATCTTTTCATTTTGATTGATTTGAATTTTCGTCCAAGATATTAATCTAAGTTAAACACAGGCTTACCGATGGTGTAAAGATTGTAACATGAACTATACTAAAATAGCCTTGCTCTAGAGCGGAGTAAAGCTAAAATAAGGGTTTTTTCAGCAGCCCTAAAGTGCATAGCAGAAACGAGCAAAACCGTTTAAAACGAAACTTGTATTCTACTAATTGTGCTTTTGAAACTATATTTTCAGGCTTAAAAATATTTAGTCAATTCTTGATTTTTCGTTCCAACGTAAGTTGAAATATGTGCGTCAAAGGAGCATAAACAACATGTTTCACATATTATTTAACTCAAATGAAAATGATCGACAAAAAAAGTAGTGCATTGAAAATGATTTCATTCGCCTTCTTACTTACCGTTTTGTTCAGTGTTAGTTCTTGCAAAGATGATGACGATCCTGCTCCAGCAGTAGCAGCGCCAACAGTAAATGCAGCTACGGAAATTGCGGCCACCACTTTTAAAGTAAGCTGGACAGCCGTAACAGGAGCCGACAAGTACTTACTGGATGTTTCTAAAGAAGCTCACTTTGGTACTAAAGTTACAGGCTTTGATAAAAAGGAACTGACCACAACAAATGCGACAATAACTGGCTTGACTGCTAAAACGAAGTACTACTACAGAGTCTATGCTAAAAAAGGAACAGCAACTTCTGCAGCATCATCTGTAAAAAGTGCTACTACAATTGAGTAAACCTTAATAGTTAGATTCAATTTTCGAACACAAAAAGAGACTGCTTTTTACAGGCAGTCTCTTTTCATTTATACTTATACACAATTTTGAAACAGAGCTATTTTAGAGTTTTAAACTTCTCTTGTACAACTTCCTGTACAGGTCGGTTTTCGATCTTACTCTTTAGCCATGAAAGAATATCTAAATAGAGGAAAGGCCTACGCTCATAAAGATTCTCGTTCAATACTGCCAAGCGGTCATAAAGAATTTGGAACTCCTGTTTCAATTCATCAGGTTTAATTTTACCTGTTTTTCTTAAAAAGTTGAAAATCTCTTTTTGCACCGCCTGCTGATCGTTCATTTTTCCTATAAAATGGAAAGTAGACTTGATTTGGTACTCCAAATGAAAATCCTGACCATCCTCAAAGTGTGCAATCAGATTAAGAATTCTAGCAAAACAATGAATATCTTCCCTTAGGCTTACATCTTTAAAATAGACGATTTTGTTGAGGTAGAAAATGGCCTTTCGGTTGTTTCCGCACCCAAAATAGAGGGTTGCAATTTTGTAGTAGAAGAGCAATACTCGTTCAGGGTCAATTTTTCCTTCATATTCGCTCAGCTTTTTCAATAGCTTAGGCACCATCTGAGTACCTTCTTCAAAATTGCCCTCCATAAAAGCTTTGTTGATTTTAGAAACCCACAAAAACTTAAAAATTAGCACCTCGGTATTTAAATCTTTAACAATGCTTTTGTCTTTAGAAAGGTCTTCAACCTCTGAAAGTACCTCGCAAAAAGCTGAATAGTATTGAAGTTGAAACAAGGCAGTAAGCAAATTGCTATAGCTTTTGATGAACAAAGCAGTTTGCTTATTTATCATGTCTTCGTTCTGTTTAAACAGATCAACCAAGGCCCTAGAATGCTTATAGGAGTTGGGGAAATTCTGAACAATGTTATTGTACCAAACATGACTTTGATGGTAGTACATCTGCTCATAAAAACTTAAGCTGGAAAGTTCAACCGAAGGGAAATTGGCTTTAAAATAGGCTGAAACCTCGTTGAAATCGGTTTCATTTTTAGCATATCCCTTTTGAAGAAATAGGCTGTAAAGGTTAAGCGTGAGGTTCGATAGCTGATGTGTAGATAAAAGAATTTGCGAAGTCTGGTTTACTTCATTGGTCAATTCTCCCGCACGGCTTTCAATACTTCGCGTAATGTGCTGAGACTCAATCATTTTTTCAAACTCCATTATCAATAAAGCCAGCGCATGGTGCTTGGTATCCTTGGCCTGCGTTTTTGCCCTATCTAAAATCTTTAATGCCTGTCTGTAAAAGCCCTTATTGTATAGAAGTTTGGCGTGGTCTAGGCTTTCTCTCAACTGCATATCAGTATTATGACTAATATGAAAATGCCTTAAACTGGCCAAAATCTGTTTGAAAAGATTTGCCTTTTGATTAGAGAATTGTTCCTTCTTAATACTCTTAACTTTTCCTAAAATCACCTTGTCGTCATAGCTCTTCAGACAGTCCATGGCATCGAAGAGCTTGACAAACTTTACATCCTCAGAATTACCGCTACGATTAACGAACATTCTAAAATGTCGCTTCTCAGATTTTGTCAGCGATTTTATCAGCTCAAATAATGAATCCTGCTTTGGGTTAGCCATTGTAATTTATTCTTCTTAATGAATTGATATACAGTGATATAAAAATATAGAGTTCGCTATAAAAATAGTAGAAGCTCTAGCATCAGTTTTGGCCTCGCAGTAGGCGCCCACTAATTTTAATTAAGAATAAAGATGTATTAAAAGAATAAAGTACAGAGCCCAAATAAACAATGGATAGACAGAAAATACAAATCTTTGATACTACATTACGAGATGGCGAGCAGGTGCCGGGCTGTAAATTAAATACCAAAGAGAAACTGGAAGTAGCAGAAAGGTTAGAAGCCCTTGGCGTAGATGTAATCGAGGCAGGGTTTCCAATTTCTAGCCCAGGTGATTTTGAGTCGGTTGATGCAATTTCGAGACTGGTGAAAAACGCAACAGTTTGTGCTTTGAGCCGTGCGGTTGAAAAAGACATAGTTACTGCCGCAGAAGCCGTAAAACATGCCAAAAGGCCAAGAATCCATACAGGAATTGGTACTTCTGAATCGCATATTAAATACAAACTCAATACTACTCCTGAAAAGATTGTTGAACGCGCAGTAGCAGCAGTTTCTTTAGCGAAAAAGTATGTTGAAGATGTAGAGTTTTATGCGGAAGACGCAGGAAGAACCGATAACGAGTTTCTGGCACACGTATGTGAGCAAGCGATAAAAGCTGGGGCTACCGTTCTGAATATTCCAGATACTACAGGCTATTGCTTGCCGAGCGAGTATGGAGAGAAGATTGCCTATCTCAAGTTCAATGTAAGAGGTATAGAGAATGTAACCATTTCTACCCATTGTCATAATGACTTGGGCATGGCCACGGCCAATTCAATTGCGGGCGTAATTAATGGCGCTACGCAGATTGAATGTACCATTAACGGCATTGGCGAAAGAGCAGGAAATACTGCTTTAGAGGAAGTGGTGATGGTTTTACAACAACACCCTTACCTTAGAAAAACCACAGGAATTGACACTAAACAACTGACAGCCTTGTCGAAGTATGTGTCAGAAACTATGCGGGTTCCAGTGCAGCCTAATAAGGCCATTGTAGGCGCAAATGCTTTTGCCCATTCTTCGGGAATTCACCAAGATGGCGTGATTAAACGAAGAGACACCTATGAAATTATCGACCCAAAAGATGTTGGGGTAGATCACTCTTCCATCATTCTTACTGCTCGTAGCGGCAGGGCTGCCTTGGCTTACCGAATGAAAAATATTGGTTATGAACTCACCCGCGATGAGCTGGATGTGGTTTACGCCAACTTCCTTCAAGTGGCAGATAGTAAAAAGGAAGTTTTTGACGAAGACTTACACCAATTGTCGGATTTGAAATATCAAATGGCAGTTTAATATGGGAAAGACACTTTTTGACAAAGTTTGGGACGCCCACGTGGTGAAACAAATCGATGGCGGAACGGATGTTTTGTACATCGATCGCCATTTGATCCATGAGGTCACCAGTCCGCAAGCATTTTCGGAACTGGAAACAAGGAATTTGCCGCTTTTCCGTAAGGAGAAAATGGTGGCCACACCAGACCACAACATTCCTACAAAAGATCAGCATTTACCAATTAAAGATGCGTTGTCTAAACATCAGGTAGACCGCTTGTTAGAAAACTGCGCCAAGTTTGATGTAGAACTGTATGGTTTAGGGCATCCTTTTCAAGGTATTGTACATGTAATCGGACCAGAGTTAGGGATTACCCTACCGGGAAGAACCATGGTTTGTGGCGATTCTCACACTTCGACCCACGGAGCATTTGGCGCAATTGCTTTTGGTATTGGCACCAGCCAAGTAGCCCAAGTAATGGCCAGTCAGTGCCTTTTGCAATCAAAGCCTAAAACCATGCGCATTACTGTAGATGGTGAGTTGAATAAAGGTGTTTTGGCTAAGGATATCATTCTGCACATTATTGCTGAATTGACAGCAGCTGGTGGTACAGGTTACTTTATTGAATACGCAGGCTCTGCCATTCGTTCGCTTTCTATGGAAGCCCGAATGACGGTTTGCAATATGAGCATTGAAATGGGAGCGAGGGGCGGAATGATTGCACCTGACCAAACCACTTTCGATTACATTGAAGGAAGAGAGTTTGCACCAAAAGGCGAAGCATTCGAACAAGCCGTTGCCTATTGGAAAACCCTTCATTCGGATGATGATGCCATTTTTGATCAAGAGTATCATTTTGATGCAGCCGACATTGAGCCGATGATTACCTACGGTACCAATCCGGGTATGGGCATTAAAATCAAAGGCAATATTCCGGAGAAACTAGCAGCTTCTAACCAAGATAGCTACCGTAAGTCTCTTGATTACATGGGCTTTCTTCCGGGCGAATCACTACTGGGTAAAGAGATTAACCATGTATTTATAGGCAGCTGCACCAATTCTAGAATCGAAGATTTGAGGATTGTGGCTGACTATGTAAAAGGCAAGAAAAAAGCAGCACACGTTCAGGCCATGATTGTTCCGGGCTCTAAGCAAGTAGAAAAACAAGCCATTGCCGAAGGATTGGATATCGTATTGAAAGAAGCGGGTTTTGAGCTTCGCGAACCGGGCTGTTCAGCCTGTTTGGGTATGAACGATGACAAAGTGCCTGCGGGCGCTTACTGTGTTTCTACTTCCAACCGAAACTTTGAAGGACGACAAGGCCCTGGTTCTAGAACCTTATTGGCAAGTCCGTTGGTAGCTGCAGTTACGGCAGTCCAAGGTAAAATTGTTGACATCACTGAATTCTTGAATTGAGATGGAGAAAGTTGTAAAAGTACTTAGCAGGGCAGTTCCATTGCCTCATGAAGATATTGACACGGATCAAATTATACCAGCCCGTTTTCTAAAAGCCACATCCCGAGAAGGTTTTGGAGAAAACCTTTTCAGGGATTGGCGATATAACTCAGAAAATAGCCCCAAAGAAAGCTTTGTGTTAAATGATGCTACCTATGAGGGGAGCATTCTTGTGGCGGGCAAAAATTTTGGTTGCGGTTCTTCCAGAGAACATGCCGCTTGGGCGCTTTATGATTATGGTTTTAGGGTAGTCGTGTCTAGCTTCTTTGCCGATATTTTTAAAGGCAATGCCTTGAATAATGGCTTACTGCCTGTTCAAGTTTCTGAAGGTTTTCTTGAGGAACTTATGGAAACAATAAGCTTGATTCCAGATACTAAGGTAGAGGTAGACTTGGTAAATCAGTCCATTTCGTTCAATGGATTTGAAGAATCGTTTGAAGTGAATTCTTACAAAAAAGAATGCCTGATTAACGGCTATGACGACATTGATTATTTAGTAAGTATTAAAAATGAAATAGAAGCCTTTGAAAAACAGGCGGTAACAATATAATGGGAGTGAAGAAGAAAATAGGAGTGTTGCCAGGAGATGGCATAGGCCCAGAAGTGGTAGCAGAAGGAATCAAAGTGCTCGATGCAATTGCTTCCCGATTCAACCACCAATTTGATTATGAATACGCCTTGGTAGGCGCAGCAGCGATTGACGAAACGGGCAATCCATTGCCCGATGAAACATTGGCGATTTGTAAGCGATCAGATGCCTTTTTGTTTGGTGCCATTGGTCATCCTAAATATGACAATGACCCTTCGGCCAAAGTAAGACCAGAACAAGGTTTGCTTAAACTTAGGAAAGAGCTAGGGCTTTTTGCGAATATCCGACCAGTAACGGCTTATGACAGCCTTTTGCATATGTCGCCACTGAAGGTAGACCGTATTATGGGGGTTGACTTTGTGGTGTATAGAGAATTAACAGGCGGTATCTATTTTGGTGAAAAAGGCAGAACGGAAGATACCGCTTACGATCATTGTACTTATTCCTATGCCGAAGTTGAACGTATCGCACACTTGGCATTTAAGGCCGCCCAAAACAGAAAGAAAAAACTGACTTTGATTGATAAGGCCAATGTGTTGGAAACTTCTCGCTTATGGAGGGAGAAAGTAACCGCTATGGCCAAGGAATATCCTGATGTAACGCTCGATTGCATGTTTGTAGATAATGCCGCCATGCAAATGATTCAGAACCCAAAGCAGTTTGATGTGGTGCTCACCGAAAACATGTTTGGCGACATTATTTCCGATGAAGCCTCCGTTATTGGTGGCTCAATGGGGCTATTGCCTTCTGCTTCGGTAGGAAATAAAACTGCGATGTTCGAGCCTATTCATGGTTCATACCCACAGGCCACAGGCCAAAATATAGCCAACCCAATCGCCACAATTTTATCTGTA
Source organism: uncultured Roseivirga sp. (assembly GCF_963973945.1). Taxonomy (GTDB): domain Bacteria; phylum Bacteroidota; class Bacteroidia; order Cytophagales; family Cyclobacteriaceae; genus Roseivirga. The sequence continues at coordinate 25,901 of NZ_CAXBBV010000009.1, forward strand.
GCCATGCTTTTAGATCATCTTAATCTGATAGATGAAGCAATAGAAGTAAGGCAAGCGGTAAAAGCAGCACTAAGAAACGGGATGGTAACAGAAGATTTAGCAAAAGACCAAGGCTTTGGTACCGATCGTGTAGGCGATTTTATTGCCAATCACATTTTAGATGGTGAAGCCTCTGGCTCTCAAAACAACATTCAGGTCGGTCTCAGCACCATCATCTGAAACTGTTAGAAGTGGTTTGTTTAATTGTTAAGCCCCAATGCGAAAGCGTTGGGGCTTTAGTTTTATGAGCCTTTTTCTTTCCTTTAAAAAAAGCACCCTTGTGTAAAGCCTAATTCCCAAGTCTTCTTATTTTTGCTCTCGTTAAAACCCAAAGCTACTTTTGATATTAATTTTTAAGCTTTGGCAATTAAGAATCTGAAATTATGGGAAGAGCATTTGAATTTCGTAAGGGTAGAAAAATGAAAAGATGGGGCATGATGTCCCGAGTGTTTCCAAAACTAGCCAAAGCCATTACCATGGCCGCTAAAGAGGGCGGTGGCGATCCCCATATGAACTCTGCTTTGCGTACGGCCATCCAAAATGCCAAGGCACAAAATATGCCTAAAGACAACATCGACTCGGCCATTAAAAGGGCAACAAGCAAAGATGTTGAGGCTTATATCGAAATGAACTACGAAGGCAAAGGCCCTCATGGAGTATTGGTTTTTGTAGAATGCGCTACCGACAACCAAAACCGTACGGTCGCCAATGTGAAGTCATATTTTAATAAAGCAGGAGGCTCAATAGTGCCAAATGGTTCTTTGGAATTTATGTTCAGCAGAAAGTCGGTTTTTGAATTTTTGAAAACGGACGATATGGATTTAGAAGAATTGGAATTCGAATTTATTGATGCGGGGCTTGAAGAAATAGAAGAGTACCCAACGGAAGAAGACGAAGATCAAATGATGGTGGCCATTTATGGCGATTACACCAACTTCGGTCAGTTGCAAAAGGCTTTGGAAGAAAAAGGAATCGATATTAAAAGCGCCAGCTTAAAACGTTTCCCAACCACTCCGGTAGAGTTTACCGAAGAGCAAATGGAAGAAATTGACAAGCTGATTGACAAGATTGATGAAGACGATGATGTACAAGCGGTATACACTAATATCGCTGAATAAAAACATCGCTCATATTAAACCAAAAACTCCAACTACTGAAAAGTGGTTGGAGTTTTTGATTCAGGGTTCACCTTGCGGAATAATGATAGCTGCGGCAAATCACATGCGATAATTCACATTTAAATTATGGAATAAATTACTAATGCTATTGGACAGCATATTAAAAGAGTTCATGAATTAATACATGGTATTCGCATCATAGTTTAATTAATGATATTAAATTAATTTATATATCTTTATTACTTATGATTTTCAGAAAAGAATTAATCTGATTGCTTATGAGTGATAAAGCTAAAATATTAAAAGGCTATTATGACCTTTTTCCCTTTCATAGGCATCCGCTTTGGATGGCTATCAAGAATAAGGAATTATCAAAGGAGCAAGTGGTTAAAGCCGAAAGTCAACACTATCTTAGAACAAAAGCTGGCAAAACGCTTAGAGAAAGTGCTATGTCCCAATGTGCAAGTCTTAGTGCGGCTTTATGGGAATCAATTATTGATACATATTATGAAGAGTGTACAGAGGAGGATGGGACACCTACTCACTTAGATTTAGTCATTAGAATTTTAAGAGAAGGGGGGATTGAAGATGATAAATTGTCTTACATTCAGAATACTCCAGGAAATATTGCAGCAATATCTTTGTATGAAAATATTGCTAGCAGAGGTGCAGGATGTCATATTATTGGCGCTGGTATGGTAGAAGGGTTTTATGCTGATCTTTGTCCAACGATATTCAAAGCATACACCTCTTCATTTTATGGCTTCACTGAGTTTGCGGCAGAAACTTATTCAATACATGGAACTATGGACTTGGAACATGCAGAAAGGGCTTATGCGGTAATTGATGAAGCTGTTGATATCCATGGTTGGGATAAAGTAGAATCAAGTGTAAGAGATGCTTTTGTTGCAACAAGCCTTCATTATGATGGAATGTTGCAAGAAGCAACAGGAGAAAATAATTATTGGGATGGTAAAAGTTAATTTATGAAAGGATACATATATACTATGTTTCAAGGCGCAGACCCTGGAAATGGTTGGAAACTGAATGATCCAATATTTGGTAAGGTACCTACCTTAGGCGCCTGTATGCCAAACGTAAGAAGAGCTGTAGCTATTGGAGACCACATATTCTCTATTAGTGGTCGTGTTAAAAATGTCCAACAGTATATAGTTGGAGGGTTTAGTGTTAGAGAAAAAATCAATGCACTTGCAGCTTACGAAAGGTTGCCCGAAAACCGTATGAAAAAAGATGAAGATGGAAATCTTTTAGGTAACATCATTGCCGATTCAGAAGGAAATCATCTTGAGATAGACTACCATGATAATTTTGAACAGAGAATCAAGAATTACATAATTGGTGAAAAACCTATTTACTTTGATACAGAAAAAGAAATCATTCAGGCAAGAAATCAAACTTTGGAGGTCTTAAGAGATGTGTTCGACAAAAAAGGAGAAACAGTTTATGAGATTTTAGGTAGATGGAGAAAATTGAATGAAAAACAGATTGTTAAAATCGTTGATTGGATGGATCAAATTAAACAAAATTGAGTATGCTAAACTTGATTTTTGAGATTAGAAACTTTGGGAGTCTCAACATTCTTTCGGATAAGACAGGTATAACTTTGGATCGTTTAAAATCTCTTTCTGATGAGCTTTCTGAAGCTACTATGCTTGAAGTTCAAAAACTATCAAGTGTTTTAAAAATGTCCGTTGAGTTTCTAACCTCTGAAAATGAGAAGTACGAAAATCTAAATTTTTTATTTAGAAAGTCATTTCATGATAAAAGAGGGGATGCCTTGGCAAATAGATTCTCTCATCTTGTTGGGAATTCCTTTGAAATTATGGAAGAACAACATATAGACTATTCTTTACTTAGATCAATGATGGGTGCCCGTGAAAATTCTTATGAAAATGCTTTCCGATTAGCTAATCAGTTTAGATACATAATGGGTGATGAAAAGGGACTCTCACCACTTGTAAATCTTCCACAGATTGTGACTGAAAAGCTCAACTGTATTCTTTATGTAACGGATCTTGGAAAAGACATTGATGGAGCTTCAGCAGTTGTTGAAGGTATTCCTTTTATTTTCTTATCTCCGAGATTTAAACCAAGAATGTTGTTTACTCTAGCCCACGAATTAGGGCATATTCTAAATCACCACAGTTTAGAAAGTGATTTTGCATTGTATGATTCGAATTTGAACGCCATGTCCAGAACTACAAATTTAGACGAATCATTCGCTAATGCATTTGCTTCAAACCTACTTTTACCTGAAACAGGAGTGGGGGTAGCATTAAAAAAGATTGGTGATATATTTAAAATAAAGAACGAGCATCTAGGTGATATTGAAATTCTATATCTAAGTAGAATATATGGAGTCAGTTTTGAAGTTGCAGCTATGCGATGCGAAGATTTAACATTATTACCCCAAGGAGGGGCTAAATCTTTATATAATCACATAAAAGTTAACCATCATAATCCAGAACAAAGAGCGAAGCAGTTGAATTTGCCAGAAAGACCACAAATTAATTTCCCGCAAGTTTCTCCAAACTTGACCAAACTGGCGATTGAGAAAATAAGAAAAGGTACGATTTCTTTAGGAAAAGCCTCAGAAATACTTTCAATACCGATTTCTCACATCATGAATCAAAACTTATAATTTGAATTATGCCAGCTGTTATACTTGATGCATGCTCAGTTATAAATATGATTAATGCAGAAGTAATCCAAAAGTTAGAGGTAATAGACGGCTACACTTTTCATATTGGAAATTTGGTGTTAGAAGAGTGCCTTGATGAAGCTCAAAAAATCGTAGTCAGACAGTGTATATTAGATGGTGTGATTGAGCCAGTGACCAATGATTTAACAGTCCGAGAGTTTAATTCTATTTCCAATAAGTATGGTTTAGGAAAAGGGGAATCGGAGTGTATTGCTTATATGAAAAAAATTGGTGCAATAGTATGTACAGACGATAATAAGGCCCGTAGGTCAATTGAGAGAGACTTTGGCAAACCTTTCTATTTTGGGTCTTTATTTATTCTGAGAGAAATGGTTAGGCAGAACTTAATTAGTTGTGATGAGAGTATCAGAAGCTATGCAATTATGGTGATAAGTGGTGCTTTTCTTCCCCAAACAGATGAATCATATTTGTGCCAGTGAGCTTTTTATTGTCATTTTTGTGTGATTGCTTTCTCGGATTAACGAAGTCTGTACATACCATCGGCAATGAAGCCCTAACCATTACGCTAATGTTAAAATGATCGAATTACTTAATAGTTGGATAGGCCTTTTTGTAGCAATACTTTCCGGTATTGCATTGCTATATGGATTTTTTAAGTGGCTTAATTTGAATATACATTTAGCTCCTAAACAGGTGATAGTAAAAGATGGTAATCTCTATGGAGTACTTAAAGATGGAGCTCAAAGACAATTGACATTTTCAGATCTTGATTCTAATCCAATACTAATCAAGAAGAAACTAAAAGTTGTTTTCTTGAGGGGCCAAGAAATAAAGTCTCGTCAAAATTATATTCGTTATAAACTCATGGTTTTGGATTTAAAAAAGCTCGAAGAAAACGTGCTTGCTGATCAAAAACCATTCTTAGATGGTTTAGATAGGTCGTCTGAAATTTTATCCCCAATAGGGATGAAGCTTTCGCCCGATCAGTCTAAAGTTTTATTTGTTGTTGAAAAATACGTCACTTCAGGCCAGCTTGTTCAAGTTGATATTAAAACCCATGAATTCATTGAACTCTTTCCCGCTGAATTCTTTGAATTTATTTTGTCCGGAGAATACTCAGGAAACTTACTTGTTGGGGTCAGTGAGATTAGAGATAGAGGACGTGATATACATTATCATGTTTATGACTGGCAAGGAAAATCTCTACATCTATTTGAAAGTGAAGAGGAGTATAGGGTTTTTAGAGGTAAGGCTTTAATCAAAAAATAAACCTCTCTTTTAGGTTTTTGATATGTTATAGTTGTCTGTTGATCCTCACTTCTCCACAATCGGTTTACCATTTTCATAAATAGGTTGTAGATTCATGCATTCAACAAAACTCAAAAGCATGCATCAATTTTTTCAAGCCCCATGGCCTAAATCACTCAAGTCTTTTTTTGTACTTTTCGCCTTTGTTTTTGCCAATACTGGCATGGCGCAAAAACCACTTACCGTTGCCGATTATGGCCAATGGGAAAGCCTTGGTTTCAGCAGTACCTTTTCAAATGATGGCAATTGGTTCCTTTACGACATCAGAAGAAACAATGACAAGAATGAAATCAGGCTTCATCATTTAACCGATAACACATTAAAAGTACTTCCCGAAGGAAGTAGAGCGCAATTTTCGGCCAATAGCCAGTGGTTGGGCTATTTTATTAACCCCACAGCCGAAGCCCGAAAGAAAAGTAAGAAACCGCTCCGCAGTCAGTTCAGGTTACTGAATTTAAATAGCACAGATAGTCTTACAATAGAAGATGTGAACGCCTTTTCATTTAGTGATGACAGCCAGTTTTTGGCCATGAAACATTATACCGCTTCGGGCAAGAAAAGCGATGGTGCAGACTTGATTGTTAAAAACCTTCAAACGGGCAAAGTATTCAATTTCGGTAATGTGTCGGACTTTGCTTGGCAAGAAAAAGGAAGCCTTTTGGCCATGATCATCGATGCCGATGGCAAAGCCGGAAATGGCGTTCAGTTGTTCGATGCCAAATCCAGCGTTTTGCAGATATTAGATAGCAAAGAGGCCGTTTATTCTGGCTTGAGTTGGAGAGAAGAAAGTGACGATTTGGCGGTTTTCCGTTCCTTCAAAAACGAAGACTATGAAGACAGTACGCAACATATTTTAGCTTGGCAAAAACTAACTACAAAAGCACCAGTGGCTTCTGTCTTCGATCAAAAAAGCATAAGCGACTTTCCTGCGGACAATCGTGTAGTGAATAACCGTTCGATCACTTGGTCGAAAAATGGGCAGTCTATTTTCTTCGAAATTAAAGCATGGGAAAAGAAACCTGCGAAGGTTGAGGCCAAAGAAGAAGAAAAGAAGGATAGTCAAGATTTAACAGATGAGGCGCCCGCCTTACAGATTTGGCACAGCTCAGATGTTCAGGTAATTCCAGAACAAGAGCAATTGGCCAGAAGAAGGAGAGAAGACCAATACCTCTCGGTTTGGCATTTGTCCAACAACAAGTTCGTGCAATTGGCCAATGAACTGACCGAGTCGGTACGTTTACAAACCGATGCTACAATTCTGATTGGTTCCGATGCCACACCTTATGAGCGAGAAGCCATGTTTGGTCGTGGAAATATAGATGCCTACACCATAAACATCATGACTGGAGCGCGCGAGAAAATCCTGACCAAGGTCAATTATATTTTTGCTGTAAGCCCCGATGCGCAGTTTGTACCTTATGTAGAAGGAAAGGATGTGTTTGTTTACAATATCAAAACCAAATCGAAGAAAGTCCTTTCTGAAGGCTTAGATGCTTCATTTGTGAATGAAGACGATGATCACCCAACACCAGATAGAAGGCCTTATGGTTTTGTGGCTTGGGAAAAGAAAGGCACTTCATTTTTTGTGCATTCTAAATTCGATTTGTGGCAGTTCTATACCAATGGTTCAAAACCAAGAAAAATAACAGACGGGAAGTCAGAGCAAGTGCGCTCAAGATATGCCTATATCGACTTTGAAGACTATGTAGATGAAAAAGAAGACATGTATTTGAGTCTGTTTGGTACAAAGAGTAAAAAGTCGGGGTATAGTATGGTTACTCCGGGTAAATCGGCCAAACGTTTGATTTTTGATGATGCACGTGTAGGGCGATTGAATAAAGCCGAAAACGCAGAACGTTATGCCTATTCCATTGAAAGCTTTAGCGATTCTCCAGATTACTTTGTGGGTTCAGGTGCATTGACGGATGCGAAGCAAATTTCAAACACCAATCCATTCCAAAGCGAATATCAGTGGGGTAAATCTGAACTGGTGGAATACACCAATGCAAATGGACAGAAATTGCAAGGTTCACTCTTTTACCCTGCCAATTACGAGCCGGGCAAGAAATATCCGATGATTACTTACATCTATGAATTGCTTTCAGATGGCATCCATTCTTATGTAGTGCCTTCGCAACGCAGTTATTATAATAATAGCGTATTTACTCAGGAAGGCTATTTTGTGTTGATGCCCGATATCCTCTTCGATGCAGGTGACCCAGGAATTTCTTCGGTAAGAACAATGGAAGCTGCGGTAAAAACTGTAGTAAATATGGGTTTGGTAGATGAAAAGAGAGTAGGCCTAATTGGTCATTCATGGGGCGGTTATCAAGCGGGATATGCCGTTACTCAAACCGATATTTTTGCAGCCAGCATAGCAGGAGCCGGGCTCACTAACCTGACCAGTATGTATGGTATGATTGCTTGGGCCTTTGGCGGAGCACCAGAAAATGAGCACTTCGAAGTAAGTCAAGAGCGAATGGAAGTGCCTCCTTATGTGGATGTGGATCGCTATATCCGAAACTCTTCTGTTTTCAATGTTGAGAAGTTGAACACGCCATTACTCTTTGAAGTAGGAGATAACGATCAGAATGTAGATTGGAGACAAGGTATAGAGTATTATAATGCTGCGCGAAGGGCTGGAAAACAGTTTGTTTTGCTGGTGTACGCCAATGAAGGGCACGGATTGAGCCAAGATAAGAACCGATCGGATTATCAGATGAGAATTCTGAAATGGTTTGGCCATTATCTCAAAGGCGACCCGATTGAACCTTGGATTCAGCAGGGAATCCCCTACGAAACCCAGATGAAAAACCTAAAAAACTGGAAGAAGTAAACCGTTCAAAACCCTCCAAAGGAGGGTTTTGAATTGTAGACTTGAAAAGATGCTTACAGCATGACGAAGTGTTGAATATTGTGCAATTGATGTTTTTTGACCAGATAAACTTGCTGCCCAGTCATCCCTGTAGGCCCCGAAACTTCGTGGGTTTTTCAGTAGTACAGAACAGACCATTACCGCAGGTTCTTCAATTTATCTGTCCTTTGCGCTTCTTCGCGTCCTCTGTGGTTAAACCCCATTTTTCATTTTGGCACGTTTTTGGGAAAGTACCCTTGTACAACCAAATGAACTCAAAATGAAAAAAGCATTACTCGGTCTAAGCCTACTCTTTCTAATATCCAGTTGCGATGTTGTTTATGTAGAAGAAGCTCCAATTGATTCAAGAGACCTCTTTACTGGTCGGTTTGAGGTAGAAGAATACAGCGAGACTTATGATGAATTAACACTATACGATATGCGTATAGTAAAAAGTGGCGATCCGTACAGTAACGTGATCTACTTAAGAAATTTCTATGGTGCAGATATTGAAATATATGCAAACGTTTATGGTGACGAATTAAGAATCCCTCGTCAAACGGTAAACGGTTACCTCATTAAGGGTGTTGGACATGTAGAGTATAGTGACATCGTGCTCACTTACTCTGTAGAAGATCTTAGGAGTAACAGCTATATTGATTTTTGCAATACAGTAGCCTACCGAAGATAATTGTTGTTTTGAGATTGACCGGGGCCGGCTTTCCGTTTGGAAGTCGGCTCTTTTTTTGTCTTTTTCACGAAGGTGCAGTCAATTTATCAATTGCTAGTTGTTTGTAATTCAAGGCTTTCAGAAAAATTAGTTGCATTAAACTCTAAAAAAGGCGCTTTGTCAGATTCTCAGTGGCCAACTACCAAATAACCCGTCAATTACACCGCTAATCCAAAATGATCTAGCTACCTTTGCGGCTCATTTAACAAAGAATTATTGAATAATTTTAGCAAACTAGGACTTTCTCAATCCATTATTGAAGTCCTTGATCAACTGGGGTTTGATACTCCAACCCCTGTACAAGAAAAGGCCATTCCAATGTTGTTGCAAAATAACCCAACAGATTTTATTGGATTAGCTCAGACGGGTACAGGTAAGACAGCTGCATTCGGACTCCCATTGATTGACTTAATCGATTTGGATGATCCTACAACTCAAGCCATTGTAATGGCTCCAACACGTGAACTAGGGCAACAAACAGCGCAACAACTGGTAAGTTTTGCGAAAAATAATAGAGCCCTTAATATTGAAGTGGTTTATGGTGGTGCGGCCATCATGGGCCAAATTAAGGCGCTAAAGAGACCAACGCAGATTATTGTAGCAACACCGGGTCGTTTGATCGATTTGATCAAAAGAAGAGCGGTGAATTTAGAGAATGTAAAATATGTCGTGCTCGATGAAGCAGATGAAATGCTCAATATGGGCTTTAAAGAAGACATAGACGAAATTCTTTCTTATACGCTAGAAAATAGAGTGACATGGCTTTTCTCGGCTACTATGCCGAAAGAGATCAGAAGAATTGTTAGCAAGTACATGGACAACCCATTGGAGGTTGCCGTAAACACTGAGCAGAAGAGTAATGTAGACATTACGCACAAGTATGTAATCACTAAAGCTTCTAACAAAATACCTTCGCTTAAGCGTTTCTTAGACATTCAGCCAGACATGCGAGGTATTATGTTTTGTCGTACCAAACGCGAAACACAAGAGATTGCTGATGAATTAGGCCAAATGGGCTACGGAGTTGAGGCACTTCACGGTGACCTTTCTCAAGCACAAAGAGATGCCGTAATGAAACGTTTCAAAACGCGTTCAATGCAATTGCTTATTGCTACTGATGTAGCGGCAAGAGGTATTGACGTAAACGATTTGACACACGTGCTTCACCATTCTATTCCAGATCAATTGGAAAGCTACACGCACCGAAGCGGTAGAACAGGTAGGGCAGGTAACAAGGGAACTTCATTGGTTTTTATTAATCCTAGAGAAACTCGAAAGATTACTGAGCTTGAAAGACGAATCAAAGTAAAATTTGAACGTATTGAAGTGCCAACTTTAGAAGAGATGAAGTCGAGCAGAATTAATAGCTGGGCGAATTTAATCATCAATACTAAAGTAGACGACCAAGCAGATAGTATTTTGAAGACAGTGAGTGAGCGTTTTAGCGATTTAAGTAAAGAAGATTTACTTAAGCGTTTGATTACCACTCAGCTGGATCATATCATGACCCCAGATGAAGATGCCAACTTGAATGAAACCCATGGTGGCTCACCTGGAAACCGTGATAAGAGCGGGTTTAATCGTTACTTTATCAATGTAGGAGAGATTGATGGCATGACCAATGCCGACATCATTCACTTCCTGTCAGACGTATCAGGTGTAGATAGAAAATTCTTTGGCGATCTTTCATTACAGAAGAACTGTTCTTACTTCGATGTAGACAACACCAAGGATAAAGGTTTTGGCGAAAGCTTTGAAGGAACCGAAATCCAAGGCAGAAGTATTCGTGTGAACCGCGATGAAGATGGAAGACCAAGACAAAGAAGAAGTGACTCCTTCAACAAAGGAGGCGGTTACGGTGGTGGTAGCAGTTATGGTGGCGGAGGCCGCGGCAAACGCCCAGATCGTGACAAGCGCCCTGACAGAGATAAAGGAAGACCAAAAAGAAGAAGAAGATTATAGAATTCTTAAAACCGACATTGAAAACCTGCCATTTTTATGGTGGGTTTTTTTATGTTTTGCGGTTGTTAAACCACGAGCTTAGAACTTAAATGGCTTGAAAATCAGTGAATTCAATAATTTATTTTGCCGTTTACAACTCTCTGAGCGAATTAATGGGCTATTTCTTTGCCGATTAATTAAAAAGACATAAAAGATCAACTAATTCAGTATCTTTGCCACTGTAAAAATTTAATGACCCTTCTCAATTATCTCTTTGTTCTCATCTAGATTAATTTAATTCGGTTTTTTTACGACATAGTTAAGACCTTCTCGGCTTACGGCCGTTATAAGATAAAAAATAAGATTTGGCCTTATAAAAATATGGATTTGAGTGCCACTTTAGTTTACGCTAACTCAGAACCGCTTTAATAACAATGATTAATTAATAATGCAAGGAACAGTAAAATTTTTCAATGAAACCAAAGGTTTTGGATTCATTACTCCATCAGACTCAAGCAGCGATATTTTCGTACACGTTTCAGGTCTAGTTGACGAAATTCGTGAAAACGATAAAGTTGAATATGAAGTAGAAAGAGGCAAAAAAGGATTGAACGCAGTTAACGTAACTGTAATCGACTAATCCCTTTTAATACCTAATTAAGAAAGACAAATTATATACTTAGAATGGTTTTGGTGTTGAGCCAAGCCACTGAAAAACCTCAGGGTAATTCAATCTCTAGTATGTGATTTGTTTTTTTATGCCCTTTTGTGTAGCCTCTACCTATCAAGGCTTAACCTTGTGATAGCTGTTAAATAGCATTATAATCACAAGAAACCCTATCCCTGTCAAAGCAGGAGGCAGCATCGAATTCATTACACCTAAGTAAATCATTATCAAAGCGATTACTGCCAGTACAATTTGGAGTGCTCTTTTCATTTTTCTCTATTTTTGATTAATGTATTCTCGATATAGTTCCGAGCTTTCTTCTCACTTAACCTCTGAGCATATTTAAAGTTCGGATTCCTCTTGTCCACTTCATCTAATCTCAATTAATCTTCTGCTTAAGTTGGGGGATATTTTGCGTAAATTGCCGATTAAGTCAAAAGTCTTTCTTTAAAAGCTTTTTGTCACAAAACGAGGGGTTGCAACCCTTTGAGCAACAATAATTATATGAAATTCGAAGAATACCGCATTGCCGAAGGCATTAAAACCAGTATTGAAAAACTGGGTTATAAAAAACCAACCGATATTCAGTACAAATCTATTCCCCCAATTTTAAAGGGAGAAGATGTATTGGCCATTGCCCAAACGGGTACAGGTAAAACTGCGGCTTTTGCCATTCCAATTCTTCATATTCTTCAGGAAAGAAAACTGGGCAGTCGCCCCGATGGCGTAAAATGCTTGGTAATGGCACCTACTCATGAGTTGGCCTTACAGATTGATATGGCTTTTAAAACCTTGGGCAAGCATACCCGAGTGGTGAGTTTCTGTATTCATGGTGGGGTAGACCAAGAGCCTCAGATTAAGCAATTAGAAAAAGGAGTAGATGTGTTGATTGCCACGCCAGGTCGTATGTTCGATTTGGTGAGTCAAGGTGCGCTGAGTTTAAAACGAGTAGAAATTTTGGTATTGGATGAAGCCGACCATATGCTCGACTTAGGCTTTATTAAAGACATTCGTGATTTGATGAAGCACTTGCCGAAGAAGCGTCAAACACTCTTTTTCTCAGCCACTATTAATGAAGAAATTAAAGACTTGGCCTATTCATTAGTGACCCGAGCAATTCGTATTCAAATTTCCCCCAAAGACCCCGTTGCCAAAAACATTGAGCACTCCGTTGCTTATATAGAAATGGACGATAAGCGTTTCTTTTTAGAGCATTTTATTAAGCAGCATGAAGATCAAAAAATCCTCGTATTTGTACGCACCAAAGTAAGAGCAGAAAGAGTAAAGAAAGCCATGGAGCGTGTGCAGCTAGAGTCCGATACCATTCATAGCGACAGAGAACAAAAGGAAAGAAAATCAGTAATGCAACGCTTTAGATCTGGAGACTTAAAAGTACTGATTGCCACTGATGTAAGTGCAAGAGGAATTGATATTCCTAATGTGGAATATGTAATCAATTACGACATGCCAGAGACGGCTGAGAATTATGTTCACCGTGTGGGAAGAACCGGTAGAGGAACCCAGAAAGGGCAAGCGCTTTCGTTTTGTGCCGAAGAAGAAAAACCAGTTTTGGCCGAAATTGAAGAGAATTTAGGTAAGCCCATTCAGCGCATGGAAGTGTCGAATGCAGACTACCAATACACTTTAGATATATCGGATGCCAAAGCGAATAATTGGCAGCAGTTAATTAAAGATGCTGACAAGGAAAAAGCTGAATTTGACGCCAAGAGATCGAAGCGTAGAAAAAAGAAGCGCTAAAGGCTATTAAACGAATTAGTACAACGAATTGAAGAACGCAAACGCTCATGCAAAACAATAACCAGATCAAATGCCCTAATTGTGGAACGAGTATCGATGTGCAAGATATTCTCTCTCATCAGTTAGAAGATGAGATCAAGCAGAAATACCAAGCGCAACTGGCCCAAGAAAAACAGCGGTATCAATCTGAAGTTGAGACTTTGAATAAAGCAAAAGAGGAGTTTGAGCTAAAAAAGAAGGAGGCTAATGAACTTTTCAAAGAGCGACTTGATAAGCAATTGCGCGAAGAGCGCAAGGCCATGGAGGAGAAGTTGAAGCACCAGCTTAAAGCTGAGCAATTGGATCAATTTGAAACACTTCAAAAAGAACTTAACGAGAAATCAGAGCAAATAAAAGAGCTTAATCGCACAAAAGCCGAAATTGAGAAGCTGAAACGTGAAAAATCTGAACTCAAAGAAATAGCCGAAGCAGAGGCTCAGAAGAGCCTAAATGAAACACTGTTAACCGAACGTGAGAAGATCAAGAGGGCAGAGGAAGAAAGAAACGAACTTCGCTTTAAGGAATTACAGAAGCAATTAGAAGACCAAAAGCGCTTAACAGAAGAAATGAAGCGTAAGCAGGAGCAGGGCTCTATGCAGCTTCAAGGTGAAGTGCAAGAACTGGCCATTGAAGAATGGTTGATGGGGCAATTTCCTTTAGACAGTATTGAAGAAATTAAGAAAGGAGCCAGAGGTGGCGATTGTATTCAAGTAGTAAACACCCGTGCCCGCCAGAATTGCGGAACCATTTATTACGAAAGTAAACGCACCAAAGATTTTCAGCCCAGCTGGATCGAAAAATTCAAAGCTGATATCCGTGAAAGAGGAGCCAATGTAGGCGTTTTGGTGACAGAAGTAATGCCTGCGGGAATGGACCGTATGGGCTTAAGAGACGGCATCTGGATTTGTAACTATGACGAATTCAAAGGCCTTTGTGCAGTACTGCGTGAATCCATTGTGCAATTGAGCATGGCGGTAAGCTCTCAAGAGAACAAAGGCGATAAAATGCACATGCTCTATGATTTCCTTACCAGCAATACCTTCCGTATGCAGGTTGAAGCCATTGTTGAAGGCTTCACTTCTATGAAAAATGGTTTGGACAGCGAGAAAAGGGCCATGCAACGCATCTGGAAAGAACGCGAAAAGCAGATCGACAAAGTGGTAACCAATACCATCGACATGTACGGCTCAATCAAAGGCATAGCTGGCAATGCCATTCAATCGGTAAAGGCTTTAGAGTTACCGGGAGAGGGAGAAGACCAAGAACAACTGGAGCTATAAAGGTCCAGTCTGTCTTAACCAATGAGGGCAGGAGACAGTTTTATACACAATGCCCAGAATAGTCATCCTGTAAGGATCTTTTTCAGCAACATAGAAGTGGGATTTGACTTATGTAACGTGAAAGGATTCTTGCAGAATGACTTACTAAACATGCTTTTTTACTCCAAGGAATGTAGGGTGGTGAATCATCTCAGGCTTGTTGGTGAAGAACACCAACAAGGGCCGGAGAGAGTTTATAATAATTACGTTTCAACAGCAAATGCAGAAGAGTTAAAAAAGAAAAGCCAGTTTAGACATCGTCTAAACTGGCTTTTTAAACTCTACTCTAACCTTAGTTACCCTTTGGTTAACTGCACGTTGAGCAACAGTTTGACATTGTCGCCAACCACAACACCGCCAGCTTCAGTGACCATGCTCCAGGTTAAGCCAAAATCTTTACGGTTAATGTTTCCTGTGATTTCAAAACCAGCTTTGGTTTGTCCGTAACCATCTACCATTATTCCACCGTGCTCTACAGTCAATTCAATTTGTTTAGTGGTGTCTTTAATCGTCAAGTCACCTACTAACTTATAATCATCACCTGAAGTATGTTTTAATACTCCTTTAAAAGTCATGTTAGGGTGGTTCTCTGAATCGAAGAATTCAGCGCTTTTAAGGTGTGCATCACGATCGGTTACATTGGTGTCTATACTGGCAGTAGCAATACTGAATGAGGCATTGGCGCCATCAAAATTGTCTTCTGTTGTTTCTAAACCACCTTCAAAGCTTTTAAAGGCTCCTGTTACAGTGGAGATCACTAAGTGTTTAACTTTAAATTGAACCTCACTGTGCATAGGGTCAATATTCCATGTGGTTTTTGCTGATGTTGTCATATTCTTAATTGTTTTAATTTCTAGTTCAATGGGTAAACTGTATGTATGTACATATAGTTTCAAATGAGCAGATATTTTTTCAGAATGCTCCAACGTTCTATTACATAAGTAAATGAATCGATCAGGCTTCATTGAGAATTACGGAACCCTACTTTGAGACGTAAATTTCAGAACCGTAGAAGGTTCTAAATAAGAAGCTCATGAATGAACACACATAAGTGATGTTAACCACTCATCAATTAGGAGTTCAATACCCTAAAAACTAAAACCCATTCCTTCAAAAAAAGCACTAACTTATTCTGAATAATCAAGCCTTAATCTTTACTGCCATGCGTACACTTTTTGCATTTTTCCTTCTCTTTCTAAGTCAGTACGGTTTTTCACAATCTGTTCCGAAGTCCGCTTATCAGGACATGGAGTACAGAATGATCGGTCCTTTTAGGGCGGGTCGAACGGTGGGTGCTGTGGGTATTCCTACACAGCCCAATGTGTTTTTTATGGGAGTAAACAATGGTGGCGTTTGGAAGACCGATGATTACGGACGAACTTGGAACCCTATTTTCGATGAAGCGCCTACAGGTTCTGTTGGGGATATCGCGGTTTCTCCTTCTAACCCAAATGTGATTTATGTGGGTACAGGCGAAGGCCTTCACCGTCCAGATTTGTCGGTAGGTGATGGCATGTTCAAATCTACAGATGGAGGAAAAAAATGGCAGTTTATAGGCTTAGGTGACATTCAGCAGATCGCAAGGGTCATTGTGCATCCTACCAATCCAGATATCGTTTTTGTGGCGGGTCTGGGGCATCCCTATGGCGCCAATGAAATGCGTGGTGTTTTCCGTTCGAAAGATGGAGGAAAGAACTGGGAGAAGGTATTGTACATCAACCATAACACGGGATCGGTACAAGTAGAATTTGATCCGAGTAACCCGAATGTGCTGTTTGCTGACATGTGGGAGCATCAAGAAGGACCATGGGAGAATGCTTCTTTTTCAGGTCCAAATAGTGGTTTGTACAAGTCTACGGACGGAGGTACAAGCTGGAAGAAAATAGAAAAGGGTTTACCAACAGTTGAACAGGGTTTAGGCCGTATCGGAATTGGTATTTCACCAAGCAATTCAAAACGTATTTATGCTACGGTAGATGCCCGCCAAAATGGGGGCGTGTATCGCAGTGATGATGGTGGAGAAAGCTGGTCGCTAATCGCTGAAGACCGAAGACTTTGGGGCAGGGGAAGTGATTTCGCTGAAATTCGCGTGCATCCAAAAAACCCTGACTTGCTCTATGTGGCCAATGTAGCGGCTTATCGTTCAGAAGATGGCGGCAAAACCTGGATGTCCTTTAAAGGCGCTCCGGGCGGTGACGATTACCACAGAATTTGGATCAACCCGCTTCAACCTGATATTATGCTGTTTGCTGCCGATCAAGGCGCTGTAGTGACGGTGAATGCAGGCAAAACCTGGAGTTCATGGTACAATCAACCCACTTCGCAGCTGTATCATATCATTACAGACAATAACTTCCCTTACTGGGTCTATGGTGGTCAGCAGGAGAGCGGAGCCATTGGTGTGGCCAGCAGAGGCAATGGAGGCCAAATTTCCTTCCGAGAGTTTATGGGCGTGGGAGCCGATGAATATGCTTATGTAGCACCCGACCCGAAAGATCCCAATATCATTTATGGAGGAAGAGTGACTCGCTTCAATAAAAAAACGGGTCAGAACCAGAATGTAGCGCCCGAAGCTTTGCGTTCTGGTGATTTCCGTGGCGTGCGTACCATGCCCTTAATTTTCCATCCTGCCGATGATCATATGCTTTTGTTCGGCACCAACGTATTGTGGAAAACCATGAATGGAGGTCAGGATTGGGAAGTGATTAGCCCTGATTTGACGCGCAAGCAACCAGAAGTACCGGCCAGTGTGGGCGATTTCAAGACTGAAAGTATGAATACCATGCCGCAGCGTGCCATTATTTATGCCATTGGCCCTTCTCCTTTAGATAGAAATATAATTTGGGCTGGAACGGACGATGGATTGGTACAACTGACCAGAGATGGAGGCAAAACATGGAAAAACGTTACACCGCCACAACTCAAGTCATGGGATAAAATTTCTCAATTAGATGCAGGCCATTTCGATAAAGGCACCGTGTATGTAGCCGTTAATTCGATCCGTAAGGACGATATGAGGCCACATATTTACAAAACGCATGACTTTGGCGCCACATGGCAAGAGGTAGTGAAGGGCATGGAAATCAATGGGCCTGTGAATGTGGTGCGTGAAGATTCCAAACAGAAGGGATTGCTTTATGCCGGAACGGAACGTGAAGTCTACTTCTCGATCAATGATGGTGCTGATTGGCAATCTTTAAGACTGAATATGCCGGCCTCTTCCATTCGTGATTTAGTAGTGCACGAAAGTGATTTGGTGATTGGAACCCACGGTCGTTCCATTTGGATTTTGGATGATGTGAGTCCGCTCAGAGGTTTGGCTGCTGGTTTAAAAAGCAGCGATCCAGTGCTTTTTGAGCCTTCTTTGGCCACAAGAGTACGTTTCAATATGTTCAGTGATACGCCAGTGCCACCAGAAGAACCGAATGGTCAAAATCCTTATGATGGAGTAGCTATTGATTATTTATTGCCAAAACAATATGGCACAGTCAAACTAGAGATTCTGAATGGAAAAGGAGTGGCCGTACGCACTTATTCTAGTAAGGATTTACCTGAGAAGATCGATTCTACGGATTTGAGACATCCTACTTATTGGCTTCGACCTCAACAAAGTTTGGGTACTTCTGCTGGACATCACCGCTTTATATGGGATTTGAAATACGATCCACCAAGAGGAGCCAACCGTAGTTTCTCTATCGCGGCAGTATATAAAAACACCCCAAGCGACCCTTCTGGGCCTTATGTGCATCCGGGGAAATATACGGTTCGATTGACGGTGGATGGCAAAACTTCGGAACAAAGTATTCATGTGAGGATTGATCCGCGCACTGAAATCAGCGCTTCGGCACTACAGCAACAAACGGATCTCTCATTACAAGTCTATAACAATTACCACCAAGCGCAATCGATTATCGAGGCGATTGATCAGCAACTCAATGACCCAAAAAGGAAATGGAAAACGGGAGAGAAGGATAAATTGCAAAGCTTTAGGGGGAATGGAGCCGCCAATGCTGGCGATTTCATCTATGGTAGCATTAGTGCAAGTCCCTTAGAGCGCGAAAGTTTAGTAGGGCTTCAAAGCAAATTCCTTTATATGCTTTCGGTTTTACAAAGTGTAGAGGCCCAACCGACCAATGCGGTAGTTTCTGGAATTGAACAATTGGAGTTGAGATTGAAAGAGATGTTGACCAAGTGGGATACCTTGAAGTAACTTATCAATCAAATAAATTACTGCCTACATATTAATCATTTTTATAAGTCAGTAGAATCTATAACTTGTAGATGTAGAATCATTTAACTGCCTTATGACGATTGGTCTTTTAAAGGAGCCCGAAGGTGAAAACCGTGTAGCGCTGCTTCCAGAAAGTGTAAAAGCACTTATAGCACTCAAAGCAAATATTACAGTAGAATTAGGAGCGGGTGATCTCGCTTTTGCGACTGATACCGACTATGAAACCATAGGAGCTAAAACAGCCGATCGATCTGCTGTTTTAGCCTGTGATGTTATTGTTGGTATCAATCCACCTAATGATCATGAAATCAGTCAATTAAAGACTGAGCAGGTATTGCTCTGTGTTTTTCAGCCTATGACCAACCGCGCTTTGGTAGAAAAGCTAATGGATGGAGGAATTACTTCCTTTAGCATGGACAATATTCCCCGTACCACTAGAGCGCAAGCAATGGATGTTCTGTCTTCCATGGCGACCGTAGCAGGCTATAAAGCCGTGCTCATGGCAGCATCACACTCCCCTCGATTCTTCCCCATGTTTATGACAGCCGCAGGAAGCATTATTCCTTCCAAGGTGTTGGTGTTAGGCGCAGGCGTTGCTGGTTTGCAAGCCATTGCCACCGCCCGTAGATTGGGCGCTGTAGTAGAAGCTTTTGATGTAAGGGCCGCTGCTGAAGAAGAAGTGAAGAGCTTGGGGGCCAAATTTGTAAAGGTAGAAGGCGCCAAAGATGAATCTACTGCTGGCGGTTATGCCGTGGAGCAATCCGAAGAATATAAAGCCAAACAAAGGGCTTTGGTGCAAGAACACGCGGCCAAGGCGAATATCATTATTACCACCGCCCAAATTCCGGGCAGAAAAGCACCGATTCTCATTACAGACGAAACCATTCAAAGAATGCCTAAAGGGTCTGTTATTGTTGATTTGGCTGCCTCAACGGGCGGTAATTGCGAAGGCACTGAAGACAATAAAATCATCCATAAACATGGAGTATGCATTATCGGTGATTCCAATTTAGCATCTACTTTACCCATGGACGCCAGTAAAATGTTTGGCAAGAACATGCTCAATTTCTTGAAACTGATTATCGATGGGGAGGGCAACCTGAACCTTAATTTCGAAGACGATATTGTAGTCAATACCTGCGTTACACATGCCAAAGAAGTCATGAGCGAACGCATTAAAAACATCCTTTTCCAACCTGAAAACGCATAAACTATGGAGAGTCTATTGACACTTTTTTACGAAAACAAGGAGTTCATCTTCCTTATTTTGGTTTCTATTTTTCTAGGAATTGAAGTCATCTCCAATGTGCCAGCCGTGCTGCACACTCCACTGATGTCGGGTGCGAATGCCATCCATGGTGTGGTGGTGATTGGCTCCATTATCATAATGTTGGAAGCTTCTCCAGACAATTACTTCGCCTTGATCTTAGGTTTCATCGCGGTGGTATTGGGTACGCTCAATGTGGTCGGGGGCTTTGTGGTGACCAATAGGATGCTAGAGATGTTTAAAAAGAAGGAAAAGAAATAATTGGGCGCTATGACGGAATTACTTGGAAACAGCATTCTTGAGATTTGCTATATTATTGCTTCGGTTACTTTTATTATGGGCCTTAAAATGCTCAGCAGCCCCGATAAGGCCAGAAAAGGAAACCTATATGCCGCTTATGGGATGGGCTTGGCCATTGTGGCCACCATTCTTTTTAAGGAAGAACTCAACAGCGACAAAACCCTGAACTATGTATTGATTTTGGCAGGTCTCTTGGTCGGAACTTTGATTGGTAAACGAATGGCCATGAAAGTCAAAATGACGGCCATGCCGCAAATGGTGTCCTTTTTCAATGGAATGGGGGGCGCTTGTGCTGCCGTAATTTCCATTGTTGAATTTGATCACGTGATGCACGCTGGAACGGTGGATAGGGGAATGATGATTGTCATTTTACTCGGCCTCATCATTGGTAGTGTTTCCTTTGCGGGAAGTATTATCGCCTATGGCAAATTGGAAGGCAAGATCAACGATAAAGCATTACCGGGTGGGCAGGTGATCAACATCCTATTGTTGCTTGGTATTTTAGGCTTGGCTGTGTTTATGGCCACTGCCGATGTTTCAAACCCTATGCATTTGTATCTCTTGCTAGCGCTATCTCTTGTTTACGGTGTTTTATTCGTGATGCCTATCGGTGGGGCAGATATGCCTGTGGTGATTTCTCTTCTGAACAGTTTTACGGGAATGGCCGCTGCTTTTGGAGGTTTCCTTTATGGCAACCAAGCCATGCTCACAGGCGGGATCTTAGTAGGTTCCGCAGGCACTATTCTTACCGTACTGATGTGCAAGGCCATGAACCGTTCGCTGACCAATGTAATTATTGGCTCCTTTGGTGGAAGTTCTGCTGCGTCTGGTGCAGTAGGCGAACATGGAGGTTCTATTAAAGAGATTTCAGCTTCTGATGCTGCTATTCTATTGGCCTATGCCACTCGGGTTTCGGTGGTGCCGGGCTATGGTTTGGCGGTGGCGCAAGCCCAACATACGGTGCATAACCTCGAAAAAATATTAGAAGGAAAAGGAGTGGAGTTCAGTTATGCGGTGCATCCTGTGGCGGGTAGAATGCCGGGCCACATGAATGTGTTGTTGGCAGAAGCCGATGTGCCATATCCTAAATTGCTAGAAATGGAAGAGGCCAATGAGCAAATGGCCAGTACCGATGTGGTATTGGTGATTGGTGCCAACGATGTAGTGAATCCTGCCGCTGAAAGTGACCCTTCCAGTCCAATTTATGGAATGCCGATTATCAAGGTGTTGGATGCCAAAAACGTGATTGTAATGAAGCGAAGCATGGGCACAGGCTATGCAGGCATAGAAAACGAGCTTTTCTTTCACGATAAAACCAGAATGCTTTTCGGTGACGCAAAAGATTCATTGGAGAAACTGATTGCTGAGGTAAAGGATTTGTAATACTTTGCGCTCCTATGGTATTCAGTATTATCCTTGGTCTGATTGTGATTTTGATTTTCGCATTCAAGAAGTCCAACAAGAGTGAAAAGGAGGTAACTCAGCTTATGGCTACTCCTCCAAAATGGAAAGCCATTCTCACCGAGCATGTTCATTTTTACCGCAATCTAAATGACCATCAGCAGCGTCAATTCGAATCGGATGTGCAGCGCTTTTTGGCCGATACACGGGTTACAGGAGTGCAAACCCAAGTGGATTTGGTGGACAGACTTTTAGTGGCCAGTAGTGCCGTTATTCCCTTGTTTGGCTTTCCGGCTTGGAATTACAAATACTTAGATGAAGTGCTGCTGTATCCGAGTTCCTTCGATCGAGATTATAATATTGGCAGCAAAAAAGAAATCATTACTGGCATGGTGGGCACGGGTGCTATGGAAGGTAAAATGATTCTCTCCAAACCTGCTTTACATGTTGGGTTTGATATTACCAATGACAAGAAAAATGTGGGCATTCATGAGTTTGCGCACTTATTCGATAAGGAAAATGGGGAAGTAGATGGTATTCCTCCCGGCTTTGAAGACAAAGCCTACGCATTACCTTGGTTGGACTTTGTGAAGAAGAAAACAGACGAAATACTGGCCAGCCACTCCGATATTGACGGTTACGGCAGCACCAATCGACAAGAGTTTTTTGCAGTGGCCAGTGAATATTTTTTTGAAAGACCTCATTTGCTCAAAGAGAAGCATCCTCAATTGTATGAAACCCTCAGCAAAGTGTTTCATCAAGATTTAACCGCTGTGATTGACAAGGATTCTTACTCCAAACCCAAAACCATTGGCCGCAACTCACTTTGTCCCTGCGGTAGCGGAAAGAAGTACAAGCATTGCTGTGGAAAGGAGTGAGGAGTAACGATCTCTGAGAACTTTACTGTTAGAAATCATAATATTTTTTTTAATTCATCAGTTTGAAATAGTAAGTACATTTCACAAATGGCTTTAGTTTGTTCGTCCATATCAAACTGTCCTAAACTCTCTGAATTACTGATAGCAGTTTTTAAAAGTGGTTTCAATTTTAAATAAATGTCATTGTCTTGTTTGGTGAAGTGTTTTTGAGTCTTCTCATAGTCCTTGAGATGCTTTTTAAGTTCGCTTTCTGCTTTTGCACAAGTGTCAAATAGTTTGGAGGTTTTTTCAAAGTGAAGTAAAAACCAAAACTCTAAACAAGGATTATTAATGACAATAATAACGTTTTTGTAATCTCTTTTAATGACTTTTCTTATTTCTAGAAAAGCCCGTAATGGCGTTTTTTTTCCTTTGGGCGTTTCTCTAGACTCCTTGATAATTGTATCTAAATCAACAAGCCAAAATACTTTTGGATATTCACTTTCGGATAAATCTTCAACTAATTTGAATTGCTCTTCAATACTTTTTTTGTTAGGGATTTCTGGCTTGATATTTAATCTTAATTGCCGTTCATTACGTTTTAGCATCTGCAAATACCAAATTTCAGTTTCTCCATCTACAACAAAAGCAAATGTGGGAGTAACATTACTTCTTATCTTCCTTGATTGTCTCATATTTTCAAATCAATGAAGTTATCGCCTAAATTCGGTGTAGCCTTTAGCTTTCCGCTTTTATAAGCGTTTAAAATGTTTGTTGTATTCCTCACTATTGAACTATCGAAATCGTCCAACGAATACAATTCAGTTGAACAGTTTTCATTTTTGTCTGTAAACCAAATTGCATCGTTTCTAAAAACATCTTTATTGTCAAGAATCTCTCGGTTGTGAGTAGTTGCAATGAGTTGAGACTTGTTGGTATTCAATAAGAAAGAAAGTATAAAATGTATATAAAGGTCAGGATGTAGTGATGATTCTAATTCGTCAATAGGAAAGGCGGTAGAATTCTTAATCAACAAAGCAAGTAATCCTGCAAAACCATAAAATCTTCTAGTTCCTTGAGATTCCATTTCGATTGGTAAAGTATATTTAGCTTCATTAACAGTATGCTCAAACTCGATATTTACAGATGTTACCTTACCTTTTTCTTCTATTCTTTTTATTTGATCAGGAGAGTCTTTAAGCTGTTTTTTTAAGAAATCAATAAATCCATTAGGCATTTCTTTTTCTTCTTCCTGAATTACTATGTCTGAAATGTGGAAGTCAGCTTTTTTCAATATATTTATTACATCATGTTTTGATAACTCACTTTTGTCAATCTTTGAAGTAACAAACCCTTCTAATTGCGTTTTTGTATAAATTAAAGGTCGTAGATAATTTTTAAACCATTCAACTGCTTCTTTAAGTTCTTTGATGTCAACATTGGTTTTTAGAAACCCACCCAACACAGTATTATTCCAAAGTGTATTAGCTTCCAAGTTTTTTTCAATGGTCTTATCTAATTTAATCTTACTGCCAAATTTAATCTCAGTGTACTGATGATTTAGATCTGTACTGCGCTTAAATACATTTGCTTTGTTCGGATTGTAGAAATTTAGAACTTCATTAACTATTGCTTTTTTAAAGAACTCAACTTCGTAATAATATCTGGTGTCGTTTGCTAAGAACTCAATACTAAGTATAGAATTTTGTTTAGGTGTTTCAGAATCAAATAAAAATGGCTGAAAGTCTAACTCATCAGTTTTTTTTGTTTCAGGCTCAAGCACAATATCCCTTAGAAATTCAAGCGCTTTGAGAATTGTTGTTTTCCCTGACGCGTTGGCTCCATAGATTAGAGCCATCTTTAATAGTCTTAATCCATTTGTATTTATGATATAGCTACTTTCTAGATGTTCAGATTTGTCAGCTTCAAAGGTCAATGTTTGTTTGTCCTTAACCGATCCAAAGTTTTGTATGCTGAAATTGATTATCATTTTTTATTCTGTTAATGTAAGCTTGCTACAAATATAGGTAATAAATTATGGTGAATTAATTGTATTTGCTTTAATAATGTAAATGAATTTCGGTGTGTGGGTAAAAAAGATGTCTTTGATGTTGGTTTTTAGATAGTCGCTAATCGTTGACGGACGCTACGACCAGAGTGAGCCTATCATTCAACAGGAGTGAATTGTGGATGCACGGAAATTGTTGTTTCTTCAGTATAGACTATGAAAATCACTCCCAGCTAGTTTCAGCGAGACACTAAGACTAGGATAAGAATGTCCTTATAAAAGAAATGGTTTTCTAATATTCATCTTGTTTGTTTACTCTATCATAATTTGGATTGTCAATTCCACATCTTTATCTACAAGGGTTTTGTCTGCCCAACTTCCCTCATAGGCGATATTCCAATCAAGTCGATTAAAGGTAAAGATGGTTTTAAAATAGCCATCTTTCTGATGTGCAAAAAAATCGATACTCTTTGTTACTTCACGTATTGTTAGGTTTCCTGAAATTTTAAGACTGTCATTTTTAGTTTTTTGGACTTTGGTTAACTCCAATATTGATTCAGGGTAGTTGGTAACGTTAAAAAAGTCATCACTTTTCAAATGGTCTATCAAATTTCTTCGCGATTTTTTTTCATGTAATGGAACATCCGTTACGTCCATTGTTTCCATGTCAACAGTAAATTTTCCGCCAACTATTTCGCCATTTTGGCCAAGGAACAAGCCATCTTTAAATGATATGATGCCTGTCCGTCTTTTAGTCCCTCTCATTTCCGTAGCTATCCAATCGATTTTTGATTTTTCAAGGCTCATTCTTAGGGTATCGGCTTCTATTTCAGAGCGATGTTCAATGGCTGGATTTACCGTTACTTTTGGGGCGTCCGATTTATGTTTACCAACACAAGAGAATAGCAATAGAGGTACAAGGAAATAATATAGCTTATTCATAATTTGGAATGTTCAAGCCTAAAATGATGTTTCGTTCAATAATGAGGATTCCGTTTTTTTCAACGGGTTTCATAATTCCAGAACCGCCCCCACTAGTCTTAGCGTCTCGCTAAGACTAAAAGGTAAGATAAGGCGGTAAGGTCGCAGCGAGACGCTACTACCGGAGTGAGAGAAGCATGCGCAATTGTATAAAACCCTCAGCAAAGTGTTTCATCAAGATTTGACCGCGGTTATTGATAAGGGTTCTTACTCCAAACCCAAAGCCATTGGCCGCAACTCATCTTGTCCCTGCGGCAGCGGAAAGAAGTCCAAGCATTGTTGTGGAAAGGAGTGAGGGCCGGATAATGGTGGCTTTGCACTAGTTGTACAATATTCATAGCGTCTCGCTAAGGCTAAAAGAGATAAGGTGATTTGGTTGCAGCAGACGTTACGACCAGAGGGTTGCTCATGTTCAGATTTATGATATTCTCTATCACTCAATCAATTGCCCTACTTTATTCACGACTTTGTACTCTAATGTTTCAAACTCGTTGAAATGAGCTTTTCCGCATTTTATTTTCATTTGTTCGTCTCCTGTTAATTTCGATAAATCAACTTGTGGTGTACCTGTGTCTTTGGTTTCAGCTACAAAGTAGATTTTCTTGTCGTCTTCAAATACCAAAACCCAATCAGGGTTGTAATTGCCGATTGGAGTAGGGATTTTAAACCAATTAGGTAGTTTGAAATAGAATTTTATTTGGTCGCTAGATTCGCAGTCTTGAGCAAATTTGCTTTCAACACCAGAATCTAAAGGAACATACTCTGCATAAATAGTTTTAGACGCATCTGCCACCTTAAAGGAAAAATCGTTGAGATATACTTCCAATTCCTGGGCTTCAAACAAAGCCATTTCATATTCAGAACCACCAATTTTTTGATACTTGATTCCATCAATCATCAAATCGTAAAGCGTTCGCTTAATTGCTTGGGTAGATAAGTCCAGGAACAACTGAGGATTGGTTAAAATATCTCCAATTCTGTCCGACATACTTAAAATCTCTTGAATGGTGGAGCGGGTCAGTTCTGTTTTGCCTTGTATGTAACCCAATACATCAGGTATTTTCCAAGAATAGCCTCCATATGATTCCACTTTATCACCAGCATACATGGTGTCTACACCTTCATCAGTCATGCTGATTTGTACTTTGGTAGAACGGATAGAAGGAGCCTTGATTTCGGGTAAATCTTTAATGGCTTTTGCTGCCAGAACAATTAATTCGTCCGTTTTATAGTCAACCCGATAGGTGGTTTTCTTTTTGAGGTTCTCCCAAATCTCCAAGAATTTTGGATCGGCTTCAAATCCCTTGCGGTATTTAATTGCCGTGCGTTCTCTTTTATTTTTTATTCTGCCTTTGAATTCCACACCACAATCCTCTTCAATTTCTTTTTGTAGTGCCTTTGCAAAATCATCATACGATTCATTGGCAATGACTGTCAATCGGTTTATGTTTTGATCGTAGGTTCGAGTTCCTGTTTGGTCTACAGCTAATCGCAAACCTCTACCAATTTCTTGACGTTTTTTAATGTCTGATTTTGTTTCATTTAAGGTGCAAATCTGAAATACATTCGGATTGTCCCAGCCTTCACGCAAAGCCGAATGTGAAAAAATGAATCGAAGGGAATTATCCAAATTCAATAACTTCTCCTTGTCTTTCATGATCAGGCTATAGGTGTCGTCATCAGCTTTCGTTTCACCAGAAGTGTCTTTGAATGCTCCTTTTTTATCTTGTGAAAAATAACCGTTGTGGGTTTCTTCAATGGAGAATTTATCTAATTCTTTGAAAGCAGGTTTTAAAATGTATTCTTGATATATTTCTTCAAACCATTCTGCGAATTTTCCTTTGATTGGGTTTCCTGTGGCATCATACGAACGGTAATTAGCTACTTTATCAATAAAGAACAGTGACAAGACTTTAATGCCTAATTTGTTCAGTCGTTTTTCCTTTTTTAAATGTTCTTCAACCGTTTTACGGATTTGAAATTTCATTACTTCATCAGTCAGTCCACCTTGGCTGTCGCCTTTGTAAAGAAGATTTCCATTTGAAATAGAAATGCATTGGTTTGCAGCATCAATTTCCTCAATGATATAGCCATCTGCATAGATTTCCCTTTCATTGGATAGTTTGTATAAATCGTCACCTACTTTAACTCTGAGTGTTTTCTTTTTTACTCCACCATTTTCATTACTATTGATAGAAACTTTGGCGGTTACTTTGGTTTTGGTAGCGGTGATAGATTCCACCGAAACAAACGCATCGTTATATGCATTTTCTTCAATGATAGAATCAACCTCAATTTGTTTTACCAAGCCCAAATCATAAGCCTTTACAGGATTTAAACTGTAAGTTAAGTTGTACTGATTTCTATGAGTTGCTGAATACCGGAGTGTACAAAGGGATTTTAAATTCTCTATAGCTGCAATACGCTTTTCAGTTTCCATATTTTGCGGCTCGTCCACTATAACAATCGGGTTGGTGGCCTGAATAAATTCCACTGGCTTTTGTCCATTCAGTCTGTCATTCGCTTTATTAATAATGTTTTCGTCTTTGGCGAAGGAATCAATGTTAATCACCAGCACTTCAATATTGTTAGTGGTTGCAAAACCTCTCAAAGTAGAAACTTTGGTACTGTCGTACACTTGAAAATTGACTGGTACGTTGTCATACAGGGTTTGGAAATGCTCATGCGTGATTTCTAGGTTTTTCAAGACACCTTCTCGAATGGCTACTGAAGGCACTACAATCACAAACTTCTTGAAGCCATACAATGTATTCAGTTCGTAGATGCTTCTGAGATAGACGTATGTTTTTCCTGTTCCTGTTTCCATTTCCACAGAAAAGTGCATACCATCAAGCTCACTAGAAATCGTGATATCGTTATCTTCCTGAATGGATTGAAGATTGGAAAGGATTTGTTCTTCCGATAGTACAAGGTTGTTGCTCACGCCTTGTATTAAAGAGGCTTGCTTTTCTTTTAGGTTAAATTCCACGATGGAATCTTCTAAAGGCTGCCCTTCAAACAAATCGGTAATGGATTTGATGGCATCTTGCTGGTATTGCAGATTGGATTCAAAGGTTAACTTCATTATTCGGGCAGTTCGTTTGAGTTAGCTGAATCTAAATAGATATCATCGGATGTTTTTTTGAGTGATTTCAAAAAATCTTGTTTGTCTAAAATCTCCTTTTGGTATCGGGCAATTTTATAGAGTTTTTCGAAGCGTTCTTTTTTACTCATTCCTTCACGAATCATATCTGCATTTGCTGATTCTAAATTAGATAAGATCGCTAATTCATTGATACTCGCTATATCTCGAAGATTTTTCCCCTCCAATGTCAATTGGGCATTTACTTCCCTCCATTGTTTGGCTGTGCAACCAAATAGGGCGACATTTAAAATATCAGCTTCCTCAGCATAAGCCAACCATTCGGTTTCTTTAGTGAAATTTGATTGGGGTAAAATGTAATCCTTAACAGCATCGGTCTGAATGGTGTAATTGACCTTGCTCAATACTCGTTTTACATTCCACTCTAAGTTGTATTGATTGGTTTCAACCTCTTTTAGGCGTTGATATTCCTTAACAATGTAAAGTTGGAATACTGGACTAATCCACATCCCGAAATTGAAGGCAATGTCTTTGTGTGCGTAAGTGCCACCATAGCGTCCGGCTTTAGCGATCACACACGTGGCATTGGTTTTTTCTATCAGCTCTTTTACACTTACTTTAAAAGCATTTGAACCTGCCGATTGTCTAATTGTGGCGAATTCGCCATAATTAAAATTGGGGTTGTGCATAGACTCCCAAGCCGAGATATAATCGAGGGTATTGGCGTTTCTTAGCCAATCGCTGATGTAGAAAGAGCCATCTTTGGCCTTTATCATATCAGTCAGGCTGATGAAATCATCCGAGTTGTGGTCAACGATGGTAATGACCTTACCCTCAACTTCTATTTTTTTGATTTTTCCTGCCATGCTTATATCGTTTTAAATTCAATACCCGCATCTTTCATTTGCAATACCGTATTCGTTTTGAGCTGGTCATTGCCTTTGAATAACTTATCTAAGGCAATTACTTTTTTGGGATATTCGCTCATCACTTCTGTAACGATGGATTGATCGACTTTTTCTAAAACCAATGCCAGCTCATTGCTGTTGATTAAATAGTATCCGTCATTGAGTTCAATCTTGCTGTTCAAGTCTTTACCACTTTTTAGCAATAGTTCATACACCATATTTTCAGTAGTGGCTGATGCCGAAACAGGATCAATAAACAACTTCATTTGCTCTTCCAATGCTTTCGCATCTTTGCCTTCTATTTGTTGCCATTGTTTGAAGTTGCTGTCATCCAATTTTAAAACTTTGAAACCTAAATCCTGTGATTGCAGCTTTTCGATTTTGGTTTTCAGATTTTCTATTTCTGCTTTAGTGTCATCTGTTGGCAGTTCACCTTCAAGCTTCTTGATGACACTTTTTGTTTTTTTGATTTCTTCCTTGATTTCTTCTTGTATTTTTTTCCCTGCCCTGCGGATACGCTCTTTGGAGATGTCTGCTATGGTTTTGTAGCCAGCTTTGAAGGCCTCATTTTTTTCTTCAGTTAGTTCTGGGAGTTGGACACAGATGTATTTTCGTTTACCTCCGTCTTCTTTGTTTAAATCTAATACTGCATGCCCAAAAGAACCTGAGCCTGAGAAGAAATCTAAACAGAGGTCATTTTCTTTTGTGCTTATTCTCAGAATTTTGGAAAGTAATCGAATTGGCTTTGGAGTACTGAATATCTTTTTCCCAATTAGTTCGGCAGTTTCCTTTTGCCCTTCATCATTGTGCCCAACATCTTTGAAATCCCACCAGGTACTGGGAACCAATCCATCCTGTATTTCCAATAAAAACCGCTTTAACCTTGGTTTCTTATAAGAAAAATCTGGCCCCCAATACAGCCTATTTTCTTTTACCATTTGTTGATGCTTTTCTTTGGAATACCGCCAAACTGCGCTTTCATCAGGCCAAACCTCTTCATTCGTTTTAGGATGAACTATTGCATACCAAAGTGTCGGTCTTTCATCCTTAGTTTTACTGCTAACATATTCAGCCGAACTCCATGCCCCACGTTTATCATTATCAGGATTTTTATACCTCGAGATTTGCTTTTCAGTTCTTGGCAACAAGACTCTTCTAAACAATTCTGTTTTCTGAAAGCAAATTATGTAATCGTGCATTGCAGCAATTCCTGGATCGTCATTTGAAACTGCATATTTCTTCTGCCATATCACACTCGCAACGAAATTCTCCTCCCCAAAAACCTCATTCATCAACAAGCGAAGGTTATGAACTTCGTTATCGTCAATGGAAACGAAAATCACCCCGTCCTGTCGCAGTAGATTTTTAGCCAAATACAATCTCGGCATCATCATATTAAGCCAGTTGCTGTGGTATTGGCCATTTTCCTTGCTGTTCTTTTTGAACATACCATCTTTGGTCATGTA
This sequence comes from uncultured Roseivirga sp., assembly GCF_963973945.1. Classification (GTDB taxonomy): domain Bacteria; phylum Bacteroidota; class Bacteroidia; order Cytophagales; family Cyclobacteriaceae; genus Roseivirga. The sequence goes on from NZ_CAXBBV010000009.1 coordinate 56,879, forward strand.
ACCTTCTTCGTCTTTGTCGCCTACACGTTTTTCATAGTCAGCTTTGCTTTCAGAGAATTTATCTGGGTATATAAAAGAGTCGTTACCTGTGTTGTAAGGCGGGTCTATGTATATCATTTTCACCTTCCCGAAGTAGCTTTTTTGCAGCACTTTTAGTACTTCCAGGTTTTCACCCTCGATGAAAATGTTCTCCGTTTCATCAAAGTTGATGCTTTCGTCTTTGGCTGGAGTTAAGGTTTTGGTAGTAGGAGTTTGCAGTACCTTAAAAGCCTCACTCTTTCCAGCCCAGTTGAGCACATAGCGTTCATTGGCAAAATTGATGTTCTCACCAAGCGTAGCTTTTAGTTTTTCCCAATCAATTTTTCCTTCGCTAAATGCTTCTGGTAAAATTTGCTTTAACGCATTTAGTTTTTCTTGTTCAGGTGTTAGACTTGCTCCGTCCATATTTTATAATGCTTTTCTTTCTATAGTAATGCTGCGACTTCTATATTTAAGATTTCTGCAATCTTGTATAAGTCTTCTAAGCTTGGTTGCCGTCTGTTTTGAGCATAAGAGTTTACTATATTGTAACTCTTTCCGAGCATTTTAGTCAATCTATACACGTCATTTGTCAATCACAAAAGTGACGTATAGCCGTGAATATATTCATTTTTATGATGGATATGCATGATATGTTACATAGAAAGAACTCTATTAGTCTTGGCGTCTCACTAAGCCTAAAAGAATGAGTAGATTAGATTTTATTGGTAGAAGGACTTACAAAGATTGGAGAAGGAGAATTAGATATCTTTTTATGTTTGAGTGGGGTCGCAGCGAGACGCTACGACCAGTGCCAGATTTTTACTTGGTTTCTCTCTTTTGCAAATTAAATACGGTTCCTGCCGGATCTTGAATCCAATGCATGTTTTCTGGAAGTTCTTCAAGTTCATCACAAGTTTCCACACCGTTTAACTGCAGGTAGTTTGTAGCTTCTTCTACATCAGGAACAGTCAGCTGTAACCAAGTTTCAGAATGCGTATAGTTGTCCACGCAGTCCAGCCATATGATATTGTTTCCGAACTTTACTTCATGCGTTTTAGAAACGGTCGGATTGTCAATGGGCTTTTCTTCAACTTTCAACTTGAGAATATCTCGGTAAAAGGCTACCGTTTGCTCATACTTACTTTTAGGAATTTTTATTGCAATGTTAATTCCTGCTTCAAATTTTGGATTCATATTTATTTAGTTTGCTCTTATATTATGCTGAGTTATATTGACTGCCAGCAGTTTTGTATCTGAAATTAACTGTGCAAAAAAGGTGCTCTGGTTTCGGGTTAACAGAGTTTTAATTTTCAGCTATTATTTTATTCTTATCATAAATCAAATTTTAATCCTTAGTTTCTTTCTAAAACTTGAAAGGATGATTCTAGGTGTTTGACAATACTCATAAATGTTTCTTCTGATGGGTTGACAACACAGACCCAGTTCATGGAGCCATAGGTTGGATGAGGTAACAGTGTATCCTCTTTTGTGAAGTCGATTCCTACATTTATAAATGCTTCAAGTCCTTTTTTCTCCGTTAGATACCCAAAATTTGATTTAAAGGTTTCCTTATCCATACAGAAGTTTAGACGAAAAAAACCATTACGATCAAGGTTCGAAAAGGAATCATATTCATTATCCTTGGTGAGTATGGTTACAAAAGGAAGCTTGTCATTATTCGGATGCATAAAAAACATATCTTCTTCAGCCTTCACGATGTTTAAGCTCTTGAAATTTTCGAGGAGATATGATTTCACTTCTTCGGTTGTCATGATGTGTTTTTTTATCAAATTTCAGATGTGAAGTTTACTTTTACAAGAGGTTACCAATATGTCTAATAGTAACCCAAAGTAAAGAAATGGGAGTATATGGGCTCTAAACGAGAAAATAATAAAATAAAATTTGAAGAATGTCCTTTTCAAGAAGCAATGGATTTGGTTTCGGGTAAATGGACAATGACCATCATTAATACCCTTATGTCTGGTAAATTGAGATTCAAGGAACTGGAAAGGGCAGTTGAAGGGATTAATACCAGAATGTTGGTAAAAACTCTTAAAGAACTTGAATCGAAGAAAATTGTGAAAAGAAAGGCATATGCGACTGTTCCCCCAACGGTGGAATATTCACTAGAAGAAAAAGGCATTGCATTACAGCCTGTTATCAAAGAAATTCAGAATTGGGCAATCAACAATATGTGAGTTCTTTGAAATATTCCCTAGAGAATGATCTCGTGTTTTGCTACAATTAAATTCACTTCCATTTACTGAAACAGCGATTTCCACAAATCAACAATAGCGGCATTTGGTAACCAAGAAGTAATGTCTGTAAATGAGTTGTTAAAGCCAGTAGCGGCTACTTTTCCAGTGCCTACTTCGCCAAGAAAAGCCTTTTCACTTAAGGCTTTTAAGTTGCCGTTTTCATCAAGTCGAATAGGAATGATTTCGTCAAAATACTTTAAGGTAAATGCTTCTGATTTAGCAAACTCATGTCCTTGGCCGGGTTCTTCGGCAAAAATCCATTTGGCGCCAAACCTTCGGTTGACAGAGTAAATGCCCTTTACAATATTGTTCCGATATGGGTTATCAATTTCTCCCGTAAGGAAAACCCCAGGCACTGCCCGTGTAGCCTCAGAAGCTAAGGCCGTATAGTAAACACCTCCTTTGTTCACGATAAACGTAATCACCCTTTCTGGTTTCCAGCAAGCAAATTCATAGTTAAATTCGCCACCAGCAGACATGCCCCACAATGCAAATGGAACAGTATTCAGTTCAGGGTGACCACTTTTTGTCGCCAAGCGGCTCAGTACATCTAGCATGGCCTGACCTGTTCCATTTTTCACATCGGCATATTGCTCAATGGCCATATTCGGGCTGCGCTTGTCTTTAATGTCAGCCGCTAAAATTGCCATGCTGTGTTTATTGGCCAAGGCTTGCCATTCTGGTTGGTTTACCATATCACGGCCATTGCCATTCGAGCCAGGAACCATCACAATTATACCTTTCACTTTTTGAATGTCCTTTCCAATCCATAAGCGAAAAGCCGCTTTTTGGAAGTTGTTTCCATTCATTACACTGTCTTCAAGAATGGTTTGAGCGGAAGCTAACACTGGAAGAAATAGGAGCATTAAAACGATGAGGGCACTTGTCTTTTTCATATCTAAGTTAAGTAGTGGGTCAAACTGAAACAGCTTTTTCGAAATTATAGGTCACTTTAAAGTCTGGTTTTTCTGTTTCTTGATACTCAAACTCAATTGACTGAGGAAGTTTGCCTACAAATTTATTGAGAATTAAAGGAACGGTTAAACTAGAGTCATGGGCAGAAAGTCTGTGATTTTTATATACCTGTATTTCGGTGAACATTTCAAGATACTTAAACTCAGAGTCTGGAACGGTTAGTTTGGCCTTACTATATGGTTTGGGAATGTTCCTAAAATCTAAATTGTAAACACTGCCTAAGTATAGAAGTTCTGATTCTTTTAGTTTGTATTTATTCTCTTTACCTGCCAAGTAAATATCAATAAGTACCTGCTCTGGTATAAATACGCCATTTGGCTTTAAGAATCTGATAACATTCCTAGTTAATGGTACCTGACATTCATTTTTCAATCCCATTTGCATGGTTTCTGATATTATGATGTCGAATTTTTGCGGCATTTCAAGGGAGGGGTCTGTGGCATCAGCTTCAATATATTGATCAACAAATTGACTTATTCCCCATTCTTCATAAATTTTTTGAACAGCCAACAACGAACTCTTATTGATATCTAAAAAAGTAAAGGAGACCTCGTTTTCGTTGAAAACTTGAGTTAATGGTGTGGCCAAAGTTGCGTAAGGGCCACACCCAGCATATAGTATTTTTACATTTTTGTTTTCTTTCAATTTGTCTTTAATGGCGCCATAAATTCCTCTCAAGAACTGCGTAGTTCGTGCTATATCTTTGAGGCAATGGGCAGCTACTTCTTGGCTCGCAGCAATTCCATAAGGTGTTTGTATTGCCTTATTGTTGGTTAAATCTTCAGCAACAATGTTGGTGATTTTGGAGTATTCTCGGTACATGTAATATATTCCGTTTCTGATTTTTTTAAAGTCGTTCTCAGAAAAAAGAATGTCGTTTACGGCATTTTTATAGCTCATATTAAGGTTTTAATTGATGATGGTTTTATGATTTAATATTAAGGATGTTTTTTAGATAATTATCAGATGAAATTAATACTTGTTAATTCATGGAGACCTAATACGCTCATAGATTAGCATTCTACTTTCTCCAAATCATCTGAAACACAGTTTGTTGATACTAGTATAAATGCAGCAGGGTGGCCATTTTTCTAAACTAAAATTTGTTTGCTCTTAATTTCAGGTAGATGATATTTTTTAAGCCGCTTGAAATATATCTGTTTTCATCTGAACTCACTGAGCATTATATTGTGGGTTATAAAGTATTTTTTATTTCATTTTTTATAAAAACTCAAACAATGAATAAACGCCTGCTTACCTTTCTCATGCTGGTCACTACCACAATGGTTATGGCTCAGAATCCACTTCCGCTTAGGAAGTCGGTGGAGACTACGAAACGTGCCATTCGCACGGACGTACCACTTCCTAACCCAATTATGAATGCTCTCGAAGCAAAAACGAGAGATTTTTCTGGAAAACCAGGGCCAAACTATTGGCAGCTGGAAACTGACTACACCATCAAAGCCAGTTTAAACCCGCAAACTCAAACCATATGGGGAAGTGAAACGATTACGATTCAGAACAATAGCAATCAGCCGATGGATCAAATCGTACTGAGGCTAGACCATAATATTTTCAGAGCTGATGTACCGCGTGGTTCTTCGGTTCCTGCCGAAACTACTGAAGGAATGGTCATTACTCGTATGGTGGTAAATGGCGATGAAGTAGATTTAGGCGCAAGATTTAGCTTTAGAAGAAGGGGTGATGCTCCAAAGCTACAAGTCTATGGCTTACAACAAACGGTAGCGAGTATTGTATTGGCAGAGCCAATTCCTGCCAAGAGTACTGGCACTTTAGAAATTGATTGGAATACGAAATTGCCTGGTGGCGAAAATGGAAGAGGCCATAGAATGACGCAGCGTTGGGATTCTAATGTTTTTCAGCCTACACAGTGGTTTCCGCGTTTGGCCAAGTTTGATGATATGCGAGGCTGGGAAACCAATGTTTATTTAGGCCCTGCGGAGTTCTTCAATAACTTTGGCCGTTTTGATGTGAGCATTGATGTACCTGCAGGTTGGATTGTAAGTGGAACAGGGGTTTTACAAAACCCTGAAGAGGTGCTTTCGGCCCAAACAAGAGAGCGTTTAACTAAAGTACTGGATTCTGATGCTGAGATAACCATTGTAGGCGAAAATGAAAGAGGTGCTGGAAAAGCAACTGCCGAAGGAGAAAACCTTGTATGGCGATTTGTAGCAGATAAGGTGAATGACTTTGCTTGGGCTGCTTCGCCAGACTTTATGTGGACAGCCACGAGGGCTACCATTCCTGAAAAAGGGCCGATTCCTATTCATATGGTATACCTGCCAGAAAGAGCAAGATTGTTTGCAAGAGCAGGGGAGATTACAAGACATGCATTGGAGTTTTACTCAGATCTTTGGGCACCTTATCCTTTCCCCCAAATGACGATGCAAGATGGTCCAAGTGCTGGAATGGAATACCCAATGGTGGTGAACTCTAACCAAGGAGCGGCCGATCATGAAGTGGCGCACCAATGGTGGCCAATGATGGTAGGTACAAATGAGACTCGCTTTGGTTGGATGGATGAAGGTTTTAATACCTATATGAATATTCTTTCCGCTGCCGATAGCAGGGGTGAACCAGTTAATTTAAATGGAAGAGGGGCGAGTTACGGTCGTAGAAGTGGTAGTGATGATGAAGCAACCATGATGTGGCTTTCAAATTACGCTGGTGATGGTTATGGTTTTCAGACGTACAGTAAAGCGCCTTTAATGTTGTCTATGCTAGGCGGTATCGTAGGAGATGAGGCCGTGATTAATGCCATGAAGAAATACACCAAAACTTGGGCTTTTAAGCACCCTTCTCCTTGGGATTATGTGTTTTTTATGAATAATGAATTGGGGCAAAACCTTGAGTGGTTTTGGTACTATTGGCTATGGACAACTGAGTCGGTTGATGGTTCAATTCAGAAAGTAAATACTGGGTCAACTACTAATGTTACGGTACACCAAGCTGGTCAAATGCCTTCACCAGTGGTGCTTAAGGTTGAATTTGAAACCAGTGGTCCAGCAATTAAGTCGATGAATAATGCCAAAATGATTGACGCCAATACAGCAATTGTTACTTGGCCAGCCAACGTTTGGTTCAATGGCGATCGTACTTTTAATGCTGAACTTAAGTTTGGAGGAAGAAAGATTAAGAAAATTACCCTTGATCCTGACGGCAGATTCCCAGATAACAATCCTGCGGATAACGTTTGGGAGAATAAATAGGGGATAGTATTTAGTGCTCCGTGCGCAGGAGACAGTAAAAAGGCTTGCTAATTGATTTAGCAAGCCTTTTCTCAGACCTGTCAGGTTTCAAAAACCTGACAGGTCTTTTTGTTTCTATTATCTAGTTTACTGAAGTTCCAAGGCTTCAGAACTTGCAGCATGACTTAGCTTAGAAATATTTGCGAATAGTTTTGCTTGGGTAGCAAAGCCTGCTACGAAGTCATCCCTGTAGGCTCCGAGTCTTCAGAGTTTTAACGAAGTACAACTAGTAAGTTTGTTGTTGACTGTATTCCTAACATCTAAATTCCAACATCTACCCCTTCCTTTCCACTTCTCTCAAGTTTTCCAGCTTCTTGTTGCGTAAGAACCCTGTAACATCTTCAAAGTGTTCTTTAATACGTTGATTTCCAAACTCGAATACCTTATTGGCAAGTCCATCTAAGAAATCACGGTCGTGAGAAACAAGGATTAATGTGCCTTCAAATGCTTTAAGCGCATCTTTTAGAATGTCTTTGGTGCGAATGTCCAAGTGGTTGGTAGGCTCATCCAGAATCAAAACGTTTACGGGCTGAAGCAGTAATTTAATCATGGCCAAACGGGTACGTTCACCGCCCGAAAGCACTTTTACTTTCTTTTCAATGGCATCACCAGAGAACATGAAGGCTCCTAGAAGGTCTTTAATCTTTGTACGCACATCGCCATGCGCAATTTCATCTATGGTTTGAAAAACGGTAAGATTTTCGTCTAAGAGCGAAGCCTGATTTTGCGCGAAGTAACCAATCATGGAATTGTGTCCCATTTGTAAGCTGCCATCAAAATCAATTTCACCCATCATGGCTTTTACAAAAGTGGACTTTCCTTCACCGTTTTTACCAATAAAGGCCACTTTTTCGCCACGAGCGATGGTAAGTGACACATCTTTAAAGACGGTATGGTCGCCATACTTCTTGGTCAATCCATCTGCAATTACTGGGTAATTACCAGAACGAGGAGCAGGAGGGAACTTCAAGTTTAAAGCAGAAGAATCAACTTCATCTACTTCTACAATTTCCATTTTCTCAAGCATTTTTACCCTAGACTGAACTTGCAGGGTTTTAGAATAAGTGCCTTTAAATCGATCTATAAACTGCTGAATATCTGCAATTTGTTTGGCTTGATCATCAAATTGCTTTTGCTGCTGTTCACGCCTTTCTTTACGCAGTTCTAAGTAATGCGTATAGTTGGTTTTATAATCGTAAATACGACCACGGGTAATTTCTATGGTTCGGTTGGTAAGGTTATCTACAAAGGTTTTATCGTGGCTGATAACGATAACCGCCTTGGCACTTGTTTTCAAGAAATCTTCTAGCCATTGTACCGACTCGATATCTAAGTGGTTGGTTGGCTCATCGAGAAGAATAAGATCAGGCTTCTGTAAAAGGATTTTGGCCAACTCAATACGCATTCTCCAACCTCCACTAAATTCGCTTGTCGAACGGTTTAAATCGGAACGAACAAAGCCCAAGCCCATTAAGGTTTTTTCTACTTCAGCATCAAAATTGATTTCTTCAATGCTGTAGTATTTTTCGCTGAGTTCAGAAACTTGCTCTATAATTTTACTGTAAGCATCAGATTCGTAATCGGTACGCGTTTCCAGCTGATGAGTTAAATCATCCATTTGCTTTTTCATGTCCATGATTTTTGAAAAGGCCTTTGAAGCTTCTTCAAAAACAGTACACTCGTCTTTGGTCAATAGATGTTGTGGTAAGTAGGCTACAATCGCATCTTTAGGAGCCGAAATTTTTCCTTGGGTAGGTTTACTTTCTCCAGCAATAATTTTTAGCAAAGTGGATTTTCCTGCACCGTTCTTCCCCATCAGGGCAATACGGTCATTGTCGTTCACATTAAAAGTAACATTGCTAAATAGGGTGGTGCTACTAAACTCAACACCAACAGCATCTACTGAAATCATAGGGGATCAATTTGGCCGCAAATATATAGATTTCAGACTATCCACTCATGTTTTGTTGGTCAAATACGCAGCTATCTTTTATGTACCGGGAACGCAGGTATTTTTGATAAACTGGTTCTTCAACACGTAGGTCTTGTTGTAGTCTACAGAAAAGCGACTGGTGGTCATTTGGCAGTCAAAGCTTATTTCGTCACCTTCAGAAATCAGGTTAAAATCAGTTTTGGGTAAGGCCGCGAAATTACAAGAAATGGGTCTTGAGAAGTCTTCTAAACGATTTACAATAATTGCATTTACTTGACTTAGGGCATCTTTCATTAAGCTTTCAGAACTGAATTCTTTCTTTAAAACATCTTCAGAAATAAACTCTACATCGCGCCCCACTACTTTTCCATTACGGCTAATACCTTCCGACTCTAAGCTAAATTCGTTTCTGAAAAAAGTATGTATAACTGCCAGTTTAACAAAGGTATCTTCATCCTCAAAACTCAAGTCTTGATAAGACTGCTTAAGTTGACTTTGATTAGGTGCTACCATAAATGAGTCGATTGGTAATTCGCGCTTATCGTACCAAATTTCGTGACGTTGATACTCATAAGCTTCGAGAATATTTCCGGCTGAACTTTTCTCACTCATACTTCTGGCGTACATATTCACTTCAGTGGCTACATAGTGAAAGCCATTTCGCTCTCTAAAGAAAGGGATTTTATAAGGCTCTTTAAGCTCCCATTTACCTTGGTATTTGTATGATGGATAGGAACAGTCGGAGGGTAGGTCATCCAAGGACATGAAAGGGTTTACATAGGAGGTTTCAAAACTCCATTTTAACATTCCATCCCGTGACTCCTTATTAGAAAGAGGGGTTGTTTTTGGGAGTGTACTTTGATAAGCGAAATAAACCGACAAAGCCACTAGTAATAAAAGGAGTGCATAAAGCACTGCGAATTTCCTTTTGTAATTGGGGTTCTGATCAGTGACTTGACCACTCTTTAATTGAGTAAGTTCTTTTTCTAGCCCTAAGAGTTTTAGAATTCTGTCGGTATTCTGGATGGCACGTACATATTCTCCTTCTGTTGCACTTGAGTTAATAAGTCTTGAAAATTGAGCATCACTATAGCCCAGCTTTCTGGATATTTCAGAATTGCTGGCTTTTTCAAACCGCTTTAAATCAGGGTCAAACGGACCGTGAAGCTTAGTTAGTTTTGTTACAAATTCCTGATACTTATCTATTGCCATCCACTGCGTTTCTTAGATTAACATTCGTTGAAATCCGTTAAAATTCGATAAAATAGAATATAATTCCTTAAATATCACAAATGCCAAATTTTCTTTTGTAAGATGCGATACGGTTGGTAGAGTTAACTGCTCTATTTTAACTAATCGTTGTCCTTCCTTTGTCTCAAAGGATGAAGTAAAATTTTTAAGAAACAAATAATTCTATATGATCAAGTTTTCTAAAATAGCAATCTTTTGCCTTTTGTGTATCATTAGTCAGCATGGCTTTGCACAAATTAAGGTAACTGGAAAAATTGTTGATGATACCGGTCTATTTATGACTGGTGTATCAATATTGGAGCAAGGTACCGGAAACGGAACCGCTTCAGGTGCAGATGGTACTTATACTATTACTGTAAAGGATGCCAGTTCTATTCTACAGTATTCATTTTTAGGTTTTAAAACTGTCACTCAAACTGTAGGCAATCAAACCTCCATTAATATTACTATGGAAGAGGTGGTCTCTGAACTAGAAGGTGTAGTTGTAACCGCAATTGGTTTAAAAGAGAACAAGGACAATTTGGGCTATGCCAACACAACAGTTCAAGGAGGAGTAGTTTCTAAGGCAGGAGAGCCCACTTTGCTCAACGGGCTTTCAGGAAAAGTGTCTGGGGTTCGTATTTCCAAAACTTCTGGCGACCCGGGTGCTGGTTCATTTATTCAAATTAGAGGACTTTCGAGTATTACGCGCGATAGCCAACCTTTAATTGTTGTAGATGGTGTTCCTATTAGCAATGATAACAGAGGTGATGGTGGCACTGGGGGCGTAAGCAATGAATCGCGACTCAACGATATTAATCCTAATGATATTGAGAATATTTCTGTACTAAAAGGCGCTTCAGCTGCTGCGCTTTGGGGAACAAAGGCTTTGGGTGGTGTTATATTCATTACCACTAAAAAAGGCGACTTCAACAAAAAGCTGAGTATTACTTACCGAGCGAGCTATTCGCTTGATAAGATTAGTCAGAAATATCCTTTGCAGACCGCATATGGTCAAGGAGATAATGGTGTCTATAACCAAGCCGCTAGAGATTCATGGGGAGATAAGATTTCTGATCGCTCGGGAGGATTGGATGAGTTTAATACCTCAGGAAGCTTTTTTGTTGGGCAAGATGGGGTGACTTACTACCCAATTGTTTCAAAAAATTCTAAAACGATTTACGATGACCAGAACTTTAATCAAGCCTTTCAGAATGGTCAGTTTATAGAAAATAACCTAAGCCTTACTGCTGGCAACGACAATAGCCGAATTTATTTCAGCTTAAGTGATTTAGACCAACAAGGCATAATTAGAAAAAATTCTGACTATCGTAGAACTACCGCGAGAGTAAATGCAGAGTACCTACTTTCTCCAAACGTAAGTATCACGGCTAATACAACTTATTCCAGAACCACTTCAAACAGGATTTTAAAAGGAGCTAGTTCTTCGGGCTTTTACCTTGGTTTGTTAAGAACACCAGCCGATTTCGATCAGTCGGGTTATAGAGGAGATTATTATGCGAGCAGTACTTCAGCTCCAATTTCTAACAGACATCGCTCATACAGAGAACCGTTAGGTGCCGATAACACCGCAGTTTACAATAACACCCTTTGGACTTTGAATGAGCAGGAGAATCAGGCGAATACCGATCGCTTTATGACCAACTTCACTTTGTCTGCCGACCCATTTGATTGGTTGAACTTGAAGGCTCGTGTTGGATTAGACCATTATACTGAAAAGAAAGAAGAGTTTTTCACCCCGGGTTCAGCCGCTGGAGCTTACAGCACAGGTCTGTTTGGTACTAATATAGCCTCTAATACCATTTTCAACATGGATTATATTGCTACAGCTACCAAAACTTTTAATGAAAATTTTAACGGTTCATTATTAGTAGGGCTGAATTACAATGCCAAGAAATTAGAAACTAGCGGAAACGAAATTACCAACTTCACTTTGTTTACAGATGTACAAAGTCCTGTAAGAGATATTGACAACGCATTCCCTGAAAATAGAATTTCGACCAGTACTTTTGGCCAAGAAAAAACAGCTGCTATTTATACTTCAGCTAACTTCTCGGCTTATGACATGCTTTATTTTAGCGGTTCATTAAGGGCAGAAAAGGCTTCAACTTTCGGTGATGTTTCAAATAAGCCATTTTACTTTCCATCAGCTTCATTGGCTTGGCAGTTTTCGCAGCTTGACGCTTTACAGAATGATTTGATGTCATTTGGTAAACTCCGTGTTTCTTATGGAGAAGTGGGAGTACAGCCAGCACGCTACAATACTTCAAACGTATTTGTTTCACCAACTTATGGCGATAGCTACGGTGGTGGTTTAGGACTTGGTTTTTACGGTAACGGAGGTTTTGTACCGAGTACTAACCGTGGAAATTTCAGCCTAAAACCAGAAAGAAAGAAGGAGACAGAAATAGGAATGGACCTTAGGTTTTTAAAAGACCGACTGTCATTTAGTGGTACATATTATACCAACACCACAAGCGATGTACTATTGAACTTCCCGATAGCAAACTCAAGAGGTTTCGATGAAATCTATGCCAACGGGGCTGAGATCAGTAATAAAGGATTAGAATTAGACCTTGGCTATACCATTATCAAAAAGCAAGATTTTACTTGGCAGGCCAATGTGATCTTCAGTAAGAATAAGAATAATGTAGAAAACCTAGCTGGAGTTCAATCTATTGAGTTGGGTGGTCTTGCGGCCGTAAACTCTAGAGCAGTAGAAGGTAAGCCAATAGGTATACTTTGGGGATCTAGAACTTTAAGAGATGCTGAGGGTAATATTGTATTTGATGATTATGGTTTCCCTGAACAAGATCAAACTGAAGGTATTATTGGTGACCCTAACCCAGATTGGCAAGGAAGTTTAGTTACGCAAGTTTCTTATAAGAACTGGTCACTTTCAGCGCTTTTCGAAACTTACCAAGGTGCCGATATATATGCAGGAACAAAATCTGTATTGGCGGATTTAGGCCGCTGGATAAGCACAGGCGATGAAGTAACAACCGACCAAAACTTGCTAGATAGCCAAGGTAACCTTATTCCTATAGGAACAACTTTCAGAGGCAATATCTACGATTTTGGCGCGGGACCAGTAGCCTTAACAGAATCATGGTATAATGGTGACGGTGGTTATTTCAGTGGTGGTAATGACGAACTCTATATCGAAGATGGTTCATGGACGAGGTTAAGAGAATTGACTTTGTCGTACCGCATCAAACCAGATTGGTTGAGCAAAATGGGAATCAATTCAGCTTCTCTTTCAGCAACTGGTAGAAACCTCTTTATATGGACAGAATTTGAGGGTAACGATCCTGATACCAATTTAACGGGTGTAGGTTCTGCAAGAGGTATTGATTACTTCAACAATCCAGGCACTAAATCTTATGTGTTTACGCTCACTGCTACATTTTAATTCTCATAAAGAAGAAAACGATGAAAAAGATATACTACATAATTTTGGTTTCCCTTCTCATAGTCTCATGCGAAGACCTATTTGAAGGCGTCAATAATGACCCCAATAACCCTATAAGTGCTCCTTATGATAAAATTTTAACAGGTGCCGAAGTGGGAAACATTATCCTACAGACGGGAGAAACTGCTAGAAGAGCAGGCATATTTGCTGGTTATTATACAGGAATAGACAGGCAGCACTTAGGCTTTAGCCAGTATACAGTAACTACAAGTGATTTTGATGCCATATGGGATGATGCATTTGTAAACACCCTTCGAAACGCTAAAGTAGCAAAGCAAAGTGCGATTGATGCGGGTATTACTGGTGTAACCATTGGAATAACCCAAACTTTAGAAGCTATGGCATTTGGAACAGCCACTTCTTTATATGGTGACATTCCTTTCGATGAAGCAATTTTTGAAATAGAAAATCCAGTATTCGAAGACCAAACCGCTGTGTATGGTAAAATTCAAAATTTATTAGATGAGGCCATTACAAACCTACAATTAGGAACAGGAAGACCACCAAGTGGGTCTGATATTTACCTTGATGGTGATCCACAAAAATGGATTCAGGTAGCAAATACCCTCAAAGCTCGATATTACATGCATACGCGTGAATATCCTCAGGCTTATGCTGCTGCTCAAAACGGAATTAATGCCAGCGCCAATGGTCTTTATGGTCCACATGGCTCAGGATTAGACGAGTCTAATTTGAGCTACCAGTTCTTTGGCGTCTATTCTCGCGCTGCCGATTTAATTGTTTCCGACTTCATGACCAGTTTAGTTGCTCCTACAGCTGGTACAAACCCAGATTTCGCCAACTACCGTGGTAATGCTAAGACAGATGAAACTGGCCGTTATGGTTATTATTTTCAGGTGCAAGGTGTAGGAGTACAACCGAACACAGTAGATGGACTTGCTGCTCAAACCGCATCGGCCGCTTTGGCTACTTATGAAGAGAACTTGTTGATTTTAGCTGAAGCAGGTTTCAGGTCTAGTGGCTTTAATACTGGTTTGCAACACCTCAATGAATTTAGGGCTTATATGGATGCGGGTGGTTATTTAACCAATGCCAATGCAAGCAATGTTCAATATGATCAATACACGGCTCTTGATTTTGCTAACGGAGGTATTGAAAACCCTGACAATCAATCTGCTGACAATGCCTTGTTAAGGGAAATTTTGCAAGAAAGGTATGTAACATTGTTTGGTCAGATAGAAGGCTTTAATGATACAAGACGTACAGAGAATGAATCCATCGTAAGAGTACCAGTAGAGCCAAATGTAGGAGCGCAGTTGCCTCAACGATTTATTTATCCGCAGTCAGAAATCGATAGAAACAGCAACATTCCAAACCCGATACCTAACTTCTTTTCACCTACTAAGGTGAATCAATAACCGAACAAAAAAATCTTTCATAGATGAATTGTAATCATAGAAAACGGATATGCCAGTTGTTTTTGCTGGCTATCCTTTTACTTCCAACCTCTCTTTTTGGTCAACAAGATACGCTTAGGGTGTTATTTGTGGGCAATAGTTATACCTACTTCTGGAATTTACCGCAACTGGTAACGGCCATGGCCGAATCGCAAGGTATTCCTATAATCACCCGTCAGTCTACTGTTGGCGGAAGTACTTTAGAAGAACATTGGAAAGAAGAGAAAGAAACTAAAACTAGAGCATTATTAGAAAGTGGTGATTGGGATTATGTAGTAATGAATAATCACAGCATGAGCACTATTAATACACCAGCCGACTTTGATAAGTACGGAAAACTGTTTGCAGAGCTTATCAAAGCTAAAGGAGCAAAGCCAGTTTTTTATATGACCTGGGCACGCAAAGCAGATCCTTCTATGCAGCCCACAATTACAAAAGGCTACAACGAACTTGGTAAATCAACCCAATCTAATGTAGTGCCTGTTGGGGAAATATGGAAAAAGAGCATTGGGCTAAAGCCTGAAGTTGATTTGTATTTTCCAGATGGTAGTCATCCGTCTCCAGAAGGAACTTACTTGAATGCACTGGCTTTTTATAAGTTCTTAACTGGAAATGCTACGGCCGATATCCCACATAGATTGACCAGAATTGATAAAGATGGCGAAACCATGTATTTGGCCATTATAATGGAAGATGTGGCTGACTACTTTCAAGACTTGGTAGATAGTTTCGAAATTAAAAACCTGCCATATGAGCGATAAACGTAAATGGTTATCACTCTTATTAGGGCCTTTGGCTTTTGTGGTGCTCGAAATAATCGGTGGCCCTGAAAGCATGTCGGAGAGTGCATTTCACCTGTTGGCCATTACCATATGGATTGCCATTTGGTGGGTTACAGAAGCAATTCCTATTGCTGTAACCGCCCTTTTGCCTATTATTCTATTCCCAATTTTTAATGTGATGGACTTGTCCAGCACAACGGCTTCATTCGGTCATAAATATGTATTCCTTTATGTAGGTGGCTTTATTATAGCCATTGCTATTGAAAAATGGGGCTTACATAAACGTATTGCCTTGACTATTATCAATGCCATTGGTACCAATATGGTAAACATCATTTTGGGTTTTATGCTGGCTACGGCATTCCTTTCAATGTGGATTTCTAATACGGCTACTTCTGTAATGATGCTGCCAATTGGAATGGCCATTGTAAGCCAGCTTAACCAGAGTGATTTGGCCGATAAGAAAGTATCGGGCATGTTTGGTAAGGCACTCATGTTGGCAATTGCCTATAGTGCATCTATAGGAGGAATGGCCACTTTAATTGGAACTCCACCCAATTTGGTTTTGGTAGGTGTGGTTGAAGAAACCTACGGGGTCGAAATATCATTCTTGCAATGGTTTAAGTTTGGCTTTCCTGTAGCAGTAGTACTTCTCATTGTTTGCTGGAAATACCTTACCAAATATGCTTTTAAATTGAAGAAGGCTGAGTTTCCTGGTGGAAAACAAGAGATCAGTCGATTGTTGAAAGAGCTAGGCAAACTGAGTAGAGAAGAGAAATCCGTTCTGGCTGTATTCATTACCACGGCTTTCTGCTGGATTACACGATCGTTCATTTTACAAAAGTTTATTCCGGCTATTGACGATACCATTATTGCTATAATAGCAGGTGTGGTGCTCTTCATTCTTCCTTCGAGCAAAAAAGGAGAACGAATAATCAATTGGGAAGAAGCTGTAAAAATGCCTTGGGGCATCATCTTACTGTTTGGAGGTGGAATGGCCTTGGCCGAAGCATTTGGAACTACAGGGCTAGCTTTATGGATTGGTTCTCAAATCACTATTGTCGATGGAGTTTCAATGATTTTAATCATTCTTATTCTGGTAGCAGCCGTCAACTTCTTGACAGAACTTACTTCAAACTTAGCAACAACCGCCATGTTATTGCCTATTCTGGCACCTGTTGCTTTAGCCTTTGATATGAACCCATACATGTTGATGGTTTCGGCTACATTAGCCGCTTCTTGCGCATTTATGCTTCCCGTAGCTACTCCACCCAATGCGGTGGTTTTCGGTTCGGGTTACTTAAGAATTCCTGACATGATGAAAGCGGGTGTTTGGATGAACCTCATCTCGATTTTCTTTATCACAGCAATGATTTATTTCCTGCTGCCCTCTCTTTGGGGCATTATTCCCGATGAGTACTCTAACCTAGTAGGAAACTAAAAATTAGAATGACGAACAAATTTTAAAATTACTAACATGAAAAATAAACGACTGAAAATCACCATGCTCGTTCTTGCAACTCTTTTTGTTGTAAGCACTTGTAAGGACGATGACACGCAGATTATTTCCGATTCGCTTCGCGTTCTAACAGCGAAAGTTAATGAGCAAAGCTTGAAAGATGAGCCATCGGGAGTTGATACCGAAATTAGCCTCGAACTAGTCCTTAGCCATTCACTGAATACTGCCGCTTTTGAAAGCGCTTTGTCAATTTCTTCGTCAACAGGCGAAGTGAGCAAAAGTTTTAGTTACTCCAATTCCAATTCTATAGTAACCATTACCAATACAGAAGAACTAGACTTTGAAACAGAGTATACTATCTCTATTGTCGCAGGTGAGTATGGCGAAAATGGAAATACGTTAGATAAAACGATTTCTTACACTTTTACGGTAAGGGAGTTTGTTCCACCTAACGTTACTTTATCAAGAGATCTATCGAGTATTTCTGAGGCTGGGGGAGTAGCTACTATTACAGCTACAATGAGCGAAGCCGTAAATGAAGAAGTAACAGTTAACCTTACTTTTGCAGGAACCGCGGGCGCTACGGATTACTTGGCCAGTGGTACTTCAATAGTAATTCCAAGCGGACAGCTTACAGGCAATATTACTGTAACCGCCATTGATGATGCAGAAACTGAAGGATTAGAAGATGTTATTGTTTCTATTGAAAGTGTAACCAATGCCATAGAGTCAACTCCCCAAGAGGTTTCTTTTAGAATAGAAGATAACGATGCGGGCGGAAGAGGTTTTATTATCAACGAAGTACTTTTCGATCCGGCTTCTGGAGACGCTGGGGATGCGAATGGCGATGGCACAAGAAGCGCTTCTGAAGACGAATTTATTGAGTTTGTTAATGACAGTGATGTGGCGATTGACTTAAGTGGCTTTACAGTTTATGACACTGATAACTTTGCGACACTCACACCAAGACATACTTTTCCGAATGGAACAGTTGTGCCAGCACATGGCGTATATGTGCTTTTTGGTGGAGGAACGCCTTCAGGTAATTTTGGTGGAGCAGCTTTTGGTGTTTCAACTACAGGGAATCTAAACCTGAATAATGCAGCAGATCAAATTATCATATTAGATGCTTCGGGTAACGAATTTTTGACTTTTGATGCGGCTGTTGAAGGAGCTGGAATCGATTTTGGTTCTGACCAGTCTGTAACACGTTCCCCAGATATTACAGGTGACTTTACTTTACATACAACCGCTAACGCAAGTCTGATTTACTCACCAGGAACCATGGCAGACGGTACTGCTTTCGATATGAGTGGAGGTGGTAATGCAGGTTTAGGTTTGATCATTAATGAAGTATTATTCGATCCAGCTTCGGGAGATGCAGGAGACGCTAATGGAGATGGAACGAGAAGTGCTTCTGAGGATGAATTTATCGAATTTGTGAATGACAGCAACAGTCCAATAGACCTTAGCGGTTTTACATTATATGATGATGGCAATTTTGCCACACTCATTCCTCGACACACATTTCCCAACGGGACAGTAATTCCTGCCCATGGAGTTTATGTATTGTTTGGTGGAGGAGCACCAGCAGGCGATTTTGGAAATGCTCAAGTAGGCGTTTCCACTACAGGAAACATGAATCTAAATAATGCAGCAGATAAGATTATTATTTTGGACGCATCTGGTAATCCATACTTGTCATGGGATTCAGCTGTAGATGGAATAGGTCTTGATTTTGGCGCGGATCAGTCGATCACTAGATCGCCAGACATTACTGGTTCATATGTATTGCATCAAACTGCCAATGGCGCATTGTCCTTCTCGCCTGGAAAAAAAGCAGATGGAACAGATTTTTAATTTCAGACAAGTTAGTTCAATTAGTTAGTTCAAGTTCTGGGTTGTTTGGGTTTCATGTTGGCCTCGAGCAATTCCAGAACTTAATTATAAAATGTATATGAGAAGAATAGGAAAGTGGTTTTATATAGTTTTATCTATGGTGGCTGTAGCGGCTTGCTCAGGTGGAGGAGACCCTGCACCTGAGAACCTGTCGCTGCTTGCAGTGAATGTAAACGGAGGGGCTTTGGCAAACGGAGCCGAGAATTTACCAACAGAATTTCAATTGGAATTGGCTTTTTCAGCCGCCTTAAACACAGCTAAATTCGAGTCAGCTTTTAGTCTTATTGGAGGAACTGGAAACCCATCTTACACTATTACTTATGCCAATGCTTCATCAAAAGCTATCGTTTCAATCAGCAACCTAGATTATAATACAGTGTACGATTTGGAGCTATCGGCTGGGGTTTTAGGAAACAACGGTCAGTCGTTGCAGAATGGACTTGCTCTATCTTTTACTACTCAGGAGGATGAAGTAATAAGAGACATGGCGCCATGTACCTCTGCGTCCCAAGATTGTTACCGCTCCGTTTCTTTAGAAGATGCTTCTCAGAATACTGGTAATTTTAAATTTTACAGTACTCACCCAATTTATCTGGAAAATGCTGAATGGGAAAAGTTGAAGTATGCTGTTATTGTAGTTCATGGAGCCAATCGTGATGCTGATAATTACTACAATTGGTTACTCAGTGCTTTAACCAATAATGGGTTGCTTGAAAACACCATTCTTATTTCTCCTGAATTTATAAGCAGTACTGGAGCAACCACCGATGACCTGTACTGGAACAGTGATTGGCGAGAAGGACAGAAGTCAACCAGTAATGCAAAGATTAGCTCCTTTGAGGCTATTGACGCTTTGTTGAATCGTTTGTCAGATAAAACTGTATTTCCAGTTTTGGAAAAAGTAATCGTTACTGGCCATTCATCGGGTGCTCTTTTCACTCAGGTATATGGAGCTACCAATGTGACTGAATCTAGTTCAAATCATTTGAGCTTCGATTATGTGGTGGCAAACAGTCAATATTTTTACTATCCAGATAATCAGCGTTATAACGAACAAAATAATCAATTCTACACACCAACGGGATGTGGTACATATAACCACTGGCCTTTGGGCTACGCAGGTGCTCCATCATATGTAACCACAAGAACTGAAACAGAAATTGATGCCAATTTATTGGGTAGAAACTTTACCTACTTTCTTGGTAATGGTACTGGAAGTGATTCAGCCTTAAATACTTCAGATTGTGGAGCCGTATTATTAGGTTCATCACGACTTAAAAGAGGAGAGCATATTTACAATTGGTTGCAAACACAGTATAGTGGCCAAAATAGCTCCACCAAAGTAATTGTGAATGGCATTGGTCATGATGGCCAAGGAATGTATCAGTCAAACAACTTTAAGAGTCTATTGGAAACGCTTTTGAAATGAAGGGTTTTATTCTCCTTTCTAAAACTCGAAAGTCATAAAAAAGCCCCTTGTAAGAATTGAATTTACAAGGGGCTTTTCACAAAGTAGCATTCTTCTAGAAGTCGGAAAGCGTGTACTGTATCTGTAAATTGTACATGTCAGAAATCATACCGGCAGTATTTGCCCCTTGAATTCTATATGAAATACCCATTCCCGTACTTTTCAAAAACGAATCTTCATGACCAAAATCAGAAACAAGAGGAAATTCTTCACCCATTGTAAGGTTATCAAAAACGATTTCGTTAAACCCTAAATCATTTGAAATTTGATCAGCAAAAACGTGATTATATATTAAATGTAACTCTTGGGCCAATGGTAGAGCGCTACCAGATAGCATTTGCACTTCTACATTGCGTTCTTTTTTTATTGAACCTTCAGTATAAAGTGCACCAGAGTAGTTCATTAAAATATCTTGAGAAATCTCAGATCTAGAAGTTTCGAAATTATGGCTAATGCCTAAGCTGGCTAATTCAGGCATAATAAGAGTAATGCTATGCGATGCTGAATTTCCTTGTCCAAAAGCTGCTTGAGAAATAAATAAACAGATGATAGAGAGAAATTTTAATTTCTTTGTCATGTTCTTTTTTTTTACAAAGATAGGCCAGCTACGTTTAAAAGCCCATTAATGTCGATGAACAGCCAATAAGTACAGGTGAACTGAGAATGAAACTCTTAATTCTCAGTTTAGCTTAATTCAATTTTAAATTATTCCTACTTTCATAGAATTGATCAAATAAATTGAGAGGCAAATCACTGGCTTGTTGGTATTTTAAAATGATCATAAATGATACCTTTGTGTTTTGCGTTGCCTAAAATATAAGGAGCTTTCTACAGTGCTAACAATTGTTTGAGCGTATATTTAGAAAGCCAATACTGACCAATATTCACTTTTATCGTAAAGGGTGTACTTATGAGTTCTGATCAGATCAATCGAGAGTTGGAGCCTTCCAAAAAAGGTTTTAAGTACTTGCACATTGTGAGTATGGTTTTTATTACTATTCTTTTGATATCGAGTGTGCTCTCTATTAAGATTATTACATTAGGGTTTTTAGATGCACCTGCGGGGATTATCACCTTTCCAATCACCTTTATTTCGGGCGATATTCTTGCGGAAGTATATGGCTTCAAAATTACACGCAAGGTTATTTGGACAGGCTTGTTTTGTCAGCTCCTTATGAGCTTTATGTTTTTAATTGGAGATGCGCTACCTCATCCAGATTATTGGAATTTACAAAGTGAATTTACAGCCATTGTCGGCTTTGTACCAAGAATTGTGGCTGGTTCAATGATGGCATATTTTGTTGGAGAATATGTAAATGCTGTGATAATGTCGAAAATGAAAATTTGGGACAATGGGAAACGTTTTTGGCTTAGAGCACTGAGTTCATCCGTTGCAGGGCAAGGGCTAAATTCCATTATTTTTACAGTCGTGGCTTTTTATGGAGTGTACTCTATCAATCAGTTACTAATTATGGTCGGTTCGGGAGTGGCAATAAAGCTAGTTTATGAGGCTTTGGCTTTACCTTTAACAACTTATATTATGAAATGGCTAAAGCGAAATGAAGGTGTCGATTCTTATGATTTTGATGTGAAATACAACATAATTGGGTCGAATGAGAACGAATGACAATGGCTATACTAATAGTTCATTGATTCGGGGAATTACTTTTTCAATAAGTTGAGCTTTATCAAAAACCTCGATTTTTAAATCTGAACTCACATTAATGTTTTCTATTTCTACCCCAGTAATAATAAGAAACTTGTCGGTTTTAAATTTTCCTGATTTGCTAAGAATAGAAGCCAATTCGGTACCAGATAGTGTCGGCATGTTTTGATCTGATATAATCAAATCATATTTTTTCTTTTCTATTAATAACAGGGCTTGGTCTCCATCCTCAGCCTCATCGATTTCAATATTATCTACAAGTAAAGTTAAAAAATCCGCAGTCGTCTTGCGCATGTCTACATGGTCATCAATGATCAGTACATTCTTCATAGGTGTATAATAACAACTAGTAATAGGAAATTCGTTCGAGGAGAAAGGCCATGACACAGAATTTTGAGCAGCGAAATGGTATCCAAATGGTCAAAAGTGTAATGGTTGAGAATCAGAAATATACAATCAATTCGTGATAAATCAAGAAAGCTAACTTGAAACGTTCATTATTTTTTCTTTACAAATCCCATATTTCATGAGTTATTGATGGATTATCAGCTTTACGACTCCCTTTTGATAGATGATTGCTTCTTGTTTAGTTTATATTTTTCACAATTTAAGTCTTTCTTATACATCGATTTTTCGTTGGGTTTTTTGCTTTTACTCAGTTATGCTTGACCTAGACGACACCCTTAAACAAAACATTTATAAAGTAGAAAGGTGGAATTAATCCACCTCTCCGAACTTCTCATTCTTACCACTTTGGAGGTGGGGCTTGTTACCATAAAATAGGCTTATGCCATTATGTAGTGTCTTTTTTAGTACTTGCTTGATAATCACTTCGTATATTCTTGTCCTGATTTAGGACTACCTATATACTTCAACAAGTATGGAATTGGAAATAAAAGATACATCCCTATTTCGAACAATCTTCAAAGATATATTAGAACCTCTTCTTGTACTTGTTCTTTTCAATCGGTTTGAGAATTTCCCCATTTCTAGCGGGGAAAACATTCAATTCTTACTGTAGATGAGTATTTATTAACTGGTAAAGTTCTTTGAAGCTATTTTAACATCATGTATACTGATTTTTTATAATTAGAAAGTCAGGTTTGTAGTATCTTATGATATTCATTTATTATATTTCAGCCAACTGATTTATTAACTCTAATAATGAGAAATTATATTTTTGTTCTGCTATATTCTTCTGTCTTCATAAGTACTAGCTTATTTGCCCAAAACTCGTTTGATGAAGGGTTTATTATTAGCAATAGATCAGATACAACTTTTGGTTATATTCAATATAAGGCGTTTAAAAACAAGGACTCAGTTTTAGCTTTTAAAGATACAAATAAGGATGCCACACAAGAATTTACTCAATACCAAATTCAGGCATTTGGTTTTAAAGACGGAAGGTATTTTAAAGTATTAGACCTTTCTTCAATTGAGAAACTGAATGAAAAATTCTTTGCAGAGGTTTTAATAGATGGCGAAGTTTCTCTTTTCAAGCTTTCTTCGGGATTTGTTCTACTTAAAAATGATCAATTAACTTATCTTCCATTACAAGTTTCTGACTTTCGTAGATCCGATGTTAAGTTAGGAGAGCGTTTAAAATCTGAACTTAAAAGATCTAATATGTTAAGTGCAGCTGCAGTTCTAGCTGGAAGGTGTAATAGCTCACTTTTACAAGAATATGGCTTTAGTACTTCAGAAAAAAGCTTAACACGCCTTGTTAAGGCTTATAATGAATGTAGTGGCGTTAGATATGTTGAATATAAGAATAGCTTGCCTTGGACGTCTGTCGGTTTTTCTTTGGCTACAGGGCTTGTTAGTTCTCGTATCAATTTCTTTGATAACGATCATTATAGGTTTATGGATTTAGCTGAATTTAAGAGTGTTATGTCTCTTAACGTTGGTGCTGAAATTAAAATTACCTCTCCACGTCTAAGCCAAAGAACAAACTTTATTCTAGGGGCTTATTATCAAAAAACGGATTATTATGGTTTCTATAGTGATAATAGAGGAACGAGTTCCAACTCGAATAGTGACATATATATTAATACTACCCTGCTTAGAATGCCAGTTGGTTTTGGTTTTAAAGTGAGGCCGGGAAATTGGCTACTCAATCCAAGTTTGGGTATTAATATTAACCAGTACTTAGAGGTAGATTATGTTAGAATAGAACAGAGGGTATATAGTAATCAAAATGGTATTACAGTGATTTCGGAATCTTATAAAAATGAATTAAGAAATGAACTCGCAACTAATATTGGTATTTGGGTAGGTGTAGGAATTCATAAAAATATTTCCAAAAACCTTGATATTGGAATGGAATTACGCCTTGAAAACAATGCTGCTTCATTTTATAGTATATCTTCTAATCTAAATAATTTTCAACTTATATTTAGTTTAAATTATAATAAATGAAATGTAAATGTATAATACTGACTAGCTTGTTATTCTGGGCTTGTACGGAGAAAGTAGAAGTTGAGCCTAGGGATTATCCTATCATTCATACATTAGAAGTTTCTAATGTATCGGAGGCTGGAGCCACCTTCAATGCTAAATTAGTTTTTAGCGGTGATTTAGAGATCAAGAACCATGGTTTTATTTGGTCTCTATCGGATCTCCCAGTGATAACAAATTCGGATATAGTTTCTTTAGGCGAGTTGAAAAATGGATCATCATTTTCTTCTGATGTTACAACTAGGCTATCGAAAGAGGCACAGTACTATGTTCGATCATTCCTGAAAACTGATAAGACTACTGTATACGGTAGTGTGGTTAGTTTTCAAAGTGAAGGTAGTAACGGGCCTGAATTGATAAGCTTTGAACCAAATATTGGAGATTTAGGTGATACTATTACTGTAGTAGGAAAGGGGTTTAGTTCTTTAAAAACTGAAAATAAAGTTTTTTTTGAGGGTGAGGTTTCAGAAGTTATTGAAAGCAATGGTGATACAGTTTGGGTAAAAGTACCGGAAAGTATTGATTCGGATGCTAAAATTTCAGTTGCTGTATCCGGTGCTTCCTCTTCTTTCAGTAAAAAGTTTATTTTAAACATCCCCAAAATTAACAGTCTAGACGGCTCTACTAAAGTATCATTTCAAGAAGCTGTTTATATTAACACCCCACATATCCCAACGAATACTGATTTTATAAAAATCAAATTAGTATCTGACTTGGGTGAGGAATTCACTATAAACAATTCGTATTTAGTTCAGAAGCCGTTTGGGTTTAAAATCCCAGTAGATATCGGGTTTTCAAGATTTCGTGTAAAATTAATCTTTAACAATCAAGAATCCCTTTCACAGTCTTCCATCAATCTTTTACCTCCAGTTATCAATAGCCTTTCAAAGTCCGAAATTAAATATGATGATGAAATAACGATTTTTGGAGAAAATTTCGGTGAGTTAATTGAGAAAATGACGGTGTGGTTCGGAGATACGGAAGTACCAATAATAGAAGCTAAGAATATTCTGAATGGTGATGATTACATTAAAGTTAAGGTGCCTAGTATTTTAGACAAAACTTACTCGCAACGGAATTTAAAACTAGGTCTCCAAGTATTGGGTCAGACTCTCAATT
Source organism: uncultured Roseivirga sp. (assembly GCF_963973945.1). Lineage (GTDB taxonomy): Bacteria > Bacteroidota > Bacteroidia > Cytophagales > Cyclobacteriaceae > Roseivirga. Next base: position 82,326 of record NZ_CAXBBV010000009.1, read on the forward strand.
CGAACAAAGAAATGCAAATTATAAATCAGTGGTTTCGTTTAAAAAAATTACCGTTTACTGAAAATAGCATAGGATGGACAAATATTTCAGCAATTACAACCTCAGATGACAGAGCATATGTCATGGTAATCGATGAATTATGGATGTTTGATGGCACACAGTGGGCTTTTTTATCGAAATTCCCAATCAGTAGCGTGAGAGTTTTTCCTTCTATCAATTATCATAATGGCAGCATATATTATGGTTTAGGTAGACTTTATAGCAAAACACTAGATCAGAGCGATTTTTGGGAATACTCCATTGAATCAAACTCTTGGAAGAGGTTGAATGATTTACCTGGTAGGAAACGTTCAGATGTTAGGTCTTTTGTTTATGACGATAAATTGTATTTAGGTGGCGGGGATCAGGGAATCCCTGGTTTTTCTTATGGACATAAAAGGTTAGAAGATTTTTGGGTATTTGATAGCAATTTAAATTCATGGGCTCAACTGTCTGATCTACCTTTTTATTTTCATAGAAATAGATACACAGTTAAAGGCAATGAGTTGTATGGATTTAATACATCTAAAAGAGACTTTACTAAATATGAGTATGACATTTTTAATGATTCATGGCAACAGTCAAGTTTATCTTTCACTGGATTTTATACTCCTGATTTAAGTAAGTTATTATTTTATGATGATAAGCTGATTACTTTTTCAGATCGAAAAGAATACGGGGTCTATTCTCTAGATTTGAATACGATGAAATCTGAGAGGATGGAAGATCCTCCATTTAACTCACGTTCTTATTTTATTTTAAACAAAAAAATTTACATGCTAGTTAGCTCAGATTTTGTAGATGCTGGAGAGTTCTGGGAGTTTGATATTGGGAGATAATTGTGTTTTAGATTTTTAGAATCACTAATTAATATTTAATTTTACTATTTCTATTTAAGTTTTTAATATGAATTACAACGTTTTATAAACAAAAAAATATGTATTTTTTTACTCTGTTTTTAGTCGATGCTGATAACCTATTTACTCATGTTTAACAATACCTTTCCGCTTCTTCCTGGAGCTTCCATTTGCTCAATGGCTTTGGCGATTTCATCAATTACATAATAAGCTTCAACGTCTGCTTTTAATTCTTGCTTGGTCAGCATAGTCAATACTTCAGGAATAATGGTGGAACGCTGTTCTCTGGTCAAGCTGGCCATCCATGTACTTAGCCAAAAGCCTTTGATGGTTAAGTTTTTGAAAATTAAGAGTCCTGAATTCAATGGAATAGGTTGAAGGCTCAATAGTCCGTAAACAAACATTTTTCCATTGGCTTGCATGGCATTCAACACCTTGTCGCCAAGTTCTCCACCCACGGCATCAAAAGCGGCTTTCACCATTACACCATCGGTTGCAGTTTTTACAGCCTTATAGATGTTTTCTGTTTTTTCATTGATAATGGCTTTGGCACCCAAATCGAGTAATGCTTGCTTTTGCTCATCGCTACGTACTGTGCCTACTACATTGATTCCGCGTTGTGAAGCCAATTGGATGACAAACTTGCTGAAAGCTGAGTTGGACGCTGTTAACATTACCCAATCTCCTGCTTGTAAATCGGCTTCCATTAACATACCGTAGGCGGTAAACGGATTTACAAAAGCCTGACAAGCTACATCATCGCTCATGGCCTGAGGTTTTGGAATGGCAGTTTTCGCTGGAATGCAGACATATTCTGCCCAAACGCCTGAGCCTGTGAAAATCACGCCCATACCCAATGGCATTTCTATACCAGTACCACAAGCATCTACCGTTCCGGTACCTTCAAAACCGCCAATTTGAGGTAATTCTGGTCTGATGCCATACTTGCCTTGAATAAACATAATGTCGGCAGGAATGATATTCGCCTTGGTAACTTTTACTCGAATCTCGCCTTCGGCTGGTTCTGGTTTTGGGAGTTCAACGACTTTAAGTACTTCGGTGGGAAGGCCTAGGGCGGTAAATTGGACTGCTTTCATGATTTTTCTATTTATTTGAAAAGACTGCTTCGTTTCTCGCAGTGACGAAAGGTAAATACTCGTCATGCATAACAAATTAAATTATTTATCTTGGCTATGCATAACAATAGCTGAAAAACCCATGCAGATATCTGAGAAATTTGAATTAAAAGAAAAAGTAGCCATCATCACAGGTGCTAGTAAGGGCATTGGAAAATACATTGCAATGGCTTTGGCACAACAAGGTGCAACGGTTGTGGTGTCTAGCAGAAAGTTAGGAGCCGTGGCCGAAGTGGCTGAAGAATTTAAATCGAAAGGCTTGGAAGCGGTGGCTTTTCCTTGTCATATGGGCGATGATGAACAAATTAAAGCTTTGGTAGACAGCACAATCAAAAACCTAGGCGGTATAGACATTATTGTGAACAATGCGGCTGCCAATCCAGTATTTGGGCCTGTGCAAGAAGCTGGTGATGAAGCTTTTGATAAAATCATGGACGTGAATGTAAAAGGCCCGCTCAATTTGGCCAAATACGCTTACGAAAGTATGAAGGGTCGCGGTGGCGGTTCTGTCATCAATATTTCTAGTATCGAAGGAATCACCCCTGGGCATGGTTTGGGACTGTACTCTGTCAGTAAAGCAGCTTTGATTCAATTGACCAAGGTTTTGGCCAGGGAATGGGGGCGTGATAACATTCGTGCAAATGCGATTTGTCCTGGGCTTATTGACACCAAGTTCAGCGAAGCACTCACGAGTAATGAAAAGATTATGAAAGTGGTGATGATGAAACAAGCCTTGCCTATGCTCGCCCAACCAGAAGATATCGCGGGACTGGCGCTATTCTTGGCTTCTGATGCCTCCAAGTTCGTTACTGGTGCTGTGATTTCAGCGGATGGTGGATATACGGTGTAGTTAATTAGTATATTGGTTATTAGTTATAAGTGTTGAAAATCAATCAATTTCATGGATACTTTTCTTGCTGAACTTGTACCTTTGATAGGTGGGATGGTTAGATTTTTATTCCTTTCTCCTTTTAAAAATCAGTCTTTTAAGGCGTTTAATAATTCTGAAAGGAAGTATCACAACTTATTCAATTGGGTTGCTGGGCTTTTTACAATAATGGCTGTCCTACTGGTGATCAAATGGATTGTATAGTCTTGCCGTACTGGGTATTTAGACCTCTTTCGTTAACTCAATTGCATTTTTAATGATAGCGCAGCCTCGTTGGATATCTGCTTCTGAAATGGTGAGGGGTGGTGCTAAGCGGAAACTTTCTGGACAAGAGAGAAACCAAAAAGTGATCAACCCATCTTCTAAACATTGATTTACGATTCTGGCGACACGTTCTGCACTTTTAAACTCAACAGCGAACATCAAACCGATTCTTCTAATTTCGATAATATCTGGGTGTCCAATAAGTGATTCAATCAGTTGACCTTTCTTTTCAACGCCTTCAATTAGGTTTTCATTTTCAATCACTTCAAGGTTGGCCACTGCGGCCGCGCAATTGACAGGGTGTCCGCCAAAAGTAGTGATATGACCCAATACTGGATTGAAGGTGAGTTGTTCCATATGGGACTTGGAAGAAATAAAAGCGCCCATCGGCATGCCTCCGCCCATGGCTTTGGCAATCGTCAATATATCGGGAATCACATCAAACTGCTGAAAAGCAAAGAGGGAACCCGTACGTCCGTAACCCGTTTGTATTTCGTCAAAAATTAAAAGCGCACCAGTTTCTGTGCACCTTTCGCGTAATGCTTTCAAATAAGCTTTGGAAGGAATGCGTACTCCCGCATCACCTTGAATAGGTTCTATAATAACACAGGCCGTTGCTTCTGTAATCTGTGCTAAATCGTCAATATTGTTGAACTCAATAAAGTACACATCGGGCAATAGAGGCCTGAAAGCGTATTTTTTCATTTGGTTGCCTGAAACGCTCAGCGCACCATGTGTGCCACCATGATACGATTTCTTGCAGGAAATAATCTGCGTTCTGCCTGTAACTCGCTTGGCCAGTTTCAATGCGCCTTCATTGGCTTCGGCTCCAGAATTCACAAAATAACTAGTGCTAAGCTGTTCTGGAAGGAGTGAGGCAAGCTTTTCGGCCAATCGGTTTTGCGGACTTTGGATAAACTCACCATAGGCCATTACGTGCATGTATTTGTCCAGCTGATCTTTGATGGCTTTCACCACATGAGGATGACGGTGGCCAATATTAGAGACCGCAATGCCTGAAATGAAATCGAGGTATTCCTTTCCATCCGTATCGAAAATGCTGGTGCCTTCCGCAAGCGCCACTTCCACCTTAAGTGGATAAGGGGTGGTTTGTGCTACGTGATTAAGGAATATGCGCTCAGAATTCATGTGCGAAAGTAAGCAGGAATCGCTTAAACTAAAACAGTGAACCAACGTATCCGTGTACTCTGAAAGTAAATTGATTAGTTGATTCTACTTCCGTTTGAACGGATTATCACAGAAAGCACTAATTTTGAGCAATGTTAATTAAGGAGGGCGATTTTAACCGTAATGAGCGATGGATGCTGGCTGGCATGCTGGTGTTATTGCTTTGTGCCCTGTTTGTTAACCTTGGTATTTACCCGCTTTATTTAGAAGAACCCAGACGCGGTTTGATTGCCTTGGAAATGATGTTCCAAGATAACCTTTGGGTGCCTACGCAAACGGGAGATTTATACTATCGGAAACCACCATTTTACAATTGGCTGATCATCCTTTCTTATCAAATTTTTGGTGGCTATTCAGAGTTTGCCACTCGTCTTGTTTCTGTGCTGTCAGCCTTGGTTACGGGAGTAGTGATTTACAGATTCTTCAAATTTAGATTGGGGAAGAGACTGGCAGTTTATGCTGCTTTAAGCTATGTAACTTGCGTAGATATACTCTTCTATTTCAGTATGATAGGAGAGATAGATTTATTTTATGCTTTAGTTACTTTTTTAGTTTTTGTTTCGATTTATCATTTTGGAAAACTAGAACAGTATTGGCCTTTGTTCTTATTCGCATACCTCCTTACCGCTATTGGTTTCTTGACGAAGGGACTTACTTCTTTGCCATTTTTGGCAATTTCCCTGTTGGTCTTTTTTATTTATGAGAAGAAATTTAAAGTGCTGTTTTCTATACAGCATATCGTATCAATTTTGGTCTTCTTTGTTGTATTAGCGGGTTATTTCTATGCGTACTCGCTTCATGAAGATCCAAGTGGTTGGTACACCACACTTTTCTCAGAGTCAGCAGATAAGGCAGTTGGAGGTGGTTTTTCAGCTTTATTAAAACACATTGCTCTTTTTCCGTTGACCACAATGGCCAATCTTCTACCAGTTACCTTATTTATTCCAGTGCTCTTTATTAAGAAGGTAAGGGTAATACTGATGTCGAATCGACTGATGGTATTTTTGGTGTTATTGTTTGTGGCCAATTTTGTGGTGTATTGGTTTTCGGCCGAAGCAAAATCAAGGTATTTGTACCCTTTATTCCCCTTATTAATAGCAATTCTATTGTATGGCATTCAAAAAACAGATGCCATTTGGCTGCGAAAATATGCTAAAGTGATCACCGTATTTTTGGTTTCTGTGGCCACATTGACTTTCCCGACTATGCTTTTTGTAAAAGAACTCGAAGTAGTAGATCACTTACTCTTCATTGTTATAGGCTTGGAGTTGTTGGTGGTTCTACTGTGGTGGTTGTACCTTAAAAAGGGAATTGAAGCCTATATGATTATTTTAGGCGTACTGTTGGTACTGCGCTTGGGTTATTCGTTTACCGTGCCTGTAACGCGTCAAAAAACCACTGGAGCAGCCGAAGACAAAGCCTTAGGATTAAGAATTGCTGAAACCACCAAAGGAGAGCCATTGTACCGACTGGGCGATGTGCGAATGTCGCTTACGATTGTTTATTACTTGGAAGCAGAACGAGAAGCCATTTTATACCAAACCGATGAATTGAAAGACGGCTATTATTTCGTATATACTGATGATTTGCCTGAGACGGGCTATTCCCTAATTGAAGAGTTTCATTACCACAACGAACCGATTTACTTAATTAGAGTAAACACACAAGAATGAAGGAGAAATCATCTATTAATACGGGCAGTATTAATCATAAAGAACATTAGAGTGGCGCGGCCTGAAATAGACTGACACAACCTACTTTAAGGAAGAGACAATTCTTAGGTTGTGCTTATTCTGTTATACCAATCGGAATAGTAATGTATGACCAACTAGAAGCTAGAGGAGAGTCTACTTTATTTTCATCAGAACTTGCTTTGATTTTACCTCCATTAAAATCCTTTGTAAATTTAATCGTTGCTACCGAAAATGTGAATTCAGGCATAAGAGTAGTTTCAATATTTATGATTTCCATTTCTCCGGACAGTACAATCCAATTTACAACTTCATTTATGTTTACTTTTCCCAATTTAGATACACTGAATAGATAGTTGTATGTTTTACCTGGTGTTACGGCTTTAGGCCCATCTAAACATACTCCAGTTTTTCCTGATGGGAAAATACATGAAGAGACATCTACTAGTTCTGCATTCATTATAGTTGTATCATCATTAATTTGAGCTTCATCATCACATGAAAAAGTTAAAACTAGGGCTAAGGCAATTAGGGTTTTAAGTGAGGTTTTCATCTTGAAGGTGTTTAGTTGTGTGTTTTCATTTGTAGTAATAACTAGATTTTTTATAGAGGTTACACTTTATGAGATTCTTTTTAAACCTGTAAACTTTTTAGGACGAGTCAGCTTTCTTCACTGCCATTAGGGTAAAAAGGAGGCTGTAAATGGCTACCTTGTATGTGAAAAGCGAATTGAAAAAGGCTGTAGTAATTGGTTATGCTATAACTACATGAATGTTTTACAGTATTTCCAAGTTTTGATTATTACCTAATTAACAACCAATGATTGATAAGGCAAAGGACATCAGGAAAGGAGAGGAGTTAGACTTAACAAAACTGACAGAATACTTGGGTGATCATTTAGCAGGGTTTTCTGGAAATATCGAAGTCTCTCAATTCCCAAGTGGTTTTTCGAACCTTACCTATTTGATCAAAACAGGCCAAAAGGAATATGTATTGAGGCGTCCGCCATTTGGGGCGAATATCAAAGGCGGACATGATATGCACAGAGAGTTTAGAGTACTTTCAGCTTTAAAACCTGTGTATTCCAAAGTACCCAAGCCTGTATTGTTTTGCGACAATCATTCCGTGATGGGAGCCGATTTCTACCTTATGGAGCGTGTAAAAGGCGTGATTCTACGCAGTCAAGCCCCGAAAGACATTGAGCTCAAACCTGAATTAATGCGGTCCATTTCTGAAGCCTGCATTGATACCTTGGCAGATCTTCACACCATGGACTTAACTGCTGCTGGTTTGGCCGATTTCGGTAGACCTGAGGGCTATACCCAACGACAGGTGGAAGGTTGGATTGGACGCTATTATAAATCCGAGACAGATAAGCTACCTCATATGGATGTGGTGGCCGAGTGGCTGCAAAAACACATTCCAGAACAGAAATATGTCAGCTTTATTCACAACGACTATAAGTACAATAACCTCGTGTTGAACCCCGAAAAGCTAGACGAAATTATTGCGGTACTGGATTGGGAAATGTCGACTGTGGGCAATCCATTGATGGATTTAGGTACTTCCTTGGCCTATTGGGCGCAAGTAGATGATTCTGATGCACTAAAGCCTTTCAGCCTTACATGGTTGCCTGGCAATTATACGCGTAATGAATTGGTGGAGTGCTATGCAGAAAAAACAGGCTTCGACCTAAAAGACCAAGTGTTTTACTATGTTTTTGGAGCATTTAAAATCGGAGTGATTATTCAGCAGATTTACGCCCGCTATAAAAAAGGACTGACACAAGATCCACGTTTCGCCAATTTGATTTATGCCGTTAAAGCCTGTGGAGCCAATGCGGTAAAGGCTTTGGAAAAGGATAGAATATGAATTTAAATAGAACAATTTTAATCGCTCTGTTCTCTGTTTTATGTGCTCATATATCTCAGGCTCAGAAGCCAGAAGAGAATTTTGAATCTTTCTTAAAGCGATTTGATACAGACTCTTCATTTCAAATGTCGAGGATTCTTGATTCAGTAATAGTAGTTTACACATCAGATATAATAGTCGATGCTGACGGAAATGGATATACCGAAAATTATGAGGCACCATTAGCAAAAGCAGACTGGAGAGTCAAGAAACTTGAGAAGAAGCAGTTTAATAATTGGGAAATTAGACAGCTTGAAAACGATATTAAAGAACTAACGATGGCTGGTAAACAGAGCGGAGTGTATGTGGTGATAGAATTCGTTCTTCGTGATGGGCTTTGGTTTTTACGTAAATATGGAGATTACTCAACCTGAATTATTACTATAATAATCTAAAAATGAAACTGAAAATAGAAGACATTGATAAAGTACTCATTCTGGGTGCTGGAACGCTTGGTTTAAGGGTAGGGCTGCAATGTGCCATCAGTGGTTTTGAAACTACCATTTATGATATCTCCGAGAAAGCACTTGATACCGCCATTAAAACTCAAGCCAGCATTCTTAAAATGTTGATTCGCAATGAAAGGCTAACCGAGGCACAAGCTGAGGAAGCCAAAGGCCGTTTGACTTTCACGACAGACCCAGAAGCTGCAGCAGATGATGCCGACTTCCTGAGCGAATCTGTCACTGAAAATCTCGAATTGAAGCGTAAAGTTTGGGCGCAGTTTGGTGCGCTTTGCCCTGACAAGACGATTTTCACTACCAATACGTCCTATTTGCTTGGTTCACAAATCGCGGATGCTTCTGGCCGACCTGAGCGCTTCTGCAACTTCCATTTCCATGATGTATTTTATTCCAATGTGGTGGACGTAATGCCGCATGCGGGTACAGAGGCTTGGATCAATGATTTATTGATGGAATTGGGAGAGAAGCTTTGGCAAACGCCTGTGTTCGTTCAAAAGGAAAACACGGGTTACATCTTCAATTACATGCTGATGGCGCTTTTGGGAGCCGCAGGTTCACTCAGAACACTTGACATTGGTTCTATTGAAGATATTGACAGAAGCTGGATGGGCAACTTTAAAATGGAAATGGGGCCATTCGAATTTTGGATACAGTTGGGCTTGATACGGCTTGGCATATCACCAGCAATCACCCAGACAAGAAAAGCCAGGCTTTTGCTGCCTTGCTGAAAAGCTATATTGACGAAGGTAAACTGGGCGTAAAAACAGGAGAGGGCTTTTATACTTATCCCAACCCAAGGTTTAAAGAAGAGGGGTTTGTTTGATGGTGCTCCGTTTGCTTCACAGCTCTAATAATTGATTAGAAGTCAACCGCCTATTTTCCTTTCCTGAGGTGCAAAGGATCTAATTTTATCGAGTTGTGATGTTGTTTCTAGTTCCTTCTTCCGAAGCCTCGGAGTCAGGATGAAAAGCGGTGTGCACACAATCACAGTTGATTCTAATTCTTGCAGTTTTTAATTCCTTAATGCCTCAGGAATTTTACTCCTGATGAAAAACCATCTTAAAAGTAGCGCCCTTACCAAGCTCAGTTTCAAGCTGAATATCTCCACCATGCAGCTGCATAATTTGCTTAGAAAGGCTGAGTCCAATACCCGAACCTCTGTTTTTGGTAGAGAAGAAAGGCATGAAAATCTTCTCAGTGGCTTCAGGAGTAATGCCCGCGCCATTGTCGCTAATTGATACAGTCACTAACTCTCCATGCACACTGGTTTCTAGTTTCACTTTAGCATTTTCTTTATTTTCAACCACTTCCAAGGCATTTTTCAGAATATTGATCAGTACCTGTTCAATCAATTGATAGTCAATGTTTAATTGAATTGGGGTTTCAGCGTGAATGACTTCCAACGCTACATTCGCTTTAAGGAAATCATTCTTGAGTAAGGCTGTTGTGTTTTGCACCAATGACTTGACATCCGTTGGACGTTTGTCGGGTTCTGGTAGGTTGGTGTAATCGCGATAGGCGTTTACAAAATTGATGAGCCCTTCACTACGGCTAGAAATGGTGCTCAAGCCTTCGGTAAGGTCTTCCAAGCTTTCATCTTCAATGGTATTGAGTCCGTTTTTCTTAATTACATCTTCTTTCAACACTTCGCTTAGGGTAGAAGTGAGCGAAGAAATAGGGGCAATGGAATTCATGATTTCGTGCCGAAGTACTTTGGTAAGGTTCTGCCAAGCTTCCAATTCTTTGGCTTGTAATTCCGCCTTAATGTCCTGTAAGGCAATCAATCTGTAGAGCTCACCTCCCAGTTTATACATGGTTTCAAGAATCACCAATTCCTGTCCTTTTTCATTTTTGTAAGCTGCTCTTTTAGAGGAGTTAAGGTGAGTAATGGTAAAGTGAAAGTTAAGCGCTTTTTGTCTGAGGTCATCAAGACTCCTAAGACTTTCGAGCTGTAATAAATGAAGTGCAGAACGGTTGATCAATTTCACTTCCCCAGTCTCGTTGATGGCGATGATTCCCGTACCAATATTTTCAACGACTACGCGCAACTGCTGAAAAGACTGCTCGCTCTTTTTACGTTCCTCCAAAATGGCATCAATCACATCTTTAAAAGCTAGATTCAGTGCTTTAAAGGTTTTTCCCAATTTATTATCATGAGTAAAACTCATGTTGAAGTCGTTGTATTTGATGGCATCGAAGAAGCGAGTGAGCTTCTTGTTGGTACTTTCGATGTAGTTGAAAAGCTCAAATACCTCGAAAATGATCAGGAAACCAGTGACCACGGTAGTTACATACTTCTGATCGAAGAAGAGCAAATACACGAAAACGGCTACCGTAACAAACAATACGATAACGCGAATCAGTACGAATATTCTAAAGCGATTAAAGCCCATATTTCTCAAGTCTTCGGTACAAAGATGAACGGGTTAAACCTAATTCTTGTGCCGCATGGGTGATATTTCCGTTATGTTTGGCCAATACTTTTCTGATTAGGATTCGCTCGACATCTTCCAAGTTGAACTGTTCCAAATTGATGTCATCCTTATCGCGAACAGGCTGATTATTATTGAAAAAGAAGTCCTCGGGTTGAAGAATGTTATCACGACTCATGATTACCGCGCGCTCTATGGCATGTTGTAACTCACGCACATTCCCGGGCCAGCTATATTTCTCCAAGCGCTTAAGGGTGGCTTCACTGAACTTGTAAATGTCTTTATTGTACTTTTTTGCGTAGTCTTTTAGGTAATGTTCAGCAAGTAGGGGGATGTCCTCAATTCGTTCCCTCAAAGCGGGCAACTTCAGTTCTATGGTGTTAATCCGATAGAGTAAATCTTGCCTAAATTCTCCTTTCTGCACCATTTCGTAAAGCGGCATATTGGTGGCGCAGATCAAGCGAATATCGACATCAATTGTCTTATTCGATCCGACACGATTCACTTTTCTGTTTTGTACTGCGGTTAAGAGTTTGGCTTGCAATGGAAGTGAAAGGTTGCCAATTTCATCCAAAAATAAGGTGCCTCCATTGGCGATTTCAAATCTACCTGCACGGTCTGTTTTAGCATCGGTGAAGGATCCGCGCACGTGACCAAAGAGTTCGCTTTCAAATAAGTTCTCAGAAATAGCCCCTAAGTCTACACTTATAAAGGGCTTTTCTGCTCTTTTTGAATTTCTGTGAATTGATCTGGCTATCAGCTCTTTACCTGTTCCGTTTTCACCCAATACTAAAACATTGGCATCTGTGCTTGCTACTCGCTCAATGGTATCGAAAACCTGAATCATCGATCCACTTTGTCCAATAATTTCCTTGAATTTATGATCGAGGTCTTGGGTCAAAGTATCTTCTCGGTCTTTCATTAATTTTAGCTCTTCTTTAGACGACCTTAAGCGGATGGACGAAAGGAGAGTGGCCAAGAGTTGCTCGTTTTCCCAAGGCTTCATTACAAAATCAGAAGCGCCTGCTTTAATGGCTTTTACGGCCAAATCCACTGAACCAAAGGCGGTAATGAGCACTACCACTGCGGATGGGTCGATCTCTAATATTTTATCCAACCAATGAAAACCTTCTTGCCCAGAGTTTACATCTTGGGTGAAATTCATATCGAGCAGAATGACATCATATGCATCATTTTGGAGCAGGTCAGGAATAAGTGTGGGGTCTTTCTCCAAATCAATTTGACCAAAATGCCGCTTCAGATAAATTCTGGCGGCTTTTAGTAAATCTTCATTGTCGTCTATGATGAGTATTTTTCCTTGTTTCACGGTGTGTCTATTTTACAATCCCCCAGCCCCCTTGGCCAAGGGGGAGGTGGTAACGATGTTGATTACTTTCAATACTACTTTCTCTTTTCTTTACCCTTATGGCTTCGGATTTTAACTAACCAATGCTGTCTATTCGAAGCCTTCCCCCTTTTTCAAAGGGGGCTAGGGGGATTACGATTACTCTATCGCTTTATTCAATGTTTCTTCTGATAAATGGCCTTCAATCGTTCTAATTACATTTTTTAAGTCATATTTAACATCTACTTCCGCAATTCGAACAACTTTATATCCCAGCTCATTTAGTCTTAAGTCTCTTGTTCTATCCTGCTCTTGTTTGTCATCATGCGATCGGCCATCAAGTTCTATAATCAACCTTTCCTTTCTACATATAAAATCAACAATGTAATTTTCGATTGCGAATTGTCTGTTAAACTGAAGTCCATAAAATCGTTTTGCCCTGAGCACATGAGCCCATAAGATGGCCTCACCGGGAGTTCCATGTTTTCGGAGCTCACGAGCCAATGGTTTTAGTTTCTTATTGTAACTGGACTTGTTCATGTTATTTATTCAATCCTTAAACGCTTTTAAGTATTTATGAAATCAATCCCCCAACCCCCTTGGCCAAGGGGGACGCGGTTACGATGCTGATTACTATCAATATTTCTTCACCTTTTCTTTATCCTTTTGGCTTCGGCTTTGATTAAACACGGCTGTCTATTCGGAACCTTCCCCCTTTCTTAAAGGGGGGCAGGGGGATTTTGTCTCGTCATGTCTCGCCTTAGTATTGGTTTACATTTGCTTTTCAATCTTATGCAAATCAAAAGCTTGTCGAATATACAAACAAATGTTGCCGTCCGCTAGCGGACGGCAAAGTGCGATGGCGACCAATTAGCAAGAGGTTGTTTGTGTTAATTTATTGATATATAGTTAATTAACTTTGGTATGACAGTTGGTTAACTGCTGACGTTATTTACCGATTAATTTTATCACTCTAGTTTTTAACCTAAATAGAATTCATGTTATCATCCTTTTTTAGAATAGCTTTTCGATACCTGGTAAAGAACAAGCTTTACTCTGTTCTGAATATATTCGGACTGACAGTGGGCTTGATCTGCTTTGTCATTCTAAGCCTATATGTAAGGGAGCAATTTGATAAGGATACGTATCACGCTCACTCAGAAGAGATCTACAGGGTTCTAGTAGCCAGAGATGATACTACAGAAGTCGAACCCAATTGGGAAATAATGACGCAATTTCCCGTGGCCGAGTTGTTCAAAGAAGGTATTCCAGAGGTGAAAAACACAGTGAGATTTGGCCAAACTTCTGAGTTACTTGTTGAAGCTGGTCAACGAAAATTTAAGATTCAGTCTCTTCATTTTGCTGACCCTTCCTTATTCGATGTATTTGATTTTGATGTGCTAGCGCAGTCTAAACCACTAGATCAGCAAACTGTAAGTGAGCTCATAATAGTGAAGTCTGAGGCAGAAAAACTCTTCGACTCTCCATCAGGTGCCATTAGTCAAACCGTAAATTTGAACGGTTATGGAATGTTTAAGGTGATTGGGGTAATTGATGATCTTGGTCAAGAAACTCATATGGGTTTCAAGTACATTCTTCCCGTTGAGCAATCTGATAAGGCTTACGGAGAAGATGGGCGTTATCGAGACTGGGGGGTATTGTCTGGGTTTCCGCTCTATGTTCAGATTGAAGAAAACGCACAGGTTGAAGATATTGAGCATAAAGCTAAGACACTTCTTCAGCCTCATATTAAGAACATGAGTGTTCGTTTAGAGCCTGTGAGTGAAGTTTACTTCAGTAAACTATATTCATTTTTTAAGAAAACGGGCGATAAACAATTTATAAGGCTATACTTACTCGTTGGGCTTCTGATTCTATTTATTGCTTGTATTAACTACACCAACTTATCAACCGCCAGATACCTAAAAAGAGCCAAGGAGGTTGGTATAAGAAAGACAGTTGGCGGTTACAGAAGTCAGATTATCACCCAATTTTTTATTGAGTCCATTGCGCTTGCCTTTATAGCTGTGGTACTTTCAGTATGTTTTACTGAAATACTTCTGCCTTCATTTAATGCTTTTGCGGGGTCTTCCATATTTATTGATTACCAAAGCCCCTTTACCTACTTATTTATGGTATTGGCTGTTTTGGGCATTGGCGTTTTTGCAGGGCTTTATCCCGCTGTTTTCCTCAGCCGTTTTAGTGCTACCCAAATTTTATCGGGCAGTGTAACTAAAGGCAAATCAGGTCTGCTTTTCAGAAATATATTGGTGGTGGTTCAATTCTTTATTTGTATTGGTTTGTTTATTTCTACCAATGTTATCTATCAACAATTCAGGCATTTAAAGTCGTTAGACTTGGGATTTGATAAGGAACAAGTGATTATGATTCCATTGAATGACCAAGCGATCAAACAATCATACAAAGCTTTTAAAAGTGAACTGAGCTCAAATCCTTCTATTGAATGGATGACAGGAGCAGGGCCAAAAGTGTTTGGCGGACAAGCTCAGTTTTATTTAGAAATTGATGGAAGTGAGGACGTTACGCCCATTTCCATCTTCCCTGTTGATGAGGACTTCTTTCAAAAATTTGACATAAAACTATTGGAAGGAAAGCTCTATCAGCCTGAATTAGGTAAGGAGGGGAATGATTTTCTAATCGTGAATGAAGCCTTGGCGAAAGTGGGTGGATGGAAGATTGAAGATAAGATGGGTAAGAATGTGTTTAAACGTAATGTGGGCGTCCCAAATTTGGGTGGGGTAGTTGAAGACTTCGTGTTCTTTTCGGTGAAAGATGAAGTAACACCAGCGGCATATCTTTATAAACCCAACGATAATAATCTGGCCTATATAAAGGTAAAGCCTGAAAACATGGAAGCCACTATTGCTTCTATTCGAGCCACTTACGAAAAATTTGCCAACCTTTATCCTTTTGAATACTCCTTTTTGGATCAAGAGTATGCTGCCCAATATGCAAAGGAGCAGCGTTTGGCCAACATATTTACCACCTTTAGTGCCGTAGCCATTTTAATTGCATTGCTAGGTTTGTTTGGGCTTACAATATTCTTGGCTGAACAACGCTTGAAAGAATTCAGCATACGAAAAGTGCTTGGCGCTTCAAACATCCATTTGATTTGGTTAATGAACAGTGGCATCAGCCGCATGTTGCTGATCAGTACCGCATTTGTGATTCCTTTGGTCTATTATTTCCTTAAAGATTGGATCAACACATTTGCTTTTAGAATTAAGCTTGATTGGCCTCTTTTTGCATTGCCAGTGGTCTTGGTAATGCTTTTTGCTTGGCTTACTACACTTTATCAGTCGGTTAATTCGGCAAGAAAAAACCCAGTAGATTCATTACGCAACGAATAAACTCAATTATTAAAACAACAAGGTCATGTTTAAAA
The DNA here is from genome assembly GCF_963973945.1 of uncultured Roseivirga sp. Lineage (GTDB taxonomy): Bacteria > Bacteroidota > Bacteroidia > Cytophagales > Cyclobacteriaceae > Roseivirga. Next base: position 97,948 of record NZ_CAXBBV010000009.1, read on the forward strand.
ACTATGTAAACATTGCAATAAGAAGCCTTAAAAGACAAAAGGCCTACTCACTGATCAACATCTCAGGATTATCGGTGGGTATTATGGCATGTATTATCATTCTACTCTATGTAAGGAATGAGTCATCCTATGAGGGTTTTTACCCCGATTCTGATAAGATTTATCGCGTTACCAGTAGTTATGAAACTTCTGGCAATGTTCAGAATATAGCAATTACCCCAACAAAGATCACTCAAGTTTCTTTGGAACATATTCCTGAAACAGAAGAAGCAACTTTCATTTATGATTGGAGGGTAGGTAGAGAGTTTTTGATGAAGTACAAGGACAAAACCTTTACCGAAACTAAAATCTATTATGCCGACACAAGCTACTTTAAGGTTTTTCAGTATGAATTTTTAGAAGGAGATGTTAAAACAGCTTTAAGAGAACCACAAACCTTAATAATGACCGAAGAGTCGGCCATTAAATATTTTGGAGGTGCCTCGGAAGCTTACGGTAAAATCATCAAAGCCAATAATTCTGATTTTAAAGTAACAGGAGTAGTAAAGAAACCAATAGGAAACACTTCGTTGGCTTTTGACATGATAATTTCAGTACAATCGATTTTTGGTCAAATTGATAATGAGCGATGGTTTCCTATGAACTATTACACCTATGTAAAGCTTGCAGATGAGGCTGCGGCAAAAAGTTATTTGACTAAACTGAATGATTATGTAACAAAGGATTTTGGTGATGCGATGGAGGCTGGAGGGTTTAAGCTTTCTTATGATATTCAGCCCCTAACCGAAATGCATTTTGATATAACAAAAGGAGCAGATTATCCTGAGAAAATATCAAGAGAGTTGCTGTATTCACTAGTGGCCATAGCTGTTTTCATTCTATTAATTGCCTGCATTAATTATATCAATTTGAGTACGGCAAAATCTGAAAAACGAGCCAAAGAAGTAGGCATTAGAAAGGTAATGGGAGCCCATAGAAGACAGCTAATTCTTCAATTTTATGGGGAGACGTTTATGGTTACTCTTCTATCTGTAGTAATTGGGGTGGTTTTAGCCGAACTGTCATTGCCATTCTTTAATCAAATGGCAGGTACTCAGCTTTCTATAAGTCTTCAAAACGATCCCAATTTGTTGCTCATCCTAGTAGCTTTTGTTTTGGTAGTAAGCTTTATTTCTGGCAGTTATCCAGCATCATTTCTTTCTTCATTTCAGCCAGTTAAGGTACTTAAAGGCACTTTTAGTGTTAAGGGTGGAAATATGTTTCGAAGAATATTGGTTACACTTCAATTTACGGTAAGCGTTTTCCTTATCACCGGTACTTTGGTGATTTTCTATCAACTAAGGTATGTTCAGAGTACAGATATTGGTTATGATCAAGATCAGGTAGTTTATCTAAAACTTCCAGACCGTACAGCTAGAGACGCCTATAGATCACTGAAATCTCGATTTGAAACCATTACGGGAGTTGAGGAAGTAACAGGAAGTAATAATGAAATTTCTAATGTGCTTTCGGGCTGGGGCGCTATCATGGACGGACTTCCAGAAAACGTAACCATTTCGTTTAGAGGTATGTATGGCGATCAGGATTTTCTAGAAACTTTTGGTTTCAATCTATTGGCGGGTGAAGGCTTTAAAAATAAGTCTGATTGGGATTCAACAGTTTATTACCTGGTAAACAAAACTGGGGTTGAAAAGCTGGGAATAAGCCCTGAAGAAGCGGTGGGAAAACGCTTTGGAATAGATGAAGGTATGATGGGCTATATAGCAGGAGTAGTAGATGATTTTCATTTTACTAGTTTTCATACAGACATAGAGCCTTGGGCGGCTTACACTGGACCTCAAAACTTTAAGCAATTACTTTATGCAAAGGTCAATATGTCTCGAATTGAATCAGTAAAAGCTGAAATGGGCAAGGTATGGACTGATCTTGTACCAGATAGACCATTTGAACTGAGGTATGTGGACGAAGCGGTAAAAGGATTGTATGAAAAGGATAAACAGCTTAGCCAGATCATTCTCACTTTCACAGTCCTCGCCATTGCAATAGGCTGTTTAGGTCTGTTTGGCTTGGCTTCTTACTTAGCTGAAAAACGCACCAAAGAGATTGGTATTAGAAAAGTGCTTGGGGCCGATGTTTCCAAAATCGTCATGATGCTCTCTAAAGAATATGTCCGAATTATTTTGATTTCTAACCTCATCGGTTGGCCGATTGCTTACATCGCTATGAGTCGTTGGTTGGAAGGCTTTGCCTATAGTATTGACTTAAGTTGGTATTATTTCCTTGTTGCTGGTTTGATGACTGTTATGGTAGCGATGTTTACGGTGTCATATCAGTCTGTGAAGGCGGCATTTTCTAATCCAGTAGATTCTTTAAGGAATGAGTAAAGCAATGAGCTATTGAAGTAATGAATTAAGGAGAGAGGGGATTAATGAGATAGTGAAGGAATGAGACAAATAAATTAATGAAAGAAGGTGTGAAGAGGGAAGTGGATTTTCGTTTTCACCAATGACCAATGACCAATGACCAATGACCAATGAACTATAACTATTGATGAGATATTTTAAAACCATATTCCGAAGCCTAAAGCGTGAAAAGGGCTTTACTCTAATTAACCTTTTGGGCCTAAGCATTGGAATGTTTTGTTTTTTGGTAACGGCTCTTTTTGTAAGAGATGAAGTGACTTATGATCGTTGGCATGAGAATGCTGATAATATCTACATGTCTACTTTGCAATTACAAAAGGAAGATGGTGAGCCTATTGACCTAAGAACCTCTCATGCCTTTATGAAAGCATTAGAAGCAGAAAGCCCTGGTGTATTAGAAACAGTGAATATTAGTGGTGCAACCTGGAGCGATTATCAAATTAATGATGAATGGATATCAGGTCGCAAGGTCTTTTATTCGTCTCCTGAATTCTTTAAGGTATTCGATTTTAGTTTGAAGTACGGCAATGAAGAATTGGCGTTGACAGACCCAAGTGAGGTAATTCTTTCTTCAGAAATGGCGGAATCCATTTTCCCTGGAGTAAACCCAGTGGGCGAAACGATCACTTTTATAAACGCTGTGTATAAAGTAGCAGGAGTGCTCAACCCAATACCTAAAAATTCACATTTGCAATTTGATTTTGTAAAGGGAACAACTTACGATGGTTCTAGATATGAACCTACGGAACTAGATTGGTTAGCGGGATATGGCTATAGCTACTTTTTATTGAGAGAAGATTACAGTGCCGAAAAACTTTTAGCGGATGCCAAAGCAATTCTGGCTAGAAATGGAATTACTAATGAAGCAAATGGTCTACAGTTTTTAAGGTTCTCAAATTTATACCTCGACAGTAAAACCGGACGCTATGATAATGATAATCTTTTCGGGGGGCAGCGTAAGTATTTATACATCTTCTCCTTGGTAGGAGGGCTTATCCTTTTTGTTGCCTGCTTTAATTATATCAATCTTACTACGGCTCGTTCCATTTCAAAGGTAAAGCAAATGGGCATTAGAAAAATAATGGGCGCTAGTCGTAGCAAACTGGTGCTTTCCCAAATGGCTGAAACATTTTCTCTGGCCTTTTGTGCTTTAATCATTGCCCTAATTGGATTAGAATTATTACTGCCCTACACTCAGTCACTAATTGGTAAAACTTTGGAATTGAATTTTTCGGAAGCTCCTCAACTTTTATTCTTACCCATTTGCTTGCTTGTATTGGTGGTTTTGGTTTCAGGTATCTATCCAGCACTTACGCTTAGTTCTTTTAATATTTCAGGAGTATTAAGGGGGAACCTGCCTCAATCCAAAGTGGGAATGCTACGAAAATCATTGTTTGTTTTGCAGTTTACAATCTGCTCTGGTTTGCTCATGGCTGCTTTAAGTATACGAGGTCAGGCCAATTATTTAATAGAGTTGGATAAAGGATATAATGAAGAGAATATTATGTCCATACGCCTTAATCAAGAAGGGCAGAAACTCGACTATCAGACTGTAAGGAATGCCCTTGAAGCAATTCCTCAAATTGAAAAAATAACATCGACACCCTTACCTGCTTTTCCTCCAGGACCACCCAGCATGTTAAAACTCAACGGAATAATGGTGCCTTTAACTATTTATTCTGGAGCGGCCGACAGGGACTTTAACAACCTTTTCGAACTTGAGTTTTTAGAAGGGTCTGATTTCAGCGCTCTTCCAATATCTCAATTGGACAGCGTAGTAATCATCAATGAAACTGCAAAGAAGAAGTTAGGCTTGAATCCTGCCATCGGTTCAAAAATGCCTAGCGGAAAAACTGTAGTTGGTGTAGTTAAAGATTTTCATTTTAGTTCTGCTAAGTATGTCATAGAGCCTGCGGAGCTTTACTATAAACCAAAGGATTTTCGCAACATACAATTCAGTTATCGTGCAGGAGATAAAGATGCAGTTATAGCGCACGTAACCTTGGCACTCTCTAAACTAGGTGTAACGGGAACGCCCAGTATTCAAGAAATCAAAGGTTATTTTGAATCAAGCTATAAAAAGGAAGCACAATTGGTTACCATTTTCGATGTGCTCACCACAATGGTCATACTAGTGGCCTTCTTAGGGCTTTTTGCCTTATCATCTTTTGAGAATAAACTTAGAGAAAAGGAAATAGGAATTAGAAAGGTGCTGGGTGCTACATATCTCCATTTGATACGCACCCTGAACAAGCGATTCACTTGGCTGATTGCTTTGGCCATGATGATTTCTATACCGCTTACCTATTATGGAATTCAAAAATGGATTATAGACTTTCCATATAGGTTGGAGAACCTAAGTCCATTCTTCTCTCAAGCGATAATCATGGTTGGAATTTTAGCAATGACAGTGCTTGGTTTACATAGCTATTTCAGCGCTCAAAAGAACCCTGTGGATGTGTTGAGGAATGAATGAATGAAAGAAGGAGTGAAGGGATTAATGAAATAATGAGGAAGTGAAACAAGGAGGAAGACCGAAGCGGGTTCTCGTTTTCACCAATGACAAATGACCAATGACTAATTAACTAATAACCAAAGGGCTATGTTAAAAAACTATATCATTACCACGCTAAGAGGAATAAAGAGAAACAAGGTCTTTACATTGATTAACCTGACAGGTCTTTCAGTGGCCATGGCCTGTTTTATTTTGGTAGGACTCTATGTGCGATATGAGCTTTCCTATGATCAGTTTCATGAGGATGTAGAAGATATACACATTGTAAAACTGAAGTACGTAAAGAGTTTTGGAGGGTCATATAACCAATTTTTACCAGCCGTTTTTGCAGACATAATTGAAGAGGGAACGTCTGGTTTAAAAGGGGTGACAACCACTTTGTCGGGAGCAGGAAATATGTATGTGGTAAAGAATGGTGATGACTACATTCAAGAGAAATATTATACGCTTCAGAATTCATTTTTTGATCTCTTCTCATTCCCTTTTCTCTATGGAAATCAAGCGAATGCTTTAACCAGTCCTAAAGCGGTGGTTGTTTCGTCAGAAATGGCAATCAAATATTTCAATAAAGAAAATGCAATTGGTGAAACGCTTTCTGTAGATGGTAAAGGAGACTTTAAAGTGACAGGTGTCCTAAAAGACTTTCCTAAAAATTCTCAGTTCCAACCTCATTTTTCTTTCTCTTTGAACGATATGGAGAACTTAGATTCATGGGGATACAACACTTTTTTCATTTACATAAAAACAGAACCTAATGCAGATTTAGGCCAGATCAGAAATAGAATAGGAAGCTTATATGATGCCAACAAGCCAGAAGATGTCATATATGGAGGTTCAGGTGCGGAGTTAGGCTCTTTTGCAGACTCCTATTGGGCACAAACGGGGAGTGGGGCAGCGCTAAATAACCGTGATAGAGGATTGGGAGCCAATAAAGATATTATTTATCTGTGCTCAGGCTTGGCCATTCTTCTACTGTTTATTGCCTTGGCCAATTATGTAAATATGGCGACTGCTAAAGCCATGGAAAGGGCCAAAGAAGTAGGGATTCGTAAAGTGAATGGGGCTACTCAAAATCAACTGATTAAACAGTTTTTGGGTGAAACGCTCTTTTTCGCCTTGCTCTGTTTGGTGGTGGCCGTTATTATGGTAGAAATCCTTTTGCCTTCGGTATCCCAAATTATGGGCATCAGCCTGAAGATGGACTATGAAGACCTAACCATTTTGGGCTACTTATTGGCCTATGCATTGTTTTGTGGTCTTTTGGCTGGAATTTATCCAGCGGTGTTATTGTCGCGCTTCAACCCAGTTAAAGCCCTAAAAGGTCAGAAACAGCAAGGTCATTCTCGTTTTTCTCATCGCAGTGTTTTGCTCTTTTTTCAGTTCACTATCTCTGCCTTTATGATCATCGTGCTTTTGGTGGCCAATAAGCAAATCAATCATTACATCAACTTCGACCTTGGCTTTAATAAAGAAAGGGTGGTCAGTATTCGTATGACGAAGGAAATGCTTGAAAGACCTCATGTGTTTATGCAGGAGGTAAAGAATATTAGCGGTGTAGAAGGAGTAACCGTGGGACCACTTCCTGAAGGAGCATTTGGTTTTAGTACTTTGGAATATGAAGGCAAGACAATGAAGTATGCGCCAAAGGTTGAAACCGATGAGAACTTTATTTCAATGCTTGAAATTCCCTTATTGGCAGGAAGGAATTTTGATCCAGAAATTCCATCAGATACTGAAAACTCGATCATCATTAATGAAATGCTAGCAAAAACGCTTGGATTGGAGAATCCAGTAGGGGCAACGGTGCTCTCTGATGGGAGTACCAAGAGAATAATTGGTTTAATAAAGGATTTCCACATCACAAGTGCCAGGCATCAAGTAAGAGAGTTGATGCTAGCACCTATGCTCAGCAGCGGAAGAGTAAATAACCTACTGATCAAGGTGAACGCTCAGAACATGGCCAGCACCTTAGGGCAGATTGATGCCATTTGGGATCAGTTCGATTATAAGGATTCGTATCAATACCAGTTTTTAGATGATGCCTATGAGGCCAAGTTAAGTAGGTTGCAAAATCTTACTTTAATCATTAACGGAGTTACCACCGCCATTGTGGTCATTTCCCTCTTTGGGCTATTCTCTTTGGTTGCCTTTCAAACTTCACAACGTATCAAGGAAATTAGCATTCGAAAAGTACTTGGCGCTACCGTGAATAACATCCTCTTTATTTTAGGAAAACCTTATGCTTGGTTGATTCTTTTATCATCTCTGGTGTCCATACCATTGGCCTATTACTTTATGGGCAACGCACTCAATGGATATCCTAACCGGATTGATTTGGATGCATCGTTTGGAGTCATCACAGTGATCAGTATTCTGAGTTTTTCAGCTCTGGTATTACTGAGTAGGGCGCTTTCAACTATTAGGACGAATCCAGTAGATATTTTGAGGAACGAATAGGTCGGTCAATAGTCAATGGACATTGGTCAATAGTTTGAGTTGGCTGATTCCCAATGACCAATTAACTAATAAACCAACAAGCTATGCTACGAAACTACATCAAAGTCGCTTTTAGAAACCTGAGAAGAAACAAGCTTTATGCAAGCCTAAACATATTAGGTTTGAGTATAGGTTTAGGTTCATTCTTTATCATCTACCTTTTTCTTCAGAATGAATTGGCATATGACCAGTTTCATGAAAAGAAGGACAGGATTTATAGGGTGGTAACAATTGCTGAAAGCGATTTTGGGGTAGAAAAGGAGGCAGGAATGAGCTATGCTTTTTCTCCTGCCCTTATAGGAAATATTCCTGGGATTGAGGCATTTAGTAGAGTTATACAAAAAAATATTCTTTTCTCATTTAATGAGGGGGATGAAAACATTGACGGTACGGAGACCTTGACAGTAGACCAAGGTTTTTTATATTTTTTCACCATATACTTTATTCACGGATCGGCTCAAACATCACTTCAATCACCTTATTCACTTATTATTGACGAGGCGACCGCATTAAAACATTACGGAACAACGGATGTATTAGGCAAAATCGTAAAATATAATAAAGTCAATTATACCATTGATGCTGTATTTCGTGATCTTCCCAAAAGCTCATCAATCAAAGGCAATATCATAGTACTGAATGAAACTATAAATGCACGTTATGGTGAGGGCAATTGGAGCTGGAGATTAAATAATTTACAGAACTATATACTCTTAAATGATAATACCACACTAAGCGAGTTGGAAAATAAGCTCACAGATCTTTACGTATCAAATAACAAGTGGGCTGCGGGTAAAAAGCTTAGTTTACAACCTATTGCTGATGTTCATTATTCATTAGATGTGAGGGATGAGGTGAAGGAAAAGACTGACCGTCAGTACGTTTCAATTTTTGCATTTGTAGCCATTTTCATTTTAGCTAGCTCCATTTTTAACTACATCAGTTTATCAGTCTCCCAATCTATTGAAAGAGCAAAAGAGATCGGGGTTCGAAAAGTGGCAGGCGCAAGCAGCAAAGAATTGCGCAAACAATTTATAATCGAATCATTATTGCATGTCCTTATCAGCTTTGTGCTCTCCATGATTTTAGTGGAATTACTTATTCCTCAACTAGAGGATTTAGTAGAAAGGAATTTAGGTATCAGCGTTTTAACACAGCCTGTTTTGCTACTCAAAGGAATTGGGTTCTCTTTGGTTATTGCGTTGCTCTGTTCGCTTTACCCAACCTCTTTGAGTACCAGACTAAAAGTGGTGAATATCTTTAAAAAAGGCAAAGGTAGCTTTTCGTCTCAACGATTAATCAACTCCATAAGTGTTTTTCAAATTGTTGTATTCATAGTACTTATTTGTGTTTCTGTTACAGCCAACCGGCAAATGGGTTTTATGCGAAACGAAAACCTAGGTTTTGATAAAGATCATCAATTGGTATTGGAAAACATGCCTTGGAGAACTAGAGAGGTTCACAAGAGTGAGTTGCTAAAACTGCCAGGTGTAATATCGGTCAGTAGTGGTAGCCAGCTCCCTAATGACGTTAGATCTTCGATGGGATTTCCAGAGCTTGATTTTCAATTTAGTTTCTTCGAAATAGACCATGACTTTATTGAGACTATGGGTATGACTCTTTTGAGCGGTCGAGATTTTGTGCTCGAAGATACTGACTCGGCTAAATTGGTTTTGATAAATTCAACTGCCGCAAAGAATTTAGGTTATGATAAAGCAAGTGCTGTGGGTAAAACCATGGGGTCGGGCTCTTCTACGCATAGGATCATTGGCGTAGTGAGTGATTTTCACTTCGCCTCCAAAAAGCAAATCATTGAGCCAGTGATTTTCAAACAGGTGATTGAAGGCTCGCCAAGCAATCAAGTTTTAGTTAAACTAGATGGGGTTAATTGGGCAGCTACTACAAAAAATGTATTGAAATACTACGAAGACATACCTAATCTCTATAAGTACTCTTACTTCTTTTTAGAAGACCAAATCAACTCCCAATACAAACAAGAAAATGTGATGATTACCATGTTAAACACTTTTACGGTAATTGCAGCTTTGGTGGCTTTTATTGGGCTCTTTGGCATTGCTGGTTATTCAGTGAAAAGGAGATTGAAGGAAATGGGGATTCGAAAAGTGCTGGGTGCTGGCTTCTTCAGTATTCAAAAGGTGTTGAATGTTTCAAGTGTATGGAAACTACTGGTTGCTGTGGCTATTGCTGTGCCTGTAGTGGTGTATTGGATGAACAATTGGCTGAGTTCTTTTGCTTATCGCATTGAAATGCCTGTCTTCCTAATCTTCGGAGCCATTGCCGTTGCCTCAATCGTAATTTTCATTACTGTTTCCATTCACAGTATAAAAGCCTATTTGATTAACCCAGTGGAGATATTGAAAGACGAATGAAGCAATGAATTAAGGGATTAATGAAGGAGTGAAAGAAGGTTGGCAGACCGAAGAAGGAAGTCAAAAGCTGGTTTCGTTTTCACTAATGACCAATTAACTAATAAACCAATACGCTATGTTACGGAATTATATAAAATCAGCTTTTACTAACCTAAAACGAAATACGGGTTACACACTGCTTATGATCTTTTCATGGCTTTGGGCATGTATTGCTTTGTGATGGCTGGGCTCTATGTACGCTATGAATATTCCAGAAATCTAAATCACGCCAATGCGGATAGGGTGTATAGGGTGATGCTAGATTATGAGCGATATCATCAATATATATTAGCGGATATGGTAGCAGAAATGCCGAATGTAAGTCCAGATATTGAGGCTGTTAACGTGATTAATTCCTATAACGGAGAAGTTTACTTAAGTAAGGATGATCAATCTTTCATTAGACAAGCAAAGGCTTTTTATACTGACCCCAATGTGTTCGATGTGTTTAGCTTTCCTTTGAAATACGGAAACCCTGAAAATGCTTTGGCTGGTACAGGGAAAATAGTGATTTCAAGCTTTTTGTCAGAAAGTCTATTTCCAAATAAAAACCCAATTGGCAAGGAAATTTTGGTTCATGAAAAAGGAACATTCTTAATTAGCGGAGTGCTTGAAGAAGTGTCTGAATTATCAATATTAAATCCTGGGATCTTCTTTTCAATGGATCAGTTTGTGGCGGACACTAAAGCCAGTGGTAATACAGATGCAATGCTAACGCATGTTTTGTTAAAAGAAGGAGCTGACCTTAATCGTTTTAAAGTGAGCTTGCTTAGGATTGCCCAAACTATGGCGCCTACGGAAGGATTGAAAGGCATATATACTGAAAAACTAGCAGACGCATACTGGGGTAATTCAATCTATGATTATGGTGCGCAGTACTACTCCCTTTTTGGGGCTTCCAAAAAAATGATAAAGACTGTACTGTACGTGAGCATTGGCGTATTGCTTTGTGCCTTTTTGGGTTATGTAGCCATTGCATTGAGTTTATCCTTAAAAAGGGCGAAAGAGGTAGGGATTAGAAAGGTAAACGGTGCAAATGTTAGCACCGTTCGAAGTCAATTCTTAGTTGAATCAGTGGTTTATGCGGCTATATCTTTATTGCTAACGGTTGTGGCTTTGGAAATTTCTGGAAAGTGGGTTTCTGACTTGCTTCAAGTGCCTATTAGTTTGAGGATGGATCAACCTGAAGTGATTATATTCTTAATCACTTTTACACTTATTACAGGTCTTATTGCTGGCCTATATCCTGCATTCATAGTTTCTAAATTGAACCCTGTAAAAGTACTTTCTGGTTTTTCAAGCCCAACGGGTTCTGGCTTTGTTATGAAACGGGTTTTGCTTACAGCGCAATTTGTAATTACCATCTGCTTGGTTTTCGGAGTGTATGTACTTAAGCTTCAGGTTTCCCAAATGGCTCACTTCGATAATGGCTATTCGATTGAAAATATCCTGTCTTTCGACAATACAAATCCAGAAATGAAGAAGAATAGCACAGTGCTTTTAGAGTCGTTGCGCTCAGTTTCTGGAGTTGTAGAAGTAGCCAAAGGGCCATTTCCTCTTAATTTCAATGGGTTTTCTAAAGTGAAGATACAAATGGGGGATAGCCTTATTCAAGATAATCCTTCTAGAATATTTGTATCGGAAAACTTCTTTGAAACTATGGGGATTAAGCTTCTAGAAGGAGGTTCTTTCAATGGAGTATCAGATGAAAACTCTTGCTTAATTAACGAGAGTTTTGCGGCTCAACATGGCTTAGTAAATCCATTAGGAATGACCTTGAATGTTGATGGGAAGCCAAGAACAGTGATTGGCGTAGTGAGTAATTATGCGGATTGGGGTGTAAGTAATCCAACTCCGATGAGCCATGTATTTCTGCCTGCTGTTGATACCAAGTTCCATAGTTATTTATTGAAGATTTCTGACAATAATCAGGCTAGTGTAATGGCGCAGTTGGAAACGGTGTGGAAGAAGTTTGACCCAGTTAAAGACGCACGTATTTTTACTTTAAGGGATAGAGTTAATAATTCCGTTCAGAAGGTATCTAAAATCTCAACGCTCTTTAGCATTTTGGCAGGAGTGGTGCTATTGCTTTCTTTTATGAACCTATTCGGTATGGCCATTATGTTTGCTAATTCCAAGATGAAAGCAGTTAGTATTCGTAAAATTCTAGGGGCAAGTGTTCCTGAATTACTTGGAAGGTTGTCACTTCCTTTTCTTTATAGCCTTATTATCGCTTTACTGATTGCTTTACCTATTGGCTATTATTTGATGGAACAATACCTGCAAGACTATGCGGTAAGGATAAGCCTGAATGCGGGTCAAGGTCTTATCGCAGGAATCTTTATGATTGTACTACTATTTGTGGTTATCGGCTTTAAAATGCTCCAATTCAGTAAAACCAATCCCATTGAAGTGTTGAGGAAGGAGTAGGGAAGCAGGAAGTCCGGTGACGGGAGCCCGCTCTTAACTAATAACCAGTACACCAATAACTCAATAGGGCATAAAAAAAGCGACTATCACTGGTCGCTTTTTTTATGGTATTAGAAATAAGCTTACTTCTTAATGATTTTGATAGCAGGGTCGTTCTTCTTAACACCTGGAGTTCTATTTAAGAATTCATCATACAATCTGATTTGCTGAGAAGTCATTGGTACTTTGTAGCCGTCAATGAACAAGTCAGTAATCTTAGTAGCGGTTTCAAAAGGATCACCAGTAGAAATAAACACGTTTGCTTTCTTACCTACTTCAATAGATCCAATTTGATCAGAAACACCTAGGATCTGAGCTGCATTGATAGTGATTGCTTTTAATGCTTCTTCTTTACCCATTCCGTAAGAAGCCGCAAAGCCTGCATGGTAAGGTAAGTTTCTCACATTTTCAGTATCACCAGTACGCAAGGCTACTTTAACACCTGCCGCACTCATAATTCCTGGGTTTGCATAAGCTGCATCATATTTATCTGATCCACGAGTAGGGATAGCTTGAATAGGCCCAGCAATTACAGGAAGCTTAGATTTAGCAATTTCTTCAGCAACTCTCCAGCCTTCAGAAACACCAGTTAAAACCACTTTCTTATAACCTCTAGTTTTCACCCAGTCAATAGCAGCAAGGATATCCTTTGCAGCGTTTGCTTCGATGAAAAGTTGCATTTCGCCTTTAACCACAGGTACTAATGCTTCGATTTCAGGGTAGTTTCTTACCTCACCTGAGTTTTCGATTTTAGCATAAAGCTCTGCTTTGTCCCAAGCATCGTTTACTGTTTTTAATGCTCTTTCAGTAGCCTTAGCTTGCTCTTCAGGAGATCTTCTTCTGAAACGTCCTCCACCAGCGGTAGAAGGGAAGTTCATAATGATCCCTTTTGCACCAGCAAACATTTGGTCTGGAGTGTAACCGAACAAGTTGATTGCAGCAGCCGTACCTGGTAAAAACCCTCCGCTAGGAGTAGTCCATACTGTAGTAACACCACTTACACGGGTTACAGGAATTACAGCCGAATTAGGGTTTACTGCTGTTAGTGCTTGCATTTGAGGTGTTAAAGCTCCGCTTTCGCTAAAATCTTGAGACACATCAATACTACCTATTTCAGATAAACCCACTTTAGTTCCTGAATCAATCATACCTGGGTAAATCTCTTTACCCTTACAGTCAATTACTTCCGCATCATCTGGAATATTAACATTGGCACCAACTGCTTCGATAATACCGTTGTTGATGATCAAAGTACCGTTTTCAATAATACCGTTGGTTACAGTATAAATTTTGGCATTTGTTAGAGCAAATTTGCCCGCCCGTGCCTTCATTACTTGGTCGTCTTCTTGCCCGAAAGAAAGAAGTGGAACCATTAAAGCAATAATGAGTATTTGGAATATTCTTTTCATAGCTTCTTTCTATTTTTTGTTGGAGAATAATGCCTCGAAGCTTACTACGTTTTCTTCCATGCATCTGTCCTCGTCAAGACGGTTGAAAATGGTGATATTCTCAACAGCCTCTTCAGGGTTAATATAGATACGTTGGTCGGCAACATCAGTAGCTCTATCGAAGTACTTAATGCCATCTACAAAAGTCATTACTGGAATAGCGTAAACAGATAGGGGATGGCCTTCAAAAATCGCGATATCAGCATCTTTACCTACTTCGATTGAACCAACTCTATTGTCGATACCCAATTGTTTGGCAGGGTTTAATGTGATTAAAGAAAGGGCTTCTTCGTCAGTTAAGTCACCATATTTCTGCGTTTTAGCAGCTTCATGGAATAAGTGACGAATCAATTCACCTGAATCAGAGTTGATAGAAGTCAATACACCATTTCTTGTAAGAATGGTAGCATTATATGCTGTAGACCAATATACTTCTAATTTGTATGCCCACCAGTCGGCAAAAACTGAAGCACCTGCTCCAAACGCTGCCAATTCAGAAGCTACTTTATAAGCTTCGTTAGCATGCTGGTAGGTTAGTTTTTTGATACCGAAATCGGAGAATACTTTCATTAACATATAAATCTCATCTGCACGATAAGAATGGCAGTGTACTAAAATTCTACCTTCAAGAATATCCACTAGGGTTTCCATTCTTAAATCATATTCTGGTGCTACTTTTCTTGCATTTTTGTCGGCTTTGTAAGCATCCCATTTAGCTCTATAAGCAATTGCATCGTTAAATGAGTTTCTCAACATAGCTTCAACACCCATACGGCTTGAAGGCTGAATACCACGAGAACGACCACCTCTTGTTGGGTTTTCACCCAAAGCGAACTTAATTGTTCTTGGAGCATCTTCGAACTTCATTTCTTCAGGGTTGGTAGTTCCGTAACGAAGCTTTAGAGTCTCGCTTTCACCACCAATTACGTTAGCCGAACCATGAAGTGCGTGAGTAGAAGTTACACCACCCGCCAATGCTCTATAAATAGAAACATCAAAAGGATCGATAACATCACCCATGTTTACCTCAGCAGTTACCTGACTTGTGCCTTCGTTCACTGCACTAAGGGCAATATGAGAGTGGGCATCAATGATTCCAGGCATTACAAATTTACCTGTAGCATCAATCTCTTGAACTCCGTTTGGAGCTTTAAGATTTTTGCCGATTCTAGAGATCTTGCCATCACGAACCAAAACGTCTGTATTTTCCAAAGTTCCTTTGGTAATAGTCAAAACGGTTGCGTTTTTAATTAGCACATCTCCCTTCTTTACCTGAGCTTTTGAAATAAAGCCAGTAAAGAGAATAAGTGTTAGTATTAAAATATTCTTTTTCATGTTTTCAGATTTTATTGGCCGTCATCTTTAGTAGCAGTTAACGGAGTAGAGAAATTGAATGCTGAAACAGAAACCTCGGCATCGTATTGTTTGCCAGTAACAGTTCCAGTTACAACTAGTTCAACAGACTGACCTCCTGCATCAATTGAGAAAGAAAAGCTAAGAGTACCATTAACAAAGCTCACTTCTTGCATATCGTTATCAGGGCCACCATCATTACTGGTTAGTTTTCCAGTATATTGAGTGCCATCTTTTCCGATGATCATTTTGCCTGTAGTTTCGCCTTGAGGTGTTTCAAAAGTATAAGTCCAAGAACCTACAATTGGGTCGTTTCCAGCAGTCGCTGATCTGTTGCCATTTCCAGCAGCAGTTTTTTCTTTGATTTCGAAGTCATACTTATCTCCATCCACAAACATGAATTTGATTTGTGAATCCTTAGTAAAGAAAGGGGCATTACTTACAATAACGTTTGCGATTTTTCCAGCTTCTACTGTTCCAGCAATTTTATCAATTCCTAAAATGCCAGCAGCATTTGTAGTAAGCGCAGCAAGAGCATCGTTTTCACTCAAACCATTTTCTATCATTGTCAATAGATTAGCCTTTACCTTAGAACTAGTTACATCAAGTGAAGAAAAGCCAAATTTAACTCCCATAGTAGCAAGAGAACCTGCCTGACCTGCGTACTTTTTGTAGAAATCCATTTTTCTGGCTTCTAATCTTTTGGTCTCATCGGTCATCTCGTCTTTCTCTTTTCCTTTGGCTTCTTTCGGAGCATCAGGTAAATCAAGTGATAAGAATACGCCAGTACCATTATCTTTAAACATTTGGCCTAAATCCCATGCTTGCTTTACATTACCCACCATAAGCTTAAAGCCTAGTTCTTTTTGTAATCTCATAGCTCTTTGAACTTCAAGAACACCAGATACATCAAACATCACTGGCTGTTGCTTAGTAACTACAGGAAAGAAAGCCTCAGTTACTCTGTCTCTTTCTGGTCTTTCTATGCCACTTGGGTTTTGAGCATAAGAATCGTAGTGCTTTTTATTGTTTTCAGCATTACGATAAAGGTTTCTGTACTTGGCCATAATGCCCAGTACGTTGCCTGGGTAGGCTCCAGGAGCTCCAGCAAACTGAGTGAACATAGATACATCTTTTGACAAAATTAGGTCGTCAGCATGTTTCTTGTCTCCTAACTTGTCTCCTAAAAGGATGATAGAACCCGCACCAGGAAGCATTCTGCCAAAAGGCACAGAATGAGAGATGGCAAATCCTTCTTTTCTCATAGAACCAATAGTATTGCTTTCAATATCTAACTGGTCTAAAAGGCTATGCTCAGGCGTTATTCCTGCATAGTCGTTTGGAGGATCTGGGCTGAAGAGATTATTTGGGCGTGGCATGTTTTCAGGACGTTTTGCCCCTGTATTTGCCAAGCCATCAATAAAAGCGGCATAAACAAACATGTCTTTGCCATCGATTACTTGAGCATTTTTAGGTACCGTTACATTGGTTCCTACGGCTTCAATAAGGCCATTTTTTATCACTACGGTAGCTCCTTTCAACTCCTTACCTGGTGCTTGTATTACCGTAGCATTGGTAATAGCAAAGGTTCGAGTTACAGCCGACTCTCCAGTAGGGTCACTTTGGGCATTTAAGCCAATTGTGCATACTGTTAGCAGCATAAGGAAAACCGCGCGAATGGTTTTCGTAAGTAGTAGTTTCATTCTTAGCGCTTTGAATTGTTGAAAATTAAAAAGTGTAATATATAAGAATGTATGGCTGTTTTCAAAGCCAAATATAAGAGCGGTAAGAATCGGATTCGGGTAAGCTAAGAATTAGTAAAATTCAATAATTTATTTGTTATTAGAGAAAGGTGTTAAAATCTTCACTCAGCGCTTTCGAATGGGAAAGAAGATAGCCAGAGCCATTTCATTTAAGATTTAGGAAATTGATTAACAAACCATCGATAGGATTTTTGTCTAAGATATCGAGCCAGCTCTTGACGGGGCTGTTTTTTATATTAGGCTTTTTTCTGTCGGCTGCTAAAGGCTTTGGGCAATCTACCGCGCCAGAAGAATCATTATTAGATGAGTTAGACTCTTTATACAATTCTCTCTATGCTTTTGATTATGAGAAATTCTTACAAGAGCATGGAAGCTATGATGCTTTTAGAGATATTATTGGTAGGTACTCTCAAGAGGCAGAAGCCATCCAATCGGAGCAAGCTTACTTTAAAGCTAAAAACATTCTATACATCTTTTATAGATATCAAAGCGACCCTTTGATTCCATTCTCTATTTTAGATGAAACGATTGAAAAAGCTAGAATAATGGAGTTGCCTGAGTATGAGGCTGATTTTTTATACAAGATGGGGTCTCAGTATTCAAGGTATGGTCAATATGATTCTGCCTTAGCAAATTATGAAAGGGCTCTTGACATTGCTGAATTAAACAACTTCTATAATATTCGAGGAGCAACAATTAACGCTATTGCCATTCTTTATAGTAGAATTTTAGATTACCCTAAAGCGCTTATTTATTATCGTAAATCCTTGGAGTACTTTAGTCAAAACGATGTAATTGATAGCTTGGAAATAGCAGGAGGGTTCGGAAATCTTGCAGATGTATATAGTCGATTGGGCGTTGGGGACAGTACTTTGTATTATTCAAGAAAGGAATACGAAATAGCGATAAGGCTAGAGTTTCCTGGAGAACTTCGTCAGGCATTAAAAGGATTAACTGCAGGCAGTTATTTAACAGGTAGGTTTAAGGAAGCTATCAGCTATTCTGATTCTCTTTTAAGCATAACGGAAGGAACAAGTTCTGAGGGCTATATGAAAGACGCTTACCTCTATAGATCGAAAAGTTGGTATGCTCTCGGAAATACTAAACAAGCTTTTGAAGATGCCGCAACTGCCATAGAAATGGCAGATAGATTTAAAAACCTGAAAAGTAAAATATACGCTTACGAATGGTTAATTGAATTAGAGAAAAAGAGCGATAGGTTTAAAGAAGCACTGGAACTACTAATGGTGAAAAATGACCTTGTAGATAGCTTAGAAATGGCCGAAAATGATCGCAAAATCGATGTTTTAGCCTTGAGTCATGAGTTAACAATACGTGAAAATAGTATTGCTGCTTTAAGAGAAATTAAGCGATTGAACGAGCAAGAACTCTATTTTAAAAACATCATAATTGCGCTATCTACATTGGTGTTTCTGTTTTCATTCGGGTCCATTGTATTGTTTTACAAACGCAGAGTGCAAACTCAAAAAATCTTAGCTCAAAATGCTGAAAGCAAGTTGTTATTAACTCAGTTAAACCCTCATTTTATATTTAATGCGCTTACTTCAATTCAGTTTTATTTAATGAACGAAGCGTCTAAAGAGAAGGCGTTGGACTACCTAGCTTCATTTGCGCTGCTAATGCGAAAGGTTTTGGAAGGTAGTCGAAGAACATACATTAGCATTGAAGATGAAATATCTGCACTTACCTATTACTTGGAATTACAGAAGGTAAGGTTTGACAATAGTTTCGATTACACTATATCGGTAGATGTTTCTGGTGAAGCTTCTGAAATTATGATTCCTCCAATGTTTGCTCAACCTTTTATTGAAAACTCTTTAGAACATGGAATATTTAAGATGGACAATGGTCTCATAGAAGTATCATTTACCCAAAAAGGAGAAAAGATAATCATTGTTATTGATGACAATGGTGTTGGCGTAGGAGAGGCAATCCAAAGAAAACGAGATCATCAGTCAATGGCATCGGATATTACCAATGAACGAATTATGCTTATTAAAAAACTTTATAAGCAAAGAGTAAGTTTTAGCATAAAAAATAGGCTCGACCCCAGTGGGAAAACACTAGGAACACGAGTGGTCTTAGAATTACCAATTACCCCAAATATTGTATGAGATGCGTTATAATTGACGATGAGAAGAATGTAATTGAGATAATCAAAAAACTACTGACAATTCATTGCCCTCATGTAGAAATCGTTGGAGAAGCTACAAGCTGTAGGCTAGGAGAACTATTGATTACAGAAAAGAGACCAGACCTTGTGTTCATTGACATTGAGCTGACAGATGGGACTGGTATTGATCTTATAAGAAAGCTCAATCTTGATGATCTGAATGTCGTATTTATTACAGCCCATAACAAATACGCGATAGATGCATTTGAACTTAGCGCACTTGATTTTTTACTAAAACCAATCTCTGTAAAGGCTTTGACTGAGGCCGTATCTAAGTGTGAACGAATATTAAAAGCAGGGATGCTTCAAATGCAAATGCGAGTGTTATTAGACAGCCTTAAAAATAGCTCTAGCCCACCCGTTAAAATTGTTTTAAGCGATCAAAACAGCCTTCATTTTGTTAAAGTAGATGATATTATGTGGTGTACGGCAGAAGGAAGTTACACTAGATTTAAACTGATTGACAACAGCGAAATACTGGTATCAAAAAATCTAAAAACGTATGAGTCAATACTAAATGAGTCTTTCTTTAGCAGAATTCACCATTCATACCTTGTGAACATTAATCATATTAAAAGGTATGACAAAAATGATGGCGGAGTGGTAATCATGTCGAATAATGAAAGCCTACCCGTTTCAATACGAAAAAAGGACAGCTTATTGATCAAGCTTAGAATTTGGGGTGAAACACAGATTTGAATCAATCATCTACAGATATAAGAAGATAGCCAACAGATATAAAAGCATCTAAAATTAAAGAATTTCAATCTCTACATTTAATTAGTAATACCGATGATTAAAAAGACTATTGCCTTATAAGAAGCATAGAATTTTTAGTCAGGTAGAACAGAGTGTTGTTTAGTTACAACAAACTATTCTGCATCAACTGAATTATTGGTGCAGGTTAAATAGTAGAGTCGGAGAGGTTCAGAAACGGAGTATTCACTTTAAGTTTCTGCTTAATTAAGAAGGGCTGTGAGGGGCCCTTCTTTTTATTTTACTGCCAACTTACTTAGGGTCAAGAATTTTATTGATCCTGTCCAACAAGTCATCTAAATGGACAGAGCTAGCTCTATCTGTAAATTTACTTTTATTGCTTTTGATTTCTTGTTGCAAAGTTTTCAATTCAGATTTCACTACAGGTCGAATATCAGATTGCGAAACATTTACTTGTCTGGCCTGGAATGAATTCGAGTCGGTTGTCATTAATGACTCAAGTCTTTCTACAAATGATCTTTGCAGGTTTCTACGATAAGTATCAATGGCTTGACCAGCAGTAAGCTCAGAAAACAGACCTTTTCTCATATCACCAAAAAGTTGATAAATGGTATAGGTGTTTCTACCTTTAAAAGCTTCTGCCTCAATAAGTCTTTGCGCTCTTGTAGGGTCGAGTACAGAGTTTAAGAAAGACGATTGTGTAGCACTCACACGATTTACAGCACCGTAATTCTCAAGCCTTCTAAGTAAATCCTCATCAAGAAGCCATTCTGGCGTACTGAAAGCGTATTTCTGCATCCAATCCATTGCTTCCTTTTGATACGCCTCTGGCACTACATTAAATACAGCACCCGATTGATCAGTTGATTTTAAATCTTCTGTAATACCACCAATCACAGTAGTAACATGACCAGTAAAGCGTCTCCATTGACCAATGATTTCACCATAGATTTCATTAGTTTCAGTATAGTCTTCACCCGCAGTGGTTGTCCATTTTAAAAGATTAGGAACCACTTTCTTCAAGTTCTCCATTCCATACATACTTGCTTTTACGGCATTATCACCCAAATCTTCAGTTTGTGCTTCTGGGTTGCTTCCATTACTGCTCCCAAAACGATACATTCTGTCATTTGCTTTTTCCATAATCCAGCTATCCAATGTGCTCGACTCGGCTTGCGGTGTGTTGGCAGAAGGAATAACTCTATAACCCCAGTTAATGGAATACTTGTCGTAAGGACCAATTTTACGGATAAAACGGCTTACACCATCACCAGGCTGTGCTATGTAGTTCACACGTGCGTAATCCATAATGGTAGGGGCTACACCATACTCTTGCGTGAACTCAGGATTTCTTAGTTTTTCAACTGGGTAAGCCGAACTTGCTTTCATGTTATGAGGTAAACCCAGGGCATGACCTATTTCATGAGCAATTACCGCTCTCATCATTTCTCCAATTTCATCTTCAGGAACATCAAGACTTCTGGCCAAAGGGTTGGCAGCACCTGTCTGAATCATGTACCAGTTTCGATATGATCTCAAATGGTTATGGAACCATACAATGTCACTCTCAATAATTTCACCAGTTCTTGGGTCGGCAGTGCTTGGCCCAACCGCATTTCTTGTCATACTAGCTACATAGCGTACTGTCGAATAGCGAGCGTCTTCTGGCGACCAATCTGGGTCTTCTTCTTTGCTTGGGGGATCTTTAGCAATAATGGCGTTTTTAAATCCAGCGGCTTCAAAAGCTACTTGCCAATCTTCAATTCCAAGCTTAAACCATTTCACGAATCTTTCTGGAGTGGCTGGGTCTAAGTAATAAACAATGGGTTTAACAGGTTCAACCAATTCACCACGAGCATAAGCAGCTGGGTCTTTTGGCTCTAATCTCCATCTTTTCAAGAAGGTCTGCTGATCGCCTTTTAGTTTTAGTGAACTATAGTTGATATTGCTTTGAGTAAACCAACCAACACGCTCATCGGCCAATCTAGGCATCATCTTGTTCTCAGGTAGTTTAATCATCGACTGACTTACTTCCACTGTCATTGACCCCAACTCAGAATTTGAAGGTGGCCTTCCAGCATCGTAGGTCATTACCTGACGTACTTCTACATTGATAGGGAAACTCTTTACAGAAGATAAGTAACTCTTTTCCGTATCGAGCCTACGAACCTGAAACTGGGTTCGCATTCCATTACTTATTGCACTAATGGCTTTTGTGTCTTGAGTAAAGAATTTGCTTACATCAACTAAATAAGCTTCAGAATCATCAGGTTGCCCTTCGATCTTGAAAGAACCAATAATAGGCGATAGGTTGTTATCGGCTACAGATTTAGAAATAGCATCCGTTGTGTCGGCCACATTGTTGAATGAAATTGATCTAAGTAAGATATTTTCGTTTACCTTTTCCCATTTCACTACTTGTTCGCTCATCTTCCAGCCGCTACCAATAAAGCCTCCGAAATTTTCAGGCACCGCAACAACTCTGGTGACCCAAAGCATGTCTTTTCCCAATTCAGACTTAGGAATTTCAAACATTACCTTGTCATCCTTCTGATAAAGCTTAAACAGCCCTTCATCTTCATTAAGTCCTTTTACAAGGTCCGAATAGCTTTTTTCCTTTTTCTCTGGTTTGGTTTCAGGAGTTGTTTGTTCCGTAGTAGTATTGTTATTTTTTCTTTGCGCATGAAGCGCGGTGGGCAACGTGCCAATTGTAGCCAAAGACAATGCTAGGATTGCCGAACTTCTTAATTTCAATTTCATAATAAAGTGGTTAAATGAATTTTCGACCAATTAGTAAATGAACGTCCAATGTGATAATTCTGGAACTTTTATTTAATACAAAGGGTAAATGGTTATGTTAGTGGTCACAGACAAAATTCAAATGAATAGGTATTGGGAATTGGCGAAAGAATCGTACAGCGGATATGCTAATTATATCTGGAATGAAATCACCTTTCAGTATGATTATAAGCCTCTTTGGCAAAATTATTTTTGGGGATTAATTCTGGTATCGTTGTTCTTTTTTGTTTGGGAATGGACAAGACCTTGGAGAAAGGATCAACCTAAGTTTAGAAAAGACTTTTGGCTCGATGCCTTTTATATGTTTTTCAACTTCTTCTTATTTTCTCTTATTGTTTTCAATGCCCTTTCCGATGTTTTTGTAAACCTGTTCAACGACTTTTTAGGCATTTTCGGACTTACAAACGTAGTTGCCCTTAAGATTGAAACTTGGCCTAAAATAGCTCAGCTTTTTATGCTGTTCATTATCCGAGATTTTATCCAGTGGTGGGTGCATAGGCTCTTACACGCTTCACCAAGACTTTGGGAGTTTCATAAGGTACATCATTCGGTAGAGCAAATGGGTTTTGCTGCCCATTTGCGTTACCATTGGATGGAAACCATTGTTTATAGAACCATTGAATATTTGCCTTTGGCCATGATTGGTTTCGGAATTGATGACTTCTTCTTTGTTCATATGTTTACTTTGGCCGTGGGGCATTGGAACCACGCAAACATCAATGTTCGTTTGGGGGTTTTAAAATATATTTTCAACAATCCTAACATGCACATGTGGCATCATGCGCATGATTTACCAGAAGAAAGAAGAACTGGAGTTAATTTTGGATTGACCTTAAGTCTGTGGGATTACCTTTTTAGAACGGCCTATATTCCACATAGCGGCAAAGATATAAAGTTGGGTTTTCCAGGAGTAAAGAAATTCCCAAAGGGCTTTTTTCAACAGGTTTCGCATGGTTTTAAGCGAAATGATCCTTCTGACCCAAGGTAGTTGTCTCAAAACGAAACACTATCACTACTGTCAATTAACTGTCTTTATTGAATTTTTTTACCCCAATTAAATCAATTTTCCATTTTTTTGGTTTATCATGTCGAGGACAACGCTATGAACAAACAAATCATTCGAAACGCCCAAGACGAGATTTTCTATGAAGCAAACCTCGATCAAGAAAACGGTTGGATATACATCAACTGGATTGGAGACATTGAACTGGAAGATGTTAAAAGAGGTACTCAAGCTTATTTAGATTTATTGGCCATATCTGGCTGTAGAAAGCTACTGAACGACAACAGTTTGCTCACCAGTAATTTTCTAGAGATTAATGAATGGATAGAGGCTAATGTAGTGCCTGTAGCCGTTCAGTCAGGCTTACGCTATATGGCCCATATACTCTCTCCCAAATTTATTGCACGCTTTTCAGCCATAGATTTAGGTCTTAGAATGAAACCCGTTGAATTTCATGCGTTTAAAGAAATAGGAAAAGCAGAAAAGTGGCTTAAGAGTAAGGAGTAAATTTTATTATTAAATCAAAGCAGAGGCAAAACCTATTTACGGCACATCATAATTGTCAGACATCAAGTTCTATACTCACCTTCCCGTTCAAAAGAGCACCATCAGCCAGCTTTTGTCGAACGATACATTGTTCTCACCCTGTCCGCCCGATTGGGTTGTAATTACCACAGATATAAAGAATTCTACCAGCAGTATTAAGAATGGTAAGCATCAGCTTGTCAACCTTATTGCCACCGGGAGTATTATTGCAGGGCTAAATATTGCCTATAAAGCTAGTATTGATATCCCATTTTTCTTTGGTGGTGACGGAGCCGCTATGCTTGTTCCTTTCAGTTTGAAGGAGGACATTTTGAATGCCTTATACGAACACAAACAGAATACAAAAAAGAGTTTTGATTTAGACTTACGCGTAGGTTCAATGCCTGTTTCTGAAATCTATGAAAACGATCATAAGATAATGATCGCCAAAGCTCAAATCACCAAAATGTTGATATCGCCCGTAATCGTTGGTTCGGGTTTACACTATGCTGAAGAAGTGCTAAAGGCCAATCTTAACCCTTTAAACTCAGGCACCAATCCTTTAGGATACTTATCGCTTGAAGGCATGAACTGTAGATGGAATGAAATAAAGGCCCCTAATTTAGAAAATGAGATACTCAGCCTTTTAGTGGATGTGGTTAAACCAGAAGAACAACATTCGGTAATGTCTAAAGTAATGCTAGAAATAGAAGGTATTTATGGAGACATAGAAAAGCGAAGCCCTATTTCATTAGCAAAGCTCAATTTGAATCCAGCCTTTACAAAGCTACAAGAGGAAATTAGGGTAAAGTTGGGGCAGAAGAACTTCTTTAGAACCCTTTCAGCTTCTTTCATGACTTTGATAGGGAAGTTTTACTTGCCAAACTCTAAGAAAGGAAAGAACTATTTAACAAAAATGGTCGAATCCTCAGATACATTGGTAATTGATGGTCGAATTAATACCGTAATATCAGGTACAGCCAACCAGTGTGAATCACTCATTTCTGCTTTGGTTAAAATGGAGAATGAGGGTCAAATTTACTTTGGCTATCACATTACAAGCGCTTCTATTCTTTCTTGTTATGTTAGAAATATGGAGGCCGATCATATCCATTTTGTGGATGGTCTTGGGGGAGGTTACACTCAAGCCTCTAAAATGCTGAAAAGTAAATATCAAAAAGAGCTTTAATCCGTTTGGAAGTGCTTCCTTTTTTAGACATTTTCAAATCAAATTTTTAATCATGAGATCACACGAAATAGATTATGAATTGCATGGCGATGACATGCAGATGGTAGAAATAGAACTTGATCCGCAAGAAACAGTAATTGCCGAAGCGGGTGCAATGAACTGGATGGAAGAAGATATTGATTTTCAGGCCAAAATGGGAGATGGGTCAGAACCTGACAATGGAATTTTAGGGAAGTTACTAAGTGTTGGTAAAAGGGTATTGACTGGTGAGTCCATTTTTATGACTCATTTTACTAACATGGGCTACGCCAAGCGTAAAGTAACTTTTGCCGCACCATACCCCGGTAAAATCATACCTATTGATTTAAATGAGATAGGTCAAGGTATTATCTGTCAGAAAGATGCATTTCTGTGTGCCGCTATGGGAACAAACGTTTCAATAGCCTTTAATAGAAAGTTAGGGGCTGGTTTTTTTGGAGGCGAAGGTTTTATACTTCAGAAGCTTCAAGGAGACGGTATGGCCTTCTTACATGCGGGTGGAACAGTTGTAAAACGTCAATTGAATGGAGAAACCCTTCGGGTGGATACGGGTTGTATTGTCGCTTTTTCCCCTGGAATTGATTATGATATTCAAAGGGCTGGAAATCTTAAGTCTATGTTTTTTGGAGGCGAAGGTTTATTCCTGGCCACACTTAGGGGTACAGGAACTGTTTATTTACAAAGCTTACCATTCTCTAGACTTGCCGATAGAATTATTCAGCATGCACCAAGAGCAGGAGGTTCTTCAAAAGGAGAGGGCTCTATTTTGGGCGGCCTAGGAAGAATAATTGATGGCGACAGGTAAGGAAAAAGGCCTTAAGTAGAAAATTCTGCTTAAGGCCTTTTCAAAATTAAACCCTCCGTTTTTGCTTAGCTAATAATCAAAATAGGGATACTTACTTTATGGCGAACTGCATCTAAGGTAGTTCCGAAAACCAAATCTTTAAGGCCTTTATGGCCGTGAGCACCCATCACAAGCATGTCGATGTTGCTTTCTTTGACAATTTTAACAATCTCTGTTGGAGCGCTTCCAAACCCAATTTTCTGTTCTGTTTTATAACCTAAGCTTTCCAATGTTTTCTGATATTGCTTGAGGTTATCAATGTCCAGCTGGGTTTCATTATCTAAAGTGTTCTTACCCAAATAGCGCGCAGCAGCACTTTCTACCACATGTATGAAAATATAAGTGGCCGATTTGCCCCCTTGCTTCAATGCATTTTGAATTATGATTTGATCGTTTCCAGAGAAATCGATTGTAATACCAATGTGTTTGTATTCAATGATTTTTCCTTCTGAAAAATCCTCAGCTTGACCATGAGGCAATTGGTTTGTTTCTACAATATCCTCGATTTTGTTTCTGTTCAGGAAGGGGTGGATAAACACATATACCAATAGCGCAAGACAAGCCACGGCAAGAGGGATGACAATCGTATAAATATAGATTTGATTATCGCCAGAGTTTTGAGCCCAAGAGCTTATTTCATCAATAACAAGGGTAATGTTTAGGTAAACAATTATGCCTGCAATTAGCCAAGCAAGTGCTTTTACCCAAGGTTTGATGGCAAATTCTCCCATCATCTTTTTACTCGAATTAAAATGAATGAGAGGAATAACAGCAAAACCTAACTGCAGACTCAATACTACCTGACTTAGGATTAAGAGGCTGCCTAAAGCTTCTTCTCCAAAATAGATAATGGTAAATAATGCGGGTGCAATGGCTAATAAACGGGTAATCAATCGCCTGAGCCACGGTTGAATCCTAAGGTTCAAATGACCTTCCATTACGATTTGACCAGCCAATGTGCCTGTAATTGTAGAGCTTTGGCCAGCGGCAATTAAGGCAATTGCGAAGAACGTTGGGGCAATACTACCAAACAGGTTTTCTAGTAGGATAGAGGCATCCTGAATTTCGGCTACATTATAAAAACCGTTGGTATAGAAGGCAGCAGCGGCCAGAATTAAAATGGCAGCGTTAACGAAAAACGCCATGTTCAACGCAATAACGGTATCAATAAAGTTGTATTTAATGGCCTTTTTTAGCCCCTGAAAAGAACGGTCAATTTTTCGGGTTTGTACCAAAGAAGAATGTAGGTACAGATTGTGAGGCATTACGGTAGCCCCAATAATTCCGATAGCAAGGTATAAAGCATTTCCGCCTAGGTCTGAAGGAACAAAACCCTTTACCACATCGCCATAAACAGGCGCCACAACAATCATTTGTATTACAAAAGAAACACCTATGATAAAAATCAATGAAATGATGAATACTTCCATGATCCGCATTCCTTTCTTTAATAAAAAGAGGAGTAAGAAGGTATCTAAAGCTGTAATGCTTACCCCCCAGATTAGAGGCAAATCGAATAATAAACTTAGTCCAATGGCCATACCTACAATCTCGGCCAGATCACAAGCTGCAATGGCTATTTCCGCTAAAATGTAAAGTGGAATGTTTGCCCATTTTGGATAGGCATGCTTTGATGCTTGAGCTAAGTCTAGTCCTTTAACAATTCCTAAGCGAGCACTTAAAGATTGTAGCAGCAGGGCCATTATATTCGACATAAGCAATACCCAAATTAGCTTATAGCCAAATTCAGAGCCTCCAGCAATATCGGTAGCCCAGTTTCCTGGATCCATGTAGCCAACACTTACCAAGTAAGCGGGGCCTAAAAATGCCAAGACTTTTCTCCAGCCTTTTTTATCGGTTCGTACGGTAGAGTGGACTTCGCTTAACGATTCTGATTTCATATATCGGTCAAGTATATTTTAATTCTCTAATATCTCAAGCATTTGCTGAGTATTTAAATATTGAAAATAGCGAGCGGTAGCCTCAAAGTTTTCATTTAACAAAACCATTGCAGGCAATGAAAAAGGCTTTCCTTTTCTACTGGCCATCATTAGAGGAATTTCATGGACAGATTTTCGCTTTTTGGCATTCTTATTCTTGAATTCGGTATTACCAAAAACAATGGTATCCTCCGATTCAATATCCATTTTTACTACATAATAGTCTTTATTTATACGCTTAATAATGGCCTCGTCTTTAAATGCTGTACGATCCATTTTGTGACAATAGGTACACCAGTCGGCATAAAAGTAGACAAACACTTTTTTCGGATTAGTTTTGAGTGAGTCTTCCAGTTGTTCAAAATTGAGCCAGTTTATTTCATTTGTTTGTTGGGCGTAGAGCCCATCATGGCTAGCTGTAAGCATGCTTAACCAAAGCAAAATAGTTGTTAATATGTTAAATGTCTGCTTTGCCATATTCAACTAGTTCGACTTCACTTTTAATCCGAAGAAGAAGGTACGTGGTAAACTTGGGCCATAGACGTAGTTACTGTCCCTATTTTTACCAAAATCAAAGTCATTTTGGTAAGCATCAAATACATTCTTTATTCCTCCAAAGAATTCAAGACCAGTTTTGATTTTTGGTAGATCAACGGTATGACCAATTCTTATCCCCAACTCTGTAAAAGTAGGAGAGGTGTAATATCTGTCCTCAGTATTACCGGTGTTTTGTCCTCCAAAATGAGCAAGCTCCATGGTGCCAGTATAAACTAGATTCCCACTCAAAGACCAATTTTTCACTGGAGTGTAGGTAAGTGTAGCGTAACCGTAACTGTTGGGTGTTCTTAAAAACTCACGTTTTGAAGCTAAGCCCTCAATGTTTTCAACGGGCGAAGTAAACAAACTAGATTGTAAGGTATATCCAGCATCAATTTCAAATATATAATCAAAATTAGCCCTAGCCTCTAATGTAACTCCGCGCACCGTGGCACCCTCTCCATTTCTTTTTTCAAAACGCTCACCAAAAGCATCTGTACCTAATGGAGAAAGGAAAAAGGCATCTTTCAGATTGGTATAAAACCCTTCTAAGGTAAAACCTGCAATAAAGTGTTCTGTAGCTTTGTCGTAATTAAATGAGGCAGTCAAACTATTAGATCGCTCTTCTTTTAAGTCATCTGAAAGGGAAATTCGAGAAATTCCTCCTCCAGCAAAAGCAATATGCAAGTCAGTGTCAAAAGCTTGTGGGGCTCTAAATCCAGTTCCCCAACCTAATCTAATTTGAGCTGTTGGCTGTAGTTTATAAAGAAGTGACAAACGAGGGCTAAAAACGGTTTGATCCATTAGATTGTGTTTGTCGAGCCTAAAACCAGCAAGCAGGTTGAGTTTAGCACTAACATCCCAATCGTGTTGAACAAAAGTTCCTATGTTTCTTGTGGTTTGATTGATAAGGTAATTGTAGGCTTCAATCTCGTCATACACTTTATCGTGAACATATTCTGCCCCAATGGTCAAAACCGCATTTCCACCTAAGAATTCATCAAACCTATTATTCATTTGAAAGCCTCCTTGATGAGTAACCACATCTGAAACACCATAGGGTGGATTGGCAAGGAAATCGTCTAATTCTTGACCGCCATCTGGAATTATGCCAGTATAGTGTTGGCGGTCTGTTTTTTGCCCACCATAATAGAAAATGAGTGAGTTCTTATTTTCGTTGAAATTCACTTGATAGTCGAGGCTACCCATAAAAACATTGTGCGTTCTTTCTTCTGACTGTTGAGCCAAATGGGCTGGCTTTTCTACCATTTCTCCACCAAAGCGATATTCATTGATGCTACTTAGGCTTATAGAAAACTTTTGGTTTTCAGTAGGCAAATAGAAAAGGTTAGTTCCGAAGGATGTGTTTTTTAACTCGGGTGCTTCTGAAAAATTATCGCCATTTGCGTCAAAAGCTTGTCTGGTTCTGTTGTTTACAAAAAAGGTTGCTCCCGCATTTTCTTCTTCATTTATTAAAGTTCCGTTTCCAGAAAGGATGTTGTCTGCGGCTTTTCCATCTATACTTTGAAAGGTATTGGTGATGGAGTAGTCATTT
This sequence comes from uncultured Roseivirga sp., assembly GCF_963973945.1. GTDB lineage: Bacteria > Bacteroidota > Bacteroidia > Cytophagales > Cyclobacteriaceae > Roseivirga. Next base: position 128,186 of record NZ_CAXBBV010000009.1, read on the forward strand.
CGATCTGGGATTTTGGTGATTACATTCACTGTACCACCAATAGCACTTGAACCATAGAGGGCCGAAACACCTCCTCTTACTACTTCAATTCGCTCAATCATGTTGGCAGGAATTTGCTCCATTCCATAAAGCCCAGTTAGCGGACTGAATATTGGCCTTCCGTTAATAAGTATTTGGGAATAGCCACCCTGTAAGCCGTTCATTCTTAGTTGGGTATAGTTACAAGTCTGACAGTCTGTTTCTACACGCAAGCCTGGCTGAAAACGTAAGCCTTCCGATAGATTTGTAGCTACCACTCTGTCCAGTTCCTTACTGTCCATCAAATTGACGATTACGGGTGTGTTAACTCTTCTTTTTGCAGTTCTTGTTCCTGTAACTACTACTTCGTTCAGGTTCAATTTACTTTCTGTTAAAACCACATCCAGACTAAGGTCTTTTCCAGTAATTATTTCGATAGGCTGATTGTAGTTCTGAAAACCAACAGAACTTACTGCAAGTGTATATTTACCAACTGGAATTTTCTCCAATTGAAATTTACCTCTGGCATCTGTACTCGTTCCTATGTCGGTTCCTACTAAAATTACTGTGGCGTATGGAAGTATATCATGCTGGTCGCGAACAACGCCAGAAACTTTACCTGATTGAGCATAAGAAGTGGAGAACAAGCAAATTCCGATCAGCGTAAATAATAAATTATGTTTCATTGGCACTAAATGTAGGGTGTTCGATTTTATTAATTCGAATTACAAAACTAATATGTTAGATTGATCTAACAAATGAGTTCTGAACAAATTTTATACTTTTGTTCGAGTGATTTGAAAAAGGTATGGCTTCGCAAACTGAAGAAAACTATCTAAAGGCGCTATACGCGCTGTCTGTTGGGAAAATTGAGGTCAATCTTTCCGAACTGAGTGCTGCATTAAAAGTGAGTAACCCTACGGTAAACAGTATGGTGAAAAACCTTAAAAGTCAGGGTTTTGTGAGGTACGAAAAATATAAACCGCTTTCACTTACAGAAAAGGGAAGAAAGGCCGCAGCTTTAATTGTTCGGAAACATCGACTTACTGAGATGTACTTGGTTGAAAAAATGGGTTTTGGTTGGGAAGAAGTTCATGAGATTGCTGAGCAACTGGAACACATTAATTCTCCGATTTTCTTTGATAGAATGGATGAGATCATGGACCATCCATTGGTAGATCCGCATGGCTCACCTATACCAGATAAACAAGGAAATATTTCGGAAGCTCAATATGAACCTTTGAGCAAATTTACTTCTGGAAGAAGAGTAAGGCTTACCGCTCTTGCGCATTCATCTAAAGAGTTTCTAAAATTCTTGAACAGTCGAGAACTCAGTTTAGGAACCGAAATAGAAATAAAATCTATCGAATCTTACGATGGAAGCATGGTTTTAAGCTATCAAAACCATGCTTCTGAAACTTTTACACAGGCTGTGTGCGAAAGTCTTTTAGTAGAAAGGATTAGCTAAGCTTTGCTTTTCAGTTATTTAACCTGATTACTAGTTATGTAATAATTACGATCTACCTCAACAGTCTGAACTACACTGTCAAACTTTTTAGTCTGCGCTTTTGTCGATGGCTTTACCCTTACCTTTTTGCCATTCACTATAATATCAAGCGGCATATCAAACCCACTAACACCTTTCTTCCATTGGTATCTAAGTTGGCTTCCTTCGATACTATATTCAAACTCAGGAATTTTAGTATCTCTTAAATATTGGTCAAAGACTTTCGACAAGTCTGTTCCTGCCTCTTTAGAGATGTAATTTTCAATTTGCGCTGTGGTTACGGTTTGGTGGTAGAATTCTTTATTCAAGCCTCTTAATATGCCTCTCCATTTTTCATCATTGTCAATAATGGTTCTGATGTTGTGGAGCATATTGGCTCCTTTGTAGTACATGTCGCTTGAACCAGAAGAGTTTACATTATAGGCTCCAATAATAGGTCTATCGTTTGCTATATTTTTACGGATGCCAATCACATATTCTTGGCTCGCTTCCTTTCCAAAATGATAATCAACATATATGTTTTCTGAATAGGAGGTAAAGCTTTCGTGAATCCACATGTCGGCTATGTCTTTATAAGTTATGTTGTTGGCAAACCATTCGTGACCAGACTCATGAATAATTATAAAGTCAAACTTCAATCCCCAACCACTTCCGCTTACATCACGCCCTAAATATCCATTTGCGTATTTATTGCCGTAGGTTACCGAACTTTGGTGTTCCATACCCAAATAGGGTACTTCTACCAACTTATAGCTGTCTTCATAGAAAGGGTAAGGACCAAACCAATGCTCAAAGGCTTCTAGCATAAGTGAGGCTTGCTTAAACTGTTCTTTGGCTTTACCTAAGTTTTCGCGAAGCACATAATAATCACAGTCTAAAGCTCCTTTTTCTCCATTGTAAACTTCAGAGAAGTGAACATAGTCGCCAATGTTCATATTCACTCCGTAATTGTTAATTGGGTTTTCTACAAACCAATTATAGGTTTTGGTTTTATCTGCATTTTGATCTACTGATCTTAATCTACCATTTGAAACATTCATTAAATGTTCTGGCACTGTAATACTGATTAGCATACTGTCCACTTCGTCATACATGTGGTCTTTGTTTGGCCACCAAAGACTAGCGCCATCGCCTTGACAACTGGTAGCAATAAAGTCCAAGCCATTGCTGTCTTTCTTCCAGGTTACACCTCCGCTCCAAGGCGGGTTTTTACTGATTACTGGGTTGCCTTCAAACTCAATCAATACCTCATTCACGCTATTTTTTACCTGATTTTTTGGTAATTCTAAAAACCAAGCATTGCCATCTTGTACAAATTTTACATTCACTCCATCTTGACTCACTTTGGTGATTCGCATTGGAGCCTGCAAGTCTATTTGCATACGCTGATCACTCTTTAAAACCTTATACTGAACCAAGTTTGAGCCCTTTAGGTGCTTCTTGTCAATGTCGGTTTTAATCGATAGGTGATAGTAGGTCAAGTCCCACCAAGCGCGCTCAGGAGTAATACTTCCACGAAGGCTATCTTGATGTGTAAATTGTTTTTGTTGCGCACTTAGTGCAGTGCATATAAATAGAGCAAGGAAGGCGTATGTAAGTTTCATAGCTTAAATTTGGACTTAAATTAAAGATTATTTGGCCTTATCATCCATTAATTTTATAAATCTACATTCTCAGTTAAGAGGAAGAATTTAATGTACACGAACGGAAATAAGGTTGGCAGTTATAAATGTTGATGTTATATCACCGCTCTTTGGAACGTGTTTATCCATGTTTTGTGTTGCATCGTTATTGGAATAAAAAACCTTAATATCGGGCCATATGCTTACTTTATTTGAAACTAAACTTCACGAAAACTTAATCAATAAAAAGTACTCTAGGATTACTTATTTCAATGATTTTAAAGAGTTTACTGTAGTGGAAACGATAATCAAAGAAATTGCGAATTCAGAAAGCGGTGTTCACATTGTTCTAAACTCTGGAGATGTAATTCCTCTTGAAAAAATCGTGAGTTTAGATGGGCAATATGCTGAACATTATAAGGATATTGAAGATTTTACTTGCGACTGCTAGCGTTATGTAACCTATGTTACAAAGCCATGTCATTTCTTCTAACTTTGGTTACTTTTGTTCTTCCAAAGAATAAAGCCAAAATGGCAAACTAGTATACTGTGATTAAAAGACTTTTCCCCATTTTCAATTGGTTACCCAATTATCAGAAAGGACACCTTAATGGTGATGTTTTTGCAGGAATGGCGGTTGGTGTAATGCTTATTCCTCAAGGAATGGCTTACGCTATGATTGCAGGATTACCTCCTGTTTATGGACTCTATACAGCTATTTTCCCACAACTTATATACGCCATCTTAGGTACGTCTCGGCAGTTGGCAGTTGGGCCGGTGGCCATGGATTCGCTCTTGGTGGCTTCTGGTATTTCAATTTTGGCTACGGAAGGAACTGAAACCTATTTAGCGTTTGCAATCCTCCTTGCTTTTTTTGTGGGTGCTTTACAATTATTGTTAGGTGTTTTCAAAATGGGCTTTATTACCAACCTGCTTTCTAAACCCGTAATTAGTGGTTTTACGTCTGCCGTTGCATTTATTATTGCACTCAATCAGTTAAAAGATTTAATAGGGGTAAACCTCATAAAGAGCAATAGGAGCTATGAGATTGTTATCTCAGCTTTCAATAATATTGACAAAACACACTTAATCACCTTGGCTGTGGGAGTGGCAGGCATTGTACTTATAAAGTCTTTAAAGTATTGGAATAAAAAGATACCTGGGGCTTTTATCGCTTTGATTTTAGGGATTGCGATTGTTTACGGCTTTGGCCTTCAAAACATGGGGGTGAGCATTGTACAGGATATTCCTTCAGGTTTACCTCAGTTTGTAATTCCAGAAATCACTTTAGCTCATTTTAAAACTTTGGTGCCTTTGGCAGGTACTTTGGCTGTGATTTCATTTATAGAAGCCTACTCTGTAGGAAAAGCCATGGAAGCTAAGGAGAGAACCTACAAGATTGTTCCAAATCAAGAATTGATTGCTTTGGGTGCATCAAATATGTTCGGTTCATTTTTTCAAGCATTTCCGGCTACAGCTGGTTTTTCACGTTCTGCAGTGAATTATGAATCTGGCGCAAAAACCCCCTTGGCAGGAATTATAAGTGCAGTAATTGTAACACTCACTTTGCTTTTTTTAACCCCTCTGTTTTACTACTTACCTAAAGCCATTCTGGCTTCTATTATTATGATTGCGGTAGTAAACCTTATTGAATTTGCTTACTTAAAATACCTTTGGCGCACCAGTAAAATGGAGTTTGCGCTAATGCTCATTACCTTCTTGGTTACCTTTAGTTTTGGTATGGTTCAAGGAATTGTTACAGGTGTTGCCTTATCAATTTTACTATTGCTTTATAAGGCAGCAAATCCTCATATGGCTGTTCTGGGCCGAATTAAAGGCTTTACAGAATATAGAAATGAGAAAAGATTTAAAGATTTAGAATCCTGGGATCACCTCCTTATTGTTCGGGTAGATGCACCTTTCGCTTTTGTAAATATTCAAACCATCAAGGAATGGATTTCAAACGAAGCTTTAAAAAGAGAAGGTAAATTGAATAAAGTGATTATTGATGCAGGGCCAGTATCATATATAGATGCAACAGGAATTGATGGCATTAGAGAATTAATGGAAAGTCTGGAAAAGAAGAACATTGAACTGATTTTTTCTGAAGTAATTGGCCCAGTTCGGGACGCTTTCTACAGAAATCAATTGTTTAGCGAAAAGGCTTCTGAAGTGTTTTTTATGACTACAGACGAAGCTGTGAATTACTGTATTTCTCAGGAGTTTAAGAATACACATGCAAGTTTTGCGGTACAGGTGAACGATTAGTTTTCGCTTGTGTTTAAAATAAAAATTAGAAATAAACTGAAGTTGGAAAATAAATAAGAGATGAAAATAGATCAAATTTATACAGGCTGTTTAGCTCAAGGGGCTTACTATATTGAAAGCAATGGTGAAGTTGCAATCATTGACCCACTTCGTGAAACCCAACCTTACATAGATAAGGCCGCTAAGAATGGTGCTAAAATCAAATACATTTTTGAAACACATTTTCATGCCGATTTCGTTTCTGGTCATTTAGACCTTGCCAACAAAACAGGAGCCACCATTATATATGGGCCAAATGCAAAAACCAATTTCGAAATTCACGAAGCCAAAGACGGTGAAATTTTTGAATTGGGTAATGTAAAGTTCAAAGTGCTTCATACCCCAGGACATACGCAAGAAAGCTCGAGCTATTTGTTGATAGATGAGAATAGAAAAGAAAATGCGCTGTTTAGTGGCGATACACTCTTTATTGGCGATGTGGGGCGCCCTGATTTGGCCGTTAAATCTGACTTAACACAAGAAGATTTGGCTAGTATGCTATTCGATAGCCTTCGAAATAAGATCATGACTTTACCAGATGATGTAATCGTTTATCCAGCACATGGAGCGGGTTCGGCCTGCGGTAAAAACATGAGCAAAGAAACTTCTGATACATTAGGCAACCAGAAGCAAGTAAACTATGCGCTTCGTGCGAATATGACGCGTGAAGAGTTTATAAAAGAAGTTACTACAGGAATTCTACCTCCACCACAATACTTTCAGAAAAACGCCATGCTGAATAAAAATGGAGTTTCTGGTCTAGACGAAATTCTTGAAAAAGGAAGTGTTCCATTAGACCCAGAAACTTTCGAGGCCATGGCCAACCATGAAGAAGCTTTGATTTTGGATACTCGTAAGCAAGGTGATTTCAAAGACGGTTTTATTCCAAATTCAATCTTCATTGGTATCGATGGCAGCTTTGCACCTTGGGTTGGAGCCTTAATTACGGATTTAAAACAACCAATTATTTTCTTGGCCGAAGAGGGTAGAGAAGAGGAGGTAGTGACACGTTTGTCGAGGGTAGGTTATGATAATACTTTGGGTTATCTGAAAGGTGGTATTGAGGCTTGGAAGAAAGCAGGTAAAGAGATTGATACAATCTTATCGATTCCAGCCACTCAGTTGGCAGAAGAATTTAAATCTGGACACCTAAACGTATTGGATGTTAGAAAGCCTACAGAATTTTCTGCAGAACATATTGATGGGGCTGAAAATGTAGCCTTAGACTATATAAATGATGAAATGGGTAAAATCAGTAAAGACAAAACCTACCACATTCATTGCGCTGGAGGTTATCGTTCTATGATTTTCGCTTCAATTCTTAAGTCAAGAGGTTTCGATAAGGTGATCGATGTAGCAGGTGGTTTTAAATCGATTAGCGAAACTGATTTGCCGCTTACAGATTTCGTTTGTCCTTCAACACTACAGTAGTAAAAGCTATTCTACCAGCTACTTCTAAACTAGAAATTGTTCAGAAGTAGCTGGCCTTATTATCCATATCTTCAATTCTATTTATGAATCAGTTCATTGAGTTTATTAGCTCGCCATGGCCTTGGTGGGTGGCAGGACCAATAATTGCCCTTTTGATGTTTGCCTTAATTTACTTTGGCAATAGTTTCGGTTTTTCTGCCAACTTCAGAACCATGTGTTCAATGTTTGGAGCGGGAAAATCTTGTGACTTTTTTGATTTTGATTGGAAGAAGCAGACATGGAACCTTGTTTTTGCCGTAGGTGCCATTCTCGGAGGTTTTATTGCTAGCCAATATTTAACTTCTGGAGATGCGATTGAACTTTCAGAAAAAACAATTAGCGAACTTCAAGGCTATGGCATAGAAAACCCCGGAGCCGACATTGTACCAATGTCCATATTCAATTTTGAGTCATTGTTTACCCTTAAAGGTTTTATATTCATCATTTTGGGTGGTTTTTTGGTTGGGTTCGGAACACGATATGCAGGCGGCTGTACCTCAGGCCATGCCATTTCGGGTTTAAGTGATCTACAGCCAGCCTCTCTTATAGCGGTAATTGGTTTCTTTATAGGTGGCCTCGCCATTACTTACTTTGTTTTTCCTTTAATACTCCCTATTTAAATAATTGATAATGAAATACTTTAAGTACTTAATATTAGGGATAGTATTCGGAATTACGCTGACTAAAGCAGAGCTCATTTCTTGGTTTAGAATTTATGAAATGTTTCGCTTTCAGTCGTTTCACATGTATGGCGTAATTGGATCTGCAGTAGTTTTGGGGATAATAATCACTCAAATAATTAAGCGAACCAAGATGAAAAATGCGCAAGGAGAAGCCATTGTTATTCCGCCCAAACGGCTTTCCATTTGGCGCTATCTTTTAGGTGGAATTATTTTTGGTTTTGGATGGGCTTTAACCGGGGCGTGCCCTGGCCCAATGTTTATTTTGGCTGGTAATGGTGTGTTTGTTATTTTCGTGGCCATAGCATCAGGGCTTTTAGGCACTTATGCGTACGGAAAAATAAGACATAAACTTCCTCACTAGTACTTATGAAACAAACTCGATCTCTATTTTTTATCTGCTTTTTCAATCTTCCTTTTATATCCCTTTTCGCCCAAGAACCTGAAAAGGAGAGAGGCTTTTTGTCGGGTGCTGTTCATACACGCTATATGCAAACCTCCAATAAGGGAAATTTAGAAGACTTTTCAATTTTAACATCTTACGGTAAAATTGGCTACCATATTAAGCTGCGTGATTGGCTTAAGTTTGGAGTTTCGGGAAATGGACTGGTTCATTATGGTACTGGTGGGATAGATAAACGGGATCAAACGACTGGTTCTGGCCCCATATATGAATCGAACCTTTGGAATAGTAGTCGAATGTCTGGTTCTGCTCAATTCAGTTTGCCAGAGCTGTACCTCGGATTTTAATTTCGACAGCCACCTTATTCGAATCGGTAGGTTTATTGAAGACACACCTACCATAAACGGTGAAGGCTGGCCTTTTCCTAATGCGCTAAAAGGCCTTTGGTATAAGTATAAAACCATAGAAGGATTTAATGCTGAAGCCGCTTTTATAGATAGAATAGCCTCTCGTTTTAGTGGAGAATTTGAAAACGTAGGCAACACCATTGGAGCTGGAGGAATTGGAGTTGGAACAGATGGAACTAATAGTCAATACCGAAATGTAACCAAGTCAGATTATGTAGCCATTGCAAAATTAGGCTATCGATTTTCTGGTGGGCTGGATTTAGCTTTATGGAATTACTATGCCGACAACATTTCAAATACGATTTTCACTGAAGCTAAATTTGATGTAGGAACAGAAAAGGACTGGCATATTTCTGGTCAGTTTATTTACCAAAGCAAAGTTGGTGATGGAGGAAACAACTCTGCTGCGCTACAATACTTTACAGACGAATCGGCTAGCGGTTTTGGGTTTATGGTAAAAAAGGACATTTCCAAAAGTGCTGTATCTCTGGCCTTTACAAGAATTTCAGATCAAGGGCGATTGCTATTGCCTAGAGAATGGGGTAAAGAACCCTTTTATACTTTTCAGCGAAGAACAAGGGTAGAAGGTTTTAGCAATGTTACCGCTGTAGCTTTAAAGTGGGAAAGCAGTTTTGATAAGGAAAATTACAAACTGAATATGTTTTCCAGCTTAGGTTATCACAACTTGCCCGATCCGGCCGATGCACCTAAAAGTAAATACCAAGTGCCATCAACAGCTCATTTGGACGGTTCAATTAAATATAGCCCCAAAAGTAAGCTGTTTGGTTTTTCAGCAGAGCTATATGTGGCTGGTCGATTTTTGGCCGGAGAAACCGTTACAAACTCCGCTTATCTAATTAATCGCGCTGATTTCTTTCATTCTGACCTGATTTTGAGTTACATTTTCTAAAATTGGAAAATGAACCCCATTGAAGGAATAAAAACGATTAGTCAAGTCTTAAAACTGATACTTTCGGTTTTGACGGTATTGATCGTTTTTATTTTGATGCTCCACTTTAATCCGGAAGCTTTTCACTCCAAAAATATCGATCCTGCCAATTGGAAACCCCGTTCGGTGCTTACTGATTTAGAAGGAGAGAGTCAGGCTTCCCTTATCAAGTTTGGGCATGAACTGATCACCAAAACTCCCCAATACATTGGGCCAATGTCGAACGATGAGCGTAAGCGTTTGGCTGGCAATAACCTCACTTGTCAGAATTGCCACTTAGAAGCAGGCACCAAACCAGGAGCAGGTTCTTTTGTTGGAGTTTTTAACCGCTTCCCTCAATTTAGAGGTAGAGAAAATAAGATAGGCTCACTTGAAGAGCGCATTAATGGCTGCATGCAGCGCAGCATGAACGGTGATACTTTGCAAGAAACTAGCTTAGAAATGAAGGCCATGATTGCCTACATCAAATGGTTGAGTGATGATGTGCCCGAAGAAAAAATTGACATGTATAAAGGCTTTGTCAAAGTAAACCTACCAGAAGAAAGGGCTGATCCTTTGATTGGTAAATCTATTTATGAGAAAACCTGTGTAAGCTGTCATGGTGCAGATGGGCAAGGTGTAAGATTAAATGAAAATAGTCTGTACCAATATCCTCCACTTTGGGGAAAAGACACTTACAATGATGGGGCAGGAATGCATAGGGTTATTACTGCAGCAGAATTTATTAAAGGCAATATGCCCTATTTGCTGGCCACTTGGGACAACCCAGTATTATCAGATCAAGAGGCTTATCATGTGGCTGCTTATATTAATAGCTTCGATCGGCCCCAAAAGTCTAATAAAGAGGCCGATTTTCCAGACAAAAAACTCAAACCTGTTTCTACACCTTATGGCCCTTGGACAGATGCATTTTCAGCAGAGCAGCATAAGTATGGTCCATTTCAGCCCATTATGACTTACTACGAAAAAGAGTTGGGCTTAAAAAAGTCAAAATAGTATAGCTGTTCTTTCTCTGGTGGCTAGTTTTCGTTTTGTCTATAGTTCAAATCTGTATAGCTTTAGGAAACAACCTTAAACCATGAAGACTTTTCTGACATTCGCCTTTTTGGCCATTGCTACTTTTTCCGCATTCTCTCAGGCCAATAGCACGCATATACTATCTATGAAAGATAGGGCTGAAACTATTGATCGGTTACTTGAAGATAAAATACAGAACTACCTTCCTGAAATCATGAGAAGAGAAGGGGTAGATATGTGGGTGGTGATGTCAAGAGAGTACAACGAAGATCCAGTAATCAAGACTTTATTGCCTGCTACTTGGTTGGCTGCGCGAAGAAGAACTATCCTCATCATGTTCGATCGAGGTGAAAAAGAAGGAATTGAATCGATCGCTGTAGCGCGATATGATGTGGGCTCAAGTTTTAAAAGTGCGTGGAATCCAGAAGAGCAACCCAACCAATGGGCCAGAGTAGCTGAGATCATCAAAGAAAGAAACCCAAAGAAAATTGCCGTTAATAAATCAAAATACTTTGGTATTACCGATGGGGTAGTGGCTACAGATTTAGAAGAGTTTACAGCAGCTTTAGACAAAAGAGATCAAGCCAAAATTATCTCGGCAGAAAAAGTAGCTATCGGGTGGTTAGAAACTCGCACCGAAGCGGAAATGGCTATTTACCCTCATATCGTCCGTATTTCGCATATGATCATTCAAGAAGCCTTCTCAGACAAAGTAATTACACCAGGAGTAACCACTACAGAAGATGTAGTTTGGTGGATGCGCGACAAAGTAGTTGAACTAGGTCTTCAAACATGGTTTCACCCAACAGTTGATGTTCAAAGGGCTGATCCAGAAAGCTTTGATCATTTACGCACTTTTTCGAAACGACCTGAAAAGAACGTGATTCTTCCTGGTGATCTTTTGCACTGCGATTTCGGAATTACCTATTTAAGACTAAACACCGACCAGCAACAACATGCTTATGTTTTACGCCCCGGTGAAACAGAAGTACCATCATATTTGAGAACTGCTTTTAGAAATGGAAACCGCCTTCAGGATATCTTTACTAACAATTTTAAAGAAGGAAGAACAGGTAACGAAGTATTGAAAATGTCGCGTGAGCAGGCCATTGCTGAAGGAATCAAGCCTTCAATTTATACACATCCAATTGGTTATCATGGTCATGCTTCTGGAACAACCTTAGGTATGTGGGATTCGCAAGGTGGCGTACCCGTTACAGGTGATTATCCTTTACATTTAAACACAGCTTATTCAATTGAGCTAAATGCTGCTACTTATATAGAAGAGTGGAAAAAAGAAATTAGAATAATGTTGGAAGAAGAAGCCTTTTTTGATAAATCGGGTGTTTGGTATATTGATGGTCGTCAGAATGAAATTATGTCCATTCCCAGAGTACCAGCCAAATCTAAATAAGTCTTGAGTTGATTAGTTTCAGCAGATGAAAAAGCAGAAAAAGGGTTTCTATAACTACTTTACTAAAAACCTGATCAAGGGCTTTCTTTATTTGGCTATTCTAGTTGTTGCTATTATTTTTTTCAAAAATTACTTTCAAGAACAGCACGATGCTATTGAGCACTGGGTATCTGATGATTATGGGTTGATGCTCGTTATTTTCTTGATTTCTGAAATTTTCGTAGGTATTCTTCCCCCAGAATTATTCATGATCTGGTCAATTGATGATCCAATAATGGTTTATGTTGCCATTGTAGCCATTATGACAATCATTTCTCTTTTTGCGGGGTGGTTAAATTACTGGGTAGGCAAGAAAATCAGTACCAAACGGTTCTTTCATCGTCTTTTTAAACGGAGATTGCGGAAGTTTCAAAAGCGGTACGAAGAATATGGAGGTGGATTTGTCATCGTTGCAGCTCTAACGCCACTGCCTTTTTCATTGATCAGCTTGTTTACAGGCTCTATGTCATACCCAGCAAAAAAGTACATGGTTTATTCTTCTTTTAGAATACTCAGATTTATCGTTTACGGCATTATAGTGTGGCATTTAGAAGGAGTGATTTAAGTACTCATTCAGAATTTTGACTCGGTTATCTATCTAGAATAAGGTCCATAATAATAGGCAAGTGATCGCTATAGCCACCAATATACTTAGGGCCTTGGTAAGTTCTAAAAGGTCTTCTAGCGCCTGTAGCCCCTTCCATAATTAAGAAATCCATATCAAAAATCTGGGCGGTTTTGTTAAATATCCTAGTCTTAGATTTCTTCATTAAAAGATTTCCTGAAACAATAAACTGATCTAATATTCCCCATTTGTTTTCAAAGCTATGGGTGCCCGTCACAAACCTAAGGTCAAACATCATATTGAAGAGATCGGTTGGTTTAAGGGTGTTGATATCCGTATTTACCGCCAGTCCTTTTAGCATGCTTTCCTCTTCTGGTTCATCATTAAAATCTCCTGTAATTACAATGTGAGTATTAGGGTTGATTTTAAGTAGTGAATCTGCTTTGGCCCTAACAAAATCAGCTGCAAACATGCGCTTTGGTTGAGTTTCAAATTCGCCTCCGAATTTTGATGGCCAATGGTTTACAAAAAAATGGAGGGTGTCTTGATTTGGTAGTTCCATAACAGCGTGTAGAATATCACGTGTTCTACTGGTGGAATCGAAAGGGAAGTTGAGTTGATAATACTCGTAGTTTAATAATTTAAGCTTATCTGGCCTATAAATGGCAGCTACATCAATACCACGCGCATCAGGTGAGTCTTTATGTATAATTTGGTAGCCCAAGGCTTTAAGCTGAGTAAACTGAGTAAGCGACTCTAAAACATACCTGTTTTCTATTTCACAGAAACCAATTAGCTCTGGGGCATCCCAACCACCCATAGCAAGTATGGTTTTGGCTAACTTATTTTGCTTTTCAGTATAGCGGGCTTTTGTCCAGTAATGATCTCCACGAGGTAAGAACTGTTCATCAATCGTGAGACTATCGTCAAAGTAATCAAAAAGGTTTTCTACATTATAGAAGGCAAGCCTAACCCTTTCTTCATTTCTGGGGCTCGGGTTAAAGGATTCACTCGCTAAGTAAGCCTTTTGCCCAAGCGCTATTGAAGCGGAGAGCATGAAACCACAATACAGAGATACTTTTATTTTTTGCCTGTAATACCTAAAACACAATTGGTTAATCATAACTTTGTCGCTTGGTAAAACAAATTAGTTAAAAGATAAATCATAATGAGCATGGAAATAGGTAAAAATCACACATTAAAAGTGGCTCGTGAAGTAGATTTTGGTTTGTATTTAACTAATGGAGAAGAAGATATTCTTTTACCAATGAAATATGTGCCTTCTGACACCAACATAGGCGATGAGATTGAGGTTTTCGTTTATGTTGATTCCCTTGGGCGCCCAATTGCTGTAACTGCTCAGCCACTAGCCAAAGTAGGTGATATCGCCAGCCTAGAAGTAAAGCAAGTTTCTAGCGTAGGTGCATTTATGGATATCGGCCTTGAAAAAGACCTTATGGTTCCTTTTAAGGAACAAGGGCAGCGAATGGAGACTGGAAGAAGGTATGTAGTAAAGGTACTGTTAGATTTCAAGACCAATCGCATGATTGGTACGACAAAGATTGGCCCTTTTCTTAGCACCCACGAAGATGAATTGGAAGAAGGAGATAAGGTAGATATTCTAATTTGGCAAGAAACTAATTTGGGCTTTAAAGTGGTCGTCAATAAAACCTATCAAGGATTAGTGTTTCATAATGAAATCTTTGACCATGTAGAAATAGGGGATGAGCGTTCGGGTTATGTAAAGGCAATCAGAGAAGATGGTAAACTTGATATTTCTTTACAAAAGCAAGGTTACGAGGCTGTTAAGGATATGAGTCAAGTTGTACTGGATAAGATCAGGGTTACAGGCAGCTTGGCACTAGGCGATAAAAGTAGTCCTGAAGAAATAAAGTATAAGCTCGGAATGAGCAAAAAGAACTTCAAGAAAATTTTAGGAGGACTGTATAAGGCTGGTCAAGTAGAAATTTTCGACCACGAGGTTCGTATAAAAGTAGAAGGTTAGCCTGAGGAGAGACTAACCTTCACATAAACTACCTATAAAACTAAAACTAACTTAAACTTAGTTTAATTAAACTAACACATCCCATTAAAAAAATGGAGATCAAAGTCTGTTAGTACTCATCGGGGTTGAATCGATAAGCACCATTAAATTAGGTAAAATTACTGACTTGTAAAATATTATTTTACAATAAATAGATTAACGAATTATTTAGGTAGTAAAATGAGGTTTTGCCAACAATCCAAGGAGAATCCATTTATGGCTACTTAATATCAATTTCGTTTGCTATGCCGAGCGCAGTAAAACGAATCGAAAGTTTTCTAGGGTTTTCCGAAGGTTGGTTGCACTTAGGAGAAGGGTCTATATAATACCAATAATAAGTTTGGCTACGCTCATAAAGTTCTTCGGCCTCAGGTTTTCCTAAAACCTTTATTATTGATTTTTGATATAGAGCTAGCAGGTTAGGTTTGATTTTAATTAGGTCTTCAATCATTTCAGCCCTTTGGTTCATACAGCCATTTTGATCACCAATCCATTTTTCAGAATCAAAATCGCCTACATCAGCTTTTTTGGTACAACCAGTAGTTAAAAATAGTACGGAGAATAAGCTGATTACTACTAGTTTCGATATTTTCATTCCATTAGGCTTTGGCTGGCAAAGGTACTTTGCGTACCAGCATCAACCAAATTTGAAACACTATAAGAAATGAAGCGCCAACTATAATTGTCAATGATTCTACATTCAACCCTGCAAAAGCATAAAGCGCTGCCAGGGTTATAAAAATTAACCTCAAAGATTCGATAGGAACAGCCCAAGAACGATTTTCAAATAGTGCCCCAAAACTGATTACAGAAAAAATAATAACTCCAGCAAAAATCAATTTATCGGCTGTCTGCATCTGCTCTAGGTTAAAAAGGAAAAGGGAAGTACCAGCGAGTAATAAAATGTACTGAACTAATACATAGATGTTTAATCTGGCAGCAGTTTCAGTATTGAATTTCACATAACTGTGTGCATCTACATCTTGTGGAGCTCTGTAGCCCCCCATATAGTCAGGTAGCCAGCCCGGTTTTTCGAAAACATATCGAATCTTATCAGTAAACTTAGGAATAGACTTAATATCTCCCCACATATCAGAATAGTGCGCCACATTGGCCCAAACAGGATTCCAGCTGTTTAAGTTTTTAGTGATCCCGTAAATTGGTCTTTCTTCTTCCGCTTTAAAAGTACCGAAGAGTTTATCCCAAACTATGAACGTTCCCGCATGGTTCTTATCAATGTATTTTGGGTTTCTGGCATGATGAACTCTGTGGTGAGAAGGTGTATTGAAAACAGCTTCAAACCATTTAGGTAACTTATTGATGGACTCGGTATGAATCCAGAATTGATACAAAAGATTGAACCCTGATACAGAAACTAATAGAATAGGATGAACACCAACTAAAGCCATTGGAATATAAAAAGCAAAAGTCCATATGGTTTGAGTAGAACTTTGTCTCAACGCAACTGAAAGGTTATACTCCTCACTTTGATGATGTACACTGTGACCTCCCCAAAATAAGTTTACCTGATGGCTCATTCTATGAGCCCAATAGTAAAAGAAGTCATAAGCAATAAAGGCAATCGCCCAAACCAAGGCAGTACTGGGCAAATCCATTACTCTAAACCTTTCAAATATGATGGTATAAACTCCAATACTCAATACTTTAAGAAATGCTCCTGTAACTTGAGAGGTAACCCCACAATTGATATTTGTAATGGCATCATTAAGTCTATACGACTTTACGGCCTGTAGGCGATGTACAATTAGCTCAATTCCTATCAGAAGAAAATAAACGGGGATAGCAATTACGGTTGGGTCAAGTATCATCTACAATAAATCAATTAACCAATGTATAATCTTCAATTATAAGTTTCAAGTCTTTATCAAACAATAGTGATATAAAAGTGCCAAAATAGGGTTAAACAGAAATGATGGTGATTTTGTGGTTATATATACTTATATTTAGTTTAATTGGTTTTTCACTAAATATTCCAGTAGTACTTTATGGAAATGATTTCGAATCAAGTTTTTAACAACCCGGTAATAGGCATAGCACTAGTAAACTATAATGGCAAAATCATTAAGGTGAATAAAACATTCTGCGATATGTTAGGACACGTTGCGGATGAGGTAACAGGAGTAAATTTTGCCGAAATTACTTACTCAGAAGACTTAGATGAAGATTGGCAACTTTTCGAAAAGTTAAAAGCGGGCCAAATAGAGCAGTATAAGCTAAATAAAAGATATGTAAAAAGCACTGGAGAGCTTATTTGGGCTGAGTTAAGTGTGTTTTCAGGAGAACGCGCGCATGGGCAAGAACAGGTAATTGCCTTTGTTAAAGATATATCTAAAGCCAAACAACTTGAGGATGAAATAAAAGAGCATCAAGCCAATTTTCAAGGCATTTTTGATAATACTTTTCAGTTTATTGGGCTTATGAAAACTGATGGAACCTTAATTGAAGTAAATAAGGCCATTCTTCAATTCTGTGGAAAATCAAGAGATGAGCTTATTGGCAAAAAGCTATGGGAAGTAAGTGGTTTACTGAATGAAGATGAAAATGAAATGGACAAAATCATTTCTTCAGTTCAACTAGCAGCCAAAGGCGAATTTGTGAGGTACGACACTCAGGTTACTGGTGTATTAACTACAGAAACCATTGATTTTTCAATCAGGCCAATGCTTAATAGAGATGGTCAAGTAGCCCTATTGATCCCAGAGGGGCGTATAATTTCAGACCGCTACAAACTTCAACAAAAACTCGAAAGCAAAACGCGCCTTCTTGAAACAACAGAGCAAATGTCTAGTGTTGGAAGTTGGGAATGGTTTGTTCATTCAGATCAATTGTACTGGTCAATTGGTACTTATGATATGTTCGAAAGAGAACCTTTAGAAACGGGCTATCTAGTGGTACAAAACTATGTTGAATACGTTCATGAAGATGATTTACAAAGAATTCAGGAAGCAATTGAAAACACCGTAGATAATGGGGTTGATTTCAATGTAGAACATAGAATTAGGGTAGGAGAAAAAGTAAAACATATTCATGTGAAAGGTGAATGTGTTCTTGATAAATCAGGAAAAGTAACCATTGTTCGAGGCGCTGTTAGAGATAACACTACAGACATTCAAACTCAAGAATCTTTAATGCTGTATAACGAACTTCTAGAAAGGAAAAATGATGAATTAAAACAGTTTGCATATGTAGCCTCTCACGATCTCCAAGAACCTCTAAGAACCATCACCAGCTTTATCGATCTACTTAGAATGGAAATAGGTGAGGTAGATGACAATATCAAAAAGTACTTAGAAATTATTGAAAGTGGCGCAGGGCGTATGAAAAGCCTTATTTCAGATTTGCTTTCTTTTTCTCGATTAGAAAACATTGACCTGAACATTGAAAAGAATGACCTCAACTTGATGCTCAAAGAGCTTCTGCAAGACTTGACCATAAGTATCAATGAATCTGAATCAACGGTTGCTTTGAAAAAGGAGCTTCCCACTATTGAATGTGATTTGAGAAGAATGAGTATTCTGTTCCAAAACCTTATTTCAAACGCTATTAAATTTAGAAAGCCAGGCTTGCCTGCAAAAATTGAAATTGACTGGAGGATAGATGAAAACCACTATGTATTCGAACTCTCCGATAATGGAATAGGAATTACTTCAGAATATTATGAATCAGTTTTTGAACCCTTCAGAAGACTACACTCAAGGAGTCAATATGAAGGAAACGGCATTGGTTTGGCTTTATGTAAAAGAGTAGTTAAACAGCATAACGGGGAAATCTGGCTGAGCTCTGAAAAGGATAAAGGAACCATTTTCCATTTTACCATACCACAAAACATTAATAAATGACAACCAAATGATTTGATTTTTTTGGTCCTCACAACCACTTATAAATGAATCGGTAATGAAGATTTTACTTATTGAAGATAATGAAAACGATATATTCCTTATTAAGGAGTACTTAAGGTTAATAAATTTTTCAAATGCTGAAGTCACAGCGTTGTCTACCTCAAAAGAAGTCAGAGAGATATTAAAAGAGAATACTTTTGACCTAGCGCTTTTAGATCTTACGCTACCAGACACTACGGGCATTTCAAGTTTTGAGTCCTTAATGAGCTGCTCTCCTGAATTTCCAATTATTGTGCTTACTGGACTAGAAGACCAAGAAATAGCCAAGGAAATTATTCATAAAGGCGCACAGGATTACCTAGTAAAAGGAGTTTACCAACCTAAAGACCTGATGAAGTCTATTGAGTACTCTATTGAGCGCTATCAGTGGTTTATGGATCGGTATAAAATGGAGAGGAAATACGTAAACGCCATTATTAAAGGAGCTGAAACTGAAAGAACTCGAATAGCCAGAGACTTACATGATGGAGTTGTTCAAACCCTCACAATAAGCCTGTTGACCCTTGATCTTCTGATTAAAAAGAATCCTGAATTTATTGAGAAGAATAGCGTTTTAGTTGATAAAACCAGAAAGCACTTGAAGAATTCTGTAGATGAAGTTCGTAACATCGCTCATTCTTTAATTCCAAATGCATTTCAAAACACAGGGTTGAAGCTTGCTCTAAGTGAGCTGATGGAAGATATCCGATCATTGGCCAGTATAAAAGTAGATTTTAAATATGACATAGTTTCTGAGAACATTTCTGAAGATAAGTACATGACAATCTATAGAGTTATACAGGAAATATTTAACAATATGATTAAGCATGCACAAGCTACCGAATGCTTGGTTTCTTTCACTCAAAAAGAAAATGTGGTTAATATTCTTATCAAAGATAATGGTCGTGGATTCGACCTAGACTCTATCAACATCAAGCCATCATTCGGTATTGATAATATTCAGAGCAGAGTAAACTTATTGAATGGTACTTGTACTCTTGACTCTAAAAAAGGAGAAGGCACTTCATACGAAATCAGTTTCCCTATGAATTAAAAACAAGCCATTCATTTATCCGATGATAGGTCGTTATTCATTGTATAGGAAAAGCGATTATCAATTGCGCAGACTGGTATTTTATGTAATTTCGATGCTTATTAAAAATACTGTATGGCCGTAGAGATTACCACCGCACTTAAAGAATTAACTGGCGAATTGAATGACAAGAGTTTTAATGCATCAAACTACTTAGGAAGCATTGGCTCTGAAGAGGTTATAAACTCTATGATTAAATTGCTGGATGACCCAAATCCAGAAACTCGCTTTATGGCCGCCAGAACCCTAGGGTTAGTTGAAAACAATTCAGCGGCTTTAACTCCACTTTTCGAAGCCTTTAATAAGAAAGAAAACAAAGAAATTCTGGGTGATTTACTGATGGCTCTCGAAGGGTTTGATGTAAGTGACAACTATGTAGACCTTTTCAAACTCTACCTTTTTGGGAGCTTTAAAGTATCTAAAATAGCCGAAGACTTACTAGATCACAAAGAATTCAATATTACCCCACGTGTGTTAAAAAAGGCGCAGAAGCATTGGGTTCATTATTCAAATAATGTAAAACAAGATGAAGCTTTTGAACTTCAGAAATTGGAGGTAGAAGAAAGGCTAAATGATTTGAGAGGGTTTCTTGGCAATTCTGAAAATGAAAATGGATTAATCACCTGATTCAATGACTCACCGATTAGCCAATAAGTTTTCATTTTAACGGAGTTATTTTTTACATTCAGCGCTAGATATTTTTTCACATTACCAATAAGCCTAACTAGAAACGCTATATGAAATTCAATCCAAAATATTCTATTGCTGCAATCACTCTATCACTTTTTTTTGTGGCCTGTACACCAAAATCAAATACCATTGAATTATTTAATGGAGAAAACTTAGATGGGTGGGTCAATCATGGTGAAGAAAAATGGTATGTACAAGATGGACTTCTAGTTTGCGAAAGTGGCCCAGCTGCTCAATACGGTTATCTTTCTACAGTAGACTATTACGATGACTTTGAGTTGACACTTGATTTTAAACAAGAAGCCAACGGCAATAGTGGTGTGTTTATAAGGTCTACCGTTGAAGGCACCAAAGTAAGTGGCTGGCAAGTAGAAGTTGCACCTCCAGGAGATAATACTGGTGGAATTTACGAATCTTATGGTCGTGGTTGGTTAATTCAACCTGACCCAGAAAAAGATAAAGCCCTAAAAATGGGAGAGTGGAACACCATGAAAATTAGAGTAGTAGGCTCAGAAGTAACTACTTGGTTAAATGGTACCGAAATGGTTAATCTAGTAGATGAGAAAATCGGTGCTGGAAAAGGCGCAATTGCCCTTCAAATACACGATGGTGGCGGAATTAAGGTAAGTTGGAGGAACATTGTTTTAAAGAAGTTAGGGGAATAGTAATAACTCTGGTTAAGTACCTAAAAGAGTAAGTCATCCTATGTTTGCTAAGAGGTTATCTACTGCCAAATGACATGTTAGAACAACTAGGTAACAAGAAAAACAAATTGAATACGAAATCAACAACCTCAAATATGAAAAAACTCTTTCTACTTACATTTTTAGCAGCCACAGTTTCAGCTTGCAATTCTAGTTCGAAAACTGAAGATGATGGTTGGATTTACCTATTTGATGGCACCAGCACGGAAGGTTGGAGGGCTTATAACGGAGATAAACTTCCTTCACAATGGGTTATTGAAGATGGAGCCTTAACCTTTGATACAGAAAAGAGATTAGAGAGTGAGCGCCAAGGAGGGAAAGATATTATTTATGCAGCAGAAGAGTTTGACAACTTTGAATTGTATTTGGAATGGAAGATTCCAGAAGGCGGAAACAGTGGTGTTTTCTACCATTTGAAAGAAGGTATTGAGGGAGGCCCAGCTGCGGTATCTCCCGAATATCAATTACTCGATGACCTTAAATGGGAAGAAATCAATAACGCCAAACTAGAGGAATGGCAAAAAACAGGTGCGGATTATGCTATGCATCTTCCTGATCTAACGCAGAAAATTGTAAAACCAGCAGGAGAGTGGAACACTACCAAAATCATCTTCACCCCAGAGCGTGTAGAACATTGGCTAAACGGAAAGATGATTGTGTCTTTTGTGCCTTGGTCAGACGATTGGTATGAGCGCAAAGCTGCTGGAAAGTGGAAAGATTATCCAAAATATGGTTCATTCAAAACAGGCTATATAGGCTTACAAGATCACGATAGTCCACTTTGGTTCAAGAATATCAAAATCAGAAAACTGTAATCTATTTCTTCATTAACTCATTCTTTCATTAATTCCTTATTTCATTAATTCCTTGTTTCATTAATTCCTTGTTTCATTAATCCCCTAATTCATTACCCTTTTAACTCATTGTCATGAACAAAAGAGACTTCCTAAAAAGCGCAGCTATAATTACATCAGCCTCCATGCTACCATCATCACTTTGGGCATTGAGCAAAAACGATAAACTCAGAACCGCTCATATCGGAGTAGGTGGAATGGGAATGGAAGATCTTAAAGCCATCTCCTCGCACCCTGCTGTAGAAGTTACCGCGCTTTGCGATGTAGATGCCAACAACCTTGCTGCGGCACTTAAAATGCACCCTAAGGCCAAAACATATACTGACTATCGCAAAATGTTGAACGACATGGGAAGTAGCATTGATGCGGTTGTGGTTTCAACGCCTGATCATACACATGCACCAGCATCAATGATGGCCATGGGCATGGATAAACCTGTGTATTGTCAAAAGCCATTGACACACCATGTTACTGAAGCTAGAGCCATGCGAAAAATGGCCGAAGAGAAAAACTTAGTCACCCAAATGGGTATTCAAGTACATTCATTTTACGATTACAAATTAGGAACCGCCCTGATTCAATCAGGTATTATCGGGAAAGTAAAAGCTGTGCATGCTTGGTCTCCAAAGAACTGGGGTTTTGATGGTCCAGCACCAGAAGGAAGCGATCCTGTACCAAATACTTTAGACTGGAACCTTTGGTTAGGCACAGCACCTCAAAGACCTTATAAACAAGGAGTTTATCACCCAGGAAACTGGAGAAAGATTATGGATTATGGCTGTGGTACTTTAGGAGATATGGGCGTACATATTTTTGATACCCCTTATAATGCGCTTGCCTTAGATATTCCAAAAACTATTAGAACACAATGTAGAAAACCAACAGGTTTTGGTTTCCCAGAAAACAATATTGTTACTTATGAATTTCCGGGAACAGAATATACCACCAAGAAATTCAAATGGGTATGGTACGATGGGCCAGGAGCTCCTAAAGATCATAAAGATTTGAAATTGCCGAATGACGACCAGCTTCCTGATCAAGGAGCTATGTTTATTGGCGAAAAGGGAAGGTTGTTACTTCCTCACTTTATGCAATTGCCTAAGCATATTGTGAAAGGCGAATATGTAGATATTGACTTGGAGCCTTTCTCGAATGTAGGTAGCCCTACGGAAGATTATGGCGCGGAAAGTAAAAAGCATTATCACCAATTTGTTGATGCTTGTATGGGGAAAGATCAGGTTAGTGCACCATTTTCATACGCAGCTAGATTAACAGAAACCATACTATTAGGTGTTATCGCTGGTCGATTCCCAAATAAAAAACTACACTGGAACAACCAAACTGCCCGTTTTAAAGAAGAAGAGGCCAATGCCTTTTTAGATGGCGAATATAGGAAATTCTAAATAATACAATTCAAGGGCCTTGATTTCATCGAGGCCTGTTTTGTTTTTGAGCTACTAAAATAAGTTCTTTACTATGAGCGACTGAACAAGCTAAGATCATTTCCTTTTTGAGCGATACTTCTAACGATAACATAAATGGCAGCAGCCCTTCTACTTATTGCCTTTCTTGTTCCTTCGTACTTCATTTTTAAAGAGCGCTATTTTAAGCGAACTCTAAAAGTGAACCTACCTACAGAGTGGAGAAAAGTTTTACATAATAAGGTAGACTTCTATCGTCATTTAAAGCCAAGTCAAAAAGTGCAGTTTGAACAGGATATTCAAGAGTTCTTGTCCAATGTGATGATTACAGGGGTTAGGGTAGAAGTTACTTTGGAAGACCAACTCCTTGTGGCCAGTAGCGGAGTAATCCCCTTATTTGGTTTTCCTAGGTGTACTTACAAACATTTGGAAGAAGTAATCCTTTATCCTTCTCATTTCAATAGCAATTTTGAAGTCAATGATCCGAATCAGGCGTTTACAGGAATGGTGGGAGCAGACGTACTTGAGAATAAGATGATTCTTTCGAAACCTGCATTGCACGCTGGCTTCGACATTGTGAATGACAATAACAATGTGGGGTTCCATGAGTTTATCCATCTATTTGATAAAGAAAATGGTTTTATAGATGGGGTTCCTCCTGGCTTTGAAGATAAAGTATTTACCCTGCCATGGTTAGGTTTCATTCATAAAAAGATCCAACACATTAATGAGGAAATCTCTGATATTCGCAGTTACGGAGCAAATAGCCAACAGGACTTTTTTGCAGTAGCAGGCGAATACTTTTTCAAGCAACCGCATTTGCTCAAACAGAATCACCCAATACTTTACGAGTCGCTGATGAAGGCTTTCAATCAAGACCCAGTGGGGTTGAAAAGTGAAAAGGCTTCCGATTTACCATATGAGTAAACCGAAAGCCTTAAAATTTATCCTTTAGTTTATTTAATTGCCCTTTTTCTCTAATGAGATTTTACCTGATAGCGGTTGTTGTTTAAGGTCAGAATTAAGTACTTGATCTAGTTTGTCTAAGTGCATTTTTAATTCAGCAGAAAGTTCTTCAAATACTACGTAAGAAGCATCAGTTGGCCTTGCTTGTCCACTTTCAACGCTTCGCCTTAAAGAAGCTAAACGGTTATTGAGCTTAATGGGGAAGTTGAGTGGATCTTGACCACTTTGGTTTTTCACTTGGTACAAATCCTCTTCAATCACCTTCATTTTAGCTAACATATCATTGATAGCACCATTAAGACTTGCATCGCCAGAATTCATTAACTCTTGCGCTTGCTTACGAATACTTCTGATTTGAATTACTGCTTCATTGGCAGCAGAAGTTTTATCTCTAATCTTCACGGCCAAATCAAATTGCTTTTGAATATCGTCTTTGGTAATGCCTTCTAAATTCGGATCTATTTCTACTGTGAACGTGCTAGTTTGAGACACACCATCTACAGTAAGTTTAACTTGGTAGTCGCCCAATGGTGCCAGAGGCCCGCTTTGAGGTCTTCCACTCCAAATAATCATACCTTCAAAAGTTGTAGCTCCAGGATAGCGTAGATTCCAATTGAAGTCATTCAACCCCTTACCAGTGGCTACACGCGATCTTCTTCCTTCTGATTTTGTACCTGTATACGATTCAATCAAACTACCATTAGCATCCATGATCTCTATGGTTACATTATCAGCTTCTTTTGGTAAGTAGTATTGAATATTAGCACTATAAATACCTCTGATTGGGTTGGCTGGTTTAAATAGTTTTACTTGATTCATGTCCATTGAAGCCGCATCTCGCAATGGGGCTACATCATGCATAATCCAGAAACCACGGCCATGAGAACCAAGTACTATATCATTGTTCTTCAATACCAAGTCGCGGATAGGAGTGTCAGGCAAATTCATTTGTAATGACTGCCACATAGCACCATCATTAAACGATACATAAACGCCATGTTCCGTAGCCAAATAAAGCAAGCCCGGTACTTTCAAATCTTCACGAATAGAACGCGCAAAATGACCTGGCTTAATGCCAGTAATGATTTTCGTCCATGTTTTACCATAGTCCGTAGTTTTGAACACATAAGGTTCTCTATCGTCTACCTGATAACGATTGGCTGCTAAATACAAAGTGCCTGGGTTAAATTTACTTTCTTCGATAATGCTAATTCTTGAAAACTTAGGAAGGTCTTTAGGAGTGATGTCGTCCCATTTCTTTCCCCCATTTCTTGTAATATGAACTTTACCATCGTCTGAGCCAGCCCATATGGTGTTTACATCGTAGTTAGAAGGGGCTAAGGCAAAAACAGTTGCGTAAATTTCAGGCCCATTCATGTCCATGGTAATCACCCCACCGGTTACACCCAAAGTTTCAGGGTCGGCATAGGTAAGATCAGGACTGATCTTTTCCCAAGTTTGTCCGTCATTGGTGGTTTTCCAAACATGTTGCGAGGTGGTGTACATCACAGTAGGGTCTTTAGGAGAGAACATAATAGGGAAAGTCCATTGCCATCTTTCGGGCAAAGCGCTTGAAGGTTCGCCAGAGAAGAATCTCGGGTATACCTGAATATCTCTGTATTGACCTGTTCTGCGGTTATAACGCGTCAATAATGCACCTTGACTACCTGCATAAAATACATCAGGGTCAACGGGGCTTTGGGTAATCCAACCACTTTCACCGCCACCTACAGAATATGAAGGGCCTCTGCCTTGGCTAGGCATGGCAAGCGTACTGTTATCTTGCTGTGCTCCAGCCACATGATAAGGCACATCACTGGTAGTCATAACATGGTAAAACTGCGAAGTAGGGAAGTCTAGGTCTGTCCAAGACTGACCGCCATTCACGCTTACCGTACCACCACCATCATTTGAACTGATCATGCGCATGGGATCATTTGGGTCAATCCATAAGTCGTGGTTGTCGCCATGTGGCGGACGAAGGGTTACATCGAAGGTTTCTCCTCCATCTGTAGATTTGTAAAAGCCAACATTTAAACCGTAAACCACATCTCGATCGAACGGATCGGCATAAATGCGAGAATAGTAAAATGCGCGCTGACGTAGTTTACGTTCTGAATTGACACGTTCCCATGTCCAGCCTGCATCATCGGAACGGAAAACACCGCCTTCGTTGGCTTCAACAATTGCCCAAACGCGGTTAGGGTCGGCAGGGGAGACTGTTACTCCAATTTTGCCAATCGGGCCTTCGGGCATTCCTGGATTTTTGGTCAATTCTATCCAAGTATCACCGCCATCCAACGATTTAAAAAGCTTACTATCTGGGCCACCGCCCCACATTTTCCATGCTTTACGGTATACCTGCCAAGTAGAGGCATAAAGTACATTCGGGTTAGTGCGGTCAATGATCAAATCAGCAGCGCCAGCTTTATCACTTACATACAATACTTTTTCCCAAGTATTTCCACCGTCTTTCGATCGGAAAACCCCACGCTCTTCATTGTCGCCATAAGGGTGACCTAAAGCAGCTACATAAACGATATTAGGGTTTGTAGGGTGGACTCTGATTCTTGAAATGGCTTGAGTTTCTTTTAGGCCTAAGTGCCTCCAAGTTTTTCCACCATCTGTGGTTTTGTAAACACCATCGCCTTGGGTAATGCTACCGCGAAGCTGTGTTTCACCACCACCAATATAGACAATGTCGGGGTTGGTTTCAGCTACGGCTACTGCACCAATGCTGGAAGAAGAGATTTGTCCATCGGTTACAGGAAACCATTCATTTCCCCCATCAACAGTTTTCCATAATCCACCACCTGTAGCTCCAAAATAGTATTCGTTTGGTCTGCCAGGACTACCGGAGCTTCCTAATGAGCGCCCACCACGGTCGGGGCCAATGTTTCGCCATGAGTAGTTCTTGTAAAAAGAAGGATCTACGGGTAAGGTTTGTTTTTGAGCTTGTGCCAGCGCTGCTTTGTCGGGTAAAAGCACTGCACCAACACACAGTATGAGTGTAAATAATGATCGATTGATTTTCATTGTGTTTGTAATAAGGTTGAAATGGAAATTACAAAAACTTAAAGGCATATCATTCACCAATTTACTTCAATGGCATTTGATAGTTAACCTAAACTAAAGAAGTCAATGACAGGCCTTTATAGCTGTATAGGATATAGCTGTTTCATTTAAATAACAAAAAACCAACTATAAACTTATGGCAACCGATTAGAGCATTATCGTCACATAAGCCTTTATTTTTTAGGAAATAGTGGGTCACACTCTTTTCAGATTGACCACTTTTACTTTTGCGAAGAGGGCTGAAAACTATGTTAAATCATCACACCTTAGATTAAATATTCATGTTCAATTATATCAAAAAGAATTACGGATGGTTAATTGTAACACTCATTGCAGTTGGCCAATTAGGGATCATCATTTACCACATCGATTTAAGTAATGGCTTTTCCTTTAAACCAGATGCAGAAAGGCCAAACATGACGGGGTTGGAGTTTATGGTTCATTTTACAAGCGAAATTGGCATTCGTTGGATGGTAGCCGTACTGACTGCAACACCTGTTTACATCCTTCTTGACCTTAATAATGTATTGGTGAGGCAGTCTATGGGAATTGCCACTGCCGTATTTAGCTTTCTACACTTTATCTTCTTTATTTGGGATGAAGGCTTTGCTCAGACTTTTTCAGAATTCAATTACATAGCAGGGTTCATTGCTACCATTATTCTTATCCCGTTGTTCTTTACCTCAAATAGAAAATCAATGAGAAAGCTTAAGAATAGGTGGAAAAAAATTCAGCAGTATGCCTATGTGGCCATTGTACTGAGCATTGTGCACATCGCGTTTTTAGATGACATCTGGATTGCTTACGCCCTAGTTATCGGCTTAGGCTTTATTATTCGGATGAATCCTATCAAAGAAAAGATTATAGCTAAGCGATTAGAGGTTTTGAAAAGATAGTAATTACTAGATCAGTTAATTAAAGGGGTATAGAAGTCGTGTCGGTTATTTTAAGTTACTAGACAGGCTGCTGATTTGGTATGTACTGAAAGGATTATTTACCTTCGTACAGACATGAGTTTTCAGATCAGAATTCATGTTGATATCCATATCAAGATTATAAATAACAATGATAACAGAGATTTTAGAAGCCTATAAGCTTCAATTGCTTTATGCGGCTCTCGTAATAATTAGTGTAGTACTGCTGCGCTATATCACCAACCTCTTGCACAAATGGTTTATTAAAAGAGAAGAGAAGAGGTTCCCCGGTGAAATTAGCAGACCGATATACCTGATTAAAAAGATTCTCAATGGGCTTTGGTTAGTTTTAGGCGTCCTTTTGTTGGTATTTATTTTTTCTGGCGATATGGATTACAAATCACTGATCAGTGATTTTAAATTTATCTTTTACCTCGGGTTCTTGCTTGTTTGTACTATTGTTTGTGCTACATCAGTCAATTTGTGGTTTAAGCAAAGCATTGCCAAAAAAATAAGCAGTCATGAAGACCCTACAAGTCTAAAGTTTTTAGGTTATGTAGCAGTATATGGTATTTACTTTTTAGGCTTGTTTTTTGGTCTTCTTGCCATTCCTTCTTTTCAAAATGTAGCACAAACTGCTTTAGGTGGGGCAGGGGTCATTGCCATTATCGCAGGTATTGCTTCACAGGAAGCCTTGTCCAACCTAGTTGGGGGTGTTTTCATTATCTCATTTAAGCCTTTTAAAATTGGCGATATCATAAAGGTCACAGATACCATGGTTGGGACAGTGACGGATATTACTCTACGACATACTGTGATCAGAAATTTTGAAAATAAGATGATTGTTATTCCTAACAGCATCATTAACAAGGAGCGATTGATCAATTATGATTTAGGAGAAAAGAAGTGCTGTGAACATATAGAAATCGGAATTTCTTATGACAGTGATGTTAAGCTGGCTAAAAAAATCATGCAAGAAGAATGTGAAAATCACCCATTGATTTTTGATAATAGGACTGAGCTGGACCTAGCCAACGATTTACCTAAAGTTAAAGTAGCCTTGACCACTATGAATGACTCTTCAGTAACCATAAGGGCTTGGGCTTGGGCAGCTAATTTCACAAATGCTTTTCAGCTCAGAATAGATGTGTTAGAAAGTATTAAAGCACGATTCGATAATGAAGGCATCGAAATTCCATTCCCTTACCGAACCATTGTGATGAAAAAGGAGAGGGAAGAGGTCTCAAAATGAAAAGCAATTGAACAGTCGTGATGTAAGCTCTGAAGTTTCGAGGTTTTCAGCAACACTGGAAAGAAAACTAAGAATAACTGGCCATCTGTGTTTAGGGAAAACTCCGAAGATTCGGAGCCTACGGGGATGACTTCATATCATGCTTTAGCTATTAAGCCTTATCAATGGCACAAACTTCAAACCTAAGTCATGCTGTAAGCATTTTTATCAGCAACACAAGAAAACAATCCAACCTAGTTCAGCATCATTACTCCGCGTTACTTCGTGCCCATTGCGGTTACATTGTTACTTGACACTCACATCAAAAAACAAACGCTCCAAAAAAGTACAGTTCTAAATCATAAGGATAAGCTGTATATTGATCGACATCACCATTTTTAATTTTGAGAGAAACCCTCGGCTTACTCAACCCATAACATAAACGCCATGCAAAAACTTACTAGTACTTCCTTTTTTGCCATCATTATTGGCCTTCTATTTATCAATCAAGCAGCTATTGGTCAAGAAAAGAAGCCATTAACACTGGACGATTACGGCCAATGGAACAGTATTAGAAATACTTCCATTTCACCCAACGGGCTATGGATGACTTATTCGTACAACCCTAATGATGGTGATTCAAAACTCCATATTCGTAAAATTGATGGAGACACGGTTCGTACTGCCATCAATGGCAAACAAGTAGATTTTTCTATGGATAATCAATGGCTAGCCTACTTGGTAGACCCAGCTGAAAAGGAGGCTGAAAAGTTGAAGAAACAAGGTAAGCCGACTTCTAGCAATTTAGAATTATTCAACCTGGCCTCTAACAAGGTATCTAATGTTGAAAATGCTAGCTCATTCAGTTTCTCTGAGGCTTCCAATTACATCGCCATTCAGAAAAACCCAAGCGACAGAAAAGCGGAGCATAAGGGAAGTGACCTTATTCTAAAAAGTTTGAAGGATGATAAAACGCTGAATATCGGAAACGTATCCAGTTATGCCTTCAATAAAAAAGGAACACTCTTCGCTTATTTAGTAGATGCTGATGGTGATAACGGCAATGGGCTATACATAATCGATTTGAGCAATAACCGCTCATGGCCACTTCATACAGGGGCGTTTTCTTACAGTCAAATGACATGGAATGAAGAAGGAAATCAATTAGCAGTATTGTTTGGAACAACAAAAGAAGGAAATGTAGAACGCGATAACACACTTTATTGGGCGTCAAATTTAACCTCTGGAATGTCGAATTTTAATACTCAAAACACTTACTCAGTTTCAGATGATTCAAGTTTCCCTGAAGACATGGTGATCAGCGAATACAGCAGGCTGACATGGAATGAGAAAAACACTCAGCTCTACTTTGGGGTGAGAGCTCAGGAAAAAGAATTAAAAAAGGATGATGAATTGAAAGCCAATGTAGATGTATGGCATTGGAAAGATGAGCGCGTACAGTCTGTGCAAATGGTACAGGCAGGTAGAGATCGCAGGTCTACCTACACGGCTGTTTTGAACTTGGGAAACAAGAAGTTCATCCAGATGGAAAATGAAGACATGCCTAACGTAAGTTACAGCGATAAAAGTCAATGGGCTATGGGGCAAAATAATACGAAGTACCGTAATGATGTAACCATTCCTGGCAACTACGCAGATATTTATAGTGTAAATACACAGACAGGAGAGAAGAAGCTGATTACGGAAAGAGTGTATTGGAAGCTAGGTTTGTCGCCTAACGGTGAATGGACACTTTTTTCGAGAGATGGAGAGGTTTTTGGCTACAACTTTGGAACAGGGAAAACTACGAATATGACAGAAAAAGCAGGTGTGAATTTTCAAAACGAAGATTATGATACACCTGTAGAAAAGCCAACTTATGGAGTAGCGGGCTGGTCGAAGGATGGTAAATGGCTGCTGTTAAATAATAAATATGACGTTTGGGCCATTTCATTAACCTCAAACGAAGCCAAGAACATAACCCAAGGTATGGGTGATGAAGAAGAAATTCGCTTCAGACTTACCCAATTAGACCCTGAGGAAGAGGATTATGATTTGAAACAACCGTTGCTACTATCTGCCTATGGCGAATGGACTAAAAAGTCAGGTTACTATTCCGTAGAAATGGGCAAAAAGCCCAAAGCACTGCGCTATGAGGACAGCATGATAGGAAGGCCAACTAAAGCAAAAGATGCCAATAAGCTCATTTTTACAGAACAGACCTTTGTGGATTTCCCTGATTATTATGTAGCTGACTTGACATTCAAAAACCCTAAGAAAATCACGGATGCTAACCCACAACAGGCCAATTACAAATGGGGAAAAAGGGTTTTGGTAGACTATACAGACCAAAGAGGAAATAAGCTACAAGCCACTTTGGCCTTGCCTGCCGACTATGAGGCTGGGAAGAAATATCCAATGGTAATGTATTTCTATGAGAAAATGTCACAAAGGCATCATCAGTATTCAATGCCTACTTATGACGACAGACCTCACATGTCTACCTACGCCAGCAACGGATATTTGGTGTTAATGCCCGACATCGTTTTTGATGAAGGCAAGCCAGGCTCTTCTGCTTTAGATGATGTTACCAGTGCAGCCAAAGAAGTAATTAAACTGGGATATGCTGATCCTGAACGTATTGGTTTGCAGGGACATAGCTGGGGAGGATATGAGTCTTCCTTTATAGTTACCCAAACCGATATGTTTGCAGCAGTAGTTACTGGTGCACCACTGACCAATTTGATTAGTATGTACAATATTGCCTATAAACAATCGGGTAGTTTGAATGGGCCAATCATTGAATGGTCTCAGGGTAGAATGGGCGTTAGTCCTTGGGAGAATATGGAATTGTATCAATATCAATCTCCATTGTTTCATGCTCAAAACATTAAAACTCCATTCTTGCTTTTGCATGGCACAGCAGACGGTGCTGTGGACTGGAACCAAGGTTTGGAATTTTATTCTGCTGCGCGCAGACTGGGCAAAGAAGTGATTATGTTGTCTTATCCAGATGAACCCCATCATTTAGGAAAAGAAGACAATCAAAAGGATTTCCAAATTCGCATGAAGCAGTACTTCGACCATTATCTTAAAGGTGCTCCAGCTCCTTTATGGATGACCCAAGGTATTCCTAACGCAGATAAAAAGAGGGTAGGGCCTGAAGTGATGGAAGGGAATAAATAAGCCAAGCGTAATTTCTGAGGTTGAAGTTTGAAAGCGAACATGAGCCTGTACGAAAAGACAGATAATGAAACAGGCTACTTGAAACAATTCAAGTAGCCTGTTTTAAGTCATCAAAGCATTTTAAAACCATTTTGCCTTTATTTCTTTGTATCTGGTTCTTCCAACAGGGATAAATGCTCCGTTTTTTAATTCGGCCATGTATTTACTTCCAGAGTTAACAATAATTCCTTTTACTTCAGAAATCTTTACTAAGTACGATTTGTGAATACGCTCAAAAGTAGGGGACAGCAGCTGTTCCAACCTTTCCAGTGATTTATCGTGCAATTCCTTTTTCCCACCAGACAAGAAGAGTTCTGTATAGGTACCTGCGCCCTTGATATATAATACCTCATTAACAGGAATAAGCTGAATTCGTTGCCTTTGCTTGACAGCCAAATACTTCACCTGAGTTTCGAGCTTTTCCTTACGTATTCTGCGATTGAAAGCTTTCTCTAAACGGTCTCGATCAAAGGGTTTAGGTACAAAATCTAACACTCCATATTCAAAAGCAGTAATTGCCTGATCTTTATATGCTGAGATTACGATAGTATGAAAGGATTCGGAAACCGCTGTGGTCAACAAGTCAAAACCGTCCTCACCATTTAGATTCAAATCCAGTAGAAGAAGGTCTAGGGGATTGTTCTCAATAAATGTCAATGCTTCTTGAAGTGTGTTGATATGAGTCAGTGACTGCAAGGTGTTGCCGAGAATATCGCGGGTCATTCGCTCGACTCTCTTGGCTATTCTCGATTCATCTTCAACTATCAAAACCCTCATTCCTTAACCGTATATTTTAATAACATTTTTCCAACCATGATCTGCGGGCTCGGAGATGATATCCCATTTTGCCTGATAGCTTTCAGTTAGTCTCGCTTTAATATATTTCAACCCTGTACCATCTTCCTTGCTGGTTGTCTGGTTCGCTACTTTGGCGTATGTTAAAAAGGTATAGCTCCTATATTCCTTATTTGAATTAAAAATGAGCTTGAACCTTATGCTGTTTCCATGCTGTGGCAAACTGTGAGTGATTCCATTTTCTAAAAGGGTATGTAGTATAGCTGGTGGCACCATTTCATCCGTATCAATACCTTCCTCTTTCCATATATAATCAATTTCCTTTCGATACCTCATCACCTCCAAGTGGGTACGACAAAGTTCGATTTCTTGGTCAATCGGAATGAGCGTTTGATCTTCCATCTGATTAACCAAGTTAAACTCTTTCGCTAGCGCCTCAATGAACTGCACACCTACCTTAGGAGCTTCCTCAATCCAATCGATTAATGAAGTGAGTGTATTCATTAAAAAATGCGGTTGAATGTTCTTTTTGATGAGTTCGAGCTTCAGCCTTGTAGACTGAACCAACGAGTTTTCATAAGCCAATCGCTGTTCTTTAATTCTAAGTGAAAGTAAGTACAGCATGTTAAGAATAATGAGACTAAAGCCAGTGAAAAGACTAACATTGAAAGAGGCTGCATAGCGAAGAAAAATGCAGAATAGTAAGGTAAGCATTACTAAAACAGCACCTTTCGCTTTCTTGTAAATACCAAATACCGCTATGGCAAAAGAAAATATTAATAAGGTGATGATCATCTTTACGATTGAAAAATCGAAAGTGTGATGATCCACTAAAAACATTGACAACAGAATTAATGTGTAAATACCCAAGATTAATTTCCGTTTAGGAAAAGGAAATTGCAAAGAGAAAAAGAGCGGTATCAAAAATGAAATACCAAACATTAGGCTTGTGGTAACTTCCAAGCGTATTACATGTAGGCTGTAGTGGATAGGAAGAGTATTTCTGACAAAATGGGTCATGGTTAGACAAAAAAACAGAAAGCAACTTATGCTCAAAATAAGCGTGAGATGCTCTTTTTTATTACCCAAGAATAGAAATAGACAATAGATAGAAGCGATCAAAAATGCCCCTGCAAAAACATGCATATATGCGTTTTGAATCAGTCTATCGGTGACCAGATCTTTATAATTATCTACCTTAATCCAGTAATCTCCTACATGGTCCGGATAATAGTAATTACTAAGCCGTAGAGCAATTACATGTTCACCTACATTGGCCAAATGAGGTGGTATGTTAAAGGTCACCCACAATTCTCCTTCAGGCGGTAAGTCTGCTTCTTGACCTGGGTTTCCATTTTTACCAATCAATACACCGTCCCAAAACACTTCGTACTCTCCATAAGCTTCTAACCAAAGGCCATAGGGGTGTAAAACTTCTGACTCCTCTAAAATGTCAATCTTAGTTCTGGACCAGAATACCCGACCATCAGGGACTAACTTCAGTCTTACATGCCAATCTTGATCATTGAATTCTTTATCAGCCCATTCACGTTGGTCGCCTATTTTGTATACGGTGTTGTGTTCGCTGAAAATAGCAGGATCCTGAGAGCAGGAAGATGCCAAGAGCACCACGCATATTAAAAGATAACAATGTGAGAATTTCAGGGTCATTTTGAGGTGACTTTAGTATGTAAAGTAACTCGATAAATCTGTCTTTTCTAAGAGGTTTAGAGCAGTTCATTTAAACCCAGAGCAGTTGACAAATTAAACAATCACTATTTACAACCTATGCGAGAAGTTTGAAGTAAAGTCTTCAAAACCAATACGTATTATGAAAATTTCGATAACTGAGTGCCAGAAAGATATGAACAAAAATACTAGGAGAGTTACACTCGTGATGATGCTACTTGTAGCGAATTTGATGATGTTAAGCCCCGTCTTTGCTCAAGAAAAGACAAAGAAAAGCCCTGATTCTCCTCATTTAACAGAGCACAGTGAACCAGCAGTTACCTTAGGCAAAATGTCTTCCCTTCAATCAAAAGTGTTAAACAAAACTATTCCACTATCAATCCATTTACCTGCTAACTACCATAATTCCAAGAAAACCTATCCCGTGCTGTATATGTTGGGCTCAGAATACCGAGCTCGGTTCGCCATGTTAGCTTCTACATTAGACTACATGGGCGAGGGGCAAATTCCTGAGATGATACTTATTGGAATAGATTTACCTGAAGGAAATAGTATTTTGTTGCCAACGAGGGAAAATCAAAACACAACAGTTCCAGATAATTATATTAGCTTCTTGGAGATAGAGCTGATACCGAACATTGATGCTAACTATCGGACTGCTCCGTTTAAAGTCCTTTTTGGCGGTTCTAACAGTGGGCTTTTCTGTGTTTACACGCTGCTCAATAACCCTCTTCTGTTTAATGGCTACTTCGCAAGCAGTCCGTCCCTTCGTAACATACCAACAGAGCTTCAACAAAAAATAAAATCAGGTCCCTTAAAAACACTTTCGGAAAACAGATTTCTACACATCATTTACAGCGATGATGAAGGATTAACAAATCACGTTTCTGAATTCAGCCGGGTTTTAGCGGAACATAAACCAGAGAGTTTTACCTATAAAGTGGATGAATTGGTGAACCAGGGTCATGTACCAGCGATGGATTTTATACAGTTTCTTCTTACGTTATATCCTGACTTCAATCCCTTCAATCCCCGTGAAAATCTGGTATCGTTGGATACTGTGACACAGCATTTCGATAGGTTATCCAAACGGTATGGGTATGAAATCAAGACACCTATATCGGTCATATTTAACCTTGGTTTTCATACAATACTAAGTAAGAATTTAATAGCCGCAGAAGAAATCTTTCAATACTCCTTAGAAGTGTATCCTGAAGGGAAGGAATCTTATCTCGGAATGGGGCTTGTACGCAGGTCTCAAGGTCAGCTTGAAAGTGCTAAGACCATGTTCGAAAAAGCACTGACAATTGATCCAGATTTTTCACTTGCTAAAAGGTGGCTACAAAGACTCGAGAAATGAAGCCTGGCTTTCATCTATTTTTTGATAGACGAAGAAAAACTTTAAACAATGAAACTCCTATAGATATCAACTGCGGAGATTGGGGAGATACTCAAATTATTGAAGATTTAAGAACACAAAAACAAAGCAAATGAAGAAAGCATCCTTATTAGTATTAATAATTACAATATCCTTGAATACTCTCTTTGCCCAAGAAAACAAAGATATTGATTTCAACTTTCCAGACCTAGAAGGCCCATACATGGGTCAGAAGCCTCCGGGCATGGTGGCAGAACCTTTTGCTCTAGGCATCATCTCTACCGAAGGTTGGGAAGTAGAGGGTGTGTTCGCTCCGGGTATGAAAGAGTTTTACTTCACAACCTCACGCGGTGAGCACTTTAGCCCTACCGTAATTGGTTTTCGTCAAGAAGGTAATGTGTGGAAGAAATACACAGAATTTAGGCGCAGAGGTGAAATGGCCTTCTCGCCAGATGGCTCACGCATGCATATGGCAAAAGGCTATAAAGACCGTATTGATGATGGCTGGTCTGAACGGAAAAGCATTGGCTCCTCTTTCGAAGAATTTCAAATTATGCGTCTCACAGCATCTTCAAAAGCAACATATGTCTTTGATGAGTTAGGCATGCCAAATGGAGATGGAGTTATTCGCTACTCACGATTAATTGATGGAGAGCGTGAAACGCCCAGACCATTTGGCAAAGAGATAAATACTGGAAGGATGAATGCTCACCCATTTATTGCCCCCGATGAATCTTACATTATGTGGGATGGTAGGAGAGAAGAGGGCTACGGAGGGTCTGATATATACATCAGTTTCCGAAAGGAAGATGGTTCATGGGGAGATGCGATCAACATGGGCGACAAAGTGAATACCGCTCACTGGGATGCCTATGCCAGTGTTACTCCCGATGGCAAATACCTGATGTTCAATAGAAGCCTAGATGAAGATGGCAACAACATAGATATATACTGGATAGACGCCCAGATTATTGAGACACTTAGACCCAAACAACAATCATCCAACAAACAAAAATGAAAAAGACACATTTAACGCTGATACTTGTAGGGGTACTACTTCTAAACGCCTGCAATACTCCAAAGCAAAGTCCCAAAAACAGTGATTCACCTCTTGACAGTAATCGAGATAAAGAGGCTTCGTATTTTGGAGAAGAACCACCAGGCTTAATTCCCAAGCTATTTGATCCTGCAATTGTTTCATCAGAGGGGCTTTTTGAAGAAGGTAGGTTTTCTCCAGATGGTAAGAGTTACTATTTCAATAGGAGTAATGGAAAATACAAAGAGCGTACATTTTTTGTCATTCAATATGAAAATGGGCGTTGGGGGAATGAATCTGAAACCGACATAAAATGGCCAAGATTCTCTAAGGGAGGAGACACATTATACCGAGGGAATAAATATAGAAATAGGATCAATGCTGGATGGTCAGAACTCAAAAGCCTGGGCGCCCCATTTACGGATAAACATATCATGGGCATATCTTTTTCAGACAATGGAACTTCTTACTTTGATGAATTGGCTCCACCAGATACAGTTGGAGCAATCAGTTATTCACGCTTTATAAACGGGAAATATGAACCTCGTCAAAAAATGGGCAAGGAGATTAACACAGGTACATGGATTGCTCACCCCCACATTGCACCAGATGAATCCTATTTGATATGGGATGTTAGAAGAGAAGATGGATATGGTGGTGCTGATCTCTACATTAGTTTTCGGGCGACCGATGGTTCTTGGACACCTTCAATTAACATGGGTGACAAAATAAATACAGCACTAAATGAAAGTGGCGCACATGTAACAGATGATGGGAAATATCTATTTTTTTCCAGAGGAGAGTGGAAGGAGAAAGAAGATGGAAGTACCTATTGGTTAGGAAAAAGTTATTGGATGGATGCCCAAATTATTGAGACGCTTAGGTCCAAACTACAATCATCAAACAATCAACAATGAAAAAGCCATACCTTCTTTTGATGCTTGCAGTACCATTCTGCCTTATTAAATTCCTGATAAGCATGTAAGTCTTGTCTTGGATTAGACAAATGGAGCATTCATATTTGTCTGTATAAATCAGGAAATAATATGTCAGCAGAGAAATTTTATCGTGTAGGTGAACTCAGTTCAGAACAACCTGCCAAAACTCAATACGAATCCACCAAATTTACCAAGGCCCGTCACCCCGAACCTTATCGTTTCGAAGTAAACCTGAGCGCTGAAGCGGGTAACATGCAAAGTAAAACAGGTGTTGTTTCCGTCAATATCCCGGGATTTAGTCCAGTGAAGCTCTATTGCGATGAGCAGCCACCAGTGGGAGAGGACACTGCTCCACCACCATTGGCCTTCTTTGCAGCGGGAATTGGGTTTTGCCTGATGACACATTTAACGGATATACTTACCGCTAGAAAGATTCAGGTCGATAGCCTGAAGCTGGAACAGCGGATTGTTTTTGCAACGAACCTCGGCCATATGCGTGAGCATGGCTATATGACTGATGGCCGATGTGATATGGTGGAAACACATGTGATCATTGAAAGTCCGGAACCTGAGGAAAACATAAAGGATTTACTCAACGAAGCCGAGAATGGTTGTATGGCACATTACGCCTTAAGAAACCCGATACCTTGGTCCACAAGATTGGTGTATAATGGTAAGGAAGCGATTAATCGTTCATCAGAGGACTGAGCATCGCTCAGTTCCTTGACGAAATAATTACTCGTATAAGCTAGAAGGTAGTTTGAAATACTAGGGTAAAAGATGATCTGAGATCTATTTGGGTTATACTACTTCTGATATTCTATTTTAAGAATTTTCCATACAAAATCACCCATTTTGGTTTTAACGATTACTTCATCTCCAACAGTTTTATCGAGAAGCGCTTTAGCCATTGGGGAGTCCATAGAGATATAATTTTTGTTACCTATTAGTTCTTCGTAACCAACAATACGAAAACGATTTTGAAGACCTTTCTTTTCATTTCTAATTTCTACCCAAGCACCAAAACTCACTTTTCCTTCTTGGTTGGGGCGGTACTCAATAATTTTAAAGTCATCAATACATTTACGCAAATAACGAAGACGATTATCAATTTCTCGAAGACGTTTTTTATTGTAATGGTAATCGGCATTTTCTGAACGATCTCCCAAACTTGCGGCCCATGTAACTTTAGCGGTAACGTCTGGACGTTCAACTCGCCATAAGTGATCATGTTCTTCCCTTAATTTCTGTAGGCCTTCGGAAGTAATCATTTGCGAGCGATTGAGTTTTGGTAGCGTTGATTCTGGGATTTTTCGCCTCATGATAAATGATCTTGTTTTGAAAATTTTCGCAAGATAATATAATGATGGATAGTTTGCTCGTGCAGGAATGTTCATTACATGTTATGTCAGGTTCACAGTTTTATGTTAGATAGCTTGGGGTTGTGGACATCATTAATAGTTTGAGTCAAGGTCTTTTTCCTCCTTAGTATCTTCTCTCAATTCCTTGGCAGTAAGGCAGCACTCTTTTGGAATTTTGGTAGGAGGGATGGTTGAGGGAATGACAATGTATACGAAACAAGTTCAAATTTTTGTTTCTATCATAGATTTTCTGAATTCCGAAGGAGTTTTTCCTGTACTATTTTTAAAAGCTGTGTTGAATACTGATTTTGAGTTGAACCCAACCGACAGCATAATTTGCTCTATGTTAAGACCTTGAGATGACGGATCTGTTAGCAAAATTTTACACTCTTCTATTCGATAATCTGCTATAAATTGATTGAAATTTTTGTTAAGGATCCTATTTAAATAAAGAGTAAGGTCATTGACAGGAACATTTATTTGTTTGGCCATCTTTAGGACTGTCAAATCAGAGTTGCGGTAAATTTTTTCTTCTTGTAGTGCTTTTTTTAAGTTCACTTTTATAAAGTCCTTCAAACTCTCTGGCATACTATTTTCTTGTTGTTCAAATTTTAGTACTCTTGGATTAGTGATGACCTGGATTAGACAAAAAACCAACCCAAGCGTCAGTACAAACTCAGCCATTATAAATATCACCCAGGAGGTGGGCTCAGCAATAATATTAAGCTGTTGATGTAAAACTACTTCCGCCAACCACATCAAATTCCATGTAAGAATAGCGTAGGCTAATACCCTAAGGTTTCGCTCATTTATGTACCCAAAGAGTAAGTATATAATCGTACCAATCCAAAGTAGTCTTACAACATCAAATACAAGTAGAAGGTCAGATTGAAAATAAAACTGCAATGACCAACTAATGGGAAAAAGCACAGCGGCAGGAATAAAATAGGGGAGCCCCTGCTTTAATTTCAGTTTTCTGCCAGCAGTAGACCAAATGAATAAGATCAAGCTTATGGCCATTCCAAGTTCTAATGATCCCATGGATATCCTGAATATACTTAGAACCGGTCTTGTGATGATTGTAGAAATCCATGAAGTGTAATTGAGTATTCCATACAAATCCGTGACTAATTTGATATAAAAAAAGATGGTTAGCCAGAGCGATTGAACAGTCGGGCGTACAAACTTGACTTTCAGATAAATAATGAAGAATACGGAAATAAAAAGCTGCAAAATTTCCGTGAAGCTTTTGAGCCAGTAGAAGTCAACCATGTTATATGATTCGTTCTGAATTTA
This sequence comes from uncultured Roseivirga sp., assembly GCF_963973945.1. Classification (GTDB taxonomy): domain Bacteria; phylum Bacteroidota; class Bacteroidia; order Cytophagales; family Cyclobacteriaceae; genus Roseivirga. Next base: position 169,193 of record NZ_CAXBBV010000009.1, read on the forward strand.
AATTCAGAACCTTTATACGTGTACTTTTTATCATTTTTGAAGAAGTATCAAATACTTGATGATTTAAAATTATGAAATTTAAACAGCATCTTATTGATCTCTTTAAGAGATACGCACTTGCATTTATATTAGGTAGCATTCTTGGACTTCTCTTGCTTACACTTGGGATTGCAGAAAATAGTTTTGACAAGGTCTGTGGCTACTTGCTTACTATGATTGGTTGTTTTCTTGTGTCAGAGTTCTTCTATTTCTCTGGTCAACCCCAACTAGTTGATTGGAAAATAAAGCACCCTGGCAACGAATTATTAGTGGTCATTGCTTCTCAGGTTATTGTAATAGGTGTACTCTGTTATTGGTTTCTCGTCATTGATCAACAAACGGCTAGTCAATGCGTCAAAATATTGATCATGTTGCTCAGGATTCTATTTGTATTCCCTGTATTTTTTCTGATCTATTTTTTAGCGATCAAGAAGTACACCTTAAAAGAACTTGGGATTCTACGTTTCAATTTTTGGTACGTGAGTCTCCCATTAATTGTATTGATTGGTGGAGTTGCCTATCTAATCTTTCCTGACGGACTTCAATTTCAAGATGTTCTTAAAACGAATGGTTATTTAGCCTTCATTACTCTAGGCTTTCTAACAGCTTCTATCCCAGAAGAGATTACTAGAGTGTTGCTACAAACACGTCTATATGGACTGCTGAAAAATAAAAGTTTTGCATGGTTTAGCGCTTCATTTGTATGGGCCCTTTTCCATATTCCCGTTTTCATGTTCAATGGTAGCAATTACTATGACGCATGTATATCTGCACTTGGAATTCTTCCATTAGGACTATTATGGGGGTACCTCAATGAACGTTATCGTTCGATCCTCCCATCAGTTATTATACATGGTACAAACCTGTGGGGGCTTCAAAATATTTTTTGATCACGCAACGTTGGCTTGTATGCGTTTTGGGGCATCAGGTTAACATTGTTAAATCTAAGCTGACAGATAATCGCCAAAGACTTTATCAGTAATATAACACAGTATAACAATGGCTCGAAATGATCTCGCTTATCGCGAGCCAAGAGCTTCAATGAGAAACGAGAGCGTTCGGTCCACGCCACTTCGTGGTTAATATAATATAGAATATTATAACAAGCGGTTGGTGGTGTAGGCCGTGTTTTGCTTTTACATAAGATCATTACCGTTATTAACCATGCCTAGCGGCCTAGTCGTAAAGTGCTAGTTTTGTTATATAATTTATATTATGTTAAATAAAATATTCAAAGAAGAAGGGAGATCTACAAGCCTCCCTTCTTACATTTTTACTCTCCTCCTTCTAGTGCTTCTATTCTAGCAAGGATGGCATCTCTTTTTGCATCCATTCCCAATTGGTCGTACACAGTGCTTAGCGGATTAAGAATGTATACATCATTTGGTTTAGACTTCTCAGCTTGTTCAAAGTGTGGCAGCGCTAATCTAAATTTAGCATAAGCCTCTTCACGTTTCTTATCGTAAGCCGCATTGTCTGTAATGTCATTGGCAGCTTTAAGAATTTCAACACCTTGATTGAAATATACACTACCCATTACGTAGGAAGCATCTGGATAATCTGGTTGCAGCTCCAGAGCCATTTTTGCAGACTCTAAAGCTGAAGGATAATCCTCCGCATTATATTGTAAGAAGGAAAGCGTATAATACAGAATAGCTGTTCTATCACCGTTATCTATATTCTTTTTTATTCCTTCAATAGCTTCGTCTAACTTATCATCTTGAATCAAAATATCAATCTCGAAGTCTCTATACACTTTTTCTTGAGGAAACCTTTCCTTGGCCATGAGTGTATACTTTAAAGCATTATCAAAGTCCTTATTACTCAAATACATGTCAATCAAACCATTGAAAGCATAAGGAGTGTTTTCATAATCTTCACCCGATGCTACAACCTTTTCATACAAGACAATTGCTTCATCAAACAAGTCTGCATTATAAGCACTATAACCTGCATAGAAATATAATACTATATCAGGCTTTATTTGAGCAGCTAAATTGAAATACTTGTAAGAGTTCTCAAAGTCATCTAATCCAAAATATTCATCTCCTTTTTCATTCAATAACCTCTGAAGGTAAATGAATCCTTCCCCACCAGCAATAAATTGTCCATTCTTGTCTAGTACTGGTGGAAAGTACAAATCTGCTTTGAGATCTTCATCACCTTTTTCAACAGCAGTCTTAAAATAGCCAAATGCCTCTTTTGCTAGATCGAGATTCTCCAAATCCGCCTTAAACTGATATAATGTGGCTTTTCCTAATATTACATATACCTCTGGGTCATCTTTAGTTTCTGCATTTTCTGAGGCCTCCTTGGCCAGCGTAAGTGCTTCTGCATATTCACCCTTCTTCAGTGCCTTATCGGCACTTTTCAGTACTTTCTTTTGTCCGTATACCCCCGCTACAAAAAACAATAGCAAGGCGGTAAAAAATAGCTTTTTCATGTTTTCTAGTCTCTTGTTTAATTTAAAATTTACTCTTCTGTTTTACTTTCGTTTTGATCTCCGCCTTCAATCTCTGGTGTATCAGTTACTTCTTCCGTTTCTTCTGACTCTATCTTTTGAATCTTCTCTACAGATGAAATAGCATCACCTTCATTTAAGCGTATTAATTTAACACCTTGTGTTGCTCTTCCCATTACTCTAAGAGAATCCACTGATATTCTAATGGTAATTCCTGATTTGTTAATGATCATAAGGTCATCGCTATCGACTACCTCTTTAATGGCCACAAGGTTTCCTGTTTTTTCCGTGACATTAATGGTTTTTACACCCTTACCACCTCTTTTGGTAATTCGGTAATCATCTATTGGTGAGCGCTTCCCGTATCCGTTTTCAGACACAACTAATAGGTTAGCCTCTTCCCTGTTTACACATACCATGCCAATCACCCTGTCAGCCTCGTTTGCAAGCCTGAATGCTCTTACTCCTGCTGCTGTTCTACCCATAGGTCGGACATCGCTTTCGTGGAAGTGAATCGCTCTACCAGATTTGGCTCCAATAATAATATGATTATCACCGTTTGTGAATTTGACCTCAAGTAAGCGATCTCCTTCATTAATTGTTATGGCATTTATACCATTGGTACGTGGGCGAGAATAAGCTTCCAAAGAAGTCTTTTTAATGGTACCAAGCTCAGTACACATTACTACATAATTGTTGTTAATGTAGTCTTCATCTTTTAGGTTCTGAACATTGATTACTGCTCTAATTTTATCTCCTGGTTCAATATTGATGAGGTTTTGTACGGGACGTCCTTTGGCAGTTTTGCTGCCTTCTGGTAATTCCCATACTTTCTTCCAGAATACTTTACCAAACTCAGTGAAAATAAGCAAGTAGTCATGCGTCATTCCAGTGAATAGATATTCGGTAAAGTCATCATCTTTAGAACCTGCACCTTTAGAGCCAACTCCTCCTCTACCTTGTGTTCTATATTCTGACAGCAATGTCCTTTTAACATATCCTAAATGAGAAATAGTGATCAACATTTCTTCGTTAGGAATCATGTCTTCTGCACTGAAGTCTTCATATGAGTGTATGATATCAGTTCTGCGTTCGTCACCGTAGCGGTCTCTAATTTCGATCAACTCATTCTTGATGATTTCCATTCTAAGTTCTTCTTTTTCAAGAATTTCCTTTAGACTGGCAATCAGTTCCATTATTTCCTCATATTCCTTTTGGATCTTGTCTCTTTCCAGACCTGTCAGTCTTTGAAGACGCATTTCCAAGATGGCTTTGGCTTGAATCTCAGAAAGCTCGAACTTCTCCATCAAGCCAGTTTTGGCTATTTCAGGGTCTCTCGAGTTTCGAATCAAAGTAATAACTTCGTCAAGATGGTCTAGGGCAATAAGATAGCCTTGTAGAATATGGGCTCTTTTTTCCGCTTCGTTCAGTTCATACTGAGTTCTACGGATGACTACTTCATGCCTATGCTCTACATAGTATTTGATTAAGTCTTTGGTATTCAATGTATGTGGCCTTCCTTTAACAAGGGCCACATTATTTACACTGAAAGAAGATTGTAACTGTGTATACTTGAACAGGTTGTTCAAAACTACGTTACCAATGGCATCTTTCTTCAGCTCATAAACGATACGCATTCCATTACGATCCGACTCGTCACGTAAATCTGAAATACCTTCAATTTTCTTTTCATTAATTAGCGCAGCAGTTTTTTCGATCATGCTGGCCTTATTCACCATGTAAGGAATCTCTGTTACAATGATTCGCTCACGACCTGAAGGCATCGTTTCAATTTCTGATTTTGCCCTCAGTACAACTCTACCTCTTCCTGTTTCGAAAGCTGATTTTACACCTGTGTAGCCATAAATGGTACCTCCTGTTGGGAAATCGGGCGCAGTAATGTGCTGCATCAGTTCTTCAGAAGAGATGTCGTTATTTTCAATGTAGGCGATAGTTCCATTTACAACCTCTGTAAGGTTGTGAGGAGCCATATTAGTAGCCATACCTACTGCAATCCCAGAACTACCATTTAATAATAGGTTGGGAAGTTTACCAGGAAGAACGGATGGTTCTTTTAAAGAGTCATCAAAGTTGAACTGAAAATCTACAGTGTCTTTATTAATATCTGTTAATAATTCGTCTGCAATTCGTCTCAGTCGGGCTTCGGTATAACGCATGGCAGCTGGAGAATCTCCATCTATAGAACCAAAGTTACCTTGTCCGTCAACCAACGGGTAACGTAAAGACCAAGGCTGCGCCATACGCACCATGGTATCGTATACTGAGGAGTCACCGTGCGGGTGATACTTACCTAGCACCTCTCCTACGATTCTTGCTGATTTTTTATATGATTTGTTCCAGTTTACTCCAAGGTCTAACATACCAAAGAGTACTCTTCTATGAACGGGTTTTAAGCCGTCTCTTACATCTGGTAAAGCTCTTGAAATAATCACCGACATGGAATAGTCGATGTAGGCTCCCTTCATTTCATCTTCAATATTGATAGGGATGATTGTCTCGTTAGTTCCTTCTGCCATTTACTCTAAAAATAGTTCGAAATATAATGTGGCAAGATACTAAATTTTGTTAGAGTAAAAGGGGAATTGACATACTAAAAACGGCTGTTTTTAATCGTTTCCTCCACCATATCTTACTTTCTTCTTTTTGGTCTGACCGAACTGGCCAGTTCGTGGATTTTGAGGTTGAAATATAGACCTTCCGCGATAGATTTTACCGTTGAAAACATGCTCCATTTGTACCCGATTGGCACCATGCCTATTCCTTGGGTATGTAGGGTACTTGATAAGCGCACCAATATCTACTGTAAAAAGGCTAAGGGAATGTGATGTGCTAATGAATTCATTTGCCAAACCGTATTTTCTCATTTCAAAAGAAGGACGCAAATAAAGTTTGAAATACTTCGATACCTTCTTTTCCATGATAAAGCCCACATTGAAGAATGGGTCGTAAGTCACTAGGTCTTGATTGAGGTGAGATGATTTAGTTTTCCAGACTCCCCCACTTACATCTACCAAAAATGAGAAATCCATAAAAGTATAGGCATTATAAGTTAATGACCCGAAGAGTTTTGTAGTAGAGATTTTGGTTTGTGGTACATTAAAGTACTTCAACCTATCGTCAACTTCTTGATAATTTACAGTGTTTGTGAATTTTAATGCACCTGTACTTACTCCTAAACCAACTCGAAGAAATTCTTTGTCGGACATTACCCGTTCACCTGTAGTTTTTAACCTCAGTTTGTCGACTTTATTGAATGTAAAAGAAAGTCTTAGCGTCAATGGATTAATTCTACCGCTGTTTTTGTAAATAACTGAGGCGGTATCGGTTCTTACAATTTGGGAGTCGTCATCAATCCTATAAACGTTTACAGGTGTAAGGTCATTGAACCAATTAGAATAAGCATTGTAAGGGCCAGAAGTAGATTCTTCACCAATCGGAACGATATAAAGCTGATCTCCTCTAGGGTTACGCACCACAGATACATCTGTTAATTCATTCTCATAAAGAAAAAAACCATAGCCTTTCTCCAGTTGAAGATTGAACTTATTGAGCATTTCCCGCATGGGGCTTACCATTTTGGCCTCTTTAGGTTCGGTAGCCTCGCCTGGGGCAAAAGCTTGTACATCACTTTTTTTCTTCTTCTTAAATATTTGGGCATTCGCCTGAACAGAGGTCAAAGGTAAGAGTAGCACCAAAAGAAAGAGTAAACGTCCGTGTTTCAATATTTGAATGTTTAGACTAATAAAGGAAAACTATCTGATTTATTATTGAAGGCAAATAAAAAAGGTCGCAATCACTGCGACCTTTCTGACTTAGTATGTTAAGGTTGATTAAGGTTTCTCTGATACTAATTCTGCCATCATCGCATCAATCTTTGCTTTGGTGTCTCCACCACTGGCATATGCTTTCTTTACAGCATTATATGCTGATGCTCCCAATGAGTATTTTGCTAAGCTATTCACCACGACTCCTGCTGCATCCGTTCTGTCTTTAACTCTCTTCTGAACAATGCCATAGAATTGCTTCTCTAAATCTGAAGCATCGGCTGGTAGTTTGCTTACATCTCCTTTAGCCGCAGCATCTAATTCAGCATATCTGTTTCCATCTATCCCTTCTTGCTTTTCAATCAGATCATTAACATATGGGCTAATTTTGTCCGTGATAGCTTTCTGCGCCAACAAAATGATGGCATAGTCCTTCATGTCTTGATCTGTAATTCCTTGAGCTCTTACCGCTGTGGAAGTCAAAGTTACCATCAAGCAAACCAATAAAGCTTTCGTTAAATTTTTCATCATGTTTTCTCCTCTTAGTCGTTTAGTGTTAATTTTGATTTTACAAATAATAGTATTCGGACTAATAATACAAGAGAAAAATTGCCTAATGCAGCAATTGCCCGATATTTTTTTCGTGGCACGTGATAGTTGGTACTATTCAACGATCTTTTTAGTTTAAAAACCATAAATGCTAAATCAAACCGAATTGAAAACTAAGATTGACTTAACTTTCAGTTTTTAAGATGAATAAAGACATAATCAACCCAAATAACCCAATGAAAAAAGTTTACTATCTATCTACCTGCTCTACTTGCAAACGAATCATGGACGACTTGAATCTATCAAATTTTGAGCAGCAAGATATTAAAACCACCGCCATTACAGCCGATCAGTTAGAGCAGATGAAAGAGATGTCTGGTAGTTATGAATCGCTCTTCAGCAGAAAGGCAATGAAGTTCAGATCAATGGGCTTAAACGAAATGACTCTAGAGGAAAAGGATTACAGAAATTACATTTTGGACGAATATACTTTCCTGAAACGCCCTGTATTTATTATAGACGACCAAATCTTTGTTGGAAACAGCAAAAAGGTAGTAGAAGAATTAAAGGCCTTATTAAATTAAGGCCACTACCCTATTCTCTTCAACTCTTCTATGGTTGCCAAAGGATCAAGTGACTTAAATACGAAACTGCCTGCTACAAGTACATCTGCCCCTGCTTCCATTAATAATGGTGCATTGTTAGCGTTCACTCCTCCATCAATTTCGATCAAGGTTTTAGCATCGTTTTCTACAATGATCTCTTTGAGCTGGCGTACTTTCTTATAGGTGTTTTCGATGAACTTCTGTCCACCAAAACCAGGATTTACAGACATGATACAAACCATGTCGATGTCGCAAATGATGTCTTCTAGTAATTGAACATTTGTATGCGGATTTAAAGCCACTCCTGCTTTGCAATCTAGCGATTTAATTACTTGAAGTGTTCTATGTAAATGGTCACAAGCTTCGTAATGCACCGTAATGGTAGCCGCTCCAGCGTTTCTGAAATCTTCTAAATAACGATCTGGCTGCTCTATCATCAAATGAACATCTAAAGGCTTTTTAGCATGCTTGTAAATGGCTTCACAAACGGGTAAACCAAAAGATATATTCGGTACAAACATCCCATCCATAATGTCAATATGAATCCAGTCAGCTTGACTTTCATTTAACATTTCAACATCGCGCTGCAAGTTGGCAAAATCGGCAGCTAAAACAGATGGGGCAATTATTGGAGCATTCATGCCCCAAATATAAGGCTAATATTTTATGATCTTCTTCTTGAAACTGGTTCTTTGACCTTCGATTTTTAGAATATAGATTCCAGCAATTCTATTGGTTAGGTCTATCTGAATGCGGCTATTGCTCAATTGCGATTCAATTTTAAAACTATTAAGCTGCCTGCCATTCACATCAATTAAACTCACTTCAACCGATTCACTTAAGAAGCCATCTGGAAAAACAAGGTTAATAAAGTTATCCGAAGTTGGGTTTGGATAAGCCAGCACCTCATTTTCTAGAGGTTCAGGCATAAAGGCCAACTCATAAGCTCTTCTATAATTAGGAATACCATAGCCCAATTCATTATCTGGATTATCGAACTGATGTGCGCTCTGTCGAATTAAATCCAATAGCTCAATATTGTTTAAGTCTGGAAAGGCTTGCCAGAGACATGTGGCAAAACCAGCTAGAACTGGCCCAGAAAATGAAGTACCATTCTGAAACGCAATATTTCCAGAAGCGGTAATTACTGCCGTGCCTTGCCCTAATGCACTTACATCAGGTTTAATTCTATTGTCGGCTGAAGGGCCAAAACTACTAAAGTCGGCTCGAAAACCAGAAGCGTCTACTGCTCCAACTGACAATACATTTTCACTATCGGACGGAGCTGTGATGAAACGCCAGACCTTACTTCCTTCGTTTCCTGCACTATTGATTAGTGCAATTCCCTTGGTGGCAGCTATGTTTGATGCTTTGGTAATTACAGCAGTTTGTCCATCCATATCACTATAAGTATAACTCATAGTAGCATTATCAAAAATACTGTAACCCAGAGAAGTATTGATAATATCTACACCAGTACTATCAGCCATTTCTGCCGCAAAAAGCCAATTGTATTCTTCTACCCTGTATTCTCCAGAAGCTTCTGTAACACAGAGAATATAGCTAGCAGCTGGAGCAGCTCCAACATATACATTAGGTTGGTCTGCAGCCAGAATGGATAATACTCTTGTGCCGTGTGATTCGGTGTTTTCAATATTTGTACCGTTAGTCACATAGTTTTTCTGTGCCAAAATCCGATTGGAAGTAATCAATGGTTGCAGTGCTCCAATTTGGCTCATGTTTTGAAAACCGCCATCAAAAACTCCTATTAGCATTCCTTGACCTTCAAAGCCTTCGTTGTGCATTTGATCTATTCCCAGCATGCTGTTCTGAAAATCTGTAGCTCCTCCATTACTAAGCTTGCTGTTGTTTTCACTACCTCCTGCGTTTCCGGCAGGAATTTGACCAGGAGCTACGTACTCAACTCGCTCAACAAAGGTTAAAGCTTGAACAAGATTGATGGAAGCTGGCTGCATTTCTACCAAAACGCCATTGAACCATTTGCTACGGTGAATAGCCTCAATACCTAAGTTGTTTAGAGCATCAATGTAGGATTGATTTACAGGGAGATCGTTTTCTAAAATAGGGATATTCTGCTTTTGCCTTCGTTCAATGGCCCTTTGGGAAAGGAAAGCGCTTGGTGCATTAACAGAGTAGGATGAATTTGACTTATCGGTGAAGAAAACCATATATCGGTTTTGGGCGGAAAGCCTAAAACCAATTATGATAAACAAGACAATGAGGCTAGCTTTAATCTTCATCTATAAAACCATGAGCATAAATGGTTTCTCTATAAAAACGGCCTGATTCAATTAACTGCTGTCCAAGGCATTCTGAACGAGAACAAATTTTAACCACATTATAGAGCTTAGAAATCAAGCCAATACTATCGGCATAAACTTCTCTTCTAATATTCTTAAATGTAATACCGTCTTCATCATTTTCCTGCTCAATAGTCATTGTAGAAGTGGTTTCTAAGTCGTTGTTTACCGCAATGTTTGTGAGCACTCCAAAGTTCAAAATCTTAAACTGATCTATAGCTTTAGTATTAAAGATGTTCCCATCCCAAACGCGTTCGGCCTGCGAAGGGAATACCATTTTTACGATTGAAATGTTGTTTTCAATAGAAACAGCTCTGTCTTTTTCAATTCTAGCTGTCCAAACTGAATCTAAAACCCAAGGTTGGGTATCATTGTCGCGGGTAAGACGATGAATGATTCTTGACTCCTCTCCCTGACTATTGATAAACGACTCTCTGACTTCTTCTCGTAGCTGATAAACCAGCGTGTCGCTAATATTCACCGCTGAATATCTAATTTCTCTAACATTATATTCACGGTACTTATTTTCAACCATAAAGAAATAACTCTTCCCACGGTCGGCATCTAAAGCTGGAATTGGATCTTCACCCGTCTGACAAGATGAAAGTGCTAAGAGAACAATGAAAAAGGAAAGGCAGGCTTTTTTCCACATAGGACAAATATATCACTTCAACTCAAACGTATTACAATCGGACTCAGTATAAAAAAAATGGTACTGCAAATATAATTGCACTACCATTTTCTTAATTGACTGAACAAATATAAGCTTTTAACTGATAGATGTTCGTACTTTTTGGGTGTATTCGCGTAGCGCGGTTTTAAAATCCACATCACTAGTTTCCATTTTTTCTAGAATAAAAATGGCTGCAAAAACATGGGTCAATTGTTCACCTTCGTCATCTCCTTCAATTTCAAAATCTGGTTGAAGTTCTTCGAGTAGCGCTTCTTCGGCTGCTTTGAGCTCGTTTAGATCAACGTTTTCTACGAGTTTTTTTATTACAGGAATCTTCATTTTAATTGAGCTTTGAAATCAACTCCACAACTTGGTCTTCTTTATTTGAAGCAATCGTTTCAACTAGTTCTCCATTCTTAAAAATGGCGAAAGTAGGTAAGTTCGATACTTTACCCAGATTTCTTGCAATTGGACTTTCTTCTGCATCTACATCTAAAAACCTTACATCGGTAAAGCGATCATCGGCTGAAAGGCGTTTAAATTTTGGAGCAAAAAGCCTACAGCTACCGCACCAGCCCGCATAATACTTTACTACTACTTTTCCGTTTTCACGAATTTCGTTTTCAAAATTCGTATCGTTTGCTAATTCAACTGCCATTTTTAAATTTAATTCTTTGATAAAGTTGCTTAAAACTTAATTCAGAAACTGTCATCACAAAATAATCAGAAGCTTCTGAATTGTATGCAAAACAGCATTAATTCTATTAGTTTTGCCAACATTCTGAATTCAAACAATCTATTGATTATAGAGAACCTCAATAATTATGGCCTTAAGAACTTTTGTAAAAGTTAGTGGAATTAATAACCTCAGCGATGCGAGATATTGTGCTGGCATGGAAGTAAACCAACTTGGATTTGAAATTGAAGAAGGTGCCACTAATTATACTGATATTCAAAAATTTAAAGAGATTAGTGAATGGCTTTCTGGTGTAGAGTATGTAGGAGAAATCACTTCTAAAAACAAAGCCATTAAGGATCTTATTGAAGGCTATCAACTAGATGCTATTCAAATTGAGAATATTGATCAGATTGAAGAAGCATTGAATACGGGATTGGCAGTAAGTTTCTTGGCGCATAGCATTGAATCGACCCAAAAGGCTTGGGAGGCCTCAGGTCAAAAATTAGCCTATGTTCTTTTTGATTCTTCTGAAGTAAATGATCATGCGTTACAGGCTTTGGCCAATGAAATTCCTGTTGTTTTGGCCGCGGGCTTTGATGCTGAAACTGTTACTGAATTGGTTAAGAGCAAATTAAAAGGTATAGCCATTCAAGGAGGAAATGAGATACGCCCTGGCTACAAAGATTTTGATGAAATGGCCGATATACTGGAAGCCCTTGAAATTGACGACCTTACCGATGAGTAGTTTACTTTACTAAACGATTAAAAACTTTTTCTATATTGGTCTGAATTAACATTTGACCATGAAAAAGCTATTGTTTGTTGCTCTATTTTCTGTTTGCTACTTGGCCTGTATAGCCCAAAGCACACAATCAACTACCTTCATTCTAGTGCGTCATGCCGAAAAAGGCACGGACGACCCCCGTAATCCATCATTAAATGCTGAAGGTAAATTAAGGGCTGAAAAACTGTTAAACATGCTTTCTGATGTTGAAATTGGAGCTATTTATTCCTCGCCATATAAAAGAACCAAAGAAACGGTAACCCCTCTATCAGCTAAACTAGGGCTCGAAATTCAAGAATATAACCCTAGCAAAAACAGTTTTGCAGATGAAGCTCTAAAAAGCTACCAAGGTAAAACGGTATTGGTTTCAGGCCATTCTAATACCGTTCCGGGCTTAGCTAATTATATTTTGGGTGAAGAGAAATTCAAACAACTGGACGAAAGTGAATACGGTAAAATATTTATTCTTACTGTAGATGCTATTGGAAAGGCTAAAGTGATGGTGTTGAACTATTAATTATCTTTGCTTTTTGCATCAATAGATTTCACCTGTCGTAAGTAAATTAATCCAATTAACGAGCTAAATAACGTTATCAAGAAAAATAGCGAAGCAAAAGCTAATGCCGCATTCTTATCTAAATTGAAGAGGTCAGGAGCGGCTCCCAAAACCATTAGGCCCTCTCGTACACCAAGCCCACCGGGTAATGATATAGGAAATGCAGCAGCCACAGAAGAAGTCAAGAAGAGCGTGAAGTAGTCCAAATAACCATCGGTAACGCTCAAACTTTTCAACATGAAAAACGCACATAATACTTGTAGTAATTGCGAAACTAAAGCCTGTAGATTCGTAGTATGGTTTACCTTTTTAAAGGTGGGGAAAAGAAAATAAACAAGAACATAGTAGCAAGGATAAGAGATAATCAGCCCAACCCAAATGAGAAATCCATAGCCTTCCATTAACCCATAAGCTTCTCCACCTACAAGAGCCATAAGAAAAGTCAGGAAACCTAGCGCTACCACTCCGCAGATCCTGTCAAGCAGTGTAGCTGCAATTAAGCCTTTAATTGGAGTCTTAAACCTTTTATTGAGCAGGTATACTTTATATCCATCTCCCCCAATACCGCCAGGAAAAACCTGATTATAGAGCATTCCAACATAGTATAACTTTAGGTTAAAGCTGCTATCTAAGTTAACTTGAATAGCGCGAAAGAAATGATTAAGCCTAAATGCGGCTATTAGTTTAGATAAATTAAATGCTAAAACGGCCATAATAAGCCAACCAATATTTACTCCAAGAAGACGTTTTTTATACTCTTCTAAGTCAATTTCACCAATTACAAAGTAAATGGCAATTGCGGCTATAACGATTTGAGCGACTAACTTAAGCCACTTTTTAAGCTTCGACTTGTCCAACAAAGACTTCTTTTAAACGATAGACTTTCTTGTTTTGCGACTCATAATAAGTACGCATCATCAGTTCAGCAATAATTCCAACCGTAATAAATTGGATACCTCCTAACAATAGAATAGCACCTAATAGCAATAAAGGTCTACCCCAAATATCTTCGCCATAGCCAAATTTCACTACCAACAGGTAGATGTTAATAAGCATTCCTATAGCAAAAGTGAGTATGCCCAATCCTCCAAAAAGGTGCATTGGTTTTCTGAAATACTTTTGAAAGAAGATCATCAACATTAAATCGGCCATTACCTTGAAGGTACGATTGATTCCGTATTTCGATTCTCCGTGAATTCGGGCATGGTGATTGACATCCACCTCAGTCATTTTTGCACCTTGAAGCTTGGCCAATACGGGTATAAAACGGTGCAGTTCACCATAAAGCCCTAGGTTTTTGGCTATGTCCTTTTTATAGATTCTTAAGGAACAACCATAATCAGAAAGCCGAACATCAGTCAGGTTCCTGATCATCCAGTTTGCAATTTTGCTAGGGAATTTGCGCAGCACAAACCCATCTTGACGATTGGCACGAACACCTGCCACCACATCATATTCACCTTCTTCTAATTTGGCAAGCATTGTAGGTATATCGGCAGGGTCATTTTGAAGATCGCCATCCATTGTTACAATGTATTCGCCTTGTGCGATATCAATACCAGCAGACATAGCCGTACTCTGGCCATGATTCTTATTGAAAATCAAAAGCTTGGTACGATTGTTCGCAAAAGATTTTATGTTTTTTACTGTATTATCGGTAGAGCCGTCATCTACTAGAATTAGCTCGTAATCAATACCTTCTAAGGCTTCGTATTCCTTCTGGCATAGAGGAATAACGTTGTCTTCTTCGTTGTAAACCGTAACAACTACAGATAGCTTCATAGTGTAATTTTGTGCTTGCAAAATAAATGCTTTCAATCTTGAATACCTAACAGGACGTTAAGAGACTGAAAATGGTTCAAATCCATTCTTGATCGTTGTGGGTGCGTTCATGCACCACTTCTCCTGTATGTTGGGTAGCTGCAGGTTCAAAAAGCATTACCCATACTTCTTCTCCATGCTCAGTTCTAGGGTTATGCTCTACTCCTTTCGGTACAATAATCATTTCTCCTTCTTTAATAACCTCTGTTCTATCTCTAAATTCCATGATTAACGTACCCTTCCAAACCAAAAACATTTCATCTTCATTTTCATGGCTGTGCCAAACAAAATCATCTTTTAGTTTGGCTAGTTTAACCAGTTGACCATTGAGCTCTCCAACAATCTTTGGTGTCCAGCGTGCCGAAAACTTAGAAAATTTCTCAGAAATATTAGCTTTAGTATTTTTCATAAGCTGAAATGATTTTTAACTACGCTCTTTCTATGGAGTATATTTTTATGAGTTGATTTTTACCTCTCAGTTCCTCTTCGCCAAGCAGCTCTGGTTTGTAACCATTCTGATGACTGATTTTATGATAAAAGCATTCTGACACAAGCAACTGACGGTCATAGTGATTACACCGTTCTTGAATTCTCGAGGTAATGTTCATGGTATCTCCATGGTAGGCAATTTCTCTTTTAATTTCACCTACTTCTGCAGCAGTTACTGCTCCCTCATTTATGCCCGCCTTAAAAACAGGAACTAGTCCATATTTAGTAATGTAGCGGTTTTTACGCTTATTCAGTTGATCTTGAAACGCCCAAAAAGCTTTTATGCAAATGCTGTAATCCATATCTGGCTTAGACTTCCAACTAAGCACTACTTCATCCCCTACATATTGGTAAACCTCAGCATCGTACTCCTGAACGACCTGTAAATCAAAGAAGCAATCTTGAATAAACTGACTATATCGAATATGGCCCAATGTTTCAGCTATGGAAGTTGAACTCTTGAGGTCAATAAACATAAACACCCTGCTTTCCACACGTGGTGTATAAAAATCACCTCTTAATAAGCGCCATAGATTACCATCGCCTAAAAACAAATTCATTTGTCTTAAAACAGCCAAAAGAGAGTTAACAAAAATGGAGTAGAAGAAAACAAGTATGGAAGAAGGGTTCAGTAAAAACTCCCAAAAGCCAATGGGTTTATCAAAACCAAAAGTGAATTCAATCATGAAAAATGCCATTATAAACATTACAGACATGATCGCCACATTGCTAACCAACCCAAAAAGCTCTAAGCGCCAAAGTGGTATTCGCCTGTATAAATAGCGCTCTATCTTTATTTGAGCCAAGCCGAACATTACTCCTGCCAATGGCCCAAAAATTATGATTAAACGTAAGGCATGAACTGGCTCTGGAGTTGCAGGTGCATTTAAAGTAACCCCATATGTACGCATTACTACCCAAAAAATAATGGCAATGATCCAACCTATAACATAATCTCGTAGTATCCTTAGGTTCCTTTTGTTCATGTTAGCAATTGAGGCTGCTAAATTAAATCAGATATGTTTAAACCCAATTTATAGTTCAGCCATTTCCATTACGTGTATAAAAAATTAACGTTGATTATAGCCTATAAAACTTATTCTGTACTTATTGCCAATCGGTTGTACATTTCTAAATGTAAAAATATTAGACTCTTTATTTAATATCTTTGAATCTATGCCCCAAAGCGACAGAAGATTTAATTTGAAAGCATCACTTTTTATTGGTACTATATTTCAGCTTTTGGTTTTCTCTTGCTCAAAGTCTGATGCGGAAAATTCTGTTTCTTTAGAAGTAAAACACATTGAACTACAAAGTCCTGATGATATCATTTCTTTAAATGATTCACTCGTACCCCCTATTCTGTATTCACACATTAAAGGTATTGATACGCTCGCACTTGCCGAGAAAAAGGACAAATTTATTTCTGCTGTTTTACCAGCAATTTTGGTAGCCAAATATAGAATTGAACAGAACAGAAATAGAGTTAAAAAGCTTTTAAGGGAAGAAAATTGGTCAGAGCAAGACAGTATTTTTTATAATCGCCTTTGCTCTGAATATGGTACAGATAATCAAACGGTTTTATTGAATCGAATGGTAGTACACCCTAACAGTATTATTTTAGCCCAGGCTATTATTGAAAGCGGTTGGGGTAGTTCTAGGGTTTTTCAAGAAGCGAATAATATGTTTGGGGTGTGGTCTTACAAACCAGATGAGCCTCGAATAGCAGCAAAGTTTCAAAGAGATGGAGAAACGATTTACCTACGCAAGTATGATGATTTTGCAGATTCTATAGAAGATTATTTAAAGACAGTTGCAAGAGTGAATGCTTATCGTGAATTTAGAGCTGCAAGACTAATCACATCGGACCCTTTTAAGTTAATTACGCATCTGTCTCATTATTCCGAAAGACGGGAAGAATATGTTGTAGAGCTTTCTGCAATGATTCGTTTCAATGAGCTAACTCGGTTCGATCGCTATATAATCGATCCCTCATATATCAATTTAAGCGGCAGTACTCAATGAAAAGCATTCTCCTATTCACCTTTCTTTTTTTCACTACTACTAGTGCCTTTGCACAAAATATTCAGCATGAAGTCACATCGTTGGTTTATCACAGGTTTGGAGACGATCGATTTCCGTCTACCAACATAGCTACCGAAACGTTTGAAGAACATTTAAAATTTTTAAAGGACCAAGGTTATACTTCGTTAACGATTTCTGAAGTAGCAGATGAAGTCAATGATAGCACTTCGTCCAGAAAAAAATTAGTCGCAATTACGATTGACGATGGTTATAAAAGCTTTTATGAAAAGGGGCTCCCTTTATTGAAAAAGTATGGTTTTAAAGCCACTTTGTTTGTAAACACAAAATCCATTGGCTACACCGATTATATGTCTTGGAAAGATATAGCCGAAGCTCAAAAAGCCGGAGTGGAAATAGGAAATCATAGTCACAGTCACCCGTTTTTTTTAAGTGTATCTGAACGAGCAAGAGATAGCTTTTTTAAGCAGGAAGTGCAAGAAAGCCAAGACCTTATGAAAACCAACCTGAATTTCACCCCTAAAGTTTTTGCTTATCCTTACGGTGAACATAATGATGAAATGAGCTTTGCTTTATCTGAAATGGGTTTTAAAGCTGCTGTTGCTCAAAATTCAGGAGTAATTACAGAGTACTCTAACATCTATCAGCTACCTAGATTTCCTATGTCAGAATCTTATGGTGATTTAGATCAGTTTAAAGACAAAATGAAAATGAAAGGGCTCGCTGTAGTTAAAGCCGAAGCGGTTTCATCTGGTTATAACGGCAGCGTGGAAAAGCCAAGAATCAATATCGATTTTAATGAAGAAGGTTTATTTGTAGAGTCTATGCAATGTTTTGTACAAGGCAGCAAGTGTGCTAAATCTATGAGGATTACACGAGACGGTAAAGTGGCGCTTTCAATTAGACCTCAGACTGACTTAAAAGCAAGAAGAACCTTGTTTACTATTACTATTCCCGATTCAAAAGGAAACTGGCATTGGTACAGTTATTTATGGGTTATTCCTGAAATTCAGTGATCGAACAGTATTTTGGTTCGGCAACCGAGCAAACTTTTGTTTGCTGTCTCGGTTTTAATTAATGTATTCTTAAACTATTGAAATATGTTAACCAACATAAGCCCTAAGCTTCCGATGCGCATAAAAAGCGTAACTCAAGATTTCTATGTTTCTAAATTGGGTTTTGAAGAATTTGGAAACTATGATGGCTACCTTATGGTAAAGAAGGATCAGATTGAGATTCACTTTTTCGAATTTAAAGAGTTAGAACCAAGAGAAAATTATGGTCAAGTCTATATTAGAACCAATGATATTGAAGGCCTTTATCAGTCTTTCTTAGACAAGAAAATAGATATTCACCCTGCTGGACATTTACAGATGAAGCCATGGGGACAAAAGGAATTTGCTATTCTTGACCCCGACACTAACCTGATCACTTTTGGGCAAAGTGTTTAGTTACCACCCAACTCTTTAAGCAATTGCTTATTTGCAGGGTGCTCATTGAATTTATCAAACTCCAAGAAATAATTCCCAGGATCAAAACCAACAAACCCTGAATATTTACCTTCTTCATCGTTAGAGATACTATTCTCCTTCAGCTCAAAAGCTTTATGGCCTTGTACATAGTTAAACCAACCTTCTAGGTCGTTTACCATAAAGCCTACGTTTACAGCTTTGTCCTTCGCATAAGAATGCATTCCTCTACTCACATCTACCAAACCTATATAGCTGTCATCAGTAGCTCTATATATCTTTGTCCATACCTGATCTGCGGCCAATTCAAAGCCCATTACATTTTCATAAAAATTCTGAAGCGGCAATAAATCTTTGTAATACAGCCAAGTAACTGATGCATGAAAAGCCAAGGCTGTTTCATTATGTTTTGCTGAGGTCAATACATCATTGGTTTTAGCCAAATAAGGCACAAAGTTTTCGTTCTCTTGATGTTGCTTAAATAATTCAAATTCAAGCAAATAACCTTCTGGATCAATGGCAACAAATCCATCGTGCGGACCTCCCTCCTTTGGTTTATATGTATACTTTATCTCTACTTTTTTCTCTTGTAAATAATCATACCATTCAGCCAACTGACGGGTAAGAAAAGCCACTGCCACAGACTTGGGTTCATCAGCCGAGTGCATTCCCTTGGCGGCATCTACCAGGGTAAGAAATGATGAATTTGAAATCTTTAATAGGTTAGCATTATCGTATTCGGCCATAAGCGCCAAACCCATTACTTCAGTATAAAATTCAGTGGCCTTTTTTAAATCTTTGTAGTACAGAAATACATTACTAGCTTTTACTCCAAAATCAGAAAGTCTTCTGTAATCAGTATTGGACGCAATTTTATTGTTAATTCCCTTAGCAGAATAGCCCAGTAATCGCCCAAGCCTTCTGGCAATTTCTTGCCTTTCTGCTCCTTCATATAAACCAGATCTTTCTAGCTTTTCTCTGTCTTCCTTTAATTGAGTATAGGCACCATAACTGTTGCCTTTGTACAAAATGAGTACTTCCTTTCCTTCGGCTATTCCGCTATCAAATAAGTCAGTTTTTATCAGGTCAGCTTCACGAACTAGCTTTATTGCATACTGGTCGGCTACAGCTTTGGCCTTGGGCATAAACGCTTCCATATCGTCTATCGCCATCGGTTCACTAAAAGCGATTTGCTTTGCACCACTGTCGACCATTTCCGCAAATGCGGTTAAACTGCCCAACTCACTACTCCACTTTTCGGGTGCATTACATCCCATTAAGCAGCTTATTACCAGTATTATAACTAATGACTTAAATCTCATTTTAATATTATTTAGAGAACAAAGGTGGATGCTTTTCGTCAAAATCTGTCACATTTTGATACGCTCTGGCCAAAGCTAAAATCACTCCCTCATCATACAAATTCCCAATCAAGGTTAGGCTTGTAGGTCTGTTACGCTGATCAAAACCTGTGGGGATTGTCACTACGGGGTGTCCGGTTAGATTAGTGGTGAGTAATTGACTACCGCGGGAAGTCTGAGAAATGATTACATCATACTGCATAAACAATGTATTAACTTCTTCAATCAGTTGTCTTCTCTGTCTGTTGGCCTGTAAGTACTCAACAGCAGGAATAAAACGTGCTTGCCGTAATGAGTTGGCCCTAGAGCCTGTTGTTTGTTCTACCATGCTATCCGCATCTCCCGATCTTACTAAGTCATCGAAAAAAGCACCCGCTTCGGCACGAAGAATAATATCGAAAACATTGAATGGGTAGTCAGTCGGTAATTCAATTGCAGTAGGTGTTATTCCCATATCTTTAAACACAGCCAAAGCCGATCTGAGGTTATTTCCAGTAGCGGAAGAATCTCTATCGATGTCCCTTTTTAAATAGGCCACTCTCAGTTCGTTTGGCTTTTTTGTAGAACGATTAAAAGGCGCAGTGTTCGTAGTGGGATCTTTTGGGTCTTTACCATAAATGGCATCAAATACAATTTCACAATCTTCAGCAGAACGACACATGGGGCCGATTTTATCCATCGACCAGCTTAAGCTCATTACGCCATAGCGGCTTACTCTTCCGTAAGTAGGTCTTAAACCTGTAATGCCATTTCTTGAAGAAGGTGAAGTAATTGACCCTAAAGTTTCTGTTCCCAACGAGAAAGCGACCAAACCTGCTGATGTAGCCGAACCTGGCCCAGCAGAAGAGCCACTTGCTCCCTGATTTAAATCCCAAGGGTTTTTGGTCTTTCCTCCAAACCATACATCTCCCCTAGCCAATGAACCTGATACCAGCTTAGCAATTAGTACTGCTCCGTGGGCCTCTAGTTGTTTTACTACACTAGAAGTGTAATTGATCATTTGGTGCTCATAAGGAGCCGCTCCCCAAGTGGTAGGATAACCTTCAACAGCCATTAAATCTTTCACCCCATAAGGAATACCGTGCAGCATTCCTTTGTAATTACCTGCTGCAATTTCCTGATCAGCTTTTCTAGCTTGAGCCATCCCCAATTCTTCTGTTAGATTGATTACACTTTGGAGCTGGCCATCATATCGTTTGATGCGATCTATGTAGAGTTGAGTGAGCTCTACTGAAGTGAGTTTCCTGTTTTTTAAAAGCGAAGCCAATTGCGGAATACTATAGAAAGCAAGCTCCTCTTTATTGTTTGGTAGTGCTACATTTTCAGGAATAATAAATGGAGCGTTTGTTTGTGCTTTTGGAATTTCAAAGCCTGCTGGGTGCGGATCAAATACCATGGCAGGAAATGTCTCATTTGCCGTTTCATATGTTCTTAGGGTATCATATCCGCGCTTATTTCTACCTAAATACTGATACATGGTGTCAATAGCCGACTTCTGAAAATCTAACCCGATTAACTTTTGGCTACTACGAATATCTCTTTTGGTAAAACCATACTCGTTGGTCTTACAGCTGGCCAAAACCGCTATTAAGCAGGCTACGGCAAAAAATACAATGCTATTCTTTTTCATGTTATCGTAAAGTTAGAGATTCAACCAATAAGTCAATTTAAACACCAATGCCCTAGATTTTGATCTCCCAATATCTATAAAACTACCATCCTCGGTTGCCAAGTAGTTATCGGTATATACCAGAAAAAAGTCTGATACCGGAGCAAATCTCCATTGAATTCTTGAATTAATATTTAGGTTCTCAATTTGGCTATTGTACTGAACAAAAGTAGTCCAGAAGAGCTTTTTTGTAAACGTAAAATCGAAACGTGGCCCTATCAAAATTAAGTTGGCGTCATTATACGGATCGGGTAAACGAATGCGATTGTAGGAGAAATCTATACTGGTAAAACCAAAAGGTTGGTATCTGAAAGAGACGCTCCCTTGTAAGTTAATACGTGAGCCATTATAGTATTCGCCCGATCTGGTACTGAGGGAATAAGAAATACGCTTTCGCTGGTCTGACCTAAAGCTTGCAATTAAAAGGTGTGTGGTATATTCTGTATCGCTTGGTAGTCTCTGTCCGCCCGAGCCACTAGGATCGAATCCATTGAATAGATAGGTATACTGCTTCCTCAATCTAATGTTGACAGAAGTAGAGTTTTTCCAATACACATCGTAAAGCAAATTGACATCCCAGTCTAGCAAACCATATTCAGAATTACCTACCATATCGAAATCGAAACCAGGGCCATGCCGCTGAATTCCACTGTTATTAGGGAAAAATGAATAACGGGCAGTGCCATTGAGTTGCTTGATGTTTTGTCTTCTAACAAAGCCCACTTCAGGGTTATAATTGGCACCTACTCTTTGAGAGAATAAATTGGCCGATAATTTGGGCACACCGTATTCCAAATTAAAGCCAGCCGCATAAGCATCATTGGGTTGAACTTCGTCTATTGATTGATGATAAAAGGCTTTTCCCGACCATTTATTGTTGGCTGAAGCTAGGTTGTAATCCAAACCAGCCGTTCTGTTCCATTCCGAAAAGTTGTTCGTGTCATAATCCTCTTCATCCTGAAAAGTCTGCTTATTTACCAATAGAAAAGAAATATTCGATCGATCAAACACTTTCTGCTGTAGCGACAACACCGAGAAGTTATATGAAGGCAATCCAATGCTTTCGTCACTTCCTGCTTGCATTGAAAGAAAACCCAAACGCAAATCCTCATTCACTTTTCCACTCAGCCTTGTTCCTACAGGAATTGGGTTCTGAACATTTTGGCCTGTGTTTTCATCTCGGGCCACCCCTATTCTACGGGTGAAAAAAGGACGTGTACTGGATGTTCCGTAGTTAGAAAACAGGTCTGCATTTTCCAGAAAAAACTGTCTTCTTTCCGGAAAGAAGATTTCGAAGCGATCTAAGTTCGTCACCTGCTGGTCTACTTCTACCTGCGAGAAATCAGGGTTCACCGTTACGTCTAAGTTCAAACTTGGGGTTACCGCAAACTTTAAATCAAAGCCCGCATCAAAGCTGTTTTCGGAAAGGCTTTCGTTGACATAATTCTTTTTAGTGCCCGCTGCCAAATAAGGAATAAAGGAAATGTTGGAGCCAGGCTTTTTCGTGGGCTCATCCCAGTTCAGCGTTCGCATTGTGCCTAAATTAACAATGGAAAAATTACGCGAAATGGGCGACCAAGTCGAGCGTTCCGTATATTCACTGTCAATCCTATAGAAATTGATATTCCATTTGTCCTGGTCTTCTCTAAACCGCAATGTTTTGAAAGGAATGGCCATTTCCGCCACCCAATATCCATCATACTGTTTTACTTCTCCCCGCCACTTGTTATCCCAATCCAGACTGAAAGCACCATCTCCACTTCCCCCATTTGCAATTAGGCCTTCCCTTCTAACACCAAAAGGGTTAATACCAAAAAGCACAGCATTGGTATTGTCTTTAAATGGGTCGAAGATTACCGAAAAGGAATCGTTTGCCTCTCCTCTAAAGTCGCGCCTGAGTGATGGTGTAATATAGTCTCTGGCTCCTCTAGGGTTCTTCATTACGCCCGAAACATAAATAAACTCGTCATCATACATAATTCTTGCAGTAGTCTGTGCTACGGCCAAAGAAGTATCGTAAGGGAAATATTGTTTGAAATCATAGGCTGAATCGGCAAATGCCCAAGCCTCATCGTCTAACACTCCATCAATTACTATGGGGCTAGTCGCTCGTCTAATTTCTATTTCTTGACTAAAGGATGAAAGCCCCATAAAAAGTAAAAACAGGGCAAAAGAGATTTTGAGCATTATACAATAACTGAATTTTGAAACTAATCAGTAACCTCAATTTACACCAATGGAAAGAACCGTTTGCTCTATTATGTTTAAGCCAAGATTATGATACTCATCATTTTAATAATGGGAAAATTGAAGAACACTGTTCAAGCAAAATTTGAGTTGTTCCCTATCATTAATGCTAATTTGTTAGATTTATACACTGACCCAATAACCATTGTTTTATGCAATATGAAAGACAGACTCCTTCCCTAGCGTTACAGCACCTTATTGAGTGTTATTGGTTAATTGATAGTGAAGGAGAATCATCTATTGATACTCAAAAAATCATTCCTGACGGCTACCCAGAAACGATATTGCATTATAAATCTGCTTATGAGATCAATATTGATGGTCAATGGCACTTGCAACCCAAGCTACTTTTGGCAGGCCAAATTAAGAATCACTTTTTCTTAAGAAATACGGGAGAATCAGGAATGATTGGTGTCAAATGGCAACCTACCGCACTATCGGTTCTTTTTGGCCTTGATATGAGCACAATCACCAATAAAATTGTAGAACTGCCCAATGATATGACTTCCCTTTTTAAGCCATTTATGACTGAAAATGGCATCAGTATTCCTGAGAATCCATTGACAATACTCGATAGTTATTTAGCCGATGAATTTAATAACACAGAATGTAACACACTAAGCAACAATGCAATTGATACCATTATTGAAAGAAAAGGACTAATTACAATTAATGAGTTAATTACCTTATTGTCTTGTAGCGAAAGGCAATTAGAAAGATCATTTAAAAATGCAGTGGGCTTAAGCCCAAAGTTTTACTGTAGGGTAATTAGGCTGGGCAGAATATTTGAGTTGATGCAAGAAGGCAACAAAGACTGGGGAGATTTGGTGTACCATTCTGGCTTTTATGATCAACCCCATTTCATTAAAAACTTTAAGGAATTTACAGGAGAAGACCCTTCCTCCTATGGCTTTGATGAAAGAAACATGGCAAACTTTCATTTGAAAAAATAGTCGCTGTCGGTTTTTTACAATACAACAAAGTTGAATGCTTATACCTTGGCCTTATGAAAACATCAATCCTATTCTTGTGTCTTTGTTTTAGCACGACAGCCCTAAATCAAGACCCCATTTCTAATACAGTCAAAAAGGAATTTAAAGAGCTTTCTTGGATTCTTGGCAAATGGGAACGCTCAAACGTAAAAGCCGGAAGTACTGCCTTTGAAATCTGGCAGAAAGAATCTGAATACGTTTATACGGGTTTAGGTGTTTCGCTAAAAGGCAGCGATACCACTTTTGTGGAAAAACTTAGAATTGAAGTGAAAGACAATTCTATTTTCTATGTAGCCGATGTAAGAGAAAATGCGAGCCCCACTTATTTTAAAGTGAGCAAGGTAACAAGTGCTGGATTTACTTCTGAAAACCCAGAACACGACTTCCCTAAAATGATTAGCTATGAGCTAGAAGGCAAAGATTTAACCGCCATTATTTCAGATGGAGGAGAAAAGAAAATGGGTTTCTTTTTTAAGAAAGTACAGTAGTATAGAATAGACTTAAGGTACAAAAATGAGCCTCTATTTAGTTTAGAGGCTCATTCTTATTTTATTATTCCGTTCTCAAAGCTTTTACGGGATTCGATTTGGCTGCCCTAATGGCATGATAACTAATTACCAGCGTGGTTAACCCGAAAGCCAACACCCCGCTTAATAAAAACATATCCACTCCTATATTGATTTGGTAAGCAAAGTCTTTAAGCCAATTGCTCATTAAATACCAAGTAAGCGGTACCGACAATACAATAGCAATGATCAACTGCCAAGAGAAATCACTGAACAACATTGCGAATATTTTGACGGGTGAAGCGCCCAAAATTTTACGGATTCCTATCTCCTTTACTTTCGTGTTCACAATCAGAATTGTAAGGCCCAATAGTCCTATACTGGCAATCAGTATACTCAATACCGTAGCAATACCGACAATTTTATTCACTCTTGCTTCATCTTGATACATCAGACGTAACTTCTCATCCACAAAATCGAACCTTAACTCTTCGTTGGGGAAAGTGGAAGCCCAAGCCTGATCTAAAATAGATTTCACTTCCAAAAGACTTGTTCCATTATACTTGAAAACCAATTTGGGGGTCGGTGAATCAGATATACTGATGTCGTTGATGCCAGAGAATATGTTTTGGTCATTTTGTGTAATCACCAAAGGTCTCACTGCACTATGGAGCGACTCAAAATTGAAATCTTCGGTAACGCCAATAATCGTATTCGTACCAAATTTATCTCCCGGAAGCTTCTTTCCTATAGGGTCGGTTAAACCGAAGTAATCCACTGCGGCTTGGTTTAGAATAATAGACTCTCGTTTATCTAAATCCAAAGCAGGGTCAAAGTCTCTGCCTTCCTTCATTTGAATGTCAAAACTGGAGATATAATAAGGGTCAACCACCAATAAGTTGAATTGCTTAAAGGCATCATTGTTATCATTAAAGCCCAATTGCATCCATCCATCAGAACCGAAAATATGGCTTCCCATGGCTACATCAGAAACATCAGGGTTGGTTTCTAACTTGGTTTTTAATAACTGACCATTCTTAAAGCCAGATGTAAAATTATCACCTAAACCTTGACCACCAGAGTCTGGATATAAAACCACCGACACCATCGCCTCACGGTTAAAACCCAAATCTTCGTTCTGAATATAATTGAGCTGCTTTTTCATAATCAAGGTACTCGAAATCAAAAATACCGTGAGCAATAATTGAAAGACTAAAAGTGATTTACGTAAAACATTCTTTCCGCCTATGCTGGACGAGCCACCCCGAAGTACATTTGTTAACTTAAGGTTGGAAAGCACCAAAGCAGGGTAAGCCCCCGTGGCTAAACCAATACCCAAGGCCATTACCAAATACACCCAAAGCGACTCGAAATCGAAGGGCATTACCAAATTTGTATTGGCCAAATTGTTGAAAATCGGCAAGAGCAAATACGCCACGGCCAAGCCAATCAGCATGGCAATAAAAGTGATCAGAACACTTTCTGATAAATACTGCCAAACCAAGCCCGACTTCTGTGCGCCTACTACTTTTCTTACCCCAACCTCTTTGGCGCGTCTCATAGACTGCCCCATAGAAAGCGTGGTGTAGTTAATACAAGCAATTAGCAACACCAACAAGCCAATGGCTCCAAGCACATATACATATTTAGGATTGCCCACTGGCATATTACCTACCGGAAACTCAGGGTTCAGGTGAATATCAGTAAGCGGCTGTAGCCCCAAAGTATATTCGCCTTCTTCCATCCTATCACCCAACACCGTTTTTATCATTGCGGGAAGTTTTTCTTCAACCGCTTTCAGTGTAGAATTCTCTTTGACTAGCACAAATGTCTCTGGCGAAACATGAAACCAAGCTTGTAAAGCCCGTTTTTCATACAGTAGCTCATCATTTGCATTCGAAATCATCATGTCAAAACTAAAGCCCGTATTCTTTGGTAAGTCTTTCATAATGGCCGATACCGTAAACGCACGATTCTTTCCTTGAATAAGTAGAGACAACGGCTGACCGATAGGGTTTTTGCTCCCAAAGTATTTAGTAGCATAAGCCTCACTGATAACAATGGAGGTTCTATCTGCCAAAGGGCTTTTGCTATTACCATTGACAATAGGAAATGAAAACATCTCAAAGAATTCTGGACTGGCCACAGCAACGGGCTCGTTGATTCTTGCGCCTTCCTCGCCCACTAAAAAGTTGTTGCGGTTGTATTGCACCGCCATTTCTATGTCTGGAATATTGTCTTCAAGCACCTTTTCTAAAGGAAGTGGCGAGTTGGTGTAAAAAAACTGTTGGTCGCCACCATAATCTTCTAATGTCCAGGTGCGGTAGATTCTATCTCCTTTATCATGGAATTTATCAAAGCTTACTTCCTGCTTCACATAAAGCGAGATCAGCAAAAAACAGGCGATGCCAATGGAGATTCCGGTTACATTTAAGAGGGTATTTACCTTCTGCCGCCAAAGTACCCTTGCGGCAATTTTAAAATTGTTGCGTGTCATTGTTAAAATATTTGAGTTGAACCTTGTTGTTTTCTTGATATTGGACCACTTGAAAAAGCGCAACACATTCCAAGCATAGCGCCAACTGGCCCTTCGTTTTCCATGCGCTTGAAAATGGACATGATAGATTTCTTCTAAGTCGCCACTGATTTCTTCCAGAAACTCTTCCTTGCAGAAAAAGGTCAGGAAACGAAAGATCCAGCGTGGTGGCCTTATGGATTGTTGTTTCTTCATTAACTGCTAAATGAAATGTTGGGAATGCGGTTGTACAAGCTCATGCGCTGTTCTTGCACTTCGTCCAAAGCCTTTTTACCAAAGGCAGTGAGTTCAAAAATGCGCTTTCTGCGACCTCCCCTTTCGTTGGTAGACCCGCCCATTTCAGATTTAACAAAACCCTTTTCATCCAAGCGCCTTAAGGCAGAATGAATGGCACTGATATTAACCGATCGACCTGTCTCTTTGGCAATTTCATCCATAATGCCTACCCCATAGGCTTCTGGATAAAGGGCACCTACGGTAAGTAGCACCAGTTCTTCAAATTCTCCGAGGTATGTTCCTTTCATGTGTATGGCTTAAGTTTTATTACTTACACAAATATAAAAGAAATATATCTTTCACTTATGTACAACTAATTAATATTGATAGTGTAGTGAACTGTGGAATTGGTGTATTGGAATGTGTGGAAAAGTGTTTAGGTGTAGACGTGTTGAAGTGGAAAGGTTTGATATTTGATATTTGGTTTTTGGTATTTGTTGTTTACAAATGGGTTTAAGCTGAAGCAAACTCATCAGACCTCTGAACCAGTCGGATCTGTGACTTGTATTTGCAGAATCAAACATATCTTAATTAACTATTGAATTAGTTGTTCGGTCGGGATGTTTTCTGCAACTTCCCAGCTCAACCGAAAACCAACCAAAACACTACGCATGAGAACCTTCAAATACATTGCCCTTACCTTACTTGCCATCATCCTTTGGGCTGTTTTTATCATCTATGGTATTTCCGATGGTTTCATTTTAAAAAGCCTTTCTAAAGACGAAAGTCCTGAAACTTTTATAGAAGCTACCAAAGCACAAATTGACAAGGAGTTTGTTGGTAATATGTCTATGGTTTTGGTGGAGAATGGAAAAGTAGCGGAGCAGTTCTTCCATTCAGAGGATAAGCCAGTGCATGAAAACACCGTTTTTCAAATGGCATCGGTCAGTAAATGGGTGACCTCTTGGGGAATTATGGCGCTCGTACAAAATGGCCAATTGGATTTAGACAAACCAGTGGACGATTATTTAACGCGTTGGCATTTACCCGCCAGTGACTTTGATAATAACCAAGTAACTGTGCGCAGGCTGCTCTCCCACTCTGCTGGTTTGGTAGACGATTTGGGCTATGAAGGTTTTGGACCCGATGAAACAGTGCAAAGCCTAGAAGAATCGCTTACGAAGGCGGCTGACGCTGGCTATTCAGATGGCGTAACCAAAGTGGGCATAGCACCCGGAACACAATACATGTATTCTGGAGGCGGCTATACCCTATTACAATTGCTGATTGAAGAAGTATCAGGCCAGTCTTTCCAAGACTACATGACAGAGACGGTTTTTAAACCTCTTGGCATGAACAACTCTACCTTTGATTTAGCTGTGCGTCCTGACCTTGAATTGGCCACGCTTTATAAATCTGATGGTGCTGTTTCTGCTCCTTACAAGTTTGCTTCATTGGCTGCTGCCTCGTTGTATACTTCTGCGGCAGATTTAACCAAGTTCTTAATGGCCAATATCAACCCAAACCCAGTATTGAAGTCTGAGACCATCACACAAATGACCCAAGCAGAAACCTTTATTGGTAATTTGGGCGTGTATGGCATGGGGCCTCATTTGTATAGCCAAAACGCTGAAGATTCTTATGTGATTGGCCATGATGGCAACAGTAATAGACCGACAATAAACACTGCGGCTCGCATTGATTTAATGGCTAAAAACGGCATTATCATTATGGAAATGGGCAGTCCTAATATTGCTTCCACCCTAGCAGACGAATGGTTATTTGAAGCCGCTGGCATTGCCGACTTTGTAGTGATCCAGCGTAATATGTCCTATTTGATTATGCTCTTCAGTATAGGCGCTCTTTTAATAATTATTGGCGCGGTGATTTTAGTG
This sequence comes from uncultured Roseivirga sp., assembly GCF_963973945.1. GTDB lineage: Bacteria > Bacteroidota > Bacteroidia > Cytophagales > Cyclobacteriaceae > Roseivirga. The sequence continues at coordinate 198,889 of NZ_CAXBBV010000009.1, forward strand.
AGAAGGAAAAGGGGTTAGATGGTAAAATCAATAGAAGCGGCTAATTAATCATCAGTTGAACGAGCAACCCAATAAAAATAGCGAGAGTAAAGCTTAACAGCGTCCCGATTAATATGTACTCTGTTTTCTTTTGTTCTTTACCTTTCTTTAAATCTCCAAACCTGAAAACTGATTTTGCAGCTAGTAAAAAGCCTATAGGTTCCCATTGGTTGAAAATGATAAAGGTTAAAATGAGTAGTCGTTCTATTATGCCAATCCATTTGCCTGCATCTTTTAGGCTTTCTTGGTTTTGTTTATCGCTTAATTGCTCTTGCCATGATTTGGTGAGGTAGCCAATCAGTACACCTGATGGAAGAGCTACTATAATGTATGCAATAGCGATTATGAGGAACGTTGAATGAAATTCAAAGGAATTTAGATCAATCATTTCTGCAAATGATTTTGGTATTAACAGCATCCATAGCAAGATAATGCTGATAAAGTGAGCAAATTGATCGCCTAGATAAATCCACATGTTATCTTTCTTAATACTGATTTTTATCCAATCGATAATACCATGCGCAATTGCCATGGCAATTGGTGCCCACCAATTCGCCCAGTCGGCTATAAGGAGATAAGTCAACATCGCTACGATGACAAGGTGCCACCTGAATTGAGAAGACATTGGGCCTTTTTCCCTCTTGCCCTTGACCATGCCGTTGGTTTGAAAGACAAAATCGGCCAAAAGATGTGCAATTATTAACCTAAGGAGAATTTCTATTTCTGGTGTGTCCATTGTATCTGAGTTTCAAACCGCTCTATATAAGGTATCAATGCATCTATTCTACTTATATCTAAACTCTTACTTACAGCCACTTGCGTTTTGCCTAGCCTGTCTCCTATTTCTTTTTGCGTAATATCTTTGTAGAGAAGAAATAAGTAAACTGCACTTGCTTGAGCGGTTGTCCATTTTGCAACAATGGCTTCAACCATGGGTAAAATTGCTTTAAGCTCATTATCTTGTTCCTCTTCACCAGTAACAATCGTTATCTCTTTATTCTTTTCTTTCATACTGTCTAAACTCCTACCCGACCTAGTAAAAGGTTCTCCACTTAACTCACTTAGGTTATTGTATTCAGGGTAGTTTGCCAGCTTACCTATACCCATAGACATTCGGGCATCCCATTGTATTGTTTGCTTATTCTTTTCTGTCTGCTCTCTCTTTAGCCCTGCTTTTATTAAAAGGAGCATCAATAAACCTTGCTCAGGCTTTTTGGAAATGGCTTGAAAACTATCTCCCCTATAAACATCTAATAGGAAGTGTTGATCTATTTGATCTCTTATATCATTAGCAATTCGGTGTAAAACCTCTCTATAATCACCTTCTATATCTGTAGACCTAATAATATCACCTGTAATAACAGCAGTAACTATCTTCATAGCGTTGAATTTATAACCTTCTTACGTTATAAACAAAGAATATAACCTTTAAAGGTTCTAAATAAGAGATAGAACCTCTAGCGGTTTTATTTACTTAGTTTCTTGTAGTCCTCTTACATCAGTCTGACCAATAACCGCTAAGGCAATCAAGGTTTCCACCCTAGCAGACGAATGGTGAGTTGAAGCCGCGGGCATTGCCGACTTTGTGGTCATCCAGCGCAATATGTCCTATTTGATTATGCGCTACAGCATTGGTGCCCTTTTGATGATTATTGGCGCGGTGGTTTTAGCGAGAAGGAAAAGGGTTAGGGGTTAAAGCCCCACGCCTTTGCCGTGATCATAAATGGATTGGCGGTTTGGAGTTAGGAAGATGAGTTGAGAGAAGGTGTTACGTTTAAAGAATTTAATGTGAAACGGACGACCTTTTAATATTCATTGAGTTACAGGCCCAGAAAACCTAATCATAAACTCTAAATTCTTCATCATCAATTTCTTTTTTGACTATTTCTGCTCTAATTCCATATAGATAAAAATGTAGTTTTACCGAAACCACTTCACTTTTTTTATAGTTGGAGTAACTACCTTTTTTTAATTTAAAGGTTCTTTGTAGATCGGTGATTTTAACCGCTTTATATTTGGCATCATTACGTTGAACAATTTTTGCTTCAAAGACAACTTCAACATTATTGGTATCAGACCACACATAATGAAACTCTGGGTTTAGGCCATGATATTTAGACTTTATACTGTCTAAGGCATTTTGACCATAACTGAAGTTATAATTGTAGGATTCGGCAATGAAATGAAAAAAGTAAAAACTCAAAGGCATTTCTTCTTCTAAAGAAGGATAATCTTTGGCAATTCTAAAAAAGTCCATTCTCGAATTCAAGTTATAAAGCTCTCTGCCATAATACTTAAATAAAAATTTAACAACTTCATTATTATCCATATATGATCTCATTTCATATATTTTATCATAGCATTCCTGACTATGCCGACCCAGTTGTTTTTCAAAATGATTAAATAAAAGAATGCAAGCATATGGTCTCACCTCAAGATTATCGTACAGCTCATCTATGTATTGCTTATAATCATCGGTATTGGAAACCTGACTTAAATGCAATGCATATTTGTTTTGAAGAGAGTAAACTTGTGAAATCTCGTCTGTCACAGTCCTTAGAGCTATATCAAAAAGTTCTTCAATTTGAATCCTCTTTTTCAGTTCTGTGGCGAGTTCATATTCAATGTTCTCTAATTCCCAAATTAGTAAAGTGATATAATTAATATAGCTGTAATGTGAAAATGGATCTAGTAGCTGTTTAAGTTTAAAAAGTTCCTTGGCCTCATTTAAATATGATAGAGTAAAATTTAGCCCATGATTTTCCTTTTTGTAATACATTTTCGCCAACTCAAAGTTTATTACACCTCTCCTATGAGTAAATCTGTGATTTCTATAGTCGAGTAATGACTCAGCATATACGACTATACTAAGTGCTTTCTTGAGCTCATCTATATTATTTCTGTATTGAAGATTGATAGCATAATTGAGACAGTAATGTGGATCTTCAGATAGTTTCCCATATGCTTCATCAAAAAGCTTATTAATTTTAGCCTGTGAAAAGGATTCTTCTTTTATAAAAGACTTGAGAAGGTTTGAAACTAAGAAGGAGTTCGTTTTCCCAACTGATACTGTTCTAAATATTTTTAGATAATACTTAAATTGCAAATCTTTATCACTGAGAAGCATTTGAATAAGCCTCTCAGCAATAATTGGATGCTTAGTTTTAAAAACAATATCCGGTTCTAGCCCTCTACTTTTTTGAATATGCTGAATAAGAATACCTTTCCCTTCAGCTTTAATGACTTTCTCTGTAAAGTCCTCCCATGAGCTGGCAATTGAATTTTTCAACCAACTGACGGGCATACCCAACTTAAAACGATGCAACAAAGCTGTGTTGAGAAATGCTTTCTGGGCATCACTGGACAATTCGTTATAGGCCTGAATCAAATCATTTGCATGATTACCTTGAGTCACGATTTCTAGGAGTGAAATGAACGAATCACTACCATACTCAAATTTAATTTTCCTTATATATTCTTGTTTCTCATTTTCATCTCTATAATGAATCAGTCCGGCAGACATTAGTTTCTCAAGCAACTCAGATATTTCAAGATCACTCAAGCTTCCTGTAAGAGTTATTTCATGTGTACTTCTTACATCTCTCGTAATTTTGTATTTGGCAAGAATATTTTCCCTCACTGGCACCAAAAAGAATAGATTCACCTCATTGAATTGTTCAATACTAAGTTCTCTTCTTAAACTAATCAGTGCCTTATAAGAACTCTCTATTTCCACCTCATCACAATAAAGTATTACATTCTTTGAGCTTACAAATTTTATTAACTCAATTAAGTTATCAGCTTTCGCCTTCTGGAAATCCTTAATCTCAAATGCAATACAATCCAGAGAAGAATCCGAAATGAATTCATGAATCAGTCGTAGAGTAAATGTAGTTTTACCTATCCCAAAGCCACCTGTCAAGAAAAATATAGGAATAAACGTACTCTTATCTTCGATAACACCATCTTGTATTTGTGATCTTACTTTATCAACAAGGCTGCGTTTAACCACATCTACATTCCTAAGAATCAAATCATAATTAGGTTCTTCTCCACGAAAGAACTCTTCATCTTTTATTCGTCTATCTTGAGAGGTTGAATTAAGCTGTTTAACAACATTATTCAGTTTTACAGCTAATTTATTTGGAAGTTGAATATATTTATTCTTGCTAGTAGTAAAGGAAATCCGATTTGCCTTAACTATACGTTCTAAACCCTGGTCATCCCATTCATTGTATTTTTTAAAAAATTCATCTGCCGTACATTTTATAATACAAATCCGCTGTTGTGAGTAATAAGGCAGAGTTCTTTCATTTGGGAATGGATCGATATTATAAATCAACCTTCTTTCACGAAAATTATAGGAGTCAAATTTTGAAAGTAGTTTTTGACCAAACTCATCTTTGTAAGAGTAGCCTGCTGAGAGAAATGTTATTTTAGGTGAGACATTCTTAAGGTCATTCAGTATGTATTTATAATACTGATTAAGTCGTTGAAAATCCGTTGTGGAAAAGGATAAAGGATACTTGCTTTTGTCGGAAATACATCCATTGAGCTTAACATATTTAATTTGTGTATTGTCCTCACGAAAGTTGTATTCTTTCTGATTTCTAATTGGCACCAAATCGAAGACATGGTTGTGTGTAAGCTTAATATCATCGAAGGCTTGCTCGACAAGTAGGTCATAGTTGGTTGTTATAATTTCTCGCCAAGGTATACCAGCCAGTATTTTATGTCCTTCTGTCACTGATAATTTTCTTAACATTTTCTCAACCTCAGAATCAAAGTGACCTCTATTGAATGAAGGATCGGCAGACAGAATATCCAAAAATCTAGTTATATCTGCTTCGTTATATGTACTACCAAGGTACTCCTCATAGTACTCTATAACTTCTTTACTTAAATATCTTTTTTCACCAACAGAAGCCCCAGCTCCTAGAAAAAGTATCGTATTACCGTCACGTATTGTTTCAAAAAAAGAGTGGAGTTGTGCCTCTTGTTTCTTAATATCGAGTATATGTTCCATTAAACTTTACTAAATTAAATTGAGCATAAATTAGGGAATTTACCGAATGTATTTAAATCTAAAGAGTTCTATTTCCTCTTTTTTAAACATTATGCTGGCTCCTGTTGGTATAAAGGCATTAAAGGAGTTTTATTCCTGAAGCTTTTCAGGAGTATTCTGGGTATCTCTTCCTTTGACTTTTGGTTGCTACTTACCTACCCGTCTCCCCATAAAAAACGGCCATTCCGTTGACGAAAAGCTGGTGAAACTCATTGCTGACGTAAAAGTAATTATTGTCGAATTTATTAGATAATTCGGCTATTTCAAATTTTAATAATGTTCTCTTGATGCTTCAATAATGAAGAAGCCAATGAATTTTCATAATCTTGTAGCGCAAACGAATACCCATTTTATGAAGAAGATATTATTACTAGCCACACTTTTTATTTTCAGCAGCCATGCGCTTAAAGACGAAACCGTTTTTTGGGGGCAAATTGGCCACCGTGCTGTGGGTCATATTGCTGATGGTATGCTAACAAAAAAGGCACAGAAGCAGGTAAAACGAGTTTTGGGCAACGAAACCCTGGCCGTTGTTAGTACTTGGATGGACGATATCAAATCAGACCGTTCTTATAGCTATGCCAACCCTTGGCATTACTGCACTATTCCTGATGGAATGACTTACGAGACCGCTCCAACGCAAGAAGGTGGTGATGTAGTTTGGGCCATAGAAAAAATAATTAGAGAGTTGAAAGCGGGTGGGCTTACGCCTGAGCAGGAAGCGACTAACCTTAAATTCCTTGTGCACCTTGTGGGCGATATCCACCAACCGATGCACGTAGGCAATGGAGAAGACAGAGGCGGAAATGACACTAAAGTGGAGTGGTTTGGCAGCAGCACCAACTTACACAGCGTTTGGGACAGCCGTATGATTGAGGGAAAACAATACAGCTATACCGAGTTTGCAGATGTGGTAAATCACCCTACCAAAGCGCAGGTTAAAGAATGGCAGGCGGCTACGGTTCGCAATTGGGCAATGGAGTCTATGAGCTACCGCGATAAGGTTTATGACATTCCTGAAAACGGAAGGTTGAGTTACGAGTACTCTTATAAGTATTTCGATATCCTAGAACTTAGAATTGCCCAAGCGGGTGTTCGCTTGGCAGGCATTATCAATGATATTTATAAGTAAGCCAAACAAATCCTTACTCATGAAAAAGGCCATCCAGTTATTGGGTAGCCTTTTTTTGTTTATATTTTAGTTCTCTAATCAATTTTCAACTGAAGACTGTTTTATAGATTTTTCATCCTGAGTGAAGCGAAGGAACTATAATTAAACCCAATACCCTGTACTCACTACCTAATACTCACATATCACTTCTGCTGCAAACTCTGCTTCCCTCCTAGAATTCTTTCTGAACGGAAAAGATTGTCTGCTGCTTGCAAAATCTTCATTTTCAATTGCGCATTATAATTAGGGTTATCCTCTAAGAAATCACGCACCGTTTTTACTGCCGAAGCCGAATTGTAATTGCCTAAAGTTTGGTCCGTCCAACGCGTTGGGAAGAAGATGTCGCCCGTTTCCTGAATCTCTTTAAGCAATTCTAAACTTGGCAGAATGTACTTTTCAGAAGACTCTTTTCTCAATGGATGATGTAAAGCACCCAAAGCAGAAAGCACCCACGACTCGGTTTCGCGGTTTTTCGCATCCTTCAGCGACTCAAAGAATGCATCACGTACTTGTTGGGAATTGGAAAGTGCAGGCATCACAAATTCGAATCTGCGCTTGGTATCAGGGTTTTTAATGGAATCCAATTGCTGCTTCAATATCGCATCTGCCCTCTCTGGTAAACGGATGGCCAATTGCGAAGCCAGCCCAACCATGTCATTTTCAGATAAATTCAAGCCCTTCACTTTAGAGCCATTCCAGATGTCATACAAACGTCCAATGTTGTTTTGAGTAATGGTAATGTTTCGGAAGGCATTGAAGAAGATTTTCTTAACACTTGGCTTTTCTGATTTGGTTTCCATTAGAAAGTATAAAGTGCGTTCCAAATCTGGTGCTACGCTGGCCCTTTCATCTTCCGTTAAATACGACCAGTAAATATTGTTGAGTTGCCCTAAAACCAAATTCAGAATCAATTCATTTTCCTCTTTATCAATCACCCATTTTACCATTTCTACATAGCCAACACGAGGAACTTTACCATCGAGGAAATTCTCGTAAAGGTTTACAAAGGTGCTCCCCTTTTCTACATCCGTCATACGTGAATACCGTTGGGTGACCATGTTGATATCCACTTCAAAAAGGCCATAACCTTTTCCATCGGCATTTAATACAATATCGCCCAATCTCAGAATAGGCAAGTCAACATTTAAAACCGCTTCTTTAGAGGCTATTTTCTTATATACTTTAGTTTGATCGAGCCATGCCGCAGCACTAAATACCTGAGGCCAAACTCGGTTTTTCCCAGAAGGATCTAGTTGACCTAACTTCATCTCATTGAGCATTCCTTGCTGACGCACTAATTCCATCTGAAACTCAGGACGACCTGATGTATTGACCCAAACCTCACTCCAAGTTTTCAAGTCTTCGGGCGTTTTCTTGTCCAAAATATTGATCAAATCGGGCCAAGTGGCATTGGCATGTGCATAGGTTTTCAAGTATTCCTGCATGCCTTCTTGGAATAATTGTTCCCCAATCAGCATTTCTAGCTGACGCATCATAATCGGTGCTTTATTGTAAATAATAGCACCATACATTTGTCCAGCCTCATTCAAGTTATTCAGTTCTTGTCGAATTGGGTTGGCACCTTCGGTTCTATCTACCCCATAAGCAGACGGATAATGACGCACCAAGAAATTCAACTCATGATCGATTTCAGGGAAACTTGGGTTGACCATTTTAGCAGCCATAAAATTGGCAAACACCTCTTTGGTCCAAACATCATTGAACCAGTCCATGGTCACCAAATCGCCAAACCACATATGGGCGGTTTCGTGTGCGATTAAACTCGCTCTGCTCAACAACTGAGATTGCGATGGGTCCTCATCCAAGAAAAGGCTGTTAGCTTGGTACTGAATAGCGCCCACATGCTCCATTCCTCCGTATTGGAAACTAGGAATTAGCGCAAAATCGAATTTCTTAAAAGGGTAATCTATTCCCGTATATTCTTGTAACCATTGAATTGAAGCACCATGGAGGTAGAAAATCAAATCGAGATTTCTAGCCACTTTTGCGCTGTCTGTTTCCCTGTGGAGCATGGTCATTTCCATACCTCCTACATTTTGAGTTTCTGACTTGAACTTGCCTGCTACAAATGAAAATAAATAAGTACTGATCAAATCAGACTTTTCGAACTGAATGTTCTTTCGGCCATCTTTCACACTTAAAAGTGCCACTGGGCCATTGGCTATGGCATTCCAACTTTCAGGTAAGTCTAAAGTAAGGTCGTAAGTTGCCTTTAAGTTGGGCTGATCAAATGAAGGAAAAAGGGTTCTTGCTCTATCGGGAACTAGCAAGGTGTACATAAACTCTTCCTTGCGGTTGAGCGAGGTTTCTCCTGCAAAAAAGTTGATTTCGATAATGTTCTTCCCTCTTCTCAATAAATCCCTACTGATAATGATGTGCTCATTGTTGAAATTGATTTCAGCCGATTGATCATTGACAATAATACCTTTGAGCTTTTCAACCGATTCTCTAAAATCTAAAAGCAAATCTTCGGAATTGTCGCTTAGGTTGAAGCTCAAAGTTTCCAATGACTGAATGGGTTGTGTAAGGACTTCTGGCACCCGGAATTCAAGCTTATAATTGATATTAGAAACAATGGCTTTTCTAGATTTGGCCAAGGCCAAGGAAACACCATTTTCAATACCTTCAAACTCATTTTTGCTGTTACACGAAAAGATTAAAAAGGGAAGCAGGCAGATTAAAAGTAGTTTTTTCATATCAGAATAAAGTCTTTTCTCAATTCAGGAGGAATACCAAAATGCTGGTCAATAAATCCGTCCATGTCTTCTTTGGTTTCTTTTGAAAGCAAACCATTTAACTCTTCTAAAGCCAAGCCTCCAATCATATAAGGAGGCATAAAATTCGTCATCAAACGGTCGCCTTTAAAGGAAGCCGCTACTTGAAATTCGGTCATTTCTTCTTTGGGCGTGCCGTGAATCATGCAATGCGACATCCACTTCTCAGGATCTTCTGGATTTTCTTCAATGCGTTGCTGCATGGCCGAAAAATCCATTTTGGTCATCATGTAATTAGAAAGGTTCTGCATGCTTTCCACAGAAAGACTATCCTTCATTTTCTCATAGCATACACTGCACATGCCGTATTCAAAAAGCACTTGGGTGGAATCAAGGTTTGGGTACCTTTTAAATACCTTTTCAATCATATAAGAGCGATCGCCTTTAAGTAATTCGTAATCGCACTGAATACAGTGTGTGATATAACCCTTGGTATCGGAGTTTCTAAATATTTCTGGAATGGGAAGACCTTCTTGCGGTACTTCGTCATTAAACTCTTCTTCGTACATCGTGTTTCTTGTTCTTTCTTAGAAATAAAAACTTAGTTTTTCGCCACTAAAGTAGGCGAAGCCTGTGCGGCAGGTAAAATGAGCGTATCGGCAATATTTACGTGCGCTGGGCGGGTGACAATAAAGCGAATAAGGTCAGCAATATCTTCTGCCTGAAGTGCCTCAAAGCCTTGATAGGTTGTTTTTGCTCGGTCTTCATCGCCTTTAAAGCGTACCAATGAAAATTCAGTTTCCACCAAACCTGGGCAAACCTGAGAAACCTTTACCCCTGTTCCGTTCAAGTCCATTCGCATGCCGTTATTAATAGCGTCTACCGCATGTTTAGAACCGCAATACACATTTCCACCCGGGTAAGCCTCTTTGCCTGCAATAGACCCTATATTCACCACATGGCCTGCTCCTCGCTCTACCATATTTGGTACAATGGCTTTGGTGACATATAAAAGACCTTTCACATTAATGTCAATCATGGCATCCCAGTCATCAATATTTCCTTCGTGAATTTTACCCAAACCGTGTGCATTTCCAGCATTATTGATCAATACATCAATCTGTTTCCATTCCGCTGGAAGCGAATTAAGGGCTTGCGCTACTGCAGCTCTATCGCTCACATCAAAAATGAGTTCTAAGGTTTTTACGCCCACTTTCGCAGACAATTCTTGCAGTCGTTCCTTTCGTCTTCCACAGACAATCAATTGATAACCTTCCTTGGCCAGTGCTTCGGCAGTAGCCCAACCAATACCAGAAGTGGCTCCGGTAACCATTGCTATTTTGCTCATTCCTGTTCTAAATTCTTAAGGTTCGAATTTAGAAGAAATATAGGGAAGTAAGAAGGTATTATTTATGATGTGAGTTGTGTTTTGGAATCGTTCCCATCTATTAAAGCCATTTCCCACCAGATGGAATACCTAAAGGTTATACAGCATGAATGTTAGCACAAACACTCCTCCTTGGAGAAGGAGGTTGGGAGGATTGGGCTTTGGTATTAGTAGAACAGTAATTGTCTTGTCCTGAAATAGGTTTACACAAATAAGTGTAAGAATGAATAATAGGTAT